>NZ_JBFTRH010000001.1:0-1629386 GCF_056399405.1 Phyllobacterium sp. 01N428
GCAAAGGCGAGTTCGCCGCCTTCTACAAACGTCTCGTCGCCAGTGGCAAAAAGCCGATCGTCGCTCTCGCTGCCGTCATGCGAAAGATCGTTGTCGTGCTCAATGCGAGACTGAGAGACGACCTCGTTCAACAGAGTTGATGACGGCGGGTAGGTGGATGAGGGTAGTGCCTATTGACCCGCTCTCACCAGCGAGGCGGTCAGAATCGCTGCTGTTCCACACGAGACCATAAACGCCCCCTCAGGCGTCATCCCCGCCCGCCCGTGCCGTTCCCCTTCGCGCCTTCCTGCCGTCATCCTCAGGCTCTTGTCGCGAGGACGGGGGGTGCACGAGGGTGGTGCCTGTTGGCGCGTTCTCACCAACGGGGCGTTCACAATGGCCGCGGTTCCACACGCCCTCTTAGGCGTCCATCCCCGCCCCGTCCCTGCCGTCACGCTCGCGGCCCTCCCTCCCGTCCCCCTTCACCCCCCTCCCGCCCGGAAACCATACCGGCCATCAATGTTTGCCATTTGCGCAATATGTTGATATCAACCTTATTGGGCGGAAGCTTCAGCACGGTAGAATGGCATTTGATGCCAGACTGCCGCAATGCACGCGCAAGGCGCCAACTTCAGAGGATCGAGCCATGAGCATATCCCATTCGCTTACTCCCGCAGCCGAACTCGCCAGCCGCAATGGCGTACGCTATCCCAACGAGAGCGCCGCCTACCGCCAGGCACGCGATGCCCTTCTGGCGGAAGAGATTGAACTGAGGCGCCATATCGAACGCGTCGCCGAACAGCGGCGGGCCTTGCCGCCGGGGGGCGAGGTTGCAAAGGACTATCGCTTTGACAGCGAGGACGGACCCGTCAGTTTTGCCGATTTGTTCAGCGGCAAGCAGACGCTTGTCGTCTACAATTACATGTTCGGACCGGAGCGTGAACGTCCTTGCCCCATGTGCACCTCGCTGCTGAGTGCCTGGGACGGCGAAGCTCGCGATGTCGAACAGCGCGTTGCGCTGGCGGTCGTCGCTCGCTCGCCCATCGAACGCCTCGCTTCCTTCAAAAAGGAGCGCGGCTGGCAGGCTTTGAAGCTCTATTCCGACACCAGTGGTGCGTTCAGCCGCGACTATCATGCCTGGCCGCCGGAAGGCGGGGATGACGCGGCCTTCAATGTCTTCACGCGGCGCGACGGAACGATCCGCCATTTCTGGGGTGGCGAGATGGGGTTTGTCACGGCGGACCCCGGGCAGGATCCGCGCGGCGCGCCGGATCTGATGCCGATCTGGACGATCCTTGACTGCACCCCGGAGGGCCGAGGTTCGGACTGGTATCCGAAGTTGAACTACTAGAGCGGGCGAAAAACGCATCGCTCAAATGCGCTTTTTTTGCAGTGTGATTACAGGGTTTCGCGGGTGGAACAGTTTCACTCCCGGGCAGTTATGATCTTCATCAAAAACGTCCGGGAGTTCTGCCATGCCATCCCTCGAGCAAGCCATATCCATTGCTGCGAGTGCCCATGCTGGTTACCGCACTGAAAATGATGAGCCCTATATTTTGCACCCGCTTCGGGTGATGCTTGGCCTCCACGATGAGGACGAGCGAATCGTCGCTGTTCTCCACGACGTTGTCGAGAAAACCGGCTGGACACTCGACAATCTGCGCAATGAAGGTTTTTCCGAACAGATTATCGCAGCGGTTGACGCCGTGACCCGCCGCCACAACGAGGATTACTTTGATTTCGTGCAGCGCACGCGCGACAACGACCTCGGCAGGCGGGTCAAGATCATGGATTTGAAGGATAATATCGCCAAGGTCAGGAACAATCGTAAATCATCGCAAGCCGAAGAAAAGCTCGCAAAATATGAAGAGGCCCTTGTCCGGCTTGAGTGAGCATTTCTGTTATTCAGCCGCATGCCGGTCGTCGGGGACATATTTCTGACCGTTTTGTGCAGTGCACCTTGCCGCCCCGACCGGCGTCTATACTGCCCGAGGGATTTTTGCGCGGTGTTAGGTTTGTCGCACATGAATGCAAGGAACCACCCCGCAACTTGAACGTTGACTCGCTGAATGGGCGGAACATTCAACAACTATGAGGGAAGAGTTATGAGAAAACTGTTGATCATTGGAGCGACCGCCTTGGTCGCGCTAACGTCCGCGCCACAGGCATTTGCGCAATCTATCGTAATTGGCCCCGATGGCGTCCGACTGGCTGAGCCACAGAGGGAACCGGCCTATCGTTCGCGGGAAATTTCCGAACGTGATGCAGTTCGGATCGCGCGAAGCGAAGGTGTTCGCGACGTAGACGACGTAAGGCGCAGAGGTTCGCGCTTCGTCGTGGAAGGCATAGACCGCCGCGGTGACGATATCCGTGTCGATATCGACCGTCGCACAGGCGATGTTGTTGCCGTTAGGTAATGTTAACAATGAAAATTAAAAGCCCGCCATCGGAATTGGCGGGCTTTTGCTTGTCGAAGATTCAATAGGCCGTTTCGCCGTTGGCATCGTCGAAATAAGATAGGCGCGCAAGCTCGCGTTCAACGGCCGTGAAGAAGGCGCCGACCTGTTCGTCCTGCTCTTCCTCGGCGATGCCGATTTTGCTGAGGTGTCTGAAGAGCGTTTCTGCCACCTGGTTTCGATAGGCACCGGCCTGCCGGTCCGAGACCTTTTCGGCGATCCTTGCCGCCACTTCGCGAATCTTCGCCGCCCTCCGCGTAAGCGGAAATGCGATGACCCGGCACGGCGTGGTGGCTTCGGCTTCAAACATGCTCATATTCTTCCCGGTTCCCGCAGGCGCGGTTGGCAATCGATTCGCCTGACGATAGTGGAAATTGTCCTAACAATTTGTTTCCGCAGGCCTTTGGGCCCCTCTCCGATCTCTGTTGGACTGGTTACGTAACGTCCTGTGGGGCAATAGTAGCGGGAACAGTCTGTGCGTAACGGCCTCGAAATGTTGCCCGTCATGGCATGCGGGCCTATCAAGTGAGGGACAAGTGATTCGTTTTCGTTAGTTACGGCGCAGACAGTGAGACATGGCACTTAGCAATGCGGAGAGACAGCGGCGGCACCGCGAGCGGCAAAAGCAGAAACTTGCCGCCGCCACGCCGGATCTGGCAACGCAGTATGAAAACGTCGGTGCCGACCTTCGTGAAAAGCTCTATTCCCTCATCGATGCGGAAAACGCGCATCGCGAACGTTACATAACGGCCCTCTCGCTGGAGCGCATCGACTTCAGCAGGGTTATTCTCGATATCGCTCTCAATGAAGATCGCTCCGGCATTGCCGATACGGCGAGGATTGTCCTCCTGCAGGCGCTGTGCATGGGCGAAAGTACCGAAAAAGAGATTGTCGAAGCGCTCCGGCAAAAAGCGCTGGAGGCAGCGCAACAGACTCATGGCTATGATTCGCAGGATCAGATAGGCCCGCTTGCGCACTATATGCGCGTGCCGAACTTCGGCTGACCGAATGGTTTTACTTCCGTGTCTGGCGTCTGCTAGATTCAGGCTTCGACGCGATCTCATTGGAGGGAAAAGACATGGCGCATCCGGCTTTTTTACCATCCAACGTTGCAGTCATAACAGGAGGCGCATCGGGCATAGGGTTTGCGGCGGCCAGGCGCTTCGCCAGGATGGGTCTCAAAGTCGCAATTGCTGACCTTGCCGGGGAAAAGCTCGAGACGGCCCGCGCCACGTTGGCGACCGAGGCCGGCAGTGAGAATGTCTTGGCCGTCGCGACGGATGTTACCAATGTGCCAGAGCTCGAGGACCTGAGAGAGGCGGTCGACGCCAAATTCGGCGGGGCCGATATTCTGATGAACAATGCCGGCATCCAGCCCGGCAGCAGCGTCTTCGAAGCGAAAAACTGGGACAGCATCCTCGCCGTCAACCTCTTTGGCATCATCCGCGGCAGCCAGGTTTTCGGTCCATCGATGATAAAGCGGCAGAAACCCGGCCTTATCATCAATACGGGTTCCAAGCAGGGGATCACCACACCGCCGGGCGATCCGGCCTACAATGTCTCCAAATCCGGCGTCAAAACCTTCACCGAGGCCCTAGAGCACGAGTTACGCAACACGAAGGACTGTCACGTAACGGCACATCTTTTCATTCCCGGATTCGTCTATACGCCGCTCGCCGCAGGCGGTCGTACAAAGAAACCAGCGGGCGCATGGACAGCCGAACAGACGGTCGATTTCATGCTCGAGCGCGTGTCCGCCGGCGATTTCTACATTCTTTGTCCCGATAACGACGTGACCCGCGCCTTGGATGAAAAGCGCATATTCTGGGCCGCGCACGACATGATCGAGAACCGCCCGCCGCTTTCGCGCTGGCATCCGGACTATCAGGAAAAATTCGCCGCATTCCTGAAGGGCGCTGACTGACCAGCACAACCCCGCGATCATAGCCGGGTCCATGCGGACTGAACTTAATTCGTATCATTGCCTTGATGCGGCCGTTGGTCCGGTTCTATGCTGGAGCATCGTTTTGACTAGCATGGATCTCCAATGACCTCGTCCCCCAAAATCCCGTCCGTCGATCCCATCAAGCTTGACCGTCTGGCGGAAGTTTCCGTCAAGATCGGCCTGCAGCTGCAGCCGGGGCAGGATCTTTTGATCACCGCGCCGCTTGCGGCGGTGCCGCTCGTGCGCCGTATCACCGAACATGCATATAAGGCCGACGCCGGCCTCGTGACGGCGCTTTACAACGACGAAGAAACGACGCTGATGCGTTATCGCAACGCGCCGAACGACAGCTTCGACCGCTCTGCAGGCTGGCTCTATGAAGGCATGGCCAAGGCGTTCTCAGAAAACACCGCACGGCTCGCCGTGGCCGGCGATAATCCCATGCTGCTTTCCGCCGAGGATCCGGAGAAGGTCGCCCGCGCCAACCGAGCGCAATCGCGCGCCTATCAGCCGGCGCTCGAAAAGATTGCCGGGTTCGATATCAACTGGAACATTGTTTCCTATCCCAACCCCTCCTGGGCCAAGCAGGTCTTCCCGGATCAGGATCCGGACGTTGCGGTCGCGATGCTCGCGGATGCGATTTTCGCCGCATCACGTGTCGATGTCGAGGATCCGGTCAGCGCCTGGCGCGATCACAACGCCGCCCTGCACCGCCGCACGGCCTGGCTCAACGCCCATGCCTTTTCCGCATTGCATTTCAAGGGTCCGGGCACCGATCTGACCGTCGGGCTCGCCGACGGGCACGAGTGGCATGGCGGCGCATCGGTTGCCAAGAACGGCATCACCTGCAACCCCAACATCCCGACCGAAGAAGTATTTACAACCCCGCATGCCCTGCGCGTCGATGGTCACGTATCGAGCACCAAGCCGCTCTCGCATCAGGGAACATTGATAGAGAACATCAAGGTTCGCTTCGAAGGCGGCAAGATCATAGAGGCGAAGGCAACGCGCGGCGAAGAAGTGTTCAACAAGGTGCTCGGCACGGACGAAGGCGCGCGGCGCCTCGGCGAAGTCGCTCTCGTGCCGAATTCGTCACCGATCTCGGCCTCGGGCCTCCTGTTCTTCAACACGCTGTTCGATGAAAACGCCGCCAGCCACATCGCGCTCGGACAGTGCTATTCGAAGTGCTTTATCAATGGCGACAGGTTGACGCCGGATGAAGTTGCGGCGCGGGGCGGAAACAAAAGCCTCATCCATATCGACTGGATGATCGGTTCGGGTGAGATCGACGTCGACGGAATCAACAAGGACGGCTCCGCCGTGTCGGTCATGCGCAAGGGCGAGTGGGTCTAATTAGCGTATAACGCTGCAGCGAGACGGCAAATCAGTGAGTCCTCGCCTTTATACAAACAAGAGGAGCTGGCCGGGGCCAACTCCTCTTTTCTCATGTCTGGCGTTGAGGGAATTTACGCAACGAGACGCCCTGCCGATTCGGCCTGGGCGTATGCCCTGCCGAAGCGGTTGGCGAGGAAAGTGTCGAGCGCGATGTCTTCCTGGCGGATGAAGCCCTGCTGCGGCAGGTCACCCTTGGCCAGCATGTCGAGCACGGCGCAGATTGCCGATGCCGTGGTTATCTGGATGCCGCTGTAAAGCTGCGCGCCGATATGGTTGCTATAGACCTTGTTGGCATAGGTTTCCTGCAGGAGACGGCCCTTCTTGCGGCCGCTGACGGTAACGAAGATGACGACGACGTCCTGCAGGGTGGACGGCAGCGCATTCTCGAGAATGTCCTTCAGCACATCACGGCGATCGCGCAGGCCGAGATCGTTCAACAGCGCCTTCATGATGGCCGCATGGCCGGGATAGCGGATGGTGCGATAGTTGAGGGTGCGCACCTTGCCTAGCAGCGATTCGCACAGGGTGCCGAGACCGCCCGAGGTATTGAACGCCTCGTAGGTGACGCCGTCGAGGGAAAATTCCTCACGCTCTTCGAGGGCTGGAACTTCGATCAGTTCGCCATCGACAATGGCTTCGCAAGGCTCGCAATATTCATTGATGACGCCGTCCGTGCTCCAGGTCAGGTTGTAGTTGAGCGCGTTGGACGGATATTGCGGCAATGCGCCGACGCGCATGCGCACGCTTTCAAGCGAGTCGAAACGCTTGGCGAGGTCGTTGGCCACGATAGAGATGAAGCCTGGCGCAAGACCGCACTGAGGGATGAAAGCAGTCTTTGCCGTTGCCGAAAGCTGCCTGACCATGCGGGTGCTGGCGACGTCTTCGGTAAGGTCGAGATAATGGACGCCGGACTTGGCAGCTGCCTCGGCAATGCGCGTGGTTAGGTGGAACGGCGCAGCGCTCAATACAGCGAATTTTCCTGCAAGAACCCCTTCAAGCGCGCCGGCTTCATCGATTTCGATGCATTTCGTTGCAACGTTCGCCGATACGTCGAGCCCATCGAGCTGGGCTTGCGAGCGGTCAACGACGGTGACGCTGTAATCCCCGGTATTGGCGAGCAGATTGGCGATTGTTCCGCCGATTTTGCCTGCGCCTACGACAACGATATTTTTCATATGATTCCCCAATGGACAAAATAATCTCGCGCGAATGTCGCAGGCTTGTTCGGCGAAATGAAGTATGTAAACTGACGATATGACATGCTAATTTTTAGTATTTCGACGAATGGATTAGACAATATGCTGACGGACGCCGATCATGCCCTGCTCTCCCTACTGCGTGAGAATGCAAGGACCTCCACCGCCGATCTCGCCCGCAAGCTCGGCGTTTCGCGCACGACAGTGCAAAGCCGCATCGAGCGACTGGAAAAGCGCGGAATGATCCGTGGCTATGGCGTGCAGCTTTCGCCGGAGTATGAGCAGCATCTCGTTAAGGCGCATGTGCTCGTCACCGCCTTGCCAAAGCTTGCCGTCAAGGTGGAGGCGGCCCTCAAAAAGATTGCCTGGGTGAGGACGCTGCATTCGGTCAGCGGACAATTCGACATGATCGTCATCGTCGAAGCGCCTTCGATCCAGGAGCTCGACCGTCTGCTTGACGAGATCGGTGCGCTTGAGGGCGTTGAGCGCACCATGTCGTCGATTATTCTTTCGACGCGCATCGATCGTTGAGAACGTAAACTCAGGCAACTGCTTGACTCTCACCGTCATTGGATTCCATAATAGAACATATCGTGAACATTCAGGGGTTGAGTAGGTGGCGACAACCGTCGATCTTACGGCGTTGCGGCGTGATATTGCGTCTTTGAGCGCGGGCATTTCGCCTGCTGCCAAGCGCTCTGCCTTTGCCTTCGGCATCGAAACGCTCGACCGTGTGTTCCGCCACGGAATCGAGCGGGGCGCCGTCCATGAAGTCTTTGCCTATGAGGCCGGCGACGCTGGTGCGGCAACAGGCTTCGTCATCGCTCTTGCCCTGCGCGCTGCCTCCGCCCAAAGCCTCATCTTGTGGCTTGAAGAGGATTTCGCAGCCCAGGAACATGGGTTTCCCTATGCGCCCGGCCTCAGGCACATCGGTCTCGACCCGCAACGCCTCGTCATCGTGCGCTGTGCCACGCCACAGGATGTGCTGAAGGCGGCTGCGGATAGCCTGGGCATTCGTGGAACAGGTGCGGTGATTATCGCGCCCTGGAGCAATCCGAAGTGTCTCGACCTTACGGCCTCGCGCAAATTGCTGCTTTCCGCCCAGCAGACAAATGTGCCTGCCTTTCTCCTGCGGCTCGGCGCTCAGCCCGCCGAAAACGCCGCGACGACGCGCTGGCTTATCCGTTCCGCCGCATCGCAATCGAGCGGGGCAAATGCCCCCGGCCATCCTGTGTTCGATGCGACGCTCATTCGCAACCGGCAGGGCATGACCGGCCATTGGATCCTGCAATGGGAGAGTGAAGACCATGTGTTCCGACAGATCGAACCGCTTTCTGGCAATGTGGTTCCCGCACCTGCCTACCGACCGCCTCAAACACGAAAGTCCGGTACGCGCTCTTACTGACCAGCATCTGATCGTGGTGGACAAGATTGCCAATGCCTTAAGGCTGACGGCTGTAGACGAACAAGCAGCCAAGGCCGGCCTTTACAAGGGCATGGCACTGACCGATGCCCGCGCGCAATTCGACAAGCTCGATATCGCCTTCGCCTCGCCGCGCAAGGATGGCGAGCTTTTGGAAAAGCTTGCCGACTGGTGCGACCGCTATACGCCGCTGGTTGCACTCGATGCGCCGCATGGGCTTATTCTCGACATGACCGGGTGCATCCACCTTTTCGGCGATGAACCCACATTGCTTGAGGACGTTCACCGGCAATTGCAGCGGCATGGCATGATCGTGAAGACGGCCTTTGCCGGCAATGCGGCAGCGGCAAGCGCGCTCGCCCGCCATTCTGCGGGCGGCATCGTCGAGCCCTCAGACCAGAGCCGGCGGCTTTATGCGCTTCCTCTTGTCAGCCTCGATCTCGAAGACGCACATATTGCCGGTCTCAGGCGTGCCGGCTTGCGCACCGTCGGTGATCTTGATGTTCTGCCTCGTGCAGCCCTGACAGCCCGCTTCGGAAATGGTGTGGTTGCGGTTCTCGATGCGCTGTTTGGCCGGCAGAGCAAGCCTATTTCGCCGCGCCGCATCGTACCCGTCTGCATGGTGGAAAGGCGCATGGCCGAGCCCTTGATTGCGATGGAAGCCGTCGAGCTCGTGCTTGTTCAGCTGGCAGACGAGTTGTTCATCCGCCTGGGGCAGCGCGTCGAAGGCGCCCGCGAAATCGAGGCTAGTTTTTTCCGTACTGACGGCAATGTGCGCCGGCTGCGCATCGAGGCAGGAAGACCCTTGACCGATAGGAAAACCCTGATGCGCCTGATGAAGGAGCGCTTGTCTACACTTGCCGAGCCGCTCGATGCCGGCTTCGGCTTTGACATGATCCGCCTCGGTGCCCTGCGCACGGACCGTACCCGGCATCAGCAGAAAAGTCTCGATGACCGCGAGCAGGAAACCGAAGAGGTGGAAAGGTTGATCGACCGGCTTTCCATCCGCCTCGGCAATAGCCGCGTCCTGCGGCCAACCCCTGTCGACACCCATATTCCGGAGCGAACGGTCGCTCTCGAGCCCGCATCAAAGACCAAGCGCGAAAGCAATGGCGAATGGATTGC
The DNA here is from genome assembly GCF_056399405.1 of Phyllobacterium sp. 01N428. Lineage (NCBI taxonomy): Bacteria > Pseudomonadati > Pseudomonadota > Alphaproteobacteria > Hyphomicrobiales > Phyllobacteriaceae > Phyllobacterium > Phyllobacterium sp. 01N428. The sequence continues at coordinate 9,520 of NZ_JBFTRH010000001.1, forward strand.
GCAGCCTCAAGGCGATCCACCAGAGCGGCCGGTCAGGCTTTTCCAGCCGCCTGAACGCATCGAGGCGACTTTCGAGGTTCCGGATTCGCCGCCCGCGCAATTCATCTGGCGCCGCGTCAGGCACAATGTCGTTCTCGCCGAAGGCCCGGAACGCATCGCTCCGGAATGGTGGCGTGAGCATTCCGGTGCGCTGACAAGGGACTATTACCGGCTGGAGGATAGTTCCGGCAAACGCTTCTGGGTCTTCAGGGAAGGCTTGCTAGAGCGCGGCACTCCTAACCCGCGCTGGTATCTTCATGGGCTTTTCGCATGAATTATGCCGAGCTTGCCGTCACCAGCAATTTCTCCTTTCTGGAAGGCGCGTCGCAGCCGGAGGAACTGGTCAAGGCCGCCGCCCTTCTCGGCCTTGACGGCCTTGGCATTGCCGACCGCAATACGCTTGCCGGGGTCGTCCGCGCCTATTCTGCGCACAGGGATTTGCACAAGGCTGCGGGAATCAATCTCAAGCTTTTCATTGGATGCAGACTGGTTTTCATAGACGATACGCCGGATTTGCTGGTCTATCCCCGCGACCGCCCGGCCTATGGCCAGCTTTGCCGGCTTTTGAGCGAGGGCAAGGATCGAGCGAAGATAAAGGGCGAATGCCATCTCCGTTTCGAGGATTTTCAGTTTCGGGCGAGGGACTTCCAGATCATCGTCATGCCGGCCCGCGGCAGCAGGGACTTAACGCCGTTCCTCAAGACACTTGCGCTGGCGGCTCCAGGTTCGGTCTGGCTTGGGCTTGCCATGCCGCATCAAGGTGCAGACAGGCGCTATGGTGAAAGGCTGGCCCGCATGGCAGCCAAGGCGGATATTCCCCTTCTGGCAGTCAATAATGTCCTTTATCACACGCCCTCCCGTCGCCCGCTTCAGGATGTCCTGACCTGCATTCGCGAGCATGTGACGATCGATGAGGCGGGCAGGCGGCTCGAAAGGAACGCCGAGCGGCATATGAAATCGCCGCAGGAGATGCAGCGGCTTTTCCGGCATTTTCCCGGCGCCCTTCCTGAAACCCGTCGCTTCATCGAGCCGATCCGGTTCTCTCTCGATGAGTTGAAATACAACTATCCGGACGAACCTGTGCCGCCAGGCAAAACGCCCCAGCAGCATCTCATCGACGAGACCTGGAAGGGTGCGGCAAAGCGCTATCCGGAAGGTGTTCCCGGCAAGGTAAGCGAACTCCTTGAAAAGGAACTCGCCCTCATTGGCCAGCTCAATTACGCGCCCTATTTCCTGACCGTCTACGACATCGTCACCTTCGCCCGATCGCAGAAGATCCTGTGTCAGGGACGCGGCTCTTCGGCAAATTCGGCGGTTTGCTATTGCCTCGGCATTACCGCGGTCGATCCCGTCAAGATCAATCTCCTGTTCGAGCGGTTCCTTTCGGCCGAGCGCAAGGAACCTCCCGATATAGATGTAGACTTTGAGCACGAGCGGCGTGAAGAGGTGATGCAGTGGGTCTATGAACGCTATGGGCGCCATCGCGCCGCCATCGTCGCCACCGTCATCAGCTATCGCCCGCGCAGTGCCATTCGCGATGTCGGCAAGGCTCTGGGACTGACTGAGGACGTCACCGCAGCGCTTGCCAATACGGTCTGGGGCAGTTGGGGTTCGGCCGTTGAAAAGCAGGAGGTGCGGCAGGCTGGTCTCGATCCTGACAATGTGATGATCCGCCGCGCGGTCCGGCTTGCCACCGAACTCATCGGCTTTCCCCGCCACCTCTCGCAGCATGTCGGCGGCTTCGTGCTGACGCAGGAGCGGCTCGACGAGACGGTGCCGATCGGTCCCGCCGCCATGGCCGAGCGGTCTTTCATCGAATGGGACAAGGACGATATCGACGCGCTCAACATCATGAAGGTCGATGTGCTTTCGCTCGGCATGCTGACCTGCATCCGCAAGGCGTTCGACCTCATCCATCTTCATGGCGGCGATCGGTTCGAACTGGCAACCGTCCCCAAGGAGGACGAGAAAGTCTACGACATGCTCTGCAATGCCGATTCCCTTGGCGTGTTCCAGGTGGAAAGCCGGGCTCAGATGAACATGCTGCCACGCCTGAAGCCCAGAAAATTCTACGATCTGGTTATCGAGGTCGCCATTGTCCGTCCAGGCCCGATCCAGGGTGACATGGTGCATCCCTATCTTCGCCGCCGCAACAAGATCGAGCCTGTCTTCTATCCCGCCCCTTCGCCCGAGCATGGCGACAAGGACGAATTGCGCAACGTTCTGGAAAAGACCCTCGGCGTGCCGCTCTTTCAGGAGCAGGCGATGCGCATAGCCATCGAAGCTGCAAAGTTCACGCCCGACGAAGCCAATCAGTTGCGCCGGGCCATGGCAACCTTCCGCCGCGTCGGCACGATCAACCAGATGGAGCAGAAGATGGTGGATGGCATGGTCCGCCGCGGCTATGAGCGCAGCTTTGCCGAAAATTGCTTCAATCAGATCAAGGGATTTGGCGAATACGGCTTTCCCGAAAGCCATGCTGCAAGCTTTGCCATCCTTGTCTACATTTCCTCCTGGATCAAATGCTATCATCCGGCAGCCTTTGCTGCTGCGCTTTTGAATTCGCAGCCCATGGGCTTTTACGCGCCGGCGCAGATCGTTCGCGATGCCCGCGAGCATGGCGTGGAAATCCGGGCTGCCGACATCAATTTCAGCAGCTGGGACAATACGCTCGAAAAGACGGAGGACGGCCTCGCCACGCGCTTGGGCTTGCGTCAGATCGGTGGTTTTTCCAAGGATTGGGCAAATATCATCGTGGCCAAACGCCGCTCGGCCTATACGAACATCGAAGAGTTTCGTCGCCTGACGCGGCTCGAGAGAAGAGCCTATGTCCTCCTTGCCGATGCCGATGCGTTCCGTTCGCTCGGCATTGCCCGACGCGAGGCGCTTTGGGCGGTGCGGCGCCTGCCGAACGACGAGACTTTGCCGCTTTTTCAGGCGGCCGACAGCAACGAACTTCCGGAGGAAGCAGAGACCAGGCTGCCTTCAATGAAACTGTCCGAACATGTCGTTGCGGATTACGAATCGACGCGGCTTTCCCTCAAGGGCCACCCCATGCAGTTTCTTCGCGAGATGTTTGCTCGCGAGAACGTCCTGACCTGCAGGCAAGCCAACAATCTCGGCAATAATCGCCGCGTCAAGGTTGCGGGTGTCGTCACAGTCCGGCAGCGGCCGGGAAGCGCCAAGGGTGTTGTCTTCATGACCATCGAGGATGAGACGGGCATCGCCAATATTGTCGTGTGGAAGAAGATGCTGGAGAAGTACCGCCGTGAAGTGATGGGCGCCCGGCTGATCCTTATCGAGGGCACTGTCCAGAGCGCCGAAAACGTCGTCCATGTCGTGGCAACCAGGCTTACCGACAGAACCAACGCGCTTTACCTTCTATCCGAACAACTCGCAACACTGCCGGTCTCGCACAGCGATGAAGTCGCCCACCCTGTTTCAGAAGAATCGCGGGGCCGCCATCCGCGCAATGTGCGCATCTTGCCGAAATCACGGGATTTTCATTAGCCGATCGCTTAGGCCTGCTTGCTTTCCTTGGCGAGGGCCGCGCGATCGATGGCGGTGATCATGCAGATCTCAAGATCGCCCAGGCCATCCTTTATTTCTGCAAACGAAATGCCCGCAGCTTCAGCATCCGCCGCACATTTCTCTGCCAGCTGTTTGGGCCGCCGGTCATGATGCGCCATGTCCGCCGGCTTGCTTGCATCCACGTTGGTCGAGATCCAGTCATTGACAAAATCGATCGCTCTCTGGCTCATCCAATCCTCCTTTACCTCTTCCCAACACGGTTTGGCTTGCCTTCAAAATATGCCCTTATCCGCCATATATCCAGTGCGATGATGGGCCCATGAAAGCATTTGGCCGGCTTCAACGAGCCGGCCAAAAATTAAAAAGCGATGTATACATCAAGCTTTGTCGACAACCTTTTTGACCGCGTCCTTAGCCTTGCCCTTGGCTACCTGAGCATCGCCCTTAAGCTCCTGGGCCTTGCCTTCGGCTTCCATCTTGCGTGATCCTGACACCTTGCCTGCAGCCTGCTTAAGATTGCCTGCAGCCTTGTTGGCCGTGCCCGAAACTTTATCGCTGGTGCTACCCATCCTGTGCTCCTTGAAATTTGCATTTACCCCATTGAAACGGCGGGAACTTGTAAAGGTTCCGCGACTGAGATATTCAATTCCTTGAAAACATTCGACAATATTTTAAAAGAGTGTGACCCGGCGCCCACGGGGGAACAGGCACCGGGTCCTTACGCTACTGGCTGGGGTTGGCCAGCAACCTCGAAACGTGTCAGCCTTGTCTTGGTTCCAAGCCTGAAATCTCCCGGTGACGTCTCCTGACAAGACGTGACCTTTCACGCACTGATCAGGTCCAGCGCATCCTCCACGGACGACGCAAAATGGCAGTTGCGCGTCGACCCGACGATCTTCTCACCATCGACATTCTCGGGATCTTCCGACCAGAAGCTGATGACGATCTTGACGCGCCCGTTCCTGCGCCGGATGCGGCGGACCAGATACCGCGCATGGGCCACCGACGAGACATTGAGATAGCTGATATGAATGACACTGACGCCCGTAAGGTCGAGCTTACCGATGCTGCCGGATTCCAGTTCGTCGTGGGAAATATCGCGCACCTCGAAGCCACGCCGTTCCAGGATATCGCCAAGGATGACGGCTGCCGCATCGTCGAATTCGCCGCGACCGCCTGCGGAAATGGCGACGCGCGCCTCTTCTTCGGGCGGCGGCTCCTTGGCCTTGGCTTTGGCTGCCTTTGGCTTAGCGCCCGGCCGATCAGCATTCTTTTCAGTCTCTTCCGGCTTGCCGTTTTCTTCCTCTTCCTCCTCGTCGTCGTGATGTTCCGAGAGATTTTCAACGAGAAGAACGGTTCCCTGAGCTACGCGGCTGCGGCGGGTCGAATCAAGGACGCCTCTCGCCCGGTCGTTCTCGGCGAGGAACAGCGCCGGGATCGCGACCGAAGCATAGTATTCCTCGATCGTGGAAGACTGCAGAAACTCCTCCGCCCTTTCCGTTGCTTCGTCCGGATCGCCGGAAAGAAGCCTTTGGTAAAGCTGTTGCGGCGGTGAAAGAACAGGCTCGTTGCCGAGAAGAACGTCGAGAAATTCGAACTTCGGAACATGTCTGCCGAGAACGACGAGGCAGACAGTGAGCGGCGTTGAAAGGATCAGTCCGATTGGCCCCCATATCCAGGTCCAGACGATCGCGGCCATCAGGATAGCAACAGGCGACAGACCCGTTCTTGATCCATAGAGCAACGGCTCCATGACATTGCTGCTGACAAGTTCAAGGACGATGAACAGCGCGCCGGTCCAGAACAGCAGCATCCAGCCGGGATCGACCGCCAGCGACAGAATGAGCGGAAAGGCGGCGGCCATGATCGGACCGATATAGGGAACGAAGCGCAAGACGATGGCCAGCATGCCCCACAGCATCGGATTTGGGATGCCGATAACCCAGAGCCCGATGCCAATCGGAACGCCGAAACTGATATTGATGATCAGCTGCATCAAAAGGTATTGGCCAACACGCTTTCCGGCGTCGTGGAGCGCAGTCGTCGTTCGGTGGATATCGCTCGCACCGACGAGCTTGATGAAGCGATCGCGCAGATCCTCGCGGCGCATCAACATGAAGATGACGACAACGATGATGATGCCAACCGTAGCAAGAGGCTGGATGAGCGGGCCTGCGAAAGTCTGGAGCAGGCTCAGCGGGTCGGGTGGCGGATACTTGATCTCCACGGGAACCGGCTTGTTCGGATCATTGCCCTGCAGCGGGGATCCGCCGGCCGGCTGGTTGTTCTCGACATTTTGCGGCCGCTCGTGCTGCGGCTCGGGCTTCTTCTCCGGCTCTACGGCAAAACGCTCGACCTCGTCCGAGCGGCCGATTTCGTCGTTGAACCGCTTCAGCATCCTGGCCCCGCGGTCGAAAATACTGTTGCCGGACTGCGCTTCCTTCACCGTGCGGATCTTGGCTTCAATATTGTACTGATAGCTTGGCAGGTTCTGCGCGAGCACCGTCAGCTGACTGACGACGATGCTGACAAAGATGAATATGGCGAGGAACGCCATAGCGACGACGCTGATGACCGCAAAGGCCTTGGGAATGCCGGAACGATGCAGCTTCGTGACCATCGGCGACAGGGCGAAGGTCAGGAGTAGCGCCATTGCCAGCGGCACGAAGACATCGCGGGCGAAATAAAGCGCAGCGACAATGGCGATTGCGACGACAACCGGCGGAAACTGCTGTTGGGGATCGGCTGCTTCGGGCGCTGGAACCGGACGTAAACTGATCCGCTCGACCGCGCGCGAGACCTTTGCCCCGCTATCCTCAGACGGCATGAGAATCCCCCAATCTGAGGTTCATGAATAGTACGCTCCCGTTACAACCCGGACTAGAAACGAAGCCGGCTCAAATTGGTTGCATATTCAACACCTCGCTCCACTCCCTGCAACCTCGACAGGAACCAAATTTCATTTCGCGTGTTTTGCACTGAAAGATTTGCCACTTACAGGGAGACGCGGAATGTCACTAGGGACACTGTTAATCATTATTCTCATTCTCGCATTGATCGGCGTCTTTCCGAGTTGGCCGCATGCGAGAAGCTGGGGTTACGGGCCTTCGGGTCTGCTCGGCATTGTCCTGGTCGTCGTTCTCATATTGCTCTTGATGGGCAGGATCTAACGTTTAGCAAGGAGATTTCAGACATGATGCGTGGTGCATTACTTTGGCTTATAGGATTGCCACTTCCGATCATCCTCATACTTTGGTTGCTCGGCTATCTTTCTTAAATAATTCCTCATTTAGCGCCGGCCGTCTGGCCGGCGTCTTGTTATCCATCTTCGGCTTGCCAGCTTGCGATGCGCTCCCAAGCATGGAACAAATGTCGCCACGCGGCGTTTCCCGCAGCATATGCAGCCATTTTCTAAAAGGAGTTTTCCCATGGCCTCTGTTTCCTCGAAGGTTCGCAAGGCGGTTGACGATGCGACCGAATCCAATCCCGATCTGCAGGCACAGGTAGCTGCGCTGCGGGAAGACATTGCGAACATCACGGCGACACTCGGCAAGATCGGCAAGAATAGAGCCCAGGATGCCCGGAGAAGCGCGGCAAGTTCATTTGAATCCGCGAAATTGCGCGGCGAAGAGACCTTCGAAGACTTGCGGCTGCAGGCGCGTGAACTGGAAGACCAGATCGTCGAGACGGTGCGGGAAAAACCCTTGACCACCCTCGCAGTCGCAGCCGGCGTGGGTTTCCTTCTCGCGCTTATCGCTCGCCGCTGACATGCTGAAGCTGCTGGCCCCACTTTTAACCAGCTTGGCGGCTGGAGAGGTCGGCTTGGTCGTCAGCCGAGCCAAACAAAGCGCCATCTTCGCCGCAATCATCGCGGTTCTGGTGACGATTGGCGCCGTTTTCCTGTTGGTGGCGGCGCAGATCAGCCTGGCAGAACATTACGGCCCGTTATATGCGGCCCTGATCATCGCGGGTTCAGCCTTTGGCCTCGCGATCATTGCGTATATTGCAATGAAAATCGCCTCTTCCTCGGCACGACGCCGCCAGGAAGAACGGGCGAAGGTCGATACGTCGACCGTGTTGACGATCGCGGCCCTGGCCGTGGCGCCAGCGCTGCTTCGGTCGAGAGCATTGCTGATGCTCACGGTCCCGCTTGTGGCCTTTGGTGGCCTGTCTCTCGCAGGCAAGAAGAAAAAGCGTCGCCCCCGCAACGACCCATCAGCTGGCGGCGGGATCTGACTGATCCCCGATCGGCATGGAGACAATTGCCTCTATGCCGGTCTCCGGGTAGCTTAGCCGCACACTGCTCGACAGCACCTTGTCCAGACTGCGTTCGATCAATTTCAAACCCAACCCTCGGGTATTCGGCGCCGTTACGCGCGGGCCATTGGATTCCGTCCAGCGGATGACGATGCGCGACTCGTGCAGCCCGACTTCCAGTTGCCAGACGATACGCACATGACCGCTTGCAACCGACAGTGCGCCATGTTTTACGGCGTTGGTGGCAAGCTCATGCAAGGCGATCCCGAGCCCGAGGGCATGATCCGGAGGCAGCATGATATCTTCGCCCACCAGTTCAATCTGGCCAATATCGAAGATCGCGTAAGGCTCCACCTGTTTCGTGATCAGATCGACCAGACTGATGCCGCTCCACTCCCGATCCGACAACAATGTGTGAGCCTCAGAGATTGCGCGCAGACGGCCTGAGAAGGCTTCCATGAATTCTGCCGGATCGGACGTGCGGCTTAGCGTCTGCCTTGCCAGCGATTGCAGCATGGCGAGCGTGTTCTTGACCCGGTGATTGAGTTCACGCAGGAGAAAGCGCGTCTTCTCCGACGCCGTCTTGTTTTTGGTGATATCGATGTTGACGCCGACAGCGACGACCGGCTTGCCGGACGAGTCTCGCTCGAAAATGCGGCCGCGGCCAAGCAGCCACTGGCCCGACGAAGCGACGCGAAACTCGCCGACATAGTCCTGGTTCTGCGCCAGTGCCCGCGTGAAGGCTGACTTCATGGCAGGGAAATCGTCGGGATGCATAGCCCGAAACACATCTTCGCCGCTGACTGTGTGATCCGAATCGAGTCCGAGCATTTCATAGGCCATGCGATTGCCTGTGAACCGGCCGTTTCGCAGATCCCAGACCCAGCTTCCGACATTTCCGACTTCAAGCGCCATGGCATTGCGATCGTCATCCCGATGCAGCGTAGCGACGCGCTCATCTCCCTGCCGCGAGTCTCGCTTAAGCTCGATCAGTGACCCCGCCACCTTGGCGAGGCTTGCCAGTTGCTCCTGCTGCGCGGCGGTAAAGTCCCTTCGTGTTTCGTCCGACATGACGCTGACCGCGCCAATACATTCATCCGAGACGCAGATGGGCGCCACCGCAATGAATCTGAGGTGCGGCGCATGGGTAACGCAATGAAGTTCGGAAAAACGGACATCCTCTGCTGCATTGAGAATGACAAGACAACTGGCTTCAGGAATCGTCAAAGCCGCGGCTTCAAAGGTCCACATGTTGGCCCGTCCAAGCGTTCCCTTATGCGCAAGAACCTTGCTCTGCCGTTCATCGACAAGCGAGATTTGAGCAGCCTTCGCGCCTGACGTGGTGAGCGCAAGTGCAGCGATGTTATCAAAATCCGTGTCGTTCTCGATTGCCAACGGCGTCAGGCTCGAAAGGACATCGAGCCGGCCAGGCTCGGACATTGCCTGAAAAAGGTTTTCTGATATTGGCGGTGATTTCATATCTCTATGAGGCACTCCACACCCCGCTCCCCACATCAATCGTTACTACATCATGGTCCATCAACGCCACCCTTTAAGCATGGTTCCAGACGGGAACAAATAATCGGCCTCCCCGTTTTGGTTGAGTGTTCAATGCTTTTGTTGGGCATAAAATGGAGAGACCCATGCTCGAAGCGAACGATATTCTCACCGATGCGGGATTGAGTAGGGAGCAGAAAATTGCAAGGCTCAAGGAACTCTTGAGCGAAGCAAGGGGATTGCAAAGAGCGGCCACTGAGGGCGGCATGGACCCGGATGACGGTGTGACACGCAACCTTCGAGATATTGAACTGGCTCTCGACCACTTGAATGCGGAGCAGCCGGAAGCCGGCGCCGCAACGCTTTAGCAGTTGCGGCATAAACTGCATCTGCAAACTTATTAAATGAATGGTCTCGGGATCGATGACAGCCCTGACCATTTCGAGATCTGGAGCAGTGCTGTCTCGTCGAGCACTTCACAGCCGCGGTCAAGCCAGCGCAGGGCACCGCGACCTGCCAGTTTTTTCAAGGTTTTGTTGGTATGAACGATGGAAAGCCCTAACGTATCGGCGACATGCTGTTGCCGGAGAGGCATGACCAGCGTATCGCCTTTCACCAATCCGACGCTCTTGGCGCGTTGAAAAAGGAAGGCGAAGAGATAGGCCGCCCGCTCGAGCGCAGTACGCCTACCTACGCTCAGCAATATCTCATCCAGCATCTGCTCCTCGCGCGATGCTATCCATGTAATGTCGTAAGCAAGGCTCGGAAAGTTGCCGAACAGGGTTGGAAGCTTGTCGCGCTGGAAAACACACAGGATCATCGGGGACAGTGCCTCGATCGAATGAGACATCTCCCGCATTAGCGATCCCTGCAAGCCGATCAGATCACCGGGAAGAACATAGTTGAGAATCTGCCGGCGGCCGTCCTCGAGCATCTTGTAGCGAAAGCCCCATCCGGACAGGACCGTGAAAAGATGCGCGCTGTTGGCCCCCTCGACCAGCACGGTGGTGCCGGTATCGGCCACAAGTTCGCCGGTCTTGAAGGTTGATAAAAAATCTATCTCGTCCTTTTGATGCGGCTGCAGGTGCGCAAAACCCTGCAAAGGGCATTTGTCGCACGGGTATTGCCGTGCTGTCGATGCGGCTGTGTTCATGCCCGTATCCCCGTTCGGATTTACGCTACCACGATGCCGGTAAATTGCTCGCGCGATCTTTGCAATCGGCATGTCTTAGTTAAATGACACTTGTCCTCACTCCGCTCATAACGGCTCCCCGATAAGGAGCAAAGAAATGGAAATGACCGGCATGCGGATTCTGGTCCTGGAAGATGAATATCTGATAGGGTTGGATCTTGAACGCATAGCAGAGGAATCTGGGGCGCAGTCGGTACAACTTATTGCAACTGTTGGTGAATTGCAGGCTCAGATTGCCAACGAGACCGACTATGATCTGGCTATTCTTGAGGTTCAGGCGCGAGGTGTCTCGTCGCTTGATTCGGCTGCAGAAATGCAGCGACGCGGCCTGCCCATCGTTTTCACCACCGCCTATGACAGCCAGGCCAACGGTGTTCCGGGTTTTCCGGATATTCCCGTTGTCGCCAAGCCCTATGGAAAAGCGCAGATCCTCCAGGCAGTCGCCAAGGCGCTGGCCAACTCCCAGCGCAATTCCGCCTCGCGCCGAAACGGCGCCTCAGGCGAATTTGTTTGATGTGACCTGCGTCGCGATTGAATCCGGGCCATAATCGACCTCGCCCTGAACTTCGAGAAGTTCCTGCAATCGCGTCCGTGCACGGCTAACCCGGCTCTTGATCGTCCCGACGGCGCAGCCGCAAATATCTGCTGCCTCCTCGTAGGAGAATCCGGAGGCGCCCACGAGAATGATAGCTTCACGCTGATCGTCGGGAAGTTTGTCGAGGGCCTTGCGAAAATCCTGGAGGTCCAGCGATCCGTACTGCGCCGGATGAACGGACAGCTGCTCGGTGAACGTTCCATCGGAATCCTGCACCTCACGGCCACGCTTGCGCATCTGGCTGTAGAATTCGTTGCGCAGGATCGTAAACAGCCAGGCCTTGATATTCGTGCCGGGCTCAAAGGAGTCCTGCTTGGCCCATGCTTTCATGATCGTATCTTGCACAAGGTCATCGGCCCTGTCGGGGTTGCCGATGAGCGATACGGCAAATGCGCGCAGCTTTGGCAGCGACGCAATCAAGTCTCTCTTAAAATCAGTCGATTCGTGGACCATTCACCAGCCTGCTATTCAGGGGTTTGCGCGTGGTTACGTTCAGCCTCGTCAAGCTTCTCGAGCAAGTCCAGAAAACGAGCCGGAATCTCTTCCTCCTGTACGGATGCATAAAGCGCACGTAGCTTCAATCCAATCTCAGTCTCGGCATTCCTGATATCGCGGCGACGGACCCGCGCTTTTTCAGGCGCGTCAATTGAGGATTTTCTTGCGTTCATTCGTAGGATCTTTGCTGTTGGCGCAGAGCGAATTCGGATTCATCCAATAAGTTAAGCACATTAGCAGTGATAATTCTTCACGAGAGGAAAAGTTCCGTTGTCGGGAACTTTTTTTTTGCGAATGTGTTTCTGTTCGTCGCTTATATCAGGCCGGCTCATCATATTCACCGGAGAACAGGGAACTCACTATGTCATTATCCACCCGGATAGCCCCACACTTGCCTTACCTTCGCCGATTTGCGCGCGCCATCACCGGCTCGCAGTCATCGGGCGATGCCTACGTCGCAGCGACCCTTGAAATTCTCATTGCCGACGTTTCCTTGTTCCCGAATGCCGGGTCGGACCGTGTCAGCCTTTATAAGCTGCTGGTCAAACATTTTAATTCGGTCAATATCCGCCCGCTGGAACTGCAGTCGGAATATGGATGGGAAAAACATGCGGCCGCCAATCTGACGTCGATTGCCCCAAAGGCGCGGCAGGCTTTCCTGCTCATCAGTCTCGAAGGCTTCAGCAAGGCCGAGACCATGGAAATTCTCGATGTCGATGAAGGCGAACTCTACGAACTCCTCGATGAGGCATCCGTCGGCATCTCCAAGCAGATTGCTACCGACATTCTCATCATTGAAGACGAACCGCTGATCGCCATGGATATCGAGCATATGGTTGATAGCCTCGGCCACCGCGTGGTTGGCATTGCCCGAACCAAAGACGAAGCCGTTTCGCTCTACGCTTCAACCAAGCCGAGCATGATTCTGGCCGATATTCAGCTGGCCGATGGAAGTTCGGGCATCGATGCCGTCAACAACATTCTGAGCCAGGATGCGGTTCCAGTCATCTTCATCACCGCATTCCCCGAACGTTTGTTGACCGGAGAGCGTCCCGAGCCGACGTTCCTTGTTACCAAGCCGTTCAACCCCGACATGGTCAAGGCGCTGATCACGCAAGCTCTCTTCTTCAAGGAAAGCAGCAAAGCCAAAGCATAACAACAACGCTCCGCAGCAGGGAACCAAATCTCGTTCAATCCGTTACACCCCCGACGAGATAGGGAGAACGCTAAATGCTTTACTATGCTGTAATATTTCTGATCATTGCGCTTGTCGCCGGTGCGTTGGGATTTGGTGGTATTGCCGGCGCTTCCGCCGGTATAGCCCAGATAATTTTCTACGTGTTCCTGGCACTGCTTTTGATCTCGCTCATCGCAAGCATCATCAGGCGCGCCTAAGTTTCGCCTGAGTAGCACCAAGCCGCCGGCCACAAGCCGGCGGTTTTCTTTTGGCGTGAGAGGGTCGAAAATCTCGTCCGAAAACTTGCGGGAACCGCAATTCCTGTAGTACTCACGGCTGCATGACACGTGAAGCGCGATTGTTCCGGCGAAAATTCGATCTTGCCTGGCTCGATGGCGCACCGATCAAATGGTCCAAGCTCGCCAAGCGCGTTCCCGCCGCGATCGTCGTCTACATTACCGCCCTCATTCTTTTGCGCCTCTCCCTCTCCCGCTTCATGGAAATCGACGAGGCTCAATTCGTCGGCGAAGTCTATCTCGCCTGGAATTACGGCAATTCTCATCCGCCTCTCTATAACTGGCTCGTTCGTCTGGCTTTGGAAATCACGCAGTGGAACTGGGTCTTTTCGGTTGCGCTTGTCAGGCTATCCCTCCTTGGTCTCTACCATTGGCTCTGCTTCGACACCGCTCGCCGACTCGCGGGAGATCGCGCCGGTATTCTGGCAATCACCGCCTCGGCCTTCCTGCCTCAGATCGTCTGGATGTCGATCCAGACCACGGCTCATACGATTCTCGTCATGGTTGCTGCCATCGGCATCGTCCATGCCTTTGCCATGATAAGGGCGGGGCGCGGGGCGGTCGGTTTTGCCTGGTTCGGCTTTTGGGCCGCGGCAGGCGCCCTTGCGAAGTATAATTTCTTTATCTTCCTTGTCAGTTTTCTGATCGCGGCCGCTCTGACCCCCGGTATTCGCCGCCAGCTGTTCCGGCGCCAAATCTGGCTGTCAGTGGCCATTTTTGTCGTTAGTTTCGCGCCCGTCGTCATTGCCTCGTTGCGCGCTCCGCTGGCGGCAACGGCCGGGCGGATGGAAAAGCTCGCAAGTTCGATCGATTACCTGTTGGTATTCGATGTGCCACACCTCGGGATCGACGGATTGCTGAGCCTCGGCATGTCCACGGCGCTGTGGGCGGGGCCAGCCCTTATCATCTTCATCATCGGCAGAACCCGTGATCATCCGCGTCCCGCACCCGATGGCGATGCGGAGGTGCGCATCCTGCTCCTGCGCACGGTGCTGATCGGTCTCGCCGCCTTCGCCACGCTTGTGCTTGCCGGTGATTATCATTCGGTGGCCGAGCGATACATGGCTCCGATCCTGGCGCCGACCGCCATCCTGCTTGCGCTCTGCCTGCCGCAGGTTCTGGGAGCCCGCAACCTTCTTGCGATTGCCGGTTTCGTCTACATCCTTGCGCCAGTCGCCGTCGCATATATCGCCTTGTTCGAAACGCCCCGCTTTACCTTTCCGTTTGATGCGGTAGCCCTTTCCATCCGCGCGCAGGATCCTACACCAGCGCGCATTATCTCAAACCGGCAAGATGATGCCGCCAATGTTGCCGTGCAGTTGCATTGGCCGCCGGAACAAGGGTCGGCGAAAGATGTCGTCCTGGTCTGGCATGGGGATGAATCCGCACCGCATTCCGCAGACCTTCCAGCCGATGCCCTGCTCCTCGGGCCTGCCGTGCGGGTCACCGCGCCGGTCAGGAACTTCAGCGGTCAGCTCCGAACCTTCAATTTCCAGCGTTATTCAGTCGCGCCACCGACCCAGGTTCCGAATAGCGGCGGATAAGCCAAAACACGCCGACCGTATCGAGGAAGGCGACCGCAGCCCGGTCGAAGAAGCCGTACTTGGAAACACCCGAGCGTCGCGGCCGATCCTCAACATCGACCTCGATGACCGGCAGCCCCGCGCGGCGTGTCAGCGCCGGCAGGAAACGATGCATATTGTCGAAATATGGCAGACCCTGCGCAAGGTCCCGGGGCAGGACCTTGAACCCGCAGGCGGTGTCCTTGCAGTCGTCCTTCAGCAAGCGCCGGCGCACGAAATTGGCAAATTTCGAGGTGAGGAGTTTCACAATGCCATCGTTGCGCCGTTTGCGAATGCCGGCAAAGAGAGCCGGCTCCGCGTTGGAAATGCGCGGCCAGAGCCGGGCTAGATCCTTCGGGTCGTTCTGGCCGTCACCGTCGAGGGTTGCGACCCACCGACCTGAGGCTGCGCGAAATCCCGTAACGAGCGCCCGCGACTTCCCGGTGCGCCTTTCGTGGCGCAGCACATAGGCGCGGTTCCCCGCCGCCAGCGCCTCTTCAGCCGAATCGTCAGAGGATCCATCATCAATGACGATGATCTCATAATCCGGCCCGCTCGCCAGCGCCGCGTCGATCTCCTTGATCAGCGCGCCGATGTTTCCGGCTTCATTGTGCACAGGAATGATTATTGTCAGATCAGTCATCACGCGAGCCATTGTGGACCGGCGAGCACGTTCAGCGAACCGCGTCGGTGGCATTCACATAGAGTGTTTCCCTTGCGATGAGAAGCGGTTACGTGACTTCTCCTATGCCGGTCCCGCCGACGCCGATCCATTGCCGCAATTCCGCCATGCCTTTTTTGCTACAAAATGCGCAGCTTTCGACGCGGCTGGTTTATGGTTAATACTTCATTAATCGAAGTCTCCCTAGAGTCGGGAACAAACCATACGCATGTTCCGGTCCGAGAATGATTTTTGAGGCATCAAAGGCACTATTCCACACACGCAGGCTTGGCCTGACGTGTTCGGCCCTTTTTGCCTTCGCGCTCTGCTGCACCGCGCCTGCCCGCGGCCAGGAGACCCCGCCAGCTCCGACGCCGCCGGCCGCCGAGTCGCTCGACGCGCGGCGGCTTCAGTCGCTCAAGGAGCTTGAGGATCTCACCAGCCAGATCTCGCTTTCCTCGGAACGCGTCACGGCCCTCGACAATGAAATTGCCGGGCTGAAGAAGGACCAGACGACAATCACCGCGGCGTTGATCCAGTCAGCGCAAACCGAGAAGAAGCTGACACAGGACATAGCGGGCTTCACCAACAAGCTGGCCGATCTGCGGGGTCAGGAAGACACCGTGCGCACCTCATTGAGACAGCGGCGTGGCGCGCTGGCGGAAGTGCTTGCAGCACTCCAGCGCATGGGTCTCAGCCCCCCGCCCGCCCTGCTCGTTCGTCCCGATGATGCCCTCGCCTCGGTTCGAAGCGCCGTCCTGCTTGGCGCTGTTGTCCCGGAAATGCGCCAGCAGACCGAAGTCCTTATCGCCGACCTGAAAGAACTCGACCGGGTGAAAAACTCGATTGCGGAAGAGCAGACGCGCCTGACAGCTGCTCTTTCAAGCCAGGCCGAGGAAAAGAAGCGGCTCGACCTTCTGCTGGCGGAAAAGCAGAAGTTGCAGACGACGTCCGAAGAAACACGCATGGCCGAACAGGCAAGGTCGGAGGAGCTGGCGAAGCGCGCGACATCGCTGCGCGATCTCATTGCCTCGCTTGAAAAGGACATGCAGGAGGTCCAGAAAGCCGCCAGCGCCGCCAGCGCCCAGGAACAGCAGAAGCTCCAGGCAAGCCAACAGCGCGCCGACGATTTTGCCGCCAACCAGAACCGCCTTTCGGCCCAGGTCAACTTTGCGTCTTTAAAAAGCCATCTGGCTCTGCCAGCAGCGGGGAAACTTGTTAAGCATTTTGGCGATGACGATGGCCTTGGCGGCGTCCTGCAAGGTGACACGCTCGAGACCCTCCCGGGGGCGACCATAACGGCGCCGATGGACGCTGTCGTCCTTTATGCCGGCGCATTTCGTTCCTATGGTCAGCTCTTGATACTTGATGCCGGGAATGGATATCATGTCGTCTTGGCGGGCATGAAGAAAATCAATGTCTCCCAAAATCAGTTTGTTCTGGCGGGAGAACCGGTCGGTGTGATGAACGAGCAACTAGTTGCCAGTACGGCACCCGTTCCGATGGGAAATGGAGCTCCAATGCTTTACATTGAGTTCCGAAAGGATACAAAACCTATTAATCCCGCCCCCTGGTGGGCGGATCGGCTTGCTGGAAGGACCGCAAATGATACGTAGGCTAACGCTTCTCATGGCTGGCGCACTGATGGGCGCAACAGCGATGGTCGTTGTGCAGGGTGCTCTGCCCACAACCGCTGCAGAAGCTGCGGGCACCGACACCTACAAACAGCTTTCAATTTTTGGTGATATCTTCGAGCGTGTCCGCGCCCAATATGTCACTCCGCCGGATGACAAGAAGCTCGTCGAAAGCGCCATCAACGGCATGCTGACCTCGCTTGATCCGCATTCATCCTACATGAATGCCGAGCAGGCGCAGGATATGCGCGTTCAGACCAAGGGCGAATTCGGCGGCCTCGGCATCGAGGTCACCATGGAGAACGAACTCGTCAAGGTTATCGCCCCCATCGAGGACACCCCGGCCGCCAAGGCTGGCGTTCTTGCCGGCGATTATATCTCGCAGATTGACGGTACTGATGTTCGCGGCCTGACGCTAACCGACGCGGTCGACAAGATGCGCGGCGAAGTGAATACGCCTATCGAACTGACCCTCATCCGCCAGGGCGCCGACAAGCCGATCAAGCTCACGATCGTCCGCGACGTGGTCAAGGTGAAGGCGGTCAAGTACCGTGTTGAGAACGATGTCGGCTATGTCCGCGTCATCTCGTTCACCGAGCAGACCTTTGATGACTTGCAGAAGGCGATCAAGGACATCCAGAGCAAGGTTCCGAACGACAAGCTGAAGGGTTTCGTCCTCGACCTACGCCTCAACCCAGGCGGCCTGCTCGATCAGGCTGTCGCGGTCTCCGATGCCTTCCTCGACAAGGGCGAGGTGGTCTCGACCCGTGGCCGCGATCCGCAGGATATCACCCGGTTTGATGCCCGCCCGGGCGATCTCACCAACGGCAAGCCGCTGATCGTTCTCATCAACGGCGGTTCGGCAAGCGCGTCCGAGATCGTCGCCGGTGCGTTGCAGGATCACCGTCGCGGGACCGTGCTCGGCACCCGCTCGTTCGGCAAGGGTTCGGTCCAGACCATCATCCCGCTCGGGGAAAATGGCGCGCTACGCTTGACGACGGCGCTGTATTACACGCCGGCCGGCAAGTCGATCCAGGGCAAGGGAATCGTTCCCGATATCGCCGTCGAGCAGCCGCTGCCCGACGAGCTCAAGGGCCAGGATATCACCCGCGGTGAATCCGATCTCAAGGGCCATATCAAGGGCGTGCAAGAAGATGCCGAAGGTTCGGGCTCCATCGCCTATGTGCCGCCGGATCCGAAGGACGACCTGCAGCTGATCCAGGCGCTGAAGCTCCTGCGCGGCGAACAGGCCAATGCGGCCTTCCCGGCCGACCCCAAGAAGGGCGTGCCAAACTAATATGACGACATGTGGGGCCAGGCGATCAGCAAGCAGTCTGGCTCCATATTCGCAACGTGAAAATTTCCTCTCTTTCCTCCATCTCTCCGGCCCTCACGCGTGAACGTCGACCTCAACCGGCCGCTGGGAAGAAACAGCAAACGGCCAAGACAATCCGGCAATCTAACACCAGGACGCTGGCTACCGCCTCTCTTGGTAGCCACCTGTATCGTCGGACTGTCTTCCCTGATTTCGTTCACCAGCCATCAGGGCTTCCGCAATCCCGCGCCGGAACCCGAGAAGCCGCAGGTCGCTGAGGCACCTCCGCCGCCCGCCCCGCCAAGTGCTGCTCCGGCGCCGCCGCAGACTGCGAACAATCTTCCCGGCAAGGTCATCTCCCCCGAAGGAGGGCCGAAGGTGATCGTGGTCGGCGATCCGAACAAGCGCACGCAGGATCCGCGCACGGCACACATTCCCGAACAGGACTTGATCGAGCAGTCACCGCAAGGCCCTCTCCCGACCGTTGCACCTGACGGCAGGCGTCCGCTCGACGTCTATGCCCGGCCCTGGTCTGGTGCACGCGGCGCGCGTGTCGCAATCGTGATCGGCGGGCTCGGGCTTTCGCAGACCGGTTCGCAGAATGCCATTCGCGCATTGCCCGGTGAGGTGACTCTGGCCTTCTCGCCAGAGGGCAACAGCCTCGGCCGGTGGATGCAGGCGGCCCGCCAGGATGGCCATGAGATCCTGATGCAGATCCCGCTCGAACCCTTCGACTATCCGCGCGTCAACCCCGGCCGCAACACGTTGACGGTGGATGCGCCAGCACCAGTGACGCTTGAAAACCTTCACAAGACGATGGGCCGTATTACCAATTATACCGGCGTTATGAACTATATGGGCGCTCGCTTCACCGCCGACGCCAACGCCATGACGCCCGTCATCCAGGATGTGGCACGGCGGGGCCTGCTTTACCTCGACGATGGCACATCGGCGCGCAGCACGGCTGACGCAATCGCTGGGCAGCAGGGCGCGCCCTTCGCGGTATCCGATGTCCTTATCGATGCGTCGCAGGATCGTGGGAACATCTTGAAAAAGCTCGATGAACTCGAGCGCATTGCCCGTGCCAAGGGCAGCGCCATTGGCACCGGTTCTGCCTTTGACGTCACGGTCGAGGCGGTAACGTCATGGGTTAATGAAGCGAAGGCGCGTGGCATCGAGATCGTTCCCATCTCGGCCCTTGTCCGCGATCCCCAAAACGGCTAGCAGGGCGGCAGCAAGCATTTGGAGATTTCGCCATGAGCAAGAAGCCGGTCGATCCACAATCCCTGCCTTACCGGCCCTGTGTCGGCATCATGGTTCTCAACAAGGAGGGCCTCGTCTGGGCTGGCCATCGCATCATGATACCGGGCGATGAAATGGATGGTGCAACGCAACTCTGGCAGATGCCGCAAGGCGGCATCGACAAGGGCGAGGAGCCGGAACCCGCTGCCCTGCGCGAACTCTACGAAGAAACCGGCATGAAGAGCGTTTCATTGCTGGCGGAAGCGCCGCACTGGATCAATTACGAACTGCCGCCACATCTCGTCGGCATCGCGCTCAAGGGCAAATACCGCGGGCAGACGCAGAAGTGGTTCGCCTACCGCTTTGAAGGTGACCCAAGCGAAATCGCCATCAACCCGCCTCCGGGTGGCCATACCGCCGAATTCGATGAATGGGCCTGGAAACCCATGACGCAATTGCCCGATCTCATCGTGCCATTCAAGCGCAAGGTCTATGAAGAGGTCGTTGCAGCATTCCGGCATCTGGCCAGTTAGTAACTTTAATGAAAAAAGCGGGCACTTGGCCCGCTTTTAAACTTCCAAATTGAAGCGGATACCGCCTCAGGCGGCTTTGATGGCTTCCTCGAGCGTCGTCAGCTGGCCCAGAAGATCTTCCAGGCGGGCACGTTCTTCGCGCGTCGTCGCATCCTCGAAATCTTCCTTCGCGTCCTTGATCCGGCGCTGCAATTCATCGGCCTTTATATCGGTGACGTGCACTGCCGATTCCGCGAGGAGGGTGCACCCATCAGGCGTCACGTCAACGAAACCGCCGAAGACGACATAGCTGTCCGGCTTGCCGTCCGCCATCTTTACGGTGACAACGCCGGGCTTCACGGTTGCCATCAGCGGCGCATGGTGCGCCATGACCGTCATGTAGCCTTCCGTGCCCGGAACCACGACTTCAATGACCTGTTCCGAAAGAAGCAGGCGCTCTGGCGATACGAGTTCGAACTGGAAGGCTTCTGCCATGATATTCACTCAATTCCCGTGGTCTTGATCGAGATCGACAAGGGCGGGCCGGAGCCCGCCATCAGTCTCTGGATCAGGCAGCTTCCGCTGCCAGGCGCTGTGCCTTCTCGATGGCTTCGTCGATCGAGCCAACCATATAGAAGGCAGCTTCCGGCAGGTGATCGTAGTCGCCGTTGCAAAGGCCCTTGAAGCCCTTGATCGTGTCGGCGAGATCGACCAGCTTGCCCGGCGAACCGGTGAAGACTTCAGCAACGAAGAACGGCTGCGACAGGAAGCGCTCGATCTTGCGGGCGCGGGCAACAACCAGTTTGTCGTCTTCGGAAAGTTCGTCCATGCCAAGGATGGCGATGATGTCCTGGAGCGACTTGTAGCGCTGCAGGATCGACTGAACCTGACGAGCAGTCTGGTAGTGCTCTTCGCCGACAATGATCGGATCGAGCATGCGCGACGTCGAGTCGAGCGGATCCACGGCCGGGTAGATACCCTTTTCCGAGATGGCGCGGTTAAGAACCGTCGTCGCATCAAGGTGGGCGAAGGATGTTGCCGGCGCCGGATCGGTCAAATCGTCGGCGGGAACGTAGATCGCCTGAACCGACGTGATCGAGCCCTTGTGGGTCGTGGTAATGCGTTCCTGCATCGCGCCCATGTCGGTCGCAAGCGTCGGCTGGTAACCCACGGCGGACGGGATACGTCCGAGCAGGGCCGACACTTCAGAACCCGCCTGGGTGAAGCGGAAGATGTTATCCACGAAGAACAGAACGTCCTGGCCCTGGTCGCGGAAATGCTCGGCGACCGTCAGTCCCGAAAGGGCAACGCGGGCGCGCGCACCTGGCGGCTCGTTCATCTGGCCATAGACCAGCGCGGCCTTGGAGCCGGCACCGCCGCCTTCCTTGTTCACGCCGGATTCGATCATTTCATGGTAAAGGTCGTTGCCTTCACGCGTACGCTCGCCAACGCCGGCGAAAACTGAATAACCACCGTGCGCCTTGGCGACGTTGTTGATTAGTTCCATGATGAGAACGGTCTTGCCGACGCCTGCACCGCCGAAGAGGCCGATCTTGCCGCCGCGAGCATAGGGAGCGAGGAGATCGACAACCTTGATGCCCGTCACAAGGATCTGGGCTTCCGTCGACTGCTCGACATATTCCGGCGCCGACTGGTGGATGGCGCGGGTCACCTTGGTGTTGATCGGACCTGCTTCATCGACGGGCTCGCCGATGACGTTCATGATACGGCCGAGCGTCTCGTCGCCGACGGGAACCATGATCGGCGAACCGGTGTCATAGACCGGCTGGCCGCGGACGAGACCTTCGGTCGAGTCCATGGCGATCGTGCGAACGGTGTTTTCGCCGAGGTGCTGCGCCACTTCGAGAACCAGGCGGTTGCCAAGGTTGTCGGTTTCGAGCGCGTTGAGGATCAATGGCAGATTGCCATCTTCAAACGCAACGTCGACGACGGCGCCAATGACCTGGCTGACGCGGCCAGCTGCGCCGCTGGCCTTAAGCGTCGCCTTCGGTGCGGCGGCCTTGGGAGCAGCTGTCTTTGCTGCGGGCTTCGCAGCGGCTTCCGCCTTTGCGGCCGCCGCCTTTGGTGCAGCTGCCTTTGCGGGCTTAGCTGCTGACGCAGCCGGCTTGGCTGCGGGTGTCTTCGGGGTCGCTGCTTTTGCCATCGATCCTTACCTTCGCGATTAGAGCGCTTCCGCGCCCGAAATGATTTCGATCAGTTCCTTGGTGATCTGGGCCTGACGCTGGCGGTTGTACGACATCGTCAGCTTGTTGATCATGTCGCCGGCATTGCGGGTTGCATTGTCCATGGCGGACATGCGCGCACCCTGCTCCGACGCCGCGTTTTCAAGGAGAGCGCGGAAAACCTGGACGGAAATATTGCGCGGAATGAGGTCACCCAGAATGGATGCCGGATCCGGCTCATATTCGTAGACTGCGTCGCCTGCGCTTTCCGGTTCAACTTCGCTGATGGAGTTGGCCGGTATGAGCTGCTGAGCGGTCGGGATCTGTGCGATCACCGACTTGAATTCCGAGTAGAACAGCGTTGCCACATCGAAGCCGCCCTCGTTGTAGAGCGCGATGATCTTGTGGCCGATTGCATCGGCATTGGCAAAGCCGACCTGCTTCACTTCGCGAAGATCGACGTGGTCGATGATATGGCGACCGAGATCACGGCGCAGAATGTCAGCGCCCTTCTTGCCGACAGTCAGGATCTTGACGGTCTTTCCGTCGGCGATCAGCCGGCGGGCATGATCACGCGCCAGACGCACGATCTGCGCATTGAAGCCGCCACAAAGGCCGCGTTCGGAAGTGCACACGACGAGCAGATGCACATCGTCCTTGCCGGTTCCGCTCATCAGCACCGGCGCATCGGCGCCGTCGACGTTGGAGGCGATGTTCGCCAGCACCGCAGCCATGCGCTGCGAGTACGGGCGAGCCGCCAACGCAGCGTCCTGCGCACGACGCAGCTTGGCCGCGGCGACCATCTGCATCGCCTTGGTGATCTTCTGCGTCGCCTTGACCGAGGCGATCCGGTTTCTCAGATCCTTTAACGAAGGCATCCGTTCATCCCGTCAATGAAGTTTAAGCGAAAGACTTGGCAAAGGCGTCGACTGCTGCCTTCAGCTTGCCCTTGGTGTCGTCGCTGATCTGCTTCTCCTTGGCGATCGTCTCGAGAATGTCCTTGTTCTCGGTACGCAGCCAGGTGAGGAGGCCGTGCTCGAACTTGCCGACCTGATTGACGGCAAGCTTGTCGAGATAGCCATTGACGCCGGCAAAGATCACCGCAACCTGCTCTTCCGTCTTCAGCGGCGAGAACTGCGGCTGCTTCAGGAGTTCGGTCAGGCGAGCACCGCGGTTGAGGAGGCGCTGCGTCGAAGCATCGAGGTCGGAGCCGAACTGAGCGAACGCTGCCATTTCGCGGTACTGCGCAAGCTCACCCTTGATCGAACCTGCAACCTGCTTCATCGCCTTGATCTGTGCGGCCGAACCAACGCGGGAAACCGAGAGGCCGACGTTAACAGCCGGACGGATACCCTGGTAGAAGAGGTTCGTTTCGAGGAAGATCTGGCCGTCGGTGATCGAGATCACGTTGGTCGGAATATAAGCCGAAACGTCGTTCGCCTGGGTCTCGATGACGGGGAGCGCGGTCAGCGAACCGGCACCGTTTTCGTCATTGAGCTTGGCCGAACGCTCAAGCAGACGGGAATGGAGGTAGAAAACGTCGCCGGGATAAGCTTCGCGGCCCGGCGGGCGGCGCAGCAGCAGCGACATCTGGCGATAGGCGACAGCCTGCTTCGACAGATCGTCATAGCCGATCAGCGCGTGCATGCCATTGTCGCGGAAATATTCGCCCATCGTGCAGCCCGCAAATGGAGCGAGGTACTGCATCGGTGCCGGATCGGAGGCGGTTGCAGCAACGACGATCGAATATTCGAGAGCGCCGCGCTCTTCGAGGATCTTCACGAACTGCGCAACAGTCGAACGCTTCTGCCCGATGGCGACATAGACGCAATAGAGCTTGTCCGTCTCATTGCCGGCATCGTGAGCCGGCTTCTGATTAAGGAACGTGTCGAGAATGATCGCGGTCTTGCCGGTCTGGCGGTCGCCGATGACGAGCTCGCGCTGGCCGCGACCAACCGGGATGAGGGCGTCGATGGCCTTGAGGCCAGTCGACATCGGCTCATGCACCGACTTGCGCGGGATGATGCCCGGCGCCTTGACGTCGACGCGGGAACGCTGCGTCGCCTTGATCGGACCCTTGCCGTCGATCGGATTGCCGAGCGCGTCCACAACGCGGCCGAGCAGTTCCTTGCCGACGGGAACGTCAACGATGGCGCCGGTACGCTTGACGGTGTCGCCTTCCTTGATGTCACGGTCGGAACCGAAAATAACGACGCCGACATTGTCGCTTTCAAGGTTCAGGGCCATGCCACGGGTGCCGCCCGGGAACTCGACCATCTCACCGGCCTGAACATTGTCCAGACCATAGACGCGGGCGATACCGTCACCGACGGACAGAACCTGGCCGACTTCGGAGACTTCTGCCTCCTGGCCGAAATTCTCGATTTGCTTTTTCAGGATTGCGGAAATTTCCGCGGCGCGGATGTCCATCAGCCGACCTCTTTCAGTGCAAGCTTAAGCGAAGAAAGTTTTGTGCGAAGTGAAGTGTCGATCTGGCGCGACCCCATCTTGACGACGAGGCCGCCGAGGATCGACGGATCAACGGTGACATTGATTGTCACGTCCTTGCCGGCGACGCTTTTCAGCGTGGCCTTCAATTCATTTTCCTGCGCTGCCGTAAGGGCATGCGCGGAAGTAACGTCCGCCGCGATTTCTCCGCGATGGGCGGCGGCAATCTGGCGGAACGACTGGATCATGGATGGTACGGCGAAGAGGCGGCGATTTTGCGCGGCGACGCGCAAGAAATTGCCGACCAGCCCGCCGATCTTGGCCTCGGCCAGGATCGCGGAGATCGCGCGCACCTGATCGCCGGACGAGAATACCGGGCTTGCTACCAGGCGCTTCAGATCGGGACTGCCATTGACCAGAGCCTCGAAACGATCGAGATCCTTTTCGACCTCGGCAAGCGAATTCGCTTCCAGCGCAAGTTCGAACAACGAACCCGCGTAACGCTGGGCAACACCGGAAATGAGCGACGTAGTTTCTGCCACGAACGACAAGCTCTCTGGTTTGAAGCCAAAAATCAGGAAACCGGAAGGAAGTTTTCGGTCAAATCTTTGGCATTATTGATTTTTTTACCGCCTTGGGTGAAGCCCTGAAGCTGCCTTAGACGTGATTTGAATGCCGTCTAGCATAGGAAGACAGGACTCGCAACACGCGAATCCGCTAAATGAGGAGGCAGAATCGCCGCAGCTTCGGATAATTATGAGTAACCAATTCCACTAATGCTCGGCGGCTCAGGCGACAAAGCCGAAGGCAAATAGAAGCGGACCCGCCGCAAGCAGCAGTTCAACGACGACCCAGGCCCAGTTGTACGGCTTGTTGCCGCCGTCGGACATCATCGAAATCAGCCGGCCGAAGACCGTGAAGCCCCAGGAAACGCCGAGCGCGATCCAGAGAAAAGGTTGTGCAAATACAAGGGCGCTAAGTCCAAGTCCGAGGTAGAAGCCGGCGAATGTCGCACGGATCTCGGAAAGCGCCTCGGGGCGCTCCGGCTTCGTCTGCAAGCGCATTATCCTCATGGCAACGCGCGGCGCAAAGAACAGGACGAGCCCGAAAGCGACGGTAATTGCCGCCGACAGCCATGCCATCCATTCGCCCTGACTTGCCGGCCAATAGAGTTCCATGATCCCCTGCCCCTTCCGCCGAAGCGTTAACCGCGATGCAGATCTTATAGAAAGCTTTGCGGATCGATATCAACCTGCACCCGCGTCGATCCCCGTTCTTTTGGCCCATCCGCCAGCATGACGCGGATGAAGCCCTGAATATCCGATTTGCGCGTGCCGTGGACGAGGAGACGGAAACGATGCCGCCCGCGCACGAGGGCAAGCGGCGCCTCCGCCGGTCCGAGGACGCTGATCTGATCCGATGCCGGTGCCGCCCGGCGCAAGGCCCGCGCATGCGTCTCCGCTTCCTGGCGCGTCGCTGCCGAAATGATGAGCGAGCCGAGCCGGCCGAAGGGCGGCAGGCTTGAGCGCTCGCGCTCTTCGATCTCCCGCTCGTAAAAGGCTTTTGCATCGCCCGAAACGATGGCACGCATCACCGGATGATCCGGCTGGTAGGTCTGCAAAAGGCCGAGGCTCTTCTTGCCCGTGCGTCCCGCGCGGCCTGTCACTTGGCTCAACAGCTGGAACGTGCGCTCGGCGGCGCGGGCGTCGCCATTGGCCAGTCCGAGATCGGCGTCGACGACGCCGACCAGCGTCATGTTCGGGAAATTGTGCCCCTTGGCAACGAGCTGCGTGCCGATGACGATCTCGGCCTCACCCTTGGCGATCGCGTCGAGCTCAAGCCGCAGGCGCTTGACCCCCATGAGATCGGATGAGAGGACGATGATGCGGGCGTCCGGAAAGGTCTTTTCCACTTCCTCGGCGATCCGCTCGACGCCCGGCCCGCAGGCGACGAGGTGATCGAGCGTTCCGCAGGAGGGACAAGCTTCCGGGCGCGCCTCATGGTGTCCGCATTGGTGGCAGACGAGTTGGCCGCGAAAGCGGTGCTCGACCAGCCAGCTCGAACAATCCGGGCACTGGAAGCGGTGGCCGCACACCCGGCAGAGCGTCAACGGTGCATAGCCTCGCCGGTTGAGGAAGAGCAGCGACTGTTCCTTGCGCTGCAATGTCTGATTGATCGCTTCGACGAGCGCGGGCGAGAGAAACCCGCCCGGTCGTGGCGGCGACCTGCGCATGTCGATGGACTTCAGATCCGGCATTGCTGCCTCGGCATAGCGCCCGGAAAGGCGGATGCGGTTGTACCGGCCCTGATTGGCGTTGACCTGGCTTTCGATCGACGGCGTGGCCGATGCAAGTACGACCGGGAAGCCGCCGATATGGCCGCGCACCACTGCCATGTCGCGGGCATTGTAGCAGACGCGATCTTCCTGCTTGTAGGCGGGATCGTGCTCCTCGTCGACGACGATCAGCCCCAGTTCCTGGAATGGCAGGAACAACGCTGACCGCGCGCCGGCAACGACACGCACCTGGCCCTCCATGACCTGTCGCCAGACCCGCTCGCGCATGCGCGGCGCAAGATCGGAATGCCACTCGGCCGGCTTGGTGCCGAAGCGATCATGGAAGCGATCGAGAAACTGCTGCGTCAGCGCAATTTCCGGAAGCAGGATCAGGACCTGCTTGCCTTGCTCGATGGCTTTGGCCACCGCCTCGAAATAGACTTCGGTCTTGCCGGAGCCGGTCACACCGTCAAGCAGCGACACCGAGAAACTTGCGGACGCCACGGCTTCAACGAGTTGATCCGCCGCCTCGCTTTGGTCGCCTGAAAGCGACGCCTTGGCATAGTCGACATCGGGAGCGGCAACGACGGGACGCGCCGGGATCATGACCTGTTCGAATACGCCTTGCGCCATCAGACCGTCGACTACGGTTGCGGAGACGCCTGCCGCGTGGGCAAGCCCCGTGCGCGTCCATGCCATGCCGCCCTCAGCGAGCTCGAGCACGCGGGCCCGGGCCCCGGTCATGCGGTCAGGTTCACGGCCGGCAAAGCGCAAGCCCGGCACCGGCGGCTCGGGATCGAAAGCCGCGGGCACGCGCAGCACCATGCGCGCCACCATGCCGGGTGGGGACAGTGTATAATCGGCGGCCCAGCGCATGAAGCGCAGCATGTCGTCGTCCACGGGCGGACAATCGAAGAGCTCGGATATGGGCCGCAGTTTCTTCGCATCGATGCTGTCAGTCGTGCCGTCCGTGACGATGCCTGCAACTTCGCGCGGACCGAGCGGCACCCGGACGATTGACCCGGCCCTGACGTTCATGCCGTCCGGCACGGCATAGCTGTAGGGCCGCTCTGCCGGCATCGGCACAAGCACGGGAACGGTTTTTTGCGGGATGAACGAATCCTGACTCATATATACGTGACCTTGGCGCGCCTTTCGGATAAAGAAAAGTCACTTTCCGGGAGATAGAATTGATCTCTCATTTAGACACCCGCATATCAGGAAGGAATGTTCCCATGAAATTCTTTGTCGATACCGCCGACGTGAAGGAAATCCGCGAGCTCAACGATCTCGGATTGCTCGATGGCGTAACCACCAATCCTTCGCTGATCCTCAAGTCCGGTGGCAGCATCATCGAAGTCACCAAGGAAATTTGCAGCATCGTCAACGGCCCGGTATCCGCCGAGGTCGCGGCAACCGAATATGAGCAGATGATGAAGGAGGCCGCAGTGCTCTCCCGCATCGCCGACAATATCTGCATCAAGGTCCCGCTCACCCTCGATGGCCTCAAGGCCTGCAAGGCCCTGCGCTCGGATGGCCATCTCGTCAATGTGACGCTGTGCTTCTCCGCCAACCAGGCACTTCTTGCCGCCAAGGCCGGCGCCACGTTCATCTCGCCATTCATTGGCCGCATCGACGATACCGGCATCAATGGAATGGAACTGATTTCCGAGATCCGAACAATCTACGACAATTACGATTACCAGACGCAGATCCTTGCCGCCTCGATCCGCACCGTGAACCATGTCAAGGAAGCCGCTCTGATCGGTGCCGACGTCGCGACGGTTCCGCCGGCAACGCTGAAGGCATTGGTCAAGCACCCGCTGACCGACAAGGGCCTTGAGACTTTCCTTGCCGATTGGAAGAAGACGGGCCAGTCGATCGCCTGATCAGGCGCCCTGGTCAATGACGCCCGCCTGTTGCAAGACCGGCGGGCGTTTTTTCTTGTGCGCCTGCGCAGCGCGCATCCGGTTAGGGGCAGGAATCATGAACGGTACGCCCGGCCGTTCGCCAAGCGAGGTCATGCGCAGTATGACTATTGGTTCTTCGTCAGGTCCTGGGCAACGCTGAGCTGAATCGCCTGCGCAACTTCCGCCGCCGCACGATTATATGCATCGCGATAGGCTCGCTGGACAGCAAACTGCTGTCTTGGCGCATCGTAGCCCGCATTTACAAGACGGCTGCCGCGGCCGATGACCTGACCGTCCGACACGCGCGTCAGAACGTAGTTGCCAGTCATGCGGATGGAGCCTGCGGTCGGCTGACCCGATTTGTCATTGGTCGCATTCTGGATCAGCGCCAGTGAAATGTTCTGCGAAGCAATGGCAAGTTGCAGCGTATAGGCGACATGCGTCGGCTCGCCCGCACCGCCACCGAAGAGGAAGATCAGGTTGTTGCGCACTTCCTGGGTGACGCGATCGCCCGCCGGATTGACCGACACGGTCGCGAGCCGGGAGCGGACGCTGCCCGAGACGCCGGCGGCCGTGCTGCCGACCGGACCGGGATCGGAGTAGAGCGGCCGCACCTGGCAACCGCCTGCAATCAATGCCAAGCCAAGAACGCAGAAGGGAAGCAGCCGCTTGACGACGGAACCCGGCTGAAAACGATCAGGCAACGACATTGATGATCCTCTGCGGTACGATAATGACCTTCTTCGGTGAATTGCCATTCAGCGCGGCCTTGACGAAATCAAGCGCGAGGGTGGCCTTTTCGACCGCCAATTGATCCGCATCGCGGGCAATTGTCAAATCGCCGCGCTTCTTGCCATTGATCTGAACCGGCATGGTCACATCGTTCTCGATGATCAACGTCTCGTTGTATGACGGCCACGGTTGATGAGCCACAAGATCTGCGCCGCCGAGCGCCTTCCAGCACTCCTCAGCAAGGTGCGGCATCATTGGCGCGATCATTGCAATCAACATGGCCGTCGCTTCGCGGCTTGCTGCGATCGTCGCCATGTCAGCCTCGCCCGCCGCCAGCTTCTGCAGCGAAGGCGCCAAGGTGTTGACGAGCTCGTAAAGGCGCGCGACGGCCTTGTTGAAGTTCAGCTTCTCGATATCTTCGCCGACAGCCTTGACAGTCCGGTGCGCCGCTTTCGAAATCGCCAAAGCCTCGCCCTCGGTCGCGGCTGCGGCATCGACCGTCTTCAACGTCTCGGCCGCTTCCGAAATCAGGCGCCAGACGCGCTGAACGAATCGATGTGCGCCCTCGACGCCGGATTCAGTCCAGATCACATCGCGTTCCGGCGGCGAATCCGACAGCATGAACCAGCGCGCGGTATCCGCCCCGTAGGAAGCGATGATGTCATCGGGATCGACCACGTTTTTCTTCGATTTCGACATCTTCTCGATCGAGCCTATCTCGACCTCTTCGCCTGTAGCAATCAGCGTTGCGCGGCGCGCGCCATCCGTCTCCTCGACCCGAACGTCAGCTGGCGTGACCCAGCCGTCCTTGCCCTTGTAGGTCTCGTGAACGACCATGCCTTGCGTGAACATGCCCTTGAACGGTTCACTGATATCGAGATGACCCGCCACCTTCATCGCCCGTGTGAAGAAACGCGAGTAGAGCAGGTGCAGGATCGCGTGCTCGATGCCGCCAATATACTGATCGACGGGCAGCCAATGATTCGCGACCTTGGGCTCGGTCGGCTCCTCGGCCCAGGGAGCGGTGAAGCGCGCGAAATACCATGACGAGTCGACGAAGGTGTCCATCGTGTCGGTCTCGCGTCGTGCCGGCTTGCCGCATTGCGGGCAGTTGACGTGCCGCCAGGTCGGATGCCGGTCGAGCGGATTGCCCGGCCGGTCGAATTCGACATCGTCCGGCAGCTTGACCGGCAGGTCGGCTTTCGGCACCGGAACCACGCCGCAATCATCGCAATGGATCATCGGGATCGGGCAACCCCAGTAACGCTGCCGGGAAATACCCCAGTCGCGCAGGCGGAAATTGATCTTGCGCTCGCCCTGCGGGCGGTTGCCGACCGTCTGCTTTTCCAACCGCCGCGCCACCTCGTCGAAAGCTTCGGCCGGCGACATCCCGTCAAGGAAGCGCGAATTGATCATGACGCCGTCATCGACATAGGCGGTTTCGGTGATCTGGAACGTGGCCGCGTCGGCGTCCTTCGGCATAACCACCGGCACGACCGGCAGGCCGTATTTGTTGGCAAAGTCGAGGTCGCGCTGGTCACCTGACGGACAACCGAAGATCGCGCCGGTGCCATAGTCCATCAACACGAAATTCGCGACGTAGACCGGCAGCGTCCATTCCGGGTCGAACGGATGCGTGACGCGCAAGCCGGTGTCGAAGCCCTTCTTCTCGGCGGTTTCGAGCGCAACGACCGAAGTGCCCGCATGGCGGCATTCCTCGTTGAACTGCGCCAGCGCCGCGTTGTTTTCGGCGGCTTTCTTCGCCAGCGGATGGTCGGCGGCAATGGCAATGAAGGACGCGCCGAAAAGCGTGTCAAGCCGCGTCGTGTAGACCTCGACCTCGCTCTCGCCTTCGACGTGCGACTGCTTGTCCAACGCCCAGCGGATCAGCATGCCCTCAGACTTGCCGATCCAGTTGCGCTGCATCAGGCGCACCTTTTCCGGCCACTGGTCGAGCCCATCGAGGGCGCCCAGCAGTTCCTCGTTGAAGTCGGTGATCTTGAAGAACCACTGTGTCAGCTCGCGCTGCTCGACAAGGGCGCCGGACCGCCAGCCGCGACCGTCGATGACCTGCTCGTTGGCAAGGACCGTCATGTCCTCAGGGTCCCAGTTGACCTTGGACGATTTGCGCGTCACCAGACCCTTCTCGACGAAATCGAGGAACAGCATCTGCTGGCGGTGATAATATTCGACATCGCAGGTGGCGAACTCACGCGACCAGTCGAGCGACAGGCCCATGGACTTGAGCTGGTCGCGCATCGTCGCGATGTTCTGGTAGGTCCAGGTCTTCGGATGAACCTTGTTCTGCATGGCGGCGTTTTCGGCCGGCATGCCGAAAGCATCCCAGCCCATTGGATGCAGCACATTGAATCCCTTGGCGCGCTTGTAACGTGCAACGACATCGCCCATCGCATAGTTGCGCACATGGCCCATATGAATGCGGCCCGAGGGGTACGGAAACATTTCGAGGACGTAGTAAGGATCGCGAGGATCGTCATTGTTCGTCTCGAAGAGCTTGGCGTCGTTCCAAACTCTCTGCCAATGCTTCTCGGCTACACGGGGATTATAGCGTTCGGTTGCCATGAACGGGATTCTCTTGCAAAGGATAGTGATGCGGGGACCTTCACCATGGATTGGTGGGACCGTCAACCACTTGAAGCTGAAGGAGCCCGCGAAATCGGGCCGTCAGGCGATAAATAGGACTGAACCAGCCAATGCCCAATGCCGTCGATCAACTTTTTGCCGTCAGGGATGCTATTCACAAGGCTGAAGCGGAAGCGGGTCGCCCGGAAGGCGCCGTCACGCTTGTCGCCGTGTCGAAAACCTTCGGCGAAGACGCAATCCGTCCCGTGCTCGAATCCGGCCAGCGCGTCTTTGGCGAGAACCGCGTCCAGGAGGCGCAAGCGAAGTGGCCGGCCCTGCGCGGTGAATTTCCGGATATCGAACTCCACCTGATCGGGCCGCTCCAATCCAACAAGGCCGAGCATGCGGTGGCGCTTTTCGACGTGATCGAGACGGTCGACCGCGAAAAGATCGCCGATGCCCTTGCCAAGGAAATGCAAAAGCAGAGCCGCTTTCCCAAACTCTACGTCCAGGTGAACACCGGTTCTGAACCGCAGAAGGCGGGCATAGATCCAAAAGAGGCGGTAGCTTTCATCAAGCGTTGCCGCGAGGTTCACGGCCTCCGGATCGAGGGCCTGATGTGCATTCCGCCGGCCGATGAGAATCCCGGCCCGCACTTTGCCCTGCTTGAAAAGATCGCCCGGCAGGCCGGAATCGACAAGCTTTCCATGGGCATGTCCGGTGACTACGAACTCGCCATCGGCTTCGGCGCGACATCAGTCAGGGTCGGTTCCGCGATTTTCGGAACTCGATAATTACCAGCTGCGGCGCGGTCCGGTATCGATGTGATAATAGCCGGCCGGATAGCGTTTCAACCCGCCGACGTCACCGCTGGACGACAGGTGGCTCATGAGGCCGGACGAGCCGCCGTGGACCCGGAAATCCACCGCCTGGCAGCTCAGGTGGTAGGATTGGTCCTTGCCGCCAACGCGATTGTTGCGCGTGCGCGTGCGCACGGTCGAATTTACCGTGATCGGCCCATACTTGGCGGAAACGCGGCTCAGCACGTTCTTCAGCCTTTCGGGAACGCATTTCGACGGCGCCTTGTAGTCTATATAGGCCTTGCCGCGCGGCATGGCCGCCAATACCAGCGGACTGATCTTGTCGAATACCGAATCCTTGAGCAGATGCGCATGCTCCTCGCCAAAAAGCTTTGCGCCGATACGGTCCTGCGGATTGGATGGCACGGGAAGCGTGCCGGCGCCTGCCGGAATGGCAAGGCTCAAAGCGGCTAGGGTGAACCATGTGAATTTTGCGCGTGACGCAACGCTGCGCAAGACAGTTATTCGCATTCCTCGATCCTTGGTGCGGCGCCGGAAACAACAATTCTTTGGCGCCGATAGTTTGTCCTCCCAAGTCAAGGCAGCGACCCTATAAGCCGAAATGTGGTCAAAATGGACCGATTTCACGATAAAACGCGACCGAAAACGATATTGGCCGCTGCAGAATGCGACCGAACGCCATGCCCTCAGGGCCAATTCGGATATTTACGCATTGATTTGCTTGGTGGTAATGAACCTGTGCGCCTCCCGCCCGGGGAGGTATCCGGGTGGAGGCCCGATATTTAAGATTCTGGAGGAAATTGATGTCCGAGAAGGTTTATCCGGTGCTGGCAAGCGCGAAGAAAAACGCGCTCATCGACAATGATACCTATCTCAGCTGGTACAAGCAGAGCATCAAGGACCCCGAAAAGTTCTGGGCCAAGCACGGAAAGCGCATCGACTGGTTCAAGCCCTTCACCAAGGTCAAGAACACCTCGTTCGAGGGCAAGGTTTCGATCAAATGGTTCGAGGATGGCGTTACCAACGTTTCCTATAACTGCATCGACCGCCACCTCAAAAAGCGCGGCGATCAGGTCGCGATCATCTGGGAAGGCGACAATCCCTATCTCGACAAGAAGATCACCTATAATGAGCTTTACGAGCAGGTCTGCCGCCTCGCCAATGTCCTGAAGAAACACGGCGTCAAGAAGGGCGACCGGGTGACGATCTACATGCCGATGATCCCGGAAGCGTCCTATGCGATGCTGGCCTGCGCGCGCATCGGCGCGATCCACTCCGTCGTCTTCGGCGGCTTCTCCCCCGATGCGCTCGCGGGCCGTATCGTCGACTGCGAATCCACTTTCGTGATCACGGCCGATGAGGGCATGCGCGGCGGCAAGCCGGTGCCGCTTAAGGAAAATACCGACAAGGCAATCGATATAGCCGCGCGTCACCACGTCATGGTGAAGAACGTACTCGTCGTGCGCCGCACCGGCGGCAAGACCGGCTGGGCCAGCAATCGCGACCTCTGGTATCACG
This sequence comes from Phyllobacterium sp. 01N428, assembly GCF_056399405.1. Classification (NCBI taxonomy): domain Bacteria; kingdom Pseudomonadati; phylum Pseudomonadota; class Alphaproteobacteria; order Hyphomicrobiales; family Phyllobacteriaceae; genus Phyllobacterium; species Phyllobacterium sp. 01N428. Next base: position 43,995 of record NZ_JBFTRH010000001.1, read on the forward strand.
ATGAGATTGCCAGCGTTAAGGCGGAATGCAAACCTGAAAAGATGAAGGCGGAGGATCCGCTTTTCATCCTTTACACCTCTGGCTCTACCGGAAAGCCCAAGGGTGTGCTGCACACGACCGGCGGCTACCTGGTCTATGCCTCGATGACCCACGAATATGTCTTCGACTACCATGACGGCGACATCTACTGGTGCACCGCCGATGTGGGCTGGGTAACCGGCCATTCCTACATTGTTTACGGCCCGCTCGCCAATGGCGCGACGACGCTGATGTTCGAGGGCGTGCCCAACTACCCCTCGGTATCGCGGTTCTGGGAAGTCATCGACAAGCACAAGGTCAACATCTTCTACACCGCCCCGACCGCCATCCGCGCGCTGATGAGCGCCGGTGACGAACCGGTCAAGAAGACATCGCGCAAATCGCTGCGCATCCTCGGCTCGGTTGGAGAGCCGATCAATCCGGAAGCCTGGGAATGGTATTATCAGGTGGTGGGCGACAAGCGCAGTCCTGTCGTCGATACCTGGTGGCAGACGGAGACCGGCGGCATCCTCATCACGCCGCTGCCCGGCGCAACGCCGCCCAAACCCGGCTCGGCCACAAGGCCGTTCTTTGGCGTGCAACCGCAACTGGTCGACAATGAGGGTGACGTGCTCGAAGGCGCCGCCGACGGCAACCTCTGCATCACGGACTCCTGGCCGGGGCAGATGCGCACGGTCTATGGCGATCACAAGCGCTTCATCGAAACCTATTTCTCCACCTATAAGGGCAAGTACTTTACCGGCGATGGCTGCCGGCGGGACAAGGATGGCTACTACTGGATCACCGGGCGCGTCGATGACGTTCTCAACGTCTCGGGGCACCGCATGGGAACTGCCGAGGTTGAGTCCGCGCTTGTCTCCCATGATACGGTCTCGGAAGCGGCCGTGGTCGGCTATCCGCACGACCTCAAAGGCCAGGGCATATATTGCTATGTAACGCTGATGTCCGGGCTTGAGGGCAGCGACGATCTGCGCGCCGAACTGGTCAAGCATGTACGTAAGGAGATCGGCCCGATCGCCACGCCAGACAAGATACAGTTTGCGCCGGGCCTGCCGAAGACCCGTTCCGGCAAGATCATGCGCCGCATCCTGCGCAAGATCGCAGAAGATGATTTTGGCGCGCTCGGCGACACCTCAACGCTCGCCGACCCGGCCGTCGTTGATGACCTGATCGCCAATCGCCAGAACCGCAAGGGCTGAAAATCGTGTCCTCCCCCCCAACAAGGGGGGACACCCTCCTTCAGCGGTAAAGATCGGCGCGTGTCTGCGGCACGGCCGAGATTCCGCGCTTGCGGCGTGACGCCAGCGTCTGATTGATCTGTACGGTGCCACGCTCGAACGCAAGGGCACAGCCGGTGAGGTACAGCAGCCACAACCGCGCTTTGGGAGCCCCCACTTCCGCGATCGCCTCATCGAAGCGCGCATGGAGACGGTCGGCCCACATGCGGCAAGTGCGGCCATAATGTTCGCGCAGATTCTCGACGTCGTGCACCTCGAAACCGTAGCCTTCGAGATTCTCGACTGTCATGCCGAGATGGTCGAGTTCGCCGCCTGGGAAGATGTATTTGACCAGGGCGAGGTGCTCGGCGCTCTTGCGCCCGAAGGTCTTCTTGTTGCGCTTCATGCGCCGCGTGATCGCGTGGTGGAGATAAAGGCCACCCGGCTTCAGCAACCTGTGCACACTGGAAAAATAGGTGTCGTAGTGGGCTATGCCCACCGCTTCGAACATGCCGATCGAGGAAATCTTGTCGAACTGCCCCTCGAGATGCTCATAGGATTTCACGTGAATCGTGATCTTGTCCTCCAGGCCTTCCGCCTTGATCCGCTCGCGGGCAAGGGCCGTCTGCGCCTCCGACAAAGATACGCCCGTGCCGGTCACGCCATAATTCTTTGCCGCATAAATCAGCATGGCCCCCCAGCCGCAGCCTATGTCGAGCAGGCGATCGCCGGGCTTGAGGCGCAGCTTGCGGCAGATCAATTCGAGCTTGTCGGCCTGCGCCTGGTCGATGCTGTTGGCCCAGTCGGTGAAATAGGCGCAGGTATAGACCATGCGCTCATCGAGAAAGAGCTGATAGAAGGCGTTCGACACGTCGTAATGATGCGTGATTGCTTCCTTGTTGGACCCGCTGACGTAAGGATTCTTGCCGCCGAGCCCGGAACTGCCGCCTTTCGCTCCGCTTAGCAAAAGCGAAGGCACATCCTTCAAGAGCTGCCACTTTGGCAGGCTTTTCAGCCGGTGCTTGAACTTTCCCTTGGGACCGCGCTCGACGAGATCGAACAGCGTGCCGTTCCTGATGTCGATCTGGCCCGACACCCACAACTCGACGACAGAGCCGATATTGGGTTTGAGAGCGATCTGGCGCACGGCCATAGGATCATTGATGGCAAGTATAGGGCCATCAAAATCACCGATGCGGGTTCCGTCCCAAAGTTCAATCGCAAATTGCGGTTCGATGACGTCGACCACCGTGCGGATGATCCGCGCCGCCTTGTCTTCAGCTGCCATTCTCTGCCCCCGGGCACGGGGCGCAGCAAGTTGCGCGTCGCGTGCGTTGCTTCATTCAGTCTGCTTGGCTTATGACTGCCTGAGCCTCTTTGCAACCCATGCACACATGGCCTTGCTTTTTTCTCTTGAAACGTGGGTCATGACACCCCATTCTCCAATTGTGTTCAACGAATGAAAAGGAGGTGATCCGATGTCTCGTGATTTCGCAATCTGCCACAAGGCGTCTGATGCTTTCCATCGGGGATTGTCTCTCCGTTGAATAAGCGTCCGGCGAAAGCCGGCAAAAGGCCAAAGACAGCTTTGTGCCAGACGGAATTGCGGGGCCACCCTTCGGGGTGGCCCTTTCCGTTTAAGCCGCCCGCTTGCCACTCAGTTGAAAACCGACTGCCTTCAACACGGCTATCGTTGTGGCCAGTGTGGGGTTTCCACTTTCACTCATTGAGCGGTAAAGTTGTTCCCGGGACAATCCAGTCTCGCGGGCGATCGTTGCCATGCCCTTCGATCTTGCGACTACTCCGATGGCCTTGGCAATGTAGGCAGAATTGCCAGTTTCAAATGCGTCGGCAAGAAATAACTCTATTGCCTCGTCAGATTTGAGTGCGTCGGCAGGGTCATAGTCATAGAGCTTCGTCATCATCCCTCCATTCTATTGCCAGTCGCCGAGCCTCGCGGATGTCCCGGTCTTGCGTCTGCTTGTCACCGCCACAAAGAAGGATGACAATCTCTTCGCCGTGACGCCGGAAATAAACCCTATATCCCGGCCCATAGTGGACTCTCAGTTCGCTTACGCCACCACCCACAGATGCAATGTCGCCCCCAAGGCCGTTGGCCAAGCGGAAGAGGCGCGCAGCGATGACGGCCCTCGCCCTCTCGTCTTTTAGCTTGCTTTCCCACTTACGATAAACGGAGGTCTGTTTCAGTTTTATCATGATAATGTAGTTTTTAAATTACAAATGTCAATATGATCGATAGTATCCTCCGGAAGGGAAGCCAACCACCAATGCCAGGTTGCAGGTGGCCCCTTTGCTCTTGCCGAAATTTGATGATACCAAGAATTTGCCTGAAATCGGTGCATCCTGCCTCAATGCGAGGCAAAATCCTCTGAAAGACCAAGACATGTCGGTTGCCTTAGCCCAAAACGCCGCGTCCCGGCGCGCGTGGCGTGAAGAAATTATTGCGATGCTGGCGTTGAGCTGGCCGATGATCCTTACCAATCTCGCGCAAACAGCGATGACGGCAACCGACGTCATGATGATGGGATGGGTCGGCGCGGATACGCTCGCAGCCGGAGCCCTCGGCACCAACCTCTACTATATGCCGATGATCTTCGGTCTCGGCCTGATGCTTGCCACCTCGCCGATGATGGCAAAGGAACTCGGCCGCAATCGCTTTTCGGTGCGCGAGGTTCGCCGCACCGTGCGGCAGGGCCTCTGGCTCGCCGTCACCATATCGATTCCGATCTGGTTCGCGTTGTGGCACACCGGACCGATTCTCATTGCTATGGGGCAAAATCCGGCCCTTGCCGATACTGCCGAAGCCTATGTTCGTTCGCTGCAGTGGGCGGTCCTGCCGTTCTACGGCTATATCGTATTGCGGTCCTTTATCGCGGCGCTCGAACGTCCCGGCTGGGCGCTGTTCGTTGCTCTCTTTTGCGTCGGGTTCAATGCCCTTGCCAATTGGTGCCTGATCTTCGGACATCTGGGATTCCCCAAGCTTGGGATCGTCGGTTCGGGCATCGCGACCTCCCTGTCGTCGCTGATGATGTTCATCGGCCTCGTCGTCATCATCATGCGCGATCGCCAGTTCCGCCGTTACCATCTGTTCGGTCGCTTCTGGCGTGCCGACTGGCCACGCTATGGCGAACTGCTCCGCCTTGGCCTGCCGATCGCCGCGATCATGAGTTTTGAAGTTACAATCTTCAATGCAGCGGCTTTCCTGATGGGAATTCTCGGCGCGGATTACCTTGCGGCGCACGCAATTGCCATCCAGATTGCCGCCATTGCATTCATGGTGCCGATGGGTTTTGGCCAGGCGGCAACGGTCCGCGTGGGCCGGGCCTACGGGGCACAGGATGGTGACGGAATAAGGCGCGCCGGCTGGGTCGCCTTCATCGGCGGAACCGGCTTCATGGTGCTCACCGCGATGCTGATGCTGTTTGCGCCATACCAGCTGATAAGCGCCTTCATCGACCTGCACGACCCATCAAACGCCGAGGTCATATCGCTAGCCGTCTCGTTCCTGGCGTTTGCAGCGCTCTTCCAGATTTTCGACGGTGGTCAGGCGGTCGCGAGCGGCATGTTGCGTGGCCTGCATGACACGACAGTGCCGATGATTTATGCGGCCATCGCCTATTGGGGCATAGGCCTGCCGCTCTCAATCGCCTTTGGCTTCTGGCTGGACATGAAGGGTGCAGGCATTTGGCTCGGGCTCGTCTGCGGTCTTGCCGCCGCGGCAATCCTGTTGCTCAGCCGTTGGCTCCGGCGTGAACAACTTGGAATTGAAGTTATCCGCCACTAGAAGTCGATCGTGCGGCCCTTGATTTCCCAATCGCCGTAGCGGGCAGGATCCTTGCCGCCCCGTCCGCCGATTTCGCGCGGTTTCTCGGCGGCATCCTTTTCGGCCTGCCGCCGCGCTTCCGCTTCCCTTAGCGCGCGCTGGGCTGCCGGCGGCAGTTGGTCGAAGGCGGGGTGCCGGCGCTTATCGTCATTGTCGGCGTGCGGCGTTTTTGCTGTCTCTTCGTCCGTCATGTGACACTCGTCATTGAAGCTTGCTGTATAAAGCACCATCATATAGCGGAAGATGGCCAACAAAAGGAATGACCTTGCCAGCCATGGACTCTAACGCTTCATTTCCGAGGGGAGGAATGCAACCATGAACATCATGCGCACTGCGATGCTGCTTGCCTTCATGACCGCTCTGTTCATGGCCGTTGGCTATCTCATCGGCGGGTCCGGCGGCATGATGATCGCGCTCGTCATGGCCGCCGGCATGAACCTTTTCAGCTACTGGAATTCAGACAAGATGGTGCTGCGCATGCATCACGCCGTCGAGGTCGATGAGCGCACCGCGCCCGAATATTACGGCATTGTCCGCGATCTTGCAGCGCGTGCCAACCTGCCCATGCCGAAGGTTTATCTCATCGAGGCGGATCAGCCCAACGCCTTTGCCACCGGGCGCAACCCGCAGAATGCGGCTGTCGCCGCCAGTACCGGTCTCTTGCAGCGCCTCTCGCCGCAGGAGGTCGCGGCGGTGATGGCGCACGAGCTTGCCCACGTCGAGCACCGCGATACGTTGACGATGACCATTACCGCGACACTCGCCGGTGCCATTTCGATGCTCGGCAATTTCGCCCTGTTCTTCGGCGGCGGCAACCGCGAGAACAATAATCCGCTCGGTTTCATTGGCATTTTGATCGCCATGATCGTCGCGCCCTTTGCCGCAATGATCGTGCAGATGGCGATCAGCCGGACACGGGAATACGCCGCCGACCGGCGCGGCGCACAGATCTGCGGCAATCCGCTGTGGCTCGCATCTGCCCTCAACAAGATCGCGCGCGGCGCCAAGCAGATTGTCAACGAGGATGCGGAGCGAAACCCCGCCTCGGCACCGCTTTTTATCATCAATCCCTTGAGCGGTCGTGGCGCCGACAACCTGTTTTCCACGCATCCAAACACCGAAAATCGCATTGCGGCGCTGGAGGCCATGGCCTCGGAATTCACCCGGACCGAGGCGCCCGCGAAATCGGCGCGCGGTGTCGAACAGCCGCTCGACGATGAGGAACCGCGGGACGACCGTCCGACGCCGTGGGGCCGCAATGGCGCAAGCCGCAAAGGCCCCTGGGCATGAGCGCGGAACGGGCAGCCAAGCGGAACTTCTCCAGAAAACAGCAAGCTACGGAATCTTTTGACGGAGAGGATCGGCCTGGCCTCGCCGCGCGTCAATGCGCAACACGTCTGCTGGGAGCTGTCATCGAGAAGCATACGTCGCTCGACGGCCTGACCGACAACAATAACGGGCATCCGCAATATATGGCGCTCGACGACCGTGACCGCTCACTGGTGCGCGCCATTCTCGGGGCTGCGCTGCGCAATCGCGGCGCAATTGAAGCCGCCATCAGCCAGATGATCGATCGGCCTCTACCCGAAAATGCCGTGGCCCTGAAGCATCTTTTGCACGTGGCGGCCGCACAAATCCTTTATCTCGACCTGCCGGATCGCGCCGCCGTCGATCTTGCCGTGACAGCGGCGAATGGCGACCCACGCAACCGGCGCTTTGCGTCGATGGTAAACGCCGTCCTGCGGCGCCTGTCGCGGGAAAAGGAGACGTTCGCCAATCGGGCTGCAGTCAATGTTCCTTCATGGTTCGAGGCAAGTCTCGTTGCCGCCTATGGCAAGGAAAAGGCAGGCGCCATCCTTGAAATCCAAGCGAAGGAGCCAGCCGTCGATCTCACGGTCAAGGGCGACCCACAAGTGTGGGCCGAGCGTCTTGGCGGTCTCGCCCTTCCAACGGGCTCGGTTCGGCTTGCCAACATTGAAGGCGCCCTGACCAGCCTCCCGGGCTTTGCCGAGGGTGAGTGGTGGGTGCAGGATACGGCGGCGAGCCTCCCGGCAAAGCTCTTTGGTGACATCACCGGAAAACGTGTTGCCGATCTTTGCGCCGCGCCCGGCGGCAAGACCGCACAGCTTGCTTTGGCGGGTGCGAACGTGACCGCGCTCGATCTCTCCGCCAATCGCCTGAAGCGGCTCCGCGCCAATCTCGAGCGCCTGCATTTCACTGCCGACACCGTCGAAGCAAATCTTGCGGCCTATGAACCGGCCGAGCCCTTCGATGCTGTCCTGCTCGACGCACCGTGCTCCTCGACGGGGACGGTACGACGCCATCCCGACGTTCCGTGGACTAAAAGTCCCGAAGAGATCGCCAAACTCGCCGCGCTTCAGGCCAAGCTCTTGGACCACGCCGTCACCCTCGTTCGGCCCGGCGGGATTATCGTGTTTTCTAACTGCTCTCTCGACCCCTCCGAAGGCGAAACGGTCGCAAGGCAACTGATTACCAAGAACCCCGCCATCGAACTCGTTCCTGTCGTCGCCGAAGAGATCGGTGGCCTCGGAGAGCTCATTACGGAAGAAGGTTTTGTGCGCTCTACGCCCGCAGATCTTCCCAATGAGGATGTGGCGCTGTCCGGCATGGATGGCTTCTTTGCGGCTCGATTCCGGCGCAAATACTAAAATTTTAACTGTTTGACCGGATAGTTTAGGCTGTCGTCGACGATTCGAAGCAAAAACAATATGGTCGCGCTCAGCGAAACACCGCAATTGTGGGGACTAGCGACGGCGCAATTGTGGCGCCGTTTCCGCAGGCGCGTGCGCATGGGCCCGCTCTACCGCTGGCGCTTTACCGGCTTTACGCCCGAGCGCGTGCTTATTGCCCCGCAAGATCTGCGCCCGGCCGATCCGCAAATTGCCGAAGAGTTTTACCATGGTCGCTTCGCCTTGGCCGGCAAGGTCGTCGAAACCGGCGGCCGCTCGCCGTTCCTGGTCGAGCCACCCAATGCCGCCTGGCAGGCGGCTCTGCACAATTTCGGCTGGCTCCGCCACTTGCGTGCGGCAGGCACGGACCTTGCCACTGCCAACGCCCGCGCCCTCCTCAGTGACTGGATCACCACGCATGGCCGCTCGGTCGCAGGGCCGGCATGGGTGCCGGAGGTCACGGCCCAGCGCATCATCGCCTGGCTGCAGCATTCGAGCCTCATTCTGGCGGGCGCAGACCTGCGCGCCTATCGCCAGTTCATGCGATCGCTCGCCGTTCAGGTTCGCTACTTGCGGACGATGGCGGCGGTCATGGATGACGGCGAAGAGAAGCTGCGCGCCCGCATCGCGCTCGCACTTGCGGCGCTCGCCCTGCCGGTGGCGTCGAGCACCAGCCGCTCGGCCCGCCGCAACCTCGAATATGAACTCACCCGCCAGATCCTCCCCGACGGCGGCCACATCTCGCGTAATCCCCTCATTATTCTCGAACTGCTCGCAGACCTTCTGCCGCTGCGCCAGACCTATGCCAGCGGCCAGGAGGCACCGCCCAAAGCGCTGATCGAAGCCATCGAGCGGATGCTGCCGGCACTGCGTTTTTTTCGCCATCATGACGGCAGCCTTGCCCTGTTCAACGGGGTCGGCGCCACCATGCCGGAACGGGTCATCGCCGTGCTCCGCCATGACGATATTGGCGGCCTGCCGCTCATTCACGCGCCGCATTCGGGCTATGAGCGCCTTTCCATGGATTCGACGACGATCATTGCCGACACCGGTCTCGCACCGCCGGTCACTGCCTCGCGCGATGCCCACGCCGGCTGCTTGTCGTTCGAGATGTCATCGGGCCGCAACCGCTATATCGTCAATGCCGGCGTCGATCGCTATGGCCCGCCCGAGTTTCGGCCGCTCGCCCGCTCGACCGCCGCTCATTCGACGGCAACGCTCAACGACACGTCCTCCTGCCGCTTCAGCAATACCTCCGGACTTTCAAACATGATCGGAACGCCGATCATTGCCGGGCCCACCAGGGTAAATATCGAGCGTATAGAGCGGGAAGGCGCCGTCGGCTTCGTTGCCAACCACAATGGCTACGTTCGACCGTTCGGCATCTATCACGAACGCCAGATCGTATTGTCGCACAATGGCAGCGTCATCGAAGGCATCGACAGCTTCTTTGCCGCCGGTCGCAATCCGCTGCGTGATACTGGCGCCGAAAATGTCGTCGTGCGTTTTCACTTGCATCCTGCCGTCCACGTCTCTGTGGACGATAATGGCCTGATCATCCTTCAGGCGGAAAACGACGATATCTGGATGTTCTCGGCAACGGTGCAGCCCTTCGTCGAGGATTCACTGTTCTTTGCCGGGTTCCGCGGGCCCGTCAGGACCCGCCAGATCACATTGTCCTTCAGTGCCGCCCAGCGGTCCGAAGTCGAGTGGCAGTTTACCCGCACAAGCCTCGGCGTTTAGAGCTCCGCCATCACCTGGCGAATGAGGCGCCCAAGACGGGCAATACCGGTATCGGCAAGCTCTTCGGACGCGAGCGAGAAGCTCAGGCGAATGGTATTTGCCCCGCTGCCGTCGGCGTGAAAGGCCTGGCCCGGCACGAAGGCGACGCGCTCGGTTTCGATCGAACGGGCAAGAAGCTTCGCCCCGTCGATCCCTTCCGGCAAGGTGACCCAGATGAACATGCCGCCTTCAGGCTTGGTCCATGACACGCCTTCCGGCATATATTTTTCAAGCGCCGTCAGGACATGGTCGCGGCGCGCGCCATAGGTGGCGCGCAGGCGCTCGATCTGCGCGTCGTAAATATCGACGGCCGCATGATACATCGCCATCTGGTTGATGGTGGGACTGTGGAGGTCCGCCGCTTGCTTCATCAGAACGAGCTTGCGGATGACCGGCTTTGCTGCACAGACGAAACCGAGGCGCAATCCGGGCGACAGCGTCTTCGAGAACGTTCCGCAATAGATCGTGCGCGTTGCATCGATATCGCCCTTGCGCGCAATATCGAGCGCGAGGATCGGCGGAACCGGCTCCCCGTCATAGCGGAGCCCCTGATAGGCGGCGTCTTCGATGATGGGAATGTCGAGTTCGTCGGCAAGATCGAGCAGGCGTTCGCGACCGGCGCGATCCAGGGTTTCGCCGGCGGGATTGGAGAAATCCGGGTTGATATAGGCGAACTTCGGGCGTCCGCCATTGCGAGCCGCTGTATCTTGGTAACCCGCAGGCGTCATATTGCCCAACTCGGGCGTCAATTGATCATACTGGGGTTCATATGCATTGAATGCCTGCAGCGCACCGAGATAGGTGGGGCTCGTCACCAAAGCGGTATCGGATGGCGAAAGGAAGAGCTTGCCAAGATAGTCCAGCGCCTGCTGCGATCCCGATGTGATGACGATGTTATCGATGTCGCAGACGATGCCGAGCGCCGCGAGGCGTGTTGCGATCCACTCGCGCAAGGGCGCATAGCCTTCGCTGACCGAATATTGCAGCGCCGGGCCGGCCTGCCCGTCGGCGAGCGCCCGTTCATAGGCTTTGCGAAAGGCCTCGGTCGGGAACAAGGCCGGATCCGGAATACCACCGGCAAAGGAAATGATGTCCGGCTGATCGAGCAGTTTCAGGAGTTCACGGATTTCCGAAGCGCGCATCCGGTTTGCACGCGTTGCGTATCTGGCTTCCCAGTTGCTCATTTTCTACTCGCTTGATTGCCTCTCGTGCCTGTGCGCCCACCGTCCGGAAACTCCTCCTCGAACGTCGCATAAGCCCGGCGGATATGACGCCATCAAGCGAGATATGTCAATGTATCTGACCTAATTTCGCAGCAAGCCCGGCATAATTCCGGCAAATGCGCGATCCGAAGTAGGATTCCGCGAAGGCCTGTGTTAGAGCCGCCAAATCCACGCATCCACATTCTGCTAAGGACGAACTCCCATGGCCGTCGCCGCAAAATCATTTACACCGCCGAACCTTTTTCCCGTCCGTCGCGCGCTGCTTTCGGTTTCCGACAAGGCGGGCCTGACGGCCCTTGCCCACGCGCTGCACCGCCACGAGGTCGAGATCCTTTCCACCGGCGGCACGTCGAAAGCGATCGCGGCAGAGGGCATTCCGGTTCGCGACGTCTCCGATTTAACCGGCTTTCCCGAGATCATGGATGGACGCGTCAAGACTTTGCATCCAAAGGTGCATGGCGGTCTCCTGGCCGTCCGCGACGACCCTGAACATGTCGAAGCGATGAAGACGCATGAGATAGGCGGGATCGACCTGGTCGTCATCAATCTCTATCCCTTCGAAGACGTCCGCCATTCGGGCGCCGACTATGCCAATATCGTCGAGAACATCGATATTGGCGGGCCGGCGATGATCCGCGCGGCTGCCAAGAACCATGCCTATGTCGGTGTGGTCACCGATCCCGGCGACTATGACATGGTGATCGCAATGCTCGACAAGCATGAAGGATCGCTGCCCTACTCGTTCCGTCAAAGTCTCGCAGCCAAAGCCTATGCCCGCACCGCAACCTATGACGCCGCGATTTCCGGATGGTTCGCCGAAGCCTTGATGACGGAGACGCCGTCCCGCCGCGCTATCGGCGGTCACCTGCATTCGGTGATGCGCTATGGTGAAAACCCGCACCAGTCCGCCGGCTTCTACCTGACCGGCGAAAAGCGTCCGGGTGTTGCCACCGCGACGCAGCTCCAGGGCAAGCAGCTCTCCTACAACAACATCAACGACACCGATGCGGCCTTCGAACTCGTCGCCGAGTTCGACCCGGCTCGTACGGCTGCCGTCGCGATCATCAAGCATGCCAATCCATGCGGTGTCGCCGAGGCGGCCACGTTGAAGGAGGCTTATCTCAAGGCGCTGGCCTGCGATCCCGTGTCTGCCTTTGGCGGGATCGTCGCCTTGAACCGCACGCTCGACGCCGAGGCTGCCGAGGAGATCGTCAAGATCTTCACCGAGGTCATTATTGCTCCCGACGCGACCCCTGAAGCGCAGGAAATCGTGGCGGCGAAGAAAAACCTGCGCCTGCTGGTAACCGGCGGACTGCCCGATCCCCGTGCGTCCGGCATCAGCGCCAAGACGGTGGCTGGCGGCATTCTCGTCCAGTCGCGTGACAGCGGCGTGGTGGACGACCTCGAGTTGAAGGTCGTGACGAAACGCGCGCCCACCGAAATTGAGATGGCTGATCTCAAGCTGGCCTTCCGCATCGCCAAGCACGTCAAATCCAATGCCATTGTCTACGTCAAGGATGGTGCTGCAGTCGGCATTGGCGCGGGGCAGATGAGCCGTGTCGACAGCGCCCGCATTGCCGCCCGCAAGGCCGAGGATGCCGCTGAAGCCGCAGGCATAGAAACGCCCCTCACCAAGGGTTCGGTGGTTGCCTCCGATGCCTTCTTCCCCTTTGCCGATGGTTTGCTTTCAGCCGTCGCCGCTGGAGCGACCGCTGTCATTCAGCCGGGCGGATCGATGCGCGATGATGAAGTCATCGCCGCAGCCGATGAGCACGGCATCGCCATGGTGTTTACCGGGATGCGTCACTTCCGGCACTAGAACAAATCTAGATCAGGTAGAACTCCTGGGCATCGCGGCCGGATAGGGCGTTCGCACGAGAATCGCCAACCCACCCAGAAGGAAAACGATGATGGTCGCCATGCCAAGGCGCGGCGACCCGCTTAACGCGATTGCCGTCGCCACGAGGAAGGGCGCAAGGAAACTCGTCGCCCGACCCGAGAGCGCATAGATGCCGAAATAGCGGCCGGCTTCTTCAACTGAAACACTCCGCGCCATATATGACCGCGACGAAGCCTGGACCGGGCCGAACGCAACACCGATGAGGAGGCCGAAACAGATATAGGCCTTCTCGGCAGGCGTACCGAACAGGCCGCCGCTGTCAGCGCCGGGAAGCGGTATGAAACCAAAGAGCGTGTAGCCGGGCCCGGTCGAAACAATTCCGATCGTGGCGATCACAAGAACAATAAGTGATACCACTACAACAGTCTTCGACCCGAGCATCGTGTCGAGCCTGCTTGCTGCAAGGCAGCCGAAGATGGCGACGACATTGAGGATGATGCCGAAAATGCCGATTTCGGCGGTGGCCCAACCGAACATCGTCGCGGCGAAGGCGCCGCCAAGCACGACGAGGGCGTTGACCCCGTCCTGATAGATCATTCGCCCGATCAGGAAGCGGAGAATGCCGGGACGCTGGCGCACCTCGGCCAAGGTCGAACGCAAACGTCCAAGTCCGGAGGCAATGGCGGGGCGGATGGGCAAGCCGCGCGCGCCATCAGGCGTGAAGAAGAACATCGGCAGCACGAAGACAAGGTACCACAAGGCGGCGAGCGGTCCGGCTGCGCGGTCGCCCTCGCCGGCTGAGGGGTCGAGCCCGAAAATCGGTTGCAGCCCAAGCATGGTCTTGCCCGTTTCGGGCGACCCGGCCATGAAGGCAACGACGAAGATCAGCGCGATCATGCCACCGAGATAGCCGAGACCCCACGCAATGTTGGATATACGGCCGATGTCCTTCGGCGCAACGAGGCGCGGCATCATGGAATCGTTGAACACGATCGAAAATTCCGCCGCAATAGAGGCCAGCGAAAAGAAGATGAGCGGCATGATCAGGCCCGAGCCCGGCGCCGCGAACCATAGCATGACGAGGCAGGTGATCTTGATGACGGCGAAGAAGGCGATCCACGGCTTGCGCCTGCCGGTCTCGTCGGCGATGGAGCCGAGCACAGGCGACAGCACGGCGATGAACAGGCCGGATACCGCGATGGCATAGCCCCAGGCAGCCTGCCCCAATGCCGGATCGCTCGCCATGCGCGAGACGAAATACGGCCCGAAGATGAAGGTGGTGACGACCGTGAAGAACGGCTGCGCCGCCCAGTCGAACAGCATCCACCCCCATATGCCGGACTTGGTCGAGACAGCGGTTTCGCTGGTCAGCGGGGAGGCGGTCATTGCCACGCCCCTCCGCCCCGCCTGAAGCTTCCCCCACAAGCGGCGAAAGCGGGCTTCATCGAGACTGGCGCCATTTTGCCTCCAGGCATTTTGTAGCCGTGACCGCAAACTCCCTCCCCTTCGGGGGAGGTCACCGCGAAGCAGCGGAGTGGGGGAATTTTGAGGAAGCTTATCCCAGGCCCGAATTAGTTCAAGCATTCCCCTCCCCGGACCTTCGGCCCGCCCTCCCCAAGGGAGAGGGCAAGGGGCTACCACGACTACGACAAATCCGAAAGCAGGCCGGCAGCTACGGCCAGCCGCGATACGGTCAAATCACCGCTCTCGACGATGTTCGCCATGCGCTGGCGCACTTCGTCTACACGCGCGCCACGGCTGGTCAGCCAATCCTTGGCCGGATCAGCGTTCTTGCCGTGCCGGCTGAGGGCTGCGACGGCGATACCGCGCCGCGCCTGCGAGATCAAATCCGTCGCGCGGGCAAGCGCCAGGCCGTCATAGTAGTCGGCAACGGAAACCCCACGCGCGGCGTCTTCGATACGGCCTATACGGAACGCCTCGGAAATATCGAAATAAGCCTTGCCGGCAGTGGCTATGTCGATATTCGCCTGCTGCGCCACCGCCGCTATATCCGGAATGATCGGCGCAACAGACAGGCGTGCCAATTGCGCGGCAAGAGCCGGTGGTGCGCCGAGCGCCACGTTGCTGGCGGTGTCGTCGCGGATCAACCCCAGCATGGAGGCTGGCAACAGCTTCTCTAGCCTTGGCTGCAGCGCGTCACGGGCTTTCTTGATCTCATCGATCGCCGTCGCGAGACTGGCCCCTGCGGTGCCATTGCGTAGAACCCATGCGGTCGTCCAGTTCAGCATCTGCGCCACCTTGGCGTAGAAACCGTTCTGTGTGTCCCCTGCTACGGCATTGTCGAGGGCGTCAATCGCGGCAAAGACACCGTCGAGCGAGAAGCCGTCACGCACAATGACGTAGGCGCGCACGATCTCCGGACCGGAACGGCCTGTAAGATCGGATAGCCGGCTAACGAAGGTCGGGCCGCCACGGTTGATGATGTCGTTTGCGAGCTGCGTTGCGATGATTTCCCGGCGCAAACGATGCGTATGCAGCTCATCGGCAAATCCCGATTGCATTTGCTTCGGAAAATAATCCATCAGCTCGCGATCGAGATAAGGATCGTCGGGCAGGGTGCTTGCCAACAACTGATCTGATAGCACGATCTTCGCATAGGCAAGCAGGACGCCGAGTTCGGCGCGCGTCAATGGTACGCCATCGACCTGCCGTTCGGCGAGGGCCTTGTCATCGGGCAAGGTCTCGACCTTGCGGCTCAGAAGCTTTCGCGCCTCGAGGTCGCTGATGAAACGGGCCTGATAGGCGAGATCGGCCAGGCCGCGCCGCTGCGCCAGCGAGAGAGCCAGGGTCTGCAGATAGTTGTTGCGCAAGACGAGGTCTGCAACCTCTGCTGTCATCGATTCCAGGATCTTGTCGCGCTGATCGCGCTTGAGCTTGCCGGCGCGCATGGCCTGCGCCAGCGCGATCTTGATATTCACCTCCACGTCCGAGGTGTTGACGCCAGCGGAATTGTCGATCGCATCTGAATTGCAGCGTCCGCCAAGCAGGCCGAACTCGATGCGGCCCTTCTGCGTGACGCCGAGATTGGCGCCCTCGCCGATGACCTTGGCCCTGACGTCGCTGCCGGTGATGCGGATCGCGTCATTGGCGCGGTCGCCGACTTCCGCATCGCTCTCTCCCATCGAGCGGACATAGGTGCCGATGCCGCCGAACCACAGGAGATCAACCGGTGCCTTGAGAATCGCGGTCATGATCTCGTAAGGCGTTGCCGTCGTCTTGGCGAGGCCGATGGCCTTCGCGGCTTCCTTGGACAGCGTGATCGACTTCAGCGAGCGCGAGAATACGCCGCCGCCCACCGATATTTTCGACTTGTCGAAATCCTGCCAGCTCGACCGCGGCAGGTTGAATAGGCGCTGCCGCTCCTTGAGCGTCGCCTTGATGTCCGGCTCCGGATCGATGAAAATATCGCGGTGGTCGAAGGCAGCAATCAGCCTTGTCTGTGGCGACAGCAGCATGCCATTGCCAAACACGTCGCCCGACATGTCGCCGACGCCGACCACGGTGAACGGGGTTTTCTGGATATCAGTTCCGATTTCGCGGAAATGGCGCTTGACCGCTTCCCAGGCGCCGCGTGCGGTAATACCCATCTTCTTGTGGTCGTAGCCGGCTGAGCCACCCGAGGCAAAGGCATCGTCGAGCCAGAAATCATGCGCCTGGCTGATCGCATTGGCGGTATCCGAGAATGTCGCCGTGCCTTTGTCCGCGGCAACGACGAAGTAAGGATCGTCGCCATCGCGCCGCACCATGTCGGCCGGCGGCACGACGGTCTCGCCGTTCAGATTGTCGGTGACCGAGAGCAGTGTCGAGATGAACGTGATGTAAGCAGCGCGGCCGGCCTCGAAGATGGCGTTGCGATCGCCGCCCGTCGGCAGGCGCTTCGGATAGAAACCGCCCTTGGCGCCAACGGGCACGATGACGGCATTCTTGACCTGCTGTGCCTTGACGAGGCCCAAAACTTCCGTGCGGTAATCCTGGGCGCGGTCTGACCAGCGAAGTCCGCCGCGGGCAACTGGTCCGAAGCGCAGATGCACGCCTTCGACCTCCGGCCCATAGACGAAGATCTCGCGGTAGGGACGGGGCTCCGGCAACTCGTCGAGTGCGCGCGGGTCGAGTTTGAAGGCGAGAGAGGCGCGTTCGCTGCCATCCTCCTCTGGCGAGAAGGCATTGGTGCGCAGCGTCGATTCGATAAGATTGAGGTAGCGGCGCAGAATCCGGTCATCGTCGAGGCTCGGAACGCCTTGCAAGGCTTCCTCGATGGCCGCACGGATCGCAGCCTCCTTACGCTCCGATTGCGCTCCTTTGGCCTTGGCCGGGCTTAGCCGTTGCTCGAAGAGATCATAAAGCTGACGCGCGATCGCCGGGTACCGATTGAGCGTGATTGCGATGAAATCCTGCGAATAGGGAATGCCCGCCTGCTGCAGGTAGCGCCCATAAGCGCGCAGGATGATGATCTGGCGCGCCGTGAGTTGGCCGCTCAGTGCCAGTCCATTATAGCCGTCATTGTCGGAGGCGCCGCTCCAGATGTTGCGGAAGACGTCCTCGAACAGGGCGCCATTGTCGCGCAGATCGATGGCCGCACCCGAAGTGCTGACGAGTTCCATGTCGTGAACGTAGAGAGGGCTGGCATCCGCCGCAGGCAAGGCAAATGTCTGCTCGCTGATGACGCGGAAGCCCATGTTTTCGAGCAGCGGCACGCGCTGCGACAGGGCTACAGCCGAGCCATAATGATAGATCTTCAGCGATGCCGCATGGGGCCCGTCAGTGCGGTGGCGGTAGAAATCGACGAAGAGCGGATTGCTGCGCGACAGACCGGCAATTCGGCTCGCATCGATAAGCGCCTCATCCGCGGAAAAGTTCTCACGGTAGGAATCGGGGAATGCAGCCGCCAGCGCAGTATATTGCGACGTGCCCGTACGGTCGCCAACCTCGGCGACGGCATCGTCCCAGGTACGAACGATGGCGCGGACGCCTTCTTCGAGCATCTCACGCTTGACCTTTGGAAAATCATCCTCGGCATGGCCGATGATGAAGTGGACGCGTGCAAGGTTGCCTTCCGGGAAAGCGGGATAATAGGCCGAGACATGCCCTTCATAGAGCGCGGCGAAGTAAGCGCCCATCTTCTCGCGCACCACGGAATCGTAGCGTTCGCGCGGAACGAAGACGATGATCGAGGCAAAGCGGCCGAAGGGATCGACACGCGGCAGGACCCGCACGCGCGGCCGCTCGCCGAGCGCAAGGATGATCTCCGCATAGCGGGTCAAGGTCTTGACGTCGATCTGGAACAGGTCGTCGCGGGGATAGCCCTCGAGAACGTTGAGCAGCGCCTTGCCCGAATGGTCTTCGCGATTGAACCCGAGGCGGCTGATGACCGCTTCCGTCTTTGAACGCAGATAGGGGATTTTGAGTACCGAACGCGTATAGGCGCCGGACGTAAAGAGACCGACGAAGCGAAGCTCGCCGGTGATCCGCCCCTCCGCATCGAAGGTCTTGACGCCGATATAGTCCATATAGCCGCGGCGATGCACCAGCGACTTCGTGTTCGCCTTGGTAACGATCAAAAGCTCGGGGCCGGTGAGGAAGGCGATAATCTGCGGCGTCGTGGTGACGCCCTGATTGCCGCGCTTCAACACGCGGACATCGGGGTCGCCGAGAATGCCAAGTCCTGTCTTGCGGGAGCGTTCGAGCTCACCCTGGTTATTATCACCGAGGTAGTCGTATTCGCGCACGCCGAGGAACGTGAAATTGTCGTCACGCAGCCATTCGAGGAATGAGACCGCCTCGTCGATCGCCGCCTTTTTCATCGGCAGCTTTCCGGTCTTGTAGGCATCGATCGCTTCGCCGAGACGGTCGAGCATCGGCCTCCAGTCGCGTACGGCCTCCCGCACCTGTTTCAGCACCGTCGTGAGTGCTGCATGCATGATTTCCCGCGAAGGTCCGTCGAGCGCGGGCACATGGATCTGCATGACGCTGACGCGCGCCACATCCTTGCCTGGCTTGTCGGGTCCGGCCGGGCCAATCGCCTTGTTCGTCTTCGCATCGACATCCATGACGGGGTGCATGACGAGGTAAACAGCGTTTGCCCGGTCGCTTATTTCACCAAGAACGGAATCGAGCAGGAAAGGCATATTGTCGTTGATCAACGTGATCACGGTGACCGGACGGCCGTCGCGATAGACAAGCGACCCCTCGCTTACATCAATGATAGACTGCCCGCTCTTGAAACGAGAGAGTGCCTCCTCTGCAAGCTTCGCCGAAGTCTGAATTGCGCTTCCATCGTAGCCGGCAAGGTCTTCGTCTGGCGCTCGGGCAAAGAGCAACTCTTCGAACAGACCAGCGTCAATCTTCTTGTCTTTGGCCTTGGGTGATTTGGGCTTCGGGGCGGCCTTTCGGTCCAATGCAGTCTGTGAAGCCATCAAAATTCCCCCCTCATTGCGTATTTTGCATGATCATAGCCATTCGGAAGCCGTTTTCGACCCCAAACTGCACCGATGCGGTGAAAATCGTATGACACGCAAGAAAATTACAATTCGACCAGATGGTCATCCAGTTCGTTGATGTCGCCGGGCCTCACCGGGAAATGTTCTTCCAGGAGCAGGCCTGCCTTTTTGATGGCCTTGAGGAATCCGCCGGGCAATTCGTCCCTGCCGGCATGGTCGATCAGAATCGCAACTATATCGTTCCATTCCTGCTGCCCCACCTTGGCGTTGATGCCGGCGTCGGCAACGACCTCCGCATATCGTTCCGCCAGCGAAACAAACAGCAGCACCCCGGTGCGCTGCGTGGTGAGGTGAACATTGCGTGCCAGGAATTGCTGGGAGGCATTGAGGTGGGCGCGGCGATAACGAATATGTTTCGGCACGAGCCACATGTGGAGGTCCGGCAGCAGCCGCAACACAAGCAGGGCGGTGACAAGGGCCGACAGGATCCCCAGGCCGAAGACCGGCAGGGGAATCGTATACCAGAACCAATGGGCCGCGACTGCGACGAGTACGGCGGCGAACAATATCCCGCAGGCGACCATGAAGCCGGCAACGAAGAAATAGCTGTCGCTGCGCCGCGCCAGAACTGCATAGATTTCGCCACTTGTCCGGCTCTCCGCCTCGCGAATTGCCGCAGCAATATTGGCATGATCGGCTTCGTTCATTACCTGCATGGCCTACCAGCTCCCCGATGCGCCGCCGCCGCCGGAGGACCCGCCACCCCCGGAGAAGCCGCCGCCACCGCCGCCGCCCGACGACCAGCCACCACCGCCTCCAGTCCAGCCGCCTCCTCCGCCTGACCACCCACCGCCCGATCGCCCGCGGGTGCGATTGTCAAAGCGCATGCCGAGCCATTCGTACTGGCCGGGGCCGATTTTGCGACCAAATGCCGGCGCAAGCACAGCGGTGGCGAAACCGCCGAAAAAGATGAGCGCCCAGATGGTTATGAAAATTACAAAGAACCAGTCAATATCGGAAGTCGGCTCCTTGATATTGCGCTTGGCCCGCGCCTCGACCTCGGCCTTATCGCCGGAGAGCACGGTCAGTATGTCATCGACACCGCGCGCGATGCCTCCGGAATAGTCGCCTGAACGAAAGCCGGGTATGATCGCGTTTTCGATGATCAGCTTGGAAAGAAGGTCGGTCAGCGTGCCCTCAAGCCCATATCCGACTTCGATGCGCACCTTGCGCTCGTTTGGGGCAACGACGAGAAGAACACCATTGTTCTCCTGCTTTTGTCCGATCGCCCAGGAGCGGTAGAGCCGATTGGCATATGGTTCGATCTCTTCCCCGTCGAGACTCGGCACGGTGACGACCACCACTTGGTCGGAGGACTTTGCCTCGTAAGCCGCGAGCCTTTCCGTGATTGCGGCGCGGGTAGCGGTGTCGATGATGTTGGCGCCATCGACGATGCGCCCGGTCAGCGCTGGAAGTTCGGCAGCAAAAGCGCTGACCGACAGAAATGCCAGGAGAATGGCCGCGCAAACGACCTGCAGCGCCGGTCGAATACGTTTCACCTCACGCAACTCCCGGGAGCATATGCGCGTGGCAGCAGCGACTGCAAACATCACACAAGCCCTTCTTTCCGGCTGTTGCCTAGAACTTCACCTGCGGCGTCTGCTTTGCGGAGTCGTCGATCGTGAAGGTCTGGTAAGGCTCGTTGCCGCGGAACCAGATCCAGCTCCAGATCATCGTCGGCATGGTCTTGAGCGAGGTGTTGTAGACGCGCACGGCCTCGATATAGTCGCGGCGGGCAACGGCAATGCGGTTTTCCGTCCCCTCAAGTTGCGATTGCAGGGCGAGGAAGTTCTGGTTCGACTTCAAATCGGGATAGTTTTCGACGACGGCAAGCAGGCGTGACAAAGCGCCGGTCAGGTTCGCCTGGTTGTCCTGGAAGGCCTTAAAGGCGTTGGGATCTGTCAGCGTTTCCGGTGTAACCTGTACCTGGGTCGCCTTGGCGCGCGCCTCGACGACGGAGGTCAACACATCCTTTTCCTGGGCCGCATAGCCCTTGACGGTCTCGACCAGATTGGGAATGAGATCGGCACGGCGCTGATATTGGTTGAGCACCTCGCTCCATGCAGCCTTCGCCCGTTCCTCATTGGTCGGGATGACGTTGAATCCACAGGCCGAAAGCAGCGGCAGGAGAAGCGCCACGGCGAGAACGGTGAGCGCACGGCGCGGCATCGCGACTGAAGGCAAATATTGCATCGAAAATCATCTCCCAAAATACGGATACACGGGGCCAGCGGCATCAAAACGAAGCAATGCGAGCCTAGACATTTTTTTCTGCAAAAGGAACTGGCAAAGCGCTATGCTGATTTGCCTTGGAATCGAATGGATGCCTCATGCCCGAACAGAACGACAATCGGCGGCCGGATACTGAATCGAGACGGATTCTTGAGCGTATCGAGCGTGAGACCGCGGTTCATGGCAACGCCATCGTCGGCCGCGCGAAGCGCCATTTTTCTGCACAGGATGCCGACGCCGCCGACCCGATTGAAGTCTGGGGCACGCGCATCGGCCGCCTGCTGGGATTGCTAGTATTAATCGCAATGTTTATTTGGTTGATTGTCTCCATATCCGGAAAGGGATGACGTTCGGCGCTACCGCCGACCCTTTCTTTCCAATGCCCTCGCACGAGTATTTTCAATGACCGGTCCTGCTGTTTCCTCCAACGCTGTCATCGTCATTTCGAGCCACGTCGTCCGGGGCGCCGTGGGCAATCGCGGCGCGGTTTTTGCGCTGGAAACGCTCGGCCATCCGGTCTGGGCGGTGCCTACCGTCATACTTCCGTGGCATCCCGGCCATGGACCGGCCAAGCGCATCGTGCCGGAGCCCCAACAATTCGACGACCTCATTGCCGATCTCGAGCGCGCGCCTTGGCTCGACGAGGTCAGCGCCATCATGACCGGCTATCTTGGTCATGCTTCGCAAGCCGCGAGCGTTGCGCGGCTCGTAAAGACAATCAAGGCACGCAGGAAATCGGTGCGCTATCTCTGCGATCCGGTTATCGGCGACGAGAAAGGCCTTTATGTTCCCGAAGCGACGGCGACAGCCATTCGCGACGAACTGATGCCGCTCGCCGATATCGCTACGCCGAACCGTTTCGAACTCGCATGGCTTGCGGGGGCGGATCTTCCGGACAACAAGGCGATCATGCAGGCGGCCCTGCATGCGGGGCCGGGCACGATGCTCGTCACCTCGGCCCACCCAATGATTGCCGGCGGCACCGGCAATCTGCTGGTGACCCATTCGCTGGCCCTGCTTGCCGAGCACCGCCTCGTCAACGGTCCGACCAATGGCCTTGGCGACCTGACGTCTGCGCTTTTCCTCGCAAGGACGCTGTCTGGGCTCGAACCCGAGCAGGTCTTGCAGCGAACCACCGCATCGGTGTTTGAGATCATGGCACGCGCCGCCAAACGCGGTGCCGACGAATTGATGCTGGAAGCGGATGCCTCAAGTCTATCCACGCCAATGGCCATGACGCAGATGCGCCGCCTAGTGCATCCGAGCAAAGGCATCCGGGCTTGACCGCGATCTTACACCTGAAGACCAATTGATCTTCGCGATGATGAGGACTACAGCAAAGCCATGACCCTGCTTCCCGATAAACTTCTTACCGGCTATCGCAACTTCATGGCGCATCGCTATGCCAATGAGACGTTGCGCTACAGGCAGCTTGCCGAAAAAGGTCAAACCCCCGAGACGCTCGTCATCGCCTGCTGCGACTCCCGTTCGGCGCCTGAGATCATCTTCGACACCGCGCCGGGCGAGATCTTCGTGGTGCGCAATGTCGCCAATCTGGTGCCGCCGTATGAACCGGATGGCGAGTATCACTCAACATCCGCCGCGCTTGAATTTGCAGTGCAAAGCCTCAAGGTCAAAAATATCGTCGTCCTCGGCCATGGCCGCTGTGGCGGCATCAAGGCGGCTCTCGATACGTCCAGCGAGCCCTTGTCGCCGGGCGATTTCATTGGGAAATGGATGAGCCTAGTAGCACCGGCGGCCGAAGCCATTTCCGCCAACGAACTCATGACCACGCTGGAACGCCAGACCGCGCTGGAACGTATCTCGATCCGTTACTCCCTGCAAAATCTACGAAGTTTCCCCTGCATCGACATTCTGGAGAAGAAGGGGCGGCTGACGCTCCACGGCGCATGGTTCGATATTTCGACTGGCGAACTCTGGATCATGAATCCCGAAACCGGCGACTTCGTTCGCCCCGACCCTGAAGAGGTCGGCGCGCCAACCCTGGAGTAGGCCCTTCGATGTTGGCGCGGCTTGTTCTTGCTTTCGCCTTCATCGTTTCGCTGAGTTTTGCTGGCCGCGCGGCAGATAGCCATGAACAGCTGGTCGAACAGTGGTATTCAGCCCTTGCAACCGCCGACCACGCCATGTTCGACAAGCTCCTGGCCGACGATGCAAGGGTGATCCTCGAAGACATAGACTCGATCCAGACGAAGGACGAGTTTCTTGGAAGCCTCGACGAATGGAAGAATGCGGTGCACGGCGCGAGGCTGCGCCACCGTATCGCCAGCGCCGGCGACGGGACGGTCACCGTCTTCGTCTGCTATCAATTCCCGAGCAATTCTACCTACATGCGCGAAATCTTCAGTTTCCGCGGCGAGAAGATCATCGAAAGCGCGCAAAGTTCGGTCGGCGAGGCCTGCGAAGGGTTCGAATGACAAAGGCCGGCGCGATGGGCACCGGCCTTGAAATTTAGTCTGACGCGAGGCCGGCTATTCGCCGTCGATCTTCGCGCCTATGATGGCGATTGCCTGCTGATAGACGCTTGCCGCGTTCCAGCCCTGGATTGCAGCGAAATTAGCCTGCCCCGGCTGATAGCCAGCGCCTGTCTGCCAGCCATGGCCGCGCAGGAAATTTGCTGTCGAGGCCAGCGCATCCGCCTTGGATCGCAGGTCGATGCGGCCGTTGCCATCGCCGTCGACGCCGTAGCGAAGGACGTTGAGCGGCAGGAACTGGGTCTGCCCGATCTCGCCGTGCATGGCCCCGACGGAATTGGACGACAGCGTTCCCTGATCGACCAGCTTCAACGCAGCATTCAGCTGCTCGCGGAAATATTCCGGGCGGCGGCAGTCGAAGGCAAGCGTCGTCACGGCGGAAAGGGTATTCTGGTTACCCATGAAGCTGCCGAAACCGGTCTCCATGCCCCAGATTGCGATCAACGGGCCGGCCGGAACGCCGAACCGGCGCTCGATGCTGGCAAACAAGGCGGCGTTTTGCGCCTTCTGCGCGCGCCCACGCGAGATAATAGTCTGACCGCCGCGCACCTGCATGAACTTGTCGAGCGAATATTTGAAGCTCTTCTGGTTGCGGTCGGCATTGATGGTCTTGCTCGCATAGGAAACGCCATCGAGCGCACTGATGCCCCTGCTGCCAATTCCTTGCGCCTGCGCTTGCTGCTTGTAGGCCTGGACCCATTCCTGAAATCCGGCGGAGTTGTTTCCGCAGGAGGGAGCGGCCTGTGCGGCGCCCGCCATCAAGAGGAGGCCGGCCGTTGCGACCGCAAAAAATCTGCTTTTGGCAACAGATGCCATGAAGAGCTCCTTAAAAGTTGAATCGTGGTTGGCCCTATCTGCCATTTTTCTGCAACCGTGTCATCCGGCAGAATCGCGCGCCTTAAGGTTAAAAGGACGCAATTTTATCAAGGTCGTTGTCAATTTCGCAAAAATCGCCCCCTGCCCCATGTGACGATAGACATTGGGGCCACAACCGAGAGTTGGCATTCGCGCATGCATCAAGCGCTGGCTCCCCGCCCATCATTAGAGAGAAAGGCGTACGGCTGGTGGTCTGCGAGGTTTTCGATTAGTCTTCCATCATAATTTTTGTATATACGATAATCATTGACCAGAAGCGATTTCATGACTAGATTTGAGTGGGATCCCGAAAAGGCAAACCGCAATTTAAGCAAACATGACGTCTCGTTTCGGGCAGGCGAGCGTTTGAATTTCCTTCGGCTCTAGAATTCATCGACGACAGGGAAAACTACGGCGAAGAGAGAGTAGTTTCGATCGGGTTCATTGGCGAGGTTTTACACACAATGACATATACCGAACGCAACGGGTTGATCCGGATTATCTCGTTGCGAAAATCCACGACCGCAGAGATCAAAAGATATGCAAAAGCCTATGAGTGAAAAGGTTCGCGCTGCACATCGAGCGCGCATTGAAGCCGCCTTGAACAAGATCTCACCCGCGGAAGACGCTGCGCTCACAAACGCGGCATCCGAAGACCCTGACACCGCGCTCATCACTGAACTTACAAAGCGCCGACCCGGCCGGCCCGTGGCGGAAGTCACCAAGACGCCGGTTTCGATCCGTCTCAGCCCTGATGTCCTCGACCACTACCGGTCCACCGGACCCGGCTGGCAGGGCCGCATCGACGATGCCTTGCGCAAGGCTGCCGGCCTCAAGAAGCGGGCGTGACGGTCCTGGACGCGCGCAGCCTTGACTCCCGGGGCGAATTCCTGTTTAAGCCGCGCATCAATCCGCGACGAGTCTGGAACTCCGAGCAGCCGACCGGGACCCCGCAAGGGTTCGACGATCCCGGAGGTCAACACCCGACAGCGCCATGCGCCCTCGGGTGCCTTTTTGCTTTGAGCCATTGGCCAGGGCGCGGTTTGTGCCTACCTTTCGCGGAAACAGGTCCCTGGAAGGAAGAAGGAAAAACTGGATGTTCGAGAGCTTACAGGAACGACTAGGTTCGATATTGAACGGCCTGACCGGTCGCGGCGCGCTGTCGGAAGCCGACGTCGCAGCGGCTTTGCGCGAAGTGCGCCGGGCCCTGCTCGAGGCCGACGTTGCGCTTGATGTCGTCCGTTCCTTCACCGACAAGGTGCGTGCGAAAGCTGTCGGCGCCGAAGTCCTCAAAAGCATCAAGCCCGGCCAGATGGTGGTCAAGATCGTCCATGACGAGCTGGTCAGCATGCTTGGCGAGGAAGGCGTTTCCATTGACCTCAATGCGCCCGCGCCTGTCGTCATCATGATGGTCGGCCTGCAGGGCTCGGGCAAGACCACGACCACCGGCAAGATCGGCAAGCGCCTGACCGAGCGCGCGCGCAAGAAAGTGCTGCTCGCCTCTCTCGATACGCGCCGCCCGGCCGCTCAGGAACAGTTGCGCCAGCTTGGCGTGCAGACCGGCGTAGATACGCTGCCGATCATCGCCGGCCAGTCGCCGGTTGAGATCGCCGCTCGCGCCGTTCAGGCAGCGAAACTTGGCGGCCACGATGTCGTCATCCTCGACACGGCGGGCCGCACCCATATTGACGAGCCCTTGATGGTCGAAATGGCCGACATCAAGAAGAAGGCCAGTCCTCATGAAATTCTTCTCGTCGCAGATGCGCTGACCGGTCAGGACGCCGTCAACCTTGCCCGTTCATTCGATGAGCGCGTCGGCATAACCGGGCTCGTCCTTACCCGCATGGACGGCGATGGCCGCGGCGGCGCGGCGCTGTCCATGCGTGCCGTCACCGGCAAGCCGATCAAGCTGATCGCCACCGGCGAAAAGATGGACGCGCTGGAGGAATTCTACCCACGCCGTATCGCCGACCGCATCCTTGGGATGGGCGATATCGTTTCGCTGGTCGAAAAGGCTGCTGAAAACATCGACGCTGAAAAAGCCGCGGCGATGGCCAAGAAAATGCAGTCCGGCAAGTTCGATCTCAACGATCTTGCCGACCAGATCGGCCAGATGCAGAAGCTCGGCGGCATGGGCGGCATCATGGGCATGATGCCCGGGATGGGCAAGATGAAGGACCAGATGGCCGCCGCCGGCCTCGACGATTCCATTTTCAAGCGCCAGCTTGCGATCATCTCTTCGATGACCGCGGCCGAGCGCGGCAATCCCGACATGCTTAAGCATTCGCGCAAGCAGCGCATCGCCAAGGGCTCCGGGACCAGTGCTGCGGACATCAACAAGCTTTTGAAGATGCATCGCCAGATGGCCGACATGATGAAGGCCATGGGCGGCAAGGGCAAAGGCGGCATCATGAAACAGATGATGGGCGGCCTTGGCGCCAAGATGGGCCTTGGCGGTCTCGGCGGGATGGGCGGCATGCCTGACCTCTCCAAGATGGACCCGAAACAGCTCGAAGCCCTGCAGAAGCAGGCGGAAGCCGCCGGCTTCGGCAAGGGCGGCGGTCTGCCTGGCGGGCTCGGCGGTTTGCCGGGGGGACTTGGTGGCATGGGCGGAATGCCGCGCCTGCCAGGGCTTGGTGGTGGTCTGCCAGGCCTTCCGAAGAAGAAAGGATAATCATGTCCTCATCATCCCTCCCGAAGGAACTCATCGATCTGCGCGCCTCCATCGACAACATCGATGCAGCGCTTATCCACATGCTTGCCGAACGCTTTCGCTGCACCAAGGCAGTCGGCGTTCTGAAAGCAAAGAACGGTCTTGCTCCGGCCGATCCGGCCAGGGAGAGGCGGCAGGTCGAACGCCTGCGTGCCCTCGCCCAGCAAGCCGATCTCGACCCCGATTTTGCCGAGAAGTTCCTGAACTTCATCGTCAAGGAAGTGATCAGACATCACGAAACAACGGCCGCCGAGGAAAACGGCGCCCCATCTAACACCTAAGGAGAATAACAATGTCACTGAAAATCCGTCTGGCCCGCGCAGGGTCGAAGAAGCGTCCTTATTACCACGTCGTCGTTGCTGACGTTCGCGCCCCACGCGACGGCCGCTTCATCGAGAACGTCGGTGCCTGGAACCCGATGCTCCCCAAGGACGGCGACCGCATCAAGCTGAATGAAGAGCGCATCCAGTATTGGATCGGCCATGGCGCACAGCCGACCGATCGTGTCCTGCGTTTCCTCGACCAGGCCGGTATCGCCAAGCGCGACGCGCGCAGCAACCCTGAAAAGGCTGTTCCGGGCAAGAAGGCGCAGGAACGCGTTGCCCTTGCCAAGCAGGCTGAAGAAGATGCGAAGGCTAAGGCCGCTGCGGAAGCTGAAGCCGCCAAGGCCGCTGCCGAAGCTCCGGCTGAGGAAGCTGCTGCCAGCGAATAAGCTGTCACACTGCAGTCTTGTTGGAAACGGGTGGCTCTGGCCGCCCGTTTTCTTTTTGGCCCGCGATAATTTCACGCGCCTGCAAAAAAACCGAAACAATCCCGGTGCACAAGAGGCGGGTTAGCCAGCCAATTGCAAGCCAAGGGAACAGTTTCATGTCGAATCGATTTGCCTACACCCGCCGCAGTTTTCTCACGTCTTCCGGGGCTTTGGCCCTGACCGCCGCTTCCGGCCTTTCCTGTCCGGCAATTTCACGCGCCGCATCGCGCCCGGTGTTTACGCACGGTGTCCAGTCCGGTGACGTCGATTCCGCAACGGGCATGATCTGGACGCGAACCGATCGCCCGACCCGGATCAACATCGAAGTTTCGACGACGGAAAGCTTTGCAGATTCTGTTCGCCTGCCACCGCTCAATGCGCTTCCCGATACTGACTTTGCCGCCAAGCAACTCCTTACCGATCTTGCCTCCGACCAGGAGGTTTTTTACCGCCTCACTGCAGTCGATCTTAACGATCTCAACGGCGTATCCGAACCGATTGTCGGCCGTTTCAAGACCGCGCCGATGTCAAAGCGCAACATTCGCTTTGCGTGGTCGGGCGACACGGTCGGTCAAGGTTGGGGCATCGATGAGACGGGCATGAAGACCTATGCGTCGATCGCCAAACACCAGCCGGACTTCTTCCTGCATTCGGGCGACACAATCTACGCCGACGGGCCCCTCGTTGAGGAAGTCGATCTCAAGGATGGGACCAAGTGGAAGAACCGCGTCGTCACCGATGAGAAGCGGAAAGTTGCCGAGACGCTCGACGAGTATCGCGGCCAATGGAAATACAATCTGCTTGACGATCACGTACGGGCGCTGAACATGGTTTGCCCGACGTTTTTTCAATGGGACGACCATGAGGTGACCAACAACTGGTCGTCCTCGAAGAACCTTGCCGCAGACGATCGTTACAAGGAGAAATCTATCGCGCTGCTGTCAGCGCGCGCGGCTCGTGCTTTTCACGACATGACGCCCATCCGCTATACGCCTGCGGAGCCGGGCCGGGTGTATCGCAAGATTGCCTACGGGCCTTTGCTCGACGTCTTCTTCCTCGACCTGCGTTCCTATCGCGGCCCGAATGGACCCGACATGGAAGAGGCGATTACTCCGGAATCGTCAATTCTCGGCGAACGGCAGCTGCGGTGGCTCAAGCGCGAGTTGCTCAATTCGAAAGCAACGTGGAAGGTCATTGCTTCTGATATGCCGCTCGGCGTTATCGTCTGGGACAATGCCAAGGACAAGAAGGGCGCAGAGGCCGTCGCCAATGGCGATAACGGTCCGGCCAAGGGTCGCGAACTCGAAATCGCCGATCTGCTGCGCTTCATCAAGACCGCTGGCATCAACAACACCGTCTGGCTGACGGCCGACGTACACTACACCGCCGCGCATTACTATAATCCCGACAAGGCGCAGTTCCAGGATTTCGCACCCTTCTGGGAGTTCATTTCGGGCCCCATCCATGCCGGAACGTTCGGACCGAATGACCTCGACCAGACTTTTGGACCCGAGCTCAAATTCATCAAGGCACCGACTGCCGAGCAAGGGCAGAACGTGCCGCCCTCAGCCGGTCTCCAGTTCTTCGGGCTGGTCGATATCGAGGGCGCCAGCCAGCAACTCACAGTACGCCTGATGGACCGTGAGGATGTCGAGCTTTACAAGATCACGCTCGACCCTGTTTTCTCTTCGTAGGTGCTAACCAGCGACGGCTATCAGCGAATCCCAGGCCGCCATGGCGGCCTGGGCGGTGCGCATCAGCGTCTCGCGCGACGCGCCGTCGCGGGCGGTGATCGACATGCCATGCTGGACCGTCGCGTAGAACTCGGCAATCTTATCGCAATCGATGCTCGACGGTAACTCCCCCTCGCTGATTGCGCGTTGCAGCCGGCCGCGCAGTTTGACAGCGTTGCCGAGGCGTTGTTCCTTCAAAAGAGCGCAGGCCGGTTCCGATCCGCGTTCGCCGTGAAGCGCGCCAAGAACGACAAGGCACCCGTGCGGCTGATCGGGCTGCGAATAGGCGACCGCCGTTTCTTTGAGAAAATTGAAAAAGCCTTCACGCGCCGTGGACGCTTCCAGGGCCTCCCAGATCTCCAGCCCGACATTCCTTTGGTAAAGTTCAAGCGCCTGCTCGAACAACCCGGCCTTGCTGCCGAAAGCAGCGTAGAGACTAGGCGCGTTGATCCCCATCACCTCGGTAAGGTCGGTCATGGAGGCGCCTTCGTAGCCGCGCGACCAAAATAGCTCCATGGCGCGAGCCAGAGCTTCTTCCCTGTTGAATAAGCGCGGTCGTCCGCGTGGCGGCATCGTCAGGACCTTTCTGTAGTGATCAATATATAAATAGCTTGACGGTGGGACGCAAGCCTCTTAGGTGTTTATGTATCGATCATTACATAAAGGAAGGTTATATGTCTCGTCTTAACAACAAGGTCGCTTTCGTCACCGGTGGCAGCCGCGGCATCGGCGCTGCGATCGCTCTGAAACTAGCGGAGGATGGTGCCGATATCGCCCTTACCTATTCCAGCAGCGCGCAGAAGGCCGAGGCTGTAGTCAATTCAATCGAGGCCCTGGGAAGTAAGGCAATCGCCATCAGGGCGGACAATCTTGACGCCGCGGCCGTCGAGGCCGCTGTCCAGGAAGCGCACGCGCGGTTCGGGCGGCTCGATATCCTGGTGAACAGCGCCGGCGTCTTCTCGGTGGACCAGATCGAAACGGCGAGCCTTGCGGAGTTCGACCGCGTCATGTCCATCCATGTCCGTGCCAGCTTCGTCGCCTCCAAAGCGGCCGCAGCCCTCATGAGTGCCGGCGGACGTATCGTGTCGATCGGCAGCAATCTCGGTGAGCGTGTACCGTTCACGGGGCTCAGCATCTATGCGACCAGCAAGGCTGCGCTGACGGGCTTGACGAAAGCGCTGGCGCGGGACCTTGGCCCGAAGGAGATTACCGTCAATATCGTGCAGCCCGGCTCCACCGATACGGACATGAACCCGGCCGACGGCGATCATGCCGACGCCCAGCGCGCCCTCATGGCCATTCCGCGCTTCGGTAGGGCTCAGGATATTGCCGGGGTGGTCGCCTTTCTTTCGGGCGAGGAAGGTCGCTTCATCACAGGGGCATCGCTGACCGTCGACGGCGGCACCAACATCTGATCGTGCAGGTTAAAGGTCACCCTTGCGAACAAGCTTGCCTTCTTCGGCCTTGTGGAAATATTGCGAGCAGACGAGCCAGCCCTTCAACGGCCGTAACAGGATCAGGCTGCCGAGCAGCGTCAGCGGCAGTGTGGTGATGAGATGCAGCCAGATCGATACTTCGTAGGTCGTCTGCAGCCACAGCGCGAAAAGCATCGCTGGAACAGCAACGATCGTCATGGCGAAGAAGGCGGGCCCGTCGGCGGGATCGGCGAAGGAATAGTCGAGACCGCAGACCTCGCAGGACGGAGCAAGTTTCAGGAAGCCATTGAACAAATGCCCCTGCTGGCATTGCGGGCACCGTCCGAGAATGCCCGTCTTCATCGGATTCTCTGTCGCATGATAGTGAGCGTCTGACATTTGCATGGCCTTTCGCGGCTGCAGATTGTATGGTGTTTCTATCCATACAAGTAATCGATGTTTCAACTCAATATACGCCATTTTCGCGAAACTTAAAGCCACAGCTCAGCAATAGCGACAAAATGGCCTTGCTATCCTACAGCATCTCACCTAATTGTATGGAGAATATATCCATACAATTAGGTGACCTTGATGACATGGAAGCCCCGAATTGCTGTTGACGCCCGCTACAAGCACGAGGGCATCGCGGATGCATTGCGAGCCGATATTGCGTCCGGCGCGGTCAAATCCGGCGATGCCTTGCCGCCACAGCGCGAAATTGCGCGCGAACTCGGCGTTGATCTGACGACAGTAACACGTGCCCTTAACGAGGTGCGTCGGTCGGGCCACATCGAGGGCCGCATCGGTTCCGGCACATTCGTAAAGGCGCCTGCCGTTCAGGCGACTGTGGCAGCACAGGCAAATGAACTCGATTTGACCATGAACATACCTCCGCAACCCGCGGACCTGCCCGCTCGCATCGCAAACGGCATCGGCGCCCTTCTCGCCAATGGACAAAACCGGCTGTTGTCCTACCAGGAAACGGCCGGAAGCGTGTCGTCCCGGGCGGCGGCAGCGTCCTGGCTCGCTCCGCGTCTCGGTGCTGCGCCCGAAAAGGATCGCCTCGTCGTTGCCGGCGGGGCTCAGAGCGCCCTATTTGCCGTCTGTAATCTTCTCGGCTCCGGCGCAACCATAGTGGCGGGCGCGTCAACCTATCCGGGGCTCAAATCTGCAGCGTCATCCCTTGGCCTCAAGCTGTACCCACTCGCCATGGATGAAGCCGGAATTACGCCAGAAAGCTTCGAGGAATGCTGCCGGAATGAGCCGCCCAAAGCACTCTACATAATTCCGTCCATAGACAACCCGACCACCGCGACGATGCCGCTCGGGCGGCGGCGAACGATTGCTGCAATCGCCGCTCGCCATAGGGTAGCTATCATCGAAGACGATCCCTACGCGGAACTGCTCGACAAGCCGATACCGGCGCTTGCAACGCTCGCCCCCGACCTGACATGGCACATCGCCACATTGTCGAAATGCGTGGCTCCGGCACTGCGCATTGCTTTTGTCGCCTGTCCTTCGGCGCTCGATGCCCTGAAGCTTGGTTCCAGCCTGCGTGCCAGCAATCCAGGTCCATCGCCGCTACTCACCGCGCTCGCGGCCGATTTCATTCAGACGGGAACGCTCCGTGAGATCGCGACCACCATCAGATCGGAAAGCCGGGAACGCCAGGCCCTCGCGGCACGGATCCTTAAAGACTGGACCTTTAGAGCCGAACCTGGCGGACATCATCTCTGGCTGTCGCTGCCACAGCAATGGCACGCCGGAGAATTTGCCGCGCTCGCCATTCGCTCCGGGCTGGGTGTCGTGCCAGCCTCGGCGTTCAGCATCGGGGCACCAAGCATGGAAGCGGTCCGTGTTTCCCTCGGCGCTGCCCCCGACAGGACCAGATTGGAACAGGGTCTGGTCCTGCTCGACCGCCTGCTGCGCGAGCCGAAGTTCAGCCCTGGTATGATTGTATAGGCGCTGCGACAGTTCTCAGAACAGAGAGCCCTGAGCGGTTATCGGATGGAATGCTGGACGGCTTGCCGTTGCGGCTAAGGTGCGATGCTCAAGGTCAATGAGGAACCGCTTGCGCCGCTGGCCGCCGCCATAACCCGTCAACGATCCATCCGCACCGATTACTCTGTGGCACGGAACCACGATAGCGGCGCGGTTCTGGCCATTGGCGGCGCCGACAGCGCGGCTGGCATTCGGGCGACCCATAGCGCGTGCCATCTCCCCGTAGCTCCGGGTCTGGCCGTAGGGTATTTCGCGGAGCCGCCCCCAGACGTCATTCTGGAACGCATTCCCCGGCAGGACGAGCGGCGTTTCAAATACGGTCAATTCCCCCGCAAAATAAGCAGCAAGTTCCGCCTCGATCTGGTCGAGGACTGCATTTCGCCCCGGCTCGATCATATAGCCATAGCGTCGTTGCAACTCCTCGACTTCCGAGGGAAGAGCGGGGCGGTCAGAAAATTCGAGCAGGGACAGCCCTTCGCCGCTTGCCATGGCGATCATTGGCCCAAGCTGTGTTTCGATCGTGTCGCGAAGTAAGAGCCTGGTCATGTAGCGGCCTCCTGATTCGGTCCGGATCGTACCATTCTGCCAAGGCCAGCCAATCCGATTCCTGTCAAGCGTGCGCCGTCGCCGATGCTACGGTCACAGTGGTGCCCGCGGCGTGAAGCGCCTGCACAATGTCGCTCGGGGGATCGCGGTCGGTCACAAGCTCGTCGATGCCGTTAAAGTCGCAAACCTGCACGAGACCGCGCCGTCCGAACTTTGATGCGTCCGTTATCGCTATTGTCCTTGCACCGCGCGATAGCACCGTGCGGGCAAACTCTGCCTCTTCGAGGTCGTAGTCCGTTAGGCCGCCCGGCGCGTCGAGCGCGCCCACCGAGATGACCGCATGGGCAACACTGAAGCGGCTGACGAATTCGATAGCGGAAACCCCAAAGGCGGCGCCGCTGTCGCTGCGCAATTCGCCGCCCGCCATGAACACCCTGTTGCCGTTCACCGTCGCAAGCGTGCGCGCAATATCGGAGGAGTTCGTGACCACCGTCAGGTTGCGGTGCTGCAGCAGCTCGCGGGCAAGAAAGCTTGTCGTCGTGCCTGTATCGAGCATCACCGACTCACCATCGCGGATTGTCGCTGCGACCCATTGCGCAATCACCCGTTTGGCGCTCGCATTTTCGCGCATGCGCAACTCGAACGGCGCCTCGCCAATGTGCTGCGGCAGCCCGACGGCGCCATGGATGCGCGTGAGAACGCCCGAATCCGTCATGGGCTTGACGTCGCGCCTGATGGTTTCGAGCGAAACGCCGAGCTTGTTCGCAAGATCGGAGATCGAGATCGTGCCTTCCTCTTGCAGTAACCGCCGAATTTCACCGCGCCGTTTTGCACTCATGCCAAAACCTCAAAATTTGATGCCTAAACCGCACTATTACCACATATTTTACCAGTATCAGGCGATAAAGCCACATTATGCCACATAAATATGTTGACAGATGCGCGAACTTGGCAGACGATCACGTTAATGGGGTTGGTGGTAGTGCGCGGTTAGACTGGCTCACCATGAGGAGGGCCATCCTTGCAGGTACCCAAGATACCGCGAGGATCCTGAGTGAAAGTCTTTGCCATAGACGGATTGCCTGTTACCGGAGAGTCCACAACCTTCAGGGGACAGGTTGCCTTCCTCGTGGTGAGTCAGTCTGACCGCGCACTTTTTTTCTGCTCGCCGACCGGCGCGTTCCTGCCGGGCCATACACGGTAGGCGTCGCCAATGGCTCCCGCGCCTGACGTGCACTCTGGTGAGCCCGTAGCGCAGCGCATCGCGGCGCTTCCCATCTGGCAAGGCGAGATAAGGATTGCCCTTTTGAAGGGCGGCATCAGCAATGAAAGCTACGTGGTAGAGGATGCGAGCCGCAAATATGTGGTGCGCTTCGGCACGGACTATCCGTTTCACCACGTGTTCCGCCAGCGCGAGGTGATGACCGCGCGTGCTGCGCACCTTGCCGGATTTGCGCCGGAAGTCTTTCACGCCGGTGACGGCGTCATGGTGACGGCATTCCTTGGTGCTCGAACCTATGACGCTCGCGATGTGCGCGCCAATATTCCGCGAATTGCCGACATGGTCCGACAGTTCCATATGCGCATGCCTGAACATATTCGCGGACCCGGATTCATGTTCTGGGTTTTCCATGTCATTCGCGACTATGCCCGAACGCTGGAAGCCGGCAAAAGCCGCTTGGCGCATCAACTTCCCGTCTATCTGGCGATCTCCGACGAAATGGAGGCGGCGCAAAAGCCCCTGCCGATCATCTTCAGCCACAATGATCTTCTCCCTGCCAATATCCTCGATGACGGGGAAAGGCTGTGGCTCATCGATTTCGAATATGCCGGGTTCTCGACGGCGATGTTTGACCTTGCGGGACTGGCCTCAAACGCAGGGTTCGATGCAGAGGAGTCCGAGGCATTGCTCGATGCCTATTTCCGGGCGAGGCCCGATACCGTACTGACCCGCGCGCACGCCGCCATGCAATGCGCTTCGCTGCTGCGCGAGGCGATGTGGAGCATGGTCTCGGAACTGCATCTGAAGGCGCCAGGCGTCGATTACGTCGCCTATACGACCGAGAATTTACAGCGGCTGGACGAGGCGCTGGACCACTACAGAACGTTATACGGAAAGACCACATCATGAGCCTGCCAACCCATGCGCAGATCGTCGTCATCGGCGGCGGCATTATCGGCTGCTCGACAGCTTACCATCTCGCCAGGGACCACAAGGCCGATGTGGTTCTCCTCGAAATGGGCCAGCTGACGTCCGGCTCGACCTGGCATGCGGCGGGACTTGTCGGCCAGTTGCGCTCGTCGGCCTCGATCACGCGGGTTCTTAAATATTCCGTCGACTTGTACAAAAGGCTCGACGCTGAAACCGGTCTCGCCACCGGCTGGAAGATGACCGGGTGCCTGCGCCTCGCCACCAATGAAGATCGCTGGACCGAGTTTCGCCGGCTGGCGACCACTGCGCGCAGCTTCGGCATGGACATGCATCTGCTTTCCCCGCAGGACGTTAAATCCATGTTCCCGCTCATGGAGGTGGGCGATCTCATCGGCGCGAGCTGGTTGCCAACGGATGGTCAGGCGAGCCCTTCGGACATCACCCAATCGCTGGCGCGCGGCGCGCGCATGCACGGCGCCAAGCTCATCGAGAATGTCCGGGTCACCGGATTTGAGATGGACGACGGCCGCATCGTCAAGGTGAAGACCGACAAGGGCGACATCGCCTGTGAGAAGGTCGTCAACTGTGCGGGCCAATGGGCGCGGCAGGTAGGCGAAATGGCCGGCATCAATGTGCCGCTGCAGCCGGTCAAGCACCAGTACATCATCACCGACAGGATCGAGGGCCTGTCGGCCGAGGCACCGACGATCCGCGATCCCGACCGCCGTACCTATTTCAAGGAAGAGGTCGGCGGGCTGGTGATGGGCGGCTATGAACCGAATCCGCAGGCCTGGACGACGGCGGACGTGCCCAATGACTGGCAGTTCCGCCTGTTCGACGATGATTTCGACCATTTCGAACAACACATGGTCCAGGCCATCGATCGAATACCCGCCATGGCAAACGTTGGCGTGAAGCAGATGATCAACGGGCCGGAAAGCTTCACCCCCGACGGCAATTTCATTCTCGGCATCGCACCCGAATGCGCCAACATGTTCGTCGGCGCCGGCTTCAACGCCTTCGGCATCGCCTCGGGCGGCGGCGCCGGCTGGGTACTGGCGCAATGGGTCGTCGACGGAGAATCGCCGCTTGATCTTTGGGCCGTCGATATCCGCCGCTTTTCCAATCTGCACCGCGATCGCCAGTGGGTGCTCGACCGTACGCTCGAAGCCTATGGCAAGCATTACACCATCGGCTTTCCCTATGAAGAATACACCTCAGGCAGACCGGCCATCGTCTCGCCGCTCTATGATCGCCTCAAGCAGCATCGTGCCGTGTTCGGCTCGAAGCTTGGATGGGAGCGGCCGAACTGGTTCGCACCTGAAGGGACTCCGGCCGAGGACATCTATTCCATGGGCCGGCAGAACTGGTTCAAGGCCGTCGGCGATGAGCACCGGCACGTGCGCGAGAAAGTCGGCATCTTCGATCAGTCGTCGTTTGCCAAGTACGAGCTTAGCGGCAAGGATGCCGGCAAGGCGCTCGACTACATCTGCGCCAACGACATCTCGAAGCCAGTCGGCCGACTTACCTATACGCAGATGCTCAACACGCGCGGCGGCATCGAGTGCGACCTGACTGTGGCCCGGCTCGCGGACGACAGGTTCTACATCGTCACCGGCACCGGCTTCCGGACGCATGATTTTGCCTGGATCCGGGATCATATCGGCAGCGATCTCGATGCGACGCTTGAGGACATTACGGAGAGCTTCGGAACGCTCTCGTTGATGGGGCCGGACGCGCGCAACGTGCTGGCCAGGGTGACGACAAGCGACGTTGGCAATCCCGCCTTCCCGTTCGGCCACGTGCGCGAGACAGACATCGCCGGCACCACGGTCCGGGCGCTACGGGTCACCTATGTGGGCGAACTCGGCTGGGAATTGCACGTTCCAATCGCCGCGACCGGCGCGGTGTTCGATGCGCTCATGCAGGCGGGCGAGCCTTTCGCCATCAGGCCGGTAGGTTACCGCGCGCTCGAATCGCTGCGTCTCGAAAAAGGCTATCGCGCCTGGGGCAGCGACATCACCCCGAATGACTCTCCCTTTGAAGCCGGCCTTGGTTGGGCGGTCAAGCTCAAGAGCAACACCGATTTTCTCGGCAGACAAGCAGCGGAGGCCACGCGAAACAGCCCGCTCAGGAAACGTCTGGTGGGGATCACGGTCGTCGACAGGGACGTCGTTCTGCTTGGACGCGAAACGATCCTGCGCAATGGCGAGCCGGTGGGCTATCTCACCAGCGGCGGCTTTGGCTATACCGTCGACAGCCCCATCGGTTACGGCTATATCCGCAATGCAGAAGGTGTCGACGACACATTCCTCGCCGAAGGCAAGTACGAGCTCATTGTCGCCAACGAACCGTTCGCCGCAAAAGTCCACATCGAGCCACTTTACGACCCACGCAATGAGCGAATAAGAGCCTGAAGCGGCGCACGAAGATGTGTTCCCTGCCGCTTTCCGCCGGGGCTTGACATTAATCCTGGACAAGACCAAATGACAGCGCGCTGGGTCGCTCGTTTGCGCCCAACGTATCTTTCAACCGGAGTTTATCTCTAATGCCCAACGACGACAGTCGAAGTCGATTGTTTGCGCCGTCATCGGCGATCGTGGCCTGTTGAGAGATCAGCTCGCCTCGGTCCCCGTGACGGCGGATCGACAGAAAGGCGAGCAAAATGAACGACCTTCGCTTCACCCAAGGAGTGGTTGATGCCGGTTCGGCACCAGCCGCAACCATTGCCGAACAGCTGGCAACCATGCAGGCTGCCGATGCCGTCGAGCTTCTCAACGAGCTCGAACTGAATGATACCGTCGGCATCATTGCCGAAATGCCGCGCGACCATGCGGTGCTTATTCTTGACCAGCCGGAATTGCATTCGGCAGGCGCCATCATCGAGGCGCTTCCCGACGTCATCGCATGCGAACTGCTCGACGCCATGTCGGCAGACCGCGTCACCGATATCTTCCACGAACTCGATGCCGAGGCGCGGGACCGGCTGTTTCCAGACCTCGGCCACGAAACCCAGCAGGCCCTCGCCAAACTGCTGCGCTATCCGCCCCATACAGCCGGCAGCCTGATGACGACCGAATTCGTCAGCGTCCCCGCGAACTGGAGCGTTGCGCGCACGCTACAACACATTCGCGAGGTTGAACGGTCCCGCGAGACGGTCTACGCCATCTATGTGATCGATCCTGAGAACCGCAGCCTGCTACGCGCAGTGGCACTTCGCCGCCTGATCGCCAGCGAGCCGGAAGCCTTGATCATGACCGTGGGTCGCGATGTGGCGCCGGTCACCGTGGGACCGCTCACCGATCAGGAGGATGTCGCCCGCCTGTTCCGCAAGCACGACCTCCTCGCCGTTCCCGTAGTCAATGACGGCAACCAGATCATCGGCATCGTGACCGTCGATGATGTGATCGACGCCATGACCCAGGAGATGACCGAGGATACGCTGAAGTTCGGCGGCATGGAGGCTTTGAACAAGCCTTATATGCAGATCGGCTTTCTCCAGATGATCCGCAAGCGCGCGGGCTGGCTCGGCGTCCTATTCCTCAGCGAAATGCTGACGGCGAGTGCCATGCAACACTTCGAGGGCGAACTCGAGAAGGCCGTTGTGCTGACCCTGTTCATCCCGCTCATCATGAGTTCGGGCGGTAATTCAGGCTCGCAGGCGACCTCTCTCTTGATCCGCGCCCTTGCCCTGCAGGAGTTGCGGCTGAAGGACTGGTGGCGGGTCGCGCTACGGGAACTCCCGACCGGCATCGTGCTCGGCACTTTCCTTGGCCTGATCGGCGTCATTCGCATCTCGACGTGGCAGATGCTCGGCCTCTACGATTATGGCGTCCATTGGCATCTCGTCGCGGCAACGGTCGGCACGGCCCTTGTCGGCATTGTCACCTTCGGATCTCTGGCCGGTTCCATGCTGCCGTTCATCCTGCAGAAGATCGGTTTCGACCCGGCGAGCGCCTCCGCGCCCTTCGTGGCAACGCTGGTCGATGTCACCGGCCTCATCATCTACTTCAGCATCGCCCTGATGATACTGTCGGGAACATTGCTTTGAAACTGTGCGCGGCGGACGCCTCTCAGCCGCCGCCCACGACCCCCGCGCAGAAGCGCATCTGCATGGCTGCAATGCAGGCCCCAAATGCTTTGACCCCTTTCGCACTTGCGAAAAAACATGTATGGAGCGCGCAAATGTAAAGCGGCGCATCATATGTGGCGTCCCTAATTTTCCAAAGAGAACCCAATGAAACTGCGCAACATCGCGATCATCGCACACGTTGACCATGGCAAAACCACGCTCGTTGACGAACTCCTGAAACAGTCCGGCAATTTCCGCGACAACCAGCGCGTCGCCGAGCGCATGATGGATTCCAACGACATCGAAAAGGAACGCGGGATCACCATTCTCGCCAAGGCCACGTCGGTCGTCTGGAAGGACACGCGCATCAACATCGTCGACACGCCCGGACACGCCGATTTCGGCGGCGAGGTCGAACGCATTCTCAGCATGGTCGACGGCGCGATCGTTCTCGTTGACGCTGCCGAAGGCCCGATGCCGCAGACGAAATTCGTCGTCGGCAAGGCGCTGAAGGTTGGGCTCCGTCCCATCGTCGCGATCAACAAGATCGACCGCCCCGACGCGCGCCACGAAGAAGTCGTCAACGAAGTCTTCGATCTCTTTGCGGCCCTCGACGCGACCGACGAACAGCTCGACTTCCCAATCCTCTACGGTTCCGGCCGCAGCGGCTGGATGGCGAAGAACCCGGAAGGCCCGCAGGACCAGGGCCTTGCCCCGCTGTTCGACCTCGTGCTTGAGCACGTGCCGGAGCCGACCGTCGGCGAAGGCCCGTTCCGCATGATCGGTACGATCCTCGAGGCCGATCCGTTCCTCGGCCGCATCATCACCGGCCGCATTCACTCCGGTACCGTCAAGTCGAACCAGCAGGCCAAGGTTCTCCATGGCGACGGGGCGCAGCTCGAAACCGGCCGCATTTCCAAGATCCTGGCTTTCCGCGGTCTTGAACGCCAGCCGATCGAAGAAGCCCAGGCAGGCGACATCGTTGCGATCGCCGGACTGCAGAAGGGCACCGTGGCTGATACCTTCTGTTCGCCGGAAGTTACCGAACCCCTGCAGGCGCAGCCGATCGATCCGCCGACCGTCACCATGTCATTCATCGTCAACGACTCGCCGCTTGCCGGCACCGAAGGCGACAAGGTCACGAGCCGCGTCATTCGCGATCGCCTGTTCAAGGAGGCCGAGGGCAATGTTGCGCTGCGCATCGAGGAATCGAGCGACAAGGATTCGTTCTACGTATCCGGCCGCGGCGAATTGCAGCTGGCGGTCCTGATCGAGAACATGCGCCGCGAAGGCTTCGAGCTTGGCGTGTCGCGTCCGCGCGTCGTCATGCAGAAAGACGAAAATGGCAACATGCTCGAGCCGATCGAGGAAGTTCTCATCGACGTCGACGAAGAATATTCTGGCACGGTCGTGCAGAAGATGTCGGAGCGCAAGGCCGAGATGGTCGAGCTGCGCCCCTCCGGCGGCAATCGCGTACGCCTTGTCTTCCATGCGCCGACGCGTGGCCTCATCGGCTATCAGTCGGAGCTTCTGACCGACACGCGTGGCACCGCCATCATGAACCGCCTGTTCCGCGCCTATGAACCCTACAAGGGAGAAATCGCCGGCCGCAACAACGGCGTTCTGATCTCGAACGATCAGGGCGAGTCGGTGGCCTTTGCCATGTGGAACCTCGAAGATCGCGGCCCGATGATCATCGACGCTGGTGTCAAAGTCTATGCAGGCATGATTATCGGCATTCACTCGCGTGACAACGATCTCGAAGTCAACGTGCTGAAGGGCAAGAAGCTCACCAACATCCGCGCCGCCGGCAAGGACGAGGCCGTCAAGCTGACGCCGCCAATCCGCATGACACTGGAACGCGCCCTGTCATGGATCCAGGACGACGAACTCGTCGAAGTGACGCCGAAGTCAATCCGCCTGCGCAAGCTCTACCTCGATTCCAACGAGCGCAAGCGCTTCGAAAAGAGCAAGACCGCCGGCGCGGCATAAGCCAGCCGGACCAAATATCCAATTGCAGGGGCGGCCATTTGGTCGCCCTTTCTTTTTCGTGAACTCAGCCAAATTTCGGTCGCGATCCCAGTTGCCCAAGGTCGGCCCTCGGGTCTATGGTTAAGAAACCATGAACACCCATGTGATCGAGATAAGACGGGCTGAACTGGCCGACGCCGAGGCGATTTCGGACATTCATGTTGCCGCCTGGAGAGGTGCCTATACCGGCATCATTCCGCATCGCGCGCTCAATACCATGCTGCAGCGCCGAGGATCGGCTTGGTGGGCGCGCGCCATCCAGCGCTCGACGCAAATACTTGTCGCGGACATT
Source organism: Phyllobacterium sp. 01N428 (assembly GCF_056399405.1). Lineage (NCBI taxonomy): Bacteria > Pseudomonadati > Pseudomonadota > Alphaproteobacteria > Hyphomicrobiales > Phyllobacteriaceae > Phyllobacterium > Phyllobacterium sp. 01N428. The sequence goes on from NZ_JBFTRH010000001.1 coordinate 86,436, forward strand.
GGTGGCGTGGTGACCGGTTATGCGACCCTCGGTCCAAATCGCGCGCGACAATTGCCGCAGAAGGGCGAGGTCTACGAGCTCTATATCAGGCCGGAATATCAGGGCTTTGGCCTAGGCACACGCCTTCTCGGCGCGGCAAAGCGCAGCCTGGTCGACCAAGGGATGAAGGGATTGGTCGTCTGGGCGCTCGAAGACAATGGCCTTGCCACCTCATTCTACGAGGGCGCCGGCGGCCGCGATGTCGCGGAAGGCGTTGAATGTTTCGAAGGCAAGACCCTGAAGAAACTCGCCTTCGTGTGGAATTGACGGCTTCCGCAATGCCAGCCCTTCAGACTGAAGTCGATACACTTCTTTACCGGCTGCAAGGCCTGCCTCTCATGCGCTCGCCGCGGCTCAGGCGACGCTCTTGTTGCGCCGGCTCCTAAAAGTCAGTACAGCACTCCCAAACCAACAAGGACTTTGAAAATATGCGCATCGATGCCATTCCTGTCGGCAACAATCCCCCCGAAGACGTCAACGTGATCATCGAAGTTCCGGTCGGCGGTCAGCCGATCAAGTACGAACTCGACAAGGATTCCGGCGCGCTGTTTGTCGATCGCTTCCTGCACACGCCGATGACTTATCCGGGCAATTACGGCTTCGTACCGCACACATTGTCGGACGACGGCGACCCGATCGACGTTCTGATCTGCAACACGCGCGCGCTTATGCCGACCAGCATCATCAATGTCCGCCCGATCGGTGTCCTCGTCATGGAGGACAATAAGGGCCAGGACGAGAAGATCATCGCCGTTCCGTCGCCGCACCTTACCCTTCGCTACGAGAAGGTCCACAACTACACGGACTTGCCGGATATCACCCTCAAACAGATCCAGCACTTCTTCGAGCACTACAAGGATCTCGAGCCGGGCAAATGGGTGAAGATTGGTGACTGGGGCGATGAAGATGCCGCCCGCCAGCTCATCACCGAGGCCATGGAGCGCCACAAGGCCAAGACCGCCTCGTAAAACTATGCCTTGGGCGATCCCAGTGCTTCGAGCTTCGGAGCCAATGCGTGCGGGTCGCCCAGGATTTTTACCTGTTTGAGCCGGGACGTCGCTCCCGCTACGATCGCTACCTCACGCGTGGCAACGCCAAGCTCCCTTGCCAGAAGCTTTTCCAGCGCCGCATTCGCCTTGCCATCCTCGGGGACTGCCCTGACGCGCACCTTCAAGTGAGCGTGCCGATCCGCTGCAAGCTCCACCCCTTCGACCGCATCCTTCGCGGATTTAGGCGTCAAACGTACAAATACGATGACGCCGTCCGTCACCTCACGGAAGCAGCTCTGCCGGTCGATCAAACCAGCAGCGGCGCGATTGTCGTCCACAACAGCTGGCGGATGAAGAAGATGATCAGCAGGAGCACGATCGGCGATATGTCGATGCCTCCGAGATCAGGCAGGAAGCGGCGGATTGGGCGCAGCGCCGGTTCGGTGACGCGGAACAGGAAATCGCCGACAGATGCAACGAACCGGTTGCTCGAATTGATGACGTTGAAGGCGTAAAGCCACGAGAAAATGGCGCTGGCAATAATGATCCAGGTGTAGATATCGAGGGCAAGATCGATGGTGCGGATAAGGGCGAGCATTCGTTTCTCCTAACAGTCACGCCGACATGTAGCGATTGACCCGGCTAGGGGCAAGAGGCCGTCGTGGTCATGGCGCTTTGCGATGATTAATCATTATACTAACGTAGTATCGATTTAGTACTTTAATGATTACAAATACCCCATCCTTGGAGAGCCTACTTGTGTGGGAATATTTTTGAATTAAAACTATGATTAATTTTGCTCATATGATTCGATCTATTTTGTTTAGATTTTTATTTAAGGGGGTTTCCATGCTGAATAAACTATCTGCCGAATTCTTCGGAACGTTTTGGCTTGTACTCGGTGGCTGCGGCAGCGCTGTTATTGCGGCAGCATTTCCAGATCTCGGCATTGGTTTGCTCGGCGTTGCATTCGCCTTTGGTCTTACGGTTCTTACCATGGCCTTTGCCGTCGGCAGTATCTCCGGCGGACACTTTAATCCCGCCGTGTCACTTGGACTTGCCATTGTCGGCCGGTTCGACTTCAAGGACGTCATTTTCTATTGGGTCGCCCAACTGGCGGGCGCAATCGGCGCTGCCGCAGTGCTTTATCTCATTGCCTCCGGCAAGGCCGGTTTTGCCGCTGGGGGCTTCGCGTCGAACGGCTATGGCGATCTTTCGCCCGGCAAATACGGGCTCACTTCGGCGCTGGTGATCGAGATCGTCATGACCGCTTTCTTTCTCATTATCATACTCGGCGCTACATCGGCTGCGGTACCGGCCGGATTCGCGCCTGTCCCCATCGGGCTCGGCCTGACACTGATCCACCTTGTGTCGATCCCGGTCACCAATACGTCGGTTAACCCGGCACGTTCCACCGGTGTCGCCCTGTTTGCCGAGACGGCAGCGCTCAGCCAGTTGTGGCTGTTCTGGGTTGCGCCCCTGATTGGCGCCGCGCTCGGCGCAATCATCTGGAAAGCCTTGCTCGGGAAGGATTGATCTTCAACGATCACAAGCAGGGCGGCGCGCCGGCCCTCCTTGGATTATTTCGCAATTGCTTATCCCATTTCGGCTCGAACTGGTTTAAAAGGGCCTCCAGATTCCGGAGCCTTTCAAGCAAAATGTCCTCGCCAGAAACGACAGCGGCGCATGACCGCTACGCCGCCTTTCGCCATTCGTCCTTCACGCTCTATTGGCTAGCCCGCTTTTGCGGCTCTTTCGCCATCCAGATCATCAGCGTGTCGGTCGGTTGGCAGATCTACGACCTGACGCGCGATCCCTTCTATCTCGGCATTGTCGGCCTTGTGCAATTTGCCCCATCCCTGCTCCTGGTGCTGATCACGGGTGCAGCGGCCGATCGCTTCGGGCGCCGACTTATCATGGGGCTTTCGCTCTGCGTCGAACTCGTCTGCGCCGTGCTGCTGCTCCTTCTCACCATCGCTCACATGTTTTCGCCGGCACTGGTTTTCGTCATTCTCGCGGGCTTTGGCATTGGCCGCGCCTTCCTTGGACCGGCGTCGGCGTCGCTTGTCGTCAACCTCGTCCCGACCGAGGTTTTCTCCAACGCCGTCTCTTGGAACTCGTCCGCATGGCAGATTGCCGCGATTGTCGGTCCGGTGGTCGGTGGCCTGCTATACGGCATTTCGCCGATCGTCGCCTATGGCATAGCGAGCGCCATGCTTGCGGCCGCCGCCGCCTGCACATTCGCTATTCCCAAGCCAGCCCAGCATACGCTCTCCGAATCTCGCTCATTGCAGACGCTTCTTGCCGGCTTTCACTATATCTGGAAGGAGAAGGTTGTCCTCGGCGCAATCTCGCTCGATCTCTTCGCCGTTCTGCTAGGCGGCGCGGTCGCCCTATTGCCGGTTTATGCCCGCGACATCCTGCAGCTTGGGCCTTGGGGTCTCGGCATGCTGCGCGCAGCGCCAGGGATCGGTGCTATTTTGACCGCCGTGTGGCTCACCGGGCACCCGATCCGCGATCACGCCGGGATAATCATGTTCGCTTTCGTCGCGCTGTTCGGCCTGCTGACGATCATGTTCGGCGTTTCGAACATCGCCTGGCTGTCGATCGTCGTTCTCGCCCTGATGGGCGCCGCCGATATGGTGAGCGTATATATCCGCGAAACGCTGCTGCAATTGTGGACACCAGACCATGTCCGTGGCCGGGTGAATGCGGTCAACATGGTCTTCGTCGGGGCTTCCAACGAACTCGGTGAGTTCCGCGCCGGCATCATGGCATCGCTGATCGGCACCATACCTGCCGTCGTCTTCGGTGGCATCGGCACCGTCGCGGTTGCCGGTCTTTGGGCCTACTGGTTTCCGCAATTGCGCAAGGCGCGCAATCTTCAGGGCAGAACCTAGAGGGCTTCTCGCCTCGACAGCTTGTTGGACGGGGCCGGAACGCCAAAGATCGTCGCCAGGAAGCCGTGCAGCCAGACCTTGAGCACGGCATCGTGGATCATGCGGCCCTCGAGATGCATCCTTCCATGCTGGGCGCCGCAGAGTGCAAAACGCTCGGACCCGCGAACGACCCACCGCTGCATCATCGCGCGGGTCAGCTCCGCATGGAACTGGACGCCCCAGGCATTGTTGCCATAGCGGAAGGCCTGATTGGGATAGCTCTCGCCCGTCGCAAGCAGCGTGGCGCTCTGCGGCAGTTCGAAACCCTCGCGATGGAAATGATAGACCATCGAGGGCCAGTCCATCAGGGCGCTGCCTGCTCCGGTTGCCTGCAGCGGATACCAGCCAATTTCAACGAGCCCTTGCGGGTGCGGCCCAACCCTGCCGCCAAGGTGATTGGCGAGCATCTGCGCACCGAGGCAAATGCCCAAGAAAGGCTTGTCTTCGGCGAGCGGGACGGCCAGCCAATCGGTTTCGGTGCGGACGAAATCATCGGGATCGTTGGCGCTCATCGGGCCGCCGAAAATGACGGCGCCGGCATGGTCTTCCAGCGTTTCCGGAAGCGGATCGCCGAGCGGCGGCCTGCGGATATCGAGTGCGAATCCCGATTCTATCAAAAGATGGCCGACGCGGCCTGGGCTTGAACGTTCCTGATGCAGTACCGTAAGGATCTTCGGCCGCTGCGGCTGCCTGTTTTCCATCCAGTCCGTCTGGAACATTCGCTCCGATCCTATTCCTCGACAACCGGCTGCTTGGCGCGTTCGGCAGCTTTTTGCTTCATGGTCACGCGATCACGCGTCGATACACCGATCAACTCCGCCACGCGCCAGACCACGTTGTTCTCCAGTTCGTGCGCGGTGCCGTCGGCATAGACCACGTCCCACATGAGTTCAATGAAACGAATGCGCGCCTCTTCGTCAAGATTGCGCTTGATGATGCTGGTGAAGCTGTAAAGATCGACGGCTTCCTGGTCGGCCTGTTCACCATCGTCGAGAAGACGCTTCAAGGCCTCGCCTTTCAGGCCATAGGCTTCCGATATTAGCTGCGACACGCGCTTGCGCTCGGATTTGCGCCGTTCACCATCGGCGTCCATGACGTGGAACAGAAGCGCCGCAGCTGCCAGCCGCGGATCGTTCTTGGAAAAATGATCCTTGTCGCCTTCGCCGGACGGCAGGGCCTTGAAGAATGTCACGAGGCGATCAAGCATATAGATTCTTTCGGTATCTTGTGGGAGGGCAGATCAGTCAACAGATAGCGTGGCAGGCATGGTCCTGCCACTGTACATGTTGCCGCAAAAGGCGAGCACGACTGCAAACCCGCAACTAGAACAGCCGGAACTTCTTGTTTGCGCGCTCTTCCTGATATTCCGGACGCACGCCCGGATCGTCAGGAACCGGGATGACGAGTTCAGCATCTTGCTGCGGTTCGTCCGGGGTCGGCGGTATTTTCGCTGTTTTTTCCGCAGGTTGCGTCTTCGAAGCTGTATCTTCCTCAGGCTTTGCCGCTGGCTGGAGTTGGACGATCTCCGCATCGATGACCTCCGCATCGTCGCGCGAAACCTTTGCGGCGGGCTTGCCGCGGTCTTCGATCCTTGGAGGTATCAGCGGCTTCACATCTTCGCGAGGTGGCGCGGATGCCGCCGGAGTTTCGGCCATCGCTTCGTCGAATTCGCGCTGGTAATCGATCACAGGCCCGAGTTGTTCTACTGGAACCTTCCATTCGAAGGCATTGAGCTTGCCGGTGACAGGCGACGCGGGCGCCCATTGGTCGGATACATAGCCGTCGGCCGTCCATGCGGGATCGCGGGGCGCCTTGACCGCGCGCGAAAGCCACTGCCGCACGCGGCCCTGGTCGCCGGTTTGCGCTTCCTCGATATCGGCGAGCAGCAGGTAGGCACTCTCGCGCGTCGCACTGCGCAAAACGGCCTCGGCAGCTTCGCGCGCTTCCCTGAGTTCGCCGGCCGCAAGGGCTGCATTGGCAATGGCGAGGTTGGATTCCGGATGGTGCGGATAGAGCGCCGCAAGGTGGCGTGCACGTTTCAATCGATCAATGGCCGAATCGCCAAGCCGGGCGTGGACGAACGTCTCGGCGACGTCCGGGTGCGGCTGTTTCTTCCAGACATATTCGAGGATCTTGGATCCCTTGCGAAGTTCGTTCTGCTGGAACAGCACTTTGGCCGCGATAATCGCTGCCGGGATCAAATCCGGCGCAAGTTTGTTCGCCTCGAGTGCGATCGGCCGTGCGCTGATCGGATCTGCCTCGAAGAGGTCTATGGCCTTGGCGGTCAGCAGCGCCGCCCGCTCGCGCTTCACCTGATCCTTGTCGATCTGCTTGCCTGCCTTCTGCTTCTCGAGCAGCGCCAGCGCTCCGTCCCAGTCGCCGTGGGTTGTCTTCTGGCCGAGTGCCGCCGACGTTGCCCATTCGACATTGGGCGCGAGTTGCGCAGCCTCCTCGGCATAATGGCGCGAGGCATCGCGCGCCCCGAGCCGCTGCGCTTCCAGATAGAGACCGCGCAGGCCAAGCAGCTTCGTTTCGGGATCATCCAGCATCGCCTCGAACTTTGCCCGCGCATCGTCGGCGCGCCCTTCGAGCATTGCCGCCTGGGCATCAAGCAGCTTGATCAACGGTTCCTGGTCGACGTTAAGCAGCTTCTCCGCCTGTTTGACCATCCGCAATGCTGTCGGTCCATCGCCGGCACCCGCCGCGATCAGCCCCGTCGACAGCGATTGATAGCCGCGATCACGCTTTCGCGCACGGAAATGCCGGCGCAAGGCATAGGGTGATGCGACGAGGCTCTTGATCGCCCACCAGGCCAGCATCACAGCGGCCACGACTGCAACAATGGCCGACGCGGCGACCATCAGCGTTACCTTATATTGCATGCCGCCGAAAGTGACCAACAGATCGCCGGGCCGGTCGGCAAGCCACGCAAATCCGATACCGAGAAGCAGAACGACAACGATGAATGTAAGAAGACGCGCCATGATCGTCGTGAACTCCTAGTTTGAAGCCGCGGGGGCCTTTGCCCCGGCAAGCGCCTCGGACAGAGCCTTCGCAAGCGCCTCGTCGGCCTTTTGCCGGGCCTTCATGGCCTCCGCGAAATCGGCCGAAACTGACTTGGCGCTATCGGGCAGCTTTTCCCATTCGGCTATGGCCCCGCCAAGATTTGCAGAGCCAAGGTTGGCTTCGATACGCGCCGTAATCGCATCAACGCTGTCGCCGGCAACCATGCCAACCGGCCGCGCTTCGACCAGACCTCCGGCGCTCGCCCAGAGTTTGTCGAGAATGCTGGCATTCGGATCGACGGTCCGCGTGGTCGCGACAATCTTTGCCGCAACGTCGCCGAACTCCGTCGCAAGCGTTCCGACGGTCGGTATTCCCTTGGCAGCAAAGGCGCGCAGGCTTTCGATGTTTTCTGTTGGCGGTGCCACGGCCGCATAGGTATCAAGCTCGGCGGTAAAGGGCGCGCCGCGATCGAGCGCAGCTTTCAGTCCGGTGGCGGCCATCGCCAACGCCATATTGGCCTGGCCTGACGTATCATTGACCTTGGCTTCGAGCGCCGCCAACCTGTCGGTTGCAGCTGATGCCTGCTCGACCTGCTGCTGGCTCGCATTGAGTTTGGTCTCAAGCGCCGCGATGCGCGCGTCAATGGCACTCGTATCGGCCGAACCGGCGGCACCCACGCTTTTCTTGACCTCGTCCACACTCTGCTTGATCAGGCTCATCTCATGGGCAAGCGCCGATACCTGTTCCACGGCATTCTTGGAATTTTCCACCGCGCCATTGAGCGCCAGTTCAGCACCATCGCCGAGGTCGGGTGATGGCGGTGTTCTTTGCAAGGCGGCAATCTGTTGTTCGAGATTTGAAAGGTCGGCTTTCGGCGACGGCATCAGTCCCGCCCACTGCAAGGCGGAAACACCCACCAGGGCTACCAAACCGCCAATGACGCCTGCAGCAATTCGGCCGAACTGATCGCCGGAATTTGGCGCCGGCGCGGCCGGTGTTTGGGTAGCGGGCCTCGCAGCGCCCGGGCGACCAAACGATTGCTCTGGCTGCGCTGAACTTCCCGTCGAGGTTTGCTCGGGCTTCTCGCCCGCATCTTCCCCCGCCTCTAGGATCGGGGCAGTTTGCGATCCAATAGCTGCTGGATCGAAACCTACGGGCTCCGCGGCAGGTGTTTCCTTGGCCTTTGCTTCGGGTTTGCTGACGGCCGACGGCTCCAAATCGATCGTCACCGGCTTGCGGGCGGATTTCGAATGACGTGGAACGGACGATTTTGCCATGAGCTGTCTCTTTCGTGATCAAAAGCGGGTGAACGCCACGCTAGCAAGGAAGTTCCTGCTGCGAAACGGCCAATATTGGCGAATTGAAGGTGTCTCCCGCTTAAGCTTCGCGCATGAGTTGCAACAAAGCGCCTTCATCCGGCTTCGATGCGGCGTAAACCCGCCCCTGCTTCCAATCCGTCAGCACGTCGGCAATTCGTTGCGATAAACAGAATATTGCTGTGTTATCAAAGTTTTGAACCAGCTCTGGCCGACTTGCCAAAGATGCAAATAGTTCGGCGCCCCAACGCGAATAGATCAGACAGGAATCGATACGCTTCTGTGCGAAAAAATCGTGCAAAAATTCAGTTGTATAACTGACTGAAACCGTATCGTAGGTGAGACTACAGCGGAAATGGATTGCGGATTTGCGGAGGCTCTGTTCGAAATCAGGCGAGCGGACCTTACCGGTCAGGTAGAGGAGGCATCCGCCGGATGGCAGTTCCTCGATCACGATTTGAGCGAGCGTCGCTCCGTCGCCGTCGCCCGTCGTCACCGTTTCAAAACCCCGCGCTCGCGCGGCGGCGGCTGTCGCTTCGCCGACAACGAAACACGGCACTTTGAGGAGCGGGCGCAACAGTTCGTCGGAGGCTTCACGCAATGCGCTGGCGCTCGTCACGGCGACGGCACAAAACTTGGCTTTTGGCCTCGACGCGTCGAGAGGAACGATTTTTGTGAGCGGCAATACGAGCGGCAGGAACCCGCTGCACAGCAGGCGCTCGGAGGTTCTGGTCGCTCCGGGCTGGGGCCGCGTGACCAGAACCGTCTTCATCAAAGCCAATCCGTGAAGAAGTGCGCGCCAGCCCGCGCACGCACGCGCTGGGCCGCGTCTCGGCCAATCTCGGCGGCATCAGCCAGTGCACCCTCGCCAGACACCTCGTGCGCCTCGCTGCCGTCGGGCAAAAGGATCATGCCGTGGAAGGAGAGCTTGTCTCCAGAAACCGTGGCGAGGCCGGCGATCGGCGTGCGGCAGGAACCGTCAAGCGCTCCGAGGAACGCCCGCTCGCACGCGAGTGCTGTCGATGTCGGTAGGTGATCCAACGGCGCGAGCAGGCTATCCACGCGTTCGTCGCCGATACGGCTTTCCACCGTGATCGCGCCCTGGCCGGGCGCTGGCGGAAAGGTTCTCACATCCATAAGTTCGGTCACGACTTCGCCCAATCCGAGCCGCCGCAAGCCCGCATAGGCAAGGAATGTCGCATCCACCTCGCCATCCGCAAGCTTGCGCAAGCGGGTTTCCACATTGCCGCGGAAATTGATGACCTTAAGGTCCGGACGCACGCGCCGGATGAGGGCCTGGCGGCGCAGCGATGCGGAGCCGACGACCGCGCCCTGCGGCAATTCGAGTAGGGTCTTCACCGAACGCCCGATAAACGCGTCGCGCGGGTCTTCACGCTCGAGGAAAATCGACAGATGCAGCCCTTCCGGCAGGAAGGTCGGCATGTCTTTCGAAGAGTGGACAGCAAGATCGATCCGGCCGTCGGCAAGCTGCTCTTCGATCTCAAGGGTAAAGAGGCCTTTGCCGCCGACTTCGGCCAGCGGACGATCCTGAATCCGGTCACCGGAGGTCGAAATGACGACGATCTCGATGTCGTCTTCACGCATTCCGTGGTGCTGCATCAGCCTGCTGCGCGTCTCACGGGCTTGTGCGAGCGCAAGCGCGCTCCCACGTGTACCGATCTTGAGCGTTTTTGTTTGCATTGGCTGCTGTCCGTGTTACGCGATCTTGAATAGAAACGTCTGCCTAGCGAAGTTTTATTCGACCGGCAATGCGGCGAAGGATATCAGGTTTATCTATGCGTGTTCTGGGAATTGAGACAAGTTGTGACGAAACGGCCGCCGCCATCGTCGAGCGCGACGCGTACGGCCGCGGCCGCATCCTGTCGAATGTCGTTCTCAGCCAAATTGACGACCACGCACCCTATGGCGGCGTTGTGCCAGAGATCGCTGCGCGCGCCCATGTCGAAGTCCTCGACCGTTTGATCGGCCAGGCGCTGCATGAGGCGCAGATGTCGCTCGATGATATCGATGCCGTCGCCGCAACCGCAGGGCCCGGCCTGATCGGCGGACTGATCGTTGGCTTGATGACCGGCAAAGCCATCGCCATGGCCGGCCGCAAGCCGTTTTATGCGATCAACCATCTGGAAGGTCATGCGTTAACCCCCCGGCTCACTGACCAGATCGACTTTCCCTACCTGCTGCTGCTCGTCTCCGGCGGACACACGCAAATGGTGCTGGTGAAGGGCCTCGGAGACTATGAGCGGCTCGGCACGACCATCGATGACGCGCTTGGCGAAGCCTTCGACAAGACGGCCAAACTCCTCGGGCTTGCCTACCCAGGCGGACCGGAGGTGGAAAAGGCGGCCCGCCTTGGCGATTCTGCGCGCTTCCTCCTGCCGCGCCCGCTCAAGGGTGAGGAACGGCTCGATTTCTCGTTTTCGGGGCTCAAGACCGCCGTACGCCAACTCGCCACATCGCTTCAGCCGTTGTCACAGACGGACGTCAACGACATTTGCGCCGCCTTCCAGAGTGCAGTAGCGGACACGCTCGATGATCGCGTTGCGCGCTCGCTTGCCCTGTTCCGCCGCCGCTTTCCGGATGTTGCAGCGCCCGCCCTTGTCGTTGCCGGCGGCGTTGCCGCCAACAAGATCATCCGCAATGGCCTGCAGCGGCTTTGCGCCGAGCATGGCTTTCGCTTTATCGCGCCGCCGATGGCGCTTTGCACCGATAACGCCGCGATGATCGCCTGGGCCGGAGCCGAGCGGGCGAAACAGAATGCCGCCGACCCGCTCGACATCGCACCGCGGTCGCGCTGGCCACTCGATCTGCGGTCTGCGCCGTTGATCGGTGCGGGGCGCCGAGGCGCCAAGGCATGACTTCGAGCGTCAATATCGCGGTCTTGGGTGGCGGGGCCTGGGGGACGGCCCTTGCCACGATGGCAGCCGGCAATGGCATGAATGTCCGGCTCTATGCTCGAGATGCGGCGACAGTCGACGCGATCAATATCGACCATCGCAACGATCGCTACCTTCCGGGGATCAGCCTTCATCCGGCACTGAGAGCGAGCCCCGATGCCGCTTCGGTTCTGGCAAACAGCGACTTCATTCTGTGTGTTGTTCCGGCACAGGCCCTGTCTGCCGCCATTGATGAATTCAAGGACAGCATCCCGTCCGGCGTACCGTTTGTGATCTGCGCCAAGGGCATCGAGCGGACGAGCGGCCTCCTCATGTCGGAAGTCGTTGCAAGAGCTCTGCCCGGCCAAACGATCGCCGCGCTGTCCGGCCCAAGCTTTGCCAGCGATGTCGCGAAGGGGCTGCCGACGGCGGTGACCGTCGCCGGAGCCGACCAGGCCATCGCAGATCGTATTGCCTCGACGCTCTCTGGCCCGACTTTCCGCTGCTATTCGACCGATGACCTGATAGGGGTGGAGATCGGTGGCGCGCTCAAGAATGTCCTCGCCATTGCTGCAGGGGCGGCGGTGGGCCGCGGCTATGGGGCAAGCGCGCAGGCGGCTCTCGTCACCCGTGGATTCGTCGAACTGCGCCGGATCGGCCAGGCACTCGGCGCCAGGCCGGAGACGATCATGGGCTTGTCCGGTCTCGGCGATCTCATGCTGACCTGCTCGACCCCGCAATCGCGCAACTATTCCTACGGGCTTGCGCTCGGACGCGGCGAAGACCTGTCTGCGAGACCCCTGGCGGAAGGCGTCGCCACAGCCGCCATCGCAGCTGAACTTGCAATGAAACACGGTATCGAAGCGCCGATCATCGCCGCCGTGGCGCGGATACTCGATCGTCACATCACCATAGACGAAGCCATGGAAGCGCTGCTTTCCCGGCCGTTGAAGACCGAAGACTAGGAAGACTAGGCTGCTGGCCTGATGAGAATTGGGAGACATGAATGCTTTACGCACTGCTTTGCAACGACAAGCCCGATCACCTGCAGGTGCGACTCGATACGCGCGCCGCGCATCTCGACTATCTGGCGGGCCTTGGCGACCGGCTGAAATTTGCTGGTCCCTTCCTCGGCGATGACGCCAAGCCGAATGGCAGCCTCGTTGTAATCGAGGCAGGCGATCTTGCCGCCGCAAAGGATATTGCGGCCAACGATCCTTACGCCAAGGCGGGCCTTTTCGCCTCGGTCGACATTCGCCCATGGAACTGGGCCATTAAAAATCCGGCAAACAGTTAAGCGAGGTCCAATATGGCATTCTGGCTGTTCAAATCCGAACCTGACGCATGGTCCTGGGAAAAGCAGAAGGCTGCCGGCGCCAAGGGCACCGAATGGACGGGCGTGCGCAACTATCAGGCCCGTAACAACATGCGGGCGATGCAGATCGGCGACAAGGGTTTCTTCTACCACTCGAACGAAGGCCTCGATATTGTCGGCATCGTCGAAGTCTGCGCGCTCGCCCATCATGATTCGAGTACGGACGACCCACGTTGGGAATGCGTCGATATTCGCGCCGTCAAGGACGTGCCGAATCCGGTTTCGCTCAAGGACGTCAAGGCGAGCCCAAAGCTCGCCAAGATGGCGCTGGTAACCTCGATGCGGCTATCGGTTCAGCCGGTCATGCCCGACGAATGGGTCGAAGTCTGCCGCATGGGCGGCCTGACGCCCGCACCGGAATGACCGCTGCGGAGGCGCCTGTTCTCGAGCCCGGAAGCGATCGGTTCCGCCGATTTGTGTTGAACAACACAGCGCTGCAATCGCCGCCGCATGTTCCCGAGATCAAGCTTCATCTCGCCGATGAGGCGCATGATCTCTGGCACCGGACCGAAGAGGAACTCGCGACGCTCGGCCTTCCCCCGCCCTTCTGGGCGTTTGCATGGGCCGGCGGTCAGGGGGTGGCGCGCTATGTGCTCGACCACCCGGCGAGCGTAAGGGACAAGAACGTCCTCGATTTCGCTTCGGGTTCCGGGCTTGTCGGCATTGCGGCGGCGCTGGCCGGCGCCCGGCATGTGGTTGCCTGCGACATTGATCCGTTCGCGTTGCCGGCTATCGCACTCAATGCGGCTGCCAACGGCGTTTCCCTGGAAGCTCGGGGAGACGACCTGATCGGCAGCGACGGCGGCTGGGACGTTGTCCTCGCCGGTGATGTCTTTTACGACAAGGCGTTTGCGGATCAATTGATCCCCTGGTTTACCAGTCTGGCTTCGCGCGGCGCCGAGGTTATCGTCGGCGATCCCGGCCGTTCCTATTTCCCGAAGAACCTGCTGCATGAGCTTGCCGTCTACACCGTGCCGGTGACGCGCGTCCTCGAAGATGCCGAGGTGAAGCGCACCACCGTCTGGCGCTTTGCGTAGCCTTTACCGCCGCACGCGAATAACCGTCTGATCGGAAAGGTGCGGCAAGAGCCTGTCCATGTCGCCGCGACTCAAAGCGATGCAGCCTTGCGTCGGCGTATAGCCCGGCCGCGCCAGGTGAAAGAAAATAGCGCTGCCCTTGCCCCGCCGCCGCGGCCGAATATTCCAGTCCATGACGATACACACATCATAGAGGTCGTCCTCGCGCCACATGGTCTCGTGACTTGCGCCATAGGGAATACGCACATGCCGGTTGTAGTTGCGGTCGTTGCCGACTTCGCACCACCCGTCATTCTGGCGCAGGGCGCGCAGCTTAAGGCCACCGCCGCCCTGAACGCGCTTGTCCGGGCGCTTGTAACCGTGGAGCAATCGCATCTGCGCCAAGGGTGTCCCACCATCGCCCTCCCGCTTGAAAGCCGTGATTCCACCGCGTCCGAGCGCACAGCGCAGCACCATTCCGCCGGCGATGAGTTGCCCCTGCGTTGCATGGCCGGGGCGGGGGCGTACATCGATGACCAGCAACCGCTTTCGACTCATGATTGCCTCATAAAAAGCCTTTTTGTGTCAGACTGATGCGCCTCACAGGCAATATCAAGTCGATCCCCTTTCTTTCCTCCGTAATTCGACTTAAATTCCAATCACTTCTTTGCACTTGCGGGAGATCTGATGACAGCGCGTACTATTCTGATCGTTGACGATGATGCGGATCTGAGAGCCATTCTCGTCGAGCAACTCGGGCTCTACGAGGAGTTCCAGATCATCGAGGAAGACAACGCGACCAAGGGCGTACAGGCTGCACGGAACGGCGTCGTCGATTTGCTGATCATGGATGTAGGTCTGCCCGACATGGACGGGCGCGAAGCGATCAAGCTTCTGCGCAAAGGCGGCTTCAAGGCGCCGGTGATCATGTTGACCGGGCACGACACTGATTCCGACACAATTCTCGGGCTCGAATCGGGCGCCAACGACTATGTGACCAAGCCGTTTCGCTTCGCCGTGCTTCTGGCCCGCATTCGGGCCCAGTTGCGGCAGCATGAGCAGAGCGAGGACGCTACGTTTGTCGTCGGGCCATATACGTTCAAGCCCGGGCAGAAAATGCTCATCGATGCCAAGGGCGGCAAGATCCGGCTGACGGAAAAAGAGGTTGCGATCATCAAGTACCTCTACCGCGCTGGCGGGAAGGTCATTACACGCGATGTGCTTCTCGAAGAAGTTTGGGGCTACAATTCCGGCGTTACCACCCATACGCTTGAAACGCATGTCTACAGATTGCGCCAGAAAATCGAGCACGATCCTTCGAATTCAACCATACTCGTCACGGAAAGCGGGGGATACAAGCTCATTCCTTGATGCCGGTGGGGCCAATCTAGGTATATGTCTGTTCATGCATGGCAATTGAAGATGATATCCGCATACTGGAGACGGTGGGGCTGTTCGAGACGTTTACGCGCGACCAGTTGCGACTGCTTGCCTTCGGCACGGAACGTCTTGTCCTCAGAGAGGGGCGCGAACTCTACCGCGAAGGTCAGTCTGCCGATTGCGCATATGTCATCGACCGCGGCGAAATCTCGCTTTTTCGTGAGGGTACGACCGGGCGCGTCATCCTGAAAACGGTCGGACCCGGGGCCGTGCTTGGCGAAATGGCGATCATTGCTCAGACGAAACGGCTGACAAGCGCCATGGCCGAAGCGGAGACGGAAGTTATCCGCCTCAACCGGTCCCTGTTCCGGCGCATCCTCGAGGAATATCCGGAGATCGCCGCCGCGCTGCACGACAAGATCGCGTCAGACATCAGCGAGTTGATCGACGCGATTACGCAATACGAGCACCTGTTCCAGGAGCGCTAGAGTATCCATATCAATCCAGGTTGAAGCGGGCGATGACCGGGACGTGGTCGGACGGTCGGTCCCATCCGCGTGCTTCGCGCAGGACCGTGATATCCGTCAGGTCATTTTCGAGGTCGGGTGATCCCCAGATATGGTCGAGACGCCGGCCGCGATCCGCCGCTTCCCAGTCCATCGCCCGATAGCTCCACCACGTGTAGATTTTCTCGTGTGGCGGAATGTGGTGGCGCATGAGGTCGCTCCAGCCGCCATCCTTGCGCAAGGTTTCGAGGCCTTCGGTTTCGATGGGTGTGTGGCTGACGACCTTCAACAATTGCTTGTGCGACCAGACGTCGGTCTCCAGCGGCGCTATGTTGAGATCACCGACCAGCAGAGAGGCATGGCCGTCGCCATAGACGGCGTTCATCGCCTTCATTTCGTCGAGGAAGCCGAGCTTGTGCTTGAACTTCGGGTTGATCACGGGGTCCGGCTCATCGCCGCCTGCAGGGACGTAGAAATTATGAATACGCAGACGCTTGGTTCCTGCGGTAACGACTGTGCTTAGATGCCGGCAGTCGGCGATATCGCAGAAGCCAACCCGTGCCGGCTCCGTCAGCGGCCGGCGCGACAGTGTCGCAACACCGTGATATCCCTTCTGGCCGCTGATCTCGATATGGCCATAACCTGCCGCGTGCAGCGCCTCGCGCGGAAATAGATCGTCCGGACACTTGGTCTCCTGCAGGCACAGAACGTCCGGCTGATAGTCGCGCAGAAACTGCAGGACGAGCGGCAGGCGCAGACGAACGGAATTGATGTTCCAGGTGGCAACGGAAAAGGGCATGAACACTCGCGGAAAGGCATGGGAGGCGCAGCAAAGGTGCTGCGCGGTCATGCCAAAAGATCAACCAGAGTTCAAGCCGCCGGTGATTACTTCTTCATCGCAATACGCGTGTAGTCGATCTTGAACATGTCGTCAGCGAAACGCACGCCGGTGCGCACATTGGTGATCATGACCGTGGTATCGAGGCCCTGCGCATCGGTTATGGTCCACTGACGCAGATCCGAGGTCTTCGGATCGAACATCATGGTAATCGTGGAATTGCCGAAGATCGACTTGTCGCCAAGGACAATCGTCGTCATGTCGGGCTCTTCCTTGACCGACTTTACCTTGCCGCCGGAGAGGTCGATCGAATCGCTGAGAAGCAGCTTCAGCGGCGTCTTCGACAGCGGATAAAGATCCCAGGTGTCGAGCTTGCGGTTGTTGATCACCACCGACTGTCCATCGGAAATGACGCGGATGGGCGAGGGCTTGTTGTAGTTGAAGCGAATCTTGCCCGGACGCTCGATGTAGAAGGTGCCTTCCGTCTGGTCGCCGCGCGGGCCGAACTGGACGAAACTGCCGGTCAGGGTCTTAACGCCCGAGAACTTGTTGGCGATTTCCTGGGCTGCGCTGACGCCACCGGGCGCAGCTTGGGCCAGCGCCGGCGTCGCAACCGCCACCACTCCGGTAACACATGCGGTACCGACCATCAAGGCGACCGCCGACGCTCTCATAAGCGAGCCAATTGCGCGAAACGGTGCGGTCGTCATCATGGTCATATCTCCTATCGTCGTCGAACGGTATTTAGAAACCCAGTTTGGCTTCACTGTGGCTAAGAAACGGCACAAAACCGTTTCCGTTCCTCAATGTGAGCTAGGCAAGGACGTTACGTAACCGCCCTGCCCCCTTACAGATAGGAACTCGCTGGGCAGCATTCCATAACGCCGCAAATTCTTGATGTTACGGCACGCGCCTGGCATAACGTTCCTAGAACTCGTCATCCTGTGTCGGCACGAGAATTTCGCGCTTTCCAGCATGATTCGCCGGGCCGACCAGACCCTCCTGCTCCATGCGCTCGATAATGGACGCGGCACGATTGTAGCCAATGCCGAGCCTGCGCTGAATATAGCTCGTTGACGCCTTCTTGTCGCGCAGGACGACGGCGACC
The DNA here is from genome assembly GCF_056399405.1 of Phyllobacterium sp. 01N428. Classification (NCBI taxonomy): domain Bacteria; kingdom Pseudomonadati; phylum Pseudomonadota; class Alphaproteobacteria; order Hyphomicrobiales; family Phyllobacteriaceae; genus Phyllobacterium; species Phyllobacterium sp. 01N428. Next base: position 103,842 of record NZ_JBFTRH010000001.1, read on the forward strand.
GCCTGATCGTACGGATCGTCCGAATCTTCGAGATTGCTCGTTCCGGCCGGACCAGCACCTTCGTCCTCGTCATCCTCTTCGGTAATGGAATCGAGATATTCCGGCACACCCTGCAGCTTCAGATGCTGGACGATCTTCTCCACTTCATCGTCGCCGACGAACGGGCCGTGCACGCGCTGGATGCGGCCACCGCCGGCCATGTAGAGCATGTCGCCCATGCCGAGCAGTTGCTCGCCGCCCTGCTCGCCAAGGATCGTGCGGCTATCGATCTTCGACGTGACCTGGAAGGAGATACGAGTCGGGAAGTTTGCCTTGATCGTGCCGGTGATGACGTCGACGGAGGGTCGCTGCGTCGCCATGATCACATGGATGCCCGCAGCGCGCGCCATCTGCGCGAGGCGCTGGACCGCGCCCTCGATATCCTTGCCGGCGACCATCATCAGATCGGCCATTTCGTCGATGATGACGACGATATAGGGCATGGGCTTCAGGTCGAGCTCCTCCGTCTCGTAGACGGCCTCGCCGGTCGCCCGGTCGAATCCTGTCTGGACCGTCCGGGCGATGCGCTCGCCCTTCTTCTGTGCCTGTTCGACGCGCTGGTTGAAGCCGTCAATGTTGCGCACGCCCACCTTCGACATCTTGCGGTAGCGGTCTTCCATCTCCTTGACCGTCCACTTCAACGCGACGACCGCTTTCTTCGGATCAGTGACAACGGGCGTCAAAAGGTGCGGGATGCCATCATAAATGGACAGCTCCAGCATCTTCGGGTCGATCATGATGAGACGGCACTGCTCCGGCGTCATGCGATAGAGCAGCGACAGGATCATGGTATTGATGGCGACGGATTTGCCTGAGCCCGTCGTGCCTGCGACGAGAAGGTGGGGCATTTTCGCAAGGTCGGCAATGACTGCCTCGCCATTGATGGTCTTGCCGAGTGCAAGCGCGAGCTTCGTCTTCGTCTGTTCGAAATCCCGGCTCGCCAGCAATTCCCTGAGATAGACCATCTCGCGCGTCTGGTTGGGCAATTCAATGCCGATGGCGTTGCGGCCAGGAACAACCGCGACGCGCGCGGCGATGGCGCTCATCGAGCGGGCAATATCGTCGGCAAGCGTGATGACCCGCGACGACTTGATGCCTGGTGCGGGCTCAAGCTCATAGAGCGTGACGACCGGGCCGGGGCGAACGTGGATAATCTCGCCGCGCACGCCGAAATCCTCCAGCACGCCCTCAAGCAGCCGCGCATTTTGCTCAAGTGCTTCCTTCGAGAGACTCGGATTGCGGACGACATTCTTCGACTCGCTCAGGAAATGCAGCGACGGCATCTCGAAGTCATCCGACTTGATCAGCGAGGCCTGCGCTTCACGCTGGACACGCGCTCCAGCCTTCGGTGCAGGTGCCGGCGTATCGATTCGCGCCGTCACAGGCCGTGCCGGAGCGGAACGTGCCGGGGCGGCCTGCGGCGCCCAGTCGTCATCGTCTTCGTCGTCATCACTGAATGCTACTGGATCAAATCGCGCCGAGCGTGCGTCGAAATCGTCGTTTCCGATGTCGATCGAAGGAGCCTCTATGCGCGGCGCCGCATCGCCAAAGCCGGGCTCACGGCGGACGCCGTTCGCACCGGCTTTTTGCTTACCGCCTCCAACGTCGTCGAGGAAGTCATCAGCCCGCTGGCGTCCGCGCAGATTGCCTGCGCCGCTATGGCCGGTCAGGCGTCGGAACAGCGCTTTTGCGCTCAGGAACCAGTGGGTCAAGGCGCCGAGGGCAAGCAGACCACCGCCTTCGCGATCGTCTTCATCGTCGTCCTCGTCATCATAATCGTCTTCATCGGCGACGTGGCGCGTCGATTTCTTGGCGACCGGAGGCTCGCTGTCGCGATAGATAATTCCACTGGCAAAAGAGAATACCCAAAGGCTCGGCAATACGAGCACGGCAACAACGATCATTGCCAACCCGCCCCGGGGAAACGTGCCGATGAAAATTGCCGGTATCTTGAGAACCATGTCGCCGAAGACCCCGCCGAGGCCTATCGGCATTGGCCAGCTTGAGGGTATGGCGAAGCAACCTGCCATCGCCGCAGCCATCAGCGAGGCGCAGAACCAGGCGACGGCGCGCTTCGGCATGCGGTCGATGCTGCGGCCGGTAACGAGAAAGCCGCCCCAGAAGAGCGCAGGCATCAAAGCCACCACCATGGAGAGGCCGAAGAACTGCATACCGAGATCGGCGAACACGGCGCCCGGATAGCCCAGCGCATTGTGGACCGGATTGGACGTCGCGTGACTGAAACTCGGATCGAGGACATTCCATGTCGCGAGGCTTCCGACGGCGAAGGCCACGAAGCCAAACAGCGCTAGCCCCCAAAGCAGGAGAATCTGCCGCCGGAATATGGTGGTCAACCCGTGCCGTTCGCCATCGATGGCATAAGAGGCTGAATATCCTTGACGCATGAATGCTTGCCCCGCGTAAATGCATGCCCAGCGGCTGAGCCCCAGCCGCAGATTTGATTCTCACGTTAAGATGCCGATGGTTAAGGGGGCATTAACCATGGGAAGCAGCGGGCCAAATTTGCTTCTGGTGGCACCGAGACAAGTCTGGCCCAAAACAAAATGGGCCCGGAATTTCCGGGCCCATCGCACTCATTTGTCAGGTCGGCAATGTGCCGCTTCTGCCGATTACATATGGTAGGCGGCTTCACCATGCGACGTGAGGTCGAGACCTTCGCGCTCGGACTCAGGCGATGCACGCAGACCGATGACCAGGTCGACGATCTTGTACAGGATCGCACTGCCGATGCCGGACCACAGCAACGTCACGAGAACGCCCTTGAACTGTGCCCAGAGCTGGGTTGCTGTGCCGGCATAGGAAGCGGCAAAGTCGGCGGTCGAATAGTCGACGATGCCAGCGCCCCCAAGAGCCGGATTGACAAGGATACCGGTTCCAAGCGCGCCGATGATGCCGCCGACGCAGTGGATGCCGAAGACGTCGAGGCTGTCATCATAGTCGAACTTGTTCTTCACCACGGCTACGAAGAAGTAGCAGACTAACGTGACGAAGGCGCCGAGGACGATCGCACCCATCGGGCCGACGAAGCCAGCGGCGGGCGTTACCGCAACGAGACCGGCAACGGCACCCGAAGCTGCACCGAGCATCGAGGCCTTGCCGCGCAGCCAACCTTCGAGGATGATCCACATGACCGCAGCTGCGGCCGTGGCGACGAAGGTGTTGATCATGGCAAGACCGGCATAGGCATTGGCTTCAAGATTGGAGCCGGCATTGAAACCGAACCAGCCCACCCACAGCAGCGAGGCGCCGATCATGGTCATCGTCATCGAGTGCGGTGCCATGATGTCCTTCTTGTAGCCGGCACGCTTGCCGATCATCAGGGCGCCCACAAGACCGGCGATACCGGCATTGATGTGAACGACGGTACCACCGGCGAAGTCGATCGCGCCGAAGCCGAAGATCAGGCCGGAGGGGTCGGAATAGGCGCTCGGGCCACCCCAGAACCAGACCATGTGCGCGATCGGGAAGTAAACGAACGTTACCCAAAGGATGACGAAGAGGATCACGGCCGAGAACTTGACGCGTTCAGCAAAGGCGCCGACGATCAGCGCCGGCGTGATGCAGGCAAAGGTCATCTGGAAGCAGACATAGACCAGTTCGGGAATGGCGACCCCTTTGGAGAAGGTTTCCGACATCGTGGTCACGTCCACGCCGGAAAGAAACGCCTTGGAAAAGCCGCCGACAAAGGCATTGCCGGGGGTGAAGGCAAGGCTGTAGCCATAGAACACCCAGATCAGCATGACGACCGCTGTGATCGTGAACACCTGCATGAGTACCGACAGCATGTTCTTGGCGCGGACGAGACCACCGTAGAACAGAGCAAGGCCGGGAATGGTCATGAGCAGCACAAGGACGGTCGAGATCATCATCCAGGTGGTGTCGCCCTTGTCGACCGTCATGGCGGGCGCTGCAGCGGGAGCGGCTTCCTGGGCGAAGGCGGCGATCGCGCCGAACGCTGAAAGCGCCAGCGACCCCAGAAGGGTAGTGCGCGCCGCAGATTTCAAACTTGGCAGAATTGTCATTATTTTCTCCTTGAACCCCTAATTCACAGCGCGTCGGTATTGGTTTCGCCGGTACGGATACGAACAGCCTGCTCGATGCTGAGGACGAATATCTTGCCGTCACCGATCTGGCCGGTCTTGGCAGCCGTGGTGATAGCTTCAACCGCGGTGTCGACGAGCTCTGACGCGACTGCGATTTCGATCTTCAGCTTGGGAAGAAAGCTGACCGCATATTCGGCCCCGCGATAAATTTCGGTGTGCCCCTTCTGGCGGCCATATCCCTTCACCTCGGTGACGGTCAGGCCCTGGATGCCGACAGCGGTGAGGGCTTCGCGCACCTCATCCAGCTTGAACGGCTTGATGATAGCCATCACAATTTTCATTCAACTACCCCTGCGCTAGCGCGGCACCTTCAGAGTGGAATTACCTGAAGGCATGACCGCGTTGAACCCATCGCCTCAAGCATGCGCCATTGGTGACTGGTCAGGAGTATTCAAGTTCCGTGCCAGAATCAGATGAGAGATTTAAACCATTGATATTTAACGGGTATTTTTCACGGAAAGGTGCTATTGCCCATTTTTCCATGCGCGCTGATTAAATTATAGGCAAATGTAAGTGACTGGTTAAATCTCACACCTTTGCATGCACACGAATTAGGCCTTCTTGTGCCGTGGAGGCGATGAGGGTGCCGTCGCGGCCATAAAGCGTGCCACGGGTAAGGCCCCGTGCGCCTGATGCGCTAGGGCTGTCTGCCGTATAAAGCAGCCAGTCGTCGAAGTTGCAGGGGCGGTGGAACCACATGGCGTGATCAAGGCTCGCGACCTGAAGGTCGCGGTCGAATATCGAGCGCCCATGCGCGTAAAGCGATGTATCGAGCAGGGTCATGTCGGAAAGATAGGCGAGGACGGCTGCCTGCACTGCCCGGTCGGCCGGCACGGGGCCCGTCGTCTTGATCCATACGTTTTGCTCCGGCGGCAATTTCTCGCGCGAGAAATAATGCGTCAGCGACAACGGCTTCAATTCAATGGGACGATCCTGCTCCCAATATCTGCGAATGTTTTCAGGAGCATTCTGCAGGTACTGTTCCTTCAGATCCTTGTCGCTGATCAATTGCTCCGGCGGTGTAATATCGAGCGGACGTGGAACCTGATGCTCCAGGCCGCCCTCTTCGATCTGGAAGGAGGCTTCGAGCGAAAAGATCGCATGCCCATGCTGTATTGCGACCACGCGCCTGGTCGTGAAGCTGGAACCATCGCGTATGCGATCGACTTCATAGATGATGGGCACTTTCGGGTCGCCAGCGCGCATGAAATACCCGTGAAGGGAATGAACGTGGCGCGAAGAATCGACTGTCCGCTGCGCAGCGACCAGCGCCTGGCCGATGACCTGTCCGCCGAAGACGCGCTGCCAGCCGACCTGCGGACTGCGACCTCGAAACAGGTTGTGTTCAAGCGTCTCAAGGTCGAGTATGGACAAAAGCTCTTTCATGGCTTTGGACATGGACGGTCATCTCCCTACGAGGCGTTTTACCTGACGCTTGCAACAGGAACGGACCGACAAGTCAAGCGTTTGCAGTGGCGGCAAGAGGAGGCAAACATGGCGCAACGTACCACCGATATTATCATAGCCGGTGCAGGCTATGTCGGCCTTGCCACTGCAGTCGCCCTCAAATCTTCTGCCGCTCATCTTGGCGTCACTGTCATCGACGCGGCGCCCAAGGGTGTCTGGCGCAATGATACGCGTGCCTCGGCTATTGCAGCCGCGGCGAGCCGCATGCTCGACAGGCTTGGCTGCTGGGACGAGATACTTCCAGAGGCACAGCCTATCACCGAGATGATCGTCACCGATTCGCGCACATCTGACCCCGTGCGCCCGGTATTCCTCACATTCAATGGCGAGGTGGAGCCCGGCGAGCCTTTCGCTCATATGGTTGAAAATCGCATCCTCAATGCGTCGTTGCGCAAGAAGGCCGAAGCGCTTGGCGTTACTTTTATCGAAGGAGCGCCAGTCGAAGGATTCGAGCATGGCGAGGCATATCTCACCGTCCGTCATTCCGGTGACAATACCCTCGATACGAGGCTGTTGATTGCCGCTGATGGGGTCAGGTCGCGGCTGCGCGACATGGCGGGCATCAAGACGGTCAATTGGGAATACGGCCAGTCCGGCATAGTCTGCACCGTTAGCCACGAACGCCCGCACCACGGCCGCGCTGAAGAACATTTCCTGCCCGCCGGTCCATTCGCAATCTTGCCGCTCAAGGGCAACCGTTCGTCTCTGGTCTGGACCGAACGGACGGCAGATGCCGAGCGCCTTATCCAGGAGGATGATTTCCTTTTCGAAGCAGAACTCGAGCAGCGTTTCGGGCTCAAACTTGGCGAACTCCATGTTGAAGGTGGGCGCAAGGCCTTCCCGCTCGGTCTGACCTTGGCGCGCGATTTCGTCAAGCCGCGTTTCGCCCTCGCCGGCGATGCGGCGCATGGCATCCACCCGATCGCCGGACAGGGGCTCAACCTCGGCTTCAAGGACGCGGCAGCGCTGGCCGAAACGATTGTGGATGCGGACCGGCTGGGGCTCGACATCGGCTCGGTGGCCGTGCTCGAGCGCTACCAGACGTGGCGACGCTTCGACACGGTGCAGATGGGGGTCACCACCGACGTGCTGAACCGGCTGTTCTCGAATGACAATTTGCCGGTGCGCGCCTTGCGCGATTTTGGCCTCGGCCTTGTCGAACGCATGCCGCGCCTCAAGGGCTTCTTCATTCGCCAAGCTGCCGGCCTCTCGACCTCGGCGCCAAAGCTGTTGCAGGGGCAGGCGATTTAATGATTGTGCGCGGCACAGGCCGCGCACATTCCGGGCAGAAATCAGAGCGGCCGCGGAAAGCGACGATGAATAGTTTCGATCTCCGTCAGGATCTCCGGCGAGAGCGTTAGGTCTGCCGCACCGATATCGACCTTCAACTGCTCCATCGTCGTCGCGCCAATTATGACGGAGTTCATGAATGGCCGGGTGAGGGCAAAGGCGATGCCTAGCTGCGCCACATCGATACCGTGCTTGTGCGCGAGATCGATATAGGCTCGCACCGCCGGCGCCGAATGCTCATTGTTACGCCACAGGCCGCCCGGCTGGATCGAGCCGCGGGTCCCGTCAGGCACCTTGCCGCCGAGATACTTGCCGGTGAGAACGCCGGACGCCAGCGAGGAATAGGCGAGCAGGCCAACGTCTTCATGATGGCTGAGTTCGGCAAGGTCGAGATCGAAAGCGCGCTGCAGCAAGCCATATTCGTTCTGGACCGAGGCGACGCGCGGCAGGTTCTCCCTTTCGGAAAGCTTGAGCCACTGGCCAATGCCCCAAGCGGTTTCGTTGGAAAGACCGATTTGGCGGATCTTGCCCTCCTTGACCATATCGTCGAGGCCCTGCAGCGCATCCTCGATCTGGACGGGCACCTCGGCCTTGTTCTGCGTGTGCGGCGCATAGTGCCAGCCATTGCCGAAATGATAGTGGCCGCGGGCGGCGTAATGCACTTGATAGAGATCGATGTAATCGGTCTGCAGGCGCCGGAGGCTGTCTTCTACGGCTTCGTGGACCGAACGCCGGCTCGGTTTGGCACCATCGCGGATCCAGCCATTGCCGCCGCCGGAGATCTTCGTGGCGAGGACGAACTTGTCGCGCTTGCCGGTCTTCTTGAACCATGTGCCGATATAGGTCTCGGTCTTGCCATAGGTCGCGGGGCTCGCCGGTATGGCGTAGACCTCCGCCGTATCCATGAAATTGATCCCGTTATCGAGCGCATAGTCGATCTGTCGATGTGCGTCTTCTTCGGTGTTCTGCACGCCCCAGGTCATGGTGCCGAGGCAAATTTCCGTGACGTCTATATCCGTCCGGCCAAGCTTTTTCAGTTTCACGGGGTTTTCCTGTTCGGTGTCGTTGATCAGTTGACTTGAAAGCCAAGCCTTTGCCTGAGCTTTCTGACCCGCTGCTTGTAGTGCTGTGTGGGAGGCACGGCCGCAGCGGTCGCTTCCAGCATATCAAGCAATTCGCACTTTTCCACTTCGCTCAATCTTTGATTGATGAAAGGCGTGGTTTTCTCAATCACCGTGACTGTATCGCCGATCTGGTCGCATGCCCATCGGGCATAGATGACCGCTTCGTCAACCTGCAGGGAATTTGTGACCTTGAGCAGGACTTTTCTGACCGCACCGGTATGCCGATCGTCGATCATCTCGTCTTCCGAGATAATAGCTAGAATTATCGTAGCGGCAGCGTGTACCGGATCGTTGATTGCAGTGATCGGCGAATTTTCCGCCTGCATCCTGATTTTTCGGCGCCGGAAATGTCCCCTAATCCGCCCGGCCTCGTCGGCGATGTCGCTTGCCGCCCTGCCCAGGAACATGAGCCTGTACCACCAGAAAACCCCGCCGCCCAGCAACCCGAGCACAAGCAGAACAATATGCATGATCCAAAAATCCCGCGCAAATTGGCAATCTCTACGTCAAGGCAGGCGCTGGGTAAATTAGTCGATGGAATAATGCCGGGCGGTGGTTATGATGGAAACACCGTGCCGTTTGCGCGGAGCGCTTTTCGATATCACTCCAGATCAAATCAGGGAGATACCAATGGACAGACAGGCAACCGCAATCTGGAAGGGAACTCTCACGGAAGGTTCAGGCACACTCGACACACAAAGCGGTGCGCTCAAGAGCCTGCCCTATAATTTCAAGGCGCGTTTTCAGGACGAAAGCGGCACGTCCGGCACCAACCCGGAGGAATTGCTGGCAGCGGCGCATGCCGGGTGCTTTGCAATGCAATTGTCCCATTTCCTCGCCGAGAACGGCACGCCGGCCGAGAACCTCGACGCCAAGGCCAAGGTGACAATCAGTCCTGCCGCCGGCGGCGGCTTCGAGATCACCAAGAGCGCTCTTACCCTCGTCGGAACAGTTCCGGGTATTGATGATGCGACCTTCGCCAAGCTCGCCGCACAGGCAAAGGCGACCTGCCCGCTTTCGAAGGCGCTCGGTGCGATCGAAGTAACGCTGGACGCCAAGCTGGGATAATATCAACCCATGCAATAATGAAACGGGCGCTCAGGGCGCCCGTTTCTCTAGGTTCAACGGCAGTAGCCTCAGATCCGGCGTTCCACCATCATCTTCTTGATTTCGGCGATGGCCTTTGCGGGGTTTAGCCCCTTCGGACAAGTCTGCGCGCAATTCATGATCGTGTGGCAGCGATAGAGCCGGAACGGGTCCTCGAGGTTGTCGAGGCGCTCGCCCGTCGCCTCATCACGGCTGTCGATGAGCCAGCGATAGGCCTGCAGCAGCACGGCCGGTCCAAGATAACGGTCGCCGTTCCACCAATAGCTGGGGCACGATGTCGAGCAGCAGGCACACAAGATGCACTCATAGAGGCCGTCCAGCTTGGCACGGTCCTCGTGGCTCTGCAGCCATTCCTTGGCGGGTTCCGGCGAGACCGTCTTGAGCCAGGGTTCTATCGAACGATGCTGTGCATAGAAGTTGGAAAGATCCGGCACCAGATCCTTCACCACCGGCAGATGCGGCAGCGGATAGATTTTTACCGGTCCCTTGATCTCGTCCATGCCCTTGGTGCAGGCGAGCGTATTGGTGCCATCGATATTCATCGCGCAGGAGCCGCAAATGCCTTCGCGGCAGGAGCGGCGGAGTGTCAGCGTCGGATCGATCTTGTTCTTGATCCACAGCAGTCCGTCGAGAACCATAGGCCCGCAATCGTCGAGATCGACATAGTAGGTATCGATACGCGGGTTTTCACCATCATCCGGCGACCAGCGATAGATACGATACTCACGCAGATTGTTGGCGCCCTGCGGCCTGTCCCAGGTCTTGCCCGGACGCATCTGCGAGTTCTTGGGAAGTGCAAGTTCAACCATGATGCCCTAAAGCCTTTCCCTTGCTCAGTAAACGCGCGCCTTGGGCGCGATCTTGGCGAGGCTGATGCCCCCATCCTCTTCCCGGACCAGCGGGTCGAGATGGACCGGGCGGTAGCCGAGCGTGACCTTGCCATCCGGAGCCAGCCAGGCAAGGCTGTGCTTGCGCCAGTTGACGTCATCGCGACTGGGGAAATCCTCGTGCGCGTGGGCACCCCGGCTTTCCTTGCGCGCCTCGGCGGCAACCACGGTTGTCAGGGCATTTGCCATCAGGTTTTCAAGTTCGAGCGTTTCGACGAGATCCGAGTTCCAGATCATCGAACGGTCGGTCACCTTGATGTTCGGTAGCTCGCTCCAAATCTTTTCCATGCGTTCCACACCGGACTTCAGCGATTCGGACGTCCGGAATACGGCAGCGTCTTCCTGCATGGTGCGCTGCATCTTCTCGCGCAGCACCGCTGTCGGCGTTCCGCCGCTGGCGTGGCGCAGGCGATCGAACCGATCCATGATCCTGTCGACGGAGGCGCCGTTGATGTCCGGCACCTTGGCATTGCGGTCGATTACCTCGCCGGCGCGGATCGCCGCCGCGCGACCGAAGACGACAAGGTCGATCAGCGAGTTGGAGCCAAGGCGATTGGCTCCGTGTACCGAAGCGCAACCCGCCTCGCCCACCGCCATCAGACCAGGCTGGATACGGTCGGGATCTGCTGCGGTCGGGTTCAGTGCTTCACCCCAATAATTGGTCGGAATGCCGCCCATATTGTAGTGGACCGTCGGCAAGACCGGGATCGGCTCGCGTGTCAGATCGACGCCGGCAAAAATCTTGGCCGATTCCGAAATGCCGGGCAGCCGCTCATGCAGGACGGCCGGATCAAGATGGTCGAGATGCAGGAAGATATGATCCTTGTTCTTGCCGACACCGCGACCCTCGCGGATTTCAAGCGTCATGCAACGCGAAACCACATCGCGTGACGCCAGATCCTTGGCGGATGGGGCATAGCGCTCCATGAACCGCTCGCCTTCCGAATTGACGAGATAGCCGCCCTCACCGCGCGCTCCCTCGGTGATTAGGCAGCCGGCGCCATAAATGCCGGTCGGATGGAACTGAACGAACTCCATGTCCTGCAAGGGCAGGCCGGCACGTGCCACCATGCCGCCCCCATCGCCGGTGCAGGTGTGGGCGGAGGTTGCGGAGAAATAGGACCGGCCGTAGCCGCCCGTCGCCATCACCACCATCTTCGCGGCGAAGCGATGGATCGTGCCGTCATCGAGATTCCAGGCGACGACGCCGGTAATGGTGCCCTCTTCATCCTGAATAAGATCGAGTGCGAAATATTCGATGAAGAACTGCGCATTGTTGCGCAGGGACTGGCCGTAGAGCGTATGCAGGATGGCGTGGCCCGTACGGTCAGCTGCGGCGCAGGTGCGCTGCACCGGAGGCCCGTCGCCATAGTTCATCATGTGACCGCCAAACGGACGCTGATAGATCTTGCCTTCCTCGGTTCGCGAGAACGGCACGCCATAATGCTCGAGTTCGTAGACGGCCGCCGGCGCTTCCCGCGCCAGATATTCCATGGCATCGGTGTCGCCGAGCCAGTCCGAGCCCTTGACCGTGTCATACATATGCCACTGCCAGGAATCCGGGCCCATATTGCTGAGCGAGGCGGCGATGCCGCCTTGCGCCGCGACCGTATGCGAGCGGGTGGGGAAGACTTTGGTGATGCATGCCGTCTTGAGGCCCTGCTCGGCCATGCCAAGCGTTGCGCGCAAGCCGGCGCCGCCTGCTCCGACCACGACCACGTCGAACTTGTGGTCAACGAATGTGTAGGCCTTGCCGGCCGTATTTTCTGTAGCTGCCATAATGTGGCTCAGCCTCCAAAGCTCAGCTTGAGGATGGCAAAGATGCTGACGACGCCAACCACCAGCGTGAAGAAGGTGTTGAGCATCAAAAGGACGATCTTCGACCCTTCGCCATGGACGTAATCTTCAATGATCACCTGCATGCCGAGTCGCATGTGATATAGGGCGGAAATGATCACCATCAACAGGACCAATGCCGTCAGCGGATGGGAAAGCGCGGCTTTGGTCTCCGCATAGCTGGCTCCGTGCAGGGAGAGGATCAGTCCGATAAAAAACAGAAGCAGGGGCACGTTGGCAACGGCCGTCAGCCGTTGGCGCCAGAAGTGTTCGGTGCCTTCCCTGGCGGAACCCAATCCGCGAACCTTGCCGAGCGGCGTGCGCATGTCGCCCATCGTTCCGCCTCCTTGTTCTAGGCTATTGTGAATGCGGCGATCCAGACGAGGATCGTCAGCGTGACCGAAAGAATGAGCGAAGCCCAGGCCATCTTGGTGGTGGTTTCTTTTTCGAGGCCGCGTCCCGTATCCCAAATCAGGTGGCGGATGCCGCCGATCATGTGATGAAGGAGCGCCCAGGTGTAGCCGAGCAGAACCAGAAGACCGAGCCACGAGCCGTAAATCGCATTGACAAAGTTGAAGTAGTCTTCGCCGATCGCAGCCGCGATCAACCACCAGGCAACCAGCAACGTGCCGACATAAAGCGCCGCACCGGTAACGCGGTGGACGATCGACATGACCATGGTTGGGATTGGCTTGTAGATTTGCAAATGCGGCGAAAGGGGCCGGTTTGCATGTATTGATGACTTGCTCATGGCGTTTCCAAATTGAGCGCCTCACCTCGAATGGCGGGCAGGGCCGAAAGGCTGCGAGAGGCAATTTAGAAGGGTTTTAATCCGGTTTTTGCACTGCGTCAAAGCCCTTTCCGCACCCTCATGCTGCGAAATGGCGCCAATAGCAAGCACTTATGGTTTATTCATAAAATTCAATCGTTTAAACCGGCAAAATGGCTCCGTCACTGATAGGAACGCCATTATTGTTCACTGCAAAAAATACTTGAATGAGTCTCTCCAGTTCATATCCCTGACGCCGTCCCGAAGGCACTGCGCGGCTATTTTGGTGGCGACGCAGCCTGTCTCGCGCGCGACGTGTCACACCGCAAAACAACCGTTCGTTGCGGACACTCTATTGATTGCCAAAGCGTATGATGAAGCTTGTCCAGTCGGCCGGCGCCGCGACTTGCTCGTAGAGCTTGCGACCGTCCTCTGGAATGCGCGGCGCATTGAGCGACAGCTTGGTCCAGCCGCGCTCCTCGGCCTTGTCGGCGAGGACATCGATCAGCGCCTTGGCGATGCCTTTGCCGCGGTGATCGTGATGCACGTAGATATGATCGACCTGGCCGGCGCGCATGCCTGAAACCGGTTCCGGCAGATCGTAGAAGATGACAAAGCCCACGAGTTGACCATCGAGGCGGGCACCCGCGATCTCGGCGGCGCGGTCGCGCAACAGGTTTTCGGCGTAGTAATCGTCGGGGCGGCGCGGTGCGCCGCGCTTCAATGCTTGCGCGTAGCTGGCGAGCAGGGGCGCGAACTCATGGGCATGGCTAAGATGGAGCTGCGAAATGTCGATTGCGTGCTCGTCCGTGGTCTTCTTTGTCATCTCGGCTTCCATCCCTTGGATCGCACCGGTCGAGCCGGTTTGTTGGCGCCAAGGATTGGTTGATTTGCCGGGCCCGTCAACCAGCAGCGCGGATGAAAATCGATTTGATTAGCGATGGGCAGATGACAATTGTTAATAAAAGATTAATGCTGCGATCAAGCAAGCTAGCCGATGAGGGATGACAAATGTGCTTGACGCAAAGTGTGTTGTTGAAATCGTCAGTTGCATCCGTTGCGCTCGCGCTGTTGCTGGTTCCGCAACTTGCGACCGCGAACGGCAACAATGCCAGCAACGCCTCTGGCGACGAGTACGGCAACGTCGTCCTGCACGAAGAGGGCGGACCAAAGATCATCTTTGTCGGCGCTTCTGCGGCAAAGTCCGATACGCTTGGCCGGGACATCCGGCGAGAGGTTCCGGTCTATAAGCGTGGCAAGGGTCCGGCGGTGATCTCGCCTGTCAGCGATCCGCGCGTGGTTGGAACCGTTCCCCCTCCCAATACGGGCTGCGACAGTCCGCTCGTCATCCAGGGACGCGGCTATATGTATGGCCTCGATTGGAACGAGACGCCCGTTATCGCGCACCCGGGCTGCGAGTAGCCTCCCCGCCGCCTGAAGGGCTCGACTGGATTGGCGTTTCGCTGAAGCTGATCCAGACCCGCGGCAACGAGCTCAAACTTGTCTATCCGCAGAAACAGGGCGAGGTCACCCGCTCGCGCTTTACGACGCTTTCCTTCGAGCATTTCCATCTGAACCTCTTGACCTCATCGGTGATCGGGCGCAAACCGCCGCGTATGTGCATCTGCAGCGGCCTATTGCCTCGCCTATCCGCTTTGGCGGCTGAGCACGCAGACACATAAATTGATCGGCTTGCCCTAGAGACAAGCCTTGGCGGGCGCCTGTATTGCGCCAGAGCTGACCGAGGACAACATGCGAATTCTCATCGACTTCACTTTGAAGCGGCGCACCGTTTGCCCCATTCCTTTCCCGACGGCCACGCGAACCAGCGGCTGCAAGGCCACAGTTTCCTGGATCCGAAGCGTGAACCGATCACCGACCTCTGCGTGGTCAAATCCCCCGCAGCACTCGGCAGGTACCGCGACAGTCGCGGTGAGGGCGATTACAATGCCGAGTTCGAGACAAAAAAGGCAGCAGCATGAGCCACTATGCAGATGAGGCAACAATGCTCGGCAAGGACGTCAGGATTCCGCAGCATCCGGATGAAGCCGTGCTTGATGCCGTCCCCAACCCACAGGCCGGAACGCTGTTTCTTGCGCGCTTCACCTGCCCGGAGTTCACGTCGCTCTGCCCGGTTACCGGCCAGCCCGACTTCGGCCATCTGATGATCGATTATGCGCCGGGTGAGTTCTTGCTGGAATCGAAGTCGCTCAAGCTCTTCCTGTTCAGCTTCCGCAACCACGGCGCGTTCCACGAAGATTGCACGGTGGGCATCGGCAAGCGCATCGTCGACGCCATCAAGCCACAATGGCTGCGCATCGGCGGCTACTGGTATCCGCGCGGCGGGATTCCGATCGATGTGTTCTGGCAATCGGGGCCGGCTCCCGAGGGGCTTTGGCTGCCTGACCAGGGCGTTCAGCCCTATCGCGGGCGGGGCTGAGCTTCAAAGCCGAAAGGCGCTGCCGACAAACAGTAGCACCCTCCCCGGAGGGGAGGTCAACAGCGATTATTTCCAATCGCGGATGTCGATGAAGTGACCGGCGATCGCCGCCGCTGCGGCCATTGCCGGAGAAACAAGGTGCGTGCGGCCCTTGAAGCCCTGCCGGCCCTCGAAATTGCGGTTCGACGTGGAAGCGCAACGTTCGCCCGGCTTCAGGCGGTCGTCATTCATGGCAAGGCACATGGAGCAACCCGGCTCACGCCAATCGAACCCGGCTTCCTTGAAGATCTTGTCGAGGCCCTCGGCTTCCGCCTGCTGCTTGACGATGCCCGAGCCCGGAACGATCATGGCATCGACGTGCTCGCTGACCTTGCGGCCTTCAACGACCTTGGCGACAGCGCGCAGATCTTCGATGCGGCCATTAGTGCATGACCCGATGAAGACGCGGTCGAGCTTGATGTCGGTGATCGGCGTTCCGGGCTTCAGGCCCATATAGTCGAGCGCGCGCCACTTCGAACTGCGCTTCGTCTCGTCGGCGATGTCGTCCGGATTGGGCACGGTGCCTGTGACGGAGACGACGTCTTCCGGCGACGAACCCCAGGAAACGATGGGCGGAAGTTCCGCTGCATTGAGCACGACAACCTTGTCGAAATGCGCACCCTCGTCGGTGTGGAGCGTCTTCCAATAGTCGATCGCCATGTCCCAGGCCTGGCCCTTCGGCGCGCGCGGCTTGTCCTTGACATAGGCGAAAGTGGTTTCATCTGGCGCTATGAGTCCGGCGCGGGCTCCGCCTTCGATCGACATGTTGCAGATCGTCATGCGGCCTTCCATGGACAGGTCGCGGATCGCCTCGCCAGCATATTCGATAACGTAACCGGTGCCACCGGCCGTGCCGATCTCGCCGATGATGGCGAGGATGATGTCCTTGGCGGTGACCCCTTGCGGCAGCTTGCCGTCGACGCGCACCAACATGTTCTTGGCCTTTGACTGGATCAGCGTCTGCGTGGCGAGCACGTGCTCGACCTCGGACGTGCCGATGCCATGGGCGAGCGCCCCGAAGGCGCCATGGGTGGAGGTGTGGCTATCGCCGCAAACGATCGTCATGCCGGGCAGGGTAAAGCCCTGCTCGGGCCCGATGATGTGGACGATGCCCTGGCGAATATCCTTCTCCGAATAATATTCGACGCCGAAATCCGCAGCGTTCTTGGCAAGCGCCTCAACCTGGATGCGGCTTTCTTCGTTCTTGATGCCCTTCACCCGGTCGGGCGAGGTCGGAACATTGTGGTCGACCACGGCAAGCGTCTTTTCCGGATGGCGCACCTTGCGCCCGGTCAGGCGAAGACCTTCGAAAGCCTGCGGGCTTGTCACTTCATGGACAAGATGGCGATCAATATAGAGGAGGCATGTGCCGTCTTCCTGCTGATCGACCAGATGGTCATCCCAAATCTTGTCATAAAGTGTGCGTGGCGCAGTCATAGTTCTATCCTCGGCACGGTTTTGTGCTTTTCAATTATTTCGTGGACATATGCACTTGAGGTCCAGTTACGTCAAGAAACAAGCGAGAAAAGTAATATTCCGGCGA
Organism: Phyllobacterium sp. 01N428; assembly: GCF_056399405.1. Lineage (NCBI taxonomy): Bacteria > Pseudomonadati > Pseudomonadota > Alphaproteobacteria > Hyphomicrobiales > Phyllobacteriaceae > Phyllobacterium > Phyllobacterium sp. 01N428. The sequence goes on from NZ_JBFTRH010000001.1 coordinate 120,507, forward strand.
CAATGCGCCGCTCTTCGCGCAGGTTTAGCGACGGTCGGACCGCCCCAGTCTTCGTTCGATCCATCGCAATGCAAGGGACAGGCTGATAGTCAGGAGAAGATAGATATAGGCAACGACTGAATAGGTTTCAAAAAAGCGGAATGAACCGGAGGCATAGACTTTTCCCATCTGCGTAACGTCGACCACGCCCAGCACCGAGACCAGCGACGAATCCTTCACCATCGAGATAAAATCATTGCCGTAAGGTGGCAGGATCGTACGGATGGCCTGTGGCATGACGATCAGCCGGAAACGCTGCAACCGTGTGAGACCGAGCGCCTTGGCTGCCTCTATCTGTCCCTTGTCGACCGCCTGGATGCCTGCCCGGAATATCTCGGCAAGAAACGCTGCATAGGCGAGCATCAACGCAATGATCGCGCGCCAAAGCAAGGAAAAATCCCGCACCAGGGCGGGTTCGATCAGGCCAGCATTTTGCAGCGGTTGAGAAAGAAAGTTCCACAGCGCAACCAGCGCCGGAGCCCCGACAAAAGCTATATAGAACAGCAGCACAAGAAGCGGCACGCCGCGCACGACCTCGACGTAAAAGCGCGCAGCTTGCCTTATTGCGATATGGTCCGACAGGCTCATGACCGCGAGTGCCAGACCGAGCACGGAAGCGAGGCAAAATGCGAGAAGCGACACCCAGACCGTGATCCAGATGCCTTGCGACACGGTCGCGAAGACTTGCCCGTAAATCGGGCTGACGAGAATGGCGATGCCGAGCGCGATGGCAATCGTTCCGGCAACAACCAGCCACCATGGGAAGTCCGGCTTGACTGCGCGTGAAGGTCTGGCGCTTGTCACTGCCCGAGCTTGTAGTCGAGGAACCATTTCTGGTTGAGCGCTTCGAATGTGCCGTCGGCCTTGAGCGCCGCAATTGCCGCATCGACGGGCGCTTTCAGGTCCGACCCCTTGGGAAATATGAAGCCGAAATCCTCGGCACCAAGTGGCCCGCCGATCAGCTTCAGCTTGCCGCCGGACGCATCGACGTAGCCTTTGCCCGCAGTGCTGTCGGTCAGGACGAGGTCGACGTCACCCGTCTTCAACGCTTCGATTGTCGCGCCGAATGTCTCGAAGAGCTTGATGCGCGGATTCTGCTCATTGCCGTCAAGCACATTATAGACAGCGACGTAGAAGTTGGTCGTTCCCGGCTGCGATCCGACCAGCGTGTCCTTGACCTCAGCAAAGCTCTTCGGATCGGTGAAGCGTTTCTCGTCGCTGCGCACGAGCATGAATTGCTCGGATCGCATATAGGGTTCTGAGAAGTCGATCTTCTGCTTGCGCTCGTCATTGATTGTGATGCCATCCATGCCGATCTGATACTGGTTGTCGGACACCGCCTGGATCATCGCGTCCCAACTCGTATTGAGATATTCGACCTGGAAGTTGAGCCGCTTGGCGATCTCGTTCATGGCGTCATATTCCCAACCAATCGGCTTGCCGGTCTTGGGATCAACGAACTGCAGAGGCGGGTAGGCGTTCTCGGTAACGACGGCAACCTTCTTGCCGCCAAGGTCAGGCAGGTCTGCTGCAAAAGCGGAAAACGGCAGCGCGGCGAGCATAAGCCCAGCTATCAAAACGGATCGCAACATTATCTCAGCCCCTCATTCGTCTGAAGCGAAACAGATTTCACCTTGGCGATGAGCCGTCAATCCCGCAAGGGTCGCAATACTACCGTCAGTTGTGAACGGGGACAAAATTACTCCGAAAATGAAAAAGGCGGCCCGAAGACCGCCTTGTTCAAATCCATGGAGCCTGCGCTTATTCGGCCGCCGGTGCCTTGGCGACAGTAGCTTCCGAAACGGTCTCGGCAGTGCCGGTAGCCGGAACCGCGGTCTTGCCCTTGCGGTTGTCCTTCTTCTCGGCAATGCGGGCAGCCTTACCAGTCAGGCCACGCAGGTAGTAGAGCTTGGCGCGGCGAACCTTGCCGCGGCGAACGAGCTCGACGCCCTCGACCAACGGGGAATAGATCGGGAAAACGCGTTCGACGCCTTCGCCGTAGGAAATCTTGCGAACCGTAAAGTTCTCGTTGAGGCCAGCGCCGCTGCGGGCGATGCATACGCCTTCATAGGCCTGGACGCGGGTACGCGTACCTTCGGTAACGCGTACGTTGACGCGGACCGTGTCGCCCGGCTTGAAATCCGGAAGGGTGCGCTTGGCTTCGATCTTTGCCTTCTGCTCTGCGTCGAGCTGACGAATAATATCCATCGTCTTCATCCTTTACGTTCTTCTCGAACAGTCAGAGCGCTCGGCACTTGGCACGCAGCACATTTGGCCGCGTTTCTATGCCTCAAGGGAGGCAGGAGCGAATTCACCATTCATTGATTAATGGACCCGGATTTTTCCGGAGTTGGCGGGCAGATACACCATTAAAGCCGGTTTGTCACCTCCGTGCGTCAATCTTTTTGCCCAGCTATCGCTTCGTCCGTTTGCCATGGGCATCCCAGAGGTCTTGCCGCCGCTCTCGCGTCAAACGCTCGGCTTCGGCACGCCGCCACTTCTCGATCGCCCCATGGTTGCCGGAAAGGAGAACATCGGGGATACGAATCCCCTCCCATTCCTGAGGCTTGGTATAATGCGGATGCTCAAGCAATCCCGTCTCGAAACTTTCAGTCTCACCTGACAGCGCATTGCCCATCACCCCGGGCAGAAGCCTTACGATGGCATCGAGAACGACGATCGCAGCGGTTTCGCCGCCAGAAAGAATGTAGTCGCCAATCGAGACCTCCTCGAACTGCCGCGCTTCGATCAGTCTCTCGTCCACGCCCTCGAAGCGCCCGCACAGGATAATGGCACCCGGGCCGTCGGCAAGCTGGCGCACACGCTCTTGCGTGAGCGGCTTGCCGCGCGGGCTCATGAAAAGTTTCGGCCGGCCATCGGCCACGTGATCGACCGCGCGCCCGAGGACATCAGGCTTCATGACCATGCCTGCGCCGCCGCCCGCCGGCGTATCGTCGACCATCCGGTGCTTGTCGGTGGCAAAGTCGCGAATTTGCACCGTTTCGAGCGACCATGCTCCTTCGTTCAGCGCTTTGCCGGCAAGCGAGATGCCGAGCGGGCCCGGAAACATTTCGGGATAAAGCGTCAGGACCGTGGCGCGGAACCCCTCCCTGCTCATGGCTTGGTGTTTCCCCCGGATTCTCCCCCGAGTTGCCGCCGCCGCTCTTCGGCCTCGTCGGCGTCGGGGATAAGACCGGCGGCCACGGGATCGATGACGACATGCCCCGCCTTCACGTCCACGCTCGGCACGGCTGCCTGCGTGAACGGAATAAGCATCGGGCGCTTGCCCTGCATGGTCAGTTCGAGGAGATCGCCGCCGCCGAAATCGAACATGGCGGACACCTTGCCGAACGTGTTGCCGTCGGCGTCTACAGCATCAAGTCCAATCAGATCGGAATGGTAATACTCATCTTCATCAAGGTCCTGCGGCAATTGCGAACGGTCGATGAACAGCGTCGTGCCGTTAAGCGCTTCCGCCATGTTGCGGTCGTTCACGCCGCGAAAGCGCACGACGACAACGGTTTTCGCCGGACGGATATCGAGAACTTCGAAGGGCCGGCCGGTTTCGTCGTAAAGCATGCCGTAATCGCCAAGCGCCATGGGATCGCCGGTGAATGTTTTCACCCTGAGTTCGCCTCGTGTGCCGTGTGCAGCGCCGATCACTGCCAGTTGCACCGGATCTTTCAACTTTGCCATGATGTTCCGTACTGAAGTTTCGAGTTTTTGGATTAACCTTTCTACGGCGAAACGCCAAGCAAAACCAGAAACGAACCGGAAAGGACTCCTGTGGCACTGTCGCGGCGATGGTTAAAAGGAGCGATGCAATGGGCGCAGTACCGAAGCCGGCCGAGTTTCTTGTCTCCGCCCGGCCGGATCTCGTGGACGCCCGCGAGAACTGGCTGAAATCATTGAAGAACACACGCCGGCTCGCCGCCAATACGCTCGATGCCTATGAGCGCGATACGCGCCAGTTCTTCCAGTTCCTGACGGGACATCTCGGCGAGCCGCCGGCGCTGAAGGATGTTGCGACGTTGCGGATTGTCGACCTCCGCTCCTTCCTTGCAAGGCGGCGCAACGATGGCGCAGGCGCCCGCACGCTCGGGCGCGGGCTTGCCGGCATACGCTCGTTTCTGCGCTTTCTGGAAAAGCAGGGCATGGCCAATGCCGCCGCATCCATCGCCATCCGTTCGCCCCGCCAGCCAAAATCCCTGCCAAAGCCGCTGACCATGATCGATGCACGGCGGGTTGTGGAAAAAGGCGAACAGCTCAACGAAGAACCCTGGATTGCGGCGCGCAACGCCGCAGTACTGACGCTGCTTTATGGATGCGGCCTGCGCATCTCGGAAGCGCTCGGCCTTGACGGCGGGGCGCTCACCGATCCCGATGCGCGTTCCATTCCTATCACCGGCAAGGGCGGCAAGACCCGCATGGTGCCGTTGCTTCCCATCGTGCATCGCTCTGTCGCCGAGTATCGCAAGCTCTGCCCCTATGACCTAGCGGAAGGAACGCCGCTGTTCCGGGGTGCGCGCGGGGGTGAGCTGCATCCCGCGATCATTCAGCGCGACATGCAGAAAATGCGCAGTGCGCTTGGGCTGCCCGATACGGCGACCCCGCACGCACTTCGCCACTCCTTTGCAACGCATCTTCTCGGGCGCGGCGGCGATCTGCGCACCATTCAGGAACTCCTCGGCCACGCCAGCCTTTCGACGACCCAGGTCTATACCGGTGTCGACAGCGAGCGACTCCTGGAAATCTACGAAAAGGCGCATCCGCGCGCTTGAAATGTCGGGGCAATTCATATTCGAGACAATTTGCAGGTAGAGATTAACACTTTCTCGGCAGGCCCATTGGTAAAAGTCCGGCATGGATAATCTGGATATCTCCGTCATATTCGACCGTATAGCAGATCGCCTGCTCCAGTTGCTGGTGGCACTGAGCTGGCTCTTGCTCGCATCGTTCTTCGTCGTTGCCCTTGGCGCAGCGCGCGCCCATGCGGACGATTTAAGCTGTGGAGGCGACGATATTATCGCTGTAATGGCGAAATCCGAGCCCGCCAAGCTTGAAACACTGCAAAAGCAGGCCGCTGCAACTGAGAACGGCACGGGGCTCCTGTGGAAGATTGAAAAGCCCGGCATCAGGCCGTCCTATCTTTTCGGAACCATGCATCTTACCGATCCGCGCGTGCTCAAACTATCGGACGCAACGCAGGCTGCCTATCAGGGCGCCGATACGGTCGTCATCGAAACCGATGAAGTCCTCGATCCCAAGGCGCAATTTAAAGTTCTCGCCGAGACTCCTGAACTGATGATGTTCACGGATGCAACCACGCTGGACAAGCTCATACCGAAAGACAAGGTTGATGCCGTCAAGGCGGCGCTTCAGCAACGCGGTCTGACACTCGCCGCGGTCAACCGCATGCAGCCCTGGATGCTGACCAGCATGCTCGCCATGCCGGCTTGCGAGCTCGCCCGCACCAAGGACGGAACCGCCTTTCTCGACATCAAGCTGGCGCGGGATGCGCAGGCGGCAGGCAAAAAGGTTGCGGGGCTCGAGACGATAAAGGACCAGCTTGGCGCCATGGCGTCGCTGCCGATGCAGTTCCATATCGATGGCCTCATGGAAACGCTCGCTCTCGGCCCAAGACTGAACGACATCTTCGAGACGATGACCGTCCTATACACGAAGGGCGAAATCGGCATGATCTTCCCCCTGATGCGCTCCGTCTCGCCCGATGGCATCGAAAGCGGCAGCAGCTACGCCGCCTTTGAGGAAACGATGGTCAATGCCCGCAACCGGGTCATGGCTGATCGGGCTTCTCCGATAATAGATCAGGGTAATGCCTTTATCGCCGTGGGCGCCCTCCACCTTCCGGGCAAGGATGGGCTCGTTTCGTTGCTGCGAAACAAGGGCTATCAGGTGAGCGCGGAGTAACCGCGATCGCTCGAGCATGTGTGCATTGCAGCATAAGGTGGGTCGCTTTTTGGAACTTATTTGAAAAGCAGCCGTTTTCCTTCCATTGGACGCCCTGAAACGTCATGGAGGACACGAAATGACCTATGATCCGAACCTGCAGCAACGGCCGATTGAAACCGAACCTTTGAACCCGAGAGCGACTGCTAAGTCGAGCTCAGGCGGTTTTCTTATCGCTGGTATTCTAATCGCTGCACTGATCGTTGGCGGCTATTTCTATCTGAACAGCGGTAGCAACGAGATGACCGCACCGGCACCGACTGCGCCCGCTACAACGACAGCTCCGGAACCGGCAAAGCCTGAACCGAACGCGATGGCTCCGGCAACGCCAGCACCGGCACCTGCCGAAACTGCTCCGGCCCCGACGACCACGCCGGCACCGGCTGCTCCGGCACCTGCCCAGTAAGTTTGAGTATCACGATGAATGCAAAAAGGCCCGGATATCCGGGCCTTTTCTGTAACCTTGGAACGCACCGTCACATGTGAATAGCTTTGGCGAAGGTCGCAAGCGCGGCTTCGCGAACAGCCTCGGACATGGTCGGGTGGGCATGAGTGGTCCGTGCCAAATCTTCCGAAGAACCGCCGAATTCCATGAGCACGGTCGCTTCGTGGATCATCTCTCCGGCGCCATAACCGAGGATGTGCACGCCGAGAACCTTGTCGCTGGCCTTGTCAGCCAGAATCTTGACGAAACCGTCGGTATGGAGCATGGCACGGGCGCGTCCGTTGGCGGTGAACGGGAACTTGCCCACCTTGTAGTCGATGCCGGCCGCCTTCAATTCTTCCTCGGTCTTGCCCACCGACGCGACTTCGGGTTGGGTATAGACGACGCTCGGGATTGCGTCATAATTCACATGGCCGGCCTGCCCTGCGAGGATTTCCGCAACGGCAATACCTTCGTCCTCGGCCTTGTGCGCCAGCATCGGTCCGGCGACGACATCGCCGATCGCGTAGATGCCCGCAACGTTGGTCTGCCAATGATCGTTGATCGCGACGCGCCCGCGCTCGGTGGCAATCCCAGCCTCTTCCAGACCGAGCGCGTCGGTATAGGGCCGGCGGCCAGTAGAAACGAGTACCGCATCGGCCTCCAACGTCTGGGGGTCGCCGCCCTTTACCGGTTCGAAGGTCACTTTCGCGCCCTTGCCGGCTTTCTCGACTCCGGTGACCTTGGCGCCCATCCTGAACTCAATGCCCTGCTTTTCAAGCATGCGCTGGAACTGCTTGGACACCTCGCCGTCCATGGGTCCGAGAATCTTGTCCAGATATTCGACGACAGTCACCTTCGATCCGAGACGGCTCCAAACCGATCCAAGTTCGAGGCCGATGACGCCGCCCCCGACAACGATCAGGCTTTCGGGGACTTTCTGAAGCTCGAGTGCACCCGTCGAGGAAACAATGACTTTTTCGTCGAAATCGACATTTACACCGGGAATGCCCGCGACGTCCGAGCCGGTGGCTATCACAATGTTCTTCGTCTCGATCTCCTGGACCGTGCCGTCGTCAGCGGTCACCGAAACTTTGCCGGCGCCGACGATCTTGCCCGTACCAATGAAGGCATCGATCTTGTTCTTCTTGAACAGGAACGCGACGCCGTTGACGTTGGCCTCCACCGTCGCATCCTTGTGCGCCAGCATGGCCGGCAAGTTCAGCTTCAGCGTGCCGACATCGACGCCGAGCGTGGCATGGGAATGTCCAGCCTCGTGGAACACCTCGGATGCATGCAGCAGAGCCTTTGAAGGGATGCAGCCGATATTCAGGCAGGTGCCGCCAAAGGTGGCGCGCTTCTCGACCACCGCGGTCTTCAGGCCAAGCTGCGCAGCCTTGATCGCGCAGACATAGCCACCCGGACCCGTTCCGATGACGACGACATCATATGCCATAACTCAATCCTTCTCTTGTGACGATGTGCGCGATCCGCCCGGCGCGATTACTGCTCGGGCACGCATTCTTTGAAACGAAAGACTTCCCAGGGAAAAGCTTCGACAGGCTTGTCGAGCTTGAAATTGTAGCGGGTCATGGCGCTGGTAAGGTCCGGCAGCAGCAAAGCCTGCGCCGCAGGTTCCTTGGCCTTGGGCAGGAGGTCCGCGTCGGCCCCCTCGGTCAGCGCATAGATGACGCCCTGCCAAACGGTGCAGGCATCAAGCTCCTCACCGGCCTTCGCAGGCGGACATTTATAGGAGATCGTCCCATTCGGCCGGGCAACTTCTTCGGTCCAGGCAACGACGCCATCAAGCCGAAGGTCGGTTTCGTTCAACTGGAGCGAAAACTCGTTGGAGGCATCCTCCGCATCATCGGGAACGCGCTTGAAGGTCAGCGTATAGTCGTCGTCCTTGTCGGTATAGACGGCACGATCCTGCGTGCATGCGGCAAAGGCCGGCGTTGCGAGCAGCGGCAGGCTCGCTGCAAGAACAGCGGCGAGATGCAGATGGCGGAGACGTTTCAGTGACTCCATCAGTTCTGGCTCGCCTGCTGCGTTGCGAGCTTGATGCCCAGCCCAATGAACACCAATCCAGTCGCGTGATTGAGTTCGTAAATATAGTGCGACATGCTCATTCTCCGGCCGCAGGACCGCCCGGTGACGATCCTGCTTGGTTGAATATTGGCACTAAAGGTCGAGTACGAGACGCTCCGGATCCTCGAGCGTATCCTTGACACGGACAAGGAACGTGACCGCCTCCTTGCCATCGACGATGCGATGATCGTAGCTCAAGGCGAGATACATCATCGGACGGATAACGATCTGGCCGCCGACGACGACCGGACGCTCCTGGATTTTATGCATGCCGAGAATGCCGGACTGCGGGGCATTGAGGATCGGCGAGGACATCAGCGAACCATAGACGCCACCGTTCGAAATCGTGAAGGTGCCGCCCTGCATGTCGGCCATCGACAGCGCGCCATCGCGGGCGGCCTTGCCGAGGCGGCCGATTTCTTTTTCGATCTCGGCGATCGACATCTGGTCGGCGTTGCGTACAACTGGAACGACGAGGCCCTTGTCCGTGCCGACGGCGACCCCGACATGGGCGAAGTTCTTGTAGATGATGTCGTTGCCGTCGATTTCGGCGTTGACCGCCGGGATCTCCTTCAGCGCATGGGTCACCGCCTTGGTGAAGAAGCCCATGAAGCCAAGCTTCACGCCATGCTTCTTCTCGAACAGCTCCTTATAGCGGTTGCGAAGTTCCATCACCGCCGACATGTCCACCTCGTTATAGGTGGTCAGCATGGCAGCGCTATTCTGCGCATCCTTGAGGCGCTTGGCGATGGTCTGGCGCAGGCGGGTCATCTTCACCCGCTCTTCGCGCGAGGCATCGTCGGCCGGCGAAGCGGGGCGCGCAACGGCCTTTGGCGCTTCGGATGCCGGCTGCTGCGCCGGGACACCCTTGGCGACGATATCGAGCACATCACCTTTCAGCACCTGGCCGCGTTTGCCCGAGCCTTCGACCTGCGAAACCGAAACGCCTTTTTCAGCGAGCAGCTTCGAGGCGGCCGGAGATGCCGGCATTTCGCTGGGACGGCGTTCGGCAATCGGCGGCTCCCCGGCAACTTCGGCGGTCTTGGCTGCGGCCTCTGCGGTGGAGGCGGCAGCACCGGCACCCGACGCCTGGGCGACAGCCGCGGGCTTCGGCTCTTCCTTCTTGGCAGCAGGGGCGGCAGTTGCGCCATCGGCAGCGCCAATCGTGCCGAGCAGCGCGCCGACTTCGACCGTATCACCTTCCTTGGCGGCGATTTCGGCCAGCGCACCGGCAGCGGATGCCGGCACTTCGATCGTCACCTTGTCGGTCTCAAGTTCCACCAAAGGTTCGTCAACGGCAATCGCGTCGCCGACTTTCTTGAACCATTTGCCAATGGTTGCTTCGGTAACGGATTCGCCCAGCGTAGGGACGCGGATTTCGGTAGCCATGTGTTCGCTCTTCCGTTGATCGTCAGTTACTTAGGAACCCAAAGCATCTTCAAGGAATGCTTCGAGCTGTGCAAGGTGTTTGGACATGAGGCCCGTTGCCGTCGATGCGGCGGCGGGACGGCCGGTGTAGCGCACGCGCTGGTGCTTGGCGTCGATATGTGCAAGGACCCATTCGAGATAGGGATCGATGAATGCCCAGGCACCCATGTTCTTCGGTTCTTCCTGGCACCACACCATTTCGGCGTTGCGGAAGCGGGAAAGCTCGGTGATGAGCGCCTTGGCCGGGAACGGGTAAAGCTGTTCAACGCGAAGCAGGTAGACATCGTCGATACCACGCTTCTCGCGCTCTTCGTAAAGGTCGTAGTAGACCTTGCCCGAGCACAGAACGACGCGGCGGATCTTCGAGTCCTTCTGCAACTTGATCGGCTGATCCTTGAGAAGCTGCGCATCATCCCAAAGCAGACGATGGAACGAGGATTCGCCGGTGAAATCGCCGATCGAAGAGACCGCCCGCTTATGGCGGAGCAGCGACTTCGGCGTCATCAGGATCAGCGGCTTGCGGAAGTCACGCTTCATCTGGCGGCGCAGGATATGGAAATAGTTAGCCGGCGTCGTACAGTTCGCAACCTGCATATTGTCTTCCGCGCAAAGCTGCAGATAGCGCTCAAGACGGGCCGACGAATGCTCGGGACCCTGGCCTTCATAGCCGTGCGGCAGCAGGCAGACGAGGCCGGACATGCGCAGCCACTTGCGTTCGCCCGATGATATGAACTGGTCGAAGACGACCTGCGCGCCGTTGGCAAAGTCACCGAACTGCGCTTCCCACAAGGTCAGCGCGCGTGGATCCGACAGCGAGTAGCCGTACTCGAAACCAAGGACCGCCTCTTCGGAAAGCATTGAGTTGATGACTTCGTAAAGAGCCTGGCCCTTCTGCAGATTATTGAGCGGAATATAGCGTTGCTCGGTATCCTGATCGTAAAGCACCGAATGACGCTGGCTGAACGTGCCGCGCTCGACGTCCTGGCCGGAGAGGCGGACCGGGTGCCCTTCCGTGACGAGCGAGCCGAATGCCAAAGCTTCAGCCGTCGCCCAGTCGAAACCTTCGCCGGTTTCGATCATCTTGGCGCGGTTGTCCTGGAAGCGCTGGATCGTGCGGTGGACATTGAGCCCGGCCGGAACTTCGGCAAGCTTCTTGCCGATTTCCTTCAGCGTCTTGACCGGAATGCTGGTCTTACCGCGCCGTTGTTCATCGGCGTTGTCCGCCGTCCGCAGGCCGCTCCAGGCGCCGTCGAGCCAATCTGCCTTGTTGGGCTTGTAGGCCTGGCCGGATTCGAACTCCTGCTCCAACGTTTCGCGCCACGTAGCACGAATCTTCTCCAGGTCGGCCTCAGTGATCAGGCCTTCCTCGATGAGCTTTGCCGCATAGAGCTGCACAGTCGTTTTCTGGCTGCGGATCTTCTTGTACATGATCGGCTGCGTGAACGCCGGTTCGTCACCTTCATTGTGGCCGAAACGACGGTAGCAAAACATGTCGATCACCACCGGCTTATGGAAGGTCATGCGATATTCAGTGGCGATCTTGGCAACGTAGACGACCGCCTCCGGATCATCGCCGTTGACGTGGAAGATCGGTGCTTCGATCATCTTAGCAACGTCCGACGGATAGGGCGACGAACGCGAAAAACGCGGATTGGTGGTAAAGCCGATCTGGTTGTTGATGATGAAATGCACGGTACCGGCAACGCGGTGTCCGCGCAGACCGGAAAGGCCGAGGCATTCCGCAACGACGCCCTGGCCAGCGAAGGCCGCATCGCCGTGGAGCAGCAGCGGCATCACCTTGGAGCGTTCGGAGAGGGGGACAACCTCGTCGCGCTCGCGTCCGGCAAGGATATCCTGCTTGGCGCGCGCCTTGCCCATGACGACCGGATTGACGATCTCGAGATGCGACGGATTCGCCGTCAACGACAGGTGCACCTTGTTCCCGTCGAACTCACGGTCGGAGGAAGCGCCGAGGTGGTACTTCACATCGCCCGAACCTTCGACGTCGTCCGGTGTATAGGAGCCGCCCTTGAACTCGTGGAAGATGGCGCGGTGCGGCTTGCCCATGAACTGGCTGAGCACGTTGAGGCGGCCGCGGTGGGCCATGCCGAGGACGATCTCCTTGAGACCCATCGAGCCGCCGCGCTTGACGATCTGCTCGAGCGCCGGAATGAGCGCTTCGCCGCCGTCGAGACCGAAGCGCTTCGTGCCCTTGTACTTGACGTCGATGAACTGTTCGAAACCTTCCGCCTCGACGAGCTTGGAAAGGATGGCCTTCTTGCCTTCATTGGTGAAGGCAACGCCCTTGTCCGGGCCCTCGATGCGTTCCTGAATCCATGCCTTCTCGACAGGATCAGAAATATGCATGAATTCGACGCCGATCGTCGAGCAATAGGTGCGCTTGAGGATATCGAGCATCTGCGGGATCGTCGCGTATTCCAGACCCAGCACATTGTCGATGAAGATCTTGCGGTCGTAGTCGGCAGGCGAGAAGCCGTAGCTCTCCGGCGAAAGCTCGTTGTAATCTTCCTTGACCTCGGCGAGGCCGAGCGGATCGAGCTTGGCATGGAGATGGCCGCGCATGCGGTAGGCGCGGATCATCATGATGGCGCGCACGGAATCACGCGCGGCGTGGATGATATCGCTGTCCGAGGCGGTCAGAACGGGGGCAGCAGCGCCATTGGTTGGGGCGCCGTTGGCGGCCTTCGCCTTGAGCTTGTCGGTGATATGCTTTTCAACTTCGCCCCAATTGCCGTCGAGCGCCGAGACGAGTTCGCCATTGCTGGCGATAGGCCAATTCGGCTTTTCCCAGGACGCGCCCTTGGCGTTCTTGATGACGTCGTCCTTGGCATCGTTGAGATTGGCGAAAAATTCCTGCCACTCAGATCCGACCGATGCCGGGTCCTTTTCGTACTGGGCATGCAGTTCCTCGATATAGTGCGCATTGCCGCCATAGAGGAACGAGGTAAGTGCGAAGATGTCGTTGGCCTGTTCTTGACGTGCCATATGTGTGACCGGAGTACCGACTCCGTCTCCCTTTGTGCGAGCTCGCCGGGCCTTCTGAGCCGGAAACGCTCTGGGTTGAGGCCAATCGGGCCCCGGGGATTGATCGGGGCGGCGCCCGCCCCAATCGATAGTTCTTCTTCATCAGGCGTCTGGCGCCAGCCGGTTTCAGCCCTTGAGGACCTCGACCAGCGTCTTGCCAAGCTGCGCCGGTGAAGGCGACACACGGATGCCCGCTGCCTCCATGGCAGCAATCTTGTCTTCCGCGCCGCCCTTGCCGCCGGAAATGACCGCGCCGGCATGACCCATCGTCCGGCCCGCAGGGGCCGTGCGGCCGGCAATGAAGCCGGCCATCGGCTTCTTGCGGCCACGCTTGGCCTCGTCGGCGAGGAACTGCGCTGCATCTTCCTCAGCCGAGCCGCCGATTTCACCGATCATGATGATCGACTTCGTCGCTTCGTCAGCGAGGAACATTTCCAGGACATCGATGAACTCGGTACCCTTGACCGGATCGCCGCCGATTCCGACAGCAGTCGTCTGGCCGAGGCCCTCGTTCGTCGTTTGGAACACTGCTTCATAGGTAAGTGTCCCAGAGCGGGATACAACACCCACCGAGCCTTTCATGAAGATGTTACCCGGCATGATCCCGATCTTGCATTCCTCAGGCGTGAGAACGCCCGGGCAGTTCGGGCCGATCAGACGCGATGTCGAACGATCGAGACGCGCCTTCACCCGCACCATGTCCATGACCGGGATGCCTTCGGTGATGCAGATGATCAAAGGAACTTCCGCATCGATGGCCTCGATGATGGCTTCGGCCGCGCCTGCGGGCGGCACATAGATCACAGAGGCATTTGCGCCGGTGCGGTCCCTGCCCTCGGCAACCGAGGCGAAGATCGGCAGCTGTGCGCTGGCGCCGGTCGGCAACTTGCCTTCCCAGGTCTCGCCGCCCTTTTTCGGATGAATGCCGCCGACCATCTGCGTGCCGTAATAGGCGAGCGCCTGTTCGGTGTGGAAAGTACCGGTCTTGCCGGTCAGGCCCTGAACGAGAACCTTGGTGTCTTTGTTGACAAGAATAGACATGCCTTAGTTTCCCTTCACCGCCTTGACGATTTTCTGCGCTGCATCGTCGAGGTCGTCGGCCGACGTAACGTTAAGGCCGCTCTCGTTGATGATCTTCTTGCCAAGCTCGGCATTGGTGCCTTCGAGGCGCACCACGAGAGGAACCTTGAGACCGACTTCCTTGACCGCCGCGATGACGCCCTCGGCAATAACATCGCACTTCATGATGCCGCCGAAGATGTTGATCAGGATACCTTCCACGGCCGGATCGGCAGTGATGATCTTGAACGCCGCCGTTACCTTCTCCTTACTCGCGCCGCCGCCGACGTCGAGGAAGTTCGCCGGTTCAGCACCATAGAGCTTGATAATGTCCATCGTAGCCATGGCGAGGCCAGCACCGTTGACCATGCAGCCGATATTGCCGTCGAGGGCGACATAGGCGAGGTCGTACTTCGACGCCTCGATCTCCTTGTCGTCTTCTTCCGAGATATCACGCAGTTCGACGACGTCAGGGTGGCGGAAAAGCGCATTGCCGTCGAAGGAGACCTTGGCGTCGAGAACGCGCAGGCGGCCATCCTTCATGACGATGAGCGGATTGACCTCGAGCAGGCTCATGTCCTTCTCGGTGAATGCCTTATAGAGCGCCGGGAACAGCGTCTCCCCATCCTTGCGCGCTTCGCCAGTGAGGCCATAAGCGTCGCTGATCTTGGCGATATCATCCGCCGTTACGCCCTTTTCAGGATCGATAGCGACGGTGATGATCTTTTCTGGCGTATCGTGGGCGACGGCCTCGATGTCCATGCCGCCCTCGGTCGAAACGACAAAGGACGGGCGGCCGACCGAGCGGTCGACGAGGATCGACAGATAGAGTTCACGCTCGATATCGGCGCCGTCCTCGATATAGAGGCGGTTGACCTGCCTGCCGGCGGGGCCGGTCTGCTTGGTAACCAGCGTGTTGCCGAGCATTTCCCTGGCGTTGGCAACGACTTCCTCGACCGAGCGGGCCAGGCGAACGCCGCCCTTTGCGTCGGGGCCGAGTTCCTTGAACTTGCCCTTGCCGCGACCGCCCGCATGGATCTGACTCTTGACCACATAAAGCGGGCCCGGCAGCGTCTTTGCCCATTCTTCCGCCTGTTCAACGGAATAGACGGCAACGCCGTTGGCGATCGGCGCACCAAAAGTGTGCAGCAGACGTTTCGCCTGATATTCGTGAATATTCATTTAGCTGTTTCCTCTCGAAAAATCCCCGCGCGGAGGATTGTTTCAGAATGGTCCGGGGCCGGATTTACTTGAGGTTCGGAGCGATGCCGATGCAGGCTTCGCAAAGACCTGCAACAGATGCGACGGAATTTTCGAAGGCCTTTTCCTCGGTCTTGTTGAGGTCGATTTCGATAACGCGTTCGACGCCGCCTGCACCGATGATGACTGGTACGCCGACATACATGTCCTTGACGCCATACTGGCCGGAGAGGTGGGCAGCAACGGGCAGAACGCGCTTCTTGTCCTTAAGATAGGCTTCCGCCATCTGCACGGCCGATGCCGCGGGCGCATAATAGGCCGAGCCGGTCTTGAGGAGGCCGACGATCTCGGCGCCGCCATCACGCGTGCGCTGCACGATCTGGTCGAGCTTTTCCTGGCTCGTCCAGCCCATCTTGACGAGATCCGGCAGGGGAATGCCGGCAACGGTGGAATAGCGCGTCAGCGGAACCATGGAATCGCCGTGGCCGCCGAGAACGAACGCGGTGACGTCTTCCACCGAAACCTTGAATTCTTCTGCCAGGAAATAGCGGAAACGCGCGCTGTCGAGAACGCCGGCCATGCCGACGACCATGTTCTTCGGCAGGCCCGAAAACTTCTGCAGCGCCCAGACCATCGCGTCCAGCGGATTGGTGATGCAAATGACGAAAGCGCCGGGCGCATATTTCTTGATGCCGGCGCCGACCTGTTCCATGACCTTGAGGTTGATGCCGAGAAGATCGTCGCGGCTCATGCCCGGCTTGCGCGGCACGCCGGCCGTTACGATGACGACGTCAGCGCCTTCGATGGCGGAGTAGTCATTGGCGCCGGCAAGCTTGGCGTCGAAATCATCCACTGGCGAAGACTGGGCAATGTCGAGCGCCTTGCCCTGGGGCATGCCCTCGGCGATGTCGAAGAGCACGATGTCGCCGAGCTCCTTGAGCCCGATCAGATGTGCAAGCGTTCCACCGATCATGCCTGAACCGATGAGGGCGATTTTGTTACGTGCCATGCTGGTTGCTTCCTTGATCTGAAGTCTTGACGGACGCCTAAGAACACATTTGGATAGTCAAGCCGCCAGACGGCAAACTTATGACAACATGCCCTTGCGTTGGGACGTTCGAATATTCCTCTTTGAAAAATAACTCAACCGAAAATTTTCACCCCAATAAATTCAATCGTTTAGATTTAACGGGATTTACGTAAACGTCAATTAGTTCTGAGTTTTTCGAGCGCATTCAAGGCTATTTCTATCACGCAGAACTTGTCAGATTGATGAAATTGCCGGGAGTTTTCAGGCATCCCCCGGCTCCCTAGACGCCTGCCGATTTCGGCTCTGCACGCGAATGTGTTGTGCCGGTTGCAGCAATATAGTCTTCGCTCTGCATCTCGAAGAGCCGCGACGCCGTACGGTCAAACTCGAATGCCTCGGTGCCGGTTTTGGCGTGGTAGAGTTGGTCGGGGGAAGCAGCAGCGGACATCACCAAGTGAACCTGATTGTCGTAGAGCACATCGATGAGAATGATGAAGCGCTTCGCTTCGTTGCGACGAGGGTAGTCGAGGACGGGTACGTCATCGATGAAGATCGTACGGAAGCGTTCGACAATCGCCATGTAGTCGGCCGCACCGAGCGGTTTCGAACATAGGTCTGCGAAGCTGAAGCGGGCTGTCCCGCGCGCCGCTTGCGGGATCGAAACCGTATGCCCCTTCACTTTCAGGCTATCCGGCGCGACAACGGCTCCATCGGTCGCCGCATGCCAGGCCGCGTCCATCTGCCGTTTTGTTTCGTCGCCGAGCGGCGAAAGATAGACCGGCAGATGATTGAGCTTTTCCAGGCGGTAGTCGGTGCGCGCGTCGAGACTGACGACATCGACATGTGTCTTGAGAAGCTCCACGAACGGCAGGAACAGCTGCCTGTTGAGACCGTCGCGATAGAGATTGTCGGGAGCCACATTCGAAGTTGCGACCAGAACCACGCCCCGTTCGAACAAGGCACGGAAAAGCCGCGACAGGATCATGGCGTCGGCAATGTCGGTCACCGTAAATTCATCGAAGCACAGAACCCAGGCCTGCTCGGCCAGTGCCTCGGCAACGGGTGGAATCGGGTCCTCCTGCTTGGTATCCCCGTTCTTCAGCGCCTGCCGGTGCGCATTGATGCGCTCGTGCACATCCGCCATGAAATCGAGAAAATGCGCGCGTCGCTTGCGCTTTGCCGGAACAAGCTGGTGGAACATGTCCATCAGCATCGTCTTGCCGCGACCCACCTCGCCATGGATATAGAGGCCCTTGATAAAATCCCGCCGCGGCGCCTTCCGGCCGAAAAGCCAGCCGAGGGCGCTCGACTTCGTCGCTAGCCGCGTCGTGGCAAGCTCATGGATCAGCCGGTCGAAGCAATCTGCCAGCCGTTGCTGCGCCGGGTCGGCCTCGATGTCGCCTGCAGCCACAAGCGCGTCATAGCGCTCGCGGACCGAAGGAAAGACTTTCAGATTGTCGTGCGACATGCGCGGTGCAGTCTCCGCGGGCGCCGGCGGATACCGGCGCGCCGTGCTTGGTTATCGCGACAGACGCAGCGACTGTCCGCCGGATGTCTGGCCGTCGAAGCTCGACTGGCCCGTAGAATAGAGCTTGGCGACCGTGCCGCCCGCCGCATCAAACAGCGTCAGCTGCTTGCCGCTCACGGCCCACGACGAGAGGTTGGCGAGTTCGCCCGGGCAACGCAACGGACCGGCGCGGTAACCTTGGCCGAACTTTGTCTGCGGCGTCGCGATCTTGCAGCTCTGGCCCCCCATCGAAGCATTCCAGACGCCGGCGACGCTGCCTGCAGTCAAATCCGGCGCATTTTCCGGCGGGATTGCGGCAACCTGGGTGTTTGGCTGGGTACCGGTCCCCGGGGTGCCCGTGGTCGGAGCGGTCGGAAATTGATTTGCGCCACCAGGCGGCGGCAACTGGCTCGAACTTACGCTGCCGGACGGTGCCGGCTGGAGCGGGGCGGGACCCGAAGACACGGGGTCAAGCCGCGAACTCTGGCATCCTGCCAGTACCATGCCTACCGCGGCAACGGTCAGCAAATTGACTTTCAAAGACCCCATAACCTCAGCTCTCCATCTGCGCATTCGAACTCCGGAATGCGATTCCATTCGGCAAATATTAACCGCGATACAAAGGTGATCTCGGCGAAATTTCAACCCGCACATCGAAAAAACAGCCGCATTCAAAGTCTAATTGGCGGCAAGATTTCGCGAAAATAGCCGGAAATGACAATATCGCCACACCTTGCACGTGCTGACGCCCGCATACGCATATTGGCGCCATTAACCAATTCAACCATTTCAAGGTGAATAAAGTCTTATATCGAAACGCTTTGCCCAGCGCCTCCGTCCGCGACACCATTGATTCCTGGCGGCACTGGCAATTTTCCACCAATTCCGCCATATAGGCCCCATATAAATGGGAAGTGACGGCAACGGGCAAGTAACAGGCATGGCAGGACAGGTGCAATTTGCGAAAATGAACGGCCTCGGCAACGAAATTATCGTTGCCGACATGCGCGGTCGTGCTGATCGCATTGCCCCACACGCAGCCATTGCACTCGACCATGATCCGGCGACAAAGTTCGATCAGATCATGGCGATCCACGACCCGCGAACCGTCGGAACCGAAGCCTATATCGAGATCATCAATTCGGATGGCAGCCAGGCGCAGGCCTGCGGCAACGGTATGCGTTGCGTCGTGCAGGCCCTCAGCGCCGAAACGGACAAGCGCGCCTTCACCTTCGAGACGATCGCCGGAATCCTCACCGCGCAGGAACATGCGGATGGCCAGATTTCGGTCGACATGGGTATTCCGCGCTTCGACTGGCGCGACATTCCGCTCGCCGAGCCGTTCTACGATACGCGCCGGATCGAGCTTCAGATCGGGCCGATCGATGCGCCAGTCCTGCATTCGCCCTCCGTTGCCAGCATGGGCAATCCGCATGCCATCTTCTGGGTCGATCAGGATGTCTGGACCTACGACCTCGAACGTTTCGGGCCCCTTCTCGAGAATCATCCCATCTTTCCGGAACGCGCCAATATTTCCATCGCTCATGTGACCAGCCGCAATGCCCTGACGTTGCGCACGTGGGAACGTGGCGCCGGCCTTACGCGCGCCTGCGGTTCGGCCGCCTGCGCCGCTGCCGCTTCCGCTGCGCGCACCGGACGCACCGACCGAACCGTGACCGTTACCGTGCCCGGCGGCCCCTTGCTGATCGAATGGCTCGACAACGACCATGTCATCATGACCGGACCGGCCGAGTGGGAATTTGCCGGCAGCCTCGACCCGCAAACCGGCGCTTGGCAGCGCGAAGAAGCGGCATCGTCGCAGGGAGCCGCCTGATGGGCGTCGACGTCGTCACGTTCGGCTGCCGTCTCAATACCTATGAGTCGGAAGTGATGAAGCGCGAGGCCGACGCAGCCGGTCTGGGCACGCTGGAAAATGGCGCCATCATTTTCAACACCTGTGCCGTAACCAGCGAGGCGGTACGCCAGGCCCGGCAGGCGATCCGCAAGGCCAGGCGCGACAATCCCGCCGCACGGATCATCGTCACGGGCTGCGCCGCGCAGACGGAAGCGGAAGCGTTCGCCGAAATGGACGAGGTCGACCTCGTGCTCGGCAACGAGGAAAAGCTCAAGTCAAACTCCTACCGCATGCTGCCGGATTTCGGCGTCAACCAGTTCGAGAAGGTTCGGGTCAACGACATCATGGAGGTGCGCGAAACCGCCTCGCATATGGTCGACGCCATCGAGGGCCGCGCCCGCGCCTTCGTGCAGGTCCAGAACGGCTGCGACCACCGCTGCACCTTCTGTATCATCCCCTATGGGCGCGGCAATTCACGCTCCGTCCCGATGGGCGGTGTGGTCGAACAGGTGAAGCGGCTGGTCGGCAATGGCTATGCCGAAGTGGTCCTCACCGGCGTCGACATGACGAGCTACGGGCCCGACCTGCCGGGAAACTTGCGCCTTGGCAAATTGGTCAAGACGGTACTGAAATCGGTTCCAGATTTGAAGCGGCTGCGTCTTTCCTCGATCGACTCCATCGAGGCCGACGACGATCTGATGGAGGCGCTCGCGACGGAGCCGCGGCTGATGCCACATTTGCATCTCTCGCTCCAGTCCGGCGACAACATGATCCTGAAACGCATGAAGCGCCGGCATGCGCGGGAGAATTCGATCGCATTCTGCGCTGAAGTCCGGACCATCCGTCCCGACATCGTGTTCGGCGCCGATATCATCGCCGGTTTTCCCACCGAAACGGATGAGATGTTTGAAAACTCCATCCGCATTGTTGAAGAATGCGGCCTGACGAACCTGCACGTTTTCCCGTTCAGCCCCCGCAAGGGAACGCCCGCAGCCCGTATGCCGCAGGTCGAACGCAGAATCGTCAAACAACGGGCAGCTCGGCTGCGTGCTGCGGGCGATGCGGCATATTACAGGCATCTCGACGGGCTCATCGGCACGACCCAGAAGGTTCTCGTTGAACGCGACGGCATCGGGCGCACCGAGGGCTTCACGCTCGTCGACATCGATGGCGGCGTTGCGGGGCAAATAGTCGAGCGGACGATCGGCGGGCACGACGGTAACAAGCTGCTGGCAAACGGTCGCGACCGGCGCGCAGCATAACAGGCAAAGCAGCATTCATGGCTCTGGGGTTCATCAAGAAGATTTTCTCCTTCGGTAAGAAGGAGGTCGAAGAGGTTTCGGCAGAAGAACCGCAGGTCGCAGCGGAGGCTCAGGAGAGCCTCGCCGCGCCTGCCGATGACACCGTAGCGTCCGCACCGTCGGTCGAGGAAGCGATGGAAGAGGCGGCAGTTCTGCCCTCCGAAGCGCTCGGCGCCATTGAGGTTGAATCGCCGGTTGCCGACGAGCCCGCGACGGAGCCGGAAACTGTAGCGGAATCCGAACCCGAAATTCTGCCAGACATAGCCCCAGTCGTGGTCGAGCAGGTCGAAGCCGTAGCGGAAGCGAGCGGGCGGGCCGAACCCGAACATATACCAGCCTTCGAACCACGCGCAGTCCCGTTCGAATCCGCGCCCGTTCCCGAGGAACCTGAACCCGAGCCGGAAGCTGCTGACGAACCTTCAGGGATCGCGATCGACATGATCCCTGGCCCGATGGATGACGCGGATATCGAGCCGGTCGAAATTCCAGCCCCGGAAGCGCCGACGGCGGATATCGAACCCACGGAAGGCGGCGAGACGTCGGCACCTGTCGCCAAGCCGTCTACCAACAAAGTGACAGTGAGCAGGTTCGTAGAGGACAAGAAGCTGGACGAGCCCTTGCCCGCTGAGCCGGCCAGGCGACTCTCCTGGTTCGAGCGCTTACGCAAGGGCTTGTCGCGCTCGTCGCAGCAACTCGGCGATTCGATTGGCGGGATCTTCACCAAGCGCAAGCTCGATGAAGATACGCTGCAGGATCTTGAGGATGTCCTGATCCAGGCCGATCTCGGCATGGAAACCGCCATTCGCGTTACCGATGCATTGAGTGCGACGCGCTATGGCAAGGATATCAGCACCGATGAAGTGCGCACCATCATGGCGACCGAGATCGAGAAGGTTTTGGGACCCGTCGCCAAGCCGCTTGAGCTCGACCTATCCCACAAGCCACATGTGATCCTCGTGGTCGGCGTCAACGGTACCGGCAAGACAACGACCATCGGCAAGCTTGCCGCCAAGCTGACGGCCGGCGGACTGAATGTCATGCTTGCGGCAGGAGATACTTTCCGCGCCGCCGCAATCGAACAGCTGCACATCTGGGGCAAGCGCACCGGCGCGCCGGTCGTATCGTCCAAGCTCGGCGCAGATGCCGCAGGCCTTGCCTTCGATGCCTGGAAACAAGCCAAGGAAGCCGGCAGCGACGTCCTCATCATCGATACCGCCGGCCGACTGCAGAACCGCGCGGAGCTGATGGAAGAACTCGCGAAGATCGTTCGGGTGCTCGGCAAGCACGATCCCGAGGCTCCGCATACGGTGTTGCAGACCCTCGACGCCACCACCGGTCAGAACGCCCTCAACCAGGTCGAAATCTTCAAGAACATCGCCGGCGTGAACGGCCTCGTCATGACCAAGCTTGACGGCACCGCGCGCGGTGGCATTCTTGTGGCCATATCGGCCAAGCACAAATTGCCTGTCTATTTCATCGGCGTCGGCGAACAGGTCGATGACCTCGAACCCTTCGCCGCCAAAGATTTCGCCAAAGCCATCGCGGGAGTCGCATAATGGACCAGTCAATATTCGAACGCGACCCGTCGGATCCGGCACACAAGGACGTCAATCCATTCCTCAAGCTGGCGCTCGAACTCGGCCCGCTCATGGTCTTCTTCTTCGCCAATTCGCGCGGGGAATGGCTGGTGGAACACCTTCCTTTCCTCGCCAATATTGGCGGCCCGATCTTCATCGCGACAGCCTTGTTCATGGTGGCGACGGCGGTCGCCCTCGGCGCTTCCTGGCTCCTTTTGCGCACCCTGCCGATCATGCCGCTCGTTTCCGGCATCGTTGTGTTCGTCTTCGGCGCGCTGACTTTATGGCTTCACAACGAAACCTTCATCAAGATCAAGCCGACCATCATTAACACGCTGTTCGGCATCATCCTGCTTGGTGGTCTCTTCTTCGGCAAATCCCTGCTCGGCTATGTCTTCGACAGCGCCTTCCGGCTGAACGCCGAAGGCTGGCGCAAACTCACGCTGCGTTGGGGCATCTTCTTCCTGTTCCTGGCAGTGCTGAATGAAGTGATCTGGCGCAGTTTCTCGACGGACTTCTGGGTCGCCTTCAAGGTGTGGGGCACGATGCCGCTCACCCTCATCTTCACCTTTGCCCAGATGCCGCTGGTCATGAAATATTCTCTCGACCAGCCGGCTGCCGAAAAGGCAGGCAACAAGGGCAAATAGCCCGCCACACTCCAGCGGAAGACGGGGCTGATTTACGCTGCGCTCGACGATTATTGATTTGCCTTGAGCGCCGCCTCAATGGCCGGCATCAGTTCGTCGCGGATCGACGTCTCGCTGAGCGGTCCGACATGCTTGAAGGCGACGTTGCCGTCGCGACCGATCAGGAAGGTTTCGGGAACGCCATAAACACCCCATTCGATCGCGGCGCGTCCGCTGTCATCCGCACCGACCACGGCATATGGGTTGCCAAGCTCACGAAGAAAGCCCAGCGCATTCTCGGTCTTGTCCTTGTAGTTGAGGCCGGCAAGCTGAAACCGCTTGTCCTCACCCAATTTCATGAGCAGCGGATGTTCCATTCGGCACGGCACACACCAGGAACCAAAGACGTTGAGCAGGGTCACCTGGCCCTTGAAGCTTGCCGGATCCAGGCCGCCGACCGGCTGTCCGTTCCGGGCCAATCCCGAGATTGCCGGCAGCGACAACGCCGGCGCAGGCTTACCGATCAGCGCGGAAGGGATGACCGATTCATCGCGCCCAGATGCGAGCTGAAAAGCAAAGATCGCGGCAAGGCCGATGAAGATGATCAACGGCAGGAATACGAAAAACGAGTTGCGTTTGGCCCGCGGCGGTTGAAGGCCTTCCTGCTGGCTCAAGTCTGCGCCCCCTTCCCCTCGGAGCGACGACGCACGCCGCGCGACTCCAGCTCACGCAGTGCCCGGTTTTGCAGGCGTTGGTCGATGAAGACCCACCCGATCAACCCGGCGAGCGCAATAAATGATACGCCATAGGCGGCTATGATAAACCCTGCGTGGCTGCTCATTGCACCTGCCCCCGGTCTGCATTACGCGCCGCGACACGGCGCATGGCGACAACCCGGCGACGCCAGATTTCGTTGCGCATCGCCATCAGGTGCAGGGTGAAAAATAGGAGCGTGAATCCGATGGCCATGACGAGCAGCGGCCGCAGCAGCGTACCGTCAATGGTTGAACCGCCCATGCGAAAAACCGAAGCCGGTTGATGCAGCGTATTCCACCAATCGACGGAAAACTTGATGATCGGAATGTTGATGAAACCGACAAGCGTCAGGATTGCCGTCGCCCTTGCAGATTTCGCCGGATCATCCATGGCGCGGGTGAGCGCGATGATTCCGAGATACATAAGGAACAGCACGAAGACCGAGGTCAGCCGCGCATCCCACACCCACCATGTGCCCCACATGGGTTTGCCCCAAAGCGAGCCGGTGATAAGCGCAAGAGCCGTGAAGACTGCGCCGATGGGCGCCGCGGCCTTTGCCGAAACGTCGGCGAGCGGGTGACGCCAGACCAGCGTGCCAAGGGCCGCAATGGTCATGATCGTATAGCACATCATCGAAAGCCAGGCGAAGGGCACGTGGATGAACATGATCCTGACTGTCGCGCCCTGCTGGTAATCGTCGGGCGCCTGCATCGACATCCACAGCCCTCCCGCCAGAACGATCAGCGTCAGCCCGGCAAGCCATGGCAGGATCACCCCGGCAAAGCTCATGAACCGCGTGGGGTTTGCCCAGTCGATCCAGCGTCCGGTCTTTGAAACAGTCTCACTCATGCTCGTTTCTTAGCTTTCCGGTTCCCGTTGCGCAATTCACCTCTCTGTCAGTCCGCCGACGATTTCAGCGCCGCTGCTGCTGCAAGCGGTCCCAGCACTGCAAAAAACAGAGTAATCGCAGCGAGAATAAGGAAGGGTGCCAGAAACGGCGCGGGATCTTCAACTGCGCCATAGGACGCAGAGACGCCGAAGATGAGGACCGGCACAGTCAGCGGCAGGACTATGACTGATACGAGGAGCCCGCCCCGGGGCAAGGAAACGGCGACGGCAGCGCCGACGGCGCCGATCAGGGTAATCGCCGGCGTACCGACGAGCAGCGTTGCCGTTGTCGCACCAATGGCGGCAGGTTCCATGTTCATGAAGAGGCCAAGCAGCGGCGAGGCGACCACCAGTGGCAGCACGCTGACCGTCCAGTGCGCGAGGCATTTGACCAGCACCGTCAGCGTCAAGAGGTGCCGTTCGGAGGCCATGATCAGGAGGTCGAGCGAGCCGTCGTCGCGGTCTGCCTGAAACAGCCGGTCGAGACCGAGCAAGGTGGCGAGCAGAGCCCCTATCCACAACATAGCCGCACCTATACGTGCAAGCAGTTTGAGATCGGGGCCAACGCCGAACGGAACGACAGCAATCACGGCAAGAAAAAACAGAACGCCGATGAGGACACCGGCTCCCGATCGCAGGCCAAGCCGCACTTCCCGAACAAAGAGCGCTCCCATCAGGTGGACGCCCCCAGCCGGAGTTCACCCGCGACCTCGAGGCCAAGCGGAAGATGTGTCGCCGCGATCACTATACCGCCATTTCCGAGGTGCTCCTGCATCAGGCCCGCAAATTGCAGCTCCGACGCCTTGTCCAATCCTGCCGTCGGCTCGTCGAGCAACCACAGCGGACGGTCGCTGACGAGAAGCCGGGCAATGCTGGCGCGGCGCTTCTGACCGGTCGACAGATAGCCGAAGGGAAGATGCGCAATGTCGCCAAGGCCGACCTTATCGAGCGCGGCGATGACGGAGCGTTTTCCCGCTCCATTGAACGCGCGCCAGAACTCCAGGTTTTCTTCAATGCTGAGCACCGGTTTCATGGCGTTGAGATGCCCAAGGTAGTGGGCGAGTGGCGCCACCTCGTCCGAGTTTTCCGAACCCTCGACCACGCGCAGCGAGCCAGCGGAGCGGGCAAGCAGCCCGGCGATGATTCGCAGGAGCGTCGATTTCCCCGCGCCGTTCGGACCCGTCACCAACAGCGCCTCTCCGGCCGCCACCGTGAAGTCCAGATCGGAAAACAGCGTGTCCCCGCCGCGCTCTCCAGCCAGTTTTTCGGCGACTAACCGCATGTTTTGCCCGCTCTCGTCTATCCCCAATCGCCGCGTGATCATTTCGACGCAGCATGCATTTTTGCCAAATGTCGGTCTGGCACAGATCGGCGAAAAACTCTATATAGGCCTCAACCATGCCAGCGGTCGGTGTGGAAACAATTTTTGGCCGATCTCGGATACGGACACCCGTTGGGGAACTGTGTCGGGACGGACAGCGGAAATGACTGCACCCGCACCTTAGCGCGTCCTTGAAACGCGGCAAAGGCGTTCGTCCCGGGTTAGGCCGTAGCATAAGGACGAACGCAGAATGTCTCAAATCGACAGTTTCAAATCCCGTAAGACCCTCACCGTCGGGGGCAAGGAATATGTCTATTACAGCCTGGTGGAAGCGGAAAAGAATGGTCTGGAAGGCATCTCCAGACTGCCGTTTTCCATGAAGGTTCTTCTCGAAAACCTGCTTCGCTTCGAAGACAACCGCTCGGTTTTCAAGAAGGACATCGAGAACATTGCCAAGTGGCTCGTCGACCGCGGCAGCGCCGGCGCTGAAATCGCCTATCGGCCCGCGCGCGTGCTGATGCAGGACTTCACCGGCGTTCCAGCCGTCGTGGACCTCGCAGCCATGCGCGACGCCATGGTCAATCTCGGCGGCGATCCCGAGAAGATCAATCCGCTCGTGCCGGTGGACCTCGTCATCGACCACTCAGTCATCGTCGATGAATTCGGCAACCCGCAGGCGTTCAAGCGCAATGTCGATCTTGAATATGAGCGCAATGGCGAGCGTTACCGCTTCCTGAAGTGGGGTCAGCAGGCGTTCAAGAATTTTCGGGTTGTCCCGCCCGGTACCGGCATCTGCCATCAGGTCAATCTCGAATATCTGGCGCAGGGTGTCTGGACGAAGGAAGAGGATGGCGTCACCGTCGCCTATCCCGACACCTGCGTCGGCACCGATTCGCACACGACGATGGTCAACGGCCTTGGCGTGCTCGGCTGGGGCGTTGGCGGCATCGAGGCTGAGGCATCCATGCTCGGCCAACCGGTCTCCATGCTCCTTCCGGAAGTCATCGGCTTCCGCCTGACCGGCAAGGTCAAGGAGGGCGTCACCGCGACCGACCTCGTTCTCACCGTCGTCCAGATGCTGCGCAAGAAGGGTGTCGTCGGCAAATTCGTCGAGTTCTTCGGACCGGGTCTCGAAAGCATGACGCTGGCCGACCGGGCGACGATCGGCAATATGGGTCCGGAATACGGCGCAACCTGCGGCTTTTTCCCGATCGATGGTGAAACCATCAATTACATGCACATGTCGGGCCGCGACGAAGACCGCCTTGCCCTGGTTGAAGCCTATTCCAAGGCGCAGGGCATGTGGCGCGAGAGCGATTCGCCGGATCCGGTCTTCACCGACACGCTTGAACTCGATCTCGGTACTGTCGTGCCCTCCATGGCGGGACCAAAGCGCCCAGAAGGCCGCATTGCGCTGGAAGGCATTGCTTCCGGCTTCCACGAGTCCCTGCAGAAAGAATACAAGAAGACGACGCAGCTCGACGCCCGTTACGCCGTTGAAGGCGAGGACTACGATCTCGGCCATGGCGACGTTGCCATCGCCGCCATTACCTCCTGCACCAACACCTCGAATCCGAGCGTCCTCATCGCCGCAGGGCTTCTTGCCCGCAACGCGGCCGCCAAGGGCCTGAGGTCGAAGCCCTGGGTCAAGACATCGCTTGCCCCCGGATCGCAGGTGGTTGCCGCCTATCTCGAGAACGCCGGACTGCAGAAGGAACTCGACAAGCTCGGCTTCAACCTTGTTGGCTTCGGCTGCACGACCTGCATCGGCAACTCCGGCCCGCTGCCGGCACCGATCTCGAAGACGATCAACGACAAGGGCCTGATCGCGGCCGCCGTACTTTCCGGCAACCGCAACTTCGAAGGCCGTGTCTCCCCGGACGTTCAGGCAAACTACCTCGCCTCGCCGCCGCTCGTCGTCGCCTATGCGCTCGCCGGTACCGTAACGAAGGATCTCACCACCGAGCCGCTCGGGGAAGATCAGAACGGCAACCCGGTCTTCCTCAAGGACATCTGGCCGTCATCGCATGAGATCCAGGAGTTCATCGCAAAGAACGTTACGCGCGCACTGTTTGCATCGAAATATGCCGACGTCTTCAAGGGTGACGAGAACTGGCAGGCCGTGCAGGCGCCCGCCGGCCAGACCTACGCATGGGACGATCAGTCGACCTATGTGCAAAACCCGCCCTACTTCGTGGGCATGGGCAAGACGCCCGGCAAGGTCAACGATATCAAGGGTGCACGCATCCTTGGTCTCTTCGGTGACAAGATCACCACCGACCATATTTCGCCGGCCGGTTCGATCAAGGCGGCTTCGCCTGCCGGGAAGTACCTCACCGATCACGGCGTCGCCCCGCTGGACTTCAACCAGTACGGCACGCGTCGAGGCAATCATGAGGTCATGATGCGCGGCACCTTCGCCAATATCCGCATCCGCAATCACATGCTTGGCGAGAACGGCCGCGAAGGCGGCTACACGATCCATTATCCTTCCAAGGAGGAAATGCCGATCTATGATGCTGCCATGCAGTATCGTGCGGAGAACGTGCCGCTGGTGATCTTCGCAGGCGTCGAGTACGGCAATGGTTCGTCGCGTGACTGGGCGGCCAAGGGCACCAGCCTTCTCGGCGTCCGCGCCGTTATCGCTCAGTCCTTCGAGCGTATCCACCGTTCGAACCTCGTCGGCATGGGAATCGTGCCATTCGTTCTCGAAGACGGCACGAGCTGGCAGTCGCTCGGCCTCAAGGGCGACGAAATCGTCTCGATCGACGGGCTTGCCACGATCCAGCCGCGCCAGAAAACATTCGCCACGGTCACCTATGCCGATGGCAGTGTCAAACAGGTGCCGCTCATCTGCCGCATCGATACGATCGACGAGCTTGAATATCTGAAGAATGGCGGCATCCTGCAGTACGTGCTGCGCGATCTCGCCGCCTGAGGCTCCAATGACATGAGTATTGAAGGGCCGCCGGGTGATCGGCGGCCCTTTTGAATGAATGTGAGCCAAAACGTGATCGAATTCACCTCAAAGTGACTTCCCCTTGAAAAGGGCGGCTCCTATCAATCTTCTCGCAATCCTTTTATCCGACAACAATCCCACTCGAATTGGGAAGAGAATCTAACCCGTGTATCTGCGCAAACTTTCCAGACGCTTGCTGATCGGCGCACCGCTCATTGCTGCGGCCGCCTATGTGCTTCCGGTCTGCGCTGATGATGTTGGCAAGAAACCCGAGGGCGTTGTCGAACTCTATACGTCGCAGGGTTGCGGATCCTGCCCTCCCGCGGACGCGGTACTCAAGGAACTCGTCGCCGAAGGCAAGGTCGTCGCGCTCGCCTTTCACGTGGATTATTGGGATTATCGCGGCTGGATCGACACGCTCGCCCTGCCGGAAAACACCGAACGCCAGAATGCTTATCGCGTCGCACTTGGCCTCAACGGCGTCTACACGCCTCAGGTGATTATCAACGGCCGTGTTCACGTCAACGGACAGGACGGGCAGAAGATTCGCCGCCGCATCGCCGAGATGCGTGATACCGATTCAGGCCTTACCATTCCGGTCAATATTGCCAAGGCAACGCCCGACCGCCTCGTCATCGATATCGACCAAGGGCCAGTGCCGACAAAACCTGTTCGCGTCCTCCTCGCCTATTTCAATCGCGAATCCATCGTAGCCATTCCGGATGGCGAAAACATCGGGCGCAAGGTCAGCTATGCCAACAGCGTGCGTGCGATGGAAACCGTCGGCATGTGGGACGGCAAGGCCCAGAAGATTGAAATACCGATCAGCGAAATTGCCAGCAAGAAGTCGACCGGATGTGCCGTGCTTCTGCAGGAGATGCTTGGCGAGGGCCAGCCAGGACCAATTATAGGCGCGTCGATCATGGCCGCCAAACAGTAGCCGAAGACGCTCTCCAAAACAAAAACAGGCCGGATAAATCCGGCCTGAGATATTGGGGCATGTTGCCATTCAGGGAGACTGATGGTTCGGCCCAAACAACCCGTTGGGCGGGGGGCTTGGGGTATCGGACTGTCAAGACCGAACCGTCTCAGACAACATGCGAGGGATGTTGGGTGCGGAATCGGGCGGCAATGCGAACAGAAAATGGCGAGAATGTGTCCAATAATCACCATTGGAGACAGTGCGTATTTCTTCGTGACATCATCGCAAAACCGGTTCCTAACCCTCGTCGTCGCCCTTCGGAAATCATTCCGGACTTGTAAATCGGCGCAGAAAAGGTCACCCTGATGTCATCCAGGTGTCACACGGCATACAAAGGCGGATGATTGATGGACAGCAATGCAGGTGGCGACGAAGCGCAACAGCAAGCAACTTTAATCCCCCTCACACGCAGTAGCGAGTTGCCCGTTACCTTCAACCGGCGTGAACTGGATCAGATCCTTCGAATCTACGGTTTCATGGTTTCCGCCGGCGAATGGCGGGACTACGCCATTGACCACTTGATGGATCGGGCGGTGTTTTCCATCTTTCGCAGGGCCAGCGAGGTTCCGATGTTTCGGGTGGTAAAGAACCCGAAACTTGCGCGCAAGCAGGGCGCCTACAGCGTTATCGCGGCGAGCGGTCTTATTCTCAAGCGCGGCCACGACCTCGACCGCGTCTTGAAGGTGTTCGACAAGGGTTTGAGCCTCGTGCGTGGCTGACGCGTTTTAAGCGTCTTCGCTCCGCAAGGGCGGCTTTCCGGGAAGCGTATGCGCCCCGCCATTCATCTCCAGCTGCATCAGCACAGTATCGAGCCAGCGCCCATGCTTGAAGCCGGAGGCTCTGATTGTGCCGGAATATGCGAACCCCGCGCGGGTATGGAGCCTAACGGAAGCGGAATCCTCGTGGCCATCCCCGATGACGGCGATAAACTGCCGGAAACCAAGGGCGGTACAGTCCTTGATCAACTGGCTGAGCAGTTGCTTGCCCAAGCCCTTTCCCTTGGCGTCGGGCGCGATATAGATCGAATCCTCCACCGACCACCAATAGGCCGGACGCGTGCGGAAGTAGCTGGCATAGGCGTAGCCAATCACGGCCCCATCCAGTTCGGCGACGATATAGGGAAAGCCGTCCGTGGTGATTGCGTGGAACCGCTTCGTCATTTCCGCCTGGTCCGGCGGGTCGATCTCATAGGTCGCCGTGCCGTGGAGGACGGCATCGCGGTAAATTTCGGTGATGCTCGCGAGGTCGGCTGGCTGCGCCGGGCGGATATGAATCTCTGACATTGGCTTTCACAGGGATAAAATGATCGTGCCCGTTTCATGCACGTCTTTGCCGGCAATTTAAAGTGGG
The DNA here is from genome assembly GCF_056399405.1 of Phyllobacterium sp. 01N428. NCBI lineage: Bacteria > Pseudomonadati > Pseudomonadota > Alphaproteobacteria > Hyphomicrobiales > Phyllobacteriaceae > Phyllobacterium > Phyllobacterium sp. 01N428. The sequence continues at coordinate 151,912 of NZ_JBFTRH010000001.1, forward strand.
AACCCGTCACTCTGGCGAGGAATTACACTCAACGAAAAAGGGCAGCGTTTCCGCTGCCCTTTTTGTTATTTTCAATGCTCGAAAGCTTAGTTGCGGTTACCTAGGAACTGCAGCAGAAACATGAACATGTTGATGAAGTCGAGGTAGAGCCGCAGGGCGCCCATGATTGCCTTGCGGCCATAGGTGTCCGAAGCGTCGCCTTCGTAATACATTTCCTTGATCTGCTGTGTGTCGTAGGCAGTCAGGCCTGCGAAGACCAGGACGCCGATTGCCGAGATTGCGAACTGCAGGGCGCTCGATGCAAGGAAGATGTTGACCAGCGACGCAAGGATGATGCCGATCAGACCCATGAACAGGAACGAGCCCATCGCGGACAGATCACGCTTCGTGGTGTAGCCATAAAGCGAAAGAGCACCGAACGATGCGGCGGTGATGAAGAAGGTCTGTACGATGCTTCCCGAGGTGTAGATCAGGAAGATAGAGGACAGCGAAAGACCGACAAGCCCAGCATAAACCCAGAATGTGGTCTGCGCGGCAGATACGCTCATCCGCTCAATGCGGAAACTCAAGAAGAACACTGCGGCAAGCGGCGCGAGCATGACAACCCAACGCAGCGGCGAGCCGTAGAGGGCAACACCGAGATTGGTCAGCATCTTGCCATTCGGCAACTGTGCGGCGGCGAGAGATGGGTCATTGGTTGTCGCGAAATAAACGGTGGCGAGCGCAGCGAGACCGGTCACTGCGAGACCGATGCCCATTAGATTGTAGACCTTCAGCATGTAGCTGCGCAGACCCTGATCGATCCCCGCGTCCACACGCATTCCGGCCGATGTGCGGGCCTGGATATTGCGATAGTCAGCCATGGTTTTCCTCATTTGCTTCGTCCCGTCGGGTGTCGGGTTATTCCCCAGGCGCCGCTGGCGGGACCCCAGCATGCCTTGCGACGAATTATGGGGATTCCTCGGGTCCATAACAAGACCTCAACTACTCAAGATTGCGTGTTAGCGCGCCAAATTATGGGTAAATTGGTAAAAATCGCACTCGTTTAACGATTTCAGAGGTTTCGCAGGATCGGCGCAGCCTTTTGTCCAAGAATTCGCCAGGTTCCGGCAAGCCCAAAACCGACCGTTAAAACGAGCGCGATAATGACGGTCATGACGGCGACTTCGGGCTGGAAATAGGCTGGCAGCGTCATAACGCGCACCACCACGTACCACGCTGCCGCACTGCCGGCGAGAAGCGCGAAAATAGCCGTCGAAAGACCGAGCAGCATATATTCGAGGCTGAATGCCTTGATCAGCGTGCGCCGCGTCGCGCCAAGCGTTTTCAAAACCACAGCATCGTGCACGCGAGCGCGGTTGCCGGCTGCGAGCGCCCCACCGAGGACAAGAATCGAGGCGATCAGTGCCACCGAAGCTGCGGCGCGAATGGCGACGGCGAGCTGGCCGACGAGTTCGTTGGCAATGGTGATCGCATCCTTGACCCGTACCGTCGTGACCGCGGGGAACGCCTGGGTCACGTTGCGCATGACTGCGGCCTCCTCCTGCGGAGTGGAGGTCGGGTCCGTCAAAGTCGCCAGCCAGGCATGCGGCGCGCCCGCAAATGTATTGGGTGAGAAAACCATCACGAAGTTGATCGCGAGCGATTCCCATTGCAGTTGCCTTAGATTGGCAATGCGCGCCGTTACATTGCGGCCAAGCACGTTGACGGTCACCGTATCCCCGACCTTGAGGCCGAGATTTGTCGCCTCCTCCGCCGAGAACGAAACCAGCGGTTCGCCGGAATAGTCGGCGGGCCACCACTCGCCCTTGGTCAGCGCCGAGTTTTCCGGCACGTTCTTCGCATAGGTAATGCCGCGGTCGCCACGCAGGACCCACGCGCCCTCCGGCGCAATGGTCATTTTGGTAACGTCCGTGCCGTTCAAGGCAATGATGCGCCCGCGCAACATGGGAGCGCTGACGATCTTGCCGTTGGGAGCTGATTTCTGCAAAACGCCTTTGAATTCGTCCACCTGGCGGCTCTGTATATCGACGAAGAAGAAATTCGGCGCCCGCTCAGGGAGATTCCCGGCGAGTTGCTGACGCAAGCTGCCATCGATGAGGCCAAGCGTAACGAGAAGCGTCAGTCCGAGCCCCAGTGACAGCACAACCGAGGGGGTGAGCGCGCCGGGTCGATGGATGTTTCCGATCGCCAGCCGCAACGCCGTCGAGCGGACCCGCGGGGCACGGCGTGCCAGCCATTGCACGAATACCGAGACGCCGCGCAAGACGAGGAAGGAAAACGCCACCGCGCCAATAAAGATCGTGGCGATACGCCTGTCGTAAGAAAAATAGATGGCAAGCGCGCAAAGCACCGCGATGACCGCGGCAGCGGCGATGATATAGGCGGGCTTTGGCCAACCACGTTGCTCGAAGCCCTGCTCGCGGAAAAGCGCCGTCGCCGGAACGTCGCGGGCCCGCCCCAATGGGAGAATAGCGAAAGCGAGTGTCGTCAGGAAGCCGAACAGGGCGGCCCATGCCAAAGCGCCGGGGTAAAAACCGCCTTTGGCCGCTATCGGCAACACGCTTTGCAAGGCATAGCCCGCCACATAGGGGATGATCGCGGCAAGCACGAGACCGATCGCAACACCGACGAGCGAAATCATCAAGATTTGCGAGAGGTAAACAGCTATCACGAACCAGCCGGGGGCGCCGAGTGACTTGAACGTGGCAATGACCCCGCGTTTTCCATCAATATAGGCGCGGACCGCATTCGCGACCCCGACGCCGCCGACGATCAGCGCCGTCAGGCCCACGAGGGTCAGGAACTGCGAAAAGCGCTCTATATTGGCGCTGAGCGAAGGCGCGGCATTTGTCCGGCCCCGAATACTCCAACCGGCTTGCGGAAACTTCTCCTTGGCTTCGTCGCGTATGGCGGTGAGCGCGGCTTCATCGGTCCCCGCGGGCAGCGCAAGCTTGTAGCTGTGCTCGACCAGGCTTCCGGGCTGAACGAGGCCGGCAGCCTCGAGCCCCTTCAGGGATACCATCATGCGCGGCGCAAAGCCGAAGCCGTCGGAAAGCAGATCGGGTTCGTTGCCGATGACCACCCGCAGTTCGAACTTCGCACCTCCGACCAGAACCTGATCGCCAAGTTTGAGGTTGAGACGGTCGAGCAGAACCTGCGCGACAGCTGCGCCATAGACCCCGTTCACCTCACCAAACAGCGTCTTGTCATCGCCCGCCGGCGTTGTCACCAACGACCCGTAAAGCGGATATGCGCCATCGACGGCCTTGAGCTCGACCAGCGACTGGTCCGAGCCATTCGGTAGCCTCGCCATGGACCGCATATTGGCGCTGACCGCTACGCGCCCCTTGCTTTCAAGAAAAGCGCGCTCTTGCGCATCCACTTCACGCTGATTGAGCTGAAACCTGAGATCGCCGCCGAGAATGCTCTGCCCCTGCGAGGAGATGCCGGCGCTGACCGCGTTTGCCACCGAGTTGACGCCGCCGATCGCGGCAACGCCGAGCGCTATGCAGGCAAGGAAAATGTAGAAACCGGACAGGCCGCTGCGCATTTCGCGCAGGGCAAAAGTGAAAGCAAGTTTGAGCGACGGCGCTGTCCCGGACGATGCTGCCTCGCTCATGCGGATTTCGCCAGCTCCGGCGCATCCGCATCCGCTTCGATCCTGCCGGACCGAACGCGGATTTCCCGGTCGCATCGCCCGGCAAGCGCGGCATCGTGCGTGACGAGCACCAGCGTCAGTCCAAGCTCGCGCTGCTTCTCGAACAAGAGGTCGGCAATCTGCTTGCCTGTTGCCGTGTCGAGATTGCCGGTCGGCTCATCGGCGATAAGTATTTTCGGCGATGGCGCCAACGCCCGCGCAATGGCGACACGCTGTTGCTCGCCGCCGGAAAGTTCGCCCGGATAGTGGGTCACCCGGTCGGCAAGTCCAACGGCGGCTAGGACCCGCTCAGCAATGGCGAAGGCATCGGGATTGCCGGCTAGTTCCAACGGGACAGCGACATTCTCCAGCGCCGTCATGTTCGGAATGAGATGGAATGACTGAAAGACGATGCCGATATTGCGTCCGCGAAAAGCGGCCGTCGCGTCCTCATTCATTTTTTCGAGTCTTTCGCCGGCGATCTCGACCGAGCCGGAGTCGACCTGCTCAAGCCCGGCAAGCACCATCAACAAGGTCGATTTGCCGGAGCCCGAGGGACCGACGATACCGACTGACTGGCCCGCGTTGATATTGAGCGAAACCCCCTTGAGCACATGCACCGAGGACGCCCCGCTGCCAAGCGTCAACTCAATGTGATCGAGCGCGATCATGGAATTAGTCACGAATTGACATCCTTTGCGATATGGTCGGGCCGAGTCGCCGCAGTTGGTCTGATATGGGTAGCCCGAAATGAGATTCAAACCGTTGATGCAAATACTGGTTTCAATTGGCCTTGTTGCCTTGCCGTCGCTGGCCTTGGCCAATCAAAATGCCGTGTCCGATCGACCGCTCGCGGTCGTCGGTTTCGGCGACAGCCTGATGTCGGGCTTTGAGTTGCCGGTCCAGGATTCCTTCACTGCGCAGCTCGAAAAGGCCCTGAAGGACAAGGGCGTCGACGTCACGATCGCCAATGCCGGTGTTGCAGGTGAAACCACAACCGACGGCCTGTCGCGTCTCGACTGGTCGGTGCCGGACGGCACGGATATGGTCATCCTCGAATTTGGTGCAAATGACGCGCTGCGCGGCATTTCGCCGGAAATCAGCGAGAAGAACCTTTCCGAAATCATCGAGCGGCTGAAGCAGCGCAACGTCAAGGTGATCATTGCCGGGATGCTGGCGCCGCCCAATATGGGCCGCGACTACGAAGACAAGTTCAATTCCATTTTCCCGCGTCTTGCCGCCAAATATGATGTTCCGCTCTATCCGTTCTTCATGGACGGTGTCGCAACGGAAAAATCGCTGCAGCTCGAAGACGGCATGCATCCCAACGCCAAGGGCGTCGCCCGCATGGTCGAAGGCTTCATGCCAGTGATGGAAAAAACCATCGCGGCATCGAGCGAAGCTGCCGGCGGAACCCAATAGCACCATCCTCCGAAAGTTGGACCGCGGTTGCCCGAGGATAGGCTTGCCACAACTTCCGGGGACAATGCGTGTCCAATATGTCGCGCTCCAAGATAATCATAAGGAATGCCTTGCTCCCGGACTCATTCGATGATTCTCTAGAATGACAACTCGATTCGGGGAGGATGCCTTATGCCGCGTCTCTTTACTGCCCTCGAAATCCCGAGGGACGCCGCCCTCTCACTGTCGCTCTTGCGCGGTGGTCTACCAGGCGCCCGATGGATTGACGTCGAAAACTATCACATCACATTGCGGTTCATCGGAGATGTCGAAGGACATGTCGCCGACGAGATCGCCAATGCGCTGGATCGCATTCGCCGACCGGAATTCACGCTCAAGCTTTCAGGCGTTGGAGCGTTTGGCTCGAAGAAGCCGCACAGCATCTTTGCCTGCGTATCGCCTTCGCCTGATATCCAGGCGTTGCAGGCAGAGATCGAGCGCATCTGCCAAAGGCTGATGCTGCCCGCCGATCCGCGCAAGTTTACCCCGCACGTGACGCTGGCCCGGCTGCGCAATGTGCGCAACGAAGAGGTCGCTCACTATCTCTCGTCGCGTGGCAATTTCGCGACCACGCCGTTCAAGATCGGGCGTTTCGTGCTGATGTCGTCGCGTGACTCCGTCGGCGGCGGACCGTACATCGTCGAGGAGGCCTGGCCTCTCGAAGCGCCTCGCTCGTCGTTTCAGAACAGCCTCGAGAGACCTTTCGAGGCAGCAAGGACCATACGGTAGACACGCTCGAAATCGGCGTCGGTTCCATAGTAGGGGTCGGGGATTTCCTGCGGGTCTCCCAACGCCAATTCATTGAAAAGCCCGGCCGTGGCAGTAGCACCAGCGGGCTGGCGCGCGGCTATGGCCTTCATATTCCCGCGATCCATGCCGAGGATCAGATCGAAGCTCGCAAAGTCGCCCCGTGTCAATTGCCGGCAACGCTGGTCGGAGATGTCGATGCCGTGGTGACGTGCAACGCGAATCGAACGGCGATCCGGTGCTTCACCGGTGTGATAGCCATTGGTACCTGCCGAATCGATCGATACGTGGCCGCCCTTGCCTTCTCCTGCAAGCACGGCGCGAAAGACGCCTTCCGCGAGCGGTGAACGGCAAATGTTGCCGAGGCAGACGAAGAGGACGGAACGGTAGGGTGGTTGCACCATGGTGGTTTCCGGTGTGGAGAAAGATCAATCGGTCAGGTCCTGATGGATATTCTCACGGCGAATTGATCGCAAGTCTTGTACGGCGCATTCGCCTTACCCATGTTGTGTAACCTGAAACCTCAGAAGGAAAAGGGATGGACGACGTCAAGATCGGTGAGATTCTCGAGCCTGGCAGCGACGAAAAGCAACGCAGCCGCGAGGAGCGCGTGCGCGCGCAGTTCTGGAAGACCGTGCGAAAGGCTGCAAAGGCCGTGCCGTTTCTCGATGAGGTCATCGCCGCCTATTACGCTGCCCTCGACCCCGCAACCCCGACGCGGGTGCGCGGTATTCTCCTTGCCTCGCTCGCCTATTTCGTCCTGCCGCTCGACTTCATCCCGGACTTCATATTCGGTCTCGGGTTCACAGATGACGCTGCCGTTCTCATGGCTGCCCTGACCGCGATCCGCACGCACATTACGCCGGCGCACCGTGCCGCCGCGAAGAAAGCGCTCGACGATCTCGATCGGGATCCGGCAAAGCGTTGATGGCCGCTACCCATCACAAGCCCGTGATGTCGCAGATCGTCAAAGTGTCGCCGCTTTTCTTTGGCTGGACTTGCGGTGTGGGACTTTGAAAAAAGGACGTAACTTCTAACTCCCTGCAATCGCTTTTTTGACCCTGTCTTCACCGTTTGGTAACCCAGATTAAGTCAAATTAAGAGAAGCGAACCGGACAATGCCGCGATCGGATTTTTCCGGGCCATTGCCGGTTCACGAGTTATGAAGTGAACGACAGAAACTGGTAGGTAAAATGTTTGGAAAATCAATCGTAGCGGCGTCTGTCATCATAGTTGGAGTGACAGGAACGGCTCTTGCCCAAACCCCGAGTCAGATCAGCCAGTTCAATGCCTGGGGCGCCTATAGCTATCAGCAGGGCAACGGCAAGGTATGCTACGTACTTTCCGTTCCAGTCGACAAGCAGCCGGCTAAGATCGACCATGGCGACAATTTCTTCATGGTAAGCCAGAAGCCGGGGCAGAATGTCAGCTTCGAGCCTCAGTTCAAGGCAGGCTACGAACTGCAGAAGGATTCAAAGGTCACCGTGACCATTGATGAACGCAGCTTCTCCATGTTTACCAATGGCAGCCATGGCTGGATGGAAAACGCCGCGGAGGAGCCTCAACTCGTTGCCGCCCTACGCTCGGGCCACAAGATGACGATCAGTGCCGTGTCGAAGCGCGGGACAAAGACGAGTTACGGCTATTCGCTAAAAGGTGTCTCGGCGGCGCTTAAGGCGATAGCCACCTGCAAATAGCCACCCCGACATCAACAGTTTGCGAAGGCCGGACGCAATTAGTCCGGCCTTTTGCATGTCGGCCCGGAACGTGATATGAGCCGCGCTTCACGAAAGAACGTTAGAAAATCCCATGTCTGTAGCGCTTGACCTGACACATTCTGTTGCCCGGGAAAAATCCCGTGACGCACGCCCGACCGCGGCAGCAGAAATGCCTTCGCTGATCGGTCTGACGCGCGCAGAAATCGGCGAGGCCCTTGTCGCCATCGGCGTCCCCGAGCGCCAGATCAAAATGCGCGTGGCGCAACTTTGGCACTGGCTCTATGTGCGCGGCGTTTCGGATTTTGCCGACATGCTCAACATTTCCCGCGATATGCGCGAGCTGCTTGCGCGCCATTTCACCATTGCCCGCCCCGAGATCGTCGAAGAACAGATTTCCAACGACGGCACGCGCAAATGGCTTTTTCGCTTTCCCCCGCGCGGTGCCGGACGGCCTGTCGAGATCGAGACGGTGTATATCCCGGAGGAAGGGCGCGGCACGCTGTGCATTTCGAGCCAGGTAGGCTGCACCCTCACCTGTTCCTTCTGCCACACCGGCACCCAGAAGCTCGTGCGCAACCTTACGGCTGAGGAAATCCTTGCGCAGTTGCTCATTGCCCGCGACCGCCTTGGCGATTTTCCCGATCGCAATACGCCGGACGGCGCGATCGTGCCGGCCGAGGGCCGCAAGGTGTCCAACATCGTCATGATGGGCATGGGCGAACCGCTTTATAATTTCGAGAATGTTAAGAAGGCCCTGCTGATCGCCTCCGACGGCGATGGGCTTTCGCTGTCGAAGCGACGCATTACCCTTTCGACCTCCGGCGTCGTTCCGGAAATCTACCGCACCGGGGAAGAGATCGGTGTCATGCTGGCGATTTCCCTGCACGCGGTGAACGACGATCTTCGCGACATGCTGGTCCCGATCAACAAGAAGTATCCATTGAAGGAGCTTCTTGACGCATGCCGCGCCTATCCGAGCCTCTCCAATTCCAAGCGCATCACCTTCGAGTATGTGATGTTGAAGGGTGTCAACGATTCGCTCGATGACGCCAAGGAGTTGGTCCGCCTCCTGAAGGGCATTCCGGCCAAGATCAATCTCATTCCATTCAACCCCTGGCCGGGCGTCAACTATCAGTGTTCCGATTGGGAACAGATCGAAAAGTTTGCCGATTACGTGAATAATGCGGGCTATGCCTCGCCGATCCGCACGCCGCGCGGCCGCGATATTCTTGCCGCCTGCGGTCAGCTCAAATCCGAATCGGAACGCATGAAAAAGACGGAGCGCCTCGCCTTCGAAGCGGCGATGATCGCCGGGCATGGCGAAGATTGACCCAGCTTCTGCATTATCTCTTTCGCTTCGCCCTCGCCGTTTTTGGCTTCATCTGCGCAATCATTGCCGCGTCGATTTTCCTGAACATGCTACTTCTCGGCAGTTCGGAGTGGATCGGCACCGAGGGGCCTTTTCTCTATACGACGGTGCCGGTCTTTGCGGTCGTGATCGGCTATAGTGTCTTCGTGCCGTCCGCAATGCTGATCCTTTACGCCGAGCTGACTGGCTGGCGCGATTGGTTGTTCTACGCTCTCGGGGGCGCTGCGACGGCGCTCTTCGTCATCGTCTGGAAATGGCGGCCGCAATCCGAGGATGTCAGCACATTTGCTGCGATCCTCGCCACCGGTGTTGTCGGCGGCGCTGTCTATTGGCTGGTTTCGGGGCGAACGGCGGGGCTTGGAGCACAGCGCGCTCCCAACCGGAATATCTAGCTATTTCGCCTGGGCCATCAGGATCTTTGCGGCAAAGGCCGAAAACACGCCGGCAAACAGCCAATCGGTAATGCGAGTGACCCGCGGGCTTTTCTTGAGCAGCATCGAGAACTTGTCGGCCGCGATAATCATCGGCGAAACCACAGGCAGCGCCATGGGGATAAACAGCACACCCAGGAAAAACAGCTTGCCGGGCGCATGCGGATCACTGGCAGAGACGAACTGCGGCAGGAACGTCATGAAGAAAAGAATGATCTTGGGATTGAGCAGGTTGATACCAAATCCCGTCAGCCAATTCTGGAAGAGCGTGTGCGATTGGCCGATCTTCTTTTCCGGCGAGAAGGCTGAGCCGTTGCGGATCGCCTGAAAGGCAAGCCAGACGAGGTAGCCGGCGCCAACGATCTTCAGCGCGAAGAACGCGGTTGGCGACGCGACGATCAGCGCCGAGAGGCCGATGGCGACCATTGTCGTATGGACGACGATGCCGGTGCTGGCGCCGGCAAGGCAGGCAAAGCCCGCTGCCTTCCCTTCCGACAGTGCCCGCCCCACGAAGAGGGTCATATCCGGACCCGGCGTGATGGATAATACGAAGGTCGCGATGGCAAATTGCAGGATTGTGGGCCAATCTGGAATGAAATTCATAAGAGTACTCCGTCGAAGCGGGCGGAAATTAACGCGAAAGACCGATTTTGGCTATCAGATTTCAGCTGTCTCGACGACACGAACGAAAAAACCTTGCCATAACAAGGGCACGATAACTTCCTGATCACGCCGTAATGCCGCTGCAACATAAGCATTGCACAAGAGTGCTCGAATCGTCGGCCTCCAGGGAAGCCATGGTCTACTACCGGACAACCTCAAAGCCATCTGGAACGGCCCAATACGGATTCGGCGCCTGGAGCGAAGCAACTTGCCTTGCAGGGCTCCTGATCCTCTGGATGGCGCTCGCCATCCTGTTCAACAGCGCCCCCGAGTTCGACAAGGACGTCTCATCGATTTTCTTTATCGCCCGTCAATGCGCCAATGGAGCAGTCAGTTCGATATGCGGCGATTTTCCCGCAAGTTCCGTGCACCTCCTGAAGACGCTCCGCCGTGTGTTCTACGCCCTCCCGATGGTCGGAGCGAGCGTCGTCGTCACGATCGCGCTACGCGATCTCGCTTCCGGACTTCGATGGAACCACGAGCGAATCCGCATCTCGACCGTGTCGCTGATTACGCTGGCGCTGGGACCCGGACTGCTGGTGAATGGGTACTTGAAAGAGTTCGTCGGCAGGCCCCGCCCGGCAGATTCGCTGCTCTTTGGCGGCGACCTGCCCTTTGTTGCTGCCGCCGAATGGTCGAAGGCCTGCCTTCACAATTGTTCGTTTGTTTCCGGTGAAGCCGCCGGTATTGCATGGATCATCTGCCTGCTGCCGCTTTGGCCGCACCATCAGCGGCAGCGGGTTTTCTGGATCATGTTGGCGATCGTGATCACGACGGACATGCTCCGCGTTGCCTTTGGGCGACACTATATGTCCGATGTCGTTTTGGGCTCCCTGTCCACGCTGGTCATCTTTTCGGCGGTCGCATGGGCGGGGGAGTTATTGACGCGAAGGTTTTATCCAGGCGTCCGCCCCGCCTTATAGGCGTTACATCTTTGTATTGGCGAGCATGACCGAAAGCGGCTATGTAGCCCGAACAAGAACAATAGGTGCCAAGAAGAACAATGCCTCAAGACACCATGACGGTTTCCGCGCAACCGGGTCCGTCGAGCACAGCCACCTCCAGAACGAAGCTCGCAATATTTCTCGCTCTCGCCTTCATCATCGGCCTGCTTCCGCTCGGCTCAAGCCTGATCCTGCATTTTCCGGACGAACGCTACTACTCGAACGGCGCGGTCATCATGATGCAGAGTGGCGACTATCTGACGCCGCATACCGCCGAAGGTGACGTGCGCCTGAAGAAGCCGCCATTCACCTACTGGATGAGCCTGGCGGGCATGGAGATATTCGGCATCTCCGTTATTGGCTCGCGCTTCTTCTGGCTCGTCGGCGGGGCCGCTATCCTTCTCACGACGTTTCAGTTCACCCGCATCCTGACGCGCAACGACCAGACCGCGCTGCTCGCCGCGGCCTTGCTGGCCGCCAACGGCGCGTTCCTGCGCGCCAGCTTCAATGCCATACCGGACCTGCCGCTGACCTTGTTCATGCTCCTCGGCTTCATCGGTTTCACTGGCCTTCTTTTCAAGGACGACCGCCAGCGGACCTACGCCCTCCTGGCTTATGGCGGCACGGGATTTGCGGTCCTGACTAAGGGACTGCTGCCGCTTGCCATGGTTGCCTATGTCATCGCCTATGCGCTTGGCGTCGCCTCGGTGCGCCCGCGCGCACGGCGGCTCTGGCAACCATCCGTCGTTTTGCCCTCGATCGTCATCTTCGGCGCCTGGTTCGCCTATCAATCCTTCACGGCTTCGAGCGAACTTGCATCCGACTTCGTCGGCGACCAGCTTTCTGAAAAAGTCGCGATCGGGTTTGGCACCTTCGTCGATGGTTTGAGCAGCAATATTGCCGGGCTTTTTCTGCCCGTCCTTCTCTGGCTGGTCATGCTCCTCGTCGGGGCGAGGACAAGCGGCAAGCGCCCGACCGTCCAGTCCCTCGGCGCGGCCGCACCGTTCATCGCCGGCTGGATCGTCACGGTTGCCATCATCTTCTCGCTCTCCCGCTATGCGTCGTATCGCTATATCATTCCCGTCATTCCGCTGCTTTGCGTTCTTCTTGCGGTAGCGCTTCAATCCGTCATGGACCAGCGGGCCGACAGTGTCCTTCGCGTCATCCTGCGCATTTCGATGATTTTGATGGCGGGCGCGCTTGCCGTGATCTTGCTGCTCGGCCTGCTGCTCCTGCCGCCAGTCATCGTCGTCGCATTGGCTATCATCGCGGTTGCCGGATTGGCCGGCCTGTGGCTCTACAGCAGGGGTGCAACCACCGAGCGGCTGGCAGCGTGCTTTGCGCTGCTTTTGCTCGGTGCCGCCTTCATCAGCACGCCGGTGCTGCGCGGATTGCTGCTGCCGGATATCGGTGCCGTCATCGCCGCCAAGGCGGGGCCGGTGCACCTACCGCAGGATCAGGTGCTGTTCATTGGCTCCCACCTCGACGCCGCCAAACTGCGCCTTTATATGGATCGGGAAGCGCCCTTCCCGCAGATGCGCCGCTTCCCCGAGGCCGGCATTGCGCCCGGCATCAAGCTGGTGATGACCAACGAGCAGCCGGTGGCCGACAGGCTGAAATCGTTGGGCTTCAATGTCGAAGAAGTCGTTGGTGGCTGGCGGCGGGTCGAATGGCCACCGTTTTACGCGGCACTTCGGGCTCGCGATCTGATTGGCGCCCGAAACCAATACGGCCAGCGCGGATGGATTGCGACACGCCCATAGAATGCGTCGATTCACCATGGCGCGCTGCTTGCCAACATGGCGCTAACTGTTAAAAGACCGCAACGGAACGTGTGTGGTTCCCGGCATCAGGGATAGCAAAATGAACAAGTGGAAAGACGTCAAGAAAGTCGTGCTGGCCTATTCCGGCGGACTGGACACATCGATCATCTTGAAGTGGCTGCAAACCGAGCTCGGCGCCGAGGTCGTGACCTTCACAGCCGATCTTGGCCAGGGCGAGGAGCTGGAGCCGGCGCGCAAGAAGGCCGAGTTGCTCGGCATCAAGGAAATCTACATCGAGGACGTGCGTGAGGAATTCGTTCGCGATTTCGTCTTCCCGATGTTCCGCGCCAATGCGGTCTATGAAGGCGTCTACCTGCTCGGTACCTCGATCGCCCGCCCGCTGATATCCAAGCATCTCGTCGAGATCGCCGCCAAGACCGGCGCTGACGCGATCGCCCACGGCGCGACCGGCAAGGGCAATGATCAGGTTCGCTTCGAGCTTTCCGCCTACGCACTCAATCCCGACATCAAGGTCATCGCGCCCTGGCGCGACTGGACCTTCAAGTCGCGCAGCGATCTTCTCGAATTTGCACGTGAGCACCAGATTCCGATCGCCAAGGACAAGCTTGGCGAAGCGCCGTTCTCGGTCGACGCCAACCTCCTGCACTCCTCGTCCGAAGGCAAGGTGCTGGAGGATCCGTGGCAGGAAGCGCCGGAATATGTACACCAGCGCACGATCTCCCCGATGGAAGCGCCGGACCGGGTAACCGAGATCGAGATCGCTTTCGAAAAGGGTGATGCCGTTGCCATCGACGGCAAGCCGCTTTCGCCGGCAACCCTGCTCAAGGCGCTCAATGACCTTGGGCGGGACAATGGCATTGGCCGGCTCGATCTCGTCGAGAACCGTTTCGTCGGCATGAAGTCACGCGGCGTCTACGAGACCCCCGGCGGCACCATTCTCCTTGCCGCACACCGGGCCATGGAATCGATCACGCTCGATCGTGGCGCGGCCCACCTCAAGGACGAGTTTATGCCGCGCTACGCCGAGCTCATTTACAACGGCTTCTGGTTCTCACCGGAGCGCGAAATGCTGCAGGCCATGATTGACAAGAGCCAGGACGACGTGGAAGGCACGGTCCGGCTCAAGCTCTACAAGGGCAATGTCATGGTGTCGGGCCGGAAATCGAAGAAGTCGCTCTACTCGGATGCGCTGGTTACCTTCGAAGACGATCGCGGTGCCTATGACCAAAAGGACGCGGCCGGTTTCATCCGCCTCAATGCACTGCGACTGCGCACCCTTGCCGCGCGCAAGCGCAGCAGTTGAGCCACGGGAATTGAAAAGCGGGACCTTTTGTTCCGCTTTTCACTTGGGATTTATATGTTGGACTTCGCAGCTTGTGACGGCCGCGGGTCCGCCCTAAATGTTTAAAGGCAATTCCATACTTGATCAGGGAGCTCCCATGTCCACGCAAAAACCGGCCTTCAACCATGCGCTGACGAACTGGACCGGGCCACTTGGACTTCCCGATTTCACGGCATTCAACGACGACGATTTCGCCGCCGCCTTCGACGCGGCCCTTATCTCGGACCTGGCCGACATCGACGCGATCGTTACCCATCCCGAAGCGCCGACCATCGAAAATACGCTGAAGGCGCTGCAGCTTTCGGGCAAGGACCTCGATCATGTCTCGGCAATCTTCTGGCTCCGTGCAGGTGCGCACACCAATGATACGATCCAGGCTCTGGAGCGCGTGATCGCGCCCAAAATGTCTCGGCATGCCTCATCGATCATGATGAATCCGCATCTCTTCGCCCGTATCGATTCGCTCTACGAGCAACGCGACCTGCTCGGACTCGACGCGGAGACTGACCGCGTCCTCGAAAAGACCTGGAAAGGCTTTGTACGCAGCGGCGCGAAGCTCGATGAACAAGGCAAGGCGCGGCTCGCCGATATCAACGAGCGGCTCGCAAGCCTTGGCGCACAATTCGGCCAGAACGTGCTCAAGGACGAAGCCGACTGGGCCCTTTTCATCACCGATGAGGCGGAACTTGCCGGCCTGCCGGATTTCGTGCGCGACGCCATGCGAGGCGCCGCCGAGGAACGCGGCCGCAATGATGCATGGGCCGTCACGCTCTCGCGCTCGATTATCGAGCCTTTCCTGTCGTTCTCTGAGAACCGCAACTTGCGGGAGAAGGCGTTCCGCGCCTGGGCAGCACGCGGCGAGAACGGCGCCGAAACCGACAATACTGCGATTGTTGCCGAAATGGTGAAGCTGCGCGCAGAAAAGGCCGGGCTCCTAGGCTATAAGAGCTTTGCCGCCTATAAGCTCGACGACACCATGGCAAAAACGCCAAAGGCGGTGATGGATTTGCTCGAGCCGGTGTGGGAAAAGGCCAAGGAACGGGCGGCGGAAGAAGAAGTGGACTTGCAGCGCCTCATTGCCGGGGAAGGCCGCAACCACAGGGTCGAGCCATGGGACTGGCGCTACTATGCCGAGAAGCTGCGCAACGAACGCTTCGCCTTCGACGAAACCGAACTCAAGCCTTATCTCCAGCTTGAAAAGATTATCGAAGCCTGTTTCGACGTTGCGACCCGCCTCTTCGGCATTCGCTTTGCCGAAAAGACCGGGATTCCCACCTGGCATCCCGATGTACGTGTCTGGGAAGTGTTCAATCCCGATGGCAGCAAGCGCGGCCTTTTTCTTGGCGACTACTTCAATCGCCAGTCGAAGCGCTCGGGCGCCTGGATGAGCGCCCTGCAATCGCAGCATAAGCTCGACGGCGACCATGCGCCGATCATCTACAACGTCATGAATTTCGCCAAACCGTCCAAGGGCGAGCCGGCGCTGCTTTCGCTCGATGGCGCCCGCACCCTGTTCCACGAATTCGGCCACGCCCTGCACGGGCTCTTGTCGGACGTGACCTGGCCGGCCGTATCGGGAACCTCCGTTTCGCGCGACTTTGTCGAACTTCCCTCGCAGCTTTATGAGCACTGGCTGACCGTACCCGCCATTCTCGAAAAATATGCCGTCCACTACCGGACGGGCGAAGCGATGCCAAAGGCGTTGCTGGACAAGGTGCTCGCCGCCAATACTTTCAACGCCGGGTTCAACACGGTGGAGTTTACGTCATCGGCGCTGGTCGACATGGCATTCCACGCCGATGGCACGCCGCCATCCAATCCGATCGAATTTGAAGCCGCCACATTGAAGCAGCTTGAAATGCCGGATGCCATCATCATGCGCCACCGCACGCCGCATTTCACCCATGTCTTCTCGGGCGACGGCTATTCGGCCGGCTACTATTCCTACATGTGGTCGGAAGTACTTGATGCCGACGCCTTCAAGGCTTTCGAAGAAAGCGGCGACGTATTCAATTCCGAACTTGCGGAAAAGCTGAAGCAGTTCATCTACTCGGCCGGCGGCAGCCGCGACCCGGAGGAGCTTTACAAGGCGTTCCGCGGCAAGATGCCCACGCCCGATGCGATGATCGAAAAGCGTGGGCTTGCGTAAACGCTGATCAGTTAACCGAAAGACGCACGTCGAGATTGCTGCGCGTCGCCTCCGAATAGGGGCAGACAATATGCGCAGCGTCGACGATCTCACGCGCCTGCGTTGCATCGACGCCGGGCATCGTAATGGCAAGCGCAACGTCGAGGCCAAAACCCTTGCCGTCCGCGCGCGGGCCAATGCCAACCGTCGCGGTTACAGCCGTTTCCTCCGAAATTTTAACCTTGCGTTGCGAAGCGACGAATTTGATCGCACCAAGGAAGCACGCCGAATAACCGGCGGCAAACAGCTGCTCCGGATTGGTGCCGCCGGCACCGTTGCCGCCAAGCTCCTTCGGCGTTGAAAGCGTCACTTCGAGGCGTCCGTCTTCGCTCTTGGCACTGCCATCGCGTCCGCCGGTTGCCGTTGCCCTGGTGGTGTAGAGAATGCTCATCGTCGTTACCTCTGGCTGAATTCATTCGACACGCTTTAAATTGCACACAATTGAATTGTGCGCAATATGAATTTCGGATATAGATGATAAAAAATTAAATGATGCGCAATCGAAGCACGCCGATTAGATTGTGCTTGCACGAAGAGCAGGAGTTTCCAGAATGAAGAAAACCGCGCCAACTGCATCGGACTCGCTGCTCAAGCTCGACAATTTCCTGTGCTTCGCGATCTATTCGACCGCAAATGCCGTGACCCGCGCCTATCAGCCACGGCTTTCAGCGCTTGGACTTACCTACCCCCAATACCTCGTCATGGTCGTACTGTGGGAGGAGGAGAACCAGACCGTCAGAGCCATCGGTGACAGGCTCAACCTCGATTCAGGCACGCTGACGCCACTGTTGAAGCGGCTAGAGGCAATGGACCTTATCACCCGTCGCCGCGACACCGTGGACGAGCGTCAGGTCCTGATCAATCTGGCGGACAGCGGGCGCAGCCTGCGTGCAAAGGCAGAAGCGGTGCCGCTAGCGATCGGCAAGGCTTTTGGCTGCACGCTCGAAGACGCCAAATCGCTGAGAACAGAGTTATTGGACATGCGCGACAATCTCATCGCGAGCATCGAGGCAAGGGAATAGCCGCATGAACACAAACCACAGCACGCCGCTTGAAGTACGCGCATTGTTGTTCGACGTGCTGGGCACCGTCGTCGATTGGCGCAGCGGGATCGCGCGGCAGGTATCTTCTTTCCTCGAGCGGCGCGGAGTCCTTCACGTCGACGCAGCAGATTTCGCCGATACTTGGTCGCGCCTCTACGATCAGGCGACGGACGCGGTGCGCAGCGGCAAACGCCCCTTCGCGCGGCTGGACGTGCTTAATCGGGAAAATCTCGAAGCGGCGCTCAAAGCCGTCGATATAGAGCCAAAGCTCTTGCCGAGCGCCGACCTCGATGAATTGAACCTCGCCTGGCATCGCCTCGACCCCTGGCCTGACTCAATCTCCGGCCTGACGCGATTGAAGTCGAAATTCCTCATCGGGCCACTATCCGGTGGCAATACCAGCCTCCTTCTCGACATGGCAAAGCGCGCGGGACTGCCATGGGACGTCATCCTCGGGTCGGATGTTGTTGAGGTCTACAAACCCGCGCCTCAAGCCTATTTGCGCACAAGCGAATTCCTGGGACTGCGACCGGATCAGGTCATGCTGGTTGCGGCTCACAATGACGATCTTGCCGGAGCGCGTCGCTGCGGAATGCGTACGGCCTTTATTCTGAGGCCAACCGAGCACGGTCCGTCACAGACTTCCGATCTCGCGCCTCTTGAAGATTGGGACGTAATTGCCAGCGATCTCGTCGATCTGGTGGACAAGCTCGGCGCATAAAAAAGGCGCGGTTGCCCGCGCCCTCAGACTGCTGACGAACCCGGCAAATTTTGCTGCGGTTTTTTGTTTTGTGGTGATGCGCTTTTCTGTCGGTGTTTTAAGGGCAGTGCGGTGTTGTCGGTATTGACCTGATGGGCCTCACGCCCAGGCTGGTTTGGGCGCTTTCGCCAGTGCCATTGCGATCTTCTTGATGTTCTGGGCACTGGCCGCCAGCAGACATTGCCACCTGACCTTGATCAGGCCGCGAAAGCGGGCATAGCGGTGGCCATGCAGTTGCTTGGCGTCGGCAAACGAGCGCTCCACCGTCTCCTTTCGCCGTTTGTAGATCGCCTTGCCCCAGAGCGTCTTGCGATGGCCGTCGGTCCTGTCGCGTGCATCCTGCCAGACATGACGGGTGATCGTTCGCTCTGCCTTGGCATTTGACGTGCAAGAGGCCAGAAGCGGGCAGCTTTGGCAGATTGCCGGGTCTGAGCGATAGTGCCTGTAACCGTTGCGGTCAGTGGCGGCATAAGAGAGCAACTGACCCCCAGGGCACCGATAGCCATCGGCATCAGGCTCGTAGACGAACGTCGACTTGCGCATCATGCCGTCTTTGGGCGGGGTCGGATTGCGGTAACCCGTCACGCCAAGGATCGCGCGTTCCTCCAGCCCCCTGGCGATGCCCGCCGTCGCATAACCGGCATCCATGCCGACGGCGCCGACGTTCAGGTCGAAGCGGTGCCGCTGCCGGTCCAGCCGCTCGAGATAGACAATGCTGTCATGGACGTTGGCGGGCGTCACATGGGTGTCGGTGATGATCGCGTGGCGGCCATCCACCGTGCGATGATCGAGATAGAAGAAGCCCTTCGGCTTGCCGTCGCGCACCATGTAGCCGCTGTCGGGATCGGTGCGCGAGACCTTGGTTTGCCTGGTCCCGGGCGCACGCGCCGTCTCCTTCAACGGCCTCTGGCCATGGGCTGTCCGCTCCGCTTCGATGGCCGGTCGAGATCGGCCCAGTAATTGGCCCGCGACTTGTGCAGCATCTCAACATCATACTTGCCCTTGTTGGCATTTGCCTTCAGGTGGGTCGAATCCGTGTAGAGCACCGTGCCGTCCACAAGGCCCCTGGCGATGGCCTGTTCGACGATCGCGTCGAAGATGTCCTGGGCAACCGGCGTATCGTTGAAGCGGCGGCGGCTGTTCTGCGACAGCGTCAAGGCATCGAAAACCACATCGGTCAGCTTCAAGCGCAAAAACCAGCGATAGGCGACGTTCACCTCGATCTCGCGCACCAATTGCCGCTCCGAGCGGATACCGAACAGGTAGCCGATGAACAACGCCTTGAACATCAAGGTCGGGTCGAGCGGCGGCCGGCCGTTGTCGGCGCAGTACAAGCCGGCAACCCGGTCATGAATGAAAGAGAAGTCGATCCCCGTATCGATCTTGCGAAGCAGGTGGTCTTTCGGCACCAGGCTGTCGAGCGTCACCATCTCGAGCGCTGTCTGTTCGGGAGCAGGTTTCTTCAACATGGCCCAGTGAATCACAAACCCCCAGTCGTGACCAGGGATTTGTCAGCAGTCTGAAGGGCGCGGTTGCCCGCGCCCTTGATTTCGAAAGTTCGCGTCCTGTCAGGCCGCGATCTGCTTCGGCTGGATCAGCCCGCGCGCAACGAGTAGTTCGGCGATCTGGATTGTGTTGAGCGCCGCACCCTTGCGCAGATTGTCGGAAACGACCCAGAGTGACAGGCCATTTTCCACGGTGATGTCTTCGCGGATGCGCGAAATATAAGTGGCGTCCTCGCCTGCGGCTTCGTAAGGCGTGATATAGCCGCCATCCTCGGCGCGATCGATGACGAGGCATCCTGGCGCATCGCTCAGGATCTCGCGGGCTTCCTCAGCGCTCATCGGGCTTTCAAACTCGATGTTGACCGCCTCGGAATGGCCGATAAACACCGGCACGCGCACGCAGGTCGCCGTCAGCTTGATCTTGGGGTCGAGCATCTTCTTGGTCTCCGCGACCATCTTCCACTCTTCCTTGGTGTAGCCATCCTCCATGAAGACGTCGATGTGGGGGATGACATTGAAGGCAATCCGCTTGGTGAACTTCTTGTTTGTCACCGGATCGGCCACGAAGACGGCACGTGACTGTTCGAACAGCTCATCCATGCCCTCCTTGCCGGCGCCGGAAACCGACTGGTAGGTGGCAACGACGACGCGCTTGATCCTGGCCCTGTCATGCAGCGGCTTCAAGGCGACGACCAATTGGGCGGTCGAGCAATTGGGATTGGCGATGATGTTCTTCTTCGTGAACCCGGTAATTGCATCCGGATTCACTTCCGGCACGATCAGGGGCACGTTGGCGTCGTAGCGCCAGGCTGAAGAGTTGTCGATGACGACGCAGCCCTGTGCGCCGATCTTCGGTGACCATTCCTTGGAAATATTGCCGCCCGCCGACATCAGGCAGATGTCGGTGTCGGAAAAATCATAGGTGTCGAGCGCCTTCACCTTCAGCGTCCGGTCACCGAAGGACACTTCCGTGCCCTGTGACCGCCGCGATGCGAGGGCAACAACTTCGCTTACCGGGAAGCCGCGCTCTTCGAGGATGGTAAGCATTTCGCGGCCCACATTGCCCGTGGCGCCAACAACCGCAACCTTGAAACTCATTTTAGCAATCTCCTGTCCCCTCTCTGCTCTTTGGAAAACCCGCTGGCCGTTGCGGGTCTCACCCCCGGGCCGGACCCGGGAGGGGGCGAGCAGGCCAAGGGAAATCAGACCGTTTTGGTGGTCGTTTTCGCAGTCTGTTTGGCCATGGTGGTGAGGACGGACGCGGGCACGCCAAGGCGTCCGGCGATCATGCCGGAACGGTTCATCAGGGCGAGAGCAATTGATTCGCTTGCCACGAGAGGCGTCTCCATATCCGTCTGTGCTTGTACGCACTTTCGTAAAAGAGTCAATCGCCCGCTCAAATGACAAGAATATGTCGTGTTCCACATGATTTTGGACAATTTACGTAAGGTGCGGGCTTTGCTTTCTTCAATATTTAGTCAACAATTTGCATGTGCATGAGGTGCATGACCTTTGGGGGGAGAAATTCCGGAGGACATTCACCGGCGCATGGTCAACACGAGCCAAGTGCATCGGGGGATATGATCATGCGCAGTGTCGACAGTGGAGAACACCAATTGGGGTTTGCTGTGGGTGTTCTTGGTTCAACTGCCGTTTTCTGGGAGGAATACAATGGCAACGACGTCTTTGGCCGACTCGTCCAGTCGGGGAATGACGCGGGAAGAGAAGAAGGTCATCTTCGCTTCCTCGCTCGGTACCGTCTTCGAATGGTACGACTTTTATCTTTATGGGTCCTTGGCGGCCTTCATCGGCGCGGCCTTCTTCAGCGAATATCCTGAAGCTACACGCAATATCTTCGCACTGCTCGCCTTTGCCGCAGGCTTTCTTGTCCGCCCGTTCGGCGCACTGGTCTTCGGTCGCATCGGCGATCTCGTCGGCCGCAAATATACGTTCCTTGTGACAATCCTGATCATGGGCCTGTCGACCTTCCTCGTCGGTATCCTTCCAGGATCTGCGAGCTGGGGCATTGCCGCTCCGGTCATCCTGATCGCCCTGCGCATGCTGCAGGGTTTGGCTCTTGGCGGTGAATATGGTGGTGCTGCGACCTACGTTGCCGAACATGCGCCGGACAATAAGCGCGGTTATTACACGAGCTGGATCCAGACCACAGCGACGCTGGGTCTCTTCCTCTCGCTTATCGTCATCCTCGTCATCCAGAATTGGCTCGGCAAGGAAGCGTTTGCGGCATGGGGCTGGCGCTTGCCGTTCATCCTGTCCTTTGTCCTTCTCGGCATTTCCGTCTGGATTCGGTTGTCCTTGAGCGAATCGCCTGCCTTCCAACGGATGAAAGAAGAGGGCAAAGGCTCCAAGGCCCCGCTTTCGGAGGCCTTCGGCCAGTGGAAGAACGCCAAGATCGCGCTTCTGGCCCTCTTCGGTCTCACCGCAGGCCAGGCCGTCGTCTGGTATTCCGGCCAGTTCTACGCACTGTTCTTCCTGCAGAACGTGCTGAAGGTCGATGGGCAATCGGTCAATATCATGATCGCTATCGCCCTTTTGCTGGGTACAGGCTTCTTCGTCTTCTTCGGCTGGCTATCCGACAGGATCGGGCGCAAGCCCATCATCATGGCGGGTCTCGCACTGGCGATCATCACCTATTTCCCTTTGTTCCATGCATTGACCTGGGCAGCCAACCCGGCGCTGGCGAAGGCACAGGAAACGGTGCGGGCAACCGTGACAGCGGCCCCCGGTGATTGCAACTTCCAGTTCAACCCCGTCGGAACCCGCAAGCCGGTCAGCTCGTGCGATATTGCGACCGACTTCCTGGCCAAGAGCTCGATACCCTATGACATCGTAGCGACCGCACCTGCAGGCACGCCGGCAACCGTGACGATCGGTAGCGAAACCGTCTCATCGTTCGACGGCGCGACTGCCGGCGCAGATGCAGCGGCGAAGACGGCTGCCTTCACCAAGGGAGTCAACACCGCGCTCCAGGACGGAGGCTATCCGCTGGTCCGCGACCCCGCCAAGGTTGCTGATTCAAAGCTCGATGCCTTTGTAGCGGCCAATCCGAAGCTCGCACTTGACGCGGCCGCCATTCGCGGCGGAACGAAAACCATGGTGCCGGTGGCGCAGGCGGTAAAGGACAAGCTGATCACCGCTGATGAGGCAGCCGGTGCGACGGAAGTTGCGGTCTTCTCCATTCCGGGCGCTGGAGCATTCAGAATGGTGGCTGATCCGGCGGCCGTCAATTGGCCGAAGGTTATCGGTATTCTGTTCATCCTCGTGCTCTACGTCACGATGGTTTACGGGCCAATTGCCGCGATCCTGGTCGAGATGTTCCCGACCCGCATCCGCTATACCGGCATGTCCCTGCCCTACCACATCGGCAACGGCTGGTTCGGCGGCCTGTTGCCGGCAACGGTGTTCGCAATGAGCGCTGCCAAGGGCGATATCTACTATGGCCTCTGGTATCCGATCGTGATTGCGGCGATGACCCTCATCATCGGCGTGCTTTTCGTACGCGATACGAAAGGCACGGATCTTCATGCCGTAGAGTGATCCCGCATAAATGAAGAAGCCCGGCGCGATTCTGTCGCGCCGGGCTTTTCTTTTGTTGCTGCGATGCTCCTCAGGCCGCAAGAGCCTTGAACTTGGCGAGAATCGCATCGCCCATTTCGACGGTGCCGACCTTGGTCTTGCCTTCCGACATGATGTCGCCCGTACGGATGCCGTCGTCGAGAACGCCGGCAATCGCAGCCTCCAGCCGATCGGCTTCGGCGATCATGTTGAACGAATAGCGCAGGCACATCGCAAACGAGGCGATCATCGCGATCGGATTGGCAGCGCCTGTACCGGCAATGTCCGGCGCGGATCCGTGCACGGGCTCGTAGAGCGCCTTGCGGCTGCCGGTCTTTGCATCGGGTGCGCCGAGCGACGCCGACGGCAGCATGCCGAGGGAACCCGTCAACATGGCTGCGATGTCGGACAGCATATCGCCGAACAAATTATCCGTGACGATGACGTCGAACTGCTTGGGCCAGCGCACGAGCTGCATGCCGCCGGCGTCGGCCAGCATGTGCTCCAGCTTGACATCGGAATACTTGGCCTTGTGCGTTGCCGTGACGACCTCGTTCCAGAGCACACCCGACTTCATGACGTTGCGCTTTTCCATCGACGTCACCTTGTTGGCGCGGGTGCGCGCAAGCTCGAAGGCGACACCGGAAATGCGCTCGATCTCGTAGGTGTCGTAAACCTGCGTATCGATGCCGCGCTTCTGACCGTTGCCGAGATCGCGAATCTCCTTCGGCTCGCCAAAATAGACGCCGCCGGTCAGCTCGCGCACAATCAGAACGTCGAGGCCCTCGACCACGTCCTTCTTGAGCGACGAGGAGTCGGCAAGTGCCGGATAGCAGATGGCGGGACGCAGATTGGCGAAAAGCTCCATGTCCTTGCGCAGTCGCAAAAGCCCGGCTTCCGGGCGGACATCGTAAGGAACGCTGTCCCACTTGGGCCCACCCACTGCGCCGAAGAGCACAGCATCGGCGGCCAGTGCTTTAGCCATGTCGGCTTCCGAAATCGCTGCACCATGCGCGTCATAGGCGCTGCCGCCGACGAGGCCTTCATCGAGCACGAACTCGCTGGCAAGTTCGGCATTCATGTAGGCAATGATCTTGCGAACCTCGGCCATTGCCTCGGGCCCAATGCCGTCACCTGGAAGAAGAAGGAGCTTTTTCGATGCCATCAGGGGAAAACCTCTAGAGCGGTTGAATGGAATGGCGGTTCCTTAGCGCAAGTTCGGCAAAGATGGAAAGCGTCGCGCGCAATTTTCTGAAACTTTGGCGGGTCTGCAAATGAAAAGGCCCGCCGAAGCGGGCCCGATAAGCAATCTTAAAAACACTCAAGCCCAGGGGCGCTTTTCCGCATTCGCGGTTTCGAACGTATCGATCTTGGACGCCTTCTCCATCGTCAGACCAATGTCGTCGAGGCCGTTGAGCATGCAGTAACGGCGGAACGCGTCGAGGTCGAAGTGGATCGTGCCGCCGTCCGGTCCCTTGATCGTCATCTCCTCGAGATCTATCGAAAGCGTCGCATTGGCGCCGCGCTGCGCATCGTCCATCAACTTGTCGAGATCTTCATGGCTGACGCGGATCGGCAAAATGCCGTTCTTGAAGCAGTTGTTGTAGAAGATGTCGGCGAAGCTCGTCGAAATAACGCAGCGTATGCCAAAATCGAGCAGGGCCCACGGCGCATGCTCACGGCTTGAACCGCAGCCGAAATTGTCGCCGGCGACCAGAATTTGCGCCTTGCGATAGGCAGGCTTGTTGAGGACGAAGTCCGGATTCTCGCTGCCGTCTTCGTTGTAGCGCATCTCGGCAAAAAGGCCCGTACCGAGACCGGTGCGCTTGATCGTCTTCAGGTAATCCTTCGGGATGATCATGTCGGTGTCGACATTGACGATGGGCAGCGGAGCCGCAACGCCGGTGAGCTTGGTGAATTTGTCCATGGTGTCAGCCTGCAGAATTCCGGAAAGAGACGTATGGTTCGCTTTACACCAGCTTTGCAGCGAATCAAAGCGTTTCGCCTGTGGCACTTTGAGCCCTGCTCAGCTTCACGCAGGATTGCACTTGTCATGATGCGGCGATCAAGGCACAAAACCGCCATGACGAAACCTTTTCGCCTGCGTCGCTCAGTTCTTTACGTTCCCGCATCGAATGCCAAGGCCATTGTCAAGGTCGCTTCGCTGCAAGCGGATGCCGTCATATTCGATCTGGAGGACGCTGTGGCTCCCGAGGCGAAAGAGGCCGCCCGGGAAAGTCTCCGAAACTATTTCCACGCCCAATCCGCAACCAGAGCGGAGCGGATCATCCGGATCAACGGGCTTGATACCGAATGGGGCGCCGAGGATCTCCTCGCCGCCCGCGCCTGCAGGCCCGACGCCATTCTCCTGCCCAAAGTTCAGACGCCTCAGGACGTGACCGACGTTGCCGAGGTTCTCGACGATACCGATGCTTCGGAGAACATCCGGTTATGGGCGATGATCGAGACGGCCCGCGGCATCCTCAACGTCGATGCAATCGCCGAGCTTGGACTGCGTTCGACCGCGCGTCTTGACTGTCTCGTCGTCGGCACCAATGACATAGCGAAGGAAACAGGAACTCGTTTGGAGAAAGGCCGCGCGTTCTTCGTTCCGTGGCTCATGCAGGTGATGCTCTGCGCAAGGGCCGGCAAGCTGGATGTCATCGACGGTGTGTTCAATGACTTTGCTGACCTTGCGGGGTTCGCCGACGAATGCGCCGAGGCCGCAGCGATGGGCTTTGATGGCAAAAGTCTCGTTCACCCCATGCAGATCGAGCGCGCCAGTGTGGCATTCCTTCCCGATGAACAAGCCTTAAGTGAAGCGCGTGCCATTGTCGCCGCCTTTGCACAGCCGGAGAACGCCAACAAGGGTGTCATCTCGCTCGCCGGAAAAATGATCGAACGCCTGCATCTTGAAACGGCACAAAAGCTCGTGACAAAGATGGAGGCTCTTGGCAGAAATTGAGCGAAGCCGGATCGGCTGGTTTCGCTTTGAACCTGGGAAAACACCATGAAACTTTATCGGCTTCTGACAGGCCCTGATGATGCGAGCTTCTGTCACAAGGTTACGGCCGCCATAAACAAGGGATGGCACATTTACGGATCGCCAACCTACGCCTTCAACTCGGCGACTGGGGTGATGCAGTGCGGCCAGGCAGTCGTCAAGGATGTCGATGGCGTCGACTATGAGCCGGGTATCAAGCTCGGCGACTACTGAATCGCTCTAATGCCGGCCCGCGCTTCATGGCCTGCGGCCGGCCTCTACCCGTCGACGGTGGCCTCGATCCGTTCCATATCCTCATCCGAAAGCCCGAAATGGTGGCCGATCTCGTGGATCAGGACATGGGTAACGATATCGCCCAGGGCCTCTTCGTACTCCGCCCAATAGTCGAGGATTGCACGCCTGTAGAGGGTGATGCGATTTGTCTGCTGTCCGGTCTGCAGCGAGAAACGCTCACCGATGCCCGTTCCCTCAAAAAGCCCAAGAAGATCAAATGGCGATTCCAGGCCCATATCTTCGACGATCTGGTCCTCGGGAAAATCCGAGATCTGAATGGTGATATCGCCGCAAAGGCTGCGGAAGGTTTCCGGCAGATGTGCATAAGCCTCGATCGCCAGCGATTCGATCTCGCCAAGCGAAGGTGACAATCGGTTACCCCAGTCGGCAGCTTGGTTGCTTCGGGCCATTACAACTCCATGATGACGTTCCGGCATCATATAGTGCGTTTTGCCGCCATATGCGAGGTGTGTGCTTGCCAGCAGTCACGCGTGGGCTTTGGCTCCAAGCAGCAGCCGTTCCATACGCCTGAAACTTTCTGCAAGCACGGTAGGGTCGCGAAGGCCATGGGCAAGCATAATACCGCCCTGCCATTCGGTTACGGCGTTGCGTGCTATCGCAAGGGCAGTGGATGGCCGAATGCCCGAGCGCCCCAGTTCCCGGCCGATGAAACCGATGAGGAGGCTGAAGGCTTCAGCCGCCCGGCTCGCCGCCTCAGGTGAATCGCGGCGAAAATCGCGGATGCCCAGCGCTATCGGACAACCATGCTCGACGCGGCTCTTGAGCGATTGGGCGAGTTTGTCGATCAGCAGTTGCAGGCGACGCCGGGGGTCCTGGTCCGAGCCGACGATCTGGGTGAGCATGTCTTCGGTTTCGGCAACGAAAATGTCCGCCACGCTGCGTGCAAGATCGGTCTTTGTCTTGAAATAATAGTAGATGTTGCCAAGGGGAATGCCGGAGCTGACCGCTATATCGGCGAGACTGGTCACGGTATAGCCCTGGCGCCAGAACAGCCGCGCAGCCGTCGCAGTCAGAATTTCCCGTTTGTCGTTTTGCTTAGCCATCAGCGCTCGGTCAGTCATTCAACTGACTCGCAATATGACGCAAAGCCGGCTGAAAGCCAATCGCTAGAACGATGAGACATCAGGGAAGCCGCCTAATCCTCGATCGCCCGGGCTTCCGAAGGAAGCATTATCGGAATGCCGTCGCGAACCGGATAAGCAAGGTGAGCGGATTTGGAGATCAACTCGGAGTTCGCCTGATCGTAGGTCAGCGGACCCTTGGTCAAGGGACACACCAGCAGTTCCAGCAGTTTGACGTCGATGGGCGTATCACGTTTCTCTTCGGCCATTGCGAGGTCCTCGTCCTATTGCAGACTGCCTTCAAAGCCATCTTCATCCTTGGCGAGGGCTATTTCGGTGATGGCTATAAGGGTCTCTGCCCGTGTCTTCAGGTCGGCGGCTTCGAGCAGCGCCTGCTTTTCGGCCGCGCCGAACGGCGACATCATCGCCAATGCGTTGACCAGTGTCTCATTGCCGGCGCGGGCGATGCCATCCCAATCCGCTTCCAGGCTGTTGGCGTCGAGATACGCGCGGAAGACGCGCAGGAGCGCCGCGCGATCGACTTCCGACTCATCGGCTTCGTCGAGATCGGCACGCAAGGGTGCGATCTTGCATTGCCGGAAGGGCGCTCGCGTTCCAAGTTCCTTGACGATACGAAACCGGCAGATGCCTTGAAGCGTGATCAGCACGCGTCCGTCGCCCGTTTCAGCGAAGGAGGTGATTCGACCGAGGCAGCCGACTTCGCACAACTCCGCTTCTTCACCCTCCTCCTGGTCAAAGCGCGGCTGAATCATGCCGATGATGCGCTTGCCGGAGAGCGCCGCATCTATCATCGCAAGGTAGCGCGGTTCGAAGATATTGAGCGGCAGTTGCCCGCCGGGTAGCAGCAATGCCCCGGACAGCGGAAAGATCGGCACGCTCTCCGGAATATTTTCCAGCGTCCGATAGCGCACGTTTCCTGCCTTCATCATTTTCTCCAAGCCGGATCGGACAAGTCGCGACCGACGGCTATAGTGCCTGATTTTCCTCAGGAAAACAGCAGGGATGACAATTTACGGCGCGCAGTGAGGGAAGATGGATCGGTTGGGCCCCACGCGTCGAAAAACTGCAACAGCTGTTTGCGGGCGCCATCGTCGTTCCAGCCACGATCGGCCTTCATGATGGCGAGAAGATGATCGGCTGCCGCATCCCGCTCACCCTTCGCGTTCAGGATCATCGCAAGATCGAAGCGCGCCTGATAATCCTTGGGGTTTGCCTGAAGACTGGCTTCAAGCGCTGTGGCGTCGCCCAGCGTCGCAACCTGCTCGGCAAGCGCAATCCTGGCCTCGGCGGTGCGCACACTCGCATCCTGCCGCTTGTCAGCCGGTACCAGATCCAGGCTCGCCCTCGCCTGCGCCACGTCGCCGAGTTCGACAAGTGCGGTTGCGAGTCCGGCGAGAGCTGCAATGTGATCCGGCACCTCGCCGAGGATGGCGGAATAGATCTGTGCTGCCTCCTCGAAATGGCCTGTCTCCGTCGCCTCGGTTGCCGTATCAAGCGCCGATTGAATGGCGGCATCCCTGCCGCCGTCCGGCGAAGCGATACGGTTAATGAACTCGGTGACTTTCGACTCTGGCAGGGCCCCCATGAAACCATCGACCGGCTTGCCGTCGGCAAAGGCGATAACAGCCGGGATGGACTGAATGCCAAGCTGGCCCGCAATGGCCGGATGATCGTCGATATTCATCTTGACCAGCTTTACCCGTCCGCCGGCGGTCTGCACGGCCTTTTCAAGTATCGGCGTCAACTGCTTGCAAGGCCCGCACCACGGCGCCCAGAAGTCGACCAGAACCGGCTGTTGCTTTGATTCGGCAATCACGTCCTTGGAGAAAGCTGCCGTTGTCGTGTCCTTGATCAATTCAGCGGCGGCCGCCGTACCGTTCGGCGCACTTGCGCCGAACGACACGGTTGTTGCGCCGGTGGTGGGAGCGCCATAGCTGCTGCCAAACGGGTTGTCAGTGTTGCTCATCAATTTCTCCCGTTATCCGTCAGGTGTTCGCTAAAGCTCGAAGACACCAGCTATCAGTTTGGGACCGATCCGTCTATTTTCAAGATCAGCGGATCATGTCCGGTCGCCTTGAGGAACGTCAAGAGATCATCGCGGCCGATGGAACTCGTAGCATCATTGCTGAGGGGATGTGCGTTGATAGTGTCGTGCTGCATGAGCCCCTCGTCGAGCACCACTCTCACTTGATGCTGAGCATCATTGAGCACACCAAAAACGCTCACCGCACCCGGAACGAGGCCAAGATATTCGAGCAGCTTTTCCGGCTTGCCGAAGGAAACACGGCTCGCCGCGCCAATCTTGCTGTGGATGGTCTTCAGGTCGACCTCGGCCTCTTCGTCGACCGTCACAAGGAAGAAGTTGTCCTTCTTGTCCTTGAGAAAGAGATTCTTCGTATGTGCCCCCGGTATCTGACCGCGAAGATCCTGGGCTTCGCCCACTGTGAACACCGGCGCATGGCGAATCGTCGATATTTCGATGTTGAGTTCGTGCAGAAACTGCAGCAGCTCGTCGAAAGTCTTGGGCATGACAACGTTCTCAAGGGGTTTAGCGAGGGCTTCTGCGTTGTAGATAATGGCTCCCTGAAGCGGCCTCAAGCGAAAAGCCCAGTCAGATCAAGGTGTTTTGCCGATTTTTCGCTATATCGTTCAGAAGTTGAAAAAACCCTGTTGCAATTAGCCGGCGCTTGGGCCATATAGGCCCCGCTTCGCAAGACAGACTGGCGCATGCGGGAGTAGCTCAGGGGTAGAGCACAACCTTGCCAAGGTTGGGGTCGTGGGTTCGAATCCCATTTCCCGCTCCAGTTGTCTTAATAATTTGAAGCACTTAAGCGAGGCGTCCTTCGGGGCGCCTTCTTGCTATTTGGGCGCGCGAACTTCCAAATAGCTACTTGCTTCTCAGCAGCCAGTAAGCCTAGGTGTGGGATTAATTTTGGACATTTGCTGAGTTTTGCGATTTCCCGCTATACAATATTGACACGGCCCAGACATGCTGAATCTATCTTGACAGAGAGGAGCTTGTCGCGATGGACAATTTGATTGGCGTTGGGGTCTATACGCCTGCGGAAGCGGGGAGGCTTTTGCACGTCCGTCCGTCGAAAATATCACGTTGGCTTCGTGGTCACCGGGTGCAGGGCAAGGTGTACGAGCCGCTTTGGACGCCAAATATCAACTTGGGCGACGAACGAGTTTTCCTTGGCTTTCGTGATCTTATGGAAGTCCGGGTCGCCGATGCGTTTATTCGCGCTGGTGTTTCCGCAATTCGGGTTCGATCCACCATTGTTGCCGCCCGTGAGGTGATTGGACAGGATCATCCACTCTCTTCCGACAGGTTTCGCACCGACGGGCGTGAGATTTTTCTGCACATCATAGAAACGGACGAGGAGGGGCAACAGCGCGAACGGCTGTTGAATCTCTTCCGCAAGCAATATGAGTTCAAGGGCATACTTGATCCCATCCTCAAGACTGTCGATTTCGGAGATGACGGCAATCCCCTACTGTGGTGGCCAGGTGGTCGCAAGCTGAACGTCGTCGTAGATCCGGCGCGGTCATTTGGGCAACCAATTGACGCTGCATCTAGCGTACCGACTGCGGTACTCGCTGCGGCCGCGATACAAGAGGGAATCGAAGGAGCTGCGCAAGCATATGACGTGAGCGAGGCATCAATCCGCAGGTCTGTTGAATTCGAGAATTCTATGGAGCAACGGGTCGCAGCGTGAATGTCTTATTTGATAACTGCATTTCGACAGTCATAGCGCCCACACTTCACGGCTTCATCAACAATTACGGTGACGCAGCATTCCATATAAAGGATGTTCCTGGACTGCCAAACGGTCGACATTCCGCCGATATAGAATGGATTGACCACCTTCGAAAAGCACCCGAAAAGTGGATATTTGTTTCCGGGGATGGTCGCGTCCTCAAAAATGCTGGGGAACGAGCAGCGCTGCGGTCCGCAGGGCTCCATGGTTTCATATTGGCCCCCGCTTATCAGAGAACTCCGTTGAACCAAGTCGCTGCAACATTGGTATGGCGTTGGCCTGAAATGCTTAAGATCACGCAATTGCTCGCAGCACCATCAATGCACGAAATTCCAATAGGGAAGTTGACGAAGCTTCGCCAGTTGCCGGTTTGACGAACGAGTTGTCGGGGTCAAATACAAGCTCCGTTTGTTAGGCGCCTTCTTGCTTTTTAGGCCCGCCGATCCAACGGTGATAGCCGCGTCACCCACCGCGCATTGCAATCTCCTGCCAAAGCGGTAAATCCTAGGATCATGGCACAGAAGAAAGCGCACGAGGTCGAGTCGTTCCTGAGAAGGCTCGATCGCGCCTATCCCATCATTCTCATCTATGGGCCCGACAAGGGGCTCGTCAGCGAACGCGCAGCCGCATTCATCAAGCTTACGGACCTTTCCCCGGATGACCCGTTTGCCGTCATCCGGCTCGATGCGGATGCGGTTCAGGCAGAGCCCGGAAAACTATCCGACGAAGCCAACACCATTTCGATGTTTGGCGGTGAGCGGCTGATCTGGGTGCGCAATGCCTCGGGCCAAAAGGGCCTCGCCGACGCAGTCGCCTATCTCGCAAAAAACCCTCCGCAAGCGACCTTCATTCTCATCGAAGCTGGCGACCTGAAGAAGGGCGCTGGCCTGCGTGGCATCGTCGAACAAAGCGCCAGCGCCATGGCCTTGCCCTGTTACAGCGACGATGCGCGCAGCCTCGATGCGACCATTGATGAGATGATGACCCGCTATGGACTGCAGATCAGCCTCGACGCCCGTAGTCTCCTCAAGGAGAGCCTCGGCGGCGACCGGCTGGCAACGCGCGGCGAACTTGAAAAAATCTGCCTCTATGCGCACGGGAGCGAGCGCGTCACCATAGATGACGTGCGGGACATCATTGGCGATGTCAGCGCCGTATCCTATGAAGCGATCATCGACGCGATCATGGTGGGCAATCTTGCCGATTTCACCCACGCCTTTGACCGGGTGATCGGGACAGGCGCATCGAGTTTTCTCATCCTGAGCAGCGCAATTCGCCAGTTTCAGTCGTTACAAACGTTACGTTACGGCATGGAAACGGAGGGCAAAAATGCGGGATCGGCCGTTGCGACGGCCAAGCCGCCCGTATTCTTTGCGCGCAAAAAGCTCGTGGAGACGGCATTGCAGCGCTGGTCGACCCTGACGTGTGCCCGCGCCATTGAGCGGTTGCAGAAAACCGTACTTGAAAGTCGTCGCAACGCGGATTTGGCTGTGCCAATCATCCGTCAGTCGCTCATTGCGCTGGCGGCGGAAGCGGCCCGGGCCGGACGGCCCGGCCGCTAGCAGGATTTCGCTCGCAAATCAGCTTTGCAGGCGCCGGCAAACCTCGTCGAGTTGCTCCAGCGTCGTGTAATGAATGCGCACGTCGCCGCCCTTGTTCTGATGATTGACCGTCACGCGCATGCCGGTCACATCGGAAAGCAGCTTTTCCAACGCCCGTGTATCGGCATCCTTTTCGCTGTCGCGCTCGGCCCTCGGCTTCGGTGTCGGCGATTCGCCGCCGCTTTGCGCCAAAGCCTCGGCCTGGCGCACTGACAGCCCATCGCGCACGATCTTGTCCGCGAGTGCGCCGGGGTTTTCTGCAGTAATAAGCGTACGCGCGTGGCCGGCGGAGAGCGCGCCATTGGTAATCATGTCGCGTACGGGCTCCGGCAATTTCAATAGGCGCAGCGTATTGGCGACATGGCTGCGGCTCTTGCCGATCACTTGCGCAAGATCAGCTTGAGTATACTCATGATCGTCTATAAGTTGTTGATATCCCATGCCTTCTTCGATCGGATTGAGATCGGCGCGCTGGACGTTCTCGATGATCGCCAGCTCGAGCGCAACGCGATCATTAACCTCGCGAATGATCACGGGGATCGATGCCACACCGGCGCGCTGGGCCGCACGCCAGCGGCGTTCTCCGGCAATGAGCTCATAGTGATCTGGCGAACCGCTGACGGGACGCACGACAACCGGCTGGACGATGCCATGTTTACGGATCGACTGTGTCAGATCCTCAAGATCGCCTTCCGTGAAAAGCCGGCGCGGATTGCGTGGGTTGCGCGTTATGAATTCGATCGGAATGTTTCGGTCCTGCGGCGCCACTGGATGCGATGCGCTTTCCTCGGGAACGCGGTCCATTTCGCCGATAAGCGCCGCAAGTCCACGGCCAAGGCGCTTTTTCGAGAGATCTTCATTCATAGTCGTCAACTTTCATAATCATTTCGTCTTCGAATCGATATTCAGGCCGCGCGCAGATGGCGTTCGCGCTGGATGACTTCCGATGCAAGCTGAAGGTATGCCTGGCTGCCAGCACATTTCAAATCATATAGAATCGCCGGGATACCATAAGAGGGCGCCTCGGAAACGCGAACATTGCGAGGAATGACGGTTCGATAGACCTTGTCCCCCATGAACGAGCGAACATCGTCAACCACCTGCGTCGCCAGATTGTTGCGGCCGTCATACATGGTGAGGACAATGCCCTGTATATTCAGCTGCGGGTTAAGCGAAGCACGAACCTGGCTGACGGTTTCCAGCAGCTGGCTGAGCCCTTCAAGCGCGAAGAATTCACACTGCAAAGGCACCAAGACCGAATCTGCAACGGCCATTGCGTTCATCGTCAATAGATTGAGGGAAGGCGGACAATCGATCAATATGTAGGAATATGGCGAGGCAACCGGATTTCCCCTGAAGGCCTTGCGCAAACGCGTGGCCCGGTCCGCAGCATTTGCGATTTCCATTTCGACACCAAGGAGATCGAGCGTCGATGGAATCAAAGACAAATTCGGGACTGCTGTCGCAACCGCAGCGTCCTCCACCGATGCCGTCTGCATAAGTACATCATACGAGGAAACGTCGCGATTTTTGCGATCGATACCCAGCCCGGTGCTAGCATTGCCCTGTGGATCAAGATCGACCACCAGGACGTTCTCGCCGATAGCTGCCAAGGCCGTTGCCAGATTGATTGCGGTGGTTGTCTTGCCAACCCCGCCTTTCTGATTGGCTATGGTAATGATGCGAGTCTGACTGTTCATCACTATCTTCCTGAGCAGAACCGTATTCCAGAGGCGGACGAATCGCGCGTCAGACGCGAGGTTCGGTTGGTCGCAGATTGCTGATCTGCAAGATGACCGAATCTTTGTCGACCGCACTTCGGTGTTCTACCAGATCGAAGACCCAATCGTCACGGGTTTCCGCGACTTCCCGCCGGTAATCCCGCCCTTTTTGAAAAAGCGCTGTTGCACCGCTTCTGAGCCACGGGCCGGTTAGAACAAATAGGTCGCTTAAAGATGCCAATGCACGAGCCGTCACAATATCCGGCGTTGCGATCTTGCTCCATACACTGTCTATCCGCGCCGCGTGAACGATCCCGGGTGCCTTGAACTGCCCGATTGCGGTCCGCAAGAACGCCGCCTTCTTGCCGTTGCTCTCAACCAGGTCAATTTTTCCGCCATGGCGTTCGTTAAGAAGAATCGCGATCACAACGCCTGGAAAGCCCCCGCCCGACCCCAGATCCAGCCACGTCTTAGCATTAGGCGCGAGATTGAATAGCTGCGCGCTATCGATAATGTGACGATCCCACAGCTGATCAAGCGTAGATGGGGAGGCGAGATTGATCGCCTTTGACCATTTGCGGAATAGGTCTTCAAACCCGACAAGATTATCCACTGTTTCACGTGAAACAGTGGATAACACTTTTCTTAGACTTGCTTCGCGCTGATCACTCACGCGACGTCTCGAGTGTCCGTTGTCACCTTCCGTATCTGGGTAATGATCAGAGCAAGGGCAGCCGGTGTCATCCCGTCAATGCGCTGGGCTTCCGCGATCGACCGAGGTTGCCGCTGTTTTAGCTTTTGCTTGAGTTCATTCGAAAGTCCCGAAGTCGTTGCAAAGTCAACGGACGCAGGAATCACGAGAGCTTCCTCTCGCTCCATTGCCGCCACGTCGGCCTTCTGGCGGTCGAGATAGACAGCGTACTGGGCTTCGATCTCCAGCGATTCGGCAATGCGCGGATTGACTTCACCAAGTTCGGGCCAAATCCGCTTGATCCGACCAAGATCAATATCCGGAAATGCCAAGAGATCGTAGGCCGACCGGCGAATGCCATCGCGGTTGAGATGAAGATCATGAGCCGCGGCGGCATTTGGTGTAATCGTCAGGCTCTGAGCAAGTTCACGCGCCGAATCGAGGTCGCGGGTCCGTGCTGCAAAGCGCGCGCGACGCGCAGCACCGAGAATGCCCAGCTTCTCAGCCACCGGCGTCAAGCGCTCGTCGGCATTGTCAGCACGAAGGGACAGCCGGAATTCTGCACGGGAGGTAAACATTCGATAGGGTTCGGTCACACCGCGGGAAGTCAGATCATCGACCATCACACCAATATAGGCTTCTGTCCGCTGCAGAATCACCGGGTCACCAGCCCCTGCCAGGCGCGCTGCGTTCAAGCCCGCTAGCAGACCCTGAGCACCAGCTTCTTCGTAACCTGTAGTACCATTGATCTGCCCTGCCAGAAACAGGCCGCCGATGCGCCGCGTCTGTAAAGCACGGTCAAGTTCGCGTGGATCGATAAAATCATATTCGATCGCATAGCCCGGCTGCAGCATTGTGGCGTGCTTAAGCCCGGGGATCGTCTTCAAGATATCGATTTGTACGTCTTCAGGTAGCGACGTCGAAATACCGTTTGGATAAACCGTGTGATCGTCCAAACCTTCTGGCTCCAGGAAAATCTGATGCCCGTCACGATCGCCGAATTTCACGATTTTGTCTTCGACTGATGGACAATAGCGCGGACCAATCCCTTCGATCGAACCAGAGTACATCGCCGAGCGATGGAGGTTCGCTCGAATGATGTCGTGGGTCTTAAGCGTCGTCCGTGTTATGCCACAATCAATCTGCGGGTTATTGATGGCGTCCGTCATCAGCGAGAAGGGCAGGGGCTCTTCATCCGCCGACTGGACGTCCAGTCCGTTCCAGTCAATGGTTCTACCGTCCAATCGTGGTGGGGTGCCCGTCTTGAGCCGACCCAACGCAAACGCGTGACGCATGAGTGTATCAGAGAGACCGAGAGCCGGCGCTTCGCCCATTCGGCCCGCCGGTATCTTCTTCTCACCGATGTGGATGAGACCGCGAAGAAAAGTTCCAGTCGTCAGCACGACGGCGCCGCAAGAGAGCACGCGGCCGTCCATGAGTTGAACACCAGTGACTTTACCGTCAGCGATAATCAGGTCATTGGCTCCGCCCTCGACCACGTCCAGATTTGGCTGCTCGGCGATGGCTTGCTGCATTGCCAGGCGGTAGAGCTTGCGGTCGGCCTGCGTTCTCGGTCCGCGCACCGCAGGGCCCTTGCGGCGGTTGAGCAATCTGAACTGAATACCTGCAGCATCCGCCACACGGCCCATCAAGCCGTCAAGAGCGTCGATCTCGCGGACAAGGTGGCCCTTACCCAAGCCGCCGATGGCGGGATTGCAGGACATAACTCCAATCGTATCAGCGCGATGTGTTACCAGCGCAGTTCTTGCGCCGAAGCGCGCGGAAGCAGCCGCAGCCTCGCAGCCGGCGTGGCCTCCACCGATGACGATGACATCATAGACGTCTTGCACGATACATTGCTTTCAGAGATTCGAAACTTCGCCTTGATGGGCAAAACTCCGTGTGGAGTCAAGTATGAGTCGCTAAACTATGTTTCACGTGAAACATCCCATCTGTGAGAGCCCCGTTCGACTCGATGTTTCACGTGAATCATTTGCCGATACAGAACTGAGAGAAGACGACATCAAGTATATCTTCAACATCGACGTGGCCCGTAATTCGTCCCAGCGCGAAGGAAGCGCGTCGCAAGAGCTCGGCCCTCACTTCGAGAGGCGCATTGTTTTGCGTGACGGCCATTTCAAGTTCGTGGCTCGTTTCCGCCAGAAGCTCGAGATGGCGTCGGCGCGTGGGTAATGGATCACTCAAATTGCCCGCAGCCTCGGCGGCGCGGTTTGCAAGGAACGCGAGCAGCATCTCAAGTCCATCATTGTCTCGTACGGAAATCACCAGGTCGCAGTCATCCCGTTTATAGGCCGGGTTCAGGTCGAACTTGGTGCCAAGGCGCAGCACGGCTGCGTTATCTATACCTTCGGGGAAGGTGGCGGCAGGATTGGAGAGGTCGACCAAAGCGACCACCAGGTCGGCGGCCGCCGCTCGTTCGCGTGCACGATGAATTCCGATGCGTTCGACTTTCCCATCCGTGTCACGCAAGCCTGCTGTGTCCGTCACGAGAACGGGAAGTCCCCCGAGGTCGAGTTTGATCTCAATCAGGTCGCGTGTTGTTCCGGGCTCGTCGGAGACGATGGCGACATCGCTTCCCGCAAGCGCATTGAGCAAGCTTGATTTGCCTGCGTTCGGCTCTCCCACTATGACCACACGGAAGCCGTCGCGAACAAGAACGCCTCGCTTGCCGTCCGCCACGTGCTTGCCAATCCGTTGGCCGAGTTCGTTAAGACTGGTCCACACCTGATCCGACACTGAGCCGGGGACGTCCGCCTCGTCGGCAAAGTCGAGTTCTGCTTCGATGAGGGCGCGCGCGCGAATGAGTTCCTGGCGCCAACCCGAGTAAAGCGCCGCTTGCGCTCCCGAGGCGATGTGCAAGGCGAGCCTCCGCTGCCCCTCGGTCTCGGCAGCAATAAGGTCCGCCAGCCCTTCGGCAACCGTCAGGTCGAATTTGCCGTTTGCATAGGCGCGTTTGGTAAACTCGCCGGCCTCGGCCATCCGACAACCCTCAAAGGAGTACAAGCAGGTAATCATTGCGTCGCCTACCGCCTTGCCGCCGTGCAAATGAAATTCCCCGCACTCTTCACCGGTAAAACTGCTCGGAGCCGGAAAATAGATAACAAGGCCTCTGTCGATAGGATTACCGTCGCCATCGACAAATGTTCTCAGCGCAGCCACGCGTGGCGCTGGCAACTTACCACAGATTGTTTCGATAACGAATCGAGTCTTTGGGCCAGACAGACGGATGACCGCCACACCGGCAGGCAGTCTGCCACTTGAGAGTGCGAATATAGTCTCGCCAGAGAAACTCTGTTTCATTTTCAACTTCCGTACTAGAATGGTCCTCAATAGCCACTCAAGGGCTTCTTCGAAAAGGCTGCAGCGAAGATGACTGAGCAACGAAACCTGCTTGGCCAGGAATCAAGCCCCTATCTGCGTCAGCATGCCACCAATCCGGTCCATTGGCGGGCGTGGGGTCCTGCTGCGCTCGCCGAGGCACAGGATGTGCAAAAGCCAATCCTGCTATCTGTGGGTTATGCCGCTTGCCACTGGTGCCACGTTATGGCCCACGAGTGTTTCGAAGACACCGAGGTGGCGACTCTGATGAACGAGCTTTTCGTCAACGTCAAGGTCGACCGCGAGGAGCGACCCGACATCGACCAGATCTATATGGCAGCGCTCGGCGCCATGGGCGAACAGGGCGGGTGGCCGCTGACGATGTTTCTGACGCCGGAAGCGAAGCCTTTCTGGGGCGGCACCTATTTTCCGAAGCATTCACGTTATGGCAAGCCCGGTTTTCTCGATGTCCTGCGTCTGATCAGCAAGGTGTGGCACGAAGACACGATACACGTCGAACAAAACGTTCAGGCTCTGGTGAATCATGTCAGCAGTCGCCTTGATGCGCGAGCCGAGCCTTCAAAGCTAGATGCAGCACTCTTTGATCAATTCGCCCGAAATGTTTACGAAATGATGGATCTCGAGAAAGGCGGCATTGCCGGTGCGCCCAAGTTTCCGAGTGCGCCGTTCATGGATACATTGTGGCTGTCTTGGCTGCGTAGGGGTGCGAAGACCCATCGCCACGCCTTTTTGACCAGCCTGCACATGATGCTGCAGGGAGGTATCTACGATCACCTGGGCGGAGGACTGTCGCGTTACTCGGTGGACGAGAACTGGCTCGCGCCACATTTCGAAAAGATGCTTTATGACAATGCACAGATGATCCGCCATGCCACCTGGGCATATGCGGCGACTGGCGAAGAATTGTTTCGTGAACGAATCGAAGAGACGGTGGCGTGGCTGGAACGTGAAATGCGTATCGATGGCAGGTTCGCTTCGAGCCTCGATGCAGATAGTGAGGGCGAAGAAGGACGCTTCTACGTATGGTCGAGCCAAGACATCCCGGACGACGCGGATTTCGAGACCTTCCGGCAAATCTACGATGTGAGCGAAGGCGGTAATTGGGAGGGTAAAAATATCCTTAACAGATTGCGAACGCCACGATTGGGCAGCGTCCAAGAAGAGGCAGACCTCGCTCGCCAACGGCGCCAGCTTTTTGAGTTACGCGAGGCGAGGCCGCGGCCTGGACGAGACGACAAGGCGCTGACCGACTGGAATGGCCTTGCCATTCGCGCTCTTGCCGAAGCTTCGGTGGTATTTGATCGCCCGGATTGGCTGGCTCTTGCGATTGAAACCTATCGTTCCGTTGCCGAATCGATGGTCGAGGATCGTCTTCCTCACTCAGTCTTGGGAAATTCGCGCCAATTTCCGGGATTGTCGTCCGACTATGCCGCCATGATGAATGCCGCGCTTTCATTGTATCAGGTAACGCATGAGCACGCCTATATCGCCGACGCTCGCCGCTGGCTTGCTGCGCTTGATAATTGGTATCAAGCTCCGGACGGAGGATATGCCCTGACCGCTTCCGATAGTGGAGACGTTATCATCCGCGTCCGCGGCGATCAGGATGAGGCCATACCAAGCGCGACCGGCCAGATCATAGAGGCCATGGCGCGCCTTGCCACGCTATCCAACGACGACCAGCTGCGCGAACGAACGGAGCGGATGACGGAAGGTGCAATCGGCCGCGTTCTGCAGCAGCGTTTCGGCCAGGCCGGGGTCCTCAACAGCGCCAGCCTGCTGCTCGAGCCCATGAAACTCGTCATCGTGACGCCAATCTTCGATCATCCGCTGGTGGAGACCGCACTGCGCTCCCCCGATCCGCGGCGAAGCGATGTCTGGATTGAATTCACCGAGGGCAAGAAGGTTGAACTCGTACCCGGTGGCGGCGACGTCACAATAGAAAAACCCGCGGCCTATCTTTGCCGCGGGTTTGTTTGCCTTGCACCTGTAACCTCTGCCGAAGCGCTGTCTGCACTGCTTCGACCGGGCAGCTAGGTTATGTATTCATCGAGTCGAAGAACTCGCCATTGGTCTTAGTCTGCTTGAGCTTGTCGATGAGGAATTCGATGGCATCGGTCGTTCCCATCGGCGCCAAAATGCGGCGCAGAACGAAGATCTTCTGGAGATCCTGGCGCGGAACGAGAAGGTCTTCCTTGCGCGTGCCGGACTTCAGAATGTCCATCGCCGGGAAAATACGCTTGTCGGCGACCTTGCGGTCGAGCACGATTTCCGAGTTGCCCGTACCCTTGAATTCTTCAAAGATCACTTCGTCCATGCGGCTACCGGTATCGATCAAGGCCGTCGCGATGATCGTCAGCGAGCCGCCCTCTTCGATATTGCGGGCCGCGCCGAAGAAGCGCTTAGGTCGCTGCAAGGCGTTGGCGTCGACACCGCCGGTCAGAACCTTACCCGATGACGGCACAACCGTGTTGTAGGCGCGGCCGAGGCGGGTGATTGAATCGAGGAGGATGACGACGTCGCGTCCGTGCTCAACCAGACGCTTGGCCTTTTCGATCACCATCTCGGCGACCTGAACGTGGCGTGAGGCCGGCTCGTCGAATGTCGATGATACAACTTCGCCCTTTACCGAACGCTGCATGTCCGTGACTTCTTCCGGACGCTCATCGATGAGAAGAACGATGAGATAACATTCGGGATGATTGGCTGTGATGGAATGGGCAATGTTCTGGAGGAGGACAGTCTTACCCGTACGCGGCGGTGCAACGATGAGACCGCGCTGGCCTTTGCCGAGCGGCGCGACGAGATCGATCACGCGCGCTGACAGATCCTTGGTGGTCGGATTTTCCAGCTCCATCTTGAAACGCTCGTTCGGATAGAGCGGCGTCAGATTGTCGAAGTGGATCTTGTGGCGGATCTTCTCGGGGTCTTCGAAATTGATCGTGTTGACCTTGAGCAGCGCAAAATAACGCTCGCCTTCCTTCGGGCCGCGAATGGGACCCTCGACCGTATCGCCGGTCTTCAGCGAAAACCGCCGTATCTGCGACGGCGAGATATAAATGTCGTCTGGACCTGGGAGGTAGTTGGCATTGGCGGACCGCATGAAGCCAAATCCGTCCTGCAAGATTTCGACGACGCCTTCGCCGATGATTTCGACTTCTTGCGAAGCCAGCTTTTTCAGTATCGCAAACATCAATTCCTGTTTGCGCATGACGCTGGCATTTTCCACCTCAAGCGACTCCGCAAAGGCGAGAAGGTCAACCGCCGTCTTGTTCTTGAGTTCTTGTAGTTTCATTTCCTGCATGTGTGGCGGAACTCTTAATTTTAATGTTGAGAAATGGGAAAGGGAAATGACGATGCCCAAACGCAGTGCCAGAAAAAAGATTTGGCTGAAGATGCTGTGGCGGTATTTCCGGAGAGGAGGCCCCTATCTAGCTAATCCAGCCAGCAAGGGCAAGTGATTTCATGATTGGTTTTGATGCTAGATTAGCAGTTTCTGTGATCAATCAAAATGGCTTTATGATGACCATGATGACGATAATGACCATGAGAAGCGTCGGAACTTCGTTCATCAGCCGCCAGAAGCGCTGAGATTTGACATTTAGGTCCTCGGCAAACAACTTTACCGACTTCGAAAAGTATCCATGAACGCCTGAAAGAATGAGAACGGCCAGAAACTTGACGTGGAACCAGCCATCCATATAGGCCGCACTCTTCCAGGCGAGCCATAGGCCCGCAACCCACGTCACCCCCATTGCAGGGTTGATAATTGCCTTAAGCAGCCTTCGTTCCATGACCTTGAAGGTCTCGGACTCGCTCGACCCCGGCTGAACCGCACAATGATAGACAAACAGGCGTGGAAGATAGAGCATCCCGGCCATCCATGAGATCACGGCGATGACGTGG
This sequence comes from Phyllobacterium sp. 01N428, assembly GCF_056399405.1. NCBI lineage: Bacteria > Pseudomonadati > Pseudomonadota > Alphaproteobacteria > Hyphomicrobiales > Phyllobacteriaceae > Phyllobacterium > Phyllobacterium sp. 01N428. The sequence goes on from NZ_JBFTRH010000001.1 coordinate 194,503, forward strand.
ACAGCCTTGACCCATAGGTAAGCATCGTCGGGATAGAAAACAACCAGGACGACCAGGCACAGCGCAACAGCCGCGACGATCGCGCGCGGAAGAAGCGGAACGTTGCTCGACTTCGTTTTGCCTGAATCGGAACTGCTCATCGCTCGAACCCCGTGATCGACATATCAGGGCCGCGGAGAAGCGAGGCGGACGCGGTTGATCATCTGCTCCACATGCGCGACCGGGGCATCCGGCGTAATGCCGTGACCGAGATTGAAGATCAGCGGGCCATGTCCCAAAGCTTCGAGAATTGCATCGACACCGTCGTCGAGCGGTTTGCCGCCGGCAACGACCCGTAAGGGATCGAGATTACCCTGAACCGGACCACTACCCTGCAAGGATGACGCCATGGAAAGCGGCACAGACCAATCGAGGCCCAGTGCCGTAACGCCAGTTCGCTCACGATAATTGGCATAGAGAGCGCCTGCGCCCTTTGGAAAGCCGATGACCGGCACTGTCGGATGAACCGCCCGAACCTTCTCCACGATCCGCGCTACCGGAGCAATGCAGAATTGCTCGAACGACGCTTCGTCGAGAACACCTGCCCAGGAATCGAAGATTTGCACGGCATCGGCGCCGGCCCCAATTTGCCTGATGAGATATTCGGCTGAGACATCGGCAAGCTCGTCCAGCAATTTCTGAAATGCATCGGGATGGCGATAGGCGAAGAGACGGGCCGGCGCCTGGTCCGGCGTACCGTGTCCGGCGATCATATAGGTCGCAACGGTCCAGGGCGCCCCGCAGAAGCCGAGCAGCGTCGTCTCGTTAGGCAGCTGCTGCCGCAGAAGCCGAACGGTCTCGTAGACCGGCTCCAGGCGATCAGCCGCCCCACCCGATTCAAGCCAGAATATTCCATCGACATCGATCGGCGTCATCAACGGACCGCGACCTTCTTCAAAACGAAGATCACGACCCAGTGCGTGCGGCACGACGAGAATATCGGAAAACAGAATTGCCGCATCAAAGCCGAACCGACGGATCGGCTGCATGGTCACTTCGACGGCAAGGTCGGGTGAATAGCAAAGGTCGAGAAAACTTCCAGCGTTCTTTCTGACCTCCCGGTATTCAGGCAGATAGCGCCCCGCCTGGCGCATCATCCAGATTGGAGGAGGGAAGACAGTCTCGCCTCCAAGGACTTTCATCACTTTGCGAACCATCGTTCTCTCCACCCTGTTCTATAAAAAAGAAATTCAGATCTATTTTGGATTTTCTGATTCTTAGAGTCTGTTTGTACTGGGAATTACCGGAATGCCAGAACTTTCCCACAGCTAACAAATTGAACGATTAGTCCGGGATAGCCAAACAGATTCTGGAAGGTTTTGTAAGGACTGTCGATTTTTTTAATATAATTCAATGGTTTATGCTGAGGGTAGCTGTGGAAATTCCTGTGAAGAAATGGCGGACAAGCATGGAGAGGTTTTGAATTTCCCCACAGTGCCGCAGCCCTGCGAAGAGACGCCCACAGGCGCGCCCGCTGTGGATGACTTGCCAAGAATTCACATGGCTGCCATCTGTTGTGGGAGGCGAGGCGTTTTATCCCCAGCCATCAACAGAGCTTGGAAATTCCTGTGACGAAACCGGTAAACTACTTCCATCTCCACATGATTTCTGATGCGACCGGAGAGACTCTCATCGCCGCTGGCCGAGCGGCCTCGGCGCAATATGCCCATGCGCGGGCGATCGAGCACATTTATCCGCTGATACGCACTGAAAAGCAGATCCGACGCGTGCTCGACAGCATCGATGCCGAACCCGGGATTGTTCTCTATACGATTATCGATCAACGCCTTGCGGCAATGATCCACGATGGCTGTGCGGCGCTTGGCGTTCCCTGCGTGTCGGTGCTGGAACCCGTTCTCGGAATTTTTCAATCTTATCTGGGCACGCCGGCGGGGCGACGCGTCGGTGCACAACATGTCCTCAACGCCGAGTATTTTCGCCGCATCGATGCGCTGAACTTCACCATGGAACACGATGACGGCCAATTGCCCCTCGATATTGAGGAAGCGGATGTTGTCCTCATCGGCATTTCCCGCACGTCGAAAACGCCGACAAGCATTTATCTCGCCAATCGCGGCATCAAGACGGTCAATGTGCCGATCGTTGTCGGCGTTCCGATACCCGACGTTCTTGTTCACTCGCAAAGGCCGCTGGTCGTGGGACTGGTCGCATCTGCCGAACGGATATCCCAGGTGCGCCAGCACCGGGTGCTCGGTGCTTCGCAGAATTTCGATGCTGAGCAGTATCTCGATCGCGCCAACATTATCGAGGAATTGACCTATGCGAGGCAGATATGTCATCGCCATAACTGGCCAATGATAGACGTATCGCGCCGCTCCATCGAAGAAACCGCAGCCGCGGTTCTTGCCCTCCGGGCAGAGGGGCGATAACGCAGGCAGCAACCAATCTTACGAGGACGACGCCATGGATATCATCCTAGCCTCCAAGAGCCCGTTCCGCGCAACGCTCTTGAAAAACGCCGGCATCAGCTTCACGGCGCAAGCAGCGAATATCGAAGAGCGCGCGGTGGAAGCGCCGCTTTACGACACCGGCGCAACACCCGAAGATGTCGCGCTTGTCCTCGCCGAAGCCAAGGCGCTCGACGTGAGTGAACGCAATCCCGGGGCCTTGGTCATCGGGTCGGATCAAACCTTGTCCCTTGGCGATGAGGTGCTGCACAAACCTGCCGACATGGATGCTGCCCGCCGGCAATTGCTCAAGCTTTCGGGCCAGACGCATCATCTGAACAGCGCTGTGGTCCTTGCGAGGGATGGAGAGACCTTGTGGCGACACGTATCTGTCGCGCGCATGACGGTGCGCGATCTCGACTCGGGCTTTATCGGGCGTTACCTCTCCCGTGCCGGCGTGATTGCCCTGCAAAGTGTCGGTGCCTATCAGATCGAAGGCGAGGGCGTGCAATTGTTCGAAAAGATTGACGGCGACTATTTCACCATTGTCGGCCTGCCCTTGCTGCCATTGCTTGTTGTGCTGCGCCGGGAAGGTGCCATCGATGGCTGACGCATTGCATGCCTTTGTTGCTGGTTATCCCATTCGCCATTCGCGCTCGCCGCTCATTCATGGCCATTGGCTGAAGATCCACGGCCTTGCGGGTTCCTACCGGGCGATTGAAGTTGCGCCTGATAATTTCGCGAACTTCGTCACCGGGATGCGGCAGGCCGGTTTGGTGGGCGGCAACATTACGCTTCCGCACAAGGAAGCAGCCTTCGCTCTCGCCGATCAGCTCGATGCCGCTGCAGAGGAGATTGGGGCGGTCAACACCCTTTGGTTCCGTGACGGCGCGCTTTGGGGCGGCAATACGGATGCCTATGGCTTTGCGGCAAATCTCGACGCTTATAGCCGGGGCTGGGACAAGGGCAGGGTCGCACTTGTTCTCGGCGCGGGCGGCGCCAGCCGCGCCATCGTCTATGCGTTGAAGCAGCGCGGCTTTAGCGACATCCGCATCATCAATCGTACCCTTGGCCGTGCGCAGGAACTTGCCGACCGATTTGGCAAAGGCGTTAGCGCTCATTCCTGGACGGCTCTGCCCGAACTGACACGGGACGCCGATCTCATCGTAAACACGACGTCGCTGGGCATGGAAGGCAAGCAGGCGCTGGAGATTGATCTTGCAAGTGCCAAACTTGACGCCCTCGTTACCGATATTGTTTACGTTCCGCTCGAAACACCGCTGCTGCATGCCGCACGCGCTTGCGGATTGAAGACCGCCGATGGGCTCGGCATGCTGCTGCATCAGGCAGTACCCGGCTTCGAACACTGGTTCGGGAAAAGGCCGGAAGTAACCGCAGAATTGCGCGACCTTGTGCTCGCGGACATGGCAAAGCGATGATCGTGCTTGGGCTAACCGGATCGATCGGCATGGGCAAATCCACCGCGGCGCAGATGTTCATGGACGCGGGAATTCCGGTACATTCGGCCGATGACGCCGTGCACAGGCTTTATTCCGGCGTCGCCGTGCCCCTGATCGAAGAAGCGTTCCCGGGGACGACGGCGGGCGGCACGGTTGATCGCACGAAGCTCTCGTCGGCCGTCGTCGGCAATCCCGAAGCGTTGAAGCGGCTCGAGGCAATCATCCACCCGCTCGTTCGCGACGAAGAAATCAGGTTTCGCGATGAGGCGAGGGAGCGCGGGGAAAAGTTGATCGTCCTCGACATTCCGCTGCTGTTCGAAACTGGCGGCGAAAAGCGCGTGGACAAGGTTCTCGTCGTTTCTGCGCCGGAAGAGGTTCAACGCCAACGCGTCCTCGATCGGCCTGGCATGACGCCGGAAAAGCTCGAAGCAATCCTGGCGCGACAAATGCCCGATGCCGAAAAGAGAAGGCGGGCGGATTTCGTCGTCGACACGCGTTACGATTTTGCTATCACGCGCGCCGCAGTCAACAAGGTCATCGCGGCGCTGATCGCTGAGGCGTGAGCCCTCGTCGTTGAAAAGGGGATACTGACAATCCGGACTTGCCCCACGCGCTGGTTTCATGGAACGTGGGCAAAAAGGTGAGTCGATGCGCGAGATCATTTTCGATACGGAAACAACCGGCCTCGACCGGCTGGAAGACCGCGTCATCGAAATTGGCGGCGTCGAACTGATCAACCGGTTTCCGACGGGCCGTACGTTCCACGTCTACATCAATCCTGAAGGCAAGGCTGTTCACGCCGATGCGCTGGCGGTTCATGGCATCAGCAACGACAAGCTGCTCGACAAGCCGCTTTTCGCCGGCATCCTGCATGACTTCCTGGATTTCATCGATGGCGCCAAGCTGATCGCGCATAACGCGATGTTCGACATCGGCTTTATCAATACCGAGCTTAATCGGCTTGGTCATCCCCCCATCCATACGGACCGGGTCGTTGATACGCTGGCGCTAGCGCGTCGCAAGCATCCGATGGGTCCAAATTCGCTAGACGCGCTCTGCCGGCGCTACGGCATCGACAACAGCCACCGCACGATGCATGGCGCGCTTCTCGATTCGCAACTGCTCGCCGAAGTCTATATCGAACTTATCGGCGGCAAACAGGCGGCACTCGGTTTGACCATCGCCGAACAGAGTGACAGCGGCCGCACGGGCGGCGAGTCTCGTGTGATCCTGATTTCGCCGCGCCCTGTGCCGCTGAAGCCGCGCCTGACCGAGGCTGAAATATCCGCCCATGCACAACTCGTCGCAAAGATCGGCGAAAAGGCTATCTGGAACGAACGCGTGGCCGTTCACCAATAAAAAACCCGGGACCAGCCCGGGTTCTTCTCAAATCAAACGTATTCGGCTCAACTGACCTTGGCCTTGGCCTGTTCCTCGGCCATGCGCTGCTGAAACATCTGCGCGAAATCGATCGGATCGATCATTAGTGGCGGGAAACCGCCGTTGCGGGTGGCTTCCGCAATGATCTGGCGCGCGAACGGGAAGAGAAGGCGTGGGCATTCGATGAAGAGCAGGGGCAGCAAATGCTCCTGCGGGAAACCAACGAGACGGAAGACGCCGCCATAGACGAGTTCGGCATTGAAGAGGACTTCCTTGCCTTCACCGGCCTTGGCCGAAAGTGTCAGAACGACGTCAAAGTCATTCTCGGCAATCGGGTTGGCATTGACGTTCACGTTGATGCTGATCCCGGGGGCCTTGTCGCGCGGACGCAGCGAAAGCGGAGCGCCCGGGCTCTCGAACGAAAGGTCCTTTACATATTGGGCCAGAATGTTCAGCGTCTGCTGCTGGCCCGAACCATTCCCATTGGTCACTTCGTTGCCGTTTTCGGCATTCTCGTCAGGCTTTTGAGCCATTGTCTGGAAACCTTCTTTTGTTGCGTCCGCTTCGGCGGTTATCGATTTGGATGTGGCTCGCTAGCATGTGTGCCTTAACGAGGCAAGCCGCGACCTCTAATCCTATAGTTCCAGCAGCCGAAGCCCAGAGCCGTAAAACTCTCTGCCTCAAGGTTTCGGGTTCCACGGCGAATCTGGGTCCGGCTTTCTTGAAAAGTCCTCCGGATTAAGATCGATCACCCTGTCCCTCGGACTTGGGGCATCCGAACGCGGCGACCGGCGCATACCGGGCTTGACGACGACGATGCGGTCCTTGACCAGCCGCCAGCCGACATCCCGCACTGCCGGAATGAACAGAAGCAGGCCAATGATATCGGTAATGAACCCGGGAACGATCAGGAGGAAGGCCGCGACGATCAACATGACACCGTGAACGAGTTCGCGCCCGGGTGTGCGACCGGCTGCCGTCTCGGACCGAATACGCTGGATGAGGCCGAAGCCCTGGACACGCAGAAGGAAGACGCCGAGAAAGATCGACAGGATCACGAGGCTCAGCGTCGCTAGCACGCCGATCTTGCTGCCAACGATGACAAATCCTGCAATCTCCAGGAACGGCAGGGCGAGCAGGAGCAGGGGAACGAAAAGCGATCGCAAAACTAATTTACCTTTCAAAGGACATATGGGGATATTATCCATTCCCCGCGTCGATTTCATGCCTATATAGGCAAGCAAGATGAGCATTTGTATGATTGCCATTGGCAATCTATATGAATTTGGTATTTCGGCAGAAGATCGAAGACCCTAACGAACGCTGGGATGAGTGGCAGGCGACATGGAATATCTGGACTTTGGAACGATTTTCTTCTTCGTGGCGGCGGTGGTAATCTTCCTCCAGCTGCGCAAGGTCCTTGGCCGGCGGACCGGCAACGAGCGCCCTCCGTTCAATCCCTACACCCGCACGGCCGAGGTCGATGACAAGTCCAAGCCGAGCGACAATGTGGTTTCGCTGCCGCGTCGCGGCGAAGTGAAGGAAAGCAGCTTCGAAAAGGTCGATGCTGTTGCCAAGCCGGGTACGCCGCTCAATGACGGATTGCGGGCGATTCAGAATGCCGATCCGACATTCGAGCCGGCAAAATTCCTCGACGGGTCGAAGATGGCCTATGAAATGATCGTCATGTCCTTTGCTGATGGCGACCGCAAGACGTTGAAGTCGCTCCTGTCACGCGAAGTGTTCGACGGTTTCGTCGCCGCCATAGCCGATCGGGAGTCGCGCGGCGAAAAGGTTCAGTCGTCCTTCGTTGGCATCAACAAGGCCGATATTATCGGCGCCGAGATGAAGGGCACGGAATCGCACGTCACTGTGCGCATTGTCAGCGAACTGATCTCCGCAACGCTCGACAAGAACGGTACGGTCATCGACGGCGACAAGGAAGCGGTTGCCGAGGTGAAGGATGTCTGGACGTTCGCCCGCGACACGCGTTCGAAGGACCCGAACTGGAAGCTCGTGGCGACCGAAGCGGAAGACTAATCAGCGATTGAGATAAAGCCATGCTGTCGCCCCTGTTCAAGCCGGTGGATTTTACAGATTGCCCCGGTTGGCAAGACGATCACCATCTTCCCGCTTTCGAGGCCTTCCGGCGCTCCGCGCAGCATGTACTGGAAAAACCCTATAGGAGCGGCTCCCTTGGGATCAGTTTTGAGGCGCTTGCGCCGATTTTTGCTGATTCACGTGAAACATCGGTAGAAACCGACGCGGCAGCGCGGCAGTTCTTCGAGCGCTGGTTCAGGCCGGCCCTGGTCCGGCCGGCGGATGCCGAAGATGGATTTGTAACGGGCTTCTACGAGCCAGAGGTAGCGGCGTCGCCCGTACGCACCGATCGTTTCACTGTCCCATTTCTCGGCCGCCCGGCCGATCTCGTCGATGTCAATGACAGCAATCGACCGCAAGGCTTCGATCCCTATTTCGCCTTTGCGCGAAAAACGCCCGAAGGCTTGACCGAATACTTCGACCGACCGGCAATCGAGAAGGGTGCGCTCGCCGGCCAGGGTCTAGAAATCGCCTTTGTCGAAAGCCCGGTTGACGCCTTCTTCATTCACGTACAGGGCGCGGCTCGCCTCAACATGACCGATGGCCGCCTCCGGCGGATCACCTATGCTGCGAAAACCGGGCACAGGTTTACCGGTATCGGCAGGATTCTCCTCGAAAGCGGAGAAGTTCCGCCTGAAAAAATGTCGATGCAGGCAATCCGCGCCTGGCTGGCGGCAAATCCGGACAAGGCCCAGGCGCTTATGTGGAACAATCGCTCCTACATCTTTTTCCGCGAGGCGGATGTCGAAGATGAAACGCTTGGACCTGTCGCCGCAGCCAAAGTGCCGTTGACCAATGGTCGCTCGCTCGCCGTCGACCGCTTGCTGCATACATTTGGCACGCCGTTCTATATAAATGCGCCGGACTTGAAGGCGTTTGGCGGCGACGGCTTTGCCCGTTTGATGATTGCGCAGGACACCGGCTCGGCAATTGTCGGCCCGGCCCGCGGCGATCTTTTTGCCGGATCGGGCGACGCGGCCGGCGAAATCGCCGGCGGCATCCGCAACCGTGCCGATTTTTATGCGCTGGTGCCCCGTTCGCTGCTGGTCGGGGCGCGATGAGGAAGCGGCCGCAGGATGGATTTGCCACGCTTGAAGACCGGATCCTCTGGGAGACGGTGGCAAAGACCGCACGGCCGTTGAAGGGCAAGACCAAGCCGCTCTTTCTCAGCGACGATCCAGAGAAGGAAGCCAAGGTCCATCCGTCCGCGCCGGAGAATACAAAGCCGATGGCCCTCGGCCCTACTGCTCCAAAAGCCCCGCCGCCGCATCGTCTGCATCCGATCGACCGTCCGACGCACAAGAAGATCGCGCGCGGGCGCGTCGACATAGAGGCGAGGATCGATCTCCATGGCCTGACGCAAAGCGAGGCATATGGGCTGCTGCTCGGATTTCTGCAACGGGCGCATTTGCGCAAGCTGCGCTACGTGCTGGTCATTACCGGCAAGGGTTCTTCATTCGGAAGCGACGGCGTGCTGAAGCAGGCTGTGCCACTATGGTTTGCGACGCCGTCGTTCCGCCCGCTGGTCAATGGCTATGAGGACGCGGCCCGTAACCATGGCGGCAGCGGCGCTATCTATGTGCGCATGCGCCGCCTGAGCGATGCGCCATGACACCGTTCGGGAAAAAACTTCGCGATCTCCGGAGCGAGCGGGGAATCTCGCAAAAGGAAATGGCCAAGGCAATCGGCGTCTCGGCTGCCTACCTTTCGGCGCTCGAGCACGGCAATCGTGGTCAACCGACCTGGGACAAGCTGCAGCGCATCATCCAGTACTTCAACATCATCTGGGACGAGGCGGAGGAATTGCAGCGGCTCGCGATGATTTCGGACCCGCGCGTCACCATCGATACCGGTGGACTCTCGCCGGCAGCGACAGAACTTGCCAACCTGCTGGTGATCACCATTGCCGACATGGACGATGCGACCGCCCGCGAACTGATCGAGCGGTTGAAAACCGTGCCGAAGCGTTGAACCTGTGGCCTAGAACAATGCCCGCAGCTGGTCGATCTTCTCATTCACCAGCCAGCCATAGTAATTTTCGGCCGGAAACTCCGGCGCCTGGCCATTGGCGATACGCGCGGCGTTGGCGTCGGCCAGCGCGCGGGCGCGTGCATCGGCACCGCCTGTATTGTACAGCGTCGCGGTGACGCCGGGATTCTTGGAAATGTCGAAATCGGCAACGCGCCGGTAGACTTCGATGGAGTGCTTCAGCGTTGCCGCCATGTAGGGCAACGTCAGATCGGGGTCCATGATGGTCTTGTAAACCTCGGCCGCGTGGTCGGCATCGAGCTTGGGCAGGCCCGAATACCGATTGACCATATCCGTCATCTGCAGTGCGACCAGCGGGCTGAGCTGCCCGAGGCCGAAACTCTGGCCGGCATAGAAGGGTTGGAAGAACACAGTGCTGAAACGGTTGTCGGGGAAGCGCTTGCCGCCGACCGTCTTGCCACGAAAATCATGGTCCCAAACGTCCTCCCGGCAGGTCCACAAACGCAAGCTGTCCTTGAACTGCGCGCATTCCGAAAATTGCGGGCGCTTGACGAAAGTCCCGATGGTCTCGCCTTGATAGTCGAATGCGAGGCCCTGCTGCACGTAGGAAATCGCCTTGACGTAGTAGGTTTGCAGGCGGTCATAGGCATCGACATTATAGGTATGCTCGCCGATCAACGCGCCGGCAATATGGACCGGATCGATGCCATAGGTCCGGGCAACGCTGGCGATTTTCGAGCGCAGTTTGGAGTCCGTTTTCAGAAGATTGTAGATCTTCTGGTACTTGGCTTCGTAGGTCGTGTTGAGATCGCGGGTGCGTTTTGCCGACGCAGCCGGAACGCCAGGCTGGCTCGCATTGCGATTTCCTTCCGGAACGACTGTCACGGCTGTCGCCGTCGGCACGGCCGCAAAAAGCGCGAGCGCGAGGCTCGTCGTGAGGCAGATCAGGTGGGTTCTCATAGCGGTCCAGATTTCCGTCGGGCGTTCCAAATAGCCTCTTGCTCACGCGAAAGCCAGAAAAACCTCATCGTCAGCGCTTGCCCCAAAAGAAAAATGCCTCCCCTTCTGGCAGGGAGGCATTGATTCGGATTGCAAAATGCGCCGCTGTCGCACTTGCAGGAAACTAGAGAATGAAGCGCGAAAGATCGCTATTCTTGGCAAGGTCGCCGACGGTCTCGCGGACATATTTGGCGTCGATCGTGTGTTCGGTCCCGGCTTTGTCCGGAGCAGAGAACGAAATCTCGTCAAGGACACGCTCCATGACGGTCTGCAGCCGCCGCGCCCCGATGTTCTCCACGGTAGAATTGAGGTCCACCGCGATATCTGCGAGCGCGTCGATGGCATCGTCCGTAATGTTGAGCGTCACGCCTTCCGTTTCCATCAATGCGATATACTGTTTCAGGAGGCTAGCCTCCGGCTCGGTCAGGATCTGGCGCATGTCATCGCGCGAAAGCGCGCTGAGCTCCACCCGGATCGGCAGACGTCCCTGCAATTCCGGCAAGAGGTCCGAGGGCTTTGCGACATGGAAAGCGCCCGAGGCGATGAACAGGATATGGTCGGTCTTGATCGGCCCATATTTGGTCGCAACAGTCGTGCCCTCGACGAGCGGCAGCAGGTCGCGCTGGACGCCTTCGCGGGAAACGCCCGCCCCGACGCCGCCGTCTCGCGCGGCGATCTTGTCGATCTCGTCGAGGAAGACGATACCGTCATCCTCTGCCGAACGCATGGCTTCCTTGGTGATCTGTTCCTGGTCGAGCAGTTTATCCGACTCGTCATTGATCAGAACGCCGTAGGAATCCTTGACCGTGGTCTTCACTGTCTTGGTTCGACCGCCCATGGCCTTGCCGAGCATGTCGCTGAGGTTGAGCACGCCGATATTGGCGCCGGGCATTCCAGGCAATTCAAAATTCGGCATGCCTGAGCCGGTTTCCGCGACCTCGACCTCGATTTCCTTGTCATCGATCAGGCCGTCGCGCAGCTTCTTGCGGAAGGAGTCGCGCGTTGCCGGGCTGGCCGTCTTGCCAACAAGGGCATCAAGGACACGCTCTTCGGCGTTGACGTGAGCGCGAGCCTTCACTTCTTCGCGCTTCTTCTCACGCACAAGGCCGATTGCGACCTCGACGAGATCACGGATGATCTGTTCGACGTCGCGGCCGACATAGCCGACTTCGGTGAATTTCGTGGCCTCGACCTTGATGAACGGTGCGCCGGCGAGCTTGGCAAGACGGCGCGAGATTTCGGTTTTGCCGACGCCTGTCGGTCCGATCATCAGGATGTTCTTGGGCATGACTTCTTCGCGCATCTGGCCCTCCAGCTGCTGGCGGCGCCAGCGGTTGCGCAGGGCGATGGCAACGGCGCGTTTTGCGTCCTTCTGGCCGATGATGTAGCGATCGAGCTCAGAGACGATTTCACGGGGAGAAAATGTTGTCATTGTATTCTCGTTTCATCTGAAGAAAGTTCAGGATTGTCGCGCGCCATCATGACGGCGGGACCATAGATGGTTGTGCGGGTGTCGAAAGCGATAAAGCCTGCTTTCTTGTAAGCTTTGACCGCGTGGGCGTTGGCCGGATCGGGATCGACGATTACCCGGGGCACGCCCTCTTCGAAAAGAAGCGATACGAATTCGTCGAGGAGCCTCGGCCCGTGGCCCTGCCCGATCAGGTCGGGCTCGCCGATGAACTGGTCGAGACCGAGCGTTCCCGTCGGCTGATCCTGGTAGGGATGATCGTCCTCCAGATGCGGATCATAGGTCTGCAGATAGCCGATCGCTTCGTCGCCAAGCATGATGATGAAGGGTTCGACCGAAACGCTGTCCATGCTTTCCATGATCAAGGCCATTTCTTCATCGGGGCTCTTGCCCCACCACTTCGCCACATGCGGTTCGCCCAGCCACTCCATGATCATGTTGAGGTGGCGCGGCTCAACCGGAATGAAGCGGTAGTGATAGTGTGGCTCATTCGGCATCGAGACTCTCGAGGGTAACGCTCGTATTGGTGAAAACGCAGATATCCGCGGCGATCTGCATGGCCTTGCGGGCAATTTCCTCCGCGCCAAGATCGGTGTCGGCAAGCGCACGCGCTGCTGCAAGGGCGTAATTGCCGCCTGACCCGATCGCCATGACGCCGAATTCCGGCTCCAGCACATCGCCTGTTCCTGTGAGAGCGAGCGTTACCGATTTGTCCGCGACAAGCATCATCGCCTCAAGGCGGCGCAGATAGCGGTCGGTTCGCCAGTCTTTGGCGAGCTCGACGCAGGCGCGCATCAGCTGGTCGGGATATTGTTCAAGCTTGCTCTCAAGCCGTTCGAGCAGGGTAAAGGCGTCTGCGGTGGCGCCGGCAAATCCGGCGATGACATTGCCCTTACCGATGCGGCGCACCTTGCGTGCATTGCCCTTCATGACCGTGTTGCCGAGGCTGACCTGTCCGTCACCGGCAATGACGACCTTGCCGTTCTTGCGAACCGTAACGATGGTCGTGCCATACATGGTGGAGGGATTGTGTTCTTGCATTGGGTTCTCCTTCAAGCAGGTCCGATTATGCTCCAATTGGCAGCAGATCGAACCCCTTCTGTGCCACTTATGTATGACGCGGCCGCCGAAATGCAAATGCTGCCGGAATTAGCGCCATCAAAGCATTTGGAGATTCGCCGCCCATGTTCTAGAAGGCCACAATTGAAAGCCAGCTTGCGGATCCATGTAGCGGGAAAACAGTAGATGAGCAGCTCTAACAAACGCACGGCAAAGATCGAGCGGACCACCAAGGAAACCTCGATTGCCGTATCGGTTAATCTGGACGGTACCGGCACGTTCAACGTGGCAACGGGCGTCGGTTTCTTTGATCACATGCTGGAACAGCTCTCGCGCCATTCTCTGATCGACATGGACATCAAGGCGAATGGCGATCTTCACATCGACGATCACCACACCGTGGAAGATACGGGCATTGCCATCGGCCAGGCGATCGCCAAGGCCCTCGGCGACCGGCGCGGCATCAATCGCTATGCCTCGCTCGACCTTGCCATGGATGAGACGCTGACCAGAGCGGCGCTTGACGTTTCGGGCAGGCCGTTTCTCGTGTGGCAAGTCGAGTTCTCGGCACCGAAAATCGGCACATTCGATACTGAGCTTGTTCGCGAGTTCTTCCAGGCCCTGTCGCAGAATGCCGGCATCACCTTGCACGTAACGAACCTTTACGGTGCCAACAACCATCATATCGCCGAAACCTGTTTCAAGGCGGTGGCACGAACGTTACGTAACGCGATCGAGACCGATCCCAGGCAGAAGGACGCGATCCCTTCCACCAAGGGTACGCTCAACGGCTAGCGGAGGTTTGGGTCATGGCGAGCTTCCTGGTATTGACACCGCGACCAGACAATGGCGGGCGCAATGAGGACAAGACTGTCTTCATCCGCGACGGCTTTGCGTTTCTCGCGCTCCTTCTGCCTTTTGTCTGGCTGCTCTTTCACAGATTATGGTTCGAGGCGGCCATGGTGCTTGCGGTCGGTGTCGCGATTTCCGCGGTCGGCAGCTATACGGGCCACGATGGAGCTGCCGTGCTGATCGGATTTCTGGTATCGCTGCTTGTTGGGCTGGAGGCGAACCATTGGCGCGCGGCCGCTCTTGAGCGTCGCGGCTTCGAACTTGCCGGCGTCGTCGATGCGCACAACGCAAGCGACGCCGAAACGATCTGGTTTCTCGGAACAGAGCGTTTCCGTCCGGTCCCGGCTAAAAATCCCCTCCCGACCTCCGATACGCCGAGTTTCGCGGCGACGCCGCGTCCGGCACCGCTCGGCGGAATGGTCGGGCTCGTCAGCCATCGCGGAGAAAATTGAGCATGCGCGTTGCCATCATCGACTATGGCTCCGGCAATCTCCGCTCGGCCACGAAGGCATTCGAGCGGGCATCGCGCGAAGCCGGAATAGATGCGGAGATCGAACTCACAGCGGATGCTGATCGGGTGTTGAGCGCCGACCGCATCGTCCTGCCGGGCGTAGGGGCCTATGCCGATTGTCTCAAAGGTCTTGATGCCGTTCCCGGAATGGTCGAGGCGATCCATGAAGTGGTGATGGACAAGGCGCGGCCGTTCCTTGGCATTTGCGTCGGCATGCAGCTCATGTCGTCGCGCGGGCTTGAGAAGACGATCTCCGTCGGGTTCGACTGGATCAAGGGTGATGTCCGCGAAATGGTCCCTTCCGATCCGGCGCTGAAAATTCCGCAAATTGGCTGGAACACCATTCGCCTGACGCGGCCGCATCCGCTCTTCGACGGAATCAGGACGGGGCCGGAAGGCCTTCACGCCTATTTCGTGCATTCCTATTTTCTCGATGCTGAGCTTGAAAACGACGTGATCGCTGTTACCGACTACGGCGGCGCCGTGACGGCTGCTGTTGCCAACGATAATATGGCGGGGACGCAGTTTCATCCGGAAAAGAGCCAGGCGCTCGGCCTGGCTCTCATTGCCAATTTTCTGAGGTGGGACCCATGATCCTGTTTCCGGCAATCGATCTCAAAGACGGGCAATGCGTGCGCTTGAGGCTCGGCGATATGGAGCAGGCGACCGTTTACAATACGGACCCGGCGGCGCAGGCGAAGGAATTCGAGGAACAGGGCTTCGAGTGGTTGCACGTCGTTGACCTCAACGGCGCCTTTGCTGGCCAATCCGTCAACGGCGCGGCGGTCGAAGCGATCCTCAAGGCGACGAAAAATCCCGTCCAGCTCGGCGGCGGCATTCGCACCATCGCGCACATCGAGGCGTGGCTGGCAAAGGGCCTTGCGCGTGTCATCCTCGGCACTGTCGCCGTTCGCGATCCCGCACTGGTGATCGAAGCCTGCAAAACATACCCCGGCAAGATTGCTGTCGGCATCGATGCCAAGGGTGGCAAGGTTGCGGTCGAAGGTTGGGCGGAAGCATCGACGCTTGGCGTGATTGAGCTTGCGAAGAAGTTCGAGGGTGCGGGCGTTGCCGCGATCATCTACACGGATATCGATCGCGACGGCGTTCTGGCCGGCATCAATTGGGAATCGACGCTGCAACTGGCCGAAGCAGTGTCCATACCAGTCATCGCTTCGGGCGGCCTTGCCTCGATCGCCGATATCGTGCGCATGACCATGCCCGATGCCGCACGGCTCGAAGGCGCGATTTCCGGGCGTGCACTTTACGACGGCCGCATTGATCCGGCGGAAGCGCTGACGGTGCTTCGGCAAGCAAGGGAGCGCGCCGCATGACCCTTAAGGCCCGGGTTATTCCCTGCCTCGACGTCAAGGACGGACGTGTGGTCAAGGGCGTCAATTTTGTCGATCTGATCGACGCCGGCGATCCGGTGGAGGCAGCCAAGGCCTATGACGCGGCGGGCGCCGATGAGCTTTGCTTTCTCGATATCACCGCCTCCTCGGACAATCGCGAGACGATTTTCGATGTGGTAGCCCGCACGGCCGAGCAGTGCTTCATGCCGCTGACGGTGGGCGGGGGCGTACGTACCGTTGCCGACATCCGCAAGCTGCTGCTTGCCGGGGCTGACAAGGTTTCGATCAACACAGCCGCTGTCAACAATCCCGAATTCATTGCCGAGGCGGCTGATAAGTTCGGCAATCAATGCATCGTCGTTGCCATCGACGCAAAGAAAGTATCAGGCGAAGGCGAGGCGGACCGCTGGGAAATCTTTACCCACGGCGGCAGGCAAGCCACAGGCATTGATGCAGTGGACTTTGCCCGCAGGGTCGTCGATCTCGGCGCCGGCGAAATTCTGTTGACCTCAATGGACCGGGATGGCTCGAAGATCGGCTACGACATTCCGGTCACGCGCGCCATTGCCGATGCGGTCAAGGTTCCCGTCATCGCATCGGGAGGGGTCGGCAATCTCGACCATATGGTCGAAGGCATACGCGAAGGTCATGCCTCCGCCGTTCTTGCCGCATCCATTTTCCACTTCGGCACGTATTCGATTGGCGAAGCCAAGGCCCACATGGCCGCAGCGGGTATTCCGATGCGCCTTGAGCCCATCCGCTGAGCGGGAGACGACCCATGAGCTCATTTACCCTTAGTGACCTCGAACGCATCGTCGCAGAGCGTGCCGCCTCCGCCGATGCCGGATCCTATACGGCAAGCCTCTACGCCAAGGGCATAGGCAAGGCCAGCCAGAAGCTTGGTGAAGAGGCGGTAGAAACCGTGATCGCGGCTGTCTCCGGCGATGCCAAGGGGATTGTTTCGGAGAGTGCTGATTTGCTCTATCATCTTGTCGTTGTTCTTGGAATCTCGGGCATCAAGCTTGACGACGTGCTTGCCGAGCTCGAACGGCGGACGGCGCAAACCGGGCTTGAGGAAAAAGCCGCGCGCGGGCAGGGTTGATCGTGTTCCGGTCTTCGACGAGCGAACGGCAGAGGGAAGGGGAAGTCATGGACCAATTGGCACCCAGCGAGTTTTCGCCTTACCGCTTCTACAGTGCGGAGCGATGGGCGGAGTTTCGTGCCGATACGCCCATGACGTTGACTTACGACGAAATCAAGCGGTTGCGTTCGCTGAACGACCCGATCGATCTCGATGAAGTTACGCGCATCTACCTGTCGCTTTCACGCTTGCTGTCGGCCCATGTCGAGGCGAGCCAGCTTCTGTTCTACCAGCGCCGCCGGTTTCTCAACACCAGCGAATCCTTCAAGACCCCGTTTATCATCGGCATTGCGGGATCGGTCGCGGTTGGCAAATCCACTACGGCACGCGTGTTGAAGGAATTGCTGGCGCGCTGGCCGTCGAGCCCGAAAGTCGATCTCGTCACCACCGACGGGTTTCTCTATCCAAACGAAGTGCTTCGCGCCAAAGGCCTGATGGAACGCAAGGGTTTTCCCGAAAGCTACGATGTCGGCATGGTCTTGCGCTTTCTCTCGTCGATCAAGGCGGGCCAGCGCAACGTCAACGCTCCGCTCTATTCGCATTTGACCTACGATGTCCTGCCTGGGCAATTTCAGACCGTCGATGCACCCGACATCCTGATTTTCGAAGGCATCAACGTTCTGCAGGTTCGCGACCTGCCGGAAGATGGCAAGATGGTGCCGTTCGTCTCCGATTTCTTCGATTTCTCGATCTATATCGATGCCGATGAAGAGCAGATCCACAAATGGTACATCAGCCGTTTCATGCGGCTGCGCGAGACCGCATTCCGCGATCCGACGTCGTTCTTCCATCGTTATTCCACGATCTCAGAAGACGCGGCGCGCGCCATCGGCGAAAGCCTCTGGGCCAATATCAACCTCAAGAACCTGCGTGAAAACATCCTGCCGACAAGGCCCCGCGCCGATCTTATCCTGCGCAAGGGCGACAATCACTTGATCGAGGAAGTTGCGCTCAGGAAGCTGTAACCCGGCGAAGCGTCAGGTTGATGCGGCCCGTGCCTTTGAGCAGCATCGACGTTCCGGGGTAGATCCTGTCGACACCATGATAGGCGAGGCGTCCCTCGCCGCCGAGCACAATGACATCGCCGCTCGATAAACGCAGCGACTGCGTCTTATCTGTTCGTTTTGTGCCGCCGAAGCGGAACTGGCAGGCATCGCCAAGCGAAACCGAAACGACGGGCGCCTTGAGATTTTGCTCGTCGCGATCCTGGTGCTGTCCCATCTTGGCGGTGTCCGAATAGAAATTCACCAGACAGGCTTCGGGCGGCATCGGGAATTCGGAGATATGATGCCAGAGCTGTTGCAGGCGCTCGGGAATGGGGGGCCAAGGTTCCCCGGTGACTGGATGCACAGGCTGGTAGCGATAGCCGCGCTCCTTGTCCGTCACCCAGCCAAGCGCGCCGCAATTGGTCATGCGCACGCTCATCTCCTTGCCGGTTTTCGGCATTGCCGGAACATAAAGCGGTGCCCGTGCAACCACCGCCCTGATATCCTCTAACAATGCAGCCTGCGCCGCCTGATCAAAATAATCGGGATAATAGCGAATTCCAGGTGCGAGCAGGATCATCGTTTTGAATGCAAAGCTTGCCGGCCCGGCAGGACCGGGCCGTGCCTAATGAAAGGGGTTATTTGAGTTCTGGAATGCGCAGCACCTGGCCCGGATAAATCTTGTCCGGATGGGTGAGCATCGGCTTGTTGGCCTCGAAAATAAGCGTGTTTTTGGCGCCCTTGCCCTTGCCATACTGGGCTTCGGCGATCTTCCAGAGATTGTCGCCCTTCTTGACCGTATAGAACACCGGGGCCTTTTCAATCGATCCGGTCGGCGCATTGTCGATCTTGAGCTCGTCGGTTTCGACCTTGGAGATGCCAAGGGAATTGCCAACGGCGATAATCGCCTTTTCGAGAATTTCCTGGTTGGTCACATTTCCCTTGAGAACGGCCTTGTCGCCCTGAACCGCGACCTCGACATTTTCGGTGCCGAGCTCGTGGGAGTCGAGCTCCTTCTTCAGGTCTTCGGCCTTTGGCTCGTCGTCGCCGATACCGATTTTCTTGCCTACGGATTTAACGAAATCAAACAGTCCCATAACTGGCTCCTGATAATTGTTCAAACCGACATATGCAGTTGTGGCATTCCGTGAAGGACTTGAAAAGGCTAGAAAATCACCCGAGCAGATTATAGCGTCAGGTATTGGCGACCGAGACTCTAGTCGCCTGATACCCTGCCACGCATCTTCTTTACGTCGGAACGGCCGGATTTCGCCTTGAGGCGACGCTCGATCGAACCTTTCGTGGGTCTGGTCTTCTTGCGCGGCGGTGGCGGTGGCTCGGCCGCCTTGGCGATCAGCGCGACCATCCGCTCGCGCGCATCTTCCCGGTTGCGCTCCTGCGTGCGGAAGCGGCTCGCCTCGATGAGGATATCGCCGTCCTTCGTCGCGCGCTGACCGGCAAGCTTGAGGAGCCGTTCGAAGACTTCGTTGGGCAGGCCCGCATTCGCCGCAAGAAAGCGCAACTGCACTGCGGTCGAAACTTTGTTGACATTCTGGCCGCCGGGTCCAGCCGAGCGAATGAAGCTCTCCTCCAGATCGCTTTCATCGATCCAGATCCGGTTGGTGATTTTGATCCGGGTGCGGCTCTCTTCCATGCCAGATTGGTAACCCAATCTTTGATTCGCGCAAAGCTGCATCAAATGCAAAGAGCCCCGCGGTGGGCGGGGCTCTTACGAATTGTCTGGCCTATTCTGCGGCGACCGGCATATGCGGCGCGGCAGCCCTGATATCGCTATCCACGTGGCTTTCGAATTTGCCGAAGTTGCGAACGAACATATCGACGAGTTTCATCGCCTGGGCATCATAGGCTGCCTTGTCAGCCCAGGTCGAGCGCGGATCGAGGATCGACTGGTCGACGCCGGGCACGGAGACCGGCACGTCGAAGCCAAAGTTCGGGTCAGTGCGGAACTCGACGTTCTTCAAGGAACCATCGAGCGCTGCCGAGAGAAGCGCCCGCGTCGCCTTGATTGGCATGCGTTTGCCCGTACCGTAGGCGCCGCCAGTCCAGCCAGTATTGACCAGCCAACAATCGACGCCGTGCTCGGCAATGAGTTCGCGCAGCAGGTTTCCGTATTCCGAAGGGTGGCGCGGCATGAATGGCGCGCCGAAGCAGGTGGAGAAGGTTGCCTCCGGCTCGGTGACCCCACGCTCCGTGCCCGCGACTTTGGCGGTATAGCCGGAGAGGAAGTGGTACATCGCCTGCGCCGGCGTCAGTTTTGCGATGGGCGGCATGACGCCGAACGCATCGGCGGTCAGCATGATTATGTTCTTCGGGTGGCTCGCCTTGCCTGTCTTCGATGCATTCGGAATGAAGTCGAGCGGATAGGCGCAGCGTGTGTTTTCGGTCAGCGAACCGTCATTAAAGTCGGGCTGACGGCTAGCGTCCAGAACGACGTTTTCGAGAACAGTGCCGAAGCGCTGCGTCGTCGCGTAGATCTCGGGCTCCGCTTCGGCGGACAGACGGATCGTCTTGGCATAGCAGCCACCTTCGAAATTGAAGACGCCGTGCTCGCCCCAGCCATGTTCGTCGTCGCCGATCAGCGTGCGCGAGGGATCAGCCGACAGCGTGGTCTTCCCGGTACCGGAGAGGCCGAAGAACACGGCGGTATCGCCATCGGGACCCTCATTGGCCGAACAGTGCATCGGCATCACGCCCTTGGCGGGGAGGATATAGTTCAATGCCGTGAAGACAGATTTCTTCATCTCCCCCGCATAGGCCGAACCGCCGATAAGTACGATGAGGCGATTGAGGTCGACAGCGATGACCGTTTCCGTCCGCGTGCCATGGCGCGCGGGATCGGCGCGGAAGGAGGGCAGGTCGATGATCGTCATTTGCGGCACGAAGCTCGCGAGCTTGTCGCGATCGGGACGGATCAGCAGATTGCGGATGAACAGGGAGTGCCAGGCAAACTCGGTGATGACGCGGGTGTGGAGCTTGTAGTCGTCATCCGCGCCGCCGACGAGATCCTGAACGAAGAGTTCCTTGCCTTTCGCCTGCGCCATGAAGTCGGCATAGAGCAATTCAAATTTTTCCGGTGAAATCGGGGCGTTGTTGTCCCACCAGACATGGGCTTCGGTGGAACCGTCGCGCACGACGAACTTGTCCTTCGGCGAGCGTCCCGTGTGCTGACCCGTCCGGGCGACCAATGCACCCTGGGCGGTGAGCTGTGCCTCGCCGCGGCGTACGACTTCTTCATAAAGTTCAGCTGCTTCGAGGTTGTAATAAACCGCCGAAAGTTCCTTCAAGCCTGAGTTGCCGAGCGCGATAGACGCGTTGTGGATACCGGTTTCTCTAGTCATGTGTCCGCCGTTGTTAGGGTCCATAGATGCATTCGCCGCATTCTTGCATCATCGTACAAGAACGCGGCTACGTCTCGTCAAAAGCAGAAAAATTGAATAGTTTCAAATATTTAATCGATTTAAAGAATTTAAATATTTTTAAATCGGTTTAAGTAAGGGGAAATTTCCGTGCTCTTCCGTTTACGTAAGACAGACCTGGACCGGCCCGGGTGACACCGCCGCGGATCTATGCCACATTTTGTACCTAATTTGTACTGCACAAGCTGTGCAGACCAATGGCATAAGGAAGGCAGCGCATGAGGGAAGTCCCCGCAATGCAAACAATAGCGCTCGTCGATGACGACCGCAACATTCTGACGTCCGTTTCGATTGCGCTCGAATCGGAAGGCTATCGCGTCGAAACCTATACGGATGGCGCCTCCGCGCTCGACGGTCTGATGGCGCGCCCGCCGAACCTTGCCATTTTCGACATCAAGATGCCCCGCATGGACGGTATGGAGTTGCTGCGCCGCCTGCGCCAGAAGTCCGACCTGCCGGTCATCTTCCTTACCTCCAAGGATGACGAGATCGATGAGTTGTTCGGCCTCAAGATGGGTGCGGACGACTTTATCACCAAACCGTTCTCGCAGCGCCTGCTCGTCGAGCGGGTCAAAGCCGTGCTGCGCCGCGTCGCCGCGCGCGATGGCACGGTCAAGCCCGGTAGCCCGCAGGCCAAATCGCTCGAACGCGGCCAGTTGGTCATGGACCAGGAACGCCACACCTGCACATGGATGGGCGAGCCGGTGACGCTTACGGTTACCGAGTTCCTGATCCTGCATTCGCTGGCGCAGCGCCCCGGCGTGGTCAAGAGCCGCGATGCGCTCATGGATGCCGCCTATGACGAGCAGGTCTATGTCGACGATCGCACCATCGACAGCCACATCAAGCGCCTGCGCAAGAAGTTCAAGGTCGTCGACGACGATTTCGACATGATCGAAACACTTTACGGCGTGGGCTACCGTTTTCGCGAAACCTGATAGAATAGCCGCGGTATAGGTTAATTGATGGATGGGCTTGAGCGGGCCCTTTGCTTTCACAGGCGTGTGATCCGCTGTAAAACAAGGTTGTCTCGTGGCGCTATGAATGCCATGAGACGCCGCGATTAAGGTTCTTTGAGGAATAAATGGTAGCCGGGCTGCAAAGCGGCAATATTACGCGCAAGAGCGCCGTCATGCGCCGGAAGCGTTCGCTTGCTCTGCGTCGCTTCTTCAAGCCGCTTAATCGCGTCTTCGGTAACTATCTTTTCTCGAGCCTCACGCGGCGCATCCTCTTCCTCAACCTTGCCGGCCTCGCCGTTCTCTTGTCCGGCATCATGTATCTCAACCAGTTTCGCGACGGGTTGATCGATGCTCGCGTCGAAAGCCTGATGACGCAGGGCGAGATCATTGCAGGCGCCATTGCTTCATCAGCGACCGTCGATACCAATTCGATCGCCATCGATCCGGAAAAGCTGCTTGAACTCCAGGCCGGCCAAAGCATCACGCCATCGCCGGACGTTCTCGACAATCTCGATTTCCCTATCAATCCGGAACGCGTTGCGCCGGTCCTCCGGCGCCTCATCTCGCCGACGCGCACGCGCGCCCGCATCTACGACCGCGACTCGAACCTGCTTCTCGATTCCCGCCACCTTTATTCGCGTGGACAGGTGCTGCGTTATGAATTGCCGCCCATCGACGGCGAAGAGCCGAGTTTCTTCGAGCGTCTGACCAATCGCATGACGAGGCTACTGCGCCGCAGCGACCTGCCGATCTACCAGGAGCAGCCGGGCGGCAATGGTTCGTCCTATCCGGAAATCGTCAAGGCGCTAACCGGTTCGCCGGCAACTGTCGTGCGTATGACCGAGAAGGGCGAGCAGATCGTTTCCGTCGCCGTTCCCATCCAGCGTTTCCGTGCTGTTCTCGGTGTTCTGCTGCTGTCCACCGAAGGCGGCGACATCGACAAGATCGTCCAGGGCGAACGTTACGCGATCATCCGCGTCTTCACGGTTGCGGCCCTGGTCATGGCGATCCTTTCCCTGTTCCTGGCATCCACCATCGCCAATCCGTTGCGCCGTCTCGCCGCCGCGGCCGATCGCGTGCGCCATGGCGTTAAGAACCGCGAGGAGATACCGGATTTTTCCGAGCGCCAGGATGAGATCGGCCATCTATCGACCTCCATTCGCGACATGACCAACGCGCTCTATGCTCGTATTGAGTCGATCGAAAGCTTTGCGGCTGATGTCAGCCATGAACTGAAGAATCCGCTTACTTCGCTGCGCAGCGCCGTCGAAACCTTGCCGCTTGCGAAGAACGACGAGTCGCGCAAACGCCTAATGGATGTCATCCAGCACGATGTGAAGCGCCTTGACCGCCTGATCACGGATATCTCCGACGCCTCCCGTCTCGATGCTGAACTGGCCCGCGAAGATTCCGAGCATGTCGACCTCAAGATGCTTCTCGGCAATCTCGTGACAGCGGCCCGCGAAGTCCGCCGCAACAAGAAGGACACGCGCATCGAACTGGTCGTCGGCAAGCTTCCAAACAACCGCAAGGGCTTCTATGTCGTCGGCCACGATCTTCGTCTCGGCCAGGTTGTCTCCAACCTCATCGAGAACGCACGATCCTTCGTCCCGATAGAGGGCGGCGTCATTACCGTTTCGCTGCAGCATATGGGGGATCGCATCCGCATTCTCGTAGAGGACAATGGCCCGGGCATCCGCGTGGAGCAGATCGATCGTATTTTCGAGCGCTTCTACACCGACCGCCCTGCCGGGGAGGCGTTCGGGCAGAATTCCGGTCTCGGCCTTTCGATCAGCCGCCAGATCATCGAGGCGCATGGCGGCACGCTCAATGCCGAAAACATTCTCGATCCCAAGGATCCCGAGAATTATCTCGGCGCCCGTTTTACCGCCATTCTACCGGTTGAGGCTTGATGGCGCGTATGCCGGGAGAACTGATCCATGCAACGGCTCTCATCGTCGCCGACCGCGGCGTCCTGATCGTGGGCCCGTCCGGTGCCGGGAAATCATCAATAGCGCGGGCACTCATCGAGCGTACCAACGCAAGGGGTATGTTCGCAGCGCTGGTCAGTGATGACCAATGCCAATTGCACCCATCTTCGGGACGTCTCATCTGTTCGGCACCGGCATCGCTGCGGGGCGGAATCGAGGTGCGTGGGTCGGGGCTTCACGCGGTCGATCATGAAGGCACTGCCGTCATTCATCTTGTTGTCGAACTCGTCGATAAAGCAGAGGCGGTTCGATTTGCTGGTGAGGAGACGACACAACTTCAGGGCGTCGCAATTCAGCGCCTCCGCCTACCAGAAGGCGAGGTGGAATCCGCTTGCAGGGCCGTCGAGGCATGGCTTTTCGAGCCCCAATGGAAAAAATTAACGAGCTAATCCAGATGGTTGCCCTTTTGCACTGCGATAAAATGACTATGCGTCTTGGTGGCGCCATTTTTCCACTTGCCTTCGCGATTCGTCCTGCCAGAATGCGACACCTGCCAAACGGGGCATTCAATGCGCGGAAAAAAGCCCAAGCTGAAGGGCGCGGCGCGACAGGAGCAGTTTCAGAATGATCGGACTCGTGCTTGTGACGCACGGAAGACTGGCCGAAGAATTTCATCATGCTGTTGAGCATGTGGTCGGCCAGCAGGAATATTTGGAAACCGTATCGATCGGTGCGGATGATGATATGGAACAGCGTCGCCGGGATATCGTCGATGCAGTTGCCCGCGCCGACAATGGTTCGGGTGTTATTATCCTGACGGACATGTTTGGCGGGACGCCTTCCAATCTCGCCATATCCGTGATGGAATCGGGCAAAATCGAAGTGATTGCGGGCGTGAACCTGCCGATGCTTATCAAGCTCTCCAGCGTTCGCCTGACCAATGACATGGCGGCGTCGTTGCGCGAAGGCCAGGACGCCGGTCGAAAATATATTAACGTGGCCAGCCAGGTGCTGACAGCCAAATAGAGGTCATGAATGCGCCTGACTGCAGAAACGACCGGTACGTTCAACCCGGACAACGCGCTTGTGGAGTCATTCGAAATCATCAATCGCCGCGGCTTGCACGCGCGCGCCTCCGCCAAGTTCGTTCAACTGGTTGATGGTTTCGATGCGCATGTCCGCGTCGAGAAAGATGGCATGACAGTCGGCGGAACATCGATCATGGGCCTGATGATGCTCGCCGCTTCGCCCGGTTGCTGCATAAAGGTTAGCGCCTCCGGCGTTCAGGCGCGCGAGGTGATGCAAGCGCTCGGTTCGCTGATCGCCGACAAGTTCGGCGAAGAAGCTTGAGCGTCGATAGTTAAGATCGCTCAAAATTGGATATGCACGCATAAGGATTTCTTTATGTCCCATTGTGCGGCGCGCCCTAATCTGCTAGTCAACTCCATCTCCGGCCACGCTGTTCAAGCGCGCGGCCATACGGAATTTGCGAAAAATGGAGTTGGCACAGATGGCCGAGAAGCAGGATTATATCGTCAAGGACCTTGAGCTGGCCTCGTGGGGCCGCAAGGAAATCGAGATCGCCGAGACAGAAATGCCGGGCCTGATGGCGAGCCGCGAGGAATTTGGCCCGTTGCAGCCGTTGAAGGGTGCCCGGATCACCGGTTCGCTGCATATGACGATCCAGACTGCGGTTCTGATTGAAACCTTGCAGGCGCTTGGGGCTGAGGTGCGCTGGGCGTCGTGCAACATCTTCTCGACGCAGGATCACGCTGCAGCTGCAATTGCTGCCACCGGCACGCCGGTCTTTGCGGTCAAGGGCGAAACCCTTGAGGAATATTGGACCTACACGGACCAGATTTTCCAGTGGCCGGATGGCCAGCCGTCGAACATGATCCTCGACGATGGCGGCGATGCCACCATGTATATCCTTATCGGCGCGCGCGCCGAAGCCGGCGAGGACGTTCTTTCCAATCCCGGCAGCGAGGAAGAGGAAATCCTGTTTGCGCAGATCAAGAAGCGCATGAAGGAAACGCCTGGCTTCTTCACCAAGCAACGCGAAGCCATCAAGGGCGTCACGGAGGAGACGACGACGGGCGTCAACCGTCTTTATCAGCTGCAGAAGAAGGGCTTGCTTCCTTTCCCGGCGATCAATGTCAATGACAGCGTCACCAAATCGAAGTTCGACAACAAGTATGGCTGCAAGGAATCGCTGGTCGACGGTATCCGCCGCGCTACCGACGTCATGATGGCCGGCAAGGTTGCCGTCGTTTGTGGCTACGGCGACGTCGGCAAGGGCTCTGCCCAGTCGCTCAACGGCGCCGGCGCACGCGTCAAGGTAACGGAAGTCGACCCTATCTGCGCGCTGCAGGCCGCCATGGACGGTTTCGAAGTCGTCACGCTCGAGGACGCAGCGCCGACGGCTGACATCGTGATCACCACGACCGGCAACAAGGACGTCATCACGCTCGATACCATGCGCAAGATGAAGGACATGGTCATCGTCGGCAATATCGGCCACTTCGACAATGAGATTCAGGTCGCAGCGCTGCGCAATCTCAAGTGGACCAACATCAAGCCGCAGGTCGACATGATCGAATTCCCGGATGGCAAGCGCATGCTGCTTCTGTCGGAAGGACGCCTGCTCAATCTCGGTAACGCCACCGGCCATCCGAGCTTCGTCATGTCCGCCTCCTTCACCAACCAGGTCCTGGCGCAAATCGAGCTCTACAGCCGTGGCGAGAAGTACAAGAACGAAGTCTATGTTCTGCCCAAGCACCTCGACGAAAAAGTCGCGCGCCTGCATCTCGACAAGCTCGGCGCGAAATTGTCGGTGCTTTCCGAAGAACAGGCCGCCTATATCGGTGTAACACCGAAGGGCCCCTTCAAGTCTGACCACTACAGATATTAATTCTCGTTAGTAACGACACAAGATATGGACGCCGGGGGATTGACAAATTCTCCGGCTTTCTTTTTTCCAGCCAGTTCTTCCCGTCGATTCGCTCAAGGTTTATTCTAGTGATTCGGGATAGCGCTGTTCCCGGTGGGCCAAGCGATTGAAAAATCGAAGGGAAGGAGCAGCGGGCATTCGCCAGACGGGGTAGCGACGGTTGATATGAAGATTGAAAGCGGTGTTCGCAGGAGACATCCGGCACGGGCATTTCCGGTGCTGAAGGAACTGCGGATCTTGGCGTGCCGCGCCTGCTCCTCTCTCGCAATTCTTTCGGCGTTTTCATTTCCGGCCCGCGCCGAGGATGCTTTTGGCAAGATCAACACGCCTTTCGGGGTCGAGGTCGGCACGTTCGAGGTCATCCAGTTCGCCATGTTCCTTGGCGCCATGGGTGCCGCCCTGCTCTCGGCAGGCTGGCTGATCCGTGAACGCAGTCGCATAGCCAATGAAAACCGCCAGTTGCGCGACAAGGTCGCCGATCTTAATGTTACGGTGCAGCGCAACGAGGCCATGCTGAACCTGAAGGATCAGCGCATCATCGTCTGGGAAGGTGGATCGAGCACACCCAACCTGATCGGCAATCTGCCGCCGGAGATCGGCGTGCCGGAACCCCGCTCGCTCTTCCTTGCATTTGGCCGCTGGTTGCGCGTGGATTCGGTTACCCTGCTCGATCGCTCCATCGCCGCTTTGCGCGAAAGGGCACGCCCCTTCGATATCACCGTGGAAACGACAAAGGGTGCACCGCTGGAAATCCAGGGCCGTACCTCGGGCGGATATGCCATTGTCCGTTTCATCAATCTTGGCGAGGCAAGGGCCGAGCAAGCGCTGCTCAAGACCGAGAACTACCAGTTGAGCGAAGCGATCGGCACGCTGCGCGGTCTGCTCGAATCGGTTGACATGCCAGCATGGAGCCGTGATGCCGATGGGCGGCTCAATTGGGCCAATCTTGCTTACGCCAAGGCAGTCGAGGCGCGTGAACCGCACGCCGCCGTCAGTGAGGCGCGTGAATTGTTCGGCGCACAGGCACGCGAACGCATGGAACGTGAAAAAGCCGCGTCGCGGCGCTTCAACGAACAGCTGTCGACAGTGGTAGGCGGAGACCGGCGCGTCTTCCGTGTGACCGACGTTGCCGGCACGACCGGCTCGGCCGGTGTCGCCGTTGATATCAGCGAAGTCGAGCTTATCCGCGAGGAATACAAGCAAACCGTCCTCAATCATTCCGACACGCTGGACCAGTTGAACTCGGCCGTGGCAATGTTCGATGCCAACCGCAAGCTGCAGTTCTTCAATCAGGCCTTTGCCAAGGTCTGGGGACTGGAAACGGCGTTTCTCGAAAGCCACCCTGACAATTCCATGCTGCTTGACAGGTTCCGCAGTGACGGCATTTTGCCGGAGCAGCCGGATTGGCGGCGCTGGAAGGAACAGGTTCTTTCGGCCTATCATTCGGTGGAACCGCAGGAACACCTCTGGTACCTGACGGATGGCCGTACGCTGCGGGTCATCGTCAATCCGCAGCCGAAGGGCGGCGTCACCTGGGTCTTCGAGAATCTCACGGAAAAGCTCGAACTCCAGAGCCGGTATAACACGCTGATCAAGGTGCAGGGCCAGACGCTCGATCACCTGGCCGAGGGTGTCGCCGTATTTGGATCTGACGGCAAGATCCGCCTTTTCAATCCTGCCTTTGCGTCACTCTGGTCGCTGAAAAAGGAACAGATCGCCGAGGGCATGCACATTTCCGCTGTCCGCCGCCTGTGCGAACCGGTTTCGGATGCGGCGCATTGGGAAGCTTTCGTTACGACCGTCACCGGTTTTGACGATGAGCGGCAGTCGCTCTCCGGGCATATAGAACTCAGCACCGGTAAGATATTGTCCTACGCGACGGCGCCTCTGCCGAACGGCCAGACCATGCTGACCTTCGTCAATGTGACCGACTCGGTGCAGGTTGAGCGAGCCCTGAAGGAGAAGAACGAAGCGCTCGAACGTACGGACGAATTGAAGAACGACTTCGTACAGCACGTCTCCTACGAGTTGCGCTCACCGCTGACCAATATCATTGGCTTTACCGAACTCCTGCAGACGCCCATGACGGGACCGCTCAACGACAAGCAACGCGATTATCTCGACCATATAGGAACTTCGTCGTCGGTCCTTTTGACCATCGTCAATGATATTCTAGATCTGGCCACCGTCGATGCGGGGATCATGGAACTTGATATCAGCGATGTTTCCGTCGCGGACGCGATCACGACCGCGTCGGAAAAAGTCGCCGACCGACTGAAGGAACACAATATCCTTCTCGACATCCGCATTACGCCAGGAGCGGGCTCTTTCCGGGCCGACGCCAGCCGGGTGAAGCAGGTGCTGGCAAATCTCCTGAGCAATGCCGCCAACTATGCGCCGGAAGGCAGCACCGTAACCCTGTCCTGCTGGCGCGAGCAGGCCGAAATGGTCTTCAGCGTCGAGGACAAGGGACCGGGCATGCCGGGCTATGTGCTCGACAGCATCTTCAAGCGATTCCAGCCCTATCCGAATGGCGGGCGCAAGCGCGGCGCCGGATTGGGCCTTTCCATCGTCAAGGGTTTCGTCGAACTGCATGGCGGCACAGTCGATATTGAAAGCGCCGCCGGCAAAGGCACGCTGGTGACATGCCGCTTCCCGCTCGAGGCGCGGACCTTCAGCATCGCTGCCGAATAAGGCGTCCATGGCACCGATCATCGTTCAACTGGCAACGACTGAGGATACTGAACGGTTTGGACAGGACCTTGCCCTGGCGCTGCGCAAGGGAGACCTCGTGGCTCTTTCGGGCGATCTTGGCGCCGGCAAGTCGACGCTCGCGCGCGGGCTCATCCGCACGATTGCAGCGGACAATGATTACGAGGTTCCAAGTCCCACATTTACATTGGTTCAATCCTACCCGGAATTGCGACTCCCGGTCAGTCACGTCGACCTCTATCGCCTCTCCTCGGCCGAGGAAGTCGACGAACTTGGCCTGGAGGAAGCGCTGGAGGATGGCGTCGTGCTGGTCGAGTGGCCGGAGCGCGCCGCAGGCGCTCTGCCGCGCGAGAACCTTCATATCGAGCTGAGCCATGTGGGAGAGGGACGAGAGGCCAGGATCGATGGAGACGCGGCGGCACTTGCTCGCGTCGAACGCTCCCTCGCCATTCGCGCTTTCCTTGCCTCGTCGGGCTTTGCAAAGGCGGAGCGGCGCTATCTTCTCGGCGACGCCTCTGCGCGCAGCTACGAGACGATTGCCAACGATGGTCAGTCGCCGCTGATCCTGATGAACTCGCCCTACAATCCCGGCGGTCCGATCCTGCGCGACGGCAAGACCTACATGGAGATTGCGCATCTGTCGCAGTCGGTGACCGCCTTCGTCGCGATCGACAAACTGCTTCAAGCAAATGGCTTCTCCGTTCCCGAAATCCATGCCGCCGATCTCGATGCAGGCTTTCTGATTATAGAGAATCTCGGCAGCGAGGGCATCCTCGATGCTGAGGGACTTCCGGTGCTCGCCCGGTATGAGGCAGCGGTGCGCCTGCTGGCTAGATTGCATCAATATTCGTGGCCGCAGGACATCGAAGCCGCCGACGGTTATGCACATCATATCCACCGCTTCGATCGCGACGCGATGATGATCGAGGTGGAACTCCTCTCCGAGTGGTATGTGCCGCGAATGCGTGGTGCAACGCTCCCGCAAGAGTTGAAACAGGACTACGTGGCAAAATGGGACGAAGTCTTTAGCCAACTTAAAGACGCCGAGCGCAGCCTGCTCCTCAGGGACGTGCACTCCCCCAATATTCTGTGGCGCGCCGACAGGAAAGGCATGGAGCGGGTGGGGCTGATCGATTTTCAGGATGCGATGATCGGGCCTTCCGCCTATGACGTCGCGTCCCTCGTTCTTGATGCCCGGGTGACCATCTCTCCGGAACTGCAAGATCATCTGCTCCTGGCATATCTGGCAGAACGACAGGCCGCCGATCCGACATTTGATGAAGCGAAGTTCCGTAGAGCCTTCGCCATCATGGCTGCGCAGCGCAACGCCAAGATACTCGGCATTTTTGTCCGCCTCGACGAGCGCGACGGCAAGCCGGCCTATCTAAAGCATCTACCACGCATTCAGGCGTATTTTATCCGTGCTTTGCAGCACGAGGCTCTGGCGCCGATCAGAAATTGGTGCGAGAAGGCCGGCATACTCGATCCGGAGTTCCATTGATGAAATCTCCTCGCACGGCGATGGTTCTCGCAGCCGGTCTCGGCACGCGCATGGCCCCACTTACGCTCACGACGCCAAAGCCGTTGATTAAGGTAGCCGGCAAACCATTGCTGGATTGGGGCCTTGATGCCTTGCGTGCTGCGGATGTCGAGCGCGCAATCGTCAACGTTCACTATCTCGCAGACCAGATTGAACAGCATGTCGCGGGGTACAGGCTGCCATCGATTATCGTATCGGACGAGCGGGCTGAACTTCTGGATTCTGCCGGCGGCATTGTCAGTGCACTGGATCAGATTGGAAACGATCCGTTTTACGTCATCAACGCCGACACATTCTGGATCGATGGGGCGCGCCCAAATCTTGTCCTGCTCGCGGAAGGGTGGGATGATGATCGGATGGATATTCTTCTGATGATCGCGAACAAGAACCAGGCGACGGGCTATGACGGGCGCGGCGATTTTCATATGGACAAGCAGGGGCGGCTCAGTCGTCTTGGGGAGGGCGAAACATCTCCCTATATCTATGCCGGCGCCGCAATCATCCGCCCGCGCATCTTCGCCGGCGCCGCGCCAGGAAAGGCATCGCTCAATCGCTATTTCGACGCAGCGATTGCTGCGGACCGGCTCTACGGCCTTCAGATGGACGGCCTTTGGCTGACGGTGGGTACGCCGGCGGCAATCGGCGAGGCGGAAGCGGCCATCGCCGCACATAAGGTTCATGGTTGAGCGCAGACGGCCGCGGGTATTTTCGATTGCGCCCGGCGTCCCATTTCTGCCGGCGCTGATCGAAGCCATGCAGTCCGGAGCACTCATCCCGGGCTATCCCGCCGACCCTCGCGATCCGATGGCGCTGGCGCGGGCAACGATCTACGTTCCGACGCGGCGCGCGGCGCGAACCTTGCGCTCGCTGCTCGTTGAAAAAAGCCCGGTGAAATCGGCGATCCTCCCCGTCATCCGGCCGCTCGGGGATGTGGACGAAGATGCCGCCATGTTCGACATGGGCTCGGAGGCGTTCTTCGACCTTCTGCCGCCCATCAATGCGACGGAGCGGCTCCTGCTTCTGGCGAGCCTGGTAAGGCCTTGGCGCGAGCGCTTGCCCGACCATGTGCGTGCGCTCTTCGGCAATGAGGAAATTGCCATTCCGGCGACAACCGCCGACGCCATATGGCTGGCGCGCGATCTTGCCGGACTGATGGACCAGGTTGAAACCGAGGCGAGTGGCTGGGCGACGCTTGGCAATATCGTGGCTGAGGACCTGCCGAACTGGTGGCAGGTCACGCTCGAATTCCTCGATATCGTCACCGGCGTCTGGCCGCAAATCCTGGAGGAGCGCCGTCGTTCCAATCCCGCTGCGCATCGCAATCGTCTTATCGAGCTGGAGGCCGACCGTCTCTTGCGTAGTCCGCCTTCGGGGCCGGTGATCGCGGCCGGTTCGACAGGGTCGATCCCGGCCACCGCCAAGCTGCTTGCGGCGATCGCATCCTTGCCGCAAGGAGCGGTCGTTCTGCCCGGCCTCGATCGCGATCTCGACGCAGCGAGTTGGGATATCCTTACCAAGGTCGACGACAACCCCTCCATGTTTGGCCACCCCCAATACGGCCTGCGCAAACTCCTGGGGGAGCTTGGCATTCTGCGCGATGATGTCATTCCGCTGGGGACGCCCCAACCCGGAATGCGGGCGCGTGAGCGTCTTGTCAGCGAGGCCATGCGACCCGCCGACACCAGCGAGGCTTGGGCATATCTCGACCGGGCGGGCGGGGCATTTTCCGAAGCCACTGCCGATATCTGTCTGATCGAGGCGGAGAATGAACGCGAAGAAGCGCTCGCTGCCGCATTGGCCCTGCGCGAAGCGATTGAGGATTCGGGTCGTACCGCAGCGCTCGTAACCGCCGATCGGGATCTGGCGCGGCGCGTTTCGACGGAACTCGCCCGCTTCAACATCATCGCCGACGATTCCGGCGGCCATGCACTCCGCGAGACCTTGCCGGCGACGTTGATGCGCCTGGCGCTGGAGACGGTATTCAACCCTGGCGATCCCGCTGCGCTTTTGGCACTGCTCAAGCATCCGCTGACGCGCATCGGCGGGCAGCGCGGCAAGGTGCGCAAAGTGGCAGAGACCATCGAACTCGTCGCCCTGCGTGGAGGGACCGGACGCGCGACCCTTGCGGACCTTGGAGCCTTCTTTAATCACCGGCTCGCGGAAACGAGCGGCACGCCCTTCGAACCGATGTGGCTGCGGCACCTGTCAGCGACGGATATCGAGGAGGCGCGAGCGATCTGCGATGCGCTGAGCGGATGCGTGGCGCCAATCGTTGCCATGGCAGGTCAGTCCGGCGCCGTCGCCTTGCCCGAAATCATTCATGCGAGTGTTACCGCGCTTGAAAATCTTGTGCGCGACGACAATGGCGATATTTCCGCGCTCTACGAGGGGCCGGCCGGCGAGCAGTTTGCGGCTTTCTTGCGCAACCTCGTCTCGGCCGATACCGGTCTGGAATTTGCGCCGGCCGAATGGCCTGCCATGGTCGAGGCGCTCCTCGCCGGCGAAGTCGTGAAGCCGAAAGTCGGCGCCCATCCACGCCTCTTCATCTGGGGAGCGCTCGAAGCCCGCCTGCAAACCGTCGATACGGTCGTCATTGGCGGTTTGAATGAAGGCTCGTGGCCGGGCAAGACGCGCAACGATCCTTTCATGTCGCGGCCGATGAAGTCGATCATCAAGCTCGAACCGCCGGAAAGGCGGACCGGCCTTGCAGCCCATGATTTCCAGATGGCGATGGGCATGGGGAAGGTCGTTCTCACACGTTCGCAACGCTCAGCCAATGCACCGACGGTGGCTTCCCGCTGGCTGCAGCGGTTGGATACGGTGCTTGGCAAGGATGCCGGTGCGACATTGCGACAGCAAGGCGGCAAGTATCTTGTCTGGGCGCGTGAAATCGATCGCGCGGTCGATGAAGATTTCGTCAAGCGCCCGGAACCGAAGCCGCCGCTCGATGCTCGGCCGAAGCATTTCTCGGTGACCGAAATCGAAACCTTGCGGCGTGATCCATACGCAATTTTTGCGCGGCGCATCCTGCGCCTGCGCCCGATCGAGCCTTTGATCCGCGATCCCGATGTTGCCGAACGCGGCTCGCTCTTTCATGACATCCTTGCAGCGTTCACTGGCGAAAACATCGATCCGGTTGATGCCGATGCCATGGCAAAGCTTATGAACATCGGGCGGCGCCATTTTGATGCGAGCGCTCTCCCGGAGGAAATCGACGCCGTCTGGTGGCCGCGATTTCAGATGCTGGTACCGGAGTTCATCAATTGGGAGCGCGGGCGTGCGCAACTCATCGCCGAACGCCATGCGGAAATCGCGTCCAAAAAGATCGCGGTTGATTCGACCGGCGTTACCTTGTCGGGGCGCGCCGACCGCGTCGATATCCGCCGCGACGGGACCGTCGACATCATCGACTACAAGACCGGTTCGACACCGTCGGTCCGGCAGGCACATGTCCTGCTGGCACCGCAGCTCGCATTGGAAGCGGCGTTGCTGGCCCGCGGAGGATTTCATGAGATCGGGCGGCGCAATGCAACCGACCTGCTCTATGTCCGGTTGAGACCACGAGGGAAGGTCGTCCCTGAATCGATTCTAGAAACCCGCAACAGCAGGAAATCCGCGCCGGACCTTGGTGAGTTGGCATGGCATCGCCTGAGCGAACTTTTGAACGCCTACCGCGATGTCGGCAAAGGCTATCTGTCACGCGCCCTGCCGTTCAAGGAGGGCGATCTGACCGGCGACTATGATCACCTCGCCCGTGTGCTGGAATGGTCGGCAGGCGGCGCCGACGACGAGGGCGAAGGGTCATGAAGAAGCCGCTCGCCATTCCGGTGGAAACCATTCGCGACCAGAACCGCGCCGCCGACCCGAAGGATTCCGTCTGGGTGTCGGCGAATGCCGGTTCGGGCAAGACACATGTTCTCACCGAACGCGTCATCCGGCTGCTGCTGGATGGGACCGATCCGTCCAAAATCCTGTGCCTGACCTATACGAAGGCCGCGGCGGCGGTCATGCAGAACCGTGTCTTTGCCCGCCTGTCGGAATGGGCGACTATGGATGAGGCAGCGCTTAGCCGCACGATTGAGAAAATCGACGGCGAACGTCCAGGTCCGAAAAGGTTGACGCAGGCACGCCGCCTCTTTGCCCGCGCACTCGAGACACCGGGCGGGCTGAAAATCCAGACCATCCACGCCTTCTGTGAAGCGATCCTGCATCAGTTTCCGCTCGAAGCGAATATCGCCGGTCATTTCGAGTTGATGGACGATTTGATGCAGGTCGCGCTCGTCGGCGAAGCGCGCCGGCAACTGTTGCAAACCGCCCGGCTCGATCACAATGTCGAGCTTGCAGGCGCCTTCGGGGACGTGCTCGACGCGGCCGGTGAATTCGGCCTGCAGGCGCTGCTCGATGAAGCCATCCTGAAACGGCATGATCTCACGTCATTCATCCGCGAAGTCGGCCACGATGGATTGCGTCGCCAGACGTTCTACGGGCACTTCGGCTTTAGAGGCGATGAAACGGAAGACGAAATAGTCGCCGAGTTCTGGCCGCTGCCTGAACTCGATGATGGGGTGCTCGGGGAGCTTCTCGACATTTCCGAAGGCGCCAAGCGCGCAGTCGACTTCGCGTGGCTGATCCGGTCCGCCGAGCAGGCGAACCGCACCGAGGAACTGGAGGACTTTCTGCGGGAAGCCTTCTACCTGAAGTCCGGCGAACCGGTCAGCGGCGCCAAGCTCGCGACCCGGGCCGTGGTCGACAGGGTGCCCGACTTCGAGGATCGCTTCGGAAGGGCGGCGGAGCGGGTGCGCGGCGGCCTTGACCGCCTCAAGCAATACAGGCTCATCGGACTGACCTTGTCCGCATTCGTGCTGGTGGACGAATTGCTCGGCCGCTATCAGGAAATGAAACGGTCTCGCGGACTGCTCGATTTCGACGACCTTATCGTGCGCACGGTCAATCTACTGCAGCGCCAGGATGCGGGCCCCTGGGTGCAGTACAAGCTCGATAAGGGTATCGATCACATTCTTGTCGACGAGGCACAGGATACGAGCCCGAACCAGTGGAAAGTTATCCGGCTGCTCAGCGAGGAATTCTTTGCCGGCAAAACAGCGCGTGAGATACGCCGCACTCTGTTTGCGGTGGGTGATGAGAAGCAGTCGATCTATTCGTTCCAGGGGGCCATTCCGGAGGATTTTGCCGCTCACGGCAGGGCAACGGAACGCAATGCCGATCAGGCGGATCTGAGCTTCGCCAAGGTCAGCCTCAACTTCTCTTTCCGCTCCGCCCCGGACGTGCTCTCGGCTGTAGACAGGGTTTTTGCAAGGGCCGAAGCGCACCGTGGCTTTGGCCGCGATCATGGATCGACTGTCCACACAGCGATACGCGGCAGCGATCCGGGCGAAGTCGAAATATGGGACGTGCTGACGCCGGACACGACGCCGGAGGTGGAGGACTGGCGCACGCCGGTCGACAGCCTGCGCGCGCCACCCGTGCGGCTCGCCGAGCAGATCGCCAGGACCATCGAACTCTGGCTGAAGAACGGCGAGGTGTTGCAGGGGCAGGGACGCAGGCTCGAGGCACGCGACATCATGGTGCTGGTGCGCAAGCGCGACCAGTTCATGCATGCCCTGTCGCGCGAACTGAAACGGCGGCACGTGCCGGTCGGCGGGGCGCATCGGCTGAAGCTGACCGACCACATCGCGATCAAGGATCTGATGGCGCTTGGTCGCTTCATGTTGCTGCCAGCCGACGACCTTTCTCTGGCCGCCCTGCTTAAGAGCCCGCTGTTCAAGCTTGGAGACGATGAACTTTTCGTCCTTGCCCATGGACGCGCCGAAAACGAGACATTATTCGACCGGCTGAACAGCCGTGCCGAGGACGACCTTACGTTCCATGCTATTGCCCAGCGCCTGAAGGAGTGGCGCAGCCGCGCCGATACGCTCCCTGTCTTCGAATTCTACGCTCATATCCTTGGACCAGGCGGTGCGCGGCGCGACTTGCTGGCGCGGCTTGGCCAGGAAGCCGGTGACGTCATCGACGAGTTCCAGAATTATGCGATCGCGACCGAGCGCACCGGATTGCCGGGCCTGCAGGTCTTTCTCGAAACGCTGGAGGCGGCAACGCCGGAGATCAAGCGCGAATTCGACCAGAGCCGCAACGAAGTACGGATCATGACCGTCCATGCCTCGAAGGGCCTGGAGGCTGCCGTGGTCTTTCTCGTCGATTCCGGCAGCGCGGCTTCGGCCGGCGGACGAAATCCCAACCTCGTCTCCTTCGATATGCGCGAAGAGGACGGCTGGCACGGCAAGGGTTTCCTTTTCGTACCGTCGAAATTCCACGCAACAGCATTCACGGGCACGTTGCTCGACACCTTGAAGCTGCGCGCTGAAGAGGAGTATCGCCGCCTGCTCTACGTTGGGATGACCCGCGCCGAAGACCGCCTGATCGTCTGCGGCTATCGCGGCATAAGACAGGCCCCCGAGACGTGGCACAATCTGGTTGATGCCGGTCTCGGCGATGCGAGCCTGCCGTTCGATCATCCTGTGGAAGGCGTCAACGCAAGGCGCTATCGCATCACCCAGCCCGACAATCGCGATATTGCGGTTCCCGAAGACCGGCCGGCAGCCACCGAGGTCGCGTTTCCCGCTGCCTTCAGAAAGCCGATGCCGCGCGAACTGGGTCTGCCGCGACCGCTCGCCCCGTCAGGCGTGTCGGTTGTGATCGAGCCGGACGATGAAGCCCCACTGGTCACCGGATCGCCGGTTCTCTCCGGGGATCGCGGCACGTCATCCTTTGCCATCCGCAGGGGCATCGTCATCCACGCTCTGTTGCAGACACTGCCTGATCTCCCAGCTGAACAGCGGATGGCAGCGGCGGATCGCTATCTGGCGCGGGCCGCGTTCGACTGGGAACCACAGGAGCTTGACGTGGCGCGGAGGTCGGTATTTGCGATCCTCGACGATGCGAAGTTCGCTGCCGTCTTTGCCGAAGGCTCGTTGGCCGAGGTGGCCGTCATGGGAACGTTGCATCTGCGCGGCAAGGACCACGCCGTATCCGGCGTCGTCGATCGTCTTGCGGTCGTGGGCGAGCGTGTCGTCATCATCGACTACAAGACCAACCGGCCGGCACCTCAAACGCTGGCGAAAGTACCGGAAACCTATGTCGCCCAGCTTGCGCTCTACCGCGAGCTGCTTTCGCCGCTTTATCCCGGCAAAACCATCGAAACCGCCTTGCTCTTCACCGAGGGCCCCCACCTTGTCGACATTCCCGAGGCGGCCATGAACGAGGCACTTGAGCGTCTGCGATAGGCACCCACGTAGACCTTTGCACTGAATCGTGACAAGACCTAGCTTGACGAGTGTGGATAGACTCACCACATGATGTGCAACACATTCAACAAACCTACAAGGAAAAGCCTATGGCTACCGTCAAGATCGACACCAGCAATTTTCAGTCCGATGTAATCCAGGCTGGCCAGCCTGTCGTCGTTGATTTCTGGGCGGAGTGGTGCGGCCCCTGCAAGATGATCGCGCCGGCCCTCGAGGAAATCGCTTCGGAGATGGAAGGCAAGGTCACGATCGCCAAGGTCAACATCGATGAGAATCCGGAACTGGCCGCCCAGTTCGGCGTCCGTTCCATCCCGACCCTTCTGATGTTCAAGGATGGCGAACTTGCCGCCAACCTCGTTGGTGCTGCTCCCAAGAGCAAGCTCAGCGACTGGATCAGAAATTCGGCTGCCTGATCAATCCGGACTGCACAATAAAAAACCCGGCCTTGTGCCGGGTTTTTTATTGCGGCGGCGTGCCGTTGTCGGAGAGCACTTCGCCGGCAAGATAGAGCGAGCCGCCGATGAGGATGCGCGGCGCGGGCTCGCTGGAGTCCCAGCTATCGCGCAAGATTTTCAAGGCATTCTCCACCGAATGCACCGGCTCGGCCGAAAGACCCGCTTCATTGGCCGCGATTGCCAGCTCGTCGTGGGGGATACCGGCGCCGCTGGAGCGGATCGGCACCGTATAGACGTGGCGCGCCATGCCGGTGAATGCCTGGAAGTATCCCACCGGGTCCTTGGTATTGATCATGCCCGTAATGAGGAAAAGCGGGCGCTGGCTGCGGTCTTCAAGGGTGGCGATCGCCTCTGCGACCACGAGGCCCGCACCGGGATTGTGCCCGCCGTCGAGCCAGATCTCCGAACCGGGTACGGATAGTTCAACAAGCTTGCCCTTGACGAGGCGCTGCATGCGCGCCGGCCACTCCACGGTGGTCATGGCGCGCTCAACGGCCTGTTCGGGAACTTTAAAGCCGGCGGTCCGCACGGCCTGGATGGCCGCGGCCGCATTGGCCAGTTGGTGCCGGCCAAGAAGGTTCGGCAGGGGCAGGTCCATCAGGCCGGTATTGTCCTGATAGATCATGCGGCCGCGCTCTTCGAAACTCAGGAAATCCTGGCCATAGACGGCATAGGGGCAATCGCGGCGCTCGGCGGTCTCGATCAGGACCATGCGCACGGCTTCTTCGTCCTGCGCGCCAATAACGACGGGGCAACGCGGCTTGATAATGCCCGCCTTCTCGGCTGCAATGAGCTCCACACGATCGCCAAGATAGGGCTGGTGGTCGAGCGAGATCGGCATGATGACGCTGACCGCCGGCTCCGGGATCACATTTGTCGCGTCGAACCTTCCGCCAAGACCGACCTCAAGAACAACGGCGTCTGCCGGGTGCTCGGAAAAAAGCACAAAGGTGACTGCCGTCAGAATTTCAAAAACGGTGATCGCCTGCCCCGCGTTGGCTTCGGCAACGCGCTTTACCGCTTCAGCCAGAACCGCATCCTCGACAATCTTGCCGCCGCCCGGCGCACCGAGCCTGTAACGCTCATGCCAGCGCACGAGATGGGGGGAGGTATGCACATGCGCGGTATAGCCCGCAGCCTCGAGCAGTGCGCGCGAGAAGGCTACCGCCGAACCCTTGCCGTTGGTCCCGGCGACATGGATCACGGGCGGGAGTCTCAGATGCGGATTGCCCAAGGTGTCGAGCAGGCGTGTGATCCGGCCGAGCGACAGGTCGAAGCCCTTCGGGTGCAAGCCGAGCAGCCGTTCTATTTCCTTTTCAGCATGCGACGACATTGCACATCCGGCTTTAGGTATGGCGCAGCGGCATCAGGAATCGGCCTTGGCCGGAACCGGCAGAGCGGTGGTTGCGAGACCGTTCGGCACATCGGTCTCCTCGACAATTTCCGTCGCCGGCTGGCCCATCATCATCTTGAGGAGCCGGGCTATGGTTGTCTTGAGCTGCGGCCGCGGTACCACCATGTCGACCATGCCGTGGGTTTTCAGATATTCGGCGCGCTGGAAGCCTTCCGGCAGTTTTTCGCGAATGGTCTGTTCGATGACCCGCTGCCCGGCAAAGCCAATCAGGGCGCCGGGTTCGGCAATATGGATATCGCCGAGCATGGCATAGGATGCCGAGACCCCACCGGTCGTCGGATTGGTCAGGACGACGATATATGGCAGGCCGGCTTCCTTCAGCATTTCCACGGCAACCGTGGTGCGCGGCAGCTGCATCAACGAAAGAATGCCCTCCTGCATGCGCGCCCCGCCCGACGCGGCAAAGAGCACCAGCGGCTTCTTCTGTGCGATCGCTGTTTCAAAACCCTTGATGATTGCCTCGCCCGCTGCCATCCCGAGCGAACCGCCCATGAAGCTGAAGTCGTGGATCGTGACGACGATCGGCAGACCCTCGATGGTGCCGAGCGCGTTGATGATCGCGTCGTCCTGCCCGGTCTTGGTGCGATGTTCCTTGAGGCGGTCGATATAGCGCTTCTCATCGCGGAATTTCAAAGGATCGACGGCGACCTTGGGCTGCTCGAGCGTCTCGAAAATCCCGTCATCGAAGAAAAAGCGCAGACGATCGCGAGCCGGAATGCGCATGTGATGGCCGGAAGACGGCACCACCCACTGGTTCTTTTCGAGATCCGTGTGAAAGACCATCTCTCCGGACTCCGGATCCTTGATCCAGAGATTCTCCGGCATTTCACGGCGGCCAAGCATCGAGTTGATCTTTGGCCGAACGTAATTCGTGATCCAGTTCATGATCGGTCCTGTTCTTCCGTCAAAGGTTCAGGTGATTTAGAGCTTCTACTCGGCCGCCGCAAGGCGTACAGCCCTGACGCCGCTGGAGAGGCCCTGCACCATGGTGGCAACTGCCTCGGCAGGATCGGCGACCAGCGAGCCATCGGGACGGATGGTATTGGCAACGGCATTGATGATCGCCGTACCGACTACGACACCGTCGGCGGCGCTGCCGATCACTTTCGCCTGTTCTGCGGTCTTGACGCCGAAACCGACGACGACCGGAAGGTCCGTGTGCTTCTTGATGCGCTCGACGGCGCTCGCAACCTTCGACGTGTCAGGAAGCGCCGAGCCGGTGATGCCGGTCATCGATACGTAATAGACGAAGCCGGACGTGTTCTGCAGCACTTTCGGCAGGCGCTTTTCGTCCGTCGTCGGCGTCGCCAGGCGAATGAAGTTGATCCCGGCCTTGATAGCGGGGATGCACAGCTCTTCGTCCATTTCCGGCGGCAAGTCGACAATGATGAGACCATCGATTCCCGCAGCAACGGCATCCTTCAGGAAGCGGTCGACACCGTAAATGTAGATGGGATTGTAGTAGCCCATCAGTACGATCGGGGTCGTATCGTCGCTCGCGCGAAACTGCCTGGCAAGCTCCAGGGTCTTGGTCAGGGTCATGCCCTTTTTCAGCGCCCGCAGGCCCGCAGCCTGGATAGCGGGGCCATCAGCCATGGGATCGGAAAAGGGCACGCCGAGTTCGATGATATCGGAACCCGAGACCGGCAACGACTTCATGATCTTGAGCGAGGTGTCGAAATCCGGGTCGCCGCCCATGAAGTAGGTCACGAGCGCCGGACGGCCCTCGGCTTTCAGGGCAGCAAATTTCCTGTCGATACGGGTCGTCATGATCAGATGTCCATTCCAAGCAGTTTGCCGACCGTGTGTACGTCCTTGTCGCCGCGGCCGGATAGATTGACGATCATGATCTTGTCCTGCGCCATCTGCGGCGCGATCTTGACCGCATGCGCGATGGCATGGGCGGATTCGAGCGCCGGAATAATACCCTCGACGCGTGTCGTCAGCTGGAAGGCGTCGAGCGCCTCATTGTCGAGGATCGGCACGTAGGAAACGCGGCCCGTATCGCGCAGCCAGGAATGCTCGGGACCGACGCCCGGATAATCGAGGCCGGCCGAAACCGAGTGGCCGTCAAGGATCTGGCCATCCTGATCCTGCAGGAGGTAGGTGCGGTTGCCGTGCAAAACGCCGGGACGGCCTGCGCTCATCGAGGCACAATGTTCGATACCGTCGAGCCCTCGTCCGCCCGCCTCGATACCGATGATCTCGACGCTCTTGTCATCAAGGAACGGGTGGAACAGGCCGATTGCGTTGGACCCGCCGCCGACGGCAGCGATGATCGTGTCGGGCAGGCGCCCCTCCTGTTCGAGGATCTGCTCGCGTGCCTCAATGCCGATGACGGACTGGAAGTCACGAACGAGTTCGGGATAGGGATGGGGACCAGCGGCTGTGCCGATCAGGTAGTAGGTGTCGTCGACATTGGTGACCCAGTCACGCAACGCTTCGTTCATGGCATCCTTGAGCGTGCCATGGCCGGAGGAGACGGGCTTCACTTCTGCACCAAGCAGCTTCATGCGGAAGACGTTCGGCTTCTGCCGTTCGACGTCGGTCGCGCCCATATAGACGACGCAGGGGAGCCCGAAGCGCGCCGACACGGTGGCCGAGGCGACGCCGTGCTGTCCGGCGCCGGTCTCGGCGATGATGCGGGTCTTGCCCATGCGCTTGGCGAGCAGGATTTGCCCGAGGCAATTGTTGATCTTGTGGCTGCCGGTGTGATTGAGGTCTTCGCGCTTGAAGTAGATCTTGGCGCCGCCATTGCCGCCCTGATCCTTGGCGAGCTGGCGCACGTGCCGGGTAAGGCCCTCGGCATAATAGAGCTTGGACGGCCGGCCGGCATAGTGTGTGGAAAGTGCCTGAAGCTCGGCCTTGAAGGCCGGATTATTCTTGGCGTCGTCATAGGCCTGCTGCAATTCAAGAATGAGCGGCATCAGCGTTTCGGCAACAAAGCGCCCGCCGAAAATGCCGAACATGCCCTCTTCGTCGGGACCTGTCTTGAATGAATTGGGCTCAACCACCTTGTTCACTGCTCCA
Organism: Phyllobacterium sp. 01N428; assembly: GCF_056399405.1. NCBI lineage: Bacteria > Pseudomonadati > Pseudomonadota > Alphaproteobacteria > Hyphomicrobiales > Phyllobacteriaceae > Phyllobacterium > Phyllobacterium sp. 01N428. The sequence continues at coordinate 237,997 of NZ_JBFTRH010000001.1, forward strand.
CTCCGTTCCTGGGATAGTCGCCGAAACGACTGCCCGCCTTAAGCCGCATCGGCGCTTTTGGCAGCGCGCACGGCCCTGAAAAATTCCTTGATAAGCCCGACATCCTTCACGCCGGGCGCCGATTCGACACCGGATGAAACATCAATGCCGCCCGGCAATGTCGCCTGCAACGCCTGGCCGATATTACCGGCATTCAGCCCGCCTGACAGAATGTAGTCGAGCGAGCCGTCAAGCTCACTCAAGACCTTCCAATCGAACGCGACGCCATTGCCACCCGGCAAGGCCGAACCTGCAGGTGCCTTGGCATCGAACATCAGCCGATCGGCGATGCCGATGTACGGCTCGATCTGTGCAAGGTCGCCGCGCTCGCGCAGCGAGAACACCTTGATCACCGGCAGGCCATAACGCGCTTTCACCTGCCGCACGCGCGAGACGCTCTCGTGGCCGTGCAACTGCAGCATATCAGGCGCCATTTCGGAAACGATCGCATCGAGCGCGGCATCGTCGGCGTCGACGGTAACGGCAACGGCTTTTGCCCGGCCTGCAGCGGCGCGGCGCAGACGACCGGCCTCGGAAGGGTCAATATTGCGCGGGCTCTTTGCAAAGAATATGAAGCCGATATGCGTGGCGCCACCATCGAGGGCAGCGGCAACTGCTTCGTCGGTTTTCAATCCGCATATCTTTATATCAAGGCTCATGACCCGCCACTCGCATGAAAATGCGCCAAAGTCGAGGATTTTGCATCGAACTCTGTCACAGATGGTGGTGATAGCCCTTCGCGACAAGAAATTCGAACGCATCCGCGACGGATACGGGGATGGATTGCGCTGTCTGATAGCCCTTGATGGGGTAAATCCTCATGCGATGCACGTCGCCGACCATCTCGTTGATAAGCCCCTCAAGCGGATAGGCCGTCGTCGGTTGGTCTTCGAAACGGGTAGGCGGTGCGGTCACCAGCGTCGCAACTTCAGGCCACTGTGCATCCGCCGTGGCGCGGACGCGCCGCTGGGTCTGCGGCTTGGTGACCATAATGACCCGCCGGACATGCTCGCCAGCCATGGACCTGGCGAAGCGGATATTCTCGCCGATATTGGTGGCGAGAGGCTCGATGAGAATGGAGGCGGCGGGCACGCCAAGATTGACGGCACGGTGCGCAAACGCCTCTGCCTCGCTGTTTTCATAAAGGTTGCCGGTCCAGTTGCCGGATTTGCCGGTAAAGAGAATGCGCGGCGCCAGACCCTGGCGAAACAATGCGGCGCAATGGTCGGCGACGCGCAGATCGTAGCTGCCGAGCCCGATGATCAGGTCCGCCTTGGCGAGCGGATCGTAGATGTGGTGATATTCCCACAGCGTTTTTGCGGCCTGCAAAACCGGCGTTGAAAGCTCCACTGCCATCAGCTGAAATCGATTGCCTGCAATGCGCCGCCATTGCGCTTCAGCCAGGCCTTGCAGCGCTCGGTATCCGGGCAAAGTTCGCCGCACAGCTTCCAGAATTTCGGACCGTGGTTCATTTCCTTAAGGTGGGCGACCTCGTGCGCGACCAGATAATTGATGATCGGCGGCGGGGCCATCATGATGCGCCAGGAAAAGGACAGCGTGCCATCGGAGGTACAGGAGCCCCAGCGGCTTTTCGTATCCTTCAACCGCACCGTTTTTGCGCGTCTGCCGACAGCCGCAGTATGGCGCGCGACGAGCATTTCAAGGTCGCGGCGGGCTTCCCGCTTGAGGAAATCGCCGACGCGGCGGGCAAGATGCGGGCGGTCACCGCAGACGATGAGCAATGGCCCGTCTGGTCCCGGCTCCTGCCGCACCGTGCCGCGCTTGGCGGGTTCGTGAACGATGAGATGCGGCACACCTCGCACCGGTATTTTCACGCCGGGGCGCACCTTGGGCTGGTCGGGCATCTTGGAGATACGGGTCTCGATCCAACCCTCGTGGCGCGTGAGGAATTTGTCTATCTCTCGCGCCGGCATGCCGGGCGGCACGGTCATGCGCAGCCCCTTGCCACCGGCGTCGATCCGCAGCGTCAAGCGTGTAGCGCGCGGATTCTCCATGACGCGCAGCGGCAGAACGCGCCCGGCTACCTCATAGCTGCGTTCAGCCGTAAGCGTGGCGGACTTTTTCGGCGGGTTCCGAAACAGGGACAGGATCATGCGGCCACTTTAGTTGATTCGAGGGGTGTCGCCAGCCAAAACAGGAGCGGCGCCGGGACATCCCGGCGCCGCCTTATACAGCAACGAACGATTGAAACAGGGTTATTCGCCGTTGCCCTCATTCACATCAGGAACCGATCCCGAAGGCTTCCTGGCGTTGCGGTCGGCCATGAAGCGGTCGAATTCTTCCCTGTCCTTGGCGCGGCGCAGTTCCTGCGCGTAGGTCTCGAACTCGGCGCGCATCTCTTCGAGCTTACGGCGTTCCTCGTCGAGGCGCTCCAGTTCCTTCTCGCGCCATTCGTCGAAGGCGACGTTGCCGGTGCCGAACGGACCTCTGCCGAAACGCTGCGAACGGCGATTGCGGCGCCACGCACCGCAGACGTTTTCAGCGGCATTGTTCATTTCGTGTTTGAAACCGCCAAACCGGTTGCCCCAGACAATGTAGGCAAGCATGGCTAAGCCAAGTGGCCAGAACAGCATGAAACCGATAATCATCAGAGCGATGGTCGCCGGGGTCCAGCCTGGCCGGATCAAAGCAGCATTGTTCATCTAAAGCCCTTCCTTACTGAAGAAAGCCCGACCCCGATTGGTCGATCGATTACGACATGGGAAGGAAATTTTGGCTTTTCAAGAAAACGTGACTCCAAATGCGACAAGCCTTTGGAATCAGACCGCTTTCTTTACGTGATCGAGCCAATAGACGAGCAGGCCCGCAACGAGCGCCCAGAAGGCCGCGCCGATTCCGGCGATCGAGATGCCGGATGCAGTGACTGCGAAGGTCACGATTGCGGCAAGGCGCTCCTTTTCTGTCTTGAGCGCGAGCGACAGCGCGTTGGTAAATGCACCGATGAGGGCGAGGCCAGCGACGAGCGCGATCAGCGGCGCCGGTAGAACCGCGAAGAGCGCGACGAGGGAGGCGCCGAAGATCGCAAATATCAGATAGGAAAGCGCATAGAACGGTCCCGTCAGCCAACGCTTCTGCGGGTCAGGATGGGCATCGGGACCGGTGCAGATGGCGGCCGAGATCGCTGCCATATTGCTGGTGTGCCCACCAAAGGGAGCGCTCAGGAGTGAGACGAGGCCGGTCACCTGCAAGGCCGCGGCCGTGGGCGGCTCGTAACCTGCAGCGCGCAAGACCGCAAAACCCGGCAAGTTCTGCGAAGCCATGGTGACGAGATATAGCGGCAGGGCAAGGCCGATCATGGCGCGCAAGTCAAACACCGGCATGATCAGCGTCAACGTCGACAGTTCAACCGAGGGGACGCTAGCCACGCGCCCGCTGGCAAAGGCGTATATCACGCCGCCGAAAAGCACCGCGAGCACGGCCATGGCAGGGTTATAGAGCCGGATGACGAAGAACAGCGCCGCCAGCGGCAAAACAAAGAGCGGATCAACCGGTATGGTTCGCGCCGCGCCGATGAGGAAGGCAAAGAGGACGCCGGCAAGCATGCCCGAGGCGATGGAAGCCGGGATCTTCGAGACGAAAGCCGAGACCGGCTTGATCAACCCCGTAAGGATGATGGCAAGGGCGGTGACAATAAAGGCACCAACGGCCTCAGGCATGGTAAAGCCGATCGACCCGCCGATAAGCGCAAGGCCGGGGGTCGACCATGCACTGATGATCGGCATTTTGTAGCGCCAGCTGAGGTAGCCGGTGGCAAAGAACATGGCGAGACAAACGGCGGTGACCCAGCTTGCAGTCTCGGCCTGTGTCGCGCCCAGAGCCTGCGCTGCCGCGATAATCAGTGCCAGCGTACCGCCGAAACCGACGACCGCAGCAACGACGGCAGAAGCAACCACTGAAAAGCGCATGAGGGTGACCTATTGAACGGGCGGGCGGGACTTTGGATGGGTGGTGCGATCGACCATTGAAGACACGGTTCGCGTAAGAAGTTCAAGGTCCTGCGGGCGGGAAAGGCGGTGGTCGCCGTCGCGAACGAGGGTGATCGTCACGTCGTCGACGGGAAGATGATCGACGAGCCGCAACGCATGGCGATAGGGAACATCGTCGTCCTTCATGCCCTGGAGAATGTGAACGGGACAGTCGGTCTGGATGACGCCCTTCAATACCTGGTTGGTACGCCCGTCTTCGAGGAGCTTCTTCGCGTAGATATAGGGCTCCTGCGAATATTCCGACGGCTCTTCCATATAGCCAAGCTCGGCGATCTGACGCCGCTGCTTGTTGGTCAGTTGCGGCTCGACCAGTTCCGAGGTGAAGTCGGGCGCCGGCGCAATAAGGACGAGGCCGGCGACCCGTCCGCCTTCACCGACCTTCTGCAGTTCCTCGATGAGGCGAAGGGCAATCCAGCCGCCCATCGACGAGCCGATTACGATCTGGGGCCCGGAGGTGAACTCGCGGAACACCGCCAGCGTCTGTTCGAGCCATAGCGAAATCGTGCCGTCGCGGAATTCACCGCGGGATTCGCCGTGCCCGGAATAGTCGTGCCGAAGATAGGCAAGGCCGTTGCTTGCAGCCCATTGATCGAGCCACTCGGCCTTGGTGCCGAGCATGTCCGAGCGATAGCCGCCGAGCCAGACGAGACCGGGTTCACCTCCACGCCGCTTGCGGTAGGCAATCTTGATTCCATCGACGGTGTGGAACTGGGGCGGGGTAATGTCCATGAGCATGCCTGTCATCTATCGCTATACTGCCTTTTGCCATGTTCGCACCTGGCAATAAAGCCCGCGATATTGCATAAAACTGAAACAATCCTATGTCTGTTATGGATGATTTATCCCGAAAAAAATGGTATTCGCATGGGCCCGACGCATAGAAGCATTGCGGCGCTGGTCCGACGGTGCTATTTGCGTTGACCGAAATAATTCAAGGAGACTACTGCCATTCGCCGACCCTTTAGAGCACAGGCGGTCCAGAAAGATGGACCTCGTTCGAACCGCGATATCCGCGTACCTCAGGTACAATTGATCGATGCCGAAGGTGAAAACCACGGTATCGTTACCATTCAGGCAGCACTGGCCATGGCCGATGAGGCCGGACTCGATCTCGTCGAGATCGTCCCCAATGCCGAGCCGCCAGTTTGCAAGATCGTTGATCTGGGCAAGCTGAAGTACCAGGGCCAGAAGAAGGCCGCTGAGGCGCGCAAGAAGCAGAAGACCGTCGAAATCAAAGAAATCAAGATGCGTCCGAACATCGATACGCATGACTATGATGTGAAGATGAAGGCGATCAAGCGGTTCTTCGATGAGGGCGACAAGGTCAAGGTAACACTGCGTTTCCGCGGCCGCGAAATGGCGCACCAGGAACTCGGCATGCGTCTGCTCGATCGGGTGAAGGAAGACACTGTCGAGATTTCCAAGGTCGAGGCGGAGCCAAAGCTTGAAGGCCGCCAGATGATGATGGTGCTCGCACCGCGCTAACAGGCGCTTGCCTCGGACCAAGAGCCGCCTTCGGGCGGCTTTTTCATTTACAATCGGCCTTGATCGATTCAGTTGTTGCGCTTTTTCAGACTTCTGGTAATAAGGCCCCGTTCAAACCGCCCGGCAGGGCATGCCGTGGCGGTTTTGTATGCTTTCAGGCTTTGGTCGGCCTGAAGTGGAAAAACAGGAGCCGCCGTTTCATGGAAACGACAGAGCTCCTTTAGAAGAATGGAGTAGCAAAATGCCCAAGATGAAGACCAAATCTGCTGCCAAGAAGCGGTTCAAAGTAACCGGGACTGGCAAAGTCAAAGCCGCCGCCGCTGGCAAACGCCATGGCATGATCAAACGTTCGAACAAATTCATCCGTGACGCACGTGGCACAATGGTTCTTTCCGATGCCGATGCCAAGATCGTGAAGAAGTTCTTGCCCAACGGCCTCTAAGCCGGGCGCGTTTTTAGTCCTTAAGACAAGGAGATCATATCATGGCACGTGTAAAACGGGGCGTTACGTCCCACGCCAAGCACAAAAAAGTTCTGAAGCAGGCCGAGGGTTTCCGTGGCCGCCGCAAGAATACGATCCGCACCGCAAAGGCTGCCGTTGACCGTTCGAAGCAGTACGCTTATCGCGACCGCAAGAACAAGAAGCGCACGTTCCGCGCGCTCTGGACCCAGCGCATCAATGCCGCCGTGCGCGAGCATGGCCTGACCTACAGCCGTTTCATCGACGGCCTGTCGAAGTCGGGTATCGAAGTTGACCGTAAGGTTCTGTCGGATCTCGCGATCCACGAGCCGGAAGCATTCGGTGCACTCGTCGCTTCTGCCAAGAAGGCGCTTGAGTACCTCAAGAACACCACTCCGAACGCTTTTGAAGGCGCTGTTCACTAAGCCCAGCGCTCCCAAAGCATTTTCGGAAAATTAGACTTGGGAAACCCGCGCTGGCTCGGCTGGCGCGGGTTTTTCGATTTTTGTCATTGACGATCAGACAGGTGATGAACGATGGACGACCTGGTAGAACTGGAAAGCGTGCTTGCCGCGCAGATTGAGGCAGCCAATGACGAAGCGGCCATCGAGGCCGTACGCATTGCTGCACTCGGCAAGAAGGGCTCGATCTCGGAGAAGCTGAAGTCGCTGGGCGCAATGTCGCCGGAAGAGCGCCAGTTCCAGGGCCCGGCAATCAATGGCCTGAAGAACCGGATCACCGAAGCGCTGACGGCCCGCAAGGCCGCCCTCAAGGATGTGGCTATCGCTCTTCGTCTCGAAAAGGAAAAGGTCGATATCACGCTGCCGGTCCGCGCCGCTCCGGTAGAGCGCGGCCGCATCCATCCGATCAGCCAGGTCATCGACGAGATCACGGCAATTTTCGCCGACATGGGCTTCTCCATTGCCGAAGGTCCGGACATCGAGACCGACTATTACAATTTTACCGCGCTGAATTTCCCCGAAGGCCATCCGGCGCGCGAGATGCACGACACCTTCTTCTTCAATCCGGATGCCAACGGCGAACGGCGTGTGTTGCGCACGCATACGAGCCCGGTTCAGGTCCGCACCATGGAGAACCAGAAGCCGCCGATTCGTATCGTTATTCCGGGCAAGACCTATCGCATGGATTCCGATGCGACCCATTCGCCGATGTTCCATCAGGTCGAAGGCCTCGTCATCGACAAGACGGCGAATGTCGCCAACATGAAATGGGTGCTTGAAGAGTTCTGCAAGGCGTTCTTCGAAGTGCCGTCGCTGAAGATGCGCTTCCGTCCCTCCTATTTTCCGTTCACGGAACCATCGCTCGAGGTCGACATTCAGTGCGATCGCTCCGGCAAGGAAGTGAAGTTCGGCGAGGGCAATGACTGGATGGAGATCCTTGGCTGCGGCATGGTGCATCCGAACGTGCTACGCGCCGGCGGTCTTGATCCCGATGAATATCAGGGCTTTGCCTGGGGCATGGGTATCGACCGCATTGCCATGCTGAAATACGGCATGCCGGATCTGCGCGCTTTCTTCGATGCGGATGTGCGCTGGCTGTCGCATTACGGCTTCCGCCCGCTCGACATGCCGACCCTGTTTGGGGGCCTCAGCGCGTGAGCGGAGCGCTAGAAACCTGTTTCCGGTGCGAGCGGCTTCGCCTTGTCGAAACGCTCCAACGCTAAAACCTGAAAACGAGTGAAATCATGAAATTCACACTCTCCTGGCTAAAAGACCACCTTGAAACCGATGCGTCGCTCGACAAGATCGTCGAGACCCTGACGATGATCGGGCTCGAAGTGGAGTCGCTCGACGACAAGGCGGCCTTGAAGCCCTTCGTCATTGCCAAGGTGCTGACTGCGGCCCGCCATCCCGACGCCGACAAATTGCAGGTTCTGACCGTCGACACGGGCGACGGCAAACCGCTACAGGTTGTCTGCGGCGCACCCAATGCGCGCGCCGGCTTGATCGGCGCGTTTGCGTCGCCCGGCACCTATGTCCCGGGCATTGATATTACACTGTCGGTCGGCAAGATTCGCGGTGTCGAGAGCCATGGCATGATGTGTTCGGAACGCGAATTGCAGATGTCTGACGAGCACAATGGCATTATCGACCTGCCGGAAGATGCGCCCGTGGGCACCAGCTTTGCCGCCTATGCCGGGCTTGACGATCCGGTCATCGAGATCAATCTGACGCCGAACCGTCCGGATTGCACCAGTGTTTATGGCATCGCGCGCGACCTGGCTGCCGCCGGCATCGGCAAGCTCAGGCAACAGGCGATAGCGCCGGTGAAGGGAACGGGAGAGCCTCAGGTTGGCGTCTCGCTCGATGTTGATAGCCACCTTTGCCCGGGTTTCGCCTGGCGCACGGTCAAGGGCGTCAAGAACGGCCATAGCCCGCAATGGCTGCAGCAGCGGCTGATCGCCATCGGCCTGCGACCTATCAATGCGCTTGTCGATATTACCAACTACCTGACCTTCGACCGCGGCCGACCCTTGCACGTGTTCGACGCCGACAAGGTGAAGGGCGATCTTACTGTTCGCCATGCCAGGGCAGGCGAGGAAATCCTCGGCCTCAATGGCAAGGAGTATAAGCTCGGCCCGGACAATGTCGTCATCGCCGATGCCGATGGGGTCGAGTCGATCGGCGGCATCATGGGCGGCGAACATTCCGGCTGCGACGAAAACACCACCAATGTGGTGATTGAATCGGCCCTGTGGGATGCGATGAACATCGCTCGTACCGGCCGCAATCTCGGCATCATCACCGATGCGCGTTACCGCTTCGAGCGCGGTGTCGATCCGGAGTTCATGATTCCTGGGCTGGAACTGGCAACGCAGCTTGTGCTCGATTTCTGCGGTGGAACGCCGTCAGAGGCGAAGGTCGTCGGCTATGAAGGCCACCCGCCGAAGGTGGTCCGCTTCCCGCTATCGGACGTCAAGCGCCTGACCGGCATCGAGGTGCCTGCCCCAACCAGCCTCGACATCCTTTCGCGCCTGGGTTTCGTGCCACAAGGCACGGGCGAGGCTGTGGACGTGATCGTGCCCTCCTGGCGTCCCGATATCGACGGTAAGGCCGATCTCGTCGAGGAGGTGATGCGTATCCACGGCGTCGACCTCATCAAACCGCAAGCGCTGCCGAGCCATGCGACGGTCAATGGCAAGATTCTGACAACCCTGCAGATCCGCACCCGCCACGCCCGCCGGGCACTGGCAACGCGGGGCATGATGGAAGCTGTCACCTGGTCGTTCATTTCCGAAACGGCCGCCAAGGCATTTGGTGGCGGCCAGCCGGAATTGAAGCTCGCCAATCCGATCGCTTCCGATATGTCGGATATGCGCCCCTCCCTGCTGCCCGGCCTGCTTGCTGCCGCCCAGCGCAATGCCGATCGCGGCTTCAGCGATCTTGCCCTGTTCGAGGTTTCCGGAACCTATGAGGGCGACACACCGGAAGCGCAGCGGCGCGTTGCCGCTGGCGTTCGCCGTGGCACCGCCCGTCTCGACGGCTCAGGCCGCCATTGGTCCGGCAATGCCGCGCCCGTTGGTGTTTTCGACGCCAAGGCCGATGCGCTCGCCGTGCTTGAGGCTTGCGGCGCGCCGGTGGACAAGCTGCAGATCGAATCCGGTGCTCCCGGCTGGTATCATCCCGGACGGTCGGGGGTAATCAAGCTTGGTCCCAAAGTGGTGCTCGGCACCTTTGGCGAGTTCCATCCGAAGACCCTGGAGACGCTCGACGTCGGCAGCACGCTGTGTGGCTTCGAGGTTTTCATCGACGCTATCCCGGAGCCGAAGCAGAAGGCGACGCGTACCAAGCCTGCGCTCAACCTGTCCGATTTCCAGGCGCTTCGCCGCGACTTTGCGTTCATCGTCGACAAGGGCGTTGAAGCTGGCGCGATCGTCAAGGCCGCTCTCAACGGCGACAAGAAGCTTGTGACAGGCGTTCAGGTCTTCGACGTGTTCGAAGGCGCATCGCTCGGCGCGGACAAGAAGTCCGTGGCGATCGAGGTGGCGATCCAGCCGCAGGAGCGCACGCTGAACGACGAGGATCTGGAGGCGCTTTCGAAGCGGATTGTCGAGAATGTCGCCAAGCAGACCGGGGGCGTATTGCGGGGATAACCCCTCCCCGGACCACGTCGTTCCCACTGCTATCGCGGGTCATTGGCGATCCGCCTAGTCCTCGGGACAAGAGCCCGAGGATAATGGCAGAGTCTATAAGGCGAAAGAAGAAGCAGAGGCGAACCTTGCCTTACTTCTGAATGACCTTCCAGTTCTTGTAGAATACCGAATTGCTGCCCTTGAGCACGACGCCCATGAAGGCGACGACGGCGGCAAAGAACCCCGGTACGTAGGACGGACGCAGGATATCGACGAAGAGGCAATAGCGCGTCTGGTCAGTCTGGTTCACTGACTGGTGCATCAGCGTATCATCAAAGATGAAGAGCTTGTCGTCCTTCCAGTAACTGGTGGTGTCGCCGCACCAGATATAGGCCGAGCGGTCATTCATGTCGTTGATATTGTAGAGGACGCGGATCGTTGCGCGCATCGGCCCGAAGTGCTTCGACGTCGAATTCTTCTTGTTGAAGACCGAAACCCCGATCGTCTTCACGAAGTTGTACTTCTCGTAGAACGAAGGCACGTTGGCGAAGCTCGGCTGATCCTTGCCGTACCATTTGAAGAAGAACATGCTGCGCGATTGCTGCTCGGCGCGCTGCTGCAACTGGCCGACGATATTCTCCTTCTGAGTCGCCGTAATCAGGCGCTTGACCTCGGCCTGATAGTCGGAAGGCAGGTCCTGCAGGCGGTAAACGCCCTTGTTGATATAAGGGAGCGAGAGAAGGTCGAGAACGATATTCAGCGGCGAAAGAACCCAGGTGAAAATGCCGTTGCCGAAGAAATACTGTTCGATCACCTGCAAGTTGAGATTCTTGTTGCGCGACAAATCATAGATGCCGCAGATCAGATAGAAGATCACCAGATAGGGTACGAACCAGGCGATAATTGCCAGTACAACCAATCCGATACCCCAGCGCCTAAGCGACTTTTTCGTTGCTTTTTCCATGATGTTCCAGTTGAGCGCCATTATAGATTGGCCAACGGCGCGGCTTGTTGAGACAAATCGATCCTGCGCGATATACAACCGCCGACGCGTTTTTAAAAGTGGCGAAGAGCGGTCAGGTATAGGCACCGAGGGGTGATAGACTGTCAAGCCTCTGGAAGGAATGGCAGGGCGCCCTTTCGGAAACGCCGTGCGGTTGCAATCAGCCGTTGACGAGGGCGAGAGCCGCCTCGGTATAGCGCTTGCCGGCAACGCGGTTGGGAGATAGCGCATCCCCGATCTTCGCAAGGTCCGCCGTGGACAATTCGATATCAGCCGCGGCGGCATTCTCCTCGAGGTGCTTGATCTTGCGTGCGCCCGGGATCGGTACGATAAAATCACCCTGATGCAGCACCCAGGCGAGCGCGAGCTGCGCCGGGGTGACACCCTTGTCGCCAGCAAGGCCCTTCAGCGTGGCGATCAGCACCGCATTGGCATCCATGTTTTCAGCCTGGAAGCGCGGCAGTGTCCGCCGCCAGTCATCCGTTCCGAGTTCGTCGGGCTTGCTGATCGTGCCGGTCAGAAGGCCGCGCCCGAGCGGGCTATAGGGAACGAAGCCGATGCCCAACTCCTTGCAGACTGCAAGAACCTCGTCTTCGGGATCGCGACTCCACAGGGAATATTCGCTCTGAACAGCGGCGATAGGGTGCACCTTGTGCGCACGGCGGATCGTGGCGGCACTCGCTTCGGAAAGGCCAAGCGCCTTGACCTTGCCTTGCTTTACGAGGTCGGCCATTGCCCCGACCGTATCCTCAATCGGGACGTTCGGATCGACGCGGTGCTGGTAGAAGAGATCGATCTGTTCAATGCCGAGGCGTCCGAGCGAGGCCTCCGCGACTGCTTTCACATGCTCCGGACGGCTGTCGACGCCGGCCATGCGCGCTGCGCCCACGCCCTCGTCGGAAATCTTGAAGCCGAATTTCGTGGCGATCACCACCTTGTCCCTGCGGTCTTTCAGCGCCTTGCCGACCAGAATCTCATTCTCGAACGGGCCGTAGACCTCGGCCGTGTCGAAGAAGGTGACGCCGATATCGACTGCGTGCTGCAGCGTGTGGATCGCATCTGCTTCCTCCTGCCCGCCATAGGCGAAGCTCATGCCCATGCAGCCGAGACCGACGGCCGAGACGTTGAGTTCCGTTCCAAGTTTGCGTTTTTCCATCACTGATCTCCTTGTCTCGTGTGGTGAGCCGAAGATAGGGCCTGTCGGAGTGTTCGATAATTCCTTGTTGGTGGCACAGCTTGTTCGATATGGTAGATCAATGGAACGATCCCGCCTGCCGCAACTTGCCGTTTTCGCCAGTGTCGCCGCCTGCGGCGGCTTTCGCGGTGCGGCCAAGGAACTGGGCATAGCGCCATCCGCAGTGAGCCACGCCATTTCCAGTCTCGAACAGGCTTTGGGCGTCAGGCTGCTCGCTCGCACCACGCGCAGCGTCACCGTCACCGAGGAAGGCGCACTGCTCTTGAAGCGGCTGCGCCCGGCGCTCGGCGAGATAGACCTTGCGTTCGATGCGGTCAAGGAAGCGAATAACCGCGTTGCCGGCAATCTGCGCCTCAGTGTTCCGCCCTTCGCCGCCCACTGGCTGCTTGCGCCGCGGCTCGCCGCCTTCAGCGCGGCCTATCCCGGGGTCACGCTGGAACTCAGGGTCGAGGAACCCTTCAATGATATCGTCGCCGCCGGTCTTGATGCCGGCATGCGCCTTGGCGAAAGCCTCGAGCCCGACATGATCGCCGTACCGCTGAGCGGTCCGATCCATGCCAATATCGTCGGCACCCCTGCCTACCTCGATGCGCACCCGCTGCCGTTACATCCGCGCGATCTTGCCGCGCATCGCTGTATCCGTCGTCGCTTCGCAAGCGGTCAGGTGTATCGCTGGGAGTTTGAAAAGGATGGCGAGGAGATCGTCATCGATGTGAATGGCCCATTGATCCTTGGTGATGACGGTCTGGTTATCGCCGCCGCCCTTGGCGGTGCCGGGCTCGCTTTTCTCCTCCAGCATATGGCGCAGGATGCGATTGCCGACGGTCGCCTGCGCTGCGTCCTTGAAGATTGGTGCGCGCCATTTCCGGGCGTCTATCTTTATTATCCGAGCCGCCGGCAAATGCGCCCGGCGCTGCGCGCCTTCATTGATTTCTTCCGCTTTACGACCTAGAGCAGTGCTTCCATTCGCCGAAACAGGAGAAGCCGTCATGTTCCGCTGGGGTGTTTTATCAACTGCCAAGATCGGAGTGACAGCCGTCATTCCGGCAATTTGCGACGCGGAAAATGGCGTTCTCGCCGGGATTGCCAGCCGCGATCTTGCCAAGGCGCGCGCAGTTGCCGATCGTTTTGGCGCGCCACATGCATTCGGCTCCTATGAGGATATGCTCGCGTCCAGCGAAATCGACGGCGTTTACATCCCGCTGCCGACGTCCCAGCACGTCGAATGGTCGCTGAAAGCCGCCGAGGCCGGCAAGCACGTCCTGTGCGAGAAGCCCATTTCGCTGAATGCCGGTGAAGTCGATGCGCTGCTGGCCGCGCGCGACAAGAATGGCGTTTTGATTTCGGAGGCCTTCATGGTCACCTATCATCCGCAATGGCTGAAGGTGCGGGAGCTTGTCGCCGACGGCGCCATCGGTACGCTGCGCCAGGTCCAGGCGGCCTTCACCTATTTCAACAAGGACGCCGGCAATATGCGCAATCAGGTGTCGCTCGGCGGCGGCGCCCTGCCGGATATCGGCGTCTATCCGACGGTCGCGACACGATTCGTTACCGGCAAGGAGCCTTTGCGTGTCGCCGCGAGCGTCGAGCGCGATCCCGAATTCGGCACCGATCGCTATGCAAGCGTCCGGGCCGATTTTGACGGGTTCGAACTCACTTTCTACGTCGCCACGCAACTCGCCGCCCGTCAGTCGATCGTATTCCACGGCGACAAGGGGTTTATCGAGGTGCTGGCGCCGTTCAACACCGGCAAATACGATCATGCCAAGATCACGCTGCACAATGCCAACCATAGCAGCGCGACCGAGTTCAACTTCAGCGATGCAAACCACTACCGTCTGGAGGTCGAGGCCTTCGCCCGCGCCGCCAAAGGCGAGAAAGGTCAAATATTCACGCTGGAGGACTCGGTGCGCAACCAGAAGCTCATCGATGCGATCTACCGCGCCGATAAGAGTGGGACCTGGGAAACGGTTTGAGTGGGAAACTCTAATAAAAAACCGGCGGTCTCGCCGCCGGTCTTCATCTTGCTTGCCGCTTGGGCCTAGGTTCTAGTTTTTCGCGGCAACCGTTGTTGTTGGCTGCGCCATGTAGAACTCGTCCAGCGCTTTCTTCATTGGGCCCCGCGCCGCCTCCGTATAGTAGGTCATGTGCCCGCCCTCGAATACTTTCACGGGTACGGATTTGTCGAGCCCGGCCTGTTTCAATGATGACTCGGTACTAAAGAATGGCGTTGACATGTCGTAGTAACCATGGACGACCAGCATTTTCAATTTAGGATCAAGCTTGAGTGCCTGCGCTATTTCGACCACGCCGCCCCAGTCGGGTCTTGGATCAAAAGTACAGCCGCAGAAAGTAGCATATTCACCCTCGGGAAAATAATTGAGATATGCCGGTAATCTCGAACTAAGGTGCTCGCCAAAAATCTTTTCTTCAAAAAGATCGACCTTATAGTCTGCTTTCAATCGCGTGTCGTACTGCCCGCCGCCGTATCCAGATACGTTGAGGGGTATATCGCCATAGTTCGAGAACGCTTGATCTGCCGTTAGCGAAGGATCGCCGAAAATATTCCGCAGCTCCTTTAGCGTTTCCTCCGCCTTGGCAGGTGTGTCGGGATCTTTAAACGTATATGCCGCAGGCAGGCCGCTCTTTCCTCCACCTCCAGATACTTGTATCTTGTCGTTATACTTGAAATATGTAGGGGCGAACCTGTCCTTGAAGAACCCGCGCAGATAATCGGCATAATCATCCAGGGTGAGTTTGCCGCGCCAGCTCTTCGCCGGGCCAAGCAGATAATCGGCCGTAAAGGCTTTGGTGGGTAAGTTCAGAATGCAATACCCAAAGTTGAACTGGGGGCAGCCATTCCCTATCAGCAACGGCGACTGAAAGACGATGCCAGTGAGCACTTTGGTCGGTTTGCCGGAAGGGTCGGGCTCGTAAAGGCTGGTGCCGGCATTTTCGATGAGCGCGCCGGCATAGGCGACGCGGGATCCGCCAAAGGATTCGCCGTACAGGTATTTGGGCGAACTCTGCCGGCTGTTCTTGCTGACATAGCGTGCCACGAAGTCGCGAACGATCGCGGCGTCGGTGTCGGAGAAGTAGAATTCTTCATTCTTGTGCGGAGCGATCGCTTTGGAATAACCTGTGCCGACGGGATCAACGAAGACGATGTCGGTCTGGTCGAGCAGCGTATCCGAAGTCTCGATAAGCGGAAATTTCAGGTCCTTTTCAAGTTTCGGAATATTGGGCGTGTCGATTTTCAAGCGTTGCGGTCCCCAGGAGGCGTTATGCAAGAACACCGAGGAATAACCTGGGCCACCATTGAAGAAGAAAGTGACGGGACGGTTTTCAGGAGGCAGGTCATCCCGCGTATAGGCCATATAGAAAATCGCCGCCTTCGCGTCTTTCTTGTCAGGGTTTTTTGAGTCCCTTGGCGCATAGGCGATGTAGTGACCGGCTTTGGCGGTAAACCAGACCGTCTTGCCATTGATCGTCATTGAATGACGCATCGACGATGGCGTTTCGTCCACCGGCGTCGCGTCACTTGCGGGATGATCCTTTTGGTTGAATGCATAATCCGCCGGAGCGACCAGCGCGTAGGCTTCTTCGTCGAGACCCACTTGCTTCAGAGCGTCCACGGCCTCGTAGGGCTTGCCTGCCGCCATCAATTCTGCAGCCTTCAGGCGAGCAACCGCGCCTGGGTCGACCGTCGCGGCCGGAGGTGTCGGTGCCCCTCTTCCAGTTGATTCCGTCGCGCCCCTTCCAGTGGATTCCGGTGCCACCGCTACAGTTGTTTCCGGGGTCACCGCTTTAGATACTTCCGGCGCCCCCGCTCTCGTGGCTGACGGCACACCGGCTCGCGTGGCTTCCAGCGCCCCCCTTCCAGTGGCCTCCGGCGCTCCCCGTCCAAGTGTTTCCGGCGCAATCGCTTTGGTTGGTTCCGGCGCCACCACCTTGGTTGGCTCCGGGATCACTGCTTTGGTTTCCGGCGCCGCCGTTGGAGTGGTTTGCGGAACACCCCTTCCGGGTGCTTCCGGAACTACCGCTACAGTTGTTTCCGGGGCGACTGCTTTAGTTGGTTCCGGCGCAATCGCTTTGGTTGGTTCCGGCGCCACCACCTTGGTTGGTTCCGGGATCACCGCTTTGGTTGTTTCCGGCGCCGCCGTTGTAGTGGTTTGCGGAACACCCCTTCCAGGTGCTTCCGGAACTACCGCTACAGTTGTTTCCGGGACCACTGCTTTAGTCGTTTCCGGCGCCACCACTTTAGTTGTTTCCGGGATCACCGCTTTGGTTGTTTCCGGCGCCGCCGTTGTAGTGGTTTGCGGAACACCCCTTCCAGGCGCTTCCGGCGCCACCGCTACAGTTGTTTCCGGCGCAATCGCTTTGGTTGGCTCCGGCGCCTCCACCTTGGTTGGTTCCGGGATCACCGCAACAGTTGATTCCGCGACCACCGCTTTAGTCGTTTCCGATGCCCGCGTTGTAGTTGCTTGCGGAACACTCCTTCCAATTGTTTCCGGCGCCACCGCTACAGTTGTTTCGGGGACCACTGCAACAGTTGTGGTTGCTTCCGGGACCGCAACTACAGCTGTTTCCGGCGCTACCACCTTGGTTGCCTCCGGGATCACCGCAACAGTTGTTTCCGGCGCTCGCGTTGTAGTGGCGTGCGGAACACCCCTTCCAGTTGTTTCCGGGGTGACCTCCGCAGTTGGTTCCGGCGCCCCTGCTTTGGTTGCCTCCGGCGCCACCACGATAGTGGTTGCCGGCGCAACCGCCTGAGCGGTTTCTGGCGGCGCTGCCGGAGGCGATGCTTCAAAGGTTGCCGCCGAGGAAACTTCGACGGGAAGCGCTGCACCTGAGGGGGCCGGGTTATCGGAATTGTCGCAGGCAGCGAGGCCTAAAAGTGGAAAAAGGTAAAGTATTTTTAAGTTCATTTGAATTCCCCTATGAAAAGGCGAATTCAGCAGATGAAAACGGTGGTGACAATTCAACCAAAGTCGCGGTCTGGATGTTTTTTGAGCAAAAGCAGAGGTTATTTTGGGGGGAGGGTACCTACCAATAGACTCCGCCACGGGTCACATGGACTCGCGGATCGCCGTCCGGCGTATAAAGGCTTGCAGCGCATGCCTCGCAGTCGGCATCCTTGTCGGCGACGACCGGATGCGTCGCCTGCGTATTGATGAGTGACAGGATCTCAAGGTTGTTGGAGTTCCAGCGGCCATATTGCTGGCCAATCTGCGGGACTGATCGCGGGCGGGTGCGAATATGCTCCTGCGGCTCAAGCGCCAGTTTGACAAGAATGTCGTCCGGCATCTTTTCGCCGCGCGCCACAACGGCGCACGCATCCTTCAAGGCCAGCAGCCGTGCGACGCGGGCCTCGGTCAGCGGGTGCGTGCGCAGGACCGAGGGATCGGGTATGCGCCCGCCGGGCAGGATCAGGCTTTCCCAAACCTTGCCTTGCGCCTTTTCGAGCTTCGTCAGCGCATGCGCGAGGCCTTCAGGATCGCCGGTGAGCATTGCGGCACCGAGATCGGCATTGAATTCGCGCGTGCGCGAAAGCGCCATTTGCAGGAGGCCGCCGACCGTCGGAGCCACCAGCAGCACCAGAACCCCAAGCCAGGGTATCTGCGGCGTCGATCCGCTGGCGAGCCAGGTAATATTGAAAAGCAGCGAGACAATGCCGATCGTCGACATCAGGGACGTGAAGCGGGAGACCGTGTCGGCAAGCGCCATAACCCGCAAATCTTTGTTGCGGATATGGCTTATTTCGTGGGCGAGAACGCCGGTGAGTTCGCGCGCGGTAAGGGTCCTGACCAACTGATCGGTTACAGCGACGACCGCCGTTTCTCTGGAGCCGACGGCAAAGGCGTTCATCATCCTCGAGGGGATGACGTGGAGCTTCGGCACGGCTGCAAGTTCGGCCCGGCGGGCGAGTTCCTCGACGATTGCCAATCCTTGCGGAAATTCCGATTGGGTGACGGGCCGCGCCTTGTACATGGCAAGCACCATTTGCGGGCTGATGCGCCTGATCGCATAAAGGCTGATGCCGCCGAAGACGAGGGCATAAGCAATGCCTGCCGGCCCTGCCAGGGTCCAGGCACAGGCGATCAGCAGCGCAAGGCTGCCTGCGAGCAGCAACCAGGTGTGCAACATGTTGATCAACTGGCTGCGGCGATGCTCAGGAATATGGGGATGAAGCGCGCTTTCGGTCATCCTCGAAATATGGGGTCATCGCCGGATTTGGGCAATAGAGCGCCCCAGACCCGGTTTTTACGACTCTTTTGCAACATTTCCCCCGACAAATGCTGTAGCTTAGAACTTGCATGGCAAATTTACCCTTCTTATATAGCCCCCAACAATGTAAGTACCGCTCGCCTCGGCGGTCCCCTATTGTTGAAACCCCCTAGGGGCTGCTGAATGGAATGCTCGGCAGAGGTCCCAGCAGCCTGCTGAATGGAGATGAAGTAATGGCAAAAGTTATCGGTATTGATTTGGGAACGACCAATTCCTGCGTCGCCGTCATGGATGGCAAGAACGCGAAGGTCATTGAAAATGCGGAAGGCGCGCGCACGACGCCATCCATCGTTGCATTTACGGATAGCGACGAACGCCTCGTTGGCCAGCCGGCCAAGCGCCAGGCTGTCACCAATCCGGAAGGCACCGTCTTTGCGGTCAAGCGCCTCATCGGCCGCCGCTTCGACGATCCGACCGTCGAGAAGGACAAGAAGCTCGTCCCCTATCACATTGTGAAGGGCGACAATGGCGATGCCTGGGTTGAAGTCCATGGCAAGAAATATTCGCCGTCGCAGATTTCCGCAATGGTCCTGCAGAAGATGAAGGAAACCGCCGAAGCCTATCTCGGCGAAAAGGTCGAGAAAGCCGTCATCACGGTTCCGGCCTACTTCAACGATGCCCAGCGTCAGGCGACGAAGGATGCCGGCAAGATCGCCGGTCTCGAAGTCCTGCGCATCATCAACGAGCCGACTGCGGCCGCTCTCGCCTACGGGCTTGACAAGAAGGAAGGCAAGACGATTGCCGTATACGATCTTGGCGGCGGCACGTTCGACGTGTCGATTCTCGAGATCGGCGACGGCGTCTTCGAAGTGAAGTCGACCAATGGCGATACGTTCCTCGGCGGTGAAGATTTCGACATGCGTCTGGTCGAATATTTCGCAGCCGAGTTCAAGAAGGAACAGGGCATCGACCTGAAGAACGACAAGCTCGCGCTGCAGCGCCTCAAGGAAGCCGCCGAAAAGGCAAAGATCGAACTTTCCTCGGCACAGCAGACGGAAATCAACCTGCCGTTCATCACCGCCGATGCGACGGGTCCGAAGCATCTGACGATGAAGCTGTCGCGCGCCAAGTTCGAAAGCCTCGTCGACGATCTGGTCCAGCGCACGGTCGAGCCCTGCAAGTCGGCGCTCAAGGATGCCGGCCTCAAGGCTGGTGAGATCGATGAAGTGGTTCTCGTCGGCGGCATGACCCGCATGCCGAAGATCCAGGAAATCGTCAAAGCCTTCTTCGGCAAGGAACCCCATAAGGGCGTCAATCCGGACGAAGTGGTCGCAATGGGCGCCGCCATTCAGGCCGGTGTTCTCCAGGGCGACGTCAAGGACGTACTCCTGCTCGACGTCACGCCGCTTTCGCTCGGCATCGAAACACTGGGCGGTGTCTTCACCCGCCTGATCGAGCGCAACACGACGATCCCGACGAAGAAGTCGCAGACTTTCTCTACGGCCGAGGACAATCAGTCCGCCGTGACGATCCGCGTCTTCCAGGGCGAGCGCGAAATGGCTGCCGACAACAAGGCGCTTGGCCAGTTCGATCTCGTCGGCATTCCGCCAGCGCCGCGCGGCGTTCCGCAGATCGAGGTCACGTTCGACATTGACGCCAACGGTATCGTCAATGTTTCGGCTAAGGACAAGGGCACCGGCAAGGAACACCAGATCCGCATCCAGGCATCCGGTGGACTCTCCGACGCCGACATCGAGAAGATGGTGAAGGACGCCGAAGCCAATGCCGAGAGCGACAAGAAGCGTCGCGAGGCTGTCGAGGCGAAGAACCAGGCGGAAGCTCTGGTCCATTCAACCGAAAAGTCGCTGAAGGACTATGGCGACAAGGTTTCGGCTGAGGACAAGGGTGCCATCGAGACCGCGCTTGCTGACCTGAAGTCTGTAATCGAAGGCGATGACGCCGAAGTCATCAAGGCAAAGACGCAGACCCTTGCCGAAGCTTCGATGAAGCTTGGCCAGGCAATGTACGAAGCCTCGCAGGCTGCGGAAGCAGCTGAAGGTGCCGCAGGCGCCGAGGCAACGGCCAAGGCCGACGACGATGTGGTCGACGCCGATTTCGAAGAAATCGACGAGGACGGCAAGAAGAAGTCTGCCTGACGTCTGTTAAAGAACATACGGAAAGCCCGGCCATCGTGCCGGGCTTTTTGTTTGCGGGGTTAGACTTTCGCTCAATTGAGCGCTGCGGAAAATAGGCGTATCTGGCGTATTCAATCGGTTGAATTGCTACTGGGAGGAGCAATCGAACCAGGTCCGTATTTCGGACCCTTGCCCTCCAAGCTGTTTCAGCAGGATTCAATATTGAATTCATTGGAGGAAAGTCATTTTGAAGAAGACATTTATCACCGTCCTTCTCGGGTGCACGATGCTCGCTGGCTGCAACGACGGCAACGACAAGGCCAGTGCCGGTAACGACCAGGGTACATTCGCTTCGCAGATTGACACGTTGAACAAGACCAACGCTGCACTGACGGCACAGGTCGACGAACTTCAAGCCGCCAACAAGGGCGCGTCGGAAGTGGCAGTCGGATTGTCCGCGCTTGCTGCCGAGGTCAATGCGCTCAAGGACGCCAACCTCAAGGCTTCGACAGAAATCGCCGGGTTGTCATCCGAGGTAGGCAACCTGCAAAACGCGGACAAGACCGCCAGCGCCGCCGCGAGTGCGCTTGCCGATCAGATCAACAATCAAAAGAATACCAATGAGAAGAATGCGAATTCGCTGGCCGAACTGGTTCGCCAGATCAGCGAACTGCAAACAGCCGGCAATACGACCAGTGCGTCGCTCTCTGATCTTGCAAAGCAAATCGGCGACGTGAAGACGGAGCAATCGACCGCCGCGACTACAATCATGGCCCTCTCCCAGCAACTCGACGATTTGAAGACTGAAGCGGCAACCACGACCGCAACCGTCAAAGAGTTGCAGGGCGCTCTCACATCGCTGTCTCAGATCGTCAAGACTGTAAAGCTTGAGACTATGCAGCCGCATATTGCGGATCTGCAGGCTGAACTCGGCAAGGTACCGCCGACGATTGCGGCACTCGGCACGATGACCGACCGGATAGCAGCGGTAAAGACTCTCACGGAAAAGGCCAACAAAGAAGAGATGTCGGCCGAAGAAGTCGCCGCAGTAGATGCCTACATCGAAGAACTTGCCAAGCTCGGCGACAGCATTTCCGGCGAAAAAAGCAGCGTTGCCGCCAGCCTAGCCCAAGGTGATGGTATCCTCAAATCGATCCGGGAACTGCCCGCAAACGCAACCGTTAACGAAGTGGCGGGTATCGATGACAGTATCAGTGCATTGTTCTCGGCGCTCAAGAGCAACTATAAGCCGCTTCAGGACCGTGTGGCGGGCTTTGACAAAGGCATAGTCGACCTCAAGAGGAAGATTGGCGATCTAACCGGCCAGAATCTGGCGGAATATGTGAACACTATGCGCGGCGCCCAGTCGAGCGGCGACTTCACGCGCGGTAACACATTCCCCGCTGCGGCAGTGCCGTTCGGGTTCAACATGTGGAGCCCCGTCAATCAGAGCGATGCAAATTGGTTTTATCAGTTCAA
Source organism: Phyllobacterium sp. 01N428 (assembly GCF_056399405.1). Taxonomy (NCBI): domain Bacteria; kingdom Pseudomonadati; phylum Pseudomonadota; class Alphaproteobacteria; order Hyphomicrobiales; family Phyllobacteriaceae; genus Phyllobacterium; species Phyllobacterium sp. 01N428. The sequence continues at coordinate 260,121 of NZ_JBFTRH010000001.1, forward strand.
GACCGGGGAAAATGGAAGTCTGATCGATACCGTTCGGGCGTTTGCGGTAGTCCACGAGCCGAGCCCGTGGATTGGCAACCGGCAAACCCTGGGCATCATACCGATCGAGAGCGAAACAGTAACCAGCCTTGGCGCTGCGGCGCAGAAATTCGACCGCAAGAATGAGATCGCCCAGGCGCATTATTACAGCCTGACCTTTGACAATGGCACCAGGACCGAGATCACACCGACCGACCACGCAGCTTATTTCCGCTTTACCGTCCCGGCGGATAAAAACGTTGTGACGGTTCTGTTCGATACGCTGAGCGCCGGCGGCACGTTTTCGTATGATTCTGCCACTGGTGCGGTATCGGGCTATACGACCCACGGCTCGCCGCAAATGTACTTCCATGCTGTCTTCGATGCTCCGGTTACGAAGTCAAAGGCCGTATTTGCGGACACTTCGTGGGTTCAGTTCGATGCGACGGGCAGCAAGTCGGTCGGGATGAGAATTGCCACGTCTTTCATCAGCGTGGATCAGGCCAAAGCCAATCTCGAAGACGAAATCGGCGGCAAATCCTTTGACCAGATCAAGGATCTCGCCGAGGCTGCATGGTTGAAAAAACTTGGCCAAATACGGGTCAAGGATGCCACGACTGAACAAAGGACAATTCTCTATTCCAATATGTATCGCGCTTTTCTTTACCCCAATTCCGCTTGGGAAAAGGAAAAGGGGACCGGCAAGCCCATTTATATGAGCCCTTACACCAGCCCCTCGACGCAAAAAGATGGGAAGATCTGGGTCAATAACGGCTTCTGGGACACGTATCGGACAAACTGGCCGCTCTATTCGCTGCTGATACCGACGCAGGCCGGACAGATGATCGACGGCTTCGTCAATGGTTACAAGGATGGCGGCTGGGTCACCCGCTGGTCTGGACCAGGCTACAATGACAGCATGGTTGCCACGAGTTCGGATATCATCATCGCCCATGCCTATATGAAGGGCGTACGCAATTTCGACGTCGACGCGGCTTATGCGTCGATGTTGCAGAATGCGACGACCTACAGCCCCGACAGCGCCAAGGGGCGCAAGGGCATGGATAAGTCCATTTTCTACGGCTACACGCCTAAGGAAGTGTACATCAACGACCCGGCTCCCGGCCACGTTGCATGGTCGCTGGAAGCCGACTTGAACGACTTCGGCATCGGCCAGATGGCAAAGATGCTCAAGAAAGACGATGACTACGCCTATTTTGCCAATCGGGCGATCAGCTACGCCAATCTGTTCGATGGGACGTCGACGGGAACATGGGCGAACGGTTGGTTCCGTACCAAAGATCAAGCTGGAAACTGGGCTTCGGGCCCAAGCACGCCGCAGAGCTGGGGTTACGGTTATACGGAAGGCAATGCATGGTCCTACGCCTTCCTGGCGCCGCAAGATGGCCAAGGCCTGGCCAATCTCTATGGCGGTCGTGACAAGCTGAAAGCCAAGCTTGACAAGTTCTTTACAACTGCTCCGAGCCAGGACGGCGGCAGCTACGGCTTTGCGATCCATGAGGTCAAGGAGGCCGCCAAGGTCCATGAACTTGCCAATGTCGGCGAATACCAGCATTCCAACCAGACGGTCCATCACTCCATCTACATGTACAATTTCGCAGGTTCTCCTTCGAGCGGACAAAAGTACCTGCGCGATGTCATGGACAAGCTCTACTTCTCCGGTTTCGACGCCAACGGCAATTCGACAGGTGAAGGCTATATTGGCGACGAGGACAATGGTGAGCAATCGTCCTGGTACCTGTTGAGTTCCATGGGCATCTAACCGGTCAGCATGGGACGCCCCGAATACGCGATCGGTGCGCCCTATTTCAAGGATATGACTGTGACCCTGGAAAGCGGCAAGAAGATCGTGATCAAGGCACCAAATGTCAGCTCTTCCAATCGTTATGTCCAAAGCGTGAAGCTCAACGGAAAGGATCTTACGCGCAGCTATCTCTTGCACTCGGAACTAACCGACGGGGCGACGCTGGACTTCGTCATGGGGCCCAACCCTTCGCAATGGGGCACTGGCGCCAAGGAAGTTCCCACATCGATTACCCAAGACAACAAGGCTCCGAGCCCGCTGAAATCGCTGTTGCCGCTTGGCAACTACGACGTCACGGCGAGTACTCCAGATAAAAAGGATGCCATTTTCGATCGGACCTCTGATAGCACGTGGACCAATACAGGCGCAGGCTGGATCGAGGCGGCGAAAAAAGCGCCGACAATGATCGACGCCGTATCGCTCTACACCCTGTCGTCATCGAATGACGCGACGAAGGACCCGACTGGATGGACCCTGAAAGGATCGAATGACGGTTTGGCGTGGGTCACGCTCGACACCCGCGAAGGCCAGAGCTTCGCGTGGCGCAGGCAGACCTGTCCGTTCGCGCTGAAGGTGCCGGCTGCCTATGCCAGATACCGGTTGGAGTTTATCGGGACCAATGACGTCTCCGTTACAGAGTTCGAGTTGCTTGGCTCGACTGACGTTTCGGCGGCGACCACCATAGCAGCACCCGTACCTGCGCCTCCCGTGCCCTCCACGCCGCCCTCAACCTCAGGAGGCTAGTCCTCGTCCGGTGCAGGCGCGGGATCTGGTGGAGAGGGGCTCGGGGGTTCCTGAAGGCCAGGCGGCCCGCCGCTCCGTTGATTTCGGCGAGCCACTACGTCGCGACCAATTGCTTGTGAAGAAACCAGGGGAGCCCGGCGATCGCGCCGGGCTTTTCTAGCCTTCGCGAAAGAAAGTCGGAAGCAAAAGGTGTTTCCCGCCACATTCCCGCGATAATCCGCGAATATGCGGCATTTCTTGCGAATCAATGTAAGTTGGCTATGGCATTCATGGCGGCGAACACCTAAATACCGGCATTAAACAAGCTTCTTAAAGAAGCGTACGCGATTTTCACGGAACGAGTGTCTGGATGAAGGCTGACTATTACGAAACCCTCGGCGTCACGAAAGGCGCTGATGAGAAAGAGCTCAAGAGCGCTTTCCGTAAGCTGGCAATGCAATTTCACCCTGACAAGAATCCGGGAGACGCAGCCGCCGAACACCGATTCAAGGAAATTGGCGAGGCCTACGAGACCCTGAAGGACCCGCAGAAGCGGGCAGCCTACGACCGTTTCGGTCATGCGGCCTTCGAGCATGGCGGCATGAATGGCGGTGGTGGCTTCGGCGGCGCCGGTGGTTTCGCCGATATTTTCGAAGATATTTTTGGCGAGATGATGGGCGGCGGACGTCAGCGCCGCTCCGGCGGCCGCGAGCGTGGCGCCGATCTGCGCTACAATATGGAGATCACACTCGAGGAAGCCTATACCGGCAAGACAGCGCAAATCCGCGTGCCGACATCGATCACCTGCGACGAATGCTCGGGTACCGGCGCGAAGGTCGGCACCTCGCCTGTCACCTGCAGCACCTGCAGTGGTTCAGGCCGCGTGCGCGCTGCTCAAGGGTTCTTCTCCATCGAGCGCACCTGCCCGACCTGCCATGGCCGCGGCCAGATCATCAAGGACCCTTGCACAAAATGCTCGGGCCAGGGCCGCGTTACCGAAGAACGCGCGCTTTCCGTCAACATTCCGGCGGGCATCGAGGATGGCACCCGCATTCGCCTGACCGGCGAGGGTGAAGCCGGCCTGCGCGGCGGACCGGCGGGCGATCTTTATATTTTCCTCTCGCTGAAGCCGCATGAATTTTTCCAGCGCGACGGCGCCGATCTCTATTGCAAGGTGCCGATTTCGATGACGACTGCCGCGCTTGGCGGGCAGATCGAAGTTGCGACGCTCGACGGTACGCAGACGCGCGTCAAGATTCCCGATGGCACGCAAAATGCCAAGCAGTTCCGCCTCAAGGGCAAGGGCATGCCGGTGCTGCGCCAGCCTGCCATGGGCGATCTCTACATCCAGATGGCCATTGAAACGCCGCAGAATCTCAACAAGCGCCAGCGCGAGTTGCTCGAAGAGTTCGAGCGCATTTCATCGCAGGACAACAGCCCGCAATCGTCAGGCTTCTTTGCCCGCATGAAAGAGTTCTTCGAAAGTCTAAGCGAGTAGTTTTATTGGATCTTTTCCCGTTGGCGGCCTTGCTTCCGTCACGTGTTGCGGCATAAACTTGTCTAACTGCGACGGAGGATGAGCATGTCGAGACCTTTGGGGAAGAAACTGGCCGAGAAGTTCGGCGAGGAAATCCGGTTCTTCAAGGGTTGGATGCACGGTCCCAAGGCGGTGGGTTCGATTCTCCCAACGAGTTCGATCACTGCCCGGCGCATGGCGAGCGTCGTCAATCCGCATTCCGGGCTTCCCGTGCTCGAACTCGGCCCCGGCACAGGGGTAATCACCCGGGCCATTCTCAATCGCGGCGTTGTCCCGGCCAATCTTTATAGCGTCGAATATTCGTCGGATTTTGCCGAGCATCTGCGCGAGGATTTCCCTGGCGTCAACATCATCGAGGGCGATGCGTTCGATCTCGACACCACGCTGGGCGAGAAGCGCGACCAGAAATTCGACAGCGTCATCTCTGCGGTTCCACTCTTGAATTTCCCCGTAAGTGACCGCGTTGCCATCGTCGAGGATCTGCTGCGGCGTATTCCGCACGGGCGGCCCGTCGTCCAGATTACCTATGGGCCGCTTTCGCCGGTGCCGGCCGGGCGCGGCAACTACAAGATTGAGCATCTCGATTTCATTATCCGCAACGTGCCGCCGGCACGGCTCTGGGTCTACCGCAGGGTCGATTGACTCCGCTTAATTGCCCTGCGCTGCCATTTCGATAGAGGGTTTGAATGCTGCCGAAGATTCTGGTGTTCGCCGGGTCGAACCGTACCGGTGCCTACAGCAAGAAGGTAGCAAACGCTGCGGTCAAGACATTGGCCGAACTCGGCGCCGATGTGACGCTTATTGCGCTTTTCGATTATCCCCTGCCGTTAATGGATGAGGATCTCGAAGAGAAAAAGGGAATTCCTGACAATGCCATGAAGCTTGGCCGGCTCTTTGCCGCTCATGACGGCATGCTGATTGCCTCGCCCGAGTACAATTCTTCCATTCCGCCGCTTCTCAAGAATACCATCGACTGGGTCAGCCGTATTTCGAAGGATGGCGACAAGCCGCTTAAGCCCTATTCCGGGAAGGTCGTCGGACTTTGCTCTTCATCCGAGGGCAATTTCGGCGGTGCACGCGGGCTCTATCATTTGCGGTCGGTCCTGATGAATGTCGGGACGCAGATCATCACGGAACAATGCTCGGTAATCCATGCGCATGAAGCCTTCGCCGAGGACGGATCGTTTCGCAACGAGCGCACGGCAAAGTCCATGGAACGGGTCTGCCAATCGTTGATCGACCACACGCGCTTTGCCAAATCCCGCGCATAGTCGGCGTTTTGCGGCCGCTCGCAGCAATAGCTGTTTTCAATCGGCGGCATCTGTGCCAATGGGATGCGATCAAAGAAAAAGGGATGATTGTCATGACGGATGCGGCTTTGCGCGAGCGCCTGATCGTCGGCCTTGACGTGCCGACGCTCGACGTCGCCGAAGAGGTGATCAGCGAACTCGGCGATACGGTTTCATACTACAAGATCGGCTATCAGCTCGCCTTCGCCGGCGGGCTTGGTCTGGCCAGCGAACTTGCCCGTTCCGGCAAGAAAGTCTTTCTCGACATGAAACTTCTCGACATCGACAACACGGTGGCGAAGGCCGTTGAGAATATCGTCAAGATGGGCGTGTCGATGCTGACGCTGCATGCCTATCCGAAAGCCATGCGGGCCGCCGTCGAGGCAGCGCGGGGATCCGACCTTTGCTTGCTCGGCGTGACAGTGCTGACCTCGATGGACCAGCAGGATCTCGTCGATGCCGGCTATGAGCACGACCCGCATACGCTGGTGCTGATCCGGGCCGAACAGGCATTCAACGCCGGCATGGGCGGGATCGTTTGCGCCGCGACGGAGGCCGAGGCTGTGCGCAAGATCGTCGGCCCGAAGCTTGCCATCGTCACGCCGGGAATTCGCCCGGCAGGTTCCGCCGCGGGCGATCAGAAGCGTGTGATGACGCCGGCAGACGCCCTGCGCGCCGGAGCGAGCCACCTTGTGGTCAGTCGCCCCATTGTCGGCGCGGGCGATCGCCGTGCGGCAGCGGAAGAGATTCTGGCTGAAATGGCCAAGGCATAATTGGACATCAAGGGAGCGAGAAAAATGCCCAAGGGATACTGGATCGCGCGGATGGATGTAAAAGACCCCGAACGCTACAAGGACTATATCGCCACAGCGAAACCTGCGTTCGAGAAATATGGCGCCAATTTCCTGGCGCGCGGCGGCGCCTATCACGTGCTCGAAGGGCAGGCGCGCGGCCGCAACGTCGTCATCGAGTTTCCCTCGCTCCAGGCCGCGCTCGATTGCTATAATTCACCGGAATACCAGGCGGCCAAGGCTATCCGCCTGACAGTTGCCGAGGGTGAGATGCTGCTGGTTGAAGGCGCTGAAGCCGGCTAACTGCGGCTACGCCTTTCGTTGCGAACATTTTTCTGTTCTCTCATACCTTTGTTGCATTGCAATAGCGGTAAAACCAGCTACGGTCACTGACCCGTCAAGAACATTTTCATATGTGGGCGTCATTGTTCTTGAATTGCAGCTGTGGTGATTGATCGGAAAGTGGAATGTTTTACCAACTTTATGAACTCAACCATGCCGCGCTTCAGCCTTACAGGGCTTTCGCCGATGCCACCAAGCTGTTCTACGATAACCCGCTCAATCCATTGTCCCAGACGGTAGTCGGCCGCTCCATCGCGGCGATGTGTGAGCTCTTCGAGCGCACCACCCGTGCCTACGGCAAGCCGGCATTCGGCCTGCCTACCACGGTGGTTGACGGAGTTGAGACCGACGTCAAAGAGAAGATCGTCTGGAAGAAGCCGTTCTGCAACCTCATCCATTTCAAACGCGCCCTGCCGGCAAAGCGTGCCGCCGATCCGAGGATTCTGATTGTCGCGCCCATGTCCGGCCACTATGCGACGCTGCTGCGTGGCACCGTCGAAGCGCTTCTGCCGCATGCGGAGGTCTACATCACCGATTGGGTGGACGCCCGCACCGTTTCGCTCACTGACGGCAAGTTCGATCTTGACGACTATATCGATTACGTCATCGAGATGTTCCATGCGTTGGGCGAGGATACGCACGTGGTTGCCGTATGTCAGCCATCCGTACCGGTGCTTGCCGCCGTTTCAGTCATGGAAGCCAATGGCGACCGTTTCGCGCCTTCGAGCATGACGCTGATGGGTGGGCCAATCGATACCCGCAAGAATCCGACGGTGGTCAACAAACTCGCCGAGGAAAAGGGCATCGACTGGTTCCGCGACAATGTCGTCATGTCGGTTCCCTGGCCGCATGCGGGCTTTATGCGTGAGGTCTATCCCGGTTTCCTGCAGCTTTCAGGCTTCATGAGCATGAATCTCGACCGCCATATCACGGCGCACAAGGAATTCTTCATGCATCTCGTGAAGGAGGATGGCGACTCGGCAGACAAGCACCGCGAATTCTACGATGAATATATGGCGGTGATGGATTTGACGGCCGAGTTCTACCTGCAGACCGTCGATACCGTCTTCGTCCGTCACGCCCTGCCAAAGGGCGAGATGACCCACCGCGGCATCCTTGTCGATCCATCCGCCATTCGCAATGTGGCGCTGCTTACGGTGGAAGGCGAAAATGACGATATCTCCGGCGTAGGTCAGACCAAGGCAGCTCAGACCCTCTGCGTGAATATCCCCAAAGAGATGCGCATGCATTACCTGCAGCCGAAGGTTGGGCACTACGGCGTGTTCAACGGTTCGCGCTTCCGTGCCGAAATTGCACCACGAATCGTCAAATTCGTTAACGATCACGCACGCGTGAACCGCCAGACGAGCAACGTTACGCCGATCGGCAAGCGCGCGGCGGGCTAGAACCTTCGGTCTAGCCTCAGGCAGTGGTGAGACAGATCGATTAGTCTGTTCCACGGAAAGATCGCCAGCAATAATCGTTTGTTTTCAGTGCGTTGAGCAGCGGCATTGGCCTTTGCCCACCAGGTATGGTGCTTTGCAAGCCATAGAGTTTCGCAGCAATTCCACGTCTGCGCATATCAATCGAACGTGGGGATAGGCGGCTTCTCAAATTTTAACCATATATTAACAATGGCAAGACCGTGGCGCCATTGTGATTGACTCATGTCCCGTCCGGCCATTAACGTTTTGTTAACGAAGGCTGCTGGTGTGGAGTAGGGCATGTTCGGAATTGGGCGGGTTTTGAAGTCGATGGGGATCGCGGCAGCGCTCTTCACGGCCGCATTTGGGGCAAACTCCGCCTCGGCGTCTGAAGCGTTCATGACCACCGGTGGCCTCACCTCACAACCAATCGGTCATTACGAGTTGTGCAAGCGTATGCCGGAAGAATGCTCGATCCGTAGCCGCAATATCATGCCCGAAAAGATGAGCCACGATTTCTGGCAGTTGATCGTCAACGTCAACAGCGACGTGAACCAGAAGATCAAACCGCTCACCGACAAGGAAATTTACGGGGTCGAGGAATACTGGGCCTATCCGGACAAGGTCGGCGATTGCGAAGACTATGTGCTCCTGAAGCGCCGCGACCTGATGCAGCACGGCATCTCGCCCGCCAATCTGCTGATCACCGTTGTCCGCAAGCCTGACGGCGAGGGTCATGCGGTCCTGACCGTGCGCACCGACAAGGGTGATTTCGTTCTCGATAACCTGGTTGACGGTGTGAAGAACTGGTCGGAGACCGAGTACACCTACCTGAAGCGCCAGGCGACCAACAATACCGGGCGCTGGGTCAGCATCGAAGCTCCGTCCAACATCCTCGTCGGTTCCGTCCAGTAATCGGGAGAGACCACGAAACTCGAACTGCCGGATCGAAGGGTCCGGCAGTTTTCATTTGCGCCGTCCTTAACCTAGGATTCTCGCACCAGACAGGCGGGACGGTCGCGCCTGATAAACGTTTCCGCATCTTTCGTGCAGACGCAGGCATGATGCTTCCTGGCCACCCTCGGCCATTCTGCCCTGATCTTACGCTGGCTCGCCCATCCTGTCGGTCGTCATGCGATAGGAGATTGCTTCGGCAAGGTGAATGCGCCCCACCGTATCCTGGCCGTCGAGATCGGCCAGCGTGCGCGCAACCTTCAGCACACGGTGATAGGCACGGGCCGAGAATCGCATCTGCTCGCTTGCCTGATGCAGCAGCGCCATGCCGGAAGCATCGGGTGCGGCGACCTTTTCGATAAGGGCGACGGAGGAATGCGCATTCGTCGTGATCGAGGGAGCGCCGAGTTCTTCGTAGCGCCGCTTTTGAACGGCGCGCGCCCGTGCGACCCGCGCCGCCACCGTGACGCTCGCTTCCGACGCAGCCGGGCGGATGAGGTCGCTCGCGCTCACGGAAGGAACGTCGATCCTGATGTCGATGCGGTCGAGCAGCGGCCCGGAAAGACGTGCCTGATAGTCCTGGCGGCAGCGCGGGCCACGCGCACATTGATGACCGGGCTCGCCCGCCATGCCGCAACGGCAGGGATTCATCGCCGCCACCAGCTGGATCTGGGCCGGATAGACGATGCGGTGGTTGGCGCGGGCGATCAGACATTCGCCGGTCTCCAGCGGCTGGCGCAGCGAATCGAGGACCTGCGGCGTGAATTCCGGGAACTCATCGAGGAAGAGAACGCCGTGATGGGCGAGCGAGACCTCACCGGGCCGGGCACGGATGCCGCCTCCGACCATCGCCGCCATCGAGGCTGAGTGATGCGGCGCGCGGAACGGACGCCGGTCGGTAAGCTTGCCGCCGAGAAGTTCGCCGGCGATCGACGCGATCATCGACACGTCCAGCAATTCGCGCGGCAGAAGCGGCGGCAGGATCGAGGGGAGCCGTTGCGCCAGCATGGATTTGCCGGAACCAGGCGGCCCGGCCATAAGGAGATTGTGCCCGCCAGCCGCCGCGACTTCGAGTGCGCGCCGGGCGCTTTCCTGTCCGCGGATGTCGGCAAGATCGGGCAGGCCGGTCGCGCTCGTCTGCATGGCCGGCTCGGGCCGGGAGAGAACCTGCGTGCCGCGAAAATGGTTGGCGAGAGCAATGAGGCTGCGCGGCGCAAGGATATCGATCTCGGGTCCTGCCCAGGCAGCCTCAGGTCCACACGGGGCCGGGCATATCAGGCCCCTGTCCTGGCGGTTGGCGGCGATGGCTGCGGGGAGAACCCCCGCCACATGCGTGATCGTGCCGTCGAGCGAGAGTTCGCCAAGCACGACATAGGATTGCAAGACATCGGCGGGGATGGCGCCGAGCCCGGCCATCAACCCCACGGCGATGGGAAGATCGTAGTGGCTGCCTTCTTTAGGAAGGTCCGCGGGCGCGAGATTGACGGTCACCTTCTTGACCGGCATCGATAACCCGGATGCATGCAAGGCGGCTTGGACGCGCTCACGGCTTTCCGCGACAGCCTTATCCGGAAGGCCGACAATATGCATGCCCATCTTGCCGGGCGCGATCATGACCTGCACATCGACGGGCTGCGCATCGATACCCTGGAAGGCGACCGTCCGAACGCGGGTGACCATGATTTCGTCCTTGAAAATGCGGGCATGAAAAGAGCTAAGTGCAATGACGCAACATCAGCACATTTCATTCCACATCACAAGAACATTAAGTGAACGCGGTATGTGCATGCAGCGGTGCCCATATGACTGATGCAACTTCGTGTTTAAAGGTGCGCCGATCCCGCGTGGAGATCAATCACCCTCCTCGCTCGGCACCAAATGCCCGAATACTTCTGGTTAAAGAAAAACGTTGATACTGGGCTCAAACGAATAGGGCCACCTTGTGGAAAAGCAGGCAAAGATGGGCATGATGTCCCCATCTACGCTTGTGAATTGCGGGGATTCCCATGAGGAATCGATTTTGATATGATTCGCGCGTGCCTGCCTGTTAGGTATTTGGGAGCGTGTGACACGGTGAAATTCTGCATGCCGTAACACCGTCTTTTGACGGGAGTATTTTGTAGGGTTCATTGCAGGCCCTACCGCGCTAATTAGGGGTGGGTGGCCTCTTAGGTCCACCCACCCCTAAAGCCCACAAATCGGCGTGTTTCGCTTCAGCAACGAATCCCATTGAGTTGCCTTACACCGATGGAACGTCGAAATATATGCTTCGTATTTAGCGACGACCTTCACTGCGCCTTTGAAGAGGCGGCTTGTTTCAGGGTCTCTGTACAGGACCGAAGCAAAGTTTTTCTTGTCGGGGAGCCAGATACCCCGTTTCAACATCCAGGGTAGGCAGAGCAAGTCCATCATTTGTATGTCGGGATGTTTTTCAAGGATGTGATTTAGCGAACTGCTCGATAGATATGCAATGCGAGTCGGACAGTTCAGGTATAACGAAACAGGTAGCGGTAAATGGCAAACATTAATGCTGCCATTTTGATTACTTCTCAAATCGTACAATTGCGAAAGCTCTACCATGAGGCCAAAATCACAAGCAGACGCCAAGAGGTAATTGCACGACTTCATCGGAGTGACCCCAGAGTGCAAAGCCGATGAATCCCTCGCTGAATTTGTTGCTATCGAGAGACTGGGGGCTATTAAAGGCGCGCAATAATTCCGCCCCTCATGGCATTGTCAATACGGATGTAATCGGACCGTGGGGATGAAAAAGACGAATCCGTCAATTTAATGCGAGAGCATGTCTCAAGAAGAAAAAGCTTCCAGTCCGGTCTCTCTCCTAAGTGGGATGCGCCGCCTGGTTGAAAAGCCTTTAGAAGCAACCGGCCGTCTTTACCATAGCCGACTACATAGGGTTCAATTAATCGTAAACCGGGACAATAACGCAGATGAATGATGCGCCGTTTGCGGATAGCGATCCTAAGCGAGTCGAGCATTTGTCGAGCCCCTTTGACATTAAAAGCGTCTTCGGACTTGACACTTGAGCGAAAGGGACTCAAAACACTCTTGTTAAGGGAGTGGGCTCCGCGTCCGAAAGCTTCGTGCGGAACCTGAACTTTAGAAACCGTCGCCGGCGCCAACCAGCGGCGGTTTCGCTATTCAGGTGTCACCAATCTTTTCGAGGATTCATGGCCCTGCGTCAAGCCTGCGGCAATATATCCCGCAGCACCTTCATTTTTCAACTCTCAAGTATTTGAAATATAATAGGTTTCTTGACTTTCTCAAAGAGCCCAAGAAACAGCTTATCCATGAATTGTCCATTCGTATCGCGATTGGCGGTGTGTGTTCCAGCACCCACAGAGCGGCGATTCGCATGGCTGCGAAAGGGGAAATTTATGATACTGCCCATATCGTAGATCGGTAAGTTACACAATTGGCTGTGAGCCTTAATCGCGCTTGGCCTCGACGGCATCCCAGAACAGCGCGGCAATGTCGGCGCCGCCGAAACGCTTCACCTCGCGCACGCCGGTCGGGGAGGTCACGTTGATCTCGGTCATGTAGTCGCCGATCACGTCTATGCCGACGAGAATGAAGCCGCGTTCGCGCAAAGCCGGTCCGATGCGCGCGCAGATCTCGCGCTCGCGCTCGGTGAGTTCCGTTTTCTCAGCCCGGCCGCCGACATGCATGTTGGACCGCGCATCGCTGTCGGACGGGACACGGTTGATTGCCCCGACGGGTTCGCCGTCGATCAGAATGATGCGCTTGTCGCCGGCCCGCACGTCCTTCAGGTAGCGCTGGGCGATAATCGGCTCGCGGAACATCTGGCCGAACATTTCGAGGAGCGAGGTGAGATTGCGGTCACCATCGGCAAGGTGGAATACGCCGGCGCCACCATTGCCATAGAGCGGCTTGAGGATGATGTCGCCGAACTCCTTGCGGAAGGCGACAATCTCCTGAGGATCCTTGGTGATCAGGGTCTCCGGCATCAAATCCGGAAACTCGGTGACGAAGATCTTTTCGGGACTGTTGCGCACCCAGGCGGGATCGTTGACAACGAGCGTCTGCGGGTGGATGCGCTCGAGCATATGCGTCGTCGTGATGTAGTTCATGTCGAAGGGCGGATCCTGGCGGAGCAACACCACATCCATCTCCGACAGGTCACGGCGGATCGGCTCACCAAGGGTGAAGTGGTCTCCTTCGACATCGCGGACGCTGAGTTCCTCGATACGCGCCGACACGACGCCGTCGCGCAGGCTGAGCCGGTCGGGCGTGTAGTGGAAGAGAACGTGCCCGCGCTTCTGCGCTTCAAGGCAAAGCGCGAATGTCGTGTCGCCGCCGATCCGGATCGATTTGATATGGTCCATCTGGACCGCGACTTGGAGTACCATCGAACGTCCCCTAAACGAGCAGGAAATGCTCACATGGCGATGTCACGTTCGACGGTCAACGTCAATCCCATCATACGCCAACGCTGGCGCATGCTTGCTTAGAGGCCTTATCAGAGCTGGGCCATGCAGATGTTGGTGTGTCCCTGTCCGACAAAGCCGAGCCGGTTGGCCGCACCCTTGGAGAGGTCGATCACACGGCCCTTGATGAACGGCCCGCGATCATTGATGCGCACGACAATGGAACGACCATTGCGCTGATTGGTAACCTTGACCTTCGAGCCGAAGGGCAGGGTGCGGTGAGCGGCGGTCAAATCGGATGGGTTCATCCGTTCGCCGGATGCAGTCTTGGAACGCAAGGCATACCAGGATGCGCCGCCGCAGGCTGAGCCTGCATGTGCTGAAACGGCGCCGAGCATGAGGAATAGCACCGATGCCGAAAGGACGGTGCGGATGCTTGCGATAGATACCATGGTGATGTTCGCACTTGTGGTAGCCCGCGGCAGAACTGCCGGACTGAAGACACACGCATTGAAGATTGACCCCCGGGCAAGTAGATCACGGCGTGAGCGAGTAATTGCTTCTATTTTGGAGAAATGTGGCCCTGAGGTGGCCCGCCAAAGCAAGATCGGTCGAGATGAGCCGTAACGAGCAGCCAAGTTACTAAAAAAGCTTGTCTTAATATGATTCAAAACGTGATCGGAAATGCTTCTCTATGGGAAACGTATTCTGCCTGTTAGGCAAAATATGGCGATAATGTGATGGATATTCACCGGATTATTGCGCTCTATTTGCCCAGCAGGACGAGCCGACTCATGAATATGGTTAAAATGGATTAACTATAAAGAACTAGAACGCCCCGGCTTGGGAAAGCCGGGGCGCAATATTTGGTAAAAAGTGATCGCTTTTAGACGAGAGCTTGTGGATCAAGGGCGTGAATGATGCCCCGAAGTTCGGCAAGGCCGCGCAAGCGGCCGATGGCAGGGTAGCCAGGGGTCACCTCCTTGTTGAGATCGTCGAGCATGCGGTGACCATGGTCCGAGCGGAAGATGATGCTGCGCGACTTGTCGCGTTTGCGGTCCTCGGCAAGGAGTTCGCGCAAGACAGCCACCATATCGACGTCGCCTTCGAGATGCGCTGCCTCGTGGAAGGTGCGCCCGTCCCCCTCGCGCGTCGTTGCCCGCAGATGGGCAAAGTGAATGCGTTCGGCAAAGCGCCGGGCGATTGCGGGCAGATCGTTGCCGGCGCGCACGCCAAGGCTGCCCGTGCAATAGCACATGCCGTTGGCGGGCGAAGGCACCGCTTCGAACAGCGCGGCATAATCCGCCTCCGTCGAGGCGATGCGCGGAAGCCCGAACAGCGGGCGCGGTGGATCGTCGGGATGCAGTGTCAGCTTGACGCCGAGATCATCGGCGACGGGTGTCACGGCCAGCAGGAACTCGATGAGGTGCTGGCGAAGCTTGTTCGCATCGATACCCGAATAGGCCTCCAGCTTGTCGCGGAACGCCGGGATCGTCAGCGGCTCGGTGGTCGAGCCGGGAAGGGCGCTGGCGATATTGCGGGTAAGATCAGCGATTTCCTGTGCGCCCATGCCGGCATAGAGCTCGGCTGCGATCTCCTGGTCGGCTTGCGAGTACTCACTTGCGGCACCCTTGCGTTGCAGGATGTGCAGATCGAACACAGCGAACATGTCGTGGTCGAAACGCATCGCCGTGGACCCGGTCGGCGTGACGTAGTCGAGTTCGGTGCGGCACCAGTCAACAACGGGCATGAAGTTGTAGCAGATGACCTTGATGTCATTGGCCGCCAGAGCTTCCATGCTGGCGATCCATGCGGCAATTTCGTTCTTCGCCGTCCCGCCGGTCCGTTTCACGGCGTCGGGAATTGGAATGCTTTCGACCACTGACCAGGTCAGCTGCGAGCGGCCGTCCGGTGTCGATTCGATCATGGACTTGCGCTCTTGAACCTGAGCGGTGGTCCAGGCTTCGCCGATCGGTACGTCGTGCAGCGCGGAGACGATATCGGTCGCCCCGGCCTGACGCACATTATCCAGCGACACGCCCGCCTTCGGGCCAAACCATCGCCATCCCTGACGCATGCATTCCTCCGTGGTGTGTTTTATCTCGTCCGGATCAGATGAACGATTCCGGGTGGCTTTTTCTCAATTCGTCGACATCGGGGATGACGGCGTCGAGGTGCTTCCGCATGGCAGCGCAAGCTGCCTCCACATCATGGGCCTCAATGGCATTGCGGATGATCCGGTGCTCTGAAAGCACGTGTTCCATGCGCCCCAGAGCGGGAAGGGTCATGCGCCGCGCCCGGTCGATCTGTACCTTCACCGGCTTCAGGTAGCGCCAGATGCCGGGATGTCCTGAAATGGCGGCTATTGCCTCGTGAAAGGCCTCGTCGGCTTCGTGGAATGCGCCCATGTTCTGGCGGTCGGCGAAGAATTGCTGCCGCGCCAGAACCTCGTCCAGACGTTCAACGTCCTTCGCGGTCGCTCGCGATGCAGCCCGCTCCACGGTCGCGCCTTCGAGCGCCTGCCGGATGACGACAGCCTCAGGTATCAGCGCAACAGGAATGCGCGCAACAAAGGTTCCGGACTGGGGAAACACGTCGACAAGGCCATCCTCAACGAGGCGGATCAGCGCCTCGCGAACCGGCGTCCGGCTGACACCGAAGCGTTCGGTGAGCACCTTTTCGTTCAGCGGCGTTCCGGGCGTCATCTCCATCGAAACGATGGCTGCATGGAGTTCGCGATAAATGGCTGTCGCCGTGGTGACCCGGGCAACAGGCGCTGCTCCCCCATGCCGAACGGGCCGCACATTGGTAGCGCCGGGCGTGACGATCGTCTCGGACGCCAAAAGGACGACGCTTTTTTCTCCCGCCTGCTTTGCTGCCATTCAAGCGCTCCATTTCCTCATTTTGGATCCTTCAACCCTCAATGATGGAATTCCACCCAAATTCCTAGATCCTCGATCCGCAGCGGCGAGACATTCCACGCGCGATCGGTGTTGACATACTAATATATTATTCTCTAGTGTTCGCCAAGGCCAATACCGGCAAATCTCTGAAGATAATGGCCTCGCGGGCATCGGCACCAAGCTTTGGCGCCACTGGGTCCCGGTATTGTATGACGCAGCAAGGAAGTTGAAGAATGGCCCTCAACCCCGACCGGTTGTTTCCAATCGAGCCTGACGCGCGCGGCATCGCGCGGCGCTTGTTCGAGACCGTTGAGCAGTTGCCCATTGTCTCCCCGCACGGCCATACTGACCCGCGCTGGTACGCGGATGATGAAGCATTCCCCGATCCGGCAAGCCTCTTCGTCAAGCCAGATCACTATATTTTTCGTATGCTTTACTCACAAGGCGTGCGCCTCGAAACGCTTGGCGTTCCGAGAAAGGATGGCGGGGCCGTCGAGGCGGACGGACGCACCATCTGGCAAACGTTCGCGCGGCATTTTCACCTGTTCCGGGGAACGCCTTCCCGCCTGTGGTTCGAGCATGCGCTCGAAACAGTTTTCGGTATCGATGAACGGCTCAGTGAAAAGAATGCGGACACGCTCTACGACCGTATCGCCGAACGCCTGACTGATCCGGCCATGCGCCCGCGCGCGCTCTACAAGCAGTTCGGCATCGAGGTCATTTCGACCACCGACGCGGCGACAGATGATCTTTCCGCACACGATGCGATCCTGCGTTCAGGTTGGGATGGCCGCGTTGTCCCGGCCTACCGGCCCGATGCGGTCGTCGATGCCGCGCAGCCGGCTTTTCGCTCGAATGTGGAAAATTTCGTCGCGCTGGCTGGCGTTAGTCTCGACTATGCCGGCTACCTCGAAGCGCATCGCCTGCGCCGCGCTTATTTCAAGGCGCGGGGCGCCACATCCACTGATCATGGCCACCCGACGGCCCGAACGGCAAATCTTTCACCGGCGGAGGCTGCGAGCCTGTTCGATCGCGTTTTGCAAGGAGCCTCTGCTGCCGATGCAGAACTCTTCCGCGCACAGATGCTGACCGAGATGGCACGTATGAGCGTTGAGGACGGCCTGGTCATGCAGGTCCACCCCGGCTCCTTCCGCAATCACAATCCGGAAATTTTCGGCCGCTTCGGACCGGACAAGGGCGCCGACATTCCGCGCGCCACCGGCTACGTGGAAGAGCTGAAGCCCTTGCTCGATGCATTCGGCAACGATCCGCGGCTGACGCTTATTCTGTTCACGCTCGACGAGACAAGCTATAGCCGCGAACTAGCGCCGCTTGCCGGGCATTATCCGGCCTTGCGCCTCGGACCGGCCTGGTGGTTCCACGACAGTCCGGAAGGCATGCGCCGCTTCCGCGAACTGACGACCGAAACCGCCGGTTTCTATAATACCGTGGGCTTTAACGACGACACGCGCGCCTATCTTTCGATCCCTGCCCGCCACGATATGGCGCGCCGCGTCGATTGCGCATTTCTCGCCCGCCTTGTCGCCGATCATCGACTTGATGAGGACGAGGCGCAGGAGGTGGCGGTCGACCTTTCCTACCGCCTCGCGAAGCAGGCATACAAGCTTTAGGAATGGACATGACCGAGCAAAATCAACTGTCCGCTGCCACGCTGGCTCGCCTCGCCAAGGATGTGCAAAGGCCGGTTTACGATCGAAATCAGATGAATACCGGGATTGTGCACCTTGGTATTGGCGCGTTCCACCGCGCCCATCAGGCAGTCTATACCGATGCCGTGCTGGCGAGCGGCGACAATCGCTGGGGCACCCTCGGTGTTTCGTTGCGCAGTGCCGACACGCGAGATGCGCTGCAACCGCAGGACGGCCTCTATACGGTTGCCGTCCGTGATGGCAGCGGCGATCGCTTCAGTGTTGTTGGCAGTATCACCAGCGTTTTTGTGGCGCCTGAAAATCCGCAAGCCGTTCTGTCGGCAATGGTCGAACCTTCCGTCAAGATCGTCTCGCTGACGGTAACGGAAAAGGGCTATTGCTATGCGCCCGCGACGGCCTCGCTCGACGAAAGTCACCCGGATATCATCCACGACCTTGCGCATCCCGCTGCGCCGCGTTCGGCGATTGGTTTCATCGTAGAGGCACTCGCGCGCCGGCGTGAAAACGGGACAGAGCCGTTTACGCTCCTGTCGTGCGACAATCTTCCGGCGAACGGCGAAACCCTCAAGCGGGTCGTCCTGCGCTTTGCCGAATTGCGCGATCCTGATCTGGCGGCGTTCATCCGCGAAAGCGTCGCTTTTCCTTCGACAATGGTTGATCGCATTGTTCCGGCAACCACCGACACGGATCGCGCAATCGTCGAGCAGGCGACCGGGCTGCGCGATGCGTGGCCGATCATGACCGAGCCGTTTACGCAATGGGTAGTGGAGGACGACTTCCCATCCGGACGTCCCGCATGGGAGAACGTCGGCGTCACCTTCGTTGAAGACGTCGATGCGTTCGAATTGATGAAGTTGCGCCTCCTTAACGGCAGTCACTCGACTCTCGCCTATCTCGGCTATCTTGCTGGGCACGAGACAGTATCCGACGTGATGGAGGCGGAAGGCTTTTCTGCCTTCATCGAAGCGATGATGGACGAAGAGATTACGCCGACCCTGCCGCCGCTTTCAGGCTTCGACCTTTGGTCCTATAAGGCGCAGCTGCGCGAGCGCTTCCGCAATCCGGCTCTGCGCCACCGCACATGGCAAATCGCCATGGATGGCTCGCAAAAACTGCCGCAGCGGCTGTTGAACACGATCCGCAAGCGCATCGAACAGGGCCAGCCCTTCAAACGGCTGGCGCTCGGCGTCGCGGCCTGGATGCGCTACGCCACGGGGATAGACGAGCGCGGACAGACGATCGACGTTCGTGATCCGCTGGCAAACGATTTCCGCCAACGCACGCACGGCAAAACCTCGGCCGCTGACCTGCTCGACGCCTATCTAGGGATGCAGCAGATTTTTGGCAAAGACCTTGCGGACAATGATGAGTTTCGCCGCGCCGTTGGCGGGGCACTGGAACAACTGCTGCGCGATGGCGCCGCTCTGACTGTAGCAAAAACTGTAAGAGACTAAAGCCTTGCTATCCTGATCTGATAGATTAATATATCAAATCTCAAAACAGGCCGGTTCGGGAAGCCGGTCGCAGTCTCACCGCAGGACATTGGGAAATCAAAAGGGAGGAATAGTATGATCCGCATTACACGCAGACAGGCCATTGGCGGTCTGGCAGCAGTCGCCGCGCTACCCGCCACGCGGCTCTTTGCCCAGTCGAAGCTGGCACTGCCGACTTCGCCGGTCGCGATCAACGTCGCTGACGTTGCCGGCAACCTTGCATTGACGCAGGCCGCAATCGAGAACTATGCGAAGGCGAAACCGGAACTGGTTTCCAAGATCACCTTTACCAAGGCGCCGGCACCGGAACTGCCCGGCAAGATCAAGGCGCAGCAGGCGGCCAATCGGCTCGATATCGATCTCGTGCTCACCGGTACGGACGCGCTCTCCGCTGGCCTCGAACAGGATCTATGGATCAAGCTCCTCCCGGATCACGCTGCATCGCTGCCTGATCTTGCGAAAATCTATCTCGAACCGGCTCATCGCATGCTGGCGCTCGGCAAGGACCATGGCGTCGTCGTTACCTATTACCCCTCGGGGCCGCTGCTTGAATACATGCCGGATCGGGTGAAGAAGGTACCGACCACAGCCGAAGAATTGCTGGCGTGGGCCAAGGAGAACCCGAACAAGTTCCTTTATGCTCGTCCGGCAAATTCCGGTCCAGGCCGGACCTTCCTGATGGGACTGCCCTACCTTCTTGGCGATAGCGATCCGCGCGATCCCGTCAAGGGCTGGGACAAGACGTGGGCTTACCTCAAGGAACTCGGCCAATATATCGAATACTACCCGACAGGCACCGGCGCGCTGATGAAGGAACTCGGCGAAGGTACGCGCGACATGACGGTGTCGACGACTGGCTGGGATATCAACCCGCGCGTCCTCGGCGTTGTTCCGAAGGAAGCCGCAGTTGCTCCGCTCAAGGGCTTCCATTGGGTCGCCGACGCGCATTACATGTGCGTCCCGAAAGGCGTCGCAGATGAGAAGGTTGCGGTGCTCCTCGATCTCATGAGCTTCCTGCTTACGCCCGAGCAACAGGCCTACACCTACGACCAGGGCTACTTCTATCCGGGTCCGGCGGTGAAGGACGTGCCGCTTTCAATGGCGCCGCAGGAAAGCCAGGACGCGATCGCCGAATTTGGCCGTAAGGAATATGCCGACTGGATTGCCAACAACCCGATCGAGGTTCCGCTCGAACCATCGTCGATGGTGGTGGCATTCCGGCGCTGGGATGAGGAAGTCGCAGCCAAGAAGTCATAATTTATTGTTTCATCGGCGCGGCCCGGCGATGTCGGACCGCGCACAGCCATGAGGTTTCCAGATGCTGCTTGCATCATCGCCATTTCGCGAAATTCGTCTCGATCAAATGAGCCGTGCCTTCGGTGCGCATAACGCGCTGAAGAGTGTCTCGCTTTCCATTCGCAAGGGGGAATTCATTGCCCTCCTCGGCCCCTCAGGTTGCGGCAAGTCGACGGCGCTCAACTGCATCGCCGGGCTCCTGGCAACCACGGGCGGCGGCATATTCATCGACGACAAGCGCATCGACACCTTGAAGCCCGAGGATCGCGGGTTCGGCATGGTGTTTCAGAACTATGCCCTGTTCCCGCACATGACGGTGCGCCAGAACATTGGCTTCGGCCTGAAGATGCGCAAAGTCGCGAAGGCCGAGATCGACAAGCGGGTCGAAGAGGCACTCAATCTCGTGCGCCTGCAAGGTCAGGGCCACAAGCTGCCGGGCCAGTTGTCGGGTGGCCAGCAGCAGCGCGTTGCCATCGCGCGCGCCATCGTCATCGAACCACCGCTCGTCCTAATGGACGAACCCTTGTCGAATCTGGATGCCAAGCTCCGGCTCGAAATGCGCGCCGAAATACGCCGCATTCACAATCAGCTTGGCGCAACCACGATCTACGTTACCCACGACCAGGATGAGGCCTTGTCCTTGGCTGATCGCGTCGTGGTCCTGCGCGACGGAGAGATCAGGCAGGTTGGCGTCCCAAGCGATCTCTACGAGCGCCCCGATCATCTGGATGTCGCCGAATTCATGGGTTACCGCAACCGCCTGACCGGCAAAGTCGTCGCCAAGGAAGGCGACCGCGCAACCGTCACCGTCGGCAATGCGACCTTGACCGGCACCGCCCGTTCATCCCTGAAGCCCGGAGATACGGCCGTCATTGCCGCCCGTGCCGACGATGTCGTTGCCGGCGAAAAGTCGGCGCAGACTGTCGAGGCGGTGGTTGAGACGATCGAGTATCGCGGCCGCGAATTTGTCGGGACGGCGCGCACCGCTGGCGGTCTAGAACTTGTTTTCCACGCCGGCCATACCGCAGAACTCGGCAGTTCCATCTGGCTGTCAGTCGATCCGGCGCGTGCGCTGGCTTTTGCGGCGTGACGGCCATGGCGAGCATTACCGCATCCTCCTCTCCGTCCGAGTATCGCCTGCCGCTGCGCCAGCGGCTGGCGGTGCGCGGCATTGATGGCGTTACGCTTCTGGTCCTGCCGGCATTCCTGTTCTTGCTGGCCGTATTCGTTTATCCCTTCATCTATGGCCTGGTCCTTTCCTTCACGCCAAAGGAAGGCGGCCTCTTTGGCAATTATCAGAAGTTTTTCTCCGACCCGTTTCTCTACTATACGATCCTCACCACGCTGTGGCTCGCCGTACCGGTGACGATCATCAGCATCGCCATCGCCATTCCGGTTGCCCTGCGGGTGCGGCTGCTGAAGCATCAGCGGCTCTTGACGACAATCCTGGTTCTTCCGGTCACATTAGGCACCGTGCTCGTCGCCGAAGGGCTCCTGAACTATCTCGGCCCGCAAGGCTGGTTTAGCCGCACCCTCATCCAGTTCGGCATGATCGACCGGCCGCTCAAGCTCACCAACAATTACTGGGGCGTGTTCGCGTCGCTGATCATCACCGGCTTCCCGTTCACGTTCCTGCTGACACTGTCCTACGTATCGGGCATCGACCCGGCGCTGGAACAGGCTGCCGCCACACACGGCGCAAGCAGCTGGCAGCGCTTCCGCCATGTCATGCTGCCGCTGCTGGTTCCCGGCCTTGCCATCGCCTTCTGCCTGTCCTTCGTCCAGGCCTTCGCGGTGTTTCCTTCCGCAGTCTTGCTGGGCGCGCCTGCCGGACCGACGCGCGTCATTTCGATTGCGGCCTACCAGGCGGCATTCGAGCAGTATGATTATTCGATGGCATCGGCGATCGCCATGATCATGGCGGCTGTGCAGCTGTTGATCGTCGTCGCCATTCTCGTCATTCGCAACATGTTCTATCGCGGCTCGACCGCCGGCGGAAAGGGCTGATCCATGATCCGCGACACAACAATTGCTGCAAAGCTCTGGATCACCGCCGTTTGGGTACTGGTGGGCTTCTTTGTCCTCAATCTCCTTGCGATGATCACCACCGTGATCTTCTCCTCCTTCGCCACCCGTTGGCTCGGCACCTGGCTCCCGGCCGGATGGACCACGAAGTGGTATTTCACCGCCTGGACCGAGTTCCAGCTCGGCGACGTCCTGCTTGTCACCTTCCAGATCGTATTCGCCGTGGTCGCCTTGTCGGGGATACTCGGCGTGACCGCAGCCTACGCGCTGGCGCGCAGGGATTTTCCCGGCAAGAAACTGGTCATGCTGCTCTTCCTGTTGCCGCTGCTGGTCCCGCCAATCACCTTCGGTATTCCGCTCGCAACGGTGCTTTATCAGGCGGGCGTTGGTGGCACGTTCTGGGGCGTGGTCCTCGCCAATCTCGTGCCGACAGTGCCCTTCGTCATTCTGGTCATGATCCCGTTCATCGAACAGATCGATCCCAAGATCGAAGCCGCCGCACGCGTCTTCGGTGCGGGAACGTTCCAGCTCTTCATCCACGTTCTCCTGCCGATGCTTCTGCCGGGTATCCTTGCGGCTCTCCTTCTCGTGCTCGTGCGCACCGTCGCAATGTTCGAGCTGACGTTCCTGACCGCCGGGCCGACGAGCCAGACACTCGTCGTCGCGCTCTACTATTCGGTGTTTGCGTCGGGCGTTCGCGCCGTGCAATCGATCGACGCCATGGCAGTGGTCTACATGATCACGACGCTGGTCTGGCTGCTCATCGCACTGCGCTTCGTCAACCCGACGCAGATCGTGGCGCGCGCCAAGCATCAGCAAACAGCCGCCTGACCGTAGAGGCAGGGACGAAAGGAAACGGGAGCCATTGGCTCCCGTTTTTGTTTCAATCTCGAAGCCTTGTCGGCTACATCGTTGCGCCAATCTGCCAGGGCACGAATTCCGCATCGCCATAGCCGAGCTGTTCGGACTTGCTCGGCGCGCCGGAAGCAACCTTTAGAACCCGTTTGAAGATTTCCTGGCCCTTCGCCTCGATAGAGACACCGTCGAGAATGTCACCGCAATTGATGTCCATGTCCTCGATCATCTGGTTGTACATCGGCGTATTGGTGGCAAGCTTGATCGAAGGCGTTGGCTTGCAGCCATAGGCCGAGCCGCGCCCGGTGGTGAAGGCAAGTACATTGGCGCCGCCGGCAACCTGTCCTGTCGCTGAAACGGGGTCGTAGCCGGGCGTATCCATAAAGACGAGCCCATGGGAAGTGACGGGCTCGGCATAGCCGTAGACGGCCTCGAGCGGCGACGTGCCCGACTTCGCAACAGCACCAAGCGACTTTTCGAGAATAGTGGTGAGACCACCGGCCTTGTTGCCCGGCGACGGATTGTTGTTCATCTCCATCTTGTTGCGGGCGGTATAATCCTCCCACCAGGCAATGATGGATTGCAGCCGCTCGACCGCCTGCGGGTTCGAGGCGCGCTCGATGAGGAGATGTTCGGCGCCGTAGATCTCCGGCGTTTCGGAAAGAATCGCCGTACCGCCATGCTTGACGAGGAGATCAACCGCAGCGCCGAGGGCGGGATTGGCGGTAATGCCGGAATATCCGTCGGACCCACCGCACTGCAAAGCGAGCATGAGTTCCGAGGCGGGAATGGTTTCGCGCCGAACGTTCGCTGCGACGGGCAGCATGTCACGCACGGCGGCAATGCCCGCTTCCATCGTCTTGCGGGTGCCGCCCACTTCCTGGATCGTCAGGC
This sequence comes from Phyllobacterium sp. 01N428, assembly GCF_056399405.1. Taxonomy (NCBI): domain Bacteria; kingdom Pseudomonadati; phylum Pseudomonadota; class Alphaproteobacteria; order Hyphomicrobiales; family Phyllobacteriaceae; genus Phyllobacterium; species Phyllobacterium sp. 01N428. Next base: position 284,566 of record NZ_JBFTRH010000001.1, read on the forward strand.
TGCGGAACCTGTCGTTCTCAACGATATTATACGTTTCTTTCCAGCGACCGATCTGGAATGCCTCACAGCCGAGCCCGACCATGAGCACGGCGCCGATATTCGGGTTGGTGGCGTAGCCCCACTGCGTGCGCTTCAGAACTTCGTAGCCTTCGCCGTTCGTATCCATGGCGCAGCCGCCGCCATGCACGAGTGGTATGATGCCATCGATCGTTGGATATTCATCGAGAAGCCCTGACTTGCGCACCGCCTCGGCGATGAACCGCGCTACGGAGGCCGAGCAGTTCACCGAGGTAAGGACGCCGATATAGTTGCGCGTACCGGCACGGCCATTGGCGCGGCGGAAGCCCTCAAAGGTGGCGCGCTCAGTCAGCGGCAGCAGACCGCTCCCGTGCGGCGCGTGGCCAGCATCCGCCTCACGTACGAAATCGCTATAGTTCAGATTATGTTCGTGCACCCATTGGCCAGGCTCGATCAGCTTCGATGCCGAGCCGATGATCTGGCCGAACTTGCGCACGGGCTCGCCCTCGGCGATGACACGCGATGCCAGTTTGTGGCCGCGCGGCACCCGATCGGCAACCGTGACGCCCTCGATTTTTTGCCCGGCCTGAAACGAGTCGACGGCAACGACGACGTTGTCGCTGGCGTGCAGCCGCAAATGACGAGGGGCGGTAAGCGTGTCCATGAAATTCTCCAGGTTGAATTAATATATTAGTTGGAGAGGGTAGCAGTTTCAATGCGTCATGTTAGCGTTGCCCGCATCATAGCACCGCGTGGACCTTTCGGGTCGAGAACTTGTAGAAGGCGCGGGCTGGTTCAGGTCACATCGAGTGACTGGTCGTCCCGTTTGCGGCGGGAGACGTTCATTTCCGCACGCTCGCGCGCCATGTTGCTCACGGCCTTGCGCAGTGCCGGGTGACGGGACATAAAGACGTTGAAGTCGCGGCGCTCAAGCACGAGGAATGCGCAAAAGTCGACGGCAATAACATCTGCCGTACGTCTGCCGCCGCTGAGGAGCGCCATCTCGCCAAAAAAAGCGCCGGCGTCGAGCCGGACATTGTCATCCGCCAGCTCAACCTCGACCGCGCCGGAAGCAATAAAATAGAGCCCGTCCGGACGATCACCCTTGCGCAGAACGCGCTCGCCGGGTGATGCGGATTTCGGCCGGAACAGCAGCAAGAGTTCCTCCTGCGAATTCTCGTCGACTTGGGAGAAAAGCGGAAATGTCTCGCAAAGCTGCTGCATCTCCAGCTGGTGCTGCCGGTTGCGCTCGTCATTGGCGGCGCGAATCTGCTCGACCGCGTGGTTAAGCTTTTCAAACTTCACCTTGCCGTACGTTGCATACGCTGTTGGCCAGGTTGCCTGGAGCTTCTTCTGGATGGCCTCACCGGCGAGCAATACCAGCGGGTTGAGCGTGATTGACAGGATCGCCCCGGCGAGGATCAGGTCCTGACCCTCGCGTGGAAGCAAGCCGAGCGTGACGCCAAGTCCGGCAAGGATGAAGGAAAATTCACCGATCTGGGCGAGACCGGTGGATATGCGCACGCCCATGCCCAAGGGGTAGCGCAGCACGAGCACTACCAAAAAGGCGATCAGCGATCTGCCGATGATGATCAACACCAGAACGGCGATCACCGCGATCGGCTCGCGCACGATGATCGAGGGATCGAAGAGCATGCCGACGGAAACAAAGAACAGAACGGCAAACGCATTTTGCAGCGGCAGGGAATCGGCGGCGGCACGGTGGCTGAGGCGCGATTCGCTCATGACGACGCCGGCAAAGAAGGCGCCGAGCGCGAAGGAAACGCCGAAGATTGCCGCGGACCCGTAGGCGATGCCGAGGGCGAGGGCGAGCACGGACAAGGTGAAGAGTTCAGAGGAGCCGGTGCGGGCAACCAGCGTCAAAAGCCATGGCACGACCTTCGGCCCGACAAAGACGGCGATGCCGGTAAAGGCGGCAACCTTGAGCAAGGTGATGGAAATCGTTGCGGCAATCGAAAGATCGCTGGCCGCATGGGCGGCGGCATGGCCGCCCAGGACTTCTGCAAAGGCAGGCAAGAGCACGAGAGCCAGCACCATCGCCAGATCTTCGACGATGAGCCATCCAACGGCCACGCGGCCGCCGACGGATTCGATCAGATTGCGCTCCTCCAGCGCCTTCAGGAGCACGACCGTGCTGGCAACGGACAGGCTGAGACCGAAGACCAGCCCGGCTCCGATACCCCAGCCCCATAGAGACGCAAGGCCCATGCCGAGCAGGGTCGCAAGCACGATACGGCCAAGCGCACCCGGCACGGCAATGCCGCGCACGGCCAGGAGATCAGCTGCGGAAAAATGCAGGCCCACACCGAACATCAGCAAAATGACGCCCATTTCCGCGAGTTGGCCGGCCAGCGACGCATCCGCCATGAAGCCAGGCGTGTAGGACCCCATGAGGATGCCAGCAACGAGATAACCGACGAGGGGCGGAAGGCGCAGCCTGTCCGCGGCATAGCCGAGGATGGCGGCGAACACGAAGCCGACGGCAACGGTTGCGATCAATGCGACTTCCTGGTGCACCCTCAGCCTTCGATTGTTTGGTGTTTTCCCACGAGGCAGGTCGCGGTCGAACAACCGTGCCACCTCGGGGTACAACCTAACCTTGAAGCGTAGATGCTGCCATCAAAATTTTCAGATGCGGACAACAGGTACCGGGCTTTCCGACGCCTGAAGCGATCGAGGATGCGAAAGGAGCAAGCGGGGCCGCCGAAGCGGCCCCATAGAGCTTCCTACTGGATGACCTGAACGCCGGGCACCGGATTGGCCGTCGGCTTCGAGTAATCGCCGGCCGGGCCCGAAGGCGGCGTGAGAGCTTCACCCTCGCCCCATCCCGTCGGGGTCTTGGACAGGGTGTAGGTCAGCTGCCCGCCATCCTTGATCTTGTCGAGCGGCAGCCAGGTACCTTGATACGTGGTGGCGTTGAGCTTCATGTCCTGGATGAAGCGGACATCGTCGAGAAGGGCGCTCTTGCCGCCTGTCGTGAAGCGAAGCTTCTTGCCGTTGGGCATCCAGAAGCTGATGCCGTCGAACTGGGGCGTGGACACGGCAAAGCCGGGCTCGGAAGGAATGATGGGATAGATGCCGAGTGCCGCGAAGACGTACCAGCTCGTCAATGCGCCGAGGTCGTCGTTGCCTGGAAGACCGCCGGGATCGTTGGAAAAGTTCTTGTCGAGAATGGTTTTCAACACATATTGCGCGTGCTTCGGCGATCCAGCCCAGTTGTAGGCCCATGGTGCGGAGAAGGCCATCTCGTTGCCGACGTAGTAATTGGTGGAGCTTTCGCCGCCATTGAGCTGTCTCGAGCTCGGCTCCGGACCGGACAGGTCGGGCGTCAAAGAGAACAGCGTGTTCAACCTGGTCATTGCTGCGAGCTTGGCGGTAGATCGGTCGGTACCGAGCTTGTTGATCAGATCAGACCAGGCGTGCCCAAAAGACCAGAAGTAGTTGGGTTCTGTGGCTTCGTGGAATTTGATGCCTTCCTTGAATGGTCCTTTCGTCACCACCCCAGCATCTACCGTCACCGCGGCGCGGTCCTTGAGCGTCTTCGATGTGGTGTCGAAGACATTCGTCCAGTTGGACGCGCGAGCCAAGAGCGCTGTGATATCAGCTGCGGTTGCGCCCGAATCGGCGAGCGCAGAGGCAGGGATACCCTTGAGGAAGGCGGCAGCCGACCTGTCGTGGATGGCGCTATCCACCGTCGAGACAGCGGTGTCTGCAAAATAGCCATTCGTAAAATAGTGTTGCGTCTGCGCTTCCGTCGTCCAGGTGCCGGTATTATAGCTGCGCTTGTTGTTGCAGGCGCTGTTCGGATCGAAAGTCGCCTGCTTGAAGAACTTTGCCGCGCTGGCAAGGTCGAAGCTCTTCGCACCGAAGGCATAGGATCCCGATACGATGGTGATCGAGCTGTCGCCCGACATTGCCCATGCGTCATCGGAGCCGTCGGCAAAGTGCGGAAAGGCACCGCATTGCTTGGCGATCGCCACCAGCGACTGCATCATCTCGCTGGCCTCGTCAGGCGCTACGAGCGCCAGGAACGGCGCCTGCGTGCGATAGGTGTCCCATGTCGAGAAACCGGAATAGTGGGTCTTGTAGCCGCCCGTCGTGCCGTCGGCCTTCTTGTACGTGTAGTCCGAGACTTTTGCGGTTTCGCGCGCGGGAATCGGGGTGTTCAAAACCTTCTTTCCGTTCGACTCGTCATCGTACGCCGGCCACACGTCCTGGCCGGAGGCGTCCTTGACCTTTGCCTGGCGGAAACTGCGATATTCGCCATTAACGTCGCTATAAACCGTCGGACCGCCGAATACGCGGTACAGGGCGGAATAGAACTGCACCATCTTGTTCTTTTGATTTTCCGTCAGTTTGGCGGGATCGCTTTTGGCAAGATCGATCTGGATTGTGTTGAGACGCTTGTTCCAGGTATCATCTGCCAGTTTGCGAGTATCGTCGAAGGACCAGCCGGGATTTTCGCCCTTGAACTGGGCATCGCCAACCACATTGAGCTTGGCATTGGCGGTACTGACGGACGAGGTGCCGATCTTGACCTGCACGGTTTTGTCGGCGTCGCTCAGATCAAACTGAAGGGCGACGGTCTTGTTCGCCGTAACGACGTTGACCCCATCGGCCGCAGGCTTGAGGGGCTTGTCGAAGGTCGCGTAGAAATAAACCGGTTGGTTCCAACCCCCGCCCCAGGGCGCGCAGAAGGCGGAGACGACCGTCTTGCCCGATATGGATTTGCCGCTGGCGTCGAGGGTCAGTTCGACCATGTCTGCCGGAACGCCCGAGCGATTCTGCGAATTGACGCGCGCATCAAAATGCAGGAAGGCCTTGTCCTTGTTGTCATAGGTGAGACGCACCATACCGGTACGCTGCGTGGCGGTCAGCTCGGTTGTGATGTTGGTGACGTTGAACTTGACCTTGTAGTACCCCGGTTGGGCGAGTTCATTGGCCCGGTCAAAGACTGGACCAAACGAACCGCTCATCGTGGAAGTCGAGTTGCTGGGCAGCATTGCGACTTCGCCGTGGTTCGTGCACCCGGGACCGTTGAGATGCTTTATCGAAAAGTAAGGGATAGTGCTCGAATTGTACTGGTAGCCGCCTGACCCGTTGAAGCCTGCACGGGTCATGGAAGGGCCGAAATTGACCCAGCCGAATGGCAATTGCGCGCTCGGGCTGAGATTGCCCGAGAAACCGCTATCGCCGTTGGTCGAGGTACCTATGTAGAGATTGACATATTTCGTCAGCGGCGCGTCGGAGCGGGGGCGCAGGAATTCGAGGCTCTCTTCCCATGGTCCCGAATAGGGCGCCAGGCGCTTGTCGAGCGCTGCCGTGGTGTCGGCGATGTTCTTGGCGAGGGTTTCGAGGGTCTTCGGCAGTGCTTCGAGTTCGGCGGAAAGCTTGGCCGCGGTCTCCGTATCGCCGCTGGCAAGCGCGGCGCTGACCTTTTCGGTCAGCACGCGTGCGTCGCTGATGCCCTTGTCGAATTCGGCGAGCGATTTCGTGAAGTCGTCATTGATCGCTGTTGTCTGCGTGGCGAATTCGGCGATCTTGGCCTTGTCGTCGGCCGAAATGCCGGCAACGGCCTGAACCGCGGCGATATCCTTCATTGTCTGATCGATGCGCGGCAGCAGCGCGGCGAAAGGCTGGCGGGCTGCGTCAGCCGCATTCAGGCGGTCGGAAGCGGCCGGAAAGTCGATGGTGCTGATCTTGGAGGCGGCGGCAGAAACGGTCAGCTTGTGATCGGCCTGCTGCAGATCGGACAAGGTCGTGAGGTTCGTCGTCAATGCGCTAAGATCCGATGCCAGCTTGTCGAGCTGTTCCTTGCTGGCTGCCTTCTGGTCGAGCGCGGCAATGTCGGCGCCAAGGGTAGTCTTTAGTCCGGCAAGGCTGGCGTTGAGCGTGTCGAGTTGTTCCTTAGTGGCTGACTTCTGGTCGAGCGCGGCAATATCGGCCCCAAGGGTGGTCTTCAGTCCGGCAAGGCTGGCGCTGAGCGTGTCCAGTTGTTCCTTGGTCGCGGACGACTTGTCGAGGGCGGAAAGGACGGCGTTGAGCGTATCCAGCTGTTGCTTGGTGGCGGATGACTTGTCGAGGTTGGAAAGGGCGGTGGTGAGCGCGGCAACCCGGTCCTGCAGCAATTTGAACTCACCGGCCAGCGCGCCGCCCTCGGCCTCGCCTGCGCTCGCCCTGGCCTGCAAGGTGCCCAAGTCGGTTATAACTTTTTCCAGATCGCCCTGCAGTTTGCCAGCCGTGACGCTCACCGTGGCTGTGCCGGCAGCGGCCGCCTGCAACTCGCCAACCTTGGCGTTGAGCTTGGCATTGTCTTGTTTCAGCGCATCGACATCACTGGCAAAGGTGCTGGAACCTGCGGCGTCGGCGTCTTTCTTGTCATCCGAGTTGCATCCGGCAAGCATGGTGCAGCCGAGCAGCCCGGCAAGCAGCGTCCGTGTTATGGTCATGAATTCCTCCAAATGAATAGGTATGAAAGCCGTTGTTTAAATCGATTTAATCTACAGGCGGATCTAATGTTTCGCAGCGAGTACCCCATAAGGGCCCCCTGCGTCTTAACGCTACGAATTTTTGTATGGCTGTGCCTGGGCCTTCCTTCCCACGCAGTCCTCCAGAGTTGGCGACAATTATCCCCCTGTTATAAAAGCGTCAATTATCCCAAAGTCTAACGGCTCTGACCTTCGAATCATTGCGCGCGGGGATTGAACATTGCGCGCCGTCAAAGCAGTCTCGCCGCATGGATAATCGAGACGAAATTCTGGTAACGGGCGCGGCGGGTTTTGTGGGTCGTGAAACCGTAAGACAGTTGCTGGCCAGTGACTGGCGCGTTCGGGGGCTGATACGTTCCGAGCTGCATAGTGAACTTCAACCGCACGCCCGTTTGTCGTTGCATAAGGTGGGCGACATCAGCACTATTTCCGACTGGTCGCCACTTGTATCCGGCTGCCGCGTCGTCGCCCATCTTGCAGCGCGCGCACACAAGACGGGCGAATCTCCCGACGCTTCGCAGCCGCTCTTCCGGCGCACCAATGTCGATGCCACGATTGCGCTGGCGCGCGCGGCGCTCGCAGCGAAGGTGAAGCGTTTCGTCTTCGTGAGTTCAGCAGGCGTAATGGGCGATTTTTCGCAACGCCCCTTTACCGAAGCCGATCTGCCGCAACCTGCCAGTGCCTACGCCACGAGCAAATGGCAGGCGGAACAGGCACTGCAGGATATCTGCCGCCAAGGCGCCATGGAACTTGTGGTTCTTCGCCCGGCCCTCGTCTACGGTCCGGGCAATCCCGGCAATTTGGCGCGTCTCATGCGCTTGGTTAAAACCGGTGTGCCGCTGCCGCTGGCTTCAGTCGACAACCGGCGCAGTCTGCTCAATGTTGGTCACCTGGCGGCGATCATCGCCGAGGCCGCGCATCTGCCCGCTGCAGCGGGAAAAACCGTGCTTCTCGCCGATGGCAATGACGTATCGACACCTGAATTGCTGCGCGCTTTTGCCAAGGGCATGGGCGTCAAGGCGAGGCTTTTCCCCATGCCCCCTTCCTTGTTGCTTACCATGGCGCGCCTGCTTGGCAGGTCGCGCGATGCGGAGCGCTTGCTCGGATCATTGCAGGTCGATACGAAATTGAAAACCGAACTTTTCGGTGCGTTTCCGCGTGAGGCGACAATCCGCGGCCTCGTCGAAACCGGACGATCCGAACGGCGATCTTGACATTTGAACAGCTGTGAGAGTGTTTACACAGAACCAACGATGGGGGGATAGATGACACATCTGACAGTCCTGGCATTTGCCGTAGTTGCCTTCATTGGCATTGCGACGCCCGGTCCGACCGTGATCCTCGCCCTGACGAATGGCTCGCGCTTCGGCACCAGGGCAGCCTGTTTCGGCATGGCGGGGGCGGTGCTTTCCGACTTTGCCCTCATCGGCGCGGTGGCGCTTGGCCTTGGCGCGCTACTCGCGGCGTCAGAGTTCTGGTTTTCCGTCGTCAAGTGGATCGGCGTCGCCTATCTCACCTTTCTGGGTGTGGTGCTGATCCGATCAAAGGGAAGGCTCGAACTATCCAATATGACTGCACATCCCGCGACATCCGTTTCGGTACGGTCAGTGTTCCTGAAAAGCTTCGCGGTGGCGGTCACCAATCCCAAGGGTTACCTGTTCTTCTCGGCTTTCCTGCCTCAATTCGTGGATCCAGCTTTGCCGCAGCTACCGCAATACATGGTATTGGCCGCGACATTCGCCGCCATCGATTTCATGGTGATGTTCGGATATGCGATGCTCGGTTCGCGCGCTGCGCGCTTTCTGCGCCGGTCCGGTGCCTTATGGCTCGATCGCGTGTGCGGCGGGGCCATGCTGATGCTGGCGGCTTCGCTGGCGTTCTATCGCCGCGCAAATGCCTGAGGGCTTATGAACGGGCTGCGCCCTGCCGGCGCATGGCCCATTTGAGCCCTGCAATGACGGCGAGGGCAAACATCGGCCACACGGCCCAAAATGTGCCCGACCACGAGAACAGATTGATGGCCGCAAGGCCGAGCCCGATGACGGCCAATGTGCCGATGCCGCGGTCGATCATCCTTGTCCCGCGCACCCAGATCAGCGCCGCCAACGTGGCAAGGGCAAGGATCGGCCACTGCGCCCAGAATTCACCTTCCCATGTTAGAAGATTGATGCCCGCGAGCATGGCGGCAACCACTGCGAGCACGCCGAAGCTGCGCCGGGGCGCCGATTGTGCCGTGGACGGCTCCCTTAGCACTGACTGTAAGGGCGCTGGCCGGGCATCACGTCCGTAGGGGCTTTCCGGCTGCCGCGGCGCGTCAGCGTTTCCGAATTCGCCGATACGCACCGCATAGCTCGGCACGCCCTCTTCGATGTTCTTCACATTGAGCGCGCCGAGAAAATCAAAACCGACCGCAACCTTGTTGCGCACCTGATCATAGACCGTATGCGAGATGACGATGCCGCCCGGCCGAGCGCTCGCTTGCAGGCGCGCAGCGATGTTGACGCCGTCGCCATAAATGTCCTCGCCCTCGGCAATGACGTCGCCCAGATTGAGCCCGATGCGAAAAAGCATGCGGTCATCTTCGGAGCGGTCACCATTATAGCCGGCAAGCTCGTTCTGGACGTCGATCGCAGCGCGCACGGCCTCGACCACGCTCGGGAACTCGGCGATCACGCCGTCCCCCCAGGTGTTGATCACGCGCCCGCCATGCAATGCGATGAGGCCCGCCATGGCGTCGCGATATTGCTTCAGCGTATCGAGGGTGCCTTCCTCGTCAGCCTGCATCAGCCGGGTATAATCCTGGACATCGGCGGAAAAGATGGTCGTCAGCTTGCGGCGCGTTTCGGACATCGTTTCACTCTCGTTGCGAGCGAGCGACTGAAGCAAGAGGGCTCCAGTCATGCCATGAGATATAGCGATTTAAGATGGCCGGGTAAATGCGCAAACGGTTCAAATGGCCGCGACCGCGCTCCACGGTGGTTCCGATCGCCTGGGTCAGAAGCCCAACGTCGGCCTAACGACATCGAACGGCCAAACGTCGAACGAAATTGAAATATTGGGAAATGGTGCCCAGAAGAGGACTCGAACCTCCACGCCTTGCGGCACACGGACCTGAACCGTGCGCGTCTACCAATTCCGCCATCTGGGCAGCGGGGTCTCATGTAAGGGGCGGCTTTGAGTCTGTCAATCCATTTAGAGCGCTTCGCGTTTAAATAGAACGCGTTATGCAATTTCGCGCCCTTTGCGCCTCGTTGGGTGCCGAAAAAGGCCGGCGCAGCGCCAGCCTTCGCTCGTAAGAATGGGCGGCTCCAGACCGGTCAGCCCGCCAGCACTTCCTTCGAGGCGACCGTCGAGTCCGCATTCAGCTTGTAAACGATCGGAACGCCCGTCGCGAGTTCCTGCGAGACGATCTCTTCGCCCGTCAGGCCGTCAAGCGCCATGATCAGCGCCCGCAGCGAGTTGCCGTGGGCGGCAACGAGAACGGTCTCGCCACGCAGGACATGCGGCTGCACGTCGTGGAGATAATAGGGCCATACGCGGGCGCCGGTATCGCGCAGGCTCTCGCCTCCGGGAGGCGAGACGTCATAGGAGCGGCGCCAGATGTGAACCTGCTCCTCACCCCATTTGGCGCGGGCATCATCCTTGTTGAGACCGGAAAGATCGCCATAGTCGCGCTCGTTCAACGCCTGATTGCGAATGGTCTTAAGGCCTGTCTGTCCGACTTCTTCCAGGATATGGTCGAGCGTCGCCTGCGCGCGCGAAAGAACCGACGTATAGGCGATGTCGAATTTAAGCCCTTTCGCCTTCAGGCGCTTGCCCGCGTCGATCGCTTCCTGATGGCCGAGTTCCGTGAGGCCCGGATCGCGCCAACCGGTGAAAAGGTTCTTCAAATTCCATTCGCTCTGGCCGTGGCGGACAAGGACGAGGGTTCCGGACATGGGATTACTCCTGTGAGACAAGCGTTATGGGTTGAGGCCGAGCACGTCGAGCATCGAATAGAAGCCGGGTTTGCGGCCCTTGCCCCAAAGCGCCGCCTTGATGGCGCCGCGGGCGAAAATGCTGCGATCCTCAGCGTGGTGCGATAATGTGATGCGTTCGCCAGGTCCGGCGAGGATCACCGAATGGTCGCCGACCACCGAACCGCCGCGCAGGGCGGCAAAGCCGATCGCGCCAGCCTCGCGCGGGCCGGTGTGGCCATCGCGAACCCGCACGCTGTGCTGGCCGAGGCCGATATCGCGGCCATCCGCTGCGGCCTCACCCAGAAGCAGCGCTGTGCCGGATGGCGCGTCGACCTTGTGCTTGTGATGCATCTCCAGAATTTCTATGTCGAAATCGTCCGCGCCGAGGGCCTTTGCCGCCTGCTTGACGAGAACGCTGAGAAGATTGACGCCAAGGCTCATATTGCCGGACTTGATGACGACCGCATGGCGCGCGGCTGCGTGGATCCTGGCATCGTCGTCAGCCGAGCAGCCGGTCGTGCCGATGACGTGGACAATGCGCGCCTGGGCCGCCAGCTCGGAAAATTCAACTGTCGCGCCAGGGGTGGTGAAATCGAGGACGCCCTCGACGCCGACAAACACACCCAGCGCATCGTCGGTCACTTCAACGCCAAGGGTCCCCACTCCGGCAATCTCACCGGCATCGCGGCCGATATGCGGCGAGCCGGCCCGTTCCACTGCGCCGGCGAGAACGGCGCCGGGTGTCTCATTGATAAGACGGATGAGCGTCTGGCCCATGCGGCCGCCGGCGCCGACGACGGCAAGCTTCATCGGCGTTGCGGGCTGTTCGGCACTCATGTGGCGGTTCCTGTGATTTCTGCGGGCTGCAATTCGGTATCGTCGATGATGGGCGACTCTTCCTTGCCTTGCAACTGGTAGAAACGCGCGTAGACGCCATTCGGAATGGCAAGCAGGCTGGCGTGCACGCCTTCCTCGACGACGCGCCCGGCCTCCATGACGACGATGCGGTCGGCATTGACGATTGTCGAAAGCCGGTGCGCAATAACGATCGTCGTGCGGCCGCGCATCACATAGTCGAGCGCCTGCTGCACGCGTTTTTCGGATTCATTGTCGAGCGCCGAGGTCGCCTCGTCGAGAAGAAGGATCGAGGCGTTGCGAACAATGGCGCGGGCGATGGAAAGGCGCTGGCGCTGCCCGCCGGAAAGGTTCGCCCCGTTTTCGCCGATCTCGGTGCCGTAGCCTTGCGGCTGCCGCCGGATGAATTCGTCGGCATTGGCGAGCTTTGCCGCCTCGATGACTTCCTCATCGGTGGCATCGGGGCGGCCATAGCGGATATTGTCGGCGATCGTACCCTCGAAGAGGTAGGGCTGCTGCGACACATAGGCGATCGATTGCCGCAGCGAACGCTTGCTGACATGGGCGATATCCTGCCCGTCAATGAGGATGCGCCCGCCATCTATGTCGTAGAAACGCTCGACAAGACCAAACAGCGTCGACTTGCCGGCCCCCGATGCGCCAACGATGGCGGTGGACTTGCCGGCTTCCGCCGTGAAGCTGATTCCGTGCAGGACCGGGGTTTCTCCATAGCTGAAACGGACATTGTCGAACTTCACCTCGCCCGAGGGCACGGTGATCGGTACCGCGCCAACGCTGTCGGCCTGCCGGGGCTCGATGTCGAGGATTTCGTAGATCATGCGCGCATTGACGAGCGCGCGCTCGAGCCCGACCTGGACCCGTGCGAGACGCCGCACCGGATCATAGGCGAGGAGGACCGCGGTCATGAAGCCGAACATTGCGCCGGGTGGCTCCGCATTGAGAACGGCGCGGTAGCCCGTATAGGCGATCATCGAGGCGATCGCGAGGCCGGCTATGAGGTCGGTGATCGGCGTCAGCCGCTCTTCGACCCGTGCGATCTTGTTGGAGCGCTCCTCGGCGCGGTTGATCAGGGTCGTCACCTTGCCGCGCAATTGCTCTTCCATCGTGAAGGCCTTGACGATGGTAATCCCCTGCGTCGCTTCCTGCATGGCGCCGAGAAGATGCGAATTCAGCGTCACCGACTCGCGGTGGATGCTACGCAGGCGCTTTGTGAGGTACCGGACGGTGAGCAGCACCGGCGGCCCGATCAAAAGGGCAAAGAGCGACAGCACCGGGTCGAGATAGATCATGCTGCCGACCATCGAGACGAGCGTCGGAATATCCTTGCCGACTGTCGTCACGATCAGCTGCAGAAGGTCGCGCACGCCTGAAATGTTCTGGTTTATCCGCGCTGCAAGCTGCGCCGAGCGATTGTCATGGTAGAAATCGAGCCCAAGACGCATAAGCTGGTCAAAGATGCGGCGCTGATAGCGCGCAACGATATTGTTGCCGATCTTCGCCATGTAGACCGAATAGATATAGGTGGCGACACCGCGAATAATGAAGGCGGCGAGCACGCCGAGGCTGATTGGGATGATCAGGTCCGCACGTTGCTCGTAGTAGATCTTGTTGATCACATCACGGAAGATGATCGCGACGAAAGCCATGGCGCCGGCCGTCGCCAGCATGGCGGGCACTGCGACCGCATACGACCCGCGCTGTTCATAAAGGTTCTCGCGCAGAACCCTTCCGATGACGCGGCGCGCCTCGTTCATATCGATCTTTTTCTTCTTGGTCTGACCATCCATGCAGGCGGCAACTCGCTGGTACAAAAAGACTTCCCGGCAAGGGAAGACCCTTGCCGCTGAAATTGTCCCTATAGCCTTATTGATCCGCCTTGCCTATCGGTTTTGGGCCTCGGCACCGCGTCTGGGCGCCGAGTGTTGCCATTGTGCTGCGGCCTGCACCGCGCGCGAGAGCGGCGAGGCGGCTCAATCGCGGCGCCAGCGGCGTCCTTCCGTCGAGACGCCGAAACGGGTGGGCGTCCGGGAAAAGGCAGAAAGGCCGCTCAGCGCCGCCAGGGGATGAGTGATGATATAGACCGGGGTTTCGCGCAGGATTTCGCCGTGCGGCGCCTTGTCCTCGAAAGCCTTGCGGAACGAGGGATCCTTCAGCGGCTGCACGATCTTCTGCACGATGCCGCCGGCAAGATAGACGCCGCCACGCGCCATGAAGGTCAAGGCGAAATCACCGGCAAGACGGCCGAGATAGATGACGAAAAGCGCCAGCGTTTCCTTGGCTTCGGGCGATTCGCCTGAAAGCCCAGCGGCCGTGATTTCCGCCGGCGTCTGCAGCGTCGCGTCGGTACCGCTTACCTTGCAGATGGCCCGGTAGATATTCTGAAGGCCGCGCCCGCAAAGCAATTGCTCGCCGGAAATGCGCCCTTCGATGTGTTCGACATGCGGGAAGATTTCGAGGTCGCGCGCCGTGCGCGGTCCCATGTCCACGTGGCCGCCTTCGCCGGGCACCGGAACCCAGCTATTGCGCGAACGCACCATGCCGGCGACGCCGAGCCCGGTTCCGGGTCCGAGAACAGCCCGGCTGCCATGGGGGTCGCCCGCACCACCGCCGAGCTTTTCGAGGTGCTTCGGCTCGAGGGAGACGACAGCCAGCGCTTGCGCTTCGAAATCGTTGAGCACGGTAATGTCGCTGAGACCGAGGGTTTCCATCATCTGCCGGGGCTTTACGACCCAGGCACAGTTGGTGAGGTCGATCTCGTCGCCTTCTACCGGACCGGCGATGGCAAGCACAGCGGAGCGGGGCTGGATCGAGGTATGATCGAGAATGGCATTCTGGATCGCCTCGTCGATTGTCGGGTAATCCGCGGTCTGGATAATCGGGAATTCCTTGGGTTCGGCATTGGCATCCACCAGTATCGCAAAGCGCGCATTGGTGCCGCCGATATCGCCGACCAGAATCGGAAATTTCATGATGTGGTCGGTATCTGCCTGTGTCACCATATCGCTTTCCTCGCGTCGCCCCTTCTTGAGTATGACCATTGGATCATACGCTCTTAGCCTTGTCGCTGCACGCTTGCGCTCAAGTGGCGCTCGCCGCAGTGATTGTGTTGTCTGCTGCGTCATCGCGCAGCAAGCCTCGTTTTTGCACCAGAACTTCAGCCGTCGCCCGGTTCAATGCCATTGGAATGTCGTAAACACTGCCGAGCCGCATCAGGGCCTTGACATCGACGTCGTGCGGCATCGGTGACATCGGGTCGACGAAGAAGATGAGCCCGTCAATCTTGCCTTCGGCAATGAGCGCGCCGATCTGCTGGTCGCCTCCGAGTGGTCCGCTTTTGACGCGGCGGATAGTGAGTGATGGGCACGCTTCCTGGATCAATCCGCCGGTCGTGCCCGTGGCAACGATTTCACACGGTGCCAGCAGCTTTTCGTAGGTGCGGGCGAACGCCACCATGTCGGCCTTTTTCTGGTCGTGAGCGATCAGCGCGAGGCGAAAAGGCTGTGTCATCAAATCTCTAACTTGGGTCCGGCCCTAAATCGATTGAAACCCTATACTCAATTCATGACAGCATGAAAAGGCCGCAGCGAAAAAAGACCGGCACGCGGCGGAAAGACGATCCGTCTCAGGGCTTCTGCCCGGGAACCGGTACGTCCTCTGGCAGCGTCTCATCGTCGGGCGCATAGGCCGCGGCGGGAGCGGCGGCCTTGGCCGGCGCAGCGACGGTACCGCCGGCGCCATAGGTAACCTCAGCGGCGGAATTCGGTCCGGGTGCATTGAGCACCTGCGCGCAGACCTTGGGCAGATCCGAAAGCATCATGACGCGCGGTTTGACCGGCTTGGCCGGCTCGGGCTTTTTCTTCCACGGCTCGTCTGTAAACCACCAGGCGAGCGGCTTGCCGCAACCGTCATCGATGCCGGTCGGCTCCTGCGGCTTGCAATTGGGCGATCCGGCTTGGCATTTGATGCGGATATGGAAGTGGTAATAGTGGCCCCAATAGGGACGGATCTTTGCCATCCAGCTGCGATCGCCCTGGACGGTGTCGCAGAGCTTCTTCTTGATGCCCGGATGGACGAAAATCCGCTCGACCTCCGGATAGCTCGCCGCACGCTTCAAAAGGGCGGCGCGGGAGGCCGACCACTTGTCCGGATCGACGAAGAGCGTGTCGCCCTTGAGCATCGATGTGGCCTCGACAGTTTCGCGCTCCTGGTTGGTGAAACGGCGCTTTGGCATAGGGGTCAACCAGACGTCGGCATCGAGCCCAACCTGATGTGACGCATGACCCGTGAGCATCGGTCCGCCGCGCGGCTGGGAAATGTCGCCGACGAGCAGGCCTGACCAACCATCCTTGGCAGCGGCATCGCGCGACAAGCGCTCCAGCAGGCTGATCATCCGCGGATGGCCCCAGCGCCGATTGCGAGACAGTCGCATCACCTGCCAGGTTGGCCCGTCGACCGGGAGGGCCACACCGCCGGCAAGGCACCCCTTGGCATAGAATCCGTCGGATTGCGGCGCACCGAGGGTCGGCAACGGCTGCGCGCCGAACAATTGCTTGGCCGGACCGTCTTCTGCAATCGCCCCCGCTGTCATGCCGAGTGAAACGAGCGCGCCGAATATCAGGCGCAACAGGACTTTGGGTGTCATAATCGCTATCCCACAAGTGATCCCCGCAAATTTGCGTCGAGGATCGGGGCTTTATGATGGCCAGATTCGCCGCCAAGTCGCAATATGCGATCGAATCCACACTCTGATTCGAAGGGGTACTTACTATGCGAGCTGTCATCTTCGAAAAGTTCGGCGAGACGCCGCGCGTTGCAGACGTCGCCGATGCACGCCCGGCGGATACCGGCGTGGTCATCAAGGTCGAAGCCACGGGCCTTTGTCGCAGCGACTGGCACGGCTGGATGGGGCATGACGCGGACATCGTCCTGCCGCATGTGCCGGGTCACGAACTTGCCGGAACCATTGCGGCAGTCGGCATGCACGTGAAGCAATGGCAGATCGGCCAGCGCGTGACAGTGCCGTTCGTCGGCGGCTGCGGTCACTGCTTCGAGTGCAATTCCGGCAACCATCAAGTCTGCGAGAACCAGTTCCAGCCGGGATTTACCGCCTGGGGTTCATTTGCCGAGTTTGTCGCTGTCGACTATGCCGATACCAACCTGGTCGGCTTGCCGGATTCTCTCGATTTCGCGACGGCGGCGAGCCTTGGCTGCCGGTTCGTCACCTCGTTTCGCGCAATCGTCGATCAGGCCAGGGTCAAGCCCGGCGAATGGGTTGCGGTGCACGGCTGCGGCGGTGTCGGGCTGTCGGCGATCATGATCGCCACTGCCATGGGCGCCAATGTCGTCGCGATCGATCTTGCCGACGAGAAGCTCGCTTTTGCGAAGACGCTGGGTGCTGTCGCCATTGTGAACGGCGCCGGGAGAAGAGACGTCGTCGGGGCGGTCCGCGAAATCACCAAGGGCGGCGCGCACGTCTCGATCGATGCGCTCGGTCATCCATCGACCTGCTTCAACTCAGTCGCCAATCTGCGCCGCCGTGGCCGGCACGTGCAGGTCGGACTGATGCTTGGCGACCATGCGCATGCACCGATCCCGATGGACAAGGTCATAGCGCATGAACTTGAAATCTATGGCAGCCACGGCATGCAGGCGTTCCGTTACAAGGCGCTGATGGACATGCTCGAAACCGGCAGGCTCGCGCCGCAGAAGTTGATCGGCAAGGAGATCACGCTCGACGATGCTCCTGCCGCCCTGATGGCCATGGATCGATTTGAGGGCACGGGCATCAATGTGATCACGAAGTTCTAGCATCCCACGTCAGCGCCAGCTGTCGCCCCGCCACATGGCTGAAAAGGCGGTTCCATAGTCCGGGTAGCGGAACGTATAGCCCAGCGCCTTGATCCTGGCATTGGAGACGCGTTTGTTCTCGCCGTAGAAGGAACGCGCCATGGGTGTGAGCGGCGCTGTCTCGAAGTCGGATTCCTCGGGCGGTTCGACGCCCATCAATTCGGCCGCGTAGGCGACCACATCCTGCGGTGGCGCCGGTTCGTCATCGGTAATGTTGAAGATGCCGCCCTCGTTGCGGGTCGCGAGGAAGCGGACCGCCCCGGCAATATCGTCGACGTGAATACGGTTGAAAACCTGTCCGGTCTTGTTGAGCCGGCGCGCGGTACCGTTCGAGAGATTGACGAATGCATTTCGGCCCGGCCCATAGATGCCGGACAGACGCAGGATCGCAAGCGGCACTTCCCGCCGGTTCGCGAGCTCCTGCCAGCCTTTCTCCGCATCGACGCGCTCGACTGAACGGGCAGAGACCGGGTGGCACGGCGTCGTTTCATCAACCCACGCGCCGCCATGATTGCCGTATACGCCCACCGTCGAGAGATAGCCTATCCATTGCAGCTTCGGCATACCGCGCGCAATGGTCGGCGTGAACTGGGCCAGTACCGGATCGCCGCTTTGGCCCGGTGATGTCGAAACGGCGATATGGGTTACGCTTGCGAGCGTATCGACAATTTCCTGCGAGGCATGGGTCCCATGGAAAAGATATGGCGTTATGCCGTCCTGCTTAAGCGCGGCGAATTTGCTCGCGTCACGCGTCGTCCCGCCGATAAAGTCCGCTTGACCGGCCATGATCCTGGCGAATGCGCGTGCCGAATATCCGGCCCCGAAAAGAAAAATCTGCATTATTGATTTTTCACAGCATTCCGCCATTCGGTCAAGACGTCCAAGTCGTTCTCATGAGCTGCGTGGCGCATTCGCAAGGCCGAAAGTGGTCCCGGTTCCGAGAGTTCGCCGAGCGCCCACACTGCCGCGCCCCGCACCAGCGGCGAAGGGTCGGCGAGATGCGCTTCCACACGTTCGATGAGTTCCGACCTGCCCGAATTGCCGCTGGCGATCAGGACGTTGCGGATGAAACGATCGCGGCCGATGCGCTTGATCGGAGAACCGGTAAAGAGCTCGCGAAATGCCGCATCATCCAGGCCAAGCAGCGACGCGAGACCAGGCGACTTTAGATCCTCGCGCGCCTTCAACTTCGCCTCGCGCGCACTTTCGGCAAACTTGTTCCATGGACACACGGCAAGGCAATCGTCGCAGCCGTAGATGCGGTTGCCCATCGCCTTGCGGAATTCCAGCGCGATCGGTCCCTTGTGTTCGATCGTAAGATACGAGATGCAGCGGCGCGCGTCGAGCTGATAGGGCGCGGGAAAAGCCTGCGTCGGACAGGCATCGAGGCAGGCGCGGCACGACCCGCAATGGTCGGAGTCGGGCTCGTCGGCGGGAAGTTCCGCCGTCGTGAAAATCGTGCCCAGAAACAGCCAGGAGCCGTGGCTCCGGCTGACAAGATTGGTATGCTTGCCCTGCCAGCCGATGCCCGCGGCTTCGGCGAGCGGTTTTTCCATCACCGGCGCCGTATCGACGAAGACCTTTACGTCCGCGCCTGCCGCGCGCGCAACGAAACGGCTGGCGATACCCTTGAGCTTGCCTTTGATGATGTCGTGGTAGTCCCGGTTCTGCGCGTAGACCGATATGGCCGCCTTGTCCCGTTCTTGGAGAAGCCCAAGCGGATTGCTGTCGGGCCCGTAATTCATGGCGAGCACGATGACGGAGCGCACCTCGGGCCATAGCGCGTCTGGGCGCGACCGCCTGAGTGCCGTTTCCTCCATCCAATCCATCGTGGCATGGCGGCCGAGCGCCAGGTACTGGCGGAGCCGTTCCTCGGCTTGCGGAATGGCGTCGGGACGCGTCACCGCAACGAGATCAAAGCCGTGCGCACGTGCCTCATCGATGATGAACTGTTTCAGCTTATCCGGTTGGCCGGCACGCATCTGGCAAAGTCCTGTGGACCCTTGAACTCGCAAGCTTGCAGCGGTTTGCCTCAGAAATCCAGATCGCCATAATGCGATGCAGGTGGAAGTCCGCGCACGCGGTCGGAAAGCAGAGGCCGGAACGACGGGCGCGATTTCATGCGCGTATACCAGTCGCGTGCGGCCTTGTATTCGGCCCATTTGATCTCGCCAAGGTAATCAAGGATCGAAATCGATGCTGCGGCAGCCATATCGGCATAGCTCGGCGTTGGGCCTGCGAGCCAATTGCGGGTCGCCGAAAGCCAGTCGATATATTTCATGTGCTGCGTGATGTTCGAGCGTGCCGCGCGGATGGCGGTGGAGTCGGGAGCGCCGCCGCCCTGTTCGGCCGTCATGTGCAGCTTGAAGATGCGCTCGCGCGCCATGTGGCGCGTTACTTCGTTTTCGAGTTTCGACAGGAACCAGTCGATCAGCCGCCGCACTTCGGCGCGGTTTAGCGAATCTTCCGGAAACAGGCGGCGGCTGCGCTTCAGCGCGCCGCGCGTCTCGTCGATATATTCGGCGATGACGGAGGCCCCGGAGATCGGCACATCGCCTTCGGCGAGGAGCACCGGTAGTGTCCCGGCAGGATTGAGCGCCAGGAATTCCTTGCGTCGCGCCCAACTGTTCTCCTCGATCAGTTCCGCCTCGATGTCATATTCATTGAGGATGAGGCGCGCATAGCGTGAGCCGGTGGACATGGGATGATGGAAGAGCGTCAGCATCTTTGTAAGCGGATCTTTCAAACTGGCATTTTATTCGGCGTCGTCGTATTTCTCGGCACCGCTTTGAGTCTGCGCCCAAAGCTATAGGCGCAAGCGCTGCATGAGACAAGTAAACACGATTTCACCAATAGCCGGTTACCAACCGCTCCCGGCGCCGTCATGAAAGCGATATCATGGAATCACAGACGATTGTCGAAGCCCTTTTCCTTGGTCTGCTGGAAGGGTTAACAGAGTTTATACCGGTCTCGTCAACCGGCCATCTGTTGCTTGCCGGGCATTTCCTCGGCTTTGAATCAAACGGCAAGACCTTTGAAGTTTTGATCCAGCTCGGCGCGATTCTGGCTATCCTCACCGTCTATTTCAGCCGTCTCCTCAAGATCGCACGCGATCTGCCGAGCGATCCGAAGACGCGCCGCTTCGTCGCCGGCGTGCTTATCGCTTTCCTGCCCGCCGTGGTCATCGGCGTTCTCGCGCATGACCTGATCAAGACCGTGCTGTTCGAATCGCCGATGCTCATCTGCGTGATGCTGATTCTTGGCGGCCTGATCCTGCTCTGGGTCGACCGGCTCGACCTGAAGCCGCGCTATACCAACGTCATGGATTATCCACTGTCGCTGTGCTTCAAGATCGGGCTTATCCAGTGTTTCGCCATGATCCCGGGAACGTCGCGTTCGGGCGCCACCATCGTCGGCGCGCTGTTGCTCGGCGCGGACAAGCGTTCGGCGGCGGAATTCTCGTTCTTCCTTGCCATGCCGACCATGGCGGGCGCATTCGCCTATGACCTATTCAAAAACCGCCATATCCTGACCTTCAACGATGCATCGCTCATCGTGGTCGGTTTTATCGCAGCCTTCATTTCGGGCGTCTTCGTGGTTCGCTATCTGCTCGACTACGTGTCACGCCACGGTTTCGGCCTGTTCGCCTGGTGGCGCCTGGTCGTTGGAACGCTGGGCCTCGTCGCCCTTATCCTCATGCGCTGAGACGACGGACCGTCAATGGGTCTCCCGTTGCGGGAGACCTAGGCGGGCTTCTGTGCTGAATACTGACCGTGGACGCGGAAGCGCCAGAGATAGGATGGCAGGATAATCTCGACTGTTTCCGGCTGAATGCCGAGGCCCTCGAGAGTACGCCCCTCGGCCTTGGCGGCATGCGACACCACATTATCCTTTTGCAGCAGCAGAACCTGGTCTCGCGTCAGCATCGGGTTGGGGAGCATGCCCATGATCCGCCCCTGCAGGCGGGCAACCCAGAAGGGAAGCGAGACGAAACAGCGCTTGCGGCCGATCACGCGCAGGACAATGTCGAGACACTGCTTGAACGTCAGCACTTCATTGCCGCCAAGTTCATAAGTCTCGCCGGGCTTCAAGGTCCCGTCGACGGAGCGCGCAATCACCTCGGCAACATCGCCGACATAGACCGGCTGAAACTTGGTATGTCCGCCGCCGATCAATGGCAGGAACGGCGACAACCGCGCCATATTGGCGAACTTGTTGAAGAAATTATCCTCGGGACCAAAGACGATCGACGGCCGGACGATCACGGCGTCCGGCAGGATATCACGCACGGCAGCTTCGGCGCGGCCCTTGGTGCTGGCATAGGCCGAGTGTGACTTCGGGTCGGCACCGAGGGCCGACATATGGGTCAGCGGAACGCCCGCCGCACGGCAAGCCTCGGCGACGGCCCGCGCGCCGAAATCATGTACCGTGCTGAACTTTTGATTGCCGCCTTCGAACAGGAGACCAACGAGATTGATCACATGGTCCGATCCCGCAACGGCGCGATCCACCGACCAGCGATAGCGCAGATTGGCCTGGACAGCCTGGATCTGGCCGACGCCGCCGAGCGGCTGCAGGTGAAAGGCGAGCTCCGGATGACGCACCGCGACGCGAACCCGGTAGCCGCGCTTCGTCAGCGCACGCACGACATAACGACCAATAAAGCCGGAGCCTCCGAAAACGGTGACGAGTTTTGGCTTGGTGATTGTCATCGAGCGCTCCTATGGGAATGAAACTGCGGCCGCATATTTCCAAGCTGTTTACTGCCTTTTTGAATGAAGGCAAAGGGTCGTTGCGCCGCATTCTTCGCGGCGCGTTGCCGCGCTGGCATCCGGTCAGGCCGACATGCGCAGCTTGATTTCCGCATTAAGAAGGATGCGGGAATCCACCGGCAGGGGCGTTTTGGAGTCCTGGTTCTCGCCGAGCTTATGGAACAGCAGTTCGATCGCAAGCCGGCCGATCTCGTTGTAGTTTTGCGCCACCGTCGTCAGCGGCGGACACATATAGCGCGACAGCGGCTGGTCGTCGTGCCCGGCAACGCGCAGCTGGCAGTCGGGCCCGCGTCCAACCTTCAGGCCCGCCTGGTATGCAGCAGCCACCACGCCGAACGCGATCCGGTCATTGGCGCAAAATACGGTGTTGGTGGGGAATCCCCCTTCCTTCAGGATACGGGTCGTCCGGTCGAAGGCATATTTCTCGAAATCCCAATTGGCATGCTCCTCGATCGGAATGGCGCGGGGCTCGAAATTAAGGTCAGTCATCGCCTCCGTATAGGCGTCGCGCCGCTCCAGTGCATTGTTGTTGACGAGAGCCATCCCGAAATAGCAGGGCGGCTCGCCGGAACGCGTCAGATAATCGACGATCAGCTTGAAGCTCTGGCGATTATTGGTGCCGACATAGGCCGAGGTGGCATCGAGCGGTGAATCGACATAAACGAGCGGAATTGAATCGCCGAGCTTGCGCAGCTTTTCATGATGCGACTGCACGCCGAGAGGGCCGATGATCACGCCCGCGACGTTCATCGACTTGAAGGTCTCGATGGCGCGTTCTTCAAGTTCCGGTTTGCCGTCGGAACTCAAGACAAATGCAAGGTAGCCCGCCTGTTCGGCAATGCCTTCGATCCGGCGCGTCAAGGCCATATAAAATGGATCGGTCGAATTCGGCACGATGATGCCGAGTATGTTGGTGCGGCGGCGATTGAGATTGACCGCAAAGATGTTGGGCCGAAACCCAGACTGCTTTACGGCGGCCTCGATGATGGCGCGTGTGGAACTTCGGACGGAATTCGGATCGTTGAAATATTTCGAAACCGTCGGACGCGACAGCCCGACGAACTCGGAAAAATCTTCCATCGTCTTGATAGGTTTTTTCACCGTCTGGATTCCCTGCTTGCTGTCAGCTTGCTCTCAAAAAAGCCGGTGCGTGCGGAAATTGCCGCCAATCATCACAATGATTTTTTGCTCAAAACTAAGACGGCGCAATACATCACCTGATTGATGGGGCGCGATCAATTTTTCGGAAAGTTGCAGAGAGCCTCACGCGCGTCAAGATCTTAATTACTCCGGATCAATTCCTGGAAAACATTATCATGAAACTAATTCTTGCGAAGAGGGTGAAGCTAATACCTTTGAGCTAGAGAATTATTTCGGATGCCTTTGCAACGGCAGGCACGAAACCTGACACCTTCGCCGGGGGGCGTCAGCCAGTGGTTTGCATCAATCTTACACTCAGCTAGCATAAAGCTTCCAGTTCATGCTTACGACGGGGAGGATACGCATTGGAAGGCCGCATACCCGATCCGGAAGTCTTCACCCATGTGCGCGTCATCATCGGCATCATCCTCGGCCTGAGCGTCTCGCGACTGCTGACCGGTGTCGCACGTATCATCCAGCACCCCCAGCGCAAAAACATA
Source organism: Phyllobacterium sp. 01N428 (assembly GCF_056399405.1). Classification (NCBI taxonomy): domain Bacteria; kingdom Pseudomonadati; phylum Pseudomonadota; class Alphaproteobacteria; order Hyphomicrobiales; family Phyllobacteriaceae; genus Phyllobacterium; species Phyllobacterium sp. 01N428. The sequence goes on from NZ_JBFTRH010000001.1 coordinate 308,187, forward strand.
TTTGCCGTGCATCTCGGCTGGGTGCTCTTCACTTTTCTGACCGTCGTGCACTTCTGGTGGTTCGAGTTTTACCTGCACGAACTCGTGCAATGGACTTTTGAGGCCTATCTCTTCGTCATCTTCTTCGCGAGCATTCACTTCCTTGCCTGCGCGCTGCTTTTCCCCGACAGCATGGAGGGTTATTCCGGCTATGAAGACTACTTCATGTCACGAAGAGCGTGGTATTTCGGCATATTGATCGCGATTTTTGTCGTCGATTTCTTCGATACTGCGATGAAGGGCAAGGCGCATTTCGGCTCACTCGGCCCCGAATATCCCTTCCGCAATCTGTTCCTGATCGCCATTGCGGGCCTTGGCATTTACCTTCGCCGTCCGAACGCGCAGATCGTTCTCGTCTGCCTCGCGCTTATAGTCCAGATCGCCTTCATCCTCGTGCAGTTCGACACGATCTGACACTGCCAGACGCCCATAGAAAAACCCGCCGGCTTGCACCGGCGGGTCATTGGTTTTCGGCTGGAAGAGACGCTTAGTTCTTTTCCTGCTTCTTCAGCGCGGCGCCCAGAATGTCGCCGAGCGAAGCGCCGGAGTCGGTCGAACCGTACTGTGCGACAGCTTCCTTCTCTTCGGCGATTTCAAGCGCCTTGATCGAGACCTGCAGCTTGCGGGTCTTCTTGTCGAAGGCGATGACGCGGGCGTCAACCTTCTGACCGACCGTGAAGCGTTCCGGACGCTGTTCGTCGCGGTCACGCGAGAGGTCAGCGCGACGGATGAAGGTGTCGAGGTCGTGGTCGACCAGACGAACTTCAAGGCCGCCATCGGTGATCCCGGTGACTTCAACGGTTACAACAGCGTTCTTGCGCAGTTCGCCCGAGGAAGCGGCTTCGCCGACCTTGTCGCCGGTAAGCTGCTTGATGCCGAGCGAGATACGCTCCTTCTCGACGTCGACGTCGAGAACCTGAGCCTTGACGACATCACCCTTGTTGTACTCTTCGATGACCTGTTCGCCCGGACGGTTCCAGTCGAGGTCGGAGAGGTGAACCATGCCGTCCACGTCGCCGTCGAGGCCAATGAACAGGCCGAATTCGGTCTTGTTCTTGACTTCTCCTTCGACGATCGTGCCGACCGGGAACTTCTCTGCAAAGGTCGTCCACGGATTGTCGAGCGTCTGCTTGAGGCCGAGGGAGATGCGGCGCTTGACCGGATCCACTTCGAGAACAACGACTTCGACTTCCTGCGTGGTCGAGAGCAACTTGCCGGGATGCACGTTCTTCTTCGTCCAGGACATTTCCGAAACGTGGATCAGGCCTTCGATGCCGGGCTCGATCTCAACGAATGCACCGTAGTCGGTGATGTTGGTGACGGTACCGGTAATCTTCTTGCCGATCGGGTACTTGGCACCGATGCCATCCCACGGATCGCTTTCGAGCTGCTTCATGCCGAGCGAAATACGATGGGTTTCCTGGTTGATGCGGATGATCTGGACCTTGACGGTCTGGCCGATCGACAGGATTTCCGACGGATGGTTGACACGGCGCCATGCCATGTCGGTCACATGCAACAGACCGTCGATGCCGCCGAGATCAACGAACGCACCGTAATCGGTGATGTTCTTGACCACGCCCTCAACGACCTGACCCTCTTCGAGGTTCTGGACGATTTCGGAGCGCTGCTCAGCGCGGCTCTCTTCAAGAACGGTACGGCGCGAGACAACGATGTTGCCGCGACGCTTGTCCATCTTGAGGATTTCGAATGGCTGCGGGTTGTGCATGAGCGGGGTGACGTCGCGGATCGGACGGATGTCGACCTGCGAACGCGGCAGGAAGGCAACGGCGCCGTCGAGATCGACGGTGAAGCCACCCTTGACCTGGTTGAAGATGACACCGTCGACGCGCTCGCCGCGATTGAACTTCTCTTCAAGGCGGACCCAGCTCTCTTCGCGGCGTGCTTTTTCACGCGACAGAACGGCTTCGCCGAGAGCGTTTTCGATACGCTCGACATAGACTTCGACGAGATCGCCCGGCTTGAGCGAACCGTCCTTGGCCTTGGCGCCGAATTCCTTCAGCGGAACGCGGCCTTCAACCTTGAGGCCGGCGTCGATGATCGCCATGTCTTTTTCGATGGCGACGATACGGCCCTTTACAACGTAACCTTCAGCAAGGTCGTTGGTGGCAAAGGACTCGGCGAGAAGAGCTTCGAAATCTTCGCGCGTTGGATTGGCTTGAGACATACATACTCCTGGAGTGTCCGGAAAATACATCGGACACAGCACCGGTGGTTCGTGTTGCGGTTCATTTGCATGCCAACCCGCCCTTTGAAGGGCAATCCGGTGCATGGGATGGCGGCAAATGTTATCGTTTAGAATGCGTGTTTCGCGCCAAGGCCTGATCGATCAGGGTTTTGGCACTGAGAAACGCGGTCTCTATATCCATTTCTGTCGTATCAAGCAAGTGCGCGTCGCCAGCGGGCTTCAAGGGGGAATCGGTTCGGCCCATGTCGCGTGCGTCGCGGCGCCGCAAATCGTTGAGGATATCCTCATACGTCGCCGAACCGCCATTCAACCTGATCTCGTCGTAGCGGCGCCTGGCGCGCGCCTCGGGCGAGGCAGTTATATAGAGCTTCACCGGCGCATCCGGGCAAACCACCGTGCCGATATCGCGGCCATCGAGCACCGCGCCCGGTGAGCGTGCCGCAAAACTCTGCTGTGCAGCGACGAGCGTGCGCCGCACTGCCGGCATCACCGCGACACGCGACGCGCCCTCGCCAATATCGTGGGCGGCAAGGACATCCCGGTCGAGCCTCGAAAGATCAACGCTGCGCGCTGCCTTTTCGGCGAGGAACTCGTCGTCGAGCGGCATGTTCTGGTCCATGAGCGATTTCGCCACCGCGCGGTAGGTAAGGCCTGTATCGAGGTGGTGGTAGCCATAGGCATCGGCGATACGGCGGGCAAGTGTGCCCTTGCCCGAAGCGGCCGGTCCGTCGATCGCAATCGTGAAATGCGTCTGCGGCGGTGCTGCGTCTTCTTTTTCTTCCTTGTCGAAAGCCCATTGCCAGAGCGCAAACAGCGAGTAGGCAGCCGCAAGAACCAGCGTGATGATCGGGGTGATGCCTATCGTCACAAAAGCAAACCCGCCGATGGTCGACAGCATTGATTCCAGCCAGCCGGGCAGGGTGGCGGCAAAATTCTGCAGTATCGTATCGATGAGGAAAATGAGAACGAACTGAAAGATGAAGAGCCAGAAAAGCAGCGCAAACAGGCCGAAGCGGACCCGAAGGCCCGCGCGTTCGACCGCATAGGGAATGGCGACGATGGCAAATGACGTCAGCAGGAAAAACATCAAGCGACCCTTCTCTTGCCCATGATAAAGCCTATGCCGTAGCCGGCGATCGAACCGAGCGCCGATGGCAAGAGCAGAAACTGATAGGGCATCCAATCGCTGGCGCCTTCAGCCTCTGCATTCACTGCACCGGATGCAGTGTCAGACACATTCCACGCATAAAGGAAGATCAAGAGCAAAGGAAGCGCAACCCACAGGATTGTTCTGGCCGTGCCCGGCCATGGCCGGGGCTCCCTGCTGGCGATCGCGCCGGCATAGGCGCTGCGTCCCGCCCAGACCAGGCAGGGAACGCTCGACATGGCGTAGAGGAAATAGACCGTGAAGGCCGAAAGGAGCGCGCTCATTGCCCGAGGCGCTCCCGGTCTGGCGCACGGCATGCTGATAGTCCTGCGGATTGTTCAGATGCAATCATGCGCAATCGGCACCGATCTAGCCTTGCGCGCCGTCTTCGGAAATCTCCGCGCCCATGCCGGTCATCATCTCCATGAATTCCGGGAAGCTCGTCGCGATCATCGTCGCGTCGTCGACAGTCACCGGCGTTTCGGCGGCAAGGCCCATGACGAGGAAGCTCATGGCGATCCGGTGGTCGAGATGCGTCTCGACGGTACCGCCGCCAATGCCCTTGCCGTCCGGACGGCCACGCACGCTGAGGCTTTCAGGACCTTCCGTGCAATCGACTCCATTCGCTTTCAGCCCGTTGGCGACAGCCGAGAGACGATCCGATTCCTTGACGCGCAGTTCATCGAGTCCGTGCATGAGCGTCTCGCCCATGGCAAAGCTCGCTGCGACCGCGAGGACGGGATATTCGTCGATCATCGAGGGCGCACGTTCCGGCGGCACGCTGACGCCCTTGAGTTCGGACGAGCGCACGCGCAGGTCGGCGACGTCTTCGCCGCCGGCAAGACGCGCGTTGAGAACCTCGATGTTTGCGCCCATTTCCTGCAATGTCAGGATCAGGCCGGTGCGCGTCGGGTTCATCAGCACGTTGCGAATGGTAATGTCGGAGCCGGGGACGAGCAGCGCCGCGACCAGCGGGAAGGCCGTCGAGGAGGGATCGCCCGGCACGTCGATGACTTGTCCGGTAAGCTTGCCCTGGCCCTCGATACGAATATGGCGGACGCCATCCTTGTCCGTCTCGACCGAAAGATTGGCACCGAAACCCTGCAGCATCTTCTCGGTGTGGTCGCGTGTCATTACCGGCTCGATTACAGTCGTTATGCCCGGAGCGTTGAGGCCGGCGAGAAGCACGGCTGATTTGACCTGCGCTGACGCCATCGGCACGCGATATGTGATCGGCGCCGCCGCCTTGGGGCCGCGCAACGTCAACGGCAGGCGGTCGCCATCCGCGGCCGAGACTTGCACGCCCATTTCTCGCAAGGGATTGAGCACGCGGCCCATCGGGCGCTTCGAGAGCGAGGCGTCGCCGATGAACGTTGTCTCCATCGCATAGGTGCCGACGAGGCCCATGGTCAGGCGTGCGCCGGTTCCGGCGTTGCCGAAGTCAAGCGGAGCCTCCGGCTCGAGAAGGCAGCCATTGCCGGTACCATGAATGCTCCATGCATCTCCGTCCTTGGCGATCTTCGCGCCCATGGCCTGCATGGCGCGACCGGTGTTGATCACGTCTTCGCCTTCGAGCAGGCCAGTAATGCGGGTTTCGCCGGAGGCAAGGCCGCCAAACATGAAGGAGCGATGCGAGATCGACTTGTCGCCGGGGATGCGGATATCGCCCGAAAGGGCCTTCGAGCGACGGGCGGTAGCGGGGCGGGGCAATGAAGCGTGGGACATGGAGCAATCACAATGAAATGGGCTGGCAGGGTGCGGCCGCGTTGGTAACACAGCTTGAAGATGCGGTCATCTCGCAAATGCATTCGCATGTGCGGGCTTTTTTCACTTTGACAAATACGCTGAATTGCGTTTATGGGACCAGAAATCCATTTTTGATGAGCGCTTGCATGCACGGTCGGGTTTAGGACCTGAATGTTGACCGGATGCGGGCGCAGCCAGAACGCGAGGCAAAACGTGGCAAATCCCAAACTTGGCACCAAGCGAATTGACCCGGAGACCGGGCAGAAGTTCTACGATCTGAACCGCGATCCGATTGTTTCGCCGTATACGGGCAAGAGCTACCCGCTCAGCTACTTCGATTCGACCGCGGCCGCCGCGCGCGAAGAGGAAGAAGAAGTCGAAACCGAAGAACTCGACGTCGCGCTCGAGAAGCCGGAATTCGTTTCGCTTGAGGATGCGGATGCCGACAGCGGCGAGGATGTTCCGGACCTCGGCGACGATGTCGATGTCGAGGTGGAAGATTCCGACGACGACGATACGTTCCTTGCCGAAGACGAGGAAGACGAGGACGACGACGTCACCGATATCCTCGGCGGCGGCATTGGCGACGACGACGAGAATTGATTTCAAATAATCCTGTTCGTCGAAAATAACCGGCGAACAGGACTTGATCTTCCCGGCGGCGGGAGATAAGTACCCGCCCGGGCAAGGCGCCAGACCTTGCCGAACAGTTTGCCGGTTTACCCGGCGCGGCCTTTCCGGCCGATTGGAATGGGGCCATAGCTCAGCTGGGAGAGCGCTTGCATGGCATGCAAGAGGTCAGCGGTTCGATCCCGCTTGGCTCCACCAAATTCCATAGAACAATCCGATCTCTTTTGGAAATCTCACATCGGAGCACCCGAGCCCAGTTTGGCGTGCCAATGCGATTTGTTAAGAATGCCAGTTTACAACAGGGCGAGTTGTTTCTCCTGAGAAAAACGGCGATCTGTACCTATGACCGACTTCGGCAGGATTGTAACCGTTCTCTCAATGGTCCTGGGCCTGGGGGTGACACGCCTGCTGCTTGGCTTGGTCACTGTGTTCCGCATCCGGCGCGAAAGTCCACTTGACTGGGTGCCGCTCGCATGGGCGGCGATCCTGTTCGCTATCCAACTTCAATACTGGTGGGCCATTACCCTGCTGCCATCTGTGAAGCCAACGTTTTCTTTCCCAGATTTTATCTTCCTTGTTCTCCTCACACTGATGCTCTTCCTATCGGCAGCGCTGATGCTGCCGAGCAGAAGTGAGGATGAAAAAACGGGCTGCGCGTCTATTTTGAACATGACGGGCGATACGCCCTCCTATCGCTGACTGGCTTCCTCCTGCTCGCTTTCCTCGTGAATATTTTCTTTTTCAAATCGTCGCCTTTGTCTGCATGGGCCTTGACGGACGTTCCAATGATTGTACTGCCCGTCGCAACCTTCTTCGCCAGGTCGCGCAAGCTATACGCAGCGCTGACAATTGCGTATTTGCCGCTTGTGGCCTGGGACGTTTATATATCGTGATTAACTACGAGGAGATGTGCCGCCCGCACGGGCGTTGCATCGCTCCGGTTTATGTGCGAATGGCGGGTAAATTCTCCATGGTGGGCCGCTCCTGAATGACCGTTTATGCCATTTGGCCATCATTCATCGCTATTGGCTTGGTCATGCTGCTCGCTTGCCTGCCGGTCTTCGATCGGGCGGGATCTGGTCCAGCCAGGGGTCGGCGCATCGATGCGGTGGATGGGCTGCGGGGATTTCTGGCACTTGCCGTCGTGCTCCACCATTCCATTATTTACTATGAGTTCATGCGCAATGGCGTCTGGGCAGTGCCACCGTCGCGCTTCTACACCCTGACCGGACAATTGGGTGTTGCCTATTTTTTCGTGATCACGGGCTATCTGTTCTGGGGCAAGATCGTCAGGGCGAGGGGATCGCTTGATTTTGCCAGTCTCATGCTAGGCCGCCTGTTCAGGCTGGGCCCGGTCTACCTGCTTGTCGCCTCGATCGCCATGGCCATCATGTTCGTCAGGTCCGGCGCGCGGCTGAACGTGCCAGCGTCGCAACTTTTCATGGAACTCGTCCAAAACCTGTCCCTTGGTATCTTTCCGCTTGTCGAGATAAACGGTGCCCCGGGCATAGGCACCCTGACGGCGGGGGTCACATGGACCTTGCAATATGAATGGCTTTTCTATTTCGCGCTGCCTTTCCTTGCAATTTTTGCGCGGCGTGATCGCCTGCATTTGCCCTTCGCGGTGCTCGCAACGATGCTGGCGCTGATTTTTGCCTTGATCTCGCCGGACCGCCAGTTTGCACTCTATTCGCTCTTTGGCTTCGGTATGGTGTGCGCATCGCTTGAAGATGAAGGTTTGGTGCTGCGACTGCATCCCGCGTTTGCGTCGATCGGCATTGCCGCGATACTCGCAGTCATAGGGATGAATTATGAAACATCCTATCGCCCGGATGTGTCTATCTTTATCGGAGCGTCCTTCTACTTGGTGCTAAGCGGCGGCACGCTTTTCGGGCTGCTGGTCGCGCGGCCTTCGATCCGGCTCGGAGAAATCAGTTATTGCATTTATCTGATGCAGGGCCTCGCGTTGTTTTCAATCTTCGCCATCCCGCCGTTGCGTAGATTCGCTCTGGCCGCCGACGCATACTATTGGCTAATGATATGCGTGGTCATGGTTGTGCTGGTTCTCGCGGCGCTGGCAGCGCACGTTCTGATCGAGCGGCCCGGCATCGAACTCGGTCGCAGAATTCACCGCAGGGAACGCGAGTCGGTCGCCGCAGCTGGTGAGCGCCAGCCGCAGGTTCATCGCAACGCGGAGCGGCCCGTCGGCGAAAGTCTTGCTACGATGGAATCCGCGATCAAATAGCTTTCCAGCGCCTCCTGCGCGGCTTGCCATGCAATGTCGTTTGTCAGCCGTCTTGTGAAATCGGCATGGGCGGCAAGATTGTCGAAGCGGGAGACGACCACGAAAACATTTTCTCCGAGCCGCACGGGAAGCCGAGAAAAAGTGTTTTCGCTATGCTCCGAAGCCAAAATTGCGAGGCGTCTATCGCCAATCCGGTCCAGAATCGGCTCCAGTACATTGCGGTGAAATGAGAGAAACGCGTTTTCGGCGGGCTCTTTCAGCCTGTATGTCAATGCCTGATAGATTGTCAGAGAGGGCTGCTCGCAGCCGTGCCCGGGCCGGGTATCTGGAAGCCAGAAGCCTCGCGGGTGACCTGTCGGATGCAGGAGAAGCACATCATCGGAATCGAGCATGGTCGCATTGGCAGCGTCGCGATGTCTTGCCCAGACCGGCCCGTCATAGAATGCTGTCAGCGCAGCATGCCGTTCTCGCATGCCGGAAAATCCCCTTAGCCAGACAAATGCATCTGGATCGTCGAGATCACGGAACTGGCCAATGACACGCATGCCGCAGGCTTCCTGGGTTTCGATGAATTCAGCATCGAAGAGTGTGATCAATTCGTCGCGTCGCCCTGGATGTAGCTTGTAGCGGCGTAGCTCCATGATGCTATGCCCCGGCTCGCCGTCCGTCGGATGGGCGGTTTCAACAGTCGTGATCATCGATCCTCCAAAACAAACAGGGCGTCCTGTTTTAATAAAAGACCGGTTGTCCTGTTTTGTCAATCTCGTTATCCTTGATGGAAAGGAGAACTGATCGTGGCCGAGAACGAACTGAAAACGCGCGGTGTGGCGCCCCTGAGCGAAAAGCATCGCCCCGGAGCCCCGGCCGTAGCTGCTGCAGGCAAGCCGAAGCGCACCAATAACCCGCAGGCAATGCGGGCCCGGATCCTTGATGTTGGCGCCGACCTTTTCCAGCGGCACGGCTACAATGCAACGAGCGTGCATGACGTGGTGCGGGCAGCGGGCACCACCGGAGGTGCGCTGCACCATCATTTTGCGACAAAGAAGTCGCTTGGCCTTGCCGTCATCGCCGAGCGGGTGGCGCCGGAAGTCGAGGCGACCGCCATCCAGCCGGTTTCAAATGCATCATCGGCCGCGTCGGGGATTCGTGCGGTGTTCAACGGTGTTGCTGATACGCTCGAACATAACCGGGCAGTGACCGGTTGCCCGCTGAACAACCTCGCGCTCGAACTTTCACTGGCCGATCCAGACTTTCGCGAAGCGGTCAACGCCGTCTTCGATCGTTGGCGCGCCGCGCTTTCCTTCCGCTTGCACGCTGATCATCCGGAAATGGACGAAGCACGCGCGCACGATCTCGCCACGCTCGTGGTTGCCAGCTATTCGGGGGCGATGGCGATGGCCAAGACCAGCCAGAGCGCGGCGCCGCTGCGCGCCTGCGCAACCCAACTCGAGACCTTGCTGCGCAGAACCTAGAGCGGCGCTCGGGCGAATATTTCGGTCAGCCAGTCAGCGAAGACGCGCACGCGCGAAGAAAGCTGGCGGTTCTGCGGATAGAGCACCGAAACGATCATTGGCGGTGGCGGGCTCCCGGGGAGAATGACGCGCAGGCTTCCTTCAGCAAGTTCATTCGCGATACGATAACGTGGCACCTGGATGAGCCCGAGGCCGGCAATTGCGGATGCGGCATAAATATCCGCGCCCGTCACCGAAACGGGTCCCGGCAAGTTCACAAGTCTGAGACCTGTTTGCGTGGCGAATTCCAGCGGAAACGGCTTGCCCGTACCGCTGGAAGCATAATTGACGGCCTGATGTCCGGTGAGGTCATCCAGGCTCCTTGGCTCGCCAAGCCGGGCAAGGTAAGCCGGGCTCGCACAGGTGACCTGCTGCATCTCGGCAATCTTGCGTCCGACCATGGTGGAATCCTTGAGGTCGCCGGCGCGCAGGACGCAGTCGACTCCCTCCTGAACGAGATCGACAAGCCGGTCGCCTTCGCCGATGCTGAGTTCGAGGGCGGCGTAACGATTGAGGAAATCGGGCAGTGCCGGTATCACGAAATGTCGCGCCAACGTGCCTTGCAGGTTTACCCGCAAAAGACCCTTCGGCGCCGAGTCGCGGAACGATGCTTCCGCTTCCTCCATGTCGGCGAGGAGGCGCAGGCAACGGTCGTAATAGGCTTCGCCGTCGAGTGTCGGGTTTACCTGGCGTGTCGTGCGGTCGAGCAGGCGCGTCCCCAGGCGCTCTTCAAGGCGCTGCATAGCGTTGGTCACTGTCGCGCGCGGAATGTGAAGATCGTCCGCAGCATTGGTGAAACTGCGCCGCTCGACGATGCGTACGAATATCTGCATATCGCGAAAGCGATCCATGCCGACGCCTACTCTCGTTCAATTGTTATAGAATATCGAATAGTAATGCCAATTATTGGCTAATTATGCAGAAAGCGGTTTGCGGCATAGTGGAGCAAATGTCAACGTGACAGGAGTTCCATCGATGACACAGACCGATAAAAGGATCGCAATCGTCACAGGCGCAGCGCGTGGTATTGGTGCGGCGGTTGCAGAGCGGCTCGCAAATGACGGTTTTGCCGTCGTCATCAATTATGCGAACAGCGCCAGGGAAGCCGAGGCGCTTGCGGCCAAGCTCGGCAAGGCGGGCCAAAGGGCGATCACCGTGCAGGCGGATGTTGCCAAGGCCGAAGAAGTGCGGCGGATGTTCGATCTTGTCGAGGCGGAACTCGGCAAGGTCAGCGTTCTCATCAACAATGCCGGCATCATGAAGGTTCAGCCGCTTGCCGAAACCAGCGACGCGGTTTTCGAACAGCAGTTCGCTACGAATGTTCAGGGCACATTCAACACGATGCGCGAGGCTGCCGGCAGGATGGGCGATGGCAGCCGCATCATCAACTTTTCAACTTCGGTGGTCGGGACCAACCTTCCGGGCTACGCCGTCTATGCCGGTACCAAGGCGGCGGTCGAAACATTCACCCGCATCTTCGCCAAGGAACTGCGCGGCCGCAACATAACGGTCAATGCCGTTGCGCCGGGGCCGGTTGCGACCGATCTCTTCCTTGCAGGCAAGAGCGAGGAACTTGTCCAGCAGCTCAGCAAGGCTGCGCCCATGGAACGGCTTGGACAGCCGGATGATATCGCCCGCGTCGTCTCGTTTCTCGCGGGTCCGGATGGCGGCTGGATCAACGGACAGGTCGTGCGCGCCAATGGCGGGCTGGTCTGAGCCCAAACAGAAAACGGCGGCTGTGAAAGCCGCCGTTGCTCATCTCGGGTTCTTACAGCCGTTACATGCCGCTGGTCGGCTGGAAGCGCGCGATCTGCATGAAGGTCACGGCCTTGCCGGTAAACTTGTTGGCGTCAGCAACAGGCAGTGCTTGCTGGAAGCCGGCGGTATAGACCGTCGTCGGCGCCTTGCGCATCGAGCTGTTGCGTAGAACCGCCGGCACCACCTCTGGCGCTGTGGCGGCGACCTGTTCGGAGGATAACGCCCTATCCGATAGGTCGGAGGACACCTGGATTGCCTTTGCCGTCTGCCCCTGTGCTGCCTGGCGGTGCGGCTTGGCCTTTTTGCTGGTTGTCTTCACACCGCTGTCGAGCATGGCGACCGGGTCGCCCTTGGCTTCGAGCATTGTGCGACGGAGGGACGTCTGTGGTTGAACTGCCGCCATTTGGACATTCTGCTGCGGCTGCAACCGTCCGCCAGTGGTCCCGCTCGTCGTGGGCATTGGCGCGACGAGGCCTGCGGAATCGTCGTCATGGTCGACATCCGCCTGGGCAATGATGGCCTCCGGGCTAAGACTGTCATCGGGAACGGCGATGACGTCCTGTTCTGCGGCGGCAGGGGCAGGTGCTGCGGCCAGGACCGGGCGCTGGCTCGGGACAACCGAAGCAACCTTCATGTCTGGCTGCTTCGGCTTGTCGAAGGGCACGGGAACAAGAGCGTTGGCCATGGCCGGTTGGGACTGATCGGCGGCCTCGGCGGGCTGCTCGATATTTGCTGCAATGAGTTCGCGGATCGCGCTGGCGCTGTCGTCGGGTCGCGTCTCGGGCACGGCGACCGCGGCAGTGTTCTGCGCGAGCGCATTAAGCGTCGAAGGATCGCCCGGCGCGGGTGTCGGCGCGTAGTCTGGACGGCGCAGCGGTACCGGCACGGCAAAGGCGAGAGCGGCATTGTCTTCGGGCGTTATGGCGACGGGCGCCGGTGCTTCCTGGCGCGGCGCGGCCAAAGGCTGCGGAACCCGGGCGGGTAGCTCCGGGGCAGCCGGAGTTGCGGTTGCCGCAGGTGCTGCCGCCGGTTGCGGCTGTGCCGCCACTGCCGGTGCCGCACCGCCATCGTCCGCATCCTCGCCTGCCGGAGCCTGGGCAACGGCGCGCGAGGGCTTGGCCGTTGAAGCGACCGCGACAGAGCTCTCGCTCGAATCCTCTTCCTCGTCCGCACCGCCGCCAAAGAGCAGGCCGAACAGGGTCTTGCCTTTCCGGCTGGAGCCCGATGACGAGCTTGCAATCTGCATCGAGCTGCCGTTGCGACGGCGGGCTTCATAGGCGGCGACCGCCTGTTCATAGCCGGGCAGCGGCCGTCCGTCGGATGGAACATGGATCGTCTTGCCGTCCGGGAAGACCGCGAGGAGTTCCTTGCGGCTCATGCGCGGCCAGTGGCGGACATTGCCGACGTCGGTGTGAATGAAGGGGGATCCCGAACGGGGATAATAACCGACGCCGCCAGCCTCGTAGCGCAGCGCAGTGGCACGCAGGGTCGCAAGCTTCACGCCGGGCAGGTACCAGTCCATGGCTTTGCCGAGCATGTGCTGGCTCTTGCGGGCGACACCGCGCGTACGTGAGCGCAGCATGGAATTGGTTGCTGGAGAGCGGTAGGCCGAAACAACGTGGATATAATCGCGCCCGCCAACCCTGTCATAGACCTGCCAGACAAGATCGAACAGGCGGGGGTCCATCTTTGTCGGTTCGTTGCGGCGCCAGTCGCGCAGGAAACGGTTCAACTTATTGAGGCCGTCCTGCTGATAACGGCCGTTCCGTTTGAAGGTTATTTCGGCGCGTTCGTTGGTGTGGACGAAATAGAGCCGCAGCGTGCGGGTCTCGGCAAAGGCCTCGGCGGAGGAAAACAGCATCGACAGGAAAAGGACGAAGGGTCCAAACCAGCGGCCGCTGATCGGGAAAACTGTCTTCGATAGGCCGCTTTTTGCTTCACTCACGCTAGACAATATCGTTCCAATCCTGACCGTTTTCCAAAGCACCGAATAGCTGGACTATCCGATTTATTGGTTAATGACCACTTTATTGATGCACACGAGCATCCGATTTAAATGTTTATGAACGCTTCCCCAGACAGGCTGTCTTCCCTAAAAGGACATATTCAAGTCGAGATTATGGCTGACATTGCAATTGGTTGCGCTAAATCTGCTTATTTTTGCGCCACAGGTGGGCTTTTGGTTGTTTGGGCTGGATTGGCCAAGAAAAATAGCGCAAACCAGCCGGATCAAAAATCTCCCCAGGATAGAACCGAATGTCCGCTCCATCGGATACCCATATTCACGCATCCGCATCGCCTGCAGCCCGCAACGGCGTCGTTTTGATGCTGCTTGGCATGCTTATGTTTTCCCTCAACGATGTGATGGGCAAATGGCTGGTATCGACCTATTCGGTCGGCCAAGTGGTTTTCATCCGCAGCGTCGCCGCGCTCATCATCCTGGCGCCGTTCATCTGGTTCAACGGACCGGAGAAGCTGTTTCACGTCGATCGCCCGCGCCTGCAGTTGCTGCGCGCGGTTCTCTCGACCGTGGAGGTCTTCGCCTTCTATTTCGCCGTGGTCTACCTGCCGCTTGCCGACGTGATGACCTACTGGCTGGCGGCGCCCATCTATGTGGCCGCGGTCTCGCCCTTCATCCTGAAGGAGCCCGTCGGCTGGCGTCGCTGGAGCGCCATCGTCATCGGCTTTGTCGGCGTGGTTATCGCACTTGAACCGTCGTCCCAGGCTTTGACACCACAGGCAATCATCTCGATTTTCGGTAGCGTGGCGTTTGCCTTCATGCTGCTGCTTGGCCGATCCTTGCGCGGGACACCTGATACGACGTTGGTTTTCTGGCAGATCGTCGGTGCCGGTGCAGCGGGGCTGGTTGCCATCGTGTTCGACTGGAAGCCGGTGAGCTTGCGCGATCTGCTGCTCCTCGGCCTTCTCGGCGTCGTCGCCATGCTCGCCCATGTCCTTGTCAACCGTGCTCTCAAGCTCGCGGACGCGGCAACCGTAGCGCCGCTGCAGTATACGTTGCTGTTCTGGGCAATTGTCTTCGGCTGGCTGGTGTTCGGTGACGTTCCGCGCATGTCGATGTTGATCGGGTCGGGCTTCATCGTGGCTTCCGGCCTCTTCATCTTCTTCCGCGAACAACAGCTGAAGCGTCAGGGGCGGATCAAAACCCTCAATCAGACAGTGGTTGCCGGATCCGGCGATGGCGCCGGACCCGGCAACGGTTAGTGATTTCGCTCAGGCGTTTGCTGGCACGGCTTCAAGGGATGCGCCGAGTGCGTCCAGCAGCGAGTCCATCCCACCCCGGCGCACGGCCGGATCGTCGAACTCGTCTAGGAAGGCGCCCTGTTCAGTCAGGACCAGCCGCGTTCCGGTGCCCTCCGGCTTCAGTTCGAGCGTTGCCAGCGAAACGGAGATGCGCTTGCCGTCAAGATGCATCTCGTATGTGTAGATAATGCGCTGGTCCGGCACGATATCCTGGTAGATCGCATCGAAGCGGTGCTGCGGTCCTTCCTTGGGGCCGCCAATGCTGACTTCGCGTCCGCCGACCCTGAAATCTATCTGGTGCTGTGCCGGCCCCCATTCCTCGGGGCCCTTGAACCATTTTGCTTTCGCTTGCGGGTCGCTCAATGCGAAGAACACCCGGGCTGGCGCGGCCGGATAGCTGCGCTCGAGAGTAAAAGTATCATGCGTCACGGATCGCTTGGTCATGCTTTTATCCCTTTGTTTGATCGGCGAGGAAATCGCCGAGCCTGTCGAGGCGCAGTTCCCACGTCCTGCGCCGATCCATCATCCAGTCCTCGGCCGTCTGCAGTGCCACCCAGTCGACACGGCAGGTGCGCACGCGCCCGACCTTCTCAGATCGCACCAGCCCGCTCGCTTCGAGAACCTGCAAATGCTGCACCACGGCCGGCAGCGACATTGTGAGGGGCTTGGCGAGTTCGCTGACCGAGGCTGGTCCCTTGCTCAACCGCTCGATCATGCTGCGCCGGGACGGATCCGCGAGCGCCTGAAACATGAGATCGAGCTTGTCCTGTTTGTTAAGCATATACTTAAGTATCGCAATATGAGCGGGCTGTCAATCGGCGGAGTCGTCGGAAAATCAGGCGGGTGTTGTTAAAGCAAGTCCGGTTCTAAGGATTCGCGTGCGCCACGCGGGCCAGCGCCGCTTCGAAATGGTTGACCGCCTTTTCGAACTTGTCGCGGCAGCCGGGGTTGCAAAAGCCAACGACCGCGCCCTTGTAGAGAGTGAGGCTATCCTCCTTGATCGGATCGCCCGACCAGGGACAATTCCTGTTGACCGCGTCGCTAATCCTCAGTTCATGCATCGTCTTGTTCCTCCCTGGCGCCTTCGACGGCTTCGACCACGACGTGCGTGAGCACGGAATTGGCGATGAAGCATTGTTCGTGGGCTTCGTGATGTATGCCGGCTTCGGTGTCGCGATCTGGGGCCGCGCCAACGTAGGTTATGCCCGGTTTCAACGTAACCCGGCTCACATAAAGCCGGCCACCTTCATTCTTGGCAAGTTCGCCCTCTGCAGCGTCACGATACTGGCGCACAACAAAGCCTTTCTTCGCTGCAATCGAAAGAAAGAACAGCATGTGGCAGCTCGCCAGCGATGCAACGAAGGCTTCTTCGGGGTCGACATTCGCGGGCTCGGAGAAGGGAACGCGGACAATGTGGGGCGACGACGAAGCCGGAACTTCGGCGCCGCCATCGAACTGCCAGACATGGGCACGGCTATACTTGTTGTCGGTGAAGGGTTCGCTGTCCTGTTTTTCCCAAAGGACTGTCGCGCCGAAAGTGGTCATTGCTGCATTTCCCGGATCTGCCGCTGATTTGATCAACCAGAGCTTGTCAAAGCGGCCAAGAATTGTCGATAACCAGTGCCCGGAAAAGAATCGGCGAGGATGAGATGGATCTTGGTATCAAGGGCAGGCGCGCTATCGTCTGTGCGAGCTCGAAGGGGCTGGGGCGCGGCGTAGCAGAAAAGCTTGCTGAGGCGGGTGTCGATCTGACTTTGAATGCGCGCACCGAGTCGACGCTCAAGGCGACTGCGGATGCGATAGCGGGCAAGTACGGCGTCAAGGTTCAGATCGTGGCGGAGGACGTCACCATGGAGGCCGGGCGGCAAGCCTTGCTTCAGGCGGAACCGCAGCCTGACATCCTTATCAACAATGCCGGCGGTCCGCCTCCCGGCGTCTGGTCCGACTGGGGCGAAGAAGAGTGGCTGAAGGCGATCAACAACAACATGCTGACGCCGATCCTGCTCATGAAGGCGATTTTGCCGGGTATGATCGAGCGCAAATGGGGACGTGTGGTCAACATCACCTCGGGTTCCGTCAAGTCACCGATCGCGCAGCTCGGGCTTTCCAACGCCGCACGCAGCGGCCTCACCGGCTTTGTCGCGGGAACGTCACGTCAGGTCGCGCGCCATGGCGTTATCATCAACAATCTCCTGCCCGGATCGCATGACACCGACCGAACCAAGGGTTTCATCGAGCGCTCCGCCAAGGAAAAGGGCATATCGATCGAGGAAGCGCGGAAAGAAGCCTATGCCGACAATCCCGCAGGACGCTATGGCACGGCTGAGGAATTCGGCGCGGCCGCGGCATTCCTTTGCAGCCAGTATTCCGGCTTCATCGTCGGCCAGAATCTCCTGCTTGACGGCGGCGCCTACAACTCGACGCTCGGTTGATCACTCGGCGATGAAGCGGTAGCCCACGCCGGGCTCGGTGCGAATGAACTGCGGGTTGTTCGCATCGTCTTCGATCTTTGCCCGCAACTGCCCGACGAACACACGCAAATATTGCAGATCCTCGACATGGGCCGCTCCCCAGACGGAAGCGAGCAACTGGCGATGGGTCACGACCATGCCCGCATGGAGCACAAGGTGGACCAGCAACTGGTACTCCTTGCGCGTCAGGTGCACTTCCTGATCGTTGCGCGTCACGATGCGCTTTGCGGTATCCACGACGAGACCATTCACCTCGAAGCGCGAGGGAACGCTCGCCCCGGCCACCTGACGGCGCAGGCTGGTGCGGATGCGTGCTAAAAGTTCGCCGATGCCGAAGGGCTTTTCCACATAGTCATTGGCGCCGAGATCGAGCGCGGCAATCTTTTCCGCCTCGCGGTCGCGTGCCGAAAGCACAATGATCGGAACATCGGAAAATGCGCGCACAGTCGCGATGACGTCCTTGCCGTCCTTGTCCGGCAGGCCAAGGTCGAGGATGACGAGGTCCGGCGCGCTCGTTGCAACCAGGCGCTCCGCCTCGCCGCCGGTCGCCGCCTGAATGACCTCGTAACCCGACGCCGTCAGTGCCGGATGCAGGAACCGCTGTATTTGCGGCTCATCGTCGACAACGAGGATGCGATGCTGGTTCATTCCTGCGCTCCCGCTGGATTGACGACGGGCAGGCGGATGATGAATCTGGTGCCACGCTTGCGCACGGCAGGGCTTTCCGCCTTGATCGTCCCGCCCATCGACTCGACGAAGCCGCGCGCGATCGAAAGCCCGAGGCCGGTTCCGGGTGCGCGGCCATCGCCCTTGGTACGGCGATAGAACTTGTCGAAAATCTTGTCGAGATCCTTGGGCGGAATACCCTTGCCCTGGTCGGTGACGCTGATGGCCACCGCGCTGTCGTCCTGGCGCGCATAGATCGTAACCGGGCCGTCGCCGGCATATTTCGCTGCATTGTCGAGGAGATTGAACAGGACTTGCCCGAGCATCGCGGCATCGCCTTTGACCATCGGCAGGTCGGGGGCGACACTGATATCGACGACAATATCGGGCTTGAGCTTCTTTATGCGCTCGATCGAGGCGGTGATGACCTCCGACGCATCGACCGGCACGTTCCTGATCTTCAGGGTGCCGGCCTCGATACGGGTCATGTCGAAGAGATTGGCGACGGAACGTGTAAGGCGTCCGGCCTCTTCCTCAATCGAAAGCAGAAGGTCATCCCGGCTCTCCTGCTTTATGCGATCGCCGAGCTGGCGCAGGGTCGTGATCGCACCGGTGATCGAGGCAAGTGGCGTCTTGAGGTCATGGGAAAGCGATGAAAACAGGGCCGTATGCAATTGTTCACTCTCCTGCAGGGCGGTCGTCTTCGCGTTTTCCTTAACAAGTTGTGCGCGATCGATGGCAATGGCCGCCTGATCGAGGATCGCTGTCAGCATGCGGTCATCCTCCTCGGTCAGAACGTCGCGGTCGTCCATTTGGAGACCAATAACCCCCGCAACGCCATGCGAGGTGAGGATGGGCAGGAATTCCCACCCGATCTGCGGCAAGGTCGCGGTGTCGTGGCCAGCCCGCTCGTTCTTCTCAAAAGCCCAGCGCGCCGCGGTCATGTCGGTGCCATCGAGGTTTGAATCCGGCGGCCAGGCCGCCTGCACGCTCAATTCGCCCTCGTCCGGAAGCAGGATGGCTGCGCTCGTCCCGAAAGTCGCGTGCAAGTGCGTCGCCGTCGAGAAAAGCACGTCGTCAAGCCGCGCCGTGCCCGAGAGCTTGCGCGAAAATTCGTAAAGTGCCTGCGTGTTCTTCGCCTGTTGGCGAGAGCGGCCCACCTGTTCGCGCAAACGGCCGGTGAGGTCGCCGATCATCAGCGCGACGGCGAGGAATATGATCAGCGACAGCAGCTGGTGCGGCTTGGCGATGCTGAGATCGTGTATCGGTTCGAGAAAGAAGAAATTATAGAAGACAAAGGCAAGGCCAGCCGCGATCACGGCCGAAAGACGCCCGCAGATCATGCCGGAAAGGATGACGGCAACGAGGAATACCATCGACAGATTCTGCGGATGTACGACATTGCTGGCCGTCAGGCCGAGCAGTGTCGTCGCACCCGTCGTTGCCACGGGCACGCCAACGGCGAGGGCAAGTTCCAGCGGCGAGCGCTTGCGCAGTCTGGGCGGCGCATAGGAAACGTCCTGTTCTTCGCCGGTGACGATATGAACGCCGACATCGGTAAAGCGTTTGATGATTTCATCAGGCAGGGACCGGCGGAACGGATTGGCGAGCCGCCTTGGCTTGGGACGGCCAACAACGATCTGCGTGACATTCTCACGTCGGGCAATGCGGAAGATTTCCTCGACGAAGTCGTCGGCGATGACGCGCCGTGTTTCTGCGCCGAGGCGTTCGGCAAGATCGAGCAGGGCGTCGATGCGCTTGCCGGTCTCGCCGCCGAGATCGCTGGTCTGCGTCATCGAAACGACAAGCCAACGCGCATTGAGACCGGAAGCGAGGCGACTGGCCGTGCGCACAACCTTGTCGGATAGACTGTCGGGGCCGACACAGACGAGGAGGCGCTCGCCCGTTGCCCACGGACCTTCGATCGCCTGCTGGCGCAGGATATCGATCATCTGATCGTCGACGCGATCGGCAGTACGCCGCAACGCAAGCTCGCGCAGGGCAGTGAGATTTGCAGGCTTGAAGAAGCCTTCTGCCGCCCGCTCCGCATTGCCGGGCAGATAGATCTTGCCCTCTTTCAGGCGTTCGATCAGTTCCGCCGGGGGCAGGTCAACGAGAAGGACATCGTCGGCGCGTTTCAACACCGTATCGGGTACAATCTCCCGCACCGTGACGCCTGTAATGCTCGATACGATATCGGATACGCTTTCGAGATGCTGGACGTTCATGGCTGTCCAGACGTCAATGCCGAGCCAGAGCAGTTCCTCGACATCCTGATGACGCTTAGGGTGGCGGCTGCCGGGAACGTTGGTATGGGCGAGCTCATCGACAATGAGCACTTTCGGCTTGCGCGCGATGGCTGCATCGATATCGAATTCCTCGAGGAGCCGCTCGCGATAGGTCACTTCCTTGCGCGGGATAACGTCCAGCCCCTTGAGCAATTCGGCGGTCTCGGCGCGTCCATGGGTTTCGGCAATGCCGACGACGATATCCTCGCCCTCTTCCTTGAGGCGGCGGGCGCGCTGCAACATGGCGTAGGTTTTGCCGACACCGGGTGCCGCGCCGAGAAACACCGTGAGCTTGCCGCGCGTTTCGCGCGTCGCAAGTTGCAGAAGTCTGTCGGGATCGGGTCTGTTTTTTTGACCGTAATCGGCCATGGATGCCTCAAGCTGTTTTATGCGGCCCATACTCAAATCTCAGGGACAGGCCAGAACGTTTACCCCAGCTTCGTCGGAAAAGCCAAGGCGTGGATCGGCTGGGCTGCGACAGCACATCTATTGACGCAACCGGCCGAGTGTGGAAAGTCCCGCGCAAACTATGCAGCAGGAAGCCTAGCCGTGATCCGTCATATTGTGTTTTTCAGTGCCCGGAACAAGGAAGACGTGGGAGCAATTGTCGAGGGCCTCAAGCGCCTCGGCGAAATTCCGCATTCAAATGTGTTCGAAGTGATGCAGAACACGAAGACGGATCCGATCTCCGGCGAGATCGATGTCGTTGTCTATGGCGAGTTCAAGGATGCCGAAGCGCTGGCGGCTTACAAGGCGCATCCGATCTATAGCGAGACGACGGCAGTGGTCCGGCCGATGCGCGAACTGCGCATTTCTGCCGATGTTGTTTCGACGCTTGTCTGACCTTCTGTCAGTTCCTTCCTGAGATCGTCTCGAGAATAGGGCAGTCTGGCCGCTGGTCCCCGTGACAATGGGCGACCAGATGTTGCAGCGTTTGCTTCAACTCGCGCAGTTCCAGGATCTTACGTTCGATCTCGCCGAGTTTCGATTGCGCGATTGCCTTTACGTCGGCGCTGGCGCGCTCCTTGTCCTCGTAGAGCGCAAGAAGCTGTCGGCATTCCTCGACGGAAAATCCAAGGCCGCGCGAGCGCTGCAGGAAGCGCAGCTTGTGCACATCGGACATGGAATAGTCGCGGTAGCCATTTTCCGCACGCCCGGGCTTCAGCAAGCCGATATCCTCGTAATAACGGATCGTCTTGGGCGGCAGGCCGGATTTGTCGGAAGCGGTCCCGATATTCATGGCAACCTCACAGTTTGACGGTGCGCAAGCGCAGCGCGTTGGCAATGACCGAAACCGACGAAAGGCTCATTGCCGCGGCGGCAAGCATCGGCGAAAGCAGAAGGCCAAAGACCGGATAGAGCACGCCCGCCGCGACCGGCACGCCGAGCACGTTGTAGATGAAGGCGAAGAAGAGGTTCTGCTTGATGTTGCGAAGCGTCGCCTCGGCCAAATGACGCGCGCGCACGATGCCGTTGAGGTCGCCCTTGACGAGGGTTATGCCCGCGCTCTCCATGGCAACGTCGGCGCCCGTCCCCATGGCGATGCCGACATCGGCTGCGGCAAGGGCGGGCGCATCGTTGATGCCATCGCCAGCCATCGCAACCCTGGCGCCGCCATGACGCAGTTCATCCACCAGCGCTTTCTTGCTCTCGGGCAGCATATCGGCGCGCACCTCATCGATGCCAAGCTGCGAAGCCACGGCCCGAGCGGTCACGGCGTTGTCGCCTGTCGCCATGATGATCTTCAGACCCGCAGCGTGCAGCAGGCGAATCGCCTCAGCGCTGGTCGCCTTGATCGGATCGGCAACGGCAACAATGCCGGCGGCCTTGCCGTCAACGGCGATGAACAGTGCGCTCTTGCCTGCGGCGCGCAACGCATCGGCGCGATCCTGAAGCGGCAGAACATCGGCGTCGGCATCCTGCATCATGGCGCGGTTGCCGAGCGCAACGTTGCGTCCGCCGACAATACCGGTAACGCCCTTGCCGGTGACGGCTTCGAAACCGGTTGCGTCAGGGACTGCGAGGCCGCGATCCCTGGCGCCGTCGACGATGGCTTCGGCCAACGGATGCTCGGAACCTTTTTCGAGGCCTGCGGCGAGTGCCAGGAGTTCGCCGTCATTGAAAGGCGGCTGCGCGATGAGATCGGTCAACCGTGGCTTGCCTTCGGTCAGCGTGCCGGTCTTGTCGACGATCAGCGTATCGACGCCGGCAAAGCGTTCGAGCGCTTCAGCATCCTTGATGAGAACGCCTGCATGGGCGCCGCGTCCCGTTGCCGTCATGATCGACATCGGCGTTGCCAGACCAAGCGCGCAGGGGCAGGCAATGATGAGCACGGAGACCGCCGCGACAAGGCCGTGGATCATGCTCGGCTCGGGGCCGAGAAACGCCCAGGCGGCGAATGCCAGAATGGCGACGAGCACGACAGTCGGAACGAAATAGCTCGCAACCCGGTCGGCGAGGCCCTGTATCGGCGCGCGCGAACGCTGCGCCGACGCCACCATGCCGACGATCTGCGACAGCACCGTATCCGCGCCGACCTTCTCGGCCTCGATGAGCAGCGTACCGTTGCGATTGAGCGTCCCGCCCGTGATCTGGTCATGCTCGGCTTTCTCAACCGGCAGCGGTTCGCCCGTAATCATGGATTCGTCGATCGAGGTGCGGCCCTCGAGCACGATGCCGTCGACCGGAATGCTTTCGCCCGGACGAACCCGCAGCTTGTCGCCCACCGCGACCTCGTCGAGCGGAACGTCCATCTCTGCACCGTCCACGCCGACGCGACGTGCTGTCTTCGGCGCAAGGTCGAGCAGGGCGCGAATTGCCGAGCCGGTTCGTTCGCGCGCCTTGAGCTCCAGCACCTGGCCGAGAAAGACGAGGGCAACGATCACCGCGGCGGCTTCAAAATAGACCGGAACCATGCCGCCATGGCCACGGAAGGAATGCGGGAAAATATCCGGAAACAGCATCGCGACGACACTGAACGCGTAGGCCGCGCCAACGCCGATGGCGATTAGCGTCCACATGTTAGGGCTTCGATTGACGAATGAGGCAAAGGCGCGCTCGAAAAAGGGGATAGCCGCCCAGACGACGACCGGCGTCGCCAGCGCAAACTCGATCCATACGGCGAGGCGTTCGCCAAGCCAGTCGCGGAACGGGACACCGAGCATCGGCCCCATGGTGATGACGAGCAGCGGCACCGAACAGAGGGCGCTGATCCAGAAGCGGCGGGTGAAATCGACGAGCTCCGGATTGGGGCCTTCGTCGCCGGTCGGTATGCCCATAGGTTCGAGGGCCATGCCGCAGATCGGGCAGGCGCCGGGACCGTCCCGAACGACCTCGGGGTGCATCGGGCACGTATATTGCGTTCCGGCGGGCATAGGCTTCGGCAGGGGGCGGCCGCCGAGATAATCCTCCGGGGCTTTCTCGAACTTCGCCATGCAGCCCGCCGAACAGAAGTAGTATTTCTCGCCTTCCTGGCGAAGGAAATGCTTGGCGGTGGCCCGGTCGACTTTCATGCCGCAGACCGGATCCGTCGCCTCGATATAGGCTTCCGAATCCTTGACGAACTTCGCCTCGCAGCCTGCCGAACAGAAATGGAAAACGCGCCCGCCATGTTCGGCGGTTGGCTTGCCCGCGTCAGGATCCACGACCATCCCGCATACCGGATCGCGAACGACCTCGGCTGCTGCGGATCGATGTCCGCCGCAGCAATTATGGCCGTCGTGCTGGTGGTTCGCGTGCTCGTGCTTCATGGTCCTGCTTTCCGTCTTCAACTAAGTAATGCACGAAAGGTAATCTTTCCAGTGACTGGAAGGTCAAGGGCCACGTTGCGATAAGTTTCAACGCAAAAGCCCGGCACGCGGCCGGGCTTTCTGGCGGTCTTGGGAGAAGACGGTTCTCAGCCTGCCTGGCTGTGCGGCGTATCCTGTGCGAGCTGCCCTGCTTCCCAGCCGAGAATGGCGCGCTTGCGGGTGAGGCCCCAATGATATCCGGTCAAGGCTCCCGACTTTCCGACAGCCCGGTGGCAGGGAACAACGAAGGAGACAGGGTTGGCGCCGATCGCCGCACCGACGGCGCGCGAGGCGTTGGGCGAGCCGATGTCAGCGGCGATATCAGAGTAGGCGACGCATTTGCCCATCGGAATCTTGAGCAGCGCTTCCCAGACTCGCAGCTGAAAATCGGTGCCGATCGTCACGACTTTCAATGGCCGGTCGGCGCGCCATTCCGCCGGATTGAAAATCCGCCCGGCATAGGGGGCTGTGGCGGCCAGATCCTCGACATAGGTGGCGTTTGGCCAGCGCGAGGACATGTCGGCGAGCGCTTCTCGCTCCTTGCCGGCGTCGGCAAAGGCGAGGCCGGCAAGACCGCGATCGGTCACCATGATGAGCGCCAGTCCGAACGGCGATATGAGAAAGCCATATCGGATCGTCAAGCCTGCGCCGCGGCTCTTATAGTCTCCCGGCGACATGCCTTCATGGGTAACGAAGAGATCATGCAGCCGGCCAGGGCCGGAAAGTCCGGTCTCATAGGCAGTTTCGAGCAGCGGCATGCCTTCATCGAGCAGCCTGCGCGCATGATCGATCGTTACCGCCTGCAGGAAACCTTTCGGTGAGAGCCCGGCCCAGCGCGTAAAGAGCTTCTGCAGCGCCGTCGGCGAAAGGCCGGTGTCGCGCGCCAGGGTCTCAAGCGAAGGCTGGTCGCGATAATCCTTGCTGATGCGTTCGATGATGTGGCTGACGATGGCATAATCGTCGCCGGTCGGAGTGATGTCTTTTTGAAGTATGGCGTGCGGTTTCATGAGCGTTTACCTCTTGTGTCGAGGATATATGACCACGCACCTGCCGTCGCCGCCACCCGATTCTTGACGGCTCGACTAGTTGGAAAGATCAGCGTCCCTTCGCCGTCGCAAGCGCTGTCTGAAAGGCCGAGGCAAAGCTTTCGCGGTCGTCGGGATTGAGGAACGAGCCGATGATGACGGCCTTGCCCTGTCCCTCGACGCGCATCGAGGTAATGCCGATCTCGGCATGACGGGCAATGCTGAAGCGCGTCCAGTAAGGGTTGAATTCGTGCTGCTTTGCCCGTCCCGAAGGCGCGACCTGACGGATGTGCAGGGCAACGCGCGAAATGCTGACTTCTTCGTGTGCTTTCGCTGCAGCGTAGTTGATGCGGAACGCCACGTAGACGATGACGACGTCCAGCCCGAAAAAGCCGAATACCGGCCAGGCGCCGATCGACAGAAAGAAAAGGCCGGTCATAAAACTGCTGACCCCAAGCGTTCCCATAAGAACAATAAATCCGAAACGGCCAAGCGATCGATGTGGCACAAGAAGCGCACGGAAGATTTCTTCTTCGTTGATCGCGGCCGGGTCAATCGGGTTTGTTGTTTGGCTCATGGGGCTCAAGTATAGAGGGGTCATGGAAAATCCCAAGCCGAAAATCGATCAGAACGCTGTGACCGCCAGGCCCGCCAAGGTAGAGCGGCGTGTTCCGGGTACGCGCTACACGGCGGCGGAGATCCACGAGATATTTCGCCGGTTTTCGATCCAGCGGCCGGAGCCGAAGGGGGAACTCGAACACGTCAATCCGTTCACCCTGCTTGTTGCCGTGGCGCTTTCGGCGCAGGCAACGGATGTCGGCGTAAACAAGGCGACGCGCGCGCTCTTCAAGGTCGCCGATACGCCCGAAAAGATGGTGGCCCTCGGGGTAGAGAGGCTTGGCGAATATATTCGAACGATCGGACTGTGGCGCAACAAGGCCAAGAATGTCATCGCGCTATCGCAAGCACTGGTCGAAAAATATGGCAGCGTCGTTCCCGACGATCGTGACGAACTGGTCAAGCTGCCGGGGGTTGGGCGCAAGACTGCCAATGTCGTCCTCAGCATGGCGTTCGGCCAGGCTACGATGGCGGTGGACACGCACATCTTCCGCCTCGGCAACCGCCTTGGCCTTGCGCCCGGCAAGACCCCGGACGAGGTGGAAGCGAAGCTGATGAAGATCATTCCGTCGGAATATCTCTATCATGCGCATCACTGGCTGATCCTGCACGGCCGATACGTGTGCAAGGCGCGCAGGCCGGAATGTCCGGCCTGTGTCATCGCCGATATCTGCAAGGCAGCGGAAAAGACCTCGGAAATCCCGGCGCCGCTGGTGCCACTGCCGCCTCAGGCTATCTGACAGGTACAGCCCGTGCCGCACGGGCGACGGCTTTGTGGAGGTGCACCATGAGCGCTGCGGCAAAGAGCGGCGTCAGAAGGTTGAGCAATGGCACGGCCATAAATGCGGCGATGAGCAGGCCCGCGAGGAAGACCGTACCGGCATTCTGCGCCCGCAAGGCCTTTGCTTCGGCTTCGGATCGAAAACGCATCGCGGCGAACTCGAAGAACTCGCGGCCCAGCAGATAGCCATTGACGATGAAGAATGCGATCAGGTTGACGCCGGGAATGAGCAACATCAGCAGGGCGGCAATATTGCCGAGAATGACGACGCCAAAAAAGCGGATTGAAAGAACCATCGAGCGTATGGCAGGCAGCGGCTTTCCGGCCGGGTCGCCAGGGTAGTCCTCTTTTTCGACGACCTCGGCAACATCGTCAAGAAACAGTCCGGCCACGATTGCGGTAACTGGAGCAATCAGCAGCGCCAGTCCCAATGCAAGCCCGATGCTGGCAAAGAGGCCGGCGATGAAGCCGATCCAGCCCGTCCAGGATGGCAAATCCGGCATCATTCCTTCGAAAAAAGGGAGCGCGAGCCATTCGAAGATTTCGCGCAGCCCAAACCATGCGCCGACGAGCAGCAGCAATGTCAGCCCCAGCGATTTCCACAGGACAGCGCGAAATTCCGGACGGAAGAGGTGACTGGCGGCGGCGCGGGCGCTTTCGACGATCATCGGGCATTTTGCTCCATGGCATAGGCATCCGACATAAGCGCAACTGACCCTTCGGACAAGGTGTTCGCCCAAGTGGGGGGTGGTCAATTCTGTCGCGACGGGGTAGAGCAGGCAAAACAACGCCAACAGGTTTGCGATCTATCCCGGAGTTTCCATGTCCACTTATGACGTGCTTTGCATAGGCAACGCCATTGTCGATATCATTGCCCGCACCGATGACGATTTCATCATCAAGAACGGCATTATCAAAAATGCAATGAACCTGATCGACGCCGATCGGGCCGAGTTCCTCTACGAGCGCATGGGTCCCGCGATCGAGGCGTCCGGCGGCAGCGCCGGCAATACCGCGGCGGGGGTTGCCAGCCTCGGCGGACGCGCCGCCTATTTCGGCAAGGTAGCGGACGATCAGCTGGGCCACGTTTTTACCCATGATATCCGTTCGCAAGGGGTCGCCTTCGACACGCGTGTGTTGGCTTCCCCGCCGCCCACCGCCCGTTCGATGATTTTCGTGACGCCCGATGGCGAGCGCTCGATGAACACCTATCTCGGCGCCTGCATCGAGCTCGGGCCGGAGGATGTCGAGAGTTCCAAGGTTTCCCAGGCCAAGGTCACCTATTTCGAGGGATATCTCTGGGATCCGCCGCGCGCCAAGGAAGCTATCCGCCTGTCGGCAAAGATCGCTCATGAGCACAAGCGGGAAGTCTCGATGACCCTCTCGGATCCGTTCTGCGTCGATCGCTACCGCGAGGAGTTCCTCGATCTGATGCGCTCCGGCACGGTCGATATCGTTTTTGCCAACGAGGCGGAAATGAAATCGCTGTACCAGACGGACAACTTTGAGGAGGGCCTCGAACTGATCCGCAGGGATTGCAAGCTCGCTGCCGTCACCCGCTCGGAAAAAGGTTCTGTCGTCGTTGCCGGCGACGAGACCGTTGCGGTCCCGGCCATCGAGATCGAGGAACTGGTCGATACCACAGGCGCGGGCGATCTTTATGCAGCGGGTTTCCTCTTCGGTTACACTAACGGCCGCTCACTGACCGATTGCGCCCGCCTCGGCTCGCTGACGGCGGGGCTTGTCATCCAGCAGATCGGTCCGCGTCCGCAGATCAATCTGAAGGCCGCGGCGGAGCGGGCGGGGCTGCTCTGATCAAGCCTTCCCGCTCAAGCTCGTCCGCACTGCGGCCGGGCTTGTGATAGGTCGGCAGATACCAGCCGAAATAGAGCGCGCCGCCTCGAACCGTGAAGGCGGCAAGCGCCGCGACGAGCGCGGAAATCTCCGTCCCGACGGCAAGCCGGTGCAGCACGATATAGACAAGTGAGCCGGCGAGCGCCGCCGTGACATAAATTTCGCGGCGCATCACCACGGATGGCTCCCCCGAGATGATATCGCGGAGGATGCCGCCGAATGTCGCCGTCATGATGCCGGTCACCACCGCAATGGTCGAGTCGAAGCCGAGTGCAAGGCTCTTCGCCGCGCCCATCACACTGTAGGCGGCAAGCCCGACCGCATCGAGCCAAAGGAGAACGCGATAGCGTGATTCAAGCAGGTTGGCGGTGAAATAGACCAGGATTGCCGCTGCGGCGCAGACGAGGAGGCTCATCGGATCCTTCACCCAGAAGACGGGTACGCCGAGGATGAGGTCGCGCAACGTCCCGCCGCCGATCCCGGTGACCGCGGCGAGAAAGATGAAGGCCATGATGTCGAGCTGGCGCCGCGAGGCCGCCAGAGCTCCCGTCGCGGCGAAAAGGAAAATACCGGCATAGTTGAACAGCTGAATCATGGTCACCGGCAGTTTCCCCTCGCCGTTATTTTGTCCCACGATAGAGCATGACCGGAAAATGAAAAGAGCCGCATTCCGGTCAGGGAAATGCGGCTCCTTGGAACGTCGTTAAGACCGATCAGGCGTCTTTTTCAGCCTGCGGATTGATCGGGCCGGGTTCCGGCTGGGCTTCGCCGGCGGCCTGCTTGGGTCCCCCCCGCGACACGCCGACAAGGGCGGGCCGCAGCACGCGGTCGCCGATGACAAAGCCGGCCTGCGCAACCTGAACCACCGTATTATGCGGAACATCTGCATTCGGAATTTCGAACATCGCTTGGTGGAAATTCGGATCGAACTTCTGGCCCTGCGGCTCGATTTTCTTGACGCCGTGGCGTTCCATAGCGGTGAGCATGGAGCGTTCCGTCATCTCGACGCCCTCTACGAGGCCCTTAAGGCCGGCATCGCCGCCTGCGAGTGCGTCGGCGGGAACCGCTTCGATGGCGCGCTTCAGATTGTCGGAAACAGCAAGCATGTCGCGGGCGAAGTTCGCAACCGAATAGCTGCGCGCGTCATGGACGTCGCGCGCGGTTCGCTTGCGCAGGTTTTCCATATCTGCGGCAAGGCGCAGCAACTGGTCCTTCAGATCGCTATTTTCGGCGCGCAGCGCGTCGAGTTCGGCGGTCGTTGCCTGCTCCTGGTCTTCCTCGGCAAGCGCATATTCCTCGGCCTTGCGCGATTTAAGAAAATCATCGGCAGCGCGCTTCAGCGCATCGCGATCGCGCGGATTCTTCAGGTCGCGCTGATCGAGATCCGGGGTGTCGTGAAGTTTCTTGTCTTCAGCCATCTATCCTGTCCATTCATTTTTCGAAGTTGCGCTGGATATCGACGTTCGGCTCTTGAAAATCAAGTCTTATCGCAAAAGGCGGGATACGAGCTGGGCGGTATAGTCGACCATCGGCACGATCCGGGCATAGTTCAGCCGGGTCGGGCCGATGACGCCGAGGGCGCCGATGATGCGCTGCTCCGAGTCCCGATAGGGCGCGATCACCAGCGACGAACCCGACAGCGAGAACAGCTTGTTTTCTGACCCGATGAAGATGCGCACGCCCGGTCCCGCCTCGGCGAGGTCAAGAAGCTGCAGCGTTCCTTCCTTGGTTTCGAGATCGTCAAAGAGATGGCGCAGCCTGTCGAGATCGGCCTCGGCGTTGATCGAATCGAGAAGATTGCCGCGCCCGCGCACGATCAGGCGCGGCGGCTGCCCGCTGCCTGCGCCGCCCCAGACCGCGAGCCCCTGTTGCACCAGATGCTGCGACAAGGCATCGAGTGCCTGCTGGGTCTCGTCCTTGAGCCGACCGATTTCCTGGCGCGCCTCGCTGATCGTGCGGCCCTGGATATGCGCATTGAGAAAGTTCGAAGCTTCGATGAGCTGTGAGGGCGTCACGCCGACGGGCAAATCGATAACGCGATTTTCGATATCCCCGCTCTGGCTGACGAGAACGGCCAGGGCCTTGGTCGGTTCGAGGCGTACGAACTCGATGTGTTTCAGCGCGCCTTCCGCCTTGGTCGCAAGCACAAGACCGGCGCCGCGCGACATGCCGGAGAGGATTTGGCTCGCCTGCGTCAGCACGGTTTCAGTCGACTGGTCTTCGCTTGAAGCACGAACCTGTGCCTCGATCGAGTTGCGCTCGGCGGCGGAAAGATCGCCGACTTCCATGAAGGCGTCGACGAAGAAGCGCAGCCCGAGCTGCGTCGGCAGGCGTCCGGCCGAAATATGCGGTGCATAGACCAGTCCGAGATGCTCGAGATCGCTCATGACGTTGCGGATCGTCGCCGGCGACAGCGACACGGGGAGAATCCGCGAAAGGTTGCGCGAGCCGACCGGTTCGCCGTCGCCGAGATAGCTCTCGACGATGCGCCGGAAAATGTCGCGCGACCGCTGGTCAAGCGACTGATATGCCTCCGGTACCACGGCCCGTTTCATCTTGCCTCGTATGTCTGCTTGTTACAGCCCTGATATAAGCATTGTCCGGGCAATCATCAAAGCCTTTGCTTCGATCTGCCATCACGGCTAAAAGGCCGGACCACAGATTTTCAAAGAGGTCTTTCCAATGCGTCCTTCCAAGCGAGCCCCCGACGAGATGCGCGCCATCTCCTTCGAACGCGGCGTTTCCAAGCATGCCGAGGGCTCGTGCCTAGTCAAATTCGGCGACACCCATGTTTTGTGCACCGCGAGCCTTGAGGAAAAGGTGCCAGGCTGGATGCGCAACACCGGCAAGGGTTGGGTAACGGCCGAATACGGCATGTTGCCGCGCTCGACCGGCGATCGGATGCGCCGCGAGGCATCCTCTGGCAAACAGGGCGGCCGCACCCTGGAAATCCAGCGCCTCATCGCCCGCTCGCTGCGTGCGGTCGTAGACCTCCAGGCGCTTGGCGAAGTGCAGATCACGGTCGACTGCGACGTTATCCAGGCCGATGGCGGCACACGTACGGCTGCCATCACTGGCGGTTGGGTCGCTCTCCACGAGTGCCTGCGCTGGATGGAAGCGCGCCAGATGATCAAGGTCGAAAAAGTTCTGAAGGATCATGTTGCGGCGATCTCATGCGGAATTTCCAATGGCACGCCGGTGATCGACCTCGATTATCAGGAAGATTCGACGGCACAGACGGACGCGAACTTTGTCATGACTGGCAAGGGTGGTATCGTCGAAGTGCAGGGAACCGCCGAAGGCGAGCCCTTTTCTGAGGAAGAACTGCTTGCCCTTATGAGCCTTGCCCGCAACGGCATCGGGCGGCTGGTCAACCTGCAGCAGATGGCTGTGAGCTAAAAGCCGAGACCATGCGACCATCCGGTATCCTTGAAACGGCGCTTTATGTTACGGACCTTGCGGCCGCCAAGGACTTCTATGCCGGCATTCTCGGGCTCGAAATCATACTGGAGACGCCGAAGCGGTCCATCTTCTTTGGCTGCGGCAGCGGTGTCCTCATCCTGTTCGATCCCGTGCTGATCAACGAGCGCCCGCCCGGCAGCCTGCCTATCCCCTCGCATGGGGCAACAGGCCCGGGCCACGTCTGTTTCAAGGCGACACGGGATGAAATCGCCGGATGGAAAACCCATCTTGAGGCAAATGGCATCGAGATCGAAAGCGAGTTCGATTGGCCGAACGGCGCGCGCTCGCTCTATTTCCGCGATCCGGCCGGAAACTCGATCGAAATCGCAGAACCGAAATTATGGAATTTGGAATGAGAAAACTCGAAAAGGGCAGATTGCTCGTCGCAAGTCACAATCAGGGCAAGATCAATGAGATGATCGACCTTCTGGGACCATTTGGCTTCGAAGTGGTTTCCGCTGGCGATCTCGGGCTGCCGGAACCGGATGAGACCGGAACCACGTTCGAGCAAAATGCCTATATCAAGGCCTATGCGGCGGCGAAGGCGACCGGTCTCGTTGCGCTCTCCGATGATTCCGGCCTTTGCGTCGACGCGCTCGGCGGCGATCCCGGCGTTTACACGGCGAACTGGGCGGAACTTCCCGATGGCAAGCGCGATTTCAGCCACGGCATGGAAAAGGTGGAAAAGGCCTTGCAGGACAAGGGCGCGACAAGCCCCGACGAACGCAGCGGGCGTTTCGTCTCCGTCATCTGCCTCGCCTGGCCGGACGGCGAGGCCAATTACTATCGCGGTGAAGTCGAGGGCGAGATCGTCTGGCCGCCGCGCGGTAATGCTGGCTTCGGCTACGATCCCGTATTCAAGCCGGAAGGCTACGAGGCGACCTTCGGCGAGATGACAGCTGAACAGAAGCATGGCTGGAAGCCAGGCGACGAAAAGGCGCTGTCGCACCGCGCCCGTGCCTTCCAGCATTTCGCCAGGGATTGTCTGGACGCAGGATGACCCGCAACGATCCGATCACACGCCGGAGTTTTGTAGTTTGGCTCCCCTTTCCCCTCGTGGGGAGGGTCGTTGCTTTGCAACGGGGTGGGGGACGGGTCTGATGGCGTCCTTGCCAGTGATTCCTGCCGCCCGGGACCTGCGGTCCGACCTCCCCCACGCGTTGGCGGTTAAGGGAGGGCGCGCGAAAGTGCACCCCGACAAGGGCGATAGCGGGTTTGGCGTCTATGTGCACTGGCCGTTCTGCATGGCCAAGTGTCCCTATTGCGATTTCAATTCGCATGTGCGGCATCAGCCGGTCGACCAGAAGCGCTTCGCCGCTGCCTTTGCCCGCGAGCTCGCGACAATGCGCCAGCGCACCGGCGAGCGCACAGTGTCCAGCATATTTCTCGGCGGGGGGACACCCTCGTTGATGCACCCCGATACGGTCGGCTCGGTTCTGGATGCGATCGCGCAGAACTGGCACGTGCCAGAGGGCATCGAGATCACCCTCGAAGCAAACCCCACCAGCGTGGAGGCTGATCGGTTTCGCGGCTATCGCGCCACGGGTGTGAACCGGGTTTCGCTTGGCGTGCAGGCATTCAATGATGCCGATCTGCGCCGCCTCGGCCGCATGCATAGTGTCGATGAGGCACTTGCGGCGATCGGACTTGCACGGGAAATCTTCCCGCGGCTGTCCTTCGACCTCATCTATGCGCGGCCGGACCAGAGCGTCGAGGCATGGCGTGAAGAACTTGTGCGTGCCATCTCCTTTGCCGCCGATCACCTCTCGCTTTACCAATTGACCATCGAAGAGGGCACGCCCTTCTACAATCTCTGGCAGGCAGGAAAGCTCGTTACGCCGGATGGCGATCATGCGGCCGCGCTCTATGCCGAAACGCAGGATGTGACTGCAAAGCATGGCCTGCCGGCCTACGAGATTTCCAATCATGCCATTCCCGGCGCCGAGTCGCAGCACAATCTCGTCTACTGGCGCTACGGCGAATATGTCGGTGTGGGACCCGGCGCCCATGGGCGCTTTGTCGAGGACAATATCCGCGCCGTGACGATCACCGAGCGCCATCCTGAAACCTGGGTCGAAAAGGTCGAGGCAGCGGGACACGGCATTATCGAGGAAGAGCGTCTTGATCGCGAGCAGGAAGGCGACGAATTCCTGCTCATGGGCCTGAGGCTTGTCGAGGGGATCGACCTTGCGCGCTACGAACGCCTTACCGGGCACAGCGTCAAGGAGAAGCGGGTAATTTCCCTCGCCGAGCAGGGGCTTATCGAGTATGTCGGCAATAGCCGCATACGCACGACCCCGCAGGGCGCGATCGTTCTCAATGCGGTCATCGCAGATCTCGCGGCTTGAGGGGAAAAACATTGTCCGAAGCTGAAACCGGCGACCGGCATTATCAGATCGGCAGCGCTAGTTTCCGGGCTCGCCCGCTGGAGCCGGCGCTCTACATCGTGGCGACGCCCATCGGCAATCTCGGCGATATGACGATCCGCGGCATTGAAACCCTTGCCGCCGCCGACATCATTGCCTGCGAGGATACCCGGGTGAGCCGCGTCCTGTTGGAGCGCTATGGCATTTCACGCCGCCCTTTCGCCTATCACGAGCACAATGCCGAAATCGCCGGCCCTAAACTGATCGAGGCATTGCTTGCCGGAAAGAGCGTTGCGCTCGTCTCCGATGCGGGAACGCCACTCGTCGCCGATCCCGGCGGCAGGCTGGTGCCGGAGGCCAAGGCGGCCGGTATCAGGGTGGTGCCCATCCCCGGAGCCTCATCTGTCCTCGCGGCGCTGACGGCATCGGGCCTCTTCAAGGACTCATTTTACTTTGCCGGCTTTTTATCGTCGAAACAGGGACAGCGCCGTGCCCGGCTGGCGGAACTCAAGGCGCTCGATGCGGCACTGGTTTTCTTCGAATCGCCCAACCGTGCTGCCGCGACGCTTGCGGATATGGCCGATATATTCGGCGCGGAACGCCCGGCTTCCCTCTGCCGCGAGTTGACCAAGACCTATGAGACCGTTGTGACCCTGCCGCTGAAGCAGCTGGCTGAGACGTTCGCGGACGAGGATCGTATTCGCGGCGAGGTTGTTCTCGTGGTCGGCTCTCCCGTCGAGGATGCGAATATCCCCCGCTCGGACGAAGATGTCGACGCGTTGCTGCGGGCGCTCGTCCTCGAAATGTCGCCGGCAAAGGCGGCCGGTGAGGCGGCGCGCATGACCGGGCGGCCCAAGGGCGAACTTTATCAACGGTTGCTGGCGATGAAATGAGCGAGCGGGGCGGCAGGCACAAGGCATACCGCCGCGGCCATTCCGCCGAGCGGCTCGCCGCGCTCGCCCTCATGCTGAAGGGCTATCGCATAGTCACCCGCCGCTACCGCACCAAGGTCGGCGAGATCGATCTGATTGCCCGGCGCGGCAATATCGTCGCCATTATCGAGGTGAAGGCACGGGCACGGCTCGACCAGGCGATGGACTCGGTAAACGTCCTCGCGCAGCGCCGCATCGAAGCGGCAGCCGACCAATGGCTGGCGCGCCAACCGGATCAGGCTTTGCTGTCCGTGCGGTTCGATCTTGTGGCGATCCTGCCCTGGCGCTGGCCTGTACATGTGCCGGCAATCTTTACAAGCTGAGGGTCAGCTGCAATTTGCCCAGTGTACGATGGCTGGTTCCAGATTGGTTCCATCGCGACGCCGCTCAGAGCGTTGAGATTTCATGGCTGCGATCGCCGAGATGGCAAAGTCGGCTGCGCGAAGTTCTACTTAAAAGGGTACTTGCATTTTTCGATTAACACTATAAACATGGTCGTGTATTGGTTCTACTTGCGCCCGCTTTGTTACACCCTTAGGTGGGCGGGGCCGCGTGCTGTTGGATTGATAGAACGAGAATCTGCAAGCCCCCGGTTTTTCAGAAATTCCATGCTCCGCCTCCGGTTTCGGCGCATTTCTGTTCCTTATAAACCGCTGACCTTTCATGGATAATCCCTGCAACCATTGGGATTATCGCATTCATGTCCATCAGCAAGACCCAGCTTTCTGTCTTTCCAGCCTTTTTCCGCGTGCGGAATGAAGTGCTTGTGGTCGTGGGCAATGGCGAAGAGGCTTTCAACAAGGCGCGCCTGCTCGATCAGACGAATGCGGTAATCCGTATTGTCGCCGATGCCCCCGAACCGGAACTCGCGGCCTTCCTGCGCGATGGCGGATATGAACACGTCGCGGAAAAATTTGCTCCCAAGCAACTGACCGGTGCAAAACTGGTCTTCATCGCTACCGGCGATGAAGACCAGGATCGAGAGATTGCCGCCGAAGCGCGCCGCCAGCACATTCCAGTCAACGTCGTCGACCGTCCGGACCTTTGCGATTTCTTCACGCCTGCCATCGTCAACCGCGCGCCGCTCGCAATCGCCATAGGTTCGGAAGGCACCGGTCCCGTTCTTACCCAGATGATCCGCGCCCGCATCGATGCGGCGTTCTCGCCCCGCCTTGGCGATCTTGCGCGCCTCGCCAACGCCTATCGCCCCGCGGTCGAACGGCTGGTCAGGAAGGGCTTGCCTCGCCGTTTGTTCTGGCGGTCGTTTTTTTCCGGTGATGTGGCAAGCAATGTCTACAACAATGATCTTGACGGCGCACATGCGGCGGCGACCGCGCTGCTGGGCAACCAGGAAGCGAGCCAAGGCTATGTCTGGCTGGTTGGCGCGGGCCCGGGCGCAGAGGATCTGCTGACGTTGCGGGCTCATCGCGTCCTCATGGAAGCTGATGTCATCATTTATGACGCGCTGGTGCCGGACGCGGTTGTCGGCATGGGCCGCCGCGACGCCGCGCGCATTTCGGTCGGCAAGCGAAAGGGCTGCCATTCGAAGAGCCAGGGCGAAATCAATGATCTGCTCGTCGCGCTCGGCCGCGAAGGCAAGCGCGTCGTGCGGCTGAAGTCAGGCGATCCGCTCGTCTACGGTCGCGCCGGCGAAGAGATGGCCGCGCTTCGCGATGCCGGAATTTCCTTCGAGATCGTTCCCGGCATCACCTCGGCCTTCGCCGCGGCTGCCGATATGCAACTGCCTTTGACCTTGCGCGGCGTTGCCTCCTCGCTCGTCTTCACGACGGGCCACGACATGACCGGCGAAGTCCTGCCGGATTGGGCCCGCCTTGCCATCTCCGGCGCGACGATCGCGGTCTATATGGGCCGCAGTGTTGCAGCTTCGGTCGCAGAACGGCTGATCGCCGCTGGTCTTCATGCCGATACCGGGGTTGCCGTCATTGAAAATGCCGGCCGGACCGACCGTCGCATGTTCCACGGCACGTTGAACGACCTGCCGTCGCTTGAGCAGCGCGAAGATTTGAACGGTCCGGTCATGGTCGTCATAGGTGACGCCGTTGCTGGCGCCGCCATCGACAAGGCCGAGGCGCTTTCCGCCCGGAACCAGAATCCCGTGGCGCTGCCCCACCTTGAAACCAATGCTGCCTGAACGCGAAGGATCACGATCATGAGTGTCAAAGTTCTTACCGCAAATCGTTTGACCGATGGTGAAGCCGTCTGGCTCGGCGCCAATGGCGAATGGCTCGAACAGATCGATGGTGCGCTGATCGCCCGTCACGCCGAAGCGGTGACCGCGCTTGAGGAAGCCGGCAAGGCAGCGATCAAGTCCAACCTCGTTATCGACGTCAACGTGATCGATGTTGAAGAGCGCGGCACCAATCTGTATCCGCTGCGTCTGCGCGAGCGTATTCGCCAGCTCGGCCCCACCATCCGCCTCGATCTCGGCAAGCAGGCTGAAAAGCCCAAAGCTTCGGCCGCTTAATTCCTGAAGGTTCGCATTCATGTATCGCTATGACGAGTTTGACCACGCATTCGTTTCTGCCCGCGTGGACCAATTCAAGGATCAGGTGGAGCGCCGTCTCGCCGGCGAATTGACCGAGGACCAGTTCCGGCCGCTGCGGCTGATGAACGGCGTCTATCTGCAGCTGCATGCCTATATGCTGCGCGTCGCCATTCCCTATGGCACGCTGTCGAGCCGCCAGATGCGCAAGCTCGCCCATATCGCCCGCCATTACGATCGAGGCTACGGTCATTTCACGACGCGGCAGAACCTGCAGTACAATTGGCCGGCACTGAAAGACATGCCGAAGGTTCTCGACGAACTGGCATCGGTCGAGATGCATGCGCTGCAGACCTCGGGCAATTGCATTCGCAACGTGACTGCGGACCATTTCGCCGGTGCCGCCGCTGACGAGGTCGCCGACCCGCGTCCCTATGCGGAGATCCTGCGCCAGTGGTCGTCGATGCACCCCGAGTTTTCGTATCTGCCGCGCAAGTTCAAGATCGCGGTGACAGGGGCCGAGCGCGACCGCGCCGCCATCCAGGTGCATGACATCGGCCTCCATCTGAAGAAGAACGAAGCCGGCGACCTTGGCTTTGCCGTCTATGTCGGCGGCGGGCAGGGCCGCACACCAATGGTGGCCAAGAAAATCAGGGATTTCCTCCCGGTAGAGGATCTCCTGACGTATACGACCGCGATCATGCGCGTTTATAATCTTAACGGCCGCCGCGATAACAAGTACAAGGCCCGCATCAAGATCCTGGTGCATGAGACCGGGACCGAGGAATTGACCCGCCAGGTCGAGACCGAGTGGCAGGTGCTCAAGGATAGCGACCTCAAGCTGCCGCAGCAGGACGTCGATGCAATCGACAGCTATTTCCGTGCGCCCAACCTGCCACAGCGCCCGGAAGGGTGGTCGGGTCTTGCCGCCGCGCGCAAGGCGGATCATGCGTTTGCGACATGGGTCGACCAGAACGTCACGCCGCACAAAAACCCGGATTATGGCGTCGTAACTATCTCGCTCAAGCCCATCGGCGGCATTCCGGGCGATGCAACCGACGCGCAGATGGACCTCGTTGCCGATATTGCCGAGAAGTTTTCGCAAGATGAGATCCGCGTCAGCCATGAACAGAACCTTGTTCTCCCGCATGTTGCGATCGCCGATCTGCGCATCGTCTACGACCTGCTTCTGACCGACGGCCTTGCAACGGCCAATGCCGGTCTCATCACCGATATCATCGCGTGCCCCGGCCTCGACTATTGCGCCCTCGCCAATGCTCGCTCGATCCCGGTGGCTCAGCGCATTTCCGAGCGCTTCGGCCAGCCGGATCGCCAGGCGGATATCGGCGAGCTCAAGATCAAGATCTCGGGCTGCATCAACGCCTGCGGCCACCACCATGTTGGCCACATCGGCATTCTCGGCGTCGAGAAGAAGGGCGAGGAGCTCTATCAGATTTCGCTGGGCGGCTCGGGCGACGAGATCTGCACCATCGGCGATATTACCGGCCGCGGCTTCTCGTCCGAAGAGATCGTCGATGCGGTCGAGACCATCGTCGATCGTTATCTTGAAATCCGCACCGACAAGGAAGAGACGTTCCTCGCCGCCTACCGTCGTGTCGGAGCCGCGCCGTTCAAGGATGCGCTCTATAGCGAGGCTGCAAATGCTGCTTGAGTTCAACGAGCAAACGGTGGCGGATGAAGCGCGCTCGCTCGAAGCCCGGTACGGCAATCTTGAGCCGCTGGACGTCATCGAACTCGCCATCGACCACCTCTTCAACGAGGAGATCGCGGTTGTCTCTTCGTTCGGGGCGGAATCCTCGGTATTGCTCCACATGATCGCGCAGATCGATCGGGCAACGCCGGTGCTTTTTCTGGAGACAGGCAAGCATTTTCCGGCAACCTTGCGCTATCGCGACCAGCTGGTCAGCGAGCTTGGCTTGACTGACGTGCATGACATCCACCCGCTCAAGCAGAGCCTGAAGGATGAAGATCCCTTTGGCGCGCTGTCCATGACAAACAAGGACCGCTGCTGCTATATCCGCAAGGTCGAGCCAATGGCGCGCGCGGTTGCGCCCTATCGCGCCTGGATGACGGGCCGCAAGCAGTTCCAGGCCTCGACACGCTCCAGCCTGGCTGTTTTCGAGTCGGTCGGATCGCGCGTCCGTATCAATCCGCTCGCCCACTGGACCTCGGCCGACCTCAAGGCCTATATGGGCGCGCATGAATTGCCGCCGCATCCGCTGGTTGCCGAAGGCTACCGTTCGATCGGCTGCATGCCGTGCACGGCCCCGGTCAAGGACGGCGATGACGACCGGGCTGGGCGCTGGGCCGGGTCGGACAAGACCGAATGCGGTATTCACCTGACTGGCCTTACCGACCAGTTGAGCAATATTTCACTGACGGATTCGAATTTATGAGCGACATTTCCGAAAAGCCCGCCGGCGAGCTCTGGGGCCGCGAAGGATTTCGCGAAGATCCCTATATCACGGCGGCGTCTGTCGACGAGGCCGGCGACGCGCCCGCGGTCATCCTGCCGCTCGCGGTCTGGCTTGGTCTTGAGGACGATGTGCGTTTTGCAACGAACCGGCGCATCGGTGTATCCGTGGCGCCCGGCGAGAACATCGAGCCGCTGCTCGGCTTGCTCGACCGCATTCCGCTGATTGCCCTCGAATTTCCCGCCTTCAATGACGGGCGCTCCTATTCCAAGGCTGAAATGCTGAAAAATCAGCGTCACTTCAAAGGCGAGCTGCGCGCGGTGGGTGATGTCCTGATCGACCAGGTTGCCTATATGCTGCGGACCGGTTTCGATACGCTGAAGGTGTCGCATGCGGTCACATTGGAGCGGCTTGCCGATCACAACCTTCACGATGCGCCGGTCTACTACCAGCCTGGCAGGGGATCGCATACCGCCCCCGGAACCTATAGCTGGCGCCGCCTCCCGGTCGCCTGAACCCCTTCACGACATCACCTGGAAAGCACTTATGTCCGACACGATTGAAACAGATGTGGTTATTGTTGGCGCGGGTCCCGTGGGCCTCTTTGCTGTGTTCGAACTCGGCCTGCTCGATCTTCGCGCCCATGTCATCGACATTCTCGACCGGCCAGGCGGCCAGTGCGCCGAGCTCTATCCGGAAAAGCCGATCTATGACATTCCGGGCCTGCCCGAGGTGACCGGTCAGGCCTTGACCGACAATCTCTTGAAGCAGATTGCGCCCTTTGACCCGCAGTTCCATTTCTCGACCATGGTAACCGCGCTGACCAGGCTCGAAGACGGCCGCTTTCGCGTCGAAACCGATGCGGACGAGGTATTCATCACGAAGGTCATCGTCATTGCCGCCGGCGGCGGGTCATTCCAGCCGAAGCGTCCCCCCGTGCCCCAGATCGAGCATTATGAGGGAACGAGCGTCCACTATGCGGTTCGCAAGATCGAAGCCTTCCGCGGCCATGACGTCGTCATCGTCGGTGGCGGCGACTCGGCGCTCGACTGGACCCTTAACCTCGAGCCTGTGGCGAAATCGGTAACACTCGTGCATCGCCGCCCGGAATTTCGCGCCGCGCCCGACAGCGTCAACAAGATGTGGGCACTGGAGAAGGAGGGCCGCGTAAGGTTTCGCATGGGCCAGGTCAGCAATCTCGAGGGCGCCGACGGGCAGCTCTCCAAGGTTGTCATCAAGGGCGCCGAGGGCGATGAGCATCTGGAAGCTGGCCGCCTGCTGCCGTTCTTCGGCCTGACCATGAAGCTCGGCCCGATCGCCGATTGGGGCCTCAATCTCGATCAGAACCTGATTGCGGTCGATACGGAGAAGTTCGAGACCTCCGAACCCGGCATCTTCGCCATCGGCGACATCAATACCTATCCCGGCAAGTTGAAGCTCATCCTCTCGGGCTTCCACGAGGCCGCGCTCATGTCACAGGCGGCAAAGCGGATCGTATCGCCTGGCGAGCGTATCATCTTCCAGTATACGACATCATCCACCTCCCTGCAGAAGAAGCTGAAGGCAGCATAGGACTGATGAGCGACGACGCCCTCTATATTCACGTCACCGATCAGCACGGCAAACGCCATACGCTCGAGGCCCTCGAGGGCTTTCGGGTGATGGAGGTCATTCGTGATTGGGGACTGGACATCAAGGCGGAGTGCGGCGGCGCCTGCGCCTGCGGCACCTGCCATGTGTATGTCGGCGAGGATTGGACGGAAAAGCTCTACGAGCCACAGGATGAGGAAATCGACCAGCTTGACGTGACGTTCCACGTCGAGGATAATTCGCGCCTGTCCTGCCAGCTGATCATGACGCCGGAACTCAACGGACTTGAAGTAACGCTCGCACCAGACACGCAGCGCGCTAGCGTCGCGGCCTAGCTTCTAGATCACAACGACACGCGCGCCGAGCGGCACCCGCGCATATAAATCCACCACATGCTCGTTGATCATGCGGATGCAGCCATTGGAAACGGCGCGGCCAATGCTCCACGGCTCCGTCGTGCCGTGGATGCGATAATAGGTGTCGCGGCCGTTTCGGTAGAGGTAGAGCGCCCGCGCGCCGAGTGGATTGTGCGGTCCGCCCGACACGCCGCCGGCGTAGCGCGCATATTTGTTCGGCTGGCGGTTGATCATGCCCTGGGTCGGCACCCACCGGGGCCACACTTCCTTGCGCCCGATCTTGGCGCTGCCGTGGAAGGCGCGTCCGGCGCGGCCGACGCCGACACCGTAGCGGCGCGCTGTAAACCCGTCCTCGACCAGATAGAGAAAACGGCTGCGCGGGTCGATGACGACCGTGCCCGGCGCATAGGACGAATCGAAGGAAACATATTGCGGCTGGAAGACCGGGTTGATGACGAATGGCTTGCGGGCAGGCTTTGCAAGCGCTGCCTGCGGCGCTGCCGCCGCTGCAAGAACACCGGTCAAGAATAAGCGTCGCGTCAGCATCTCATCCCCCAACTTGGCTGCTGTCCGTCAAAGGACACTACACTTCCAGGAGGATTCTGTCCGGAAATTACTGAGCCATGGTTTACGCCGGCTCAACTTTTTGTGATGGAATGGCGGCCGTGGAAGGCCGCCATCGGAGCGTCAGGAGATACGTCCTATGCGCTCGATCAAAAGGTCGAAGAAGCCTTCATCATCGACGTCACGGATGTAGTAGGCATTGCTTGGCCGGTCGGTAACGCCCCACCAGTCGACCACGGTCATGCCGAGCGTAAGCTCGTTGGCTGTCTCCACCGTCACATTGCAGGTCCGGCCGCCATAAAGTTCCGGCTTGAGCAGATAGGCGATCACGTTTGGGTCATGCAGCGGCCCGCCGTCGCTTCCATATTTTTCCTCGTCGAATCGCTCGAAGAATTCGAGGAGTTCGACGCAGGCATCGCCGGCGCGCGTTCCCATATTGCGGAAGCGGTCGACCCGCTTTGCCGTCGAAAGCGCCTTGTGGGTCACATCGAGCGGCAGGATCGTGACGGGAACGCCGGATTGCAGCACGATCTGCGCCGCGTGGGGATCGACGTGGATATTGAACTCGGCAGTCGGCGTTATATTGCCGCCTTCGAAGAAGCCGCCGCCCATGAGCACGATCTCGCGGATGCGCGGGGCAAGTTCCGGCGCCCTGATGAGGACCTGCGCCACGTTGGTGAGCGGGCCGAGCGCGCAGAGCGTCACGCTGCCTGGTTCCTCGCGGCGCAATGTCTCGATGATGAAATCGACCGCATGCTGCGTCTGGAGCGGCATAGTCGGCACCGGCAGGTCGGGCCCGTCAAGTCCGGTCTTGCCATGAACATGTTCGGCGGTGATCAGGGCGCGCAGCAGCGGCCGGTCCGCGCCGGCAAAGACTTTCGCATCGGGTCGGCCGGCAAGTTCGCAAATCTTGCGGGCATTGAGCTCGGTCAGCGCCAGCGGCACGTTTCCGGCGACTGCGGTAATGCCAAGCACGTCAAGTTCGGGGCTGGAAAAGGCTAGAAGGATGGCAAGGGCATCATCTTGGCCGGGATCGGTATCGATTATGATTTTACGCGTCATTTCCTACTTTCTCGCGACCTGAATCCGGCCCTCTCTTGAACTCCGTGATTCGATCGACCATATCATTTGGCAAAGGCGAAATGCTGTCGAACACGGGTTTCGCTTTTAGGTCGCTTTTATCAAGGACTGCACCAATGACACGAATGACGCCATTTTCAAGCCCCTTGCTGCTTGGTTTTGACTCGATGGAAAAGACGCTGGAGCGCATAGCGAAATCCGGCGACGGCTATCCACCCTACAATATCGAGCGCATACGCGGCGCGAACGACCGCGAACAGCTTCGCATCGTTCTGGCAGTGGCCGGTTTCTCCAACGAGGACCTCGAAGTCACGACGGAGGACAACCAGTTGGTCATTCGCGGCAGGCAGGCCGATGAAGGCGAACGGGAATATCTGCATCGCGGTATCGCCGCGCGCCAGTTCCAGCGGATTTTCGTACTTGCCGATGGAATGCGCGTAAGCGCTGCCTCGCTGAAGAATGGGTTGTTGTCGATCGACCTCGATCGGCCGGAACCCGAACGGTTGGTCAAGCGCATAAACATTGCGGTAGAGGACTGACCGTAGCTCTAACAGGACAGGGCTTCGAAATAGACTGTCCGAATATGGAGGCTGACATGCAAAACACTGTTCACAAAAGCCCGTTCTCGGATCTTGAATTTGCACGGCTTGGCGCCGGACAGGTCGCCTATATGCGCAAGGTCAAGACCGACGAGCTCGCCCACAGCTTTCCGGCGCTGCCGCCGATGACGCCGGGTGTCGAGCTTTGGGCCCTCTTTGGCGCCAATGGCGATCCGATCGTCCTCTCCGATGAGCGCGACAATGTTCTCGTCGGCGCCCAGGAACATGAACTGCGCACCGTTATGCTGCAGTAAAAACCGGATAAGCGTGGTTCAGACCTTGACGGCCTGTTCCACGCGATCTTCCGCTCCGAACACTTCCAGGTAGCGCTTTATCTCCGCCGGATCGCCGGTCGCCTTCTTCGGGTTGTCCGAAAGCTTGACCGCCGGCCGACCATTGGTTTCGCTGACCTTGCAAACCAGCGAGATGGCATTGAGGCGGTCATTGTAGCGCGGCGCGCAATCCTCGAAATCATTGGTGAGGTTGGTGCCCCAGCCAAAGCTCAT
Organism: Phyllobacterium sp. 01N428; assembly: GCF_056399405.1. Classification (NCBI taxonomy): domain Bacteria; kingdom Pseudomonadati; phylum Pseudomonadota; class Alphaproteobacteria; order Hyphomicrobiales; family Phyllobacteriaceae; genus Phyllobacterium; species Phyllobacterium sp. 01N428. The sequence continues at coordinate 352,617 of NZ_JBFTRH010000001.1, forward strand.
GCGCACCTTGCCGCGAAAATGGTGATAGGTCTCCTCGATCGTATCGACATCGAGACCATCGGAAAAAACCAGCAGTTTCTGGCGCGGGTCCTTTCCCTTCGACCGCCACCAGGCGAGGATCTTTTCGCCGCCCTCGATCGGGGGCGCACTATCGGGTCGGAAACCAGTCCAGTCAGCGACCCAGTCCGGCGCATCGCGCAGGAAGGCTGCGGTGCCGAATGCATCGGGGAGCACAATCAGCAGGTTGCCACCATAGTAGCGGTTCCAATCCTGCAGGACCTTGTAGGGCGATTTGAGCAGCTCCGCCCTCGTCGTGCTGAGCGCCGCAAGCACCATCGGCAACTCGTGGGCATTGGTGCCGAGCGCCTCGAGATCATTGTCCATCGCCATCAGAACATTGCTCGTGCCGGTGAAAGCAGGGCCGATCCCTTCTTTCAGCGCCTCGACGCACCACCGCTGCCACAGAAACGAGTGGCGCCGCCGCGTGCCGAAATCAGAAATCCGGATATCGGGGAGCGCGCGCAGGCGTTCGACCTTCGACCACATCTTGGCCTTGGCGCGGGCATAGGTGACGTCGAGTTCGAAACGCCCCATCTGTTTCATGGCGGCGCGCGAGCGCAACTCGTTGATGATCGTCAGCGCCGGGATCTCCCACATCGTCGTGTACATCCACGGCCCGTAGAAATTCAGGACGTATTGTCCGTCCTGCCGCGTCAGCTCATATTCGGGCAATTGGAAATTCGTCAGCCATTCGAGGAAATCCGGCTCGAAGATCTGCCGCTTGCCGTAGAACGTATTACCGCCGAGCCAGATCATTTCCTTCTTGCTGAATCGCACCGTCCGCGCGTGGTCGAGCTGGGCGCGGAGTTCATGCTCGTCGATTTCGTCGGCAAGCCGGACGCGCGTCGTCCGGTTGATCAGGGTGAAGGTGGCATCGACCTTGGGATAGAGCCCCCAGATCATCTGCAGCATCAGAAGCTTGTAGAAATCCGTGTCGAGCAGACTGCGGACGATGGGATCGAGCTTCCATGTGTGGTTGAACACACGCCGTGCGATGTCGGTCTTGGTCGCCATATGGCCGCTCTCCTTCCGAATATTCCGCCAGCCATGTTGCACGGCAACTATCCGCCTTCAAGCGGAGCTGGCTAAATTCAGCGAAGCGGCTCTTCCATTAAATATTTGTAACCTCACCGAATTGTCATTAACGGTTCAGGCAAAGCACCCTATCTTCGCTCCACATTCGCCTGTTCGCGCTCGATGACGCGTTGAGGTATAATCAATTTAGGCGCTGGCTCTGCTGTGACGCGGGACCGGCGTTTTGGAGTGACGTATGAAGGTTTGGAAACAACTGGCTCTGGCTTTGGTGATCCTTGGTGCTGCCGGGGCAGGCTGGCTGTACCTCTTTCCTGGCGCAAGTGATTTCCTGAAGAAGGCCGGCATCGATCGCGGCGCAACCACGGCGGCGACGCCGCCGGCCGGCGGGCAAAAACAAAAGCGCAGCGGACAACCCTTGCCGCTCGTCACGGTTCGTGCGGCCGCCGATGCGAAGATCAATGACCGGCTGACGGCGATCGGAACGGGCAAGGCCAAGAGCTCCGTCTCCGTGACGCCCTATGCCGCCGGCCGCCTTACCGAGATACTCGTTACCTCCGGCAGCCACGTGCAGAATGGCGACGTCATTGCCCGGCTCGATTCCGAATCGGAAAGCATCCTGGCGGACAAGGCGCGGACGGCTCTCAAGGATGCCGAGACCAAGCTGAAGCGCGCCCAGAATCTCTCGACGACCAATACCGTCTCAGCGGTCCAGGTATCCGACGCCGAACTCGTCGTTGAAAACGCAAGGCTGAACCTGCGCGAAGCCGAACTCGCCTTGGATCGCCGCGCCATCCGGGCGCCGATCGGCGGCACCGTCGGCATATTCCCGATCAATGCCGGCAACTACGTCGTCACCACGACGCAGGTTGCCTCCATCGACGACCGGTCGGAACTCCTTGTCGATTTCTGGGTACCGGAACGCTTTGCACCAGCCGTGACCATTGGTGCCGAGGTTTCGGCAAGCTCGATTGCCCGCCCTGGAGAATCCTTCAAGGGCGCAGTCAGTGCCATCGACAACCGGGTCGATCCGACGAGCCGCACGCTTCACGTCCAGGCGAAGATCACCAACCCGAAGGATACGCTGCGCGAGGGCATGGCGTTCCAGGTGTCGCTCGGTTTTCCGGGCGAGACCTATCCGACGGTTGATCCGCTGGCGATCCAGTGGGGGACGGATGGCGCCTATGTCTGGCGCATTGTCGACAACAAGGCATCCCGGGTGCCGGTGCGGATCGTCCAGCGCAACACCACCAACGTACTCGTCGACGCCGATATCAAGCCGGGCGATCAGATCGTCGCCGAAGGCGTGCAGTCGGTGCGGCAGGACGGCCTCGTGCAAATTCAGGGCCAGCCCGCTCCTGACCAGGCAAGTCCTTTGGCTTCCGTCGGCGAACAGGGCTGAGGCAGCGCCATGAGCAGTTCGAAAGGCCAAGCCGACTTTACCGCCCTTTTCATTCGCCGTCCGGTTCTGTCGCTGGTGTTGAACGCCCTGATCGTCGTTGCCGGACTGGCGGCGTTTTACGGCGTCGATGTCCGTGAACTGCCCGACGTCGACCGTCCCGTGGTGACCGTGAGTACGGATTTCACCTCGGCGGCAGCAGAAACGGTCGATCGCGAACTGACATCCGCCATCGAAGGCGCTGTATCCCGCGTCTCGGGGGTCAAGTCCATTTCATCGAGCTCGTCCTTCGGCAATAGCCGCGTGACGGTCGAGTTCAACGACAATGTCGACCTCAATGTCGCCGCCGCCGATATGCGCGATGCGATCAGCCGCATCTCCAACACGCTGCCCGACGAAGCTGACCCGCCGCGCATCGTCAAGGCGGACGCCAATTCCGACGCTGTCATGCGCCTCGCGGTCACGTCCGACACGATGGCGGTGGAGGACATGACGGTCCTCGTCGAAGACCAGATCGAAGACGTGCTGGCCTCGGTGCCCGGCGTCGCCGATGTTCAGATCAACGGCAACCGCAGCAAGATTTTCCGCATCGATATCGACCAGGGCAAGCTTTCCGGTCTCGGCATGAACATCGCCGATATCCGCAACGCGCTGAACACCATGGCCTTCGACACGCCGGCAGGCCAGCTCAACAGCAATGACCAGAGCATTGTCGTGCGTGCGCAGGCGCCGGTGACGACGCCCGAAGATTTCGAGAACATCATCATCAAGAACCAGACGCGCATCCGCGACGTCGCCACCGTCACGCTCGGGCCCGATATCGGCACCTCGTCGCTGCGCGCCAACGGCAAGACCGGCATCGGCCTTGGCATTATTCGTCAGGCGCAGTCGAATACGCTCGACATCTCGAAGGGCGTACGCGCCGCAGTGGAAGAACTGCAGAAGACGCTGCCGAAGGGCGTCGACATTCGGGTGACCAGCGATGATGCCGACTTCATCAACGGCGCCGTGCACGAAGTCGAGATCGCGCTTGGCGCGTCGGTCCTCATCATCATCCTGATCATCTATCTCTTCCTTTGGGATTTCAAGGCGACCCTGATCCCCGCAGTCAGCATGCCGGTTGCTCTGATCGGCACAATTTCGGCGATATATCTCGCTGGTTTTTCCATCAACATCCTGACGCTGCTCGCTCTCGTTCTCGCAACCGGCCTCGTCGTGGACGATGCCATCGTCGTCCTTGAAAATATCGTTCGCCGCCGCAACCAGGGCATGGGGCCGCGGGCCGCGGCGGTGCTCGGCACGCAGGAAGTGTTCTTTGCCGTCATCGCCACCACGGTCACCTTGGCGGCGGTTTTTGTGCCGCTCTCCTTCCTTCCTGGCCAAACCGGCGGGCTTTTCCGCGAGTTCGGCTTCGTGCTCGCCATCTGCGTACTGCTCTCGGCCGTCGTCGCCCTGACGCTCTGCCCCATGCTCGCTTCGCGGCTCTTGAGCGCCAGCGAGCGGCGGCATGAGGAAGTTGCCCACGCGCCCGGTGTTGTCGGCCGCATCGGCAGCTGGTTTGGCGGCCTCTATGCGCGCATGCTGCATGCATGCCTCGCCGCCCCGTGGATCGTCGTCATCGTCTCAGTCCTGTTTGCGGGAGCCGCCTTCGGCGCATTTTCACTGCTCAAGCAGGAACTGACGCCCACCGAGGACCGGGCCGCGGCCTTCCTGCGCATAACCGCGCCGCAGGGCGTGAGCCTCGAATATCTCGGCGATGAGATGCGCAAGATCGAGGCGCTCATCCAGCCGTTGCGCGATGCCGGCGAGATCGAGAACACCTTCTCCATCGCCGGGCAGAACGGCAACACCAATCGCGGTTTCATGGTGCTGAGCCTAGCCAAGTGGAAGGAACGCCAGCGCAGCCAGCAGGAAATTGTCGCCGACGTTTCGCGCCTTGTGCGCGATATTCCCGGCATCCAGGTCTTTGCGGCGCAGCCCAATTCGCTTGGCATTCGCGGGGCCGGCAATGGTCTGCAATTTGCCGTCGTCGGCAGCAGCTATTCGGAACTCGGAACCACCGCGGCGAAGATCGTCTCCGAACTGGAGAAGGACCCCCGATTCGACCGGCCGCGCCTGACCAACGAGCCGACCCAGCCCCAGCTCGCCGTATCGATCGACCGCGAGCGCGCTTCCGATCTTCGCATCGACATCAGCGGGCTGGCGGAGGCGCTCCAGTCGGTCCTTGATGGCTACAAGGTCGGCTCGGTCTATATCGAAGATCGCAGCTTCGACGTGAAGCTCGTCGCGACCATCAACCCGATCAACGATCCGACCGATCTGGAGAACGTCTTCCTGCGCACCGGCGATGGTCGTTTCGTGCCCATGTCGACAATCGCCAAGCTCACCGAGGTGGCAGTCCCGCCTGCACTTACCCGCGAACAGCAGATGCGTTCAGTTGCGGTCACCGCCGGACTGCGTGCCGATTTTGCCCTCGGCGATGCCTACAAGGTAGCACAGCAGGTGGCTGCGCCGTTGTTGCCGCCCGGCTACCGTCTCATTCCGCTCGCGGAAGCGGCGACGCTCGGCGAAAATTCGGCAAGCATGATGGTGACCTTTGGCTTCGCCCTCTTGATCATCCTGCTTGTCCTTGCAGCGCAGTTCGAAGGCTTCATCAGCGCCATCATCGTCATGGCGACGGTGCCGCTCGGTCTTGCCTGTGCCGTCTTTGCCATGGTGATGACGGGCACCAGCATGAACGTCTACAGCCAGATCGGCCTGGTGCTGCTCGTCGGTATCATGGCCAAGAACGGTATTCTCATCGTCGAGTTCGCCAATCACCTGCGCGACCAGGGCAAAGGCGTGCGCGAAGCCATCGAAGAGGCGTCGAACATCCGCTTGCGTCCCGTCGTGATGACGATGCTCTGCGCGATCCTCGGCGGCGTTCCGCTCGTCCTTGCGAGCGGCGCCGGCGCCGAAGCGCGCATCGCGCTCGGCTGGGTGATCGTCGGCGGGCTGGGTCTCGCAACCGCATCAACGCTGTTCCTGACGCCGGTTGCCTATCTCCTGCTCGCGGGCTTCTCCAAGCCGAAAATCGAGGAAGAGGCGCGTCTCAATCGCGAATTGCTCGAAGTCGATTCGCGACCCCGCCTCGCCGCCGAATAGCTGCCTCCACAACATTCCAACGCCTGTGTCGACGTAGACGGGCGTAGGTTCCAATCTGCTCGGCAAAATATTGACCGTTTGATAAAAAATTTGACCTTCTGTCAAAATATGGCATTCTTCCCTTAGAGGAGCCGGACAAACCGGCCCACGAAAATGGCAGCGATCCCTGGGAACCGGACGCGGCCGGAAAGAGGAGATGCGATTTTATGGGATCGATCGATTCTGCAATCCGTGACGTCAGGACCGGACGTCTTCCAGCCGAAGACTATGGGGATGTTTTTTCCGACCTCCATCCGCCGCTGACACGGCACGAGGCTTTCGTCGAATCCGATCGCTGCTATTTTTGCTACGACGCTCCTTGCATGAATGCGTGCCCGACAGGCATCGACATTCCGCTCTTCATCCGCGAGATCAACGCCGACAATCCGACCGGATCGGCCAAGACCATTTTATCGGAGAATATTCTCGGTGGAATGTGCGCCCGCGTCTGCCCGACAGAAACCCTCTGCGAACAGGCCTGCGTGCGTGAAATCGCCGAAGGCAAGCCGGTGAAGATCGGGCTGTTGCAGCGTTATGCGACCGACCACCTGATGGCGAACGGTAAACATCCCTTCCAGCGCGCCGAACCGTCCGGCAAATCCGTGGCGGTAGTCGGGGCAGGACCGGCAGGGTTGTCTGCAGCGCATCGCCTGGCGATGCGCGGCCATGACGTGACGATCTTCGAGGCGCGGCCCAAGGCCGGCGGTCTGAACGAATATGGTATCGCCGCCTACAAGACGCCGGATGATTTTGCCCAGAAGGAACTCGAATTCATCCTCGAGATCGGCGGCATCACGATTCAGAACGATAAGGCGCTTGGACGCGATGTCAGCCTCGATGCATTGCACGCGGGCTTCGATGCCGTGTTTCTCGGCATCGGCCTGCCGTCCGTCAACGAACTCGGGCTCGAAGGCGAAGATGCGGCCGGCTGTATCGACGCGGTCGACTACATCTCGGTGCTGCGCCAGAGCGACGACCTTTCGGAAATTGCCGTCGGTCGCGACGTGGTCGTCATTGGCGGCGGCATGACTGCTATCGACGTCGCCGTGCAGACCAAACTGCTTGGCGCCGAAAATGTCATTATCGCCTACCGCCGAGGCCCGGAGCATATGAATGCCAGCGCCTTCGAACAGGAAATAGCGCTAAAGAACGGGGTCATCATCCGCCATTGGCTGCAGCCCCGGGAACTTATTCGCAACGAACATGGCGAAGTCTGCGGCATTACGCTGGATTACACCGCCATCACGGATGGCCGTCTCGGCGTGACAGGCGAAAGCATCACGCTCGCCAGCGACCAGATTTTCAAAGCTATCGGCCAGGCTCCGGCGGCCACCCTTCTTGCAGAGGCCGGCATTGCGCTTTCGCGCGGCCGTATCAGCGTCGACGAGGAAGGCAGAACCTCGATCCCGGGGATCTGGGCCGGCGGCGACTGCGTGGCCGATGGCGAGGATCTGACCGTTGCGGCGGTGCAGGACGGCAAGATTGCCGCCGAATCCATTCATCGCGCCTTGATGCAGAAGCCGGAAAAGGTCGCGGGTTTTGTCGAGGCCGTCATGGCCGACAATGCCAAGGCGACCGACAGCGCGCACAAACCCAGTCACCCACGCCACGTGGCAGGCTGAAGGAGATCGACATGGCTGATCTATCGACGAATTTCCTCGGCATCAAATCGCCCAATCCGTTCTGGCTGGCTTCCGCCCCGCCGACCGACAAGGCCTATAATGTGGAGCGCGCCTTCAAGGCCGGTTGGGGCGGCGTCGTCTGGAAGACCCTTGGTGAGGAGGGCCCGCCGGTCGTCAATGTCAATGGCCCGCGCTATGGCGCCATACACGGGCCGGATCGCCGACTTCTGGGCTTCAACAATATCGAGCTCATCACCGACCGGCCGCTTCAAGTAAATCTCCGCGAAATGACCGAGGTGAAGAAGAAGTGGCCTGATCGCGCCTTGATCGCGTCGATCATGGTGCCGTGCGAAGAGCAGGCGTGGAAGGCGATCCTGCCGCTTGTCGAGGCAACGGGCGCTGATGGGATCGAGCTGAATTTCGGCTGCCCGCATGGCATGTCCGAGCGCGGCATGGGATCGGCGGTCGGCCAGGTGCCGGAATATATCGAAATGGTCGTGCGCTGGTGCAAGCAGTACACCCGCATGCCGGTTATCACCAAGCTGACCCCAAATATTGCTGATATCCGCAAGCCGGCGCGCGCGGCGAATGCGGGTGGAACCGATGCCGTGTCGTTGATCAATACGATCAATTCCATCGTCTCCGTCGATCTCGATAATTTCGCCCCGGTCCCGTCCATCGACGGGCGCGGCTCGCATGGCGGCTACTGCGGCCCGGCGGTAAAGCCGATTGCGCTCAACATGGTGGCGGAGATCGCCCGCGATGGCGAAACCCGGGGCCTGCCCATTTCCGGCATCGGCGGCATAACCACCTGGCGCGACGCGGCGGAATATATTGCCCTCGGTTGCGGCAATGTGCAGGTTTGCACGGCGGCCATGACCTATGGCTTCAAGATCGTGCAGGAGATGATCTCCGGTCTTTCCGACTGGATGGATTCGCGCGGCTTCAAGACGATCGAGGATTTCCGCGGCCTTGCGGTGCCGAACGTATCGGACTGGCAATACCTCAACCTCAACTACATTACCAAGGCGCGGATCGATCAGGACCTCTGCATCAAGTGCGGCCGCTGCTATATCGCCTGCGAGGATACCTCGCACCAGGCCATCACCTCCATGGTCGATGGGGCGCGGCACTTCGAAGTGATTGATGAGGAGTGCGTCGGCTGCAATCTCTGCGTCAATGTTTGCCCGGTCGACAATTGCATCAGCATGGTGCCGATGACGGCAGGGGTCGATCCGCGCACGAAGCTGCCGATCAGGCCGGAGTATGCCAACTGGACGACCCATCCGAACAACCCGATGGCAAAGGTCGCCGCGGAGTAGGGAGCTATCCCCGCGGCTTTATCCCATTGAGGATGATGCTGAGCACCGCCTGCGCCGTCTGTTCGCGAAAGCCCGGACGGCCGACCTGGCTGCCCATGATCGCCCGGACCTGGACATCGAAATCAGCGTAGTGCTGCGTGGTCGCCCAGATCATGAAGATCAGGTGGTAGGGATCGACCGGGGCAAGCTTGCCTTCGCCGACCCAACGGCGAATGACTATCGCCTTCTCGTCGACGAGCGGCTTAAGATGCGTGGTCAGAAACTCGCTGATCGCCGGCGCGCCATGCAACACTTCGTTGGCAAACAGCCGCGACGCCGCCGGATGGCTCTCCGACATACTGATCTTGAGCGTGATATACTTGCGCAATTGCTCGATCGGATCGCCGTCAGGATCGATATCCGCAAGCGGCGCCAGCCACTCCGCCAGCGTCTCTTCGAGCAGCGTCACATAGATGTTCTGCTTGCGCGGAAAATAATAGAGGAGGTTCGGTTTCGACATGCCGGCTTTCTCGGCAATCTGGTCGATCGTGGTGCCGCGAAAGCCATAGGTGGAAAAAGCGTCGAGCGCGGCGTCGAGGATGAGGCGGCGATTGATTTCCTGTATGCGCGTCGTCTTTTCAGGAACCGCGCCTGCGCTGGTTTTGGCCGCTCTCCCCATGCACCCGCTCTCCTTTCAGACCGCGACAAGATGACAGTTCTGTTGCCGGCCGCCACAGCCGGAAAAACCGACAAAGCGCTTGACCGCTTTCCTATGCTCTTCTAGCCTGCATTTTGACCAAGTAGTCAAGTTTTTGATTGTGCCAGACGCGCAGTCAATCGGGAACAAAAAACAATCGGCCCCAAACGGGCCATCTGCGATCAGGAGGCGAGTCACATGTCCAAGGCGGCAATGGGGACCAATAATCTCGACGCGTTCTGGATGCCGTTCACGGCAAACCGCCAGTTCAAGCAGGACCCGCGTCTGCTCGTCAGTGCCAAGGACATGCATTTCAAATCGCATGACGGCCGCGAGATTCTCGACGGCACCGCTGGGCTCTGGTGCTGCAATGCCGGTCACGCCCGGCCGAAGATTGTCGAAGCGGTGCAGAAGCAGGTTGCCGAACTCGATTACGCGCCCGCCTTCCAGATGGGCCATCCCAAGGTCTTCGAACTTGCCGCACGTCTCGCGGCCATGCTGCCGTCGCCGATCGACCATGTGTTTTTCACCAATTCGGGTTCTGAGGCGGTCGATACGGCGCTCAAGATCGCCATCGCCTATCATCGCGCCAAGGGCAACGGCACCAAGGTCAAGCTGATCGGCCGCGAACGCGGCTATCATGGCGTCGGCTTCGGCGGCATTTCCGTCGGCGGCATATCCGGCAATCGCAAGACGTTCGGCAATGCGCTCGGCGGCATCGACCATATCCGCCACACGCATGATCCGGCACGCAATGCTTTTACGCGCGGCGAGCCCGAATACGGCGTCGAATTCGCCGATGATCTCGAACGGGTGATCGCGCTTCACGATGCCTCCAATATCGCCGCTGTCATTGTCGAGCCGGTGGCTGGCTCAACCGGCGTCCTGATACCGCCAAAGGGTTATCTGAAGCGGCTGCGTGAAATCTGCACCAAGCACGATATTCTTCTGATTTTCGACGAGGTCATTACCGGTTTCGGCCGGCTTGGTGCGCCCTTTGCCGTGGATTATTTCGGCGTCATTCCGGATCTCGTCACCACTGCGAAAGGCATTACCAGTGGTGTCATCCCGATGGGCGCGGTCTTTGCCACGCGGCAAATTTACGAGGCCTTCATGACGGGCCCGGAAAACATGATCGAGCTTTTCCACGGCTACACCTATTCCGGCCATCCCGTCGCCTGCGCCGCTGCGCTCGCAACGCTCGATACCTATGAGGACGAGGGCCTGATGACGCGGGCGGCTGACCTTGCTGATTACTGGGCCGACGCGCTGCATGCCTTGAAAGGCCTGCCGCATGTCGTCGATATCCGCAATCTCGGATTGATCGGCGCCGTCGAACTCGAGCCGATCGACGGCGCGCCGACGAAGCGCGCCTTCCAGGCGTTCCTCGATTCCTACGAAAAAGGCCTGCTCATCCGCACGACCGGCGATATCATCGCCCTGTCGCCGCCGCTGATCATCAGCAAGGGGCAGATCGAACACCTCTTCGACACGCTGGCCGACGTTCTGAAAAATCTCGCATAGAGGCACGCCCGATGACGCTCACTGGAAATCTCAGGATCAATGGCGACCGTCTCTGGGACAGCCTGATGGAAATGGCGAAGATCGGGCCGGGCCTGCGCGGCGGCAACAACCGCCAGACCCTGACAGACGAGGACGGCGAAGGCCGGCGCCTGTTCCAGGAGTGGTGCGAGAAAGCCGGCCTGTCGATGGGCGTCGATACCATGGGCAACATGTTCTTCATGCGCCCGGGAACTGACCCCGACGCTCTGCCTGTCTATGTCGGCAGTCATCTCGACACACAGCCGACGGGCGGCAAGTTCGATGGCGTTCTCGGCGTCCTTGGCGGGCTCGAACTCGTCCGCACGCTGAACGATCTCAATATCCGGACCAAGCACCCGATTGTCGTCGTCAACTGGACCAACGAGGAAGGCACGCGCTTCGCCCCGGCCATGCTGGCGTCCGGGGTCTTTGCCGGCGTGCTTGACCAGGATTGGGCCTATCAGCGCGAGGATGCCAAGGGCAAGAAATTTGGCGACGAGCTGGAGCGGATCGGCTGGAAGGGCGACGAGAAGGTCGGCGCGCGCAAGATGCATGCGCTGTTCGAATTGCACATCGAGCAGGGTCCGATCCTGGAGGCCGAGGGCAAGGACATCGGCGTCGTCACCCACGGGCAGGGCCTGTGGTGGCTGCAGATCACCCTGACCGGCAAGGAAAGCCATACCGGCTCGACGCCGATGCCTATGCGCAAGAATGCAGGGCTCGGCATGGCGCGCGTCACCGAGCTTGTCCATGAGGTCGCGATGGCGCACCAGCCGAGCGCCGTGGGTGCTATCGGCCATGTCGACGTCTATCCGAACTCGCGCAATGTCATCCCGGGAAAAGTCGTCTTTACCGTCGATATTCGCTCGCCCAATATTGCCACGCTCAACGCCATGAAGGCAGAAATCGAGGCGAAGGCAGCCGGGATCGCCAAGGAACTCGGCCTGGGCATCGAGATCGAGGAAGAGGGTCATTTTGATCCGGTCGCGTTCGACGCCGGTTGTGTGACGGCGGTGCGCAACGCCGCCGAGCGGCTCGGCTACAGCCATCGCAACATCGTCTCCGGCGCTGGCCACGATGCTTGCTGGATCAACCGCGTGGCGCCGACGGCCATGGTCATGTGCCCTTGCGTCGACGGCCTCAGCCACAACGAAGACGAGGACATCAAGAAGGAATGGGCGACAGCCGGCGCCGACGTGCTGCTGCATGCTGTGCTGGAGACCGCGGAGGTTGTCAGCTAAACCATGATTTTGTCGGTGCTGCCCCCCTCATCCGACCCGGTCAACAAACGCCGGCCCGGTGCCACTCAAAAGGCGAAATTTATTCGGCGGAGCGATACAGAGCCCGAATTTCGCTTGTGGAGCGACCTGCGCAACCGGCTGCTGAACGGGTACAAGTTCTCGCGGCAGGTCCCATTGGGCCCCTACGTCTGCGACTTTGTTGGCCGCGCTAGGCAGCTCATTGTCGAACTGGACGGCGCTCAGCATGCCGATAGCATGCATGACCACAAACGCACGCAATGGCTGAACGCTAACGGCTACTCACTGCTCCGGTTCTGGAATCACGAAATCCTGGCCGAGCGCCGGCAGGTGCTGGATACAATCCTGGCAGCGCTTGAAGGACATTATACGGCTCGATGTGAGATCCTGCGTTTCTATCCCGCGAACAGCACGGCCAACGGGGTTTCGCATGAGGCTGATTTGTAAGATCCAGGCAGGATTGTTCGGGAAAAAACCAAAAAGGGGAACGGACACATGGCGACGAAAGTGATCAAGGGCGGTACCATCATCGCCGCGGATCGCACCTACAAGGCGGATGTGCTGATCGATGGCGATACCATCGCGGCGATTGGGACTGACCTTTCGGGCGATGAGGTTATCGACGCCACCGGCTGCTATCTGATGCCAGGCGGCATTGATCCACACACCCACCTCGAAATGCCCTTCATGGGTACCCATTCCTCCGATGATTTCGACACCGGCACGGCGGCGGCGCTTGCTGGCGGCACAACGATGGTGGTCGATTTCGTTCTGCCCGGGGCCGATGGACTGCTCGCCGCCCTGCAGGACTGGTTCCAGAAGGCGGGCAAGGCGCGCACTGACTATTCCTTCCACATGGCGATCACAGGCTGGAATAAGCAGGTATTCGATGAAATGCCGAAGGTGGTCGAGCGCGGCATCAATACGTTCAAGCACTTCATGGCCTATAAGGGCGCGCTGATGGTGGACGATGACGAGATGTTCGCCTCTTTCACGCGTTGCGCCGAGATCGGCGCCATGCCGCTGGTCCACGCGGAAAATGGCGACGTCGTCGCCCAGCTGCAGCAGAAGCTCTTGGCGGAAGGCAATAACGGACCCGAGGCGCATGCCTATTCGCGCCCGCCGGAAGTTGAAGGCGAGGCAGCCAACCGGGCCATCATGATCGCAGACCAGGCCGGTGTTCCGCTCTATATCGTCCACGTCTCCTGCGAGCAGGCGCACGAAGCTATTCGCCGCGCCCGCCAGAAGGGCATGCGTGTCTACGGCGAACCCCTCATCCAGCATCTCGTCCTTGATGAAAGCGAGTACAAGAATGAGGATTGGGACTATGCGGCGCGGCGCGTCATGTCGCCGCCGTTCCGCGACAAGATCAACCAGAACGGGCTCTGGGCCGGGCTCGCATCAGGCAGCCTGCAGGTCGTTGCGACCGATCATTGCGCCTTCACCACCGAGCAGAAGCGTTTCGGCGTCGGCGATTTCACCAAGATTCCGAACGGTACCGGCGGACTTGAGGATCGCATGCCGGTGTTGTGGACGCGCGGCGTCCGCACCGGCCGGCTGACACCCAACGAGTTCGTCGCCGTCACCTCGACCAATATTGCGCAGATTCTCAACATCTATCCGCGCAAGGGCGCAATCCTGCCCGGTTCCGATGCGGACATCGTCATCTGGGATCCCGAGGCCAGCAAAGTCATTTCCGCCGCGTCGCAGAAGTCCGCCATCGATTACAATGTGTTCGAGGGCTTCGAGGTGACGGGTCTGCCGCGCATGACCCTGTCGCGCGGGCGCATCGCCTACAAGGACGGCGAAGTTCTCGCCCCGACGGGTAGCGGCCGTTTCGTCGAGCGCGAGGCCAACGCGCCTGCCAACCGCGCACTTTCCACTTGGAAGGAGTTGATGGCGCCGCGTAAGGTGGATCGCGATCCGAAGAACATTCCGGCGGGCGTCTGATGACAGTCGTCGCCCTTAGGCCCAAGGCGAAGACGATGTCCGAAGTGGCACCCAAGAATGTCATTGATGTCAAGGACCTGTCGCTGGTCTTCGAGACCAATGACGGCCCCGTAAATGCGCTCTCCCATATCGATCTTACGGTCAATGCCGGCGAGTTCGTGTCCTTCATCGGTCCGTCCGGCTGCGGCAAGACCACGCTTCTGCGTGTAATCGCCGATCTTGAGCAGCCGACATCAGGCGGCATAACCGTCAACGGCATGTCGCCTTCCGAAGCCCGCCAGAAGCGCGCCTATGGCTATGTATTCCAGGCGGCGGCGCTTTATCCCTGGCGCACCATCGGCGGCAATGTTTCGCTGCCGCTGGAAGTGATGGGCGTGCCGCGCGAGGAGCGCAGGCAGCGTATCGCCAAGAATCTCGACCTCGTGAATTTATCCGGCTTCGAGAAGAAGTTTCCCTGGCAATTATCGGGCGGCATGCAGCAGCGCGCTTCCATCGCCCGCGCCCTGTCTTTCGATCCGCATCTGCTTTTGATGGACGAACCTTTTGGCGCGCTCGACGAAATCGTCCGCGACCACCTCAACGAGGAGCTTCTCAAGCTCTGGGCGAAGACCCAGAAGACCGTCATCTTCGTTACCCATTCGATTCCCGAGGCCGTGTTCCTCTCGACGAAGATCGTCGTCATGAGCCCGCGCCCCGGCCGGATCCATGAGATAATCGATTGCGACCTCGGCAGCGAGCGTACGCTCGATATTCGCGAGACGCCGAAATTCCTCGAGATTGCCCACCGGGTGCGCGAAGGCCTGCGCCATGGCCATTCCTACGACGAGGCGCATCTATGACGAGGGTCGCCTGATGATCATCCGGGCGGCCAGATTGCGCGACATGCCGGCCTGCGCGGATATCGTCAACACATGGATCGATGCGACCGACTGGATGCCGCGCGTGCATTCGCCTGATGAGGTGGCCGAATTCTATCGGGATACGGTTTTCGAACGCTTCGAGGTATTCGTGGCCGACCGCGACGAACAAATCGCCGGCATGGTTGCGCTGGCCCCGGACAACATGGTGAGCGCGCTCTATGTCCACGCGGATGCGCGCCGGCAGGGGGTGGGCAAGGCACTGCTCGACCGCGCCAAGCGTGAGGCGACAGGACCCGTGCAGCTCTGGACCTTCGTCGCCAACCGGGCAGCCCAGGCGTTCTACAAGCACGAAGGATTTACGGAAGTGCGGCGCACCAAGGGCGATAACGAGGAGCAGCTTCCCGATATCCTCTATGTATGCCCTCAGGACGGGGCGAGAGCCACGCCATGAATTTCATCCGCAACAGTGTCATTCCGGTCTCGACGGTCCTCGTCGCCATTTTGGTGCTCTGGTATGCATTCGCAGTCTTTCTCAATGCGCCATTTGAGCGGGATCAGGCGGCGCGCGCCAATACGACCCTTTCGACGCAGCAACTCATCGCCAATACCATGGCGCAGGAGCGGCCCGTGCTGCCGGCGCCGCACCAGGTGGCAGCGGAAATACACAAGACAGTCTTCGACATCAGCCCGACCTCGAAGCGCAGCCTCGTCTACCATGGCTGGATTACGCTTTCTTCGACCCTGCTCGGCTTCGCGCTCGGCACGCTGCTCGGCATCCTGCTGGCCATCGCCATCGTCCACTCGCGGACCCTCGACAAGAGCCTGATGCCGTGGATCATCACCTCGCAGACTGTGCCTATCCTTGCAATTGCGCCGATGATCATCGTGGTTCTCAATGCGGTCAATATTACCGGCCTGCTGCCCAAGGCGATGATCTCGACTTACCTTTCGTTCTTTCCCGTCGCTGTCGGCATGGTGAAGGGTTTGCGCTCGCCGGAGATCATGCACCTCGATCTCATGCGCACCTATAACGCCTCGAAAATGCAGGTTTTCTGGAAGCTGCGCTGGCCGGCTTCGATGCCCTATCTATTCACCTCCATGAAGATCGCCGTTGCCATCAGCCTTGTTGGGGCAATCGTCGGTGAATTGCCCACGGGGGCCGTGGCCGGTATCGGCGCAAGGCTCCTGGCCGGCTCCTATTACGGGCAAACGGTGCAAATCTGGGCGGCATTGATTGCGGCGGCGCTGATGGCAGCAGTGCTTGTCAGCCTGATCGGCCTGATCGCGACCCTGGTCAACAGGCGCATGGGGGTGCGGGCATGAGGCTGGGCAAGACAAGCATCGGATCGTCGCGCTGCACGGCTTTCATCCGGCCCGAAGATCATTGGTTGGGCCGTTCCCCCCACCCCGGATCTTCGATCCGACCCTCCCCACGCTGGGGCAGGGTGGAACTGCGGCCTTGCTTCCAAACTCAAGGTGTAAACCTCGCTCCGGACGAAACAATCCACCCGTCATCGGCGGGCACCGCTCTTACCCTCCCCCAAGGTGGGGAGGGTCGCCGCCCAGCGGCGGGGTGGGGGGCGAACCCGCAGCCATGTTCCACAAACGGGGTGCGGGCATGAAGCGCTCGCCTCTCGCCATCCTCGCCTTCGTGCTTGCGGCTGCATCGCTGGTACTGCCGACCGGCGCCGATGGTCCGGGCGCCCTTTTCTTCGTAGCACCCGCCATCCTGTTCGCAACAGCGGCGGTCGGGCTCTTCGTGGCCCCGTCTCTAGCCTCACTGGTTGCCTTGCTGGTCCTCGTCCATATCGCCGCGGCATGCCTCATCGCGCTCCTCGGCTCTTTCACGATAAGCGGTCCGGCGATTGGCTATGGCTGCATGGTGGTATCCGCCTGGCTGCTTGCCTGGCTCGCCGTCCAGCGACTTGCGGCGCTGCGCCTCAAATCTGCCGGTGCGCAACGTTTCGTCAATCTCGCGCTGCCCGTCCTCTTCGGCGCGTGGCTGCTGATCCTCTGGGAGATCGTGGTGCGCGGCTTCGGCGTCCCGACCATACTGCTGCCGCCGCCCTCCATGATCGCCGGGCGCATTGCTGGCTCCGTCCCGACCCTATGGGCAGACTTCCAGCAGACATTCCTCAAGGCCGCGATCGCCGGCTATGCCATCGGCTGCGGCTCCGGGTTCATTGCCGCCATCATCGTCGATCGCGTGCCCTTCCTGCGCAAGGGGCTTTTGCCGATCGGCAATCTGGTCGCCGCCCTTCCCGTTGTTGGCATCGCGCCGATCATGGTCATGTGGTTCGGGTCCTATTGGCAATCGAAGGCTGCGGTCGTCGTCATCATGACGTTCTTTCCAATGCTCGTGAATACTGTCGCGGGTCTCGCCGCCTCTGGCGCGATGGAACGCGACCTGATGCGCACCTATGGCTCCAATTATTGGCAGATCCTCGTCAAGCTGCGCCTGCCAGCGGCGATGCCTTTCATTTTCAATGCGTTGAAGATCAATTCGACCCTTGCGTTGATCGGCGCTATCGTTGCCGAATTCTTCGGCTCGCCCATCGTCGGCATGGGCTTTCGCATATCGGCCGAGGTTGGCCGCATGAATGTCGATATGGTGTGGGCCGAAATCTTCGTTGCGGCGCTCGCCGGATCGCTATCCTACGGACTGATTACACTTATCGAACGGGCCGTCACCTTCTGGCACCCGTCCTATCGCGCGTAACAAACAAGAACAGAGGAGAACTGAAGCATGAAGAAAACGTTGGCACTCTCACTCGGCCTCGCCATGACCCTGATGGCCAGCTCGGCGCTTGCCGCGGACAAGCTCGTCCTGCAGCTGAAATGGGTCACGCAGGGCCAGTTTGCCGGCTACTACGTCGCCAAGGATAAGGGCTTCTACGAGGAAGCCGGCCTCGACGTCGAGATCAAGCCGGGCGGACCCGACGTGGCGCCGCCCCAGGTCATCGCCGGCGGCGGCGCCGACGTGGTCGTCGACTGGATGCCTTCGGCGCTCGCAACCCGCGAGAAGGGTCTGCCTCTCGTCAATATCGCCCAGCCGTTCAAGCGCTCGGGCATGATGCTGACCTGCCGCAAGGAAACAGGGATCACCAAGCCGGAGGATTTCAAGGGCAAGACGCTCGGCGTCTGGTTCGGCGGCAACGAATATCCGTTTCTCTCCTGGATGAACCATCTCGGGCTCAAGACCGATGGTGGACCCGACGGCGTGACCGTTCTCAAGCAGGGTTTCAATGTCGATCCGCTGATCCAGAAGCAGGCAGACTGCATCTCGACCATGACCTACAACGAATATTGGCAGGTGATCGATGCCGGCATCCCGGCGGACCAGCTCGTCACGTTCAAGTATGAGGATGAAAAGGTCGCAACGCTGGAAGATGGTCTCTACGTGCTGCAAAAGAGCCTCGACGATCCGAAGATGGTCGACAAGCTTGCGCGTTTCGTCAAGGCTTCGATGAAGGGCTGGGACTATGCCCGCGCCAATCCGGATGAGGCTGCGACCATCGTCCTCGACAATGATGCAAGCGGCGCGCAGACCGAGAAGCATCAGAAGCGAATGGTCGCGGAGATCAACAAGCTGACGGAAGGCTCTACGGGCGTTCTCGACGTGGCGGCGGCAGAGCGGACGGTCGAAACACTGCTCGGCGGCGGTTCAGATCCGGTCATCACCAAGAAGCCCGAAGGCGCCTGGACCTCGAAGATCACCGACGCTGCGAAGTAACCGGAACGGCCCTCCCTGTTCGCGGAGGGCCGTCTACCGCCTAGTTCCAATCGTCGGGAATTTGCCGGACCGCCCCGCGGGCAGCACTGGTCGCCATGGCGCCATAGGCGCGTAGGGCCGTCGTTACCTTGCGCTTGCGCTTTTCTGCAGGCTTCCAGGCGGCGGCGCCCTTGGCTTCCATATGGGCGCGGCGATCGGCAAGTACAGCATCGTCCACCGCGAGGTGGATCTTGCGGTTCGGAATATCGATATCGATCATATCGCCCTCCTCGACGAGGCCGATCAATCCGCCCTCGGCGGCTTCTGGTGACACGTGTCCGATCGAAAGGCCGGAAGAACCGCCGGAGAAACGCCCGTCGGTGATCAGGGCGCAGGCTTTGCCCATACCTTTCGATTTCAGGTAGCTCGTCGGATAGAGCATTTCCTGCATGCCGGGTCCGCCGCGCGGGCCTTCATAGCGGATCAGCACGATGTCGCCTGGCTTGACGCCGCCATTCAGGATGCCGAGCACGGCGCTGTCCTGGCTTTCGAAGATGCGGGCCGGGCCGGAGAATTTCAGGATCGAGTCGTCGACGCCCGCGGTTTTCACGATGCAGCCGTCCTCGGCGAGATTGCCGTAGAGAACCGCAAGGCCGCCGTCTTTAGAATAGGCATGCTCGGCGCTGCGGATCACACCCTTCTCGCGGTCGAGATCGACCGTATCGAAGCGGCGATCCTGGCTGAACGCGACTTGCGTCGGCACACCCCCGGGCGCCGCCCGGAAGAAGTCGTGCACCGACTTGTTCGAGGTGCGGGCAATGTCCCAGCGGTCGAGCGCTGCGGCGAGATTGGCCGAATGCACGGAATAGACCGACGTGTCGAGGAGGCCGGCGCGATCGAGTTCGCCGAGGATGCCCATGATACCGCCGGCATGGTGCACGTCCTCCATGTGGACATTGGCGACGGCAGGGGCGACCTTGCAAAGCACCGGCACGCGGCGCGAGAGCCGGTCGATGTCGCTCATGGTGAAATCCACCTCGGCCTCATGCGCCGCAGCAAGCAGGTGCAGAACCGTGTTGGTGGAACCGCCCATGGCGATATCGAGCGTCATCGCATTTTCGAAAGCGGCAAACGAGGCAACCGCGCGCGGCAAGACGGTTTCGTCGTCCTGTTCGTAGTAGCGACGAGCGAGATCGACGACGAGATGGCCGGCCTCGACGAAGAGGCGGCGGCGGTCCGCATGGGTGGCGAGCGTCGAACCATTGCCGGGCAGGGACAGACCGAGCGCCTCGGTGAGGCAGTTCATCGAATTGGCGGTGAACATGCCGGAGCACGAACCGCAGGTCGGGCAGGCCGAACGCTCGATGACCTGGACTTCCTCGTCGGAAATGCGGTCGTCGGCCGCCGCTACCATGGCATCGACGAGATCGAGCTTCTTTTCCTTGTCGCCCCAAACGACCTTGCCGGCTTCCATCGGGCCGCCGGAAACAAAGACGACGGGGATGTTGAGGCGCAGCGCAGCCATCAGCATGCCAGGGGTGATCTTGTCGCAATTGGAGATGCATACCATCGCATCGGCGCAATGGGCGTTGACCATGTATTCGACGCTGTCGGCGATGATCTCGCGCGAAGGCAGCGAATAGAGCATGCCGTCATGGCCCATGGCGATGCCGTCATCGACAGCGATCGTATTGAATTCCTTGGCGACGCCGCCCGCACTTTCGATTTCGCGCGCAACGAGCTGGCCGAGATCCTTGAGATGGACGTGGCCGGGAACGAACTGCGTAAAGGAATTGACCACTGCAATAATCGGCTTGCCGAAATCCTCGTCCTTCATTCCGGTCGCGCGCCAGAGCCCGCGGGCACCAGCCATGTTGCGGCCATGTGTGGTTGTGCGTGAACGATAGGGGGGCATTTGGGATCATCCTGATGGCAGTGGTCGAAAAAGCATCTCTACAGACAAACAGAGCCAATGGCAAAATGGCATTTGTTTCCTGCGGGGCGTGCAAATTGTTGCATTTATTTCATAGTGGACTTCATCTCTGCCCGAAACGGGACGTAATGTCTCGGGGCTCGCGTTCAAAACGCCGTGAAAGTCATCGTCGTCAAGGAACGGGCAATTCCCGGAATTCCGAGCACGTTGTCGTTGATGAACCTGCCGACGTCCTTGTCTTCGGCGATGTAGATCTTTGCCAGGAGGTCATAATCGCCGCTCGTCGAATAAAGCTCCGATACGATTTCACGCTCGTAGAGGGCAGCTGCGACCTCATAGGTCTTGCCGGGAAAGCACTGCAGCTGCAGGAAGACGGGTTTCATTTATCTGCTCCGGTGGTCTGAACTGGTGCAATCAACATAATGGGTCCGGGCTTCGTTAGCCAGTTGTTCTCGTCTCGCGGTTGCGATATAAGCGGCCCGTTCGCACAGGCTATCTGGGAGAGACCGGTAAAACCGGCGCCGATGGAGCAACCGCCCCGGAAACTCTCAGGCAAAAGGACCAGACTAGCGTCGGACATCTGGAGAGTGGCGTGGCTTCGAAGGCTTCGCCCACCGAAGGAGAAAGCCCTGACCGGCGCAAGCCGGTAACGCAGCCGAGACAAGGGATGGCAAACATCCGGCAGGTGCGTAAGGGCCAAACTCTCAGGTCCCGTGACAGATGGGGTTTCGTGCCGCTCGCGGCGAAACTGGAACCATTTGTGCTGAAGGACTAAACTGCCATGACCTCGATCGCCATTATCGGCGCTGGTATCACCGGCGTCACCACCGCCTATGCGCTTGCCCGCCAGGGGCACACCGTTACCGTTTTCGACCGCAACCGCTACGCGGCGATGGAGACGTCGTTTGCCAATGGCGGCCAGCTTTCGGCGTCGAACGCCGAAGTCTGGAACAGTTGGGGCACCGTGCTCAAGGGCATGAAGTGGATGCTGCGCAAGGATGCGCCGCTGCTCATGAATCCAAAGCCATCGTGGCACAAATATTCGTGGATGGCGGAGTTCGTCATGAACATTCCGCACTATGAGAAGAACACGATTGCGACAACCAGGCTCGCCATCGAGGCGCGCAAGCGCATGTTCGAAATCGCTGCCGAAGAGAAGATCGATTTTGACCTCGAGAAGCGCGGCATCCTGCATATCTATCGTTCGAAATATGGCTACGACCATGCCGTCAAGGTCAACAAGTTGCTCGAAGCAGGGGGCCTTGACCGCCGCTCGGTCACGAACGAGGAAATTCACCACATCGAACCAGCGCTCGACGGCACGTTCTATGGCGGCTTTTTCACGCCCTCGGATTCGACGGGCGACATCCACAAGTTCACCCGGGGCCTTGCCGAAGCATCGACGCGCCGGGGCGTTCGCTTCGTAGGCGACGCCAATGTGCAGACCCTCAGGCATGGGAAGGATGGCATCGTTGTTGCCTGGAACAGCGCCTCACAGGCGCTTTCGCCGGTCGAGAGCGAGCGCTTCGATGCGATCGTCATCTGCGCCGGCATTGCCAGCCGCAAATTTGCCGCGCAGCTTGGCGACAGGGTCAACATCTATCCGGTCAAGGGATACTCGATCACCATCAACCTCGGCGACGAGGCAAGCCGTACCGCGGCGCCGTGGGTAAGTTTGCTCGATGACGATGCCAAGATCGTCACCAGCCGCCTCGGCGCGGGACGGCTGCGCGTCGCCGGCACCGCCGAGTACAATGGCGAAAACCGTGACATCCGTCATGACCGTGTCAAGCCGCTGGTCGATTGGAGCCGCGATCTCTTCCCGGGCATGGATACATCGAATGTGGTGCCGTGGGCTGGCCTTCGCCCGATGATGCCGAACATGCTGCCGCGCGTCGGCAGCGGCAAACGGCCGGGTGTCTTCTACAATACGGGGCATGGCCATCTCGGCTGGACACTATCGGCCGCAACCGCGGAGATCGTTGCCCGTCATATCAGCGCGGCGATGCCGGCGGAAAAAGCCGGGCAATCGGAGTGGCTGGCCGCCGCGGAATAATTGAACTTGAGAAGCGCCGGCCTGACCGGCGCTTCGTCGTTTCAAGCCGGTCTGTTGCATTGCTCTAACAAAAAGTGATCCGCACCCGGCAGAGTTCTGTGGCGATATGGCCACAAGAAAACCCCTAGGCGACCAGAGCGTGGTCTTAGCGGGTTGGCCCACCCTGACCGGCATGTTATCAATTTCTTAAGCTCGGGAGAGGATTTTTAACAATCCGTGGGGATGTGTCTCCGTGCCTGCGGCGTAATGTGTGTCATTTTTTGAGTAAGGATTTTGCTGGTTGATGGAATTGAGGCGCCCACAGGCCAAGCTTTTCGGCGCCGCTTTGCTGGCCTTCACCGCGCTTGTTTCGCCGGCGCAGGCGTTTGACCTCTTCGGCATTCATCTTTGGGGCGAGCGGAAGACCGATGACGCGGATGCCGTCATTGCCGACCCCCACCGTTACAGCGTCGAAAATGCGCAAGGCGAGGACAAGGCTACAACCAAGCTCGTCGCGGGGGCATCGAGCCTTGTCGAGGATGAGGATAAGCCTGCCTCCGGCGCAGCGGGCCTGATCGCCAAGGCGCGGGGAGACTACCGCCGCATTCTGGGCGCGCTTTATGCCGATGGCCGCTATGGCGGCACGATCAGCATCAAGATCGACGGTAGGGAGGCTGCGGATATTCAGCCCGATGCCGATTTGCCCAATCCTTCCACGGTCGTGATCGCCGTCGATCCCGGACCGCAATTTCTGTTTGCATCGACGCGCATAAAGAATATGGCGCCGCTGCCTATAGACCCCAAGGACGTCGTGGACAGGCCCGAAGATCAAGGCTTCGCACCAGGCGATGTTGCGACATCGACGGCGATCCTCAAGGCCGAACGCCTTGCGGTTGACGCATGGCGGGAACAGGGCCACCCCAAGGCCCGGATCGTATCGCGCGACGTCGTCGCCAATCACGATGACAACAGGATAGATGCCACCATTGATGTTAATCCCGATCGCCGCGCCGCCTTCGGTCCGGTGACCGTAAGGGGTACCGAACGGATGGATCCGGAGTTCGTGGCCTTCATCACCGGATTGCAGCCGGGGGTGGAGTATGATCCGGACGAGATCGAGCGCGCCAAGAAGCGGCTCTCCCGCCTCGAAGTGTTCCGCTCCGCCCGCATTGAAGAAGCCGACGCGATCACACCGAACGGGCTGCTGCCGATCACCGTCGCCGTGCAGGAACAGAAGCTGCGCCGGTTCGGCCTCGGCGGCAGCTATTCGACGCTCGACGGCGCCGGTTTCGAGGCCTATTGGCTGCACCGCAATCTCTTCGGTCACGCAGAACGATTGCGCTTCGATGCGAAGATCGGCGGCATTGGCGGCCAGTCGTTCAATCCGCAGGACTATAATTATCTTCTTGGCGTGACCTTCACCAAGCCCGGCGTTTTCAATCCGGATACTGATTTCGTCACGTCGCTCATCGGCGAGCGCCAGGTTCTCGATGCCTATACGCAGACGTCGATTACGGCGCAGGGCGGGTTCACGCGGATTTTCTCCGATGAACTGACCGGCAAGATCATGGCCAACGTCGCGAAATCCCGTTTCGACGACGACTTTTTCGGCAAGCGCGATTTTCTGACGGCGGGCTTCATCGGTGGGCTTACCTATGACAGCCGTGACAACAAGGTCGATCCTTCGAAGGGATATTACCTCGAAGGCCTGATCACCCCCTTCTACGAGTTCGAGTACGGCAATTTCGCCAGCAAGTTCACCGCTGAAGGCCGCACCTATTACAGTTTCGATGCCGACAAGCGCTTCATCCTGGCGGGACGCTTGAAGCTCGGCAGCATTGTAGGAGCCGACATCGCCGAATTGCCGCCAGATCAGTTGTTCTTTGCCGGCGGCGGCGGCTCGATTCGCGGCTATGCCTACCGCAATGTAGGCGTGAACGTGACGCGCGACGGCGAGGATTTCGTCATTGGCGGGCGTTCGCTCGTCGAAAGCTCGGTCGAAGCGCGGGTACGCATGACCGATACGATCGGTGTCGTCGGCTTCGTCGATGCAGGCTATGTCGGCGAACAGTCCTATCCGGACTTTTCCGAACAGCTCCGTGTCGGCGTTGGCGCAGGCTTGCGCTACAATACCGGCCTTGGACCGATCCGCCTCGACTTTGCGGTACCGCTCGACCGCACCCACGACGACCCCGATTTTGCTCTCTATGTTGGCATAGGACAAGCGTTTTGACCCGGTTCCTCGTAAGTCTCTTCCTGCTGCTTTTTGCAGCGCCGGCCCTGGCGCAGGATAGCGCCGAGGCGGAGAAGTCCTACTTCCTGAGCTTCGTTCAAAACCAGCTTTCGACCCCTAACCGGCAGATTGTCATTTCGGACATCCAGGGCGTGCTTTCCTCCGAAGCGAGCATCGGCAGCATAACTGTGGCGGACCGCGAAGGGGTCTGGCTCAAGATCACCAATGCCCGCATTGTCTGGAGCCGCCTTGCGCTTCTGAGAGGCCGGCTCGATATCAACACGCTTGCCGCCGACCGTATCGACGTCTTCCGCAAGCCGCTTCCCGACAACAGCTTGCCTTCGCCGGAAGCCAAGGGTTTCAGTCTGCCGGAACTCCCGCTTGCCGTCATCCTCCAGGATTTGCAGGTAGCGCGCATTGCCTTCGGCGACGGCGTATTCGGGCTTCGGTCGGAAATCTCCATCGCGGGCAACCTGAAGCTTGAAAGCGGATCGCTTGATACGACGCTTGCCGTCAAACGCCTGGATGGGCCCGGCGGCGAGTTTAACATCAAGGCGGCGTATGCCAATCAGAGCCAGCAGCTCGACCTCGATCTGACCCTGAACGAGCCGCAGAACGGCATCGTTGCCAATCTTCTCAATATTGAAGGCAGGCCCCCCGTGGCGCTGGCGCTGAAGGGATCGGGCCCGGTAAGCGACCTTGCTCTGCAGTTGACGCTCGACGCGGCTGGCAAGCGCGTTCTCACCGGCGATACCAAATTCGACCGCCAGCCGGATGGCCTCGCCTTCAAGGCAACGATGAACGGCGAAATCGCCACGCTGGTGCCGCCCATCTTCCGCGATTTCTTCGGCAACGAGACCGCACTCGTCGTCGATGGCGTCGCCCGTGACGGTGGCGGTGTGGCGCTCGATCAGCTCAGCATCAGGAGCAATTCGCTCACGCTCAACGCCACTGGCGATACGACCGACGATCTCTTCCCGCGCCGCCTGAAGATCGATGGCACTATTGCCGATCCGTCCGGCAAGAAGGTGATCCTTCCGGTCAAAGGCGGGCAGACCACCGTCGACAAGGCCGTGCTTGCCGTCTCGTTCGGCGCCAGCGCCACCAACGACTGGACGAGCAGCATCGAGATCACCAACCTGACGACTGAGAGCTTTGCCGCCCGTAACGTCAATCTTCTCGGCAAGGGCATTGCCGAGAATCTCGACAGCCCGACCGCTCGCTCGCTCACCTTTGACGTAACGGGCGACGTTTCCGGCATTACCGCGACGCGCGCCGATGTTGCCAAAGCGCTCGGCGACAAGATCCAGCTCAAGATCAATGGCGACTGGAAGGCAGGTACCCCTGTCAACCTCAGCCAGGCTCTCATCGCGGCGAACGGGTTCAGCGCTGGCCTTGAAGGCACGATCCAGAATTTCGCCTACCAGGGCGATATTGTGGTGAAGGCATCGAGCCTTGCACCGTTCTCCGCCCTTGCCGGGCGTGACCTTGCCGGCTCGCTCGACCTCAAGGCCAATGGCTTGATCGAGATGTTGAAGGGCGGGTTCGATCTCATGCTCGACGGGCAGGCAACTGGCATGAAGCTCGGCATCGACGCTGCCGACAAGGTGCTTGCCGGCGAGACGCGCCTCACCGGCGGCCTTGCCCGCGGCGAAGCCGGTCTTAGCGCCAGGAACTTCCGCGTCGAGAATCCACAAACGCTTCTCACGGCTAACGGAACCTTCGCGACTGGCGCGGCGAACTTCGATTTCGGCCTCGATCTGAGCGATCTCGCCCTGCTTTCCGAAAAGGCGAAGGGCGCTCTCAAGGTGAAGGGCAGCGCACGCGGCCAGGACAATATCATAGCGCTCGCCTTCAATGCCGGCGTGCCGCAAGGCGCGCTCTCGGGGCGCAAGCTGACCGATGGAGCCCTGACCTTCAATGGCACGCTGTTCAATGGCAATGTCGACGGCAGGGTTTCCGGTCTCGCCTTCCTCGACGACAAGCGGGCAGACCTCAGCACGAATATCGCAATCCGTGCTGACGAGAAGCGCTTGAGCGATATCCAGTTCATCGCCGGCGGGACCCGGCTGCGCGGCGATGTCACGCAGAACCCGAAAGGGCTGCTGCAGGGTAATTTTACCCTTGCTTCGACGGATCTTTCGACGGCAGCGGCCCTGTTCCTCGTCAACGCCACCGGTAAGGCGGATGCAACGATTGCGCTTACCCACGATGACGAGAAACAGAATGTCGAGGTCAAGGGGCAGGTCAACGGCCTGAAGGCCAATGATATCCGTGTCGGCAAGGCAGCGGTCGCCCTGACGGCGCAGGACATTTTCAAAGTTCCTTCAGCCAATGGTTCGGTGACTGCGACCGATGTATCGGCGGCCGGCATCGACATCACCGTGGCCGAAGCGCGCGCCATGCAGTCGGGTCGAACGACCAATTTCGTTGTGGGCGCAAGCCTAGCCAACAGCGCGCACATCGCCACGACCGGCGCACTGCAACCCACGGACAACGGCTTCCTGTTGTCGCTTGCCAAGGCGGAACTCACACGCGGCGACGTTGCCGCGAGGCTGACCGCGCCGGCCGCGATCAATGTGGCTGGCAGCAATATTTCCTTTGGCGATATCCTGCTCGATATTGACGGGGGCAAGGTCACCGTCAGCGGTGATGTTGCCGAAACGCTGAGCTTGACCGTCGCCGCACAGCGATTGCCGCTCAGCATCGCCAATCTGATCAAGCCCGACCTTGGGCTCGGTGGCGAGATCAACGGCCAGGCCCGGATCGGCGGCACACGCCAGAAACCCGATGTGAATTTCGATGTGCAGGCACGCGGCATTACAGCTGCCGCGCTGAAGCAGGCGGGTGTCGACGCAGTCAATATCGATGCCAAGGGGACCTCGACCACCGACCAGTTGAACGTCGACGCACATGTGACAGGCGCCGGCGGTATCGATGCGTCGGCAAAAGGCTCCGTTCCGCTTGCCGGTGGCCAGCTCGGCGTTGATTTCAACCTGCGCAGCCTGCCGCTGCGGGCGCTCAACGGCGTCGTCAGGGACCAGAATCTTGGCGGCGATATCTCGGGCAGCGGCCGTGTCACCGGCACATTGAGCCGGCCCGATCTGGAGTTCAACCTGAAGGGTGCCGGCCTTACCGCACGTCCCCTGCAGGATAACGGACTGGCGCCATTGCAGCTTGCCGCCGCGGGCCGTTTTGCCAACAATGTGCTGAACCTTTCTTCCGCCAAGGTGGACGGGCCGCAAGGACTGACCGTATCGGCCGACGGCAATGTTCCGCTCTCCGGATCCGGTCTGGGCGTCAACGTCACCGGCCGGATTCCGCTTTCGCTGGTCAATCGCTCCCTTGCCGAGCGCGGGACGCAGGCCAAGGGCACCATTGAAGTGTCGGCCGCTGTTTCGGGAAGCTTCAGCCAGCCGCAGATTCGCGGCAACTTCTCCGCCAATGGCGCCGAGGTGCTCGATCCGCAGACGAATCTTCGGCTGCAACGCATCACGTTGCTTGGCGATATGGCGGGAACGACGGTGACGATCCGCACCTTCAACGCCGCGCTTTCGACCGGCGGCTCGATCAGCGCCAGCGGCACTATTTCAACGGACGCTGCGGCAAACTTCCCTGCCAATATCGATATCCGGCTGGATAAGGCGCGCTATGTCGACGACGACCTGCTCGTTGCGTCCGTTACGGGCGCGCTTACAGTCCGCGGTCCGCTCACACGCGATCCGGTCATTGCCGGCAACATCGATGTCAATCGTGCCGAGATCACCGTGCCGGAAAACTTCGGTGGCTCGGCCGCCATGATCGATGTGCGCCACAAGGACCCTTCGAAGGCGGTGGTGAAAACGTTGCGCCGCGCCGGCGTCGATGGAACGAGGAAGGCTGGCGCATCCACTGCGCGGCCGAGCATCGTTCGTCTCGATATCAACGTGAACGCGCCGAACAAGATCTTCATTCGCGGTCGCGGTCTCGATGCCGAAATCGGCGGTTCGGTGCGCCTGACTGGTCCTGCCACCGATATCCAGCCGGTCGGCGCATTCGATCTTATCCGCGGCCGGCTTGGCATTCTTGGCCAGCGCATTACCTTTACCGAAGGCCAGGTCACGCTCGTCGGCGACCTCGACCCCGAAATAAACTTTGTTGCAACGACTCAAGGGTCCGACATTACCGTCAATGTCATGGTGAGGGGCCGGGTATCCGATCTCAAGATCACCTTCTCGTCGCAGCCGGAACTGCCGCAGGACGAGGTTCTTGCCCGATTGATATTCAAGCGTTCGATCGGCGAATTGTCACCGCTGCAGGTGGCGCGCCTCGCTGCTGCCGCGGCGGAACTCGCCGGCGGCCAGCGTTCGTCGTTGCTGGATAATTTGCGCAAGAGTACGGGCCTTGATGATCTCGACGTCGTTACCGACGCTAAGGGCAATACAGGCGTGCGCGCCGGGCGCTATATCCGCGACAATGTCTACCTCGGTGTTGAGGCGGGTTCGGGTGGATCGAGCAAGGGTACCGTCAATCTCGACATCACGCCGAACCTGAAGGCGCGAGGCTCGGTCGGTGCCGACGGCGATTCGGGCGCAGGCCTGTTCTACGAAAAGGATTATTGAGGGCTGACCAGCCAGCGTCCACATCACACCGCCGTTCCACCTTCGTTCTGTGCCGTCCCACCTCGTCCATCGCGATTTTTACGAGCCTCGTTCACCACCATTGCCGTGGCCATCCTTGTCCACAACGGCTAGCGTCGTGCTCGACATGCGGCCGTCACGTGAAAGCTCGTTGTCGTGCTCAATGCGAGACTCAGGACAAACTCGTTCAACAGAGTTGATGACGGGCGAAGGAGGCTACGGAAATAAGCACACGGTTCTCCGCACCGTTGTTTCAACTGGCTAAAGGCGTGGAGAGGATGACGGCGAGGTTAGCGTCTCGCGGTTGAGTGTTGCCAATGGGGGGAGGATAAGAAGTGCGCATCTGTATCCGGCGCCGTTAAATGCAGCCGAGAATGACGGCTGATAGGTATTATCGCGGGTGTTTCAAAGCGCCGGCATCCCTAGCGACTGTCTTCTACGACTCACCGCCACGGCTACTGCCATGGCTCGCTCCGTCATCCTCGCCACCACACTGACGTCATCCTCGGGCCCTTGTCCCGAGGATCCATGCCACTGGCTGAGCCACGATGCAAAGAGTGGATCCTCGGGACAAGAGCACGAGGATCCAAGCGATAAGCGACGATCCGCCGGACTAACCCTGGACGACCTTCTGATGCTGTTCGCCGAGGCCTTCGATCCCGAGTGCGATCACGTCTCCGGCCTTGAGAAACACGTTCGGCTTCTGGCCGAGGCCGACGCCGGGTGGTGTGCCGGTCGAAATGATGTCGCCCGGATGCAGGCTCATGAACTGTGACAGGTACGAGACAAGGTACTTGACGCCGTAGACCATCGTCGCCGATGAACCGTTCTGGTAGCGGTGGCCGTTGACATCGAGCCACATTTTGAGGTTCTGCGGATCGGCGACTTCGTCCTTGGTAACGAGCCATGGACCGGTTGGGCCGAACGTGTCGCAGCTCTTGCCCTTCGTCCACTGGCCCTGACGCTCTGCCTGGAACGCCCGCTCGGACACGTCGTTGATCAGGCAATAGCCGGCAACGTAATCGAGAGCCTCAACCTCACTCACATATTTTGCGTGCTTGCCGATGACGACGCCAAGCTCGACCTCCCAGTCGGTCTTTTCCGAGCCGCGCGGAATCTCGACATCGTCGTTCGGGCCGACGATCGCCGACGTCGCTTTCATAAAGATGATCGGTTCCGGCGGCACCTTGGCGCCGGTTTCGGCAGCGTGATCGGAATAGTTGAGACCGATGCAGATGAATTTACCGGTTCCCGCCACACAAGGGCCGTAGCGGTCGGCCTCGACCAACGGCAGCGACGCCGGATCAATTGCGGCAAGCTTCTTCAAGCCTTCCGGTGATATGGCGTCGCCAGCGATATCCTTCACGTGGGCAGAAAGATCGCGGACCTTGCCGTCCTTGTCGACAAGGCCCGGCTTTTCCTGGCCCGCAGGACCATAGCGCAAGAGTTTCATGGGTTTACCTTTTCCTGGCTGAGGGCGTCAATAGGTGGCGCGGCCACCCGAAATATCGAATACGGCGCCCGTGGTGAATGAGCATTCCTCGCTCGCGATCCATGTGATCAGCGAGGCAAGTTCATCGACCTTGCCAAAACGCTGCATCGGGATCTTCGAAAGCATATAGTCGATGAAACTCGGTTGCAGTTGCTGGAGGATCGGCGTGTCGACCGTCGCTGGCGTGATCGCATTGACGGTAATGCCATCCTTGACCAGCTCCTTGCCGAGCGACTTGGTGAGACCGATCACAGCCGCCTTGGAAGCGCTGTAGGCGGAGGCATTGGGGTTGCCCTCCTTGCCGGCGATCGAGGCGACATTGACGATGCGACCATAGCCGTTCTTCTGCATGATCGGAACGACGAAGCGGTTGCAATAGAAGAGCCCGTTGACGTTGATGTCGAACACGCGCTTCCATGCGTCAATCGGATAATCGGCGACCTTGGCATTGGGACCGGTAATGCCGGCAGAGCAGATCAACACGTCAATCTTGCCGAACTTCTCTGCCGTCGACTTTGCAGCCGCTTCCACTTCGTCCGGAACCGAGACGTCAACCCTGATACCGTGGGCGCCATCGCCGAGCGCCGCGCGGGCTTCATCGATTTTGCCGGCGTCGACATCCCACAGGCTGACCGTGCCGCCTTCCGAGACAATGCGCGCCGCCGTGGTCAAGCCGATGCCCGAAGCGCCGCCGGTAATGACCGCATGCCGCCCTTCATAGCGCCTTATTGCATTCGCCATGGTGTCCTCCCTGAACGCTCAATGGTTGTCTCGCGGCAACCCCTTCGTCTGGGCAATGCGCTGGTAATTGACCGCAGGCTTCAGCACCATGCCTTCGTCGAGCTGACCGACCATGCCGCGCTGGATTTCCTGCCAGGGCGTCTGGCTCGCCGGATATTTGTATCCGCCGGCGGCCTTCAGGTCGTCCTTGCGCTTCTGAAGTTCCTCGTCGTCTATAAGGATATCGGCCGTGCCCTTGAGGAGATCGATACGTAGATGATCGCCGGAGCGTACCAGTGCGAGCCCGCCGTTTACCGCGGCTTCCGGGGAAGCATTGAGAATGGATGGCGAGCCGGACGTTCCGGACTGGCGGCCATCGCCAAGACACGGAAGCGCATGGATACCCTTCTTCAACAGATAGGCCGGTGGCTGCATGTTCACGACTTCGGCCGCTCCCGGATAGCCGATAGGCCCGGTACCGCGCATGATCAGGATGCTGTGCTCGTTGAGCGCGAGCTTCGGATCGTCGATGCGATGGTGATAGTCCTCGGGACCTTCGAATACCTCGGCGATGCCTTCGAAAGCTTCCGGATCATCCGGGTTGGATAGATAGCGCTCACGAAATTCTTCCGAGATCACGCTGGTCTTCATGATGGCGCTGTCGAAGAGATTGCCCTTGAGATTGATGAACCCGGCCTTCTTCTTGAGCGGCGCCTCGAACGGCTTGATCACTTCGGTATTCAGGTTCTCGGCATTCTCGCAATTGCTGCCGATGCTCTTGCCGTTGACGGTCAGCGCGCCGGGATGCGGCAGCTTGCCTGCCTTCATCAGCTCGGCGACGACTGCCGGAACGCCCCCCGCCCTATGGTAGTCCTCGCCGAGATATTCACCGGCGGGCTGCAGGTTGACGAGCAGCGGAACGTCGTGGCCCAGTGTCTGCCAGTCGTCATTGTCGAGCGGCACGTCGAGGTGGCGCGCAATTGCGTTCAAGTGGATCGGGGCATTGGTGGAACCGCCGATGGCCGAGTTGATGACGATGGCATTCTCGAAAGCCTGCCGCGTCATGATGTCGGAGGGCTTCAGGTCCTCGCGCACCATTTCAACGATACGCTTGCCGGTATCGTAGGAGATCTGGCCGCGCTCGCGATATGGCGCTGGAATTGCCGCACAACCGGGCAGTTCCATGCCGAGCGCCTCGGCGAGCGAGTTCATCGTGGTCGCCGTACCCATCGTATTGCAATAACCAACGGACGGCGCCGACGAGGCCACGATATCCATGAACTCGTTGTAGTCGATTTCGCCTTCGGCGAGCTTCTCGCGCGATTTCCAGACGATGGTTCCAGAGCCTGTGCGCTCGCCGCGATGCCAGCCGTTGAGCATGGGGCCAACGGAGAGCGCAATCGCAGGAATGTTGACTGTAGCAGCGCCCATCAGCATGGCGGGCGTGGTCTTGTCGCAGCCGATGGTAAGGACGACGCCATCCAGCGGATAGCCGAAAAGCACTTCGACGAGGCCGAGATAGGCGAGGTTGCGGTCGAGCGCAGCGCCCGGACGCTTGCCGGTCTCCTGGATTGGATGCACCGGAAATTCAAAGGGAATGCCGCCGGCCGCAATGATGCCGTCGCGCACGCGCTTGGCGAGTTCGATATGGTGGCGGTTACAGGGCGAAAGGTCGGAGCCGGTCTGGGCAATGCCGATGATCGGCTTGCCCGACTGCAATTCCTCGCGCGTCAGGCCATAGTTCAAATAGCGTTCGAGATAGAGCGCGGTCATCCCCGGATTGTCGGGATTATCCCACCATTCCTGCGAACGGAGCTTTTTCGGGGTGCTGGACGTCGTCATTTTGAAAGAACTCCTGGTGAGTTACTCCTTGACCGCGCCGGTCATGGAGGAAACGTAATAGTCAACGAAGAACGAGTAGAGAATGACGACGGGCAGCGACCCGAAAAGGGCGCCCGCCATCAGTGATCCCCACTCGAAGACATCGCCTCGAACCAGCTCCGTCAGGACACCGACTGGGACAGTCTTGTTTTCCGAGGATTGGATGAAGGTGAGTGCATAGATGAACTCATTCCACGACAATGTGAAGGCAAAAATGCCCGCCGAGATCATTCCCGGCACCGCCAGCGGCAATATGACCCTGACGAGGATCTGCCAGCGGGACGCGCCATCGACGAGTGCGCTCTCTTCGAGCTCGAAGGGTATGGAGCGGAAATAGCCCATGAGCAGCCAGGTGCAGAAAGGAATGAGGAACGTCGGATAGGTGAAGATCAAGGCCCAGCGCGTGTCGTAGATGCCGAACTTGAAGACGATAACGGCAAGGGGAATGAAGAGGATCGAAGGCGGAACCAGGTAGGCAAGGAAGATCATCAGGCCGACCGAGCGTGACCCCGAAAACCGGATGCGTTCGATGGCATAGGCGGCGAAGACCGAAGCGGCGAGTGAAAGGAAGGTTGCGCATACGGAAATCACCACCGTGTTCCACAGCCAGCCTGGATAGGAGGTCTCGAACAAGAGGTACTTGATGTGGTCGAGCGTCGGGCCGACCACCCAGAACGGGCTGAAATTGCTGTAGTCGGTCAGCTGCGAATTCGGCTTCACCGCGGTGATCGCCATCCAGTAGAACGGGAAAAGCAGCACGAAGACGAAGACCGCAAGCGGCAGGTACAGCACCACAATGCGTCGCGGCAGGCGATTGAGATAGCTCATGCCCTGCGCATCGTCGGTAAGCGGCTGGGCGTTGCTCTGTTCGGTAATGCTCATGATGCTGTCCTCCTTGTTCCGCTCAATCCTGTCCGCCCTGTTGCCACTTGCGGCGCTGCAAGCCGAAGAAGCTGAACAGGATCGAAGCAAGCAGGAACGGGATCATGGCGACCGCAATCGCGGCTCCCTCGCCGAGCTGGCCGCCGGGGATGCCGCGCTGGAACGACAGCGTTGCCATGAGGTGCGTGGCATTAACCGGGCCGCCCTTGGTCAGAACGTAGATCAGCTGGAAATCGGTGAAGGTAAAGAGCACCGAGAAGGTCATCACCACCGCGATGATCGGTGTCAGCATGGGCAGTGTGATGAAGCGGAAACGCTGCCACGGCGTTGCCCCATCGAGCGAGGCCGCCTCGTGCAGCGACTGCGGGATCGTCTGCAAGCCGGCAAGCAGCGAGATGGCGACGAAGGGAATGCCGCGCCAGACATTGGCGGCGATCACGGAAGCGCGCGCATTATTGGGCTCGCCGAGGAAGTTGATCGGGGTGTCGATCCAGCCGAGCTGCATGAGCGACCAGGAGATGATCGAGAACTGCGCATCATAGATCCACCAGAAGGCGAGGGCGGAAAGGACGGTCGGCACGACCCAGGGCAGAAGGATGATCGCCCGGAAAAACGACTTGAACGGCAGGTTCTCGTTGAGAATGAGCGCGAGCCACAGGCCAAGGATGAATTTCAGGATCGAGGCGAAGAGCGTGTAGAAGACGGTGTTGCTGACGGCCATCCAGAACACCGAGTCGCCCGCCAGCGCCTCGTAGTTTTCAAGGCCGATGAAGACGCCGTCGCGCCCGATCTTCGCATCGGTGAAGCCGAGCCAGACCCCGAGGCCGAGCGGATAGGTCAGAAAGCACAGGAGAAAGACCGCGGCAGGCAGCATGAACAGTGCGCCGATGGCGGTATTGCTGCGCGCGAAGGAGCGGAAGGCGGATTCCTGCTTTTCGGTTTGCGTCATTGTCATCGGAAGTCTCCGGTTTCCTCGTCAGCGCTGGAGGACCTTCCGCCGCGCGTTGGCGGCGGAAGATCGCTGTCATGCCTAAAGCGTGTAGTAGCGGTTGGCGCGCTTTTCCGCCTGGGCGATGGCGTCTTCCGGCGACATCTGGCCGGTTACGGCCGTCGCATACATGTCGACGAGCACGTAGTCGGCCATCACGCCGGCCGAAGCGGTTCCGAGCGGACCGGCATAGCCGTTCGGCCGCAGCGTCTCGGATGCCTTGGCATAGGCGGCATGGATCGGGTTCGATGTCCAAACCGGATTTGCTGCAAATTCCTTCAACGGCTGGCAGCAATAGGCACTGGCCCCCGTGATCCAGGCGTTCATATTGTCGGCCTGATACATGAACTGCAGATAGGCTTTTGCTGCTTCCGGATATTTGGTGTGCTTGAAGATCGAGATCGTCGAAGTCTGGTGCAACTCGACCGACTGTCCGACCGGACCGATCGGCAGGTTGACCGAGCGCATGTCGTCGGCAATCGCCTTCATGGCCGGATCCTTGATCGCGGCATAATACACCGAAACGCCGTTGGCGGTCAGCGATACCTGGCCGGCAAGGAATGCACGGTTGTTGTTGACGTCCTGCCAGCTTTCGGTGCCCGGAATGAAGGTTTTGTACAGCTCCTGCGCGTACTTGACCGATGCGAGCGTCTCTGGGCTGTTGATGACAACCTTGCCACTCTCGTCGACCATCTTGCCACCATGGCTCCACAGCAGCCAGTGGGCGTAGTTGTTGCCGTCGCCGACAGCCTTGCCGTGCGGGAAGCCGGCGGGCGTTCCCTTGGCATGCAAGGCCTTGCAGAGCTCGAGGAAGCCCGCCGTGTCTTTCGGAAACTCGCTGAAACCCGCAGCCTTCATGTGGCTGTCGCGATAAACGACGGCGTTGCCGATGGCGCAGAGCGGCAGCGCGATGAACTTGCCATCGCGCTTGGCATAGCCTTCAAGACCCGGATACCAGCCGCCATGCGCCGAGCCGAGATATTCGCCAAGCTCCGTCACGTCGACGAGCTTGTCAGGATATTGCTGCGGATCGTCAAACCAGCTCATGACCATGTCGGGACCGGAGCCGACATTGGCGGCAACGGCGGCTTTCGGGCGGACGTCTTCCCAGCTTTCCTTGTCGATGCGCACCTGAACGCCGGTGGCGTCGGTGAACTTCTTGGTGTTTGCGAGCCAGGCCGCCTCTTCGGCCGGAACGAACGGCACCCAGCGCAACAGACGCAGCGTGGCGCCTTCCTCCGGCTTGTATGCCGGCGCCGACTGGGCGAAGGCTGGGGTGAGGCCGAAGCGATTGAGCCCGGCAGCCGCGACGAGCCCTGCTGACGCGCCAAGAAGATGTCTTCTATTGATGGTCATTGATTCTCCTCCATGGTTTAAGTCCTCTCCCGGAACGCTCCCACGTTCCCGGCAAATTGCATTCGGGGACAATTATGCACGGCGCCTGCTGCCCCGAACGGCAGGCAGCCGCTGTCAAACCAGGCGCTGGCCCGTTTCCGCGTCGAACAGATACGTGGCTTCCGCATGGATGGAGAGCCCGATTGTCTCACCGGGCTTGGCGCTGACGCGCTGGTGAAAGACGCCGGTAATGTCATCGCCGCCAATACGCATGATCATCTGCGTTTCCGAGCCGGTCGGCTCGATGACCACAACCTCTGCCGGGATGCCACCGCTGCTGATGGTCATGTGTTCGGGGCGCAGACCATAAATCAACGCGCGTCCCTTGGCGCTCTCCGGCGCCTTCGCGACGGGGAGGACGATGCCCTTGTCGGTCACGAACTTCGCATTGTCGTTCGGGTCGAGCTTGCCCTTGATCATGTTCATTGCAGGCGAGCCGATGAAGCTTGCCACAAACAGATTAGCCGGCTGATCATACAGCTCAAGCGGCGCACCGATCTGCTCGACGATACCGTCATGCATGACGACGATCTTGTCGGCCATGGTCATGGCTTCAATCTGGTCGTGCGTTACATAGACTGTCGTGGTCTTCAGGCGCTGGTGCAGTTCCTTGATTTCCGCGCGCATGGCAACGCGCAGCTTCGCGTCGAGGTTCGACAGGGGCTCGTCGAAAAGAAAGACCTGCGGGTCGCGAACGATGGCGCGCCCCATCGCGACACGCTGGCGCTGGCCGCCTGAAAGCTGCCGCGGAAAACGTTCCAGAAGATGCGACAGGCCGAGGATTTCCGCAGCGGGCTTCACCCGCTTGTCGATCTCCGACTTTGGTGCGCCCTTGAGCTTGAGCGAGAAAGCCATGTTGTCGGCAACCGTCATATGCGGATAGAGCGCATAATTCTGGAATACCATGGCGATATCGCGCTCTTTAGGCGCGAGGCCGTTGACGACCTGGCCGCCAATGCGGATTTCGCCGGCCGAGATGTTTTCAAGTCCGGCCAGCATGCGCAGCAACGTGGACTTGCCGCAGCCGGACGGGCCGACAAGAATAACGAATTCGCCATCGGCAATCTCGATATCGACGCCCTTGATGACCGGGTGCGTCCCGAATGATTTTCGTACGTTGGCGAATTCAACCGATGCCATGCGTTCTCCTCCAAATTTTGTCCCTGTGGCGGCGATTCTCCCGACCGCCGCCGTCGATATTGTATTAGCCGCGTCCGACGAGCGGCATCTTCGTTGCCATGATCGTCATTGTCAGCACGTTTGCTTCGAGCGGCAGGCTCGCCATGTGCACGACGGCGTCGCCAATATGGTGGGCAGGGATCGTCGGCTCGCTCGCCGTCTCGCCGTTCGCCTGCAGGACGCCGCTGGACATTTTCGACGTCATTTCCGTGCCGGCATTGCCGATATCGATCTGCCCGCAGGCAATGTCGAACGGACGGCCGTCAAGCGCGGTTGCTTTGGTAAGGCCCGTCACGGCGTGCTTTGTCGCGGTATAGGGCGCCGAATGGGGCCTGGGCGTCTGCGCGGAGATCGAGCCATTGTTGATGATACGTCCGCCGCGCGGCGTCTGGGCCTTCATCAGTTTCATGGCCTGTTGCGTGCAGAGGAACACGCCGGTCAGGTTTGCCCCAACAATGGCGCTCCAATGATCGAACGTAAGTTCTTCCATCGGAATGTTCGGAACATTCACACCGGCATTGTTGACGAGGAGATCGAGGCGTCCGAACTCCGATTTGATTGCATCGAAGAGATCCGAAACCGATTGTGGTTCGCTGACATCCGCCGCGATCGCCTTGACTTTGCCGCCTGACTCGGCGGCGAGCGCCTTTGCCGTATCCTCAAGCACATCCTCGCGCCGCCCCGAGATGACGACCGTATAGCCCGCACCGAGAAGCGCTGCGGAAATTGCCCGGCCAACACCTGTGCCGCCGCCGGTGACGAGGGCAATCTTGCCCTTGCCGGATTCCTGATTGTAAGCCATGCCCTAAATATTCCCGCCGAGTTCGTCTTCGATATGCGCCTTGATGATGTCATCGAAGGCCGTTTCAGCCTTGAAGCCTAATGCTGTGGCCCGTTTCGTATCGAAATCCGTGGCCCAGCCGGCAACGATCTTCTGGATTGTTGCATCCGGCTCGCGCCGGATCAACCTTACAGCTTTTTCCCCGGCAACGCGTTGCAGAGCCGCAATTTCCTCGCCTACCAGGGCGGAGAGGCCAGGCATGGAAAGATTGCGCCGGTCGCCGACCTTTTCGAGATCAAGGCTTGCAGCGTGAAGGAAGAACCCGACGGCGGAACGCGGGCTTGCGAACCAGTGGCGAACGTTTTCGTCCACGGGCAATACCGCTTCCTGGCCGACAAGCGGTTCGCGCAGGATATTGGAAAAGAAGCCGGACGCCGCCTTGTTGGGCTTGGCCGGGCGGATGCAGATCGTCGGCAGGCGAATGCCTATGCCATCGAAGAAGCCGCGACGGCTATAGTCGGAGAGCAGAAGTTCGCAAATCGCCTTCTGCGTGCCATAGCTCGTCAGCGGTGTCGTGAAGAACTCGTCGCCGATCTTTTCCGGAAAGGGCTGGCCAAAGACCGCGATGGACGAAGCAAAGACGACGCGTGGCTTGTAGGGCGACTTGGCGCTCTCGAGCCTGATCGCTTCGAACAACTGCCGGGT
Source organism: Phyllobacterium sp. 01N428 (assembly GCF_056399405.1). Taxonomy (NCBI): domain Bacteria; kingdom Pseudomonadati; phylum Pseudomonadota; class Alphaproteobacteria; order Hyphomicrobiales; family Phyllobacteriaceae; genus Phyllobacterium; species Phyllobacterium sp. 01N428. Next base: position 392,077 of record NZ_JBFTRH010000001.1, read on the forward strand.
CCCATCAAGGTTTACCTTGTAGCCCTTTTCGAAATCGGCTTCCGCTTCGCCCGAAACGATCGCAGCGAGATGAAAGATGAGGTCGGGGCGGCTCGCAATCAGTGATTCGGCGACGCCGGGTTCCGAAAGGTCGGCAGCACGCGAGGTCGAAATGCTTGCGAGCGAAGCTGGGGCATCAGGCTTGATGACATCGACGAGAATGAGCTTTTCAATATCCCTGCCAAGCGCGCCGGGCTGCGATGCGATCTTGTCGAGCAATTTGCGGCCAACCATTCCGGCTGCACCGATGACCAGTACGTGCATGGGCAAGAATCCTCCGAAGGGCCTCTCCCAAGACCCGAAACACTTAACAATGACAGCGCTGTCATAAAGTTATGCACACTGACTAGCATTCATCAAGCGTTTTATGGTAGCGCTGTCATAAAATAAATTTCGTCAGCCGTCCGGATTGACACATGCCGCGCAAACGCAACGCTCATCGCAGCCCTGACCTGCCGACCCTGGCAGATGTCGCGCGCCTTGCCGGCGTCAGCGAAATCACGGCATCGCGTGTCGTTCGCGATCGTGGACCGATCGCCGATTCCACCCGCACGCGCGTCCTCACCGCGATCGCCGAGCTAGGCTATATTCCAAACCGCGCCGCCGGCAGCCTCGCCTCTGCCGGCTCGACACTGATGAGCGTGCTGCTGCCGTCCCTCTCCAACATCGTCTTTCCAGACGTTCTGCGCGGAATTCATTCGGCGCTGACCCATACGGCCTATCAGCCCGTCATCGGCGTGACGGACTACGATCCGCTAATCGAAGAACGTATCCTTCTATCGTTCCTCGCCTGGCAGCCTGCGGCAGTGATCCTCGCGGGGTTGCACCATACTCCGACCGCGCGCCGTCACCTCGAACATGGACGGTTTCGCGTCGCCGAACTCATGGACATAGACGGCGACCCTGTCGATATCGCCGTCGGCATGTCACACCGGCAGGCTGGCTATGAAACCGGCCGCCATCTGGTTCAGCGCGGCTATCGCCGGTTCGGCTATGCCGGGCATAGCGTCGCTACGGATGATCGCGCCAGCGCCCGCTACGAAGGGCTTTGCACCTCTTTGCGCGAGGCCGGGCTTTCGCTGATTGCCGAGCACAGACAGCCTGGTCCGAGTTCGACGAAGGCGGGGCGGGAGTCGCTGGAAATTCTCCTTGGTGCCGAGCCTTCCCTCGACGTCGTGGTCTTTCCCAACGACGATATGGCGATGGGCGGCATTTTCCATTGCATGCACAGCGGGATCGCAGTCAGGGAAAAGCTCGGTATCTTTGGCTTCAACGGGCTCGACATAGGGCAGGCCATGCCGATGCCACTCTCGACCATCCTGTCCCGGCGTTTTCTCATCGGGCTCACTGCTGCCGAGAAACTCATTGAAAGCCGTGAAAGGCCGCAGGAAAAGACGATTATCAACACGGGCTTCGACATTATCGAGGGCGCCACTGCCTGAAAAAGGCGCAGTTTCGCATTGGGCTCGATTGACATGTGATCATTTTCGTTTTCGTATGATGCGTGAAAAAACGAAAATGAAAGTCCACGTCCATGTTCCTGTCCTCCCGGCACGCCGAAATCATCGAAATGGCCAAGGAACATGGGCGCGTCCTCGTTGACGATCTCGCGCTTCATTTCAATGTGACCCCGCAGACGATCCGTAAAGATCTGAACGACCTCTGCGACCAGCGCCTGCTCAACCGTATTCATGGCGGCGCTCTTTTTCCGTCAGGCATTCAGAACCTGGAATATGAATCGCGCCGCCTGATTGCCGCAGCGGAGAAGGAAGCAATCGGACGCGCCGCCGCCGGCCTGATACCTGACAATGCATCGCTCTTCGTCAACATCGGGACTACCACGGAAGCGGTCGGACAGGCCCTGCTTGATCGCAAGGGCCTCATGATAATCACCAATAACATCAATGTTGCCAATAAGTTGCGTGTCTACCCGGATATCGAGGTAGTCATCGCAGGCGGCGTCGTCCGGGGCTCGGATGGCGGCATTGTCGGTGAGGCGGCGGTCGATTTCATCCGCCAGTTCAAGGTGGATTTTGCCGTCATCGGCACCTCCGCGATCGATGCCGACGGCGCGCTTCTCGACTTCGATTTTCGCGAGGTGAAGGTGGCGCAGGCCATAATGGCGAATGCGCGTCATGTGATTCTCGTTTCCGATTCGACCAAGTTCGAGCGCACTGCGCCGGTACGGATCGGGCATCTTTCGCAGGTCCACACCTTCATCACCGATCGCTGCGAAAGCGAGGCAATCCGCAGGATTTGCGCGGATGCCGACGTACGCCTGATTGAAACATCGGCTTGATTGGGGCTCTTGTGCGCGTAGCAGTTGCGCTATATAGTTCATTTCAGTTTCGTATTGCTTTCGTAATCGCCTCATGTATGTTTCGCAATTGCGAACAGATGGTGCGCTGCGAAATCATGGGTGGGGATTGCCGGGCTTGGCTGAACAGATCTACGATATCTTCGTGATCGGCGGTGGCATCAATGGATGCGGCATAGCCCGTGATGCCGTTGGCCGTGGGTTTTCGGTGTTCCTCGCCGAGATGAACGATCTTGCCAGCGGCACGTCCTCCGGTTCGACCAAGCTCATCCACGGCGGTCTGCGGTACCTCGAATATTACGAATTCCGGCTCGTGCGGGAATCCCTGATGGAACGCGAGGTGCTTTGGGCCAACGCGCCGCATATCATCTGGCCAATGCGTTTCGTGTTGCCACACCATGCGGGCCTGCGCCCTGCCTGGCTGTTGCGGCTGGGCCTCTTCCTCTACGACCATATTGGCGGGCGCAAGAAGCTGCCGGCAACGCGCACGCTTGACATGACCCGCGACCCGGCAGCCAAGCCGCTTAAGTCGCTCTATACACGCGCCTTCGAATATTCGGATTGCTGGGTCAATGATGCGCGCTTCGTTGCGCTCAATGCGCGCGATGCCGCGGATCGCGGCGCTGTCGTGCGTACCCGCACCCGCGTCGTCAGCGCCCGGCGCGACGCCGAGACTTGGACCTTGACCCTGAAGGACGGTTTGACCGGCGAGACGGAGGAGGTTCGCGCCCGCCTCGTCGTCAATGCCGCGGGGCCCTGGGTTGATGAAGTGTTGACGGGCGTCGTCGGCGCCAATGACGCTCACAATGTGCGGCTCGTGCAGGGCAGCCACATCGTCGTGCGCAAGAAGTTCGACGATCCGCGTGCCTATTTCTTCCAGAACACCGATGGCCGCATCATATTCGCCATTCCCTACGAGCAGGATTTTACCCTTATCGGCACCACCGACCAGGATTATCACGGCAATCCCGCCGAGGTGAAAATCAGCGACGCCGAGATCGATTATCTTTGCGCCGCGGCGAGCGAGTACTTCGTCGAACCGGTCAAGCGCGAACATGTCGTGTGGACCTATTCCGGCGTGCGGCCGCTTTATGACGACGGTGCGTCCAAGGCGCAGGAAGCGACCCGCGACTACGTCCTCAAGGCCGACGCGGTGGAAGGCAAGGCGCCGCTTCTCAACATCTTTGGCGGCAAGATCACCACCTATCGCCGGCTGTCGGAACATATGCTGGAAAAGATCGAAGCGTTTCTCGGCAAGCGCGGCCAGCCCTGGACCGCTGCCGGCAAGCTGCCCGGTGGTAATTTTGCCGCGACGGCGTTCGACGCAGAATTGCAGAAACTGAAAACCGACTACCCCTTTCTTGATGCGGCGCATGCACGGCGGCTGTTCCGCCTTTACGGCACCAAGGCACGCACGCTGCTTGGCAAGGCCACGTCGATCGAGGACCTGGGCAAGAATTTCGGTTCCGATCTCTACGAGGCCGAAGTACGCTACCAGATTGCACATGAATGGGCGGTCACGGCGCAGGACGTGCTGTGGCGCCGAACCAAGAAGGGTTTGCACCTGACTGCCGACGAGGCTGCCGCGCTCGACCGCTTCATGGAAGATGCGGTGGACCGGCGGCGCAGGCTGGCGGCGGAATAGACTGGATGAAATCGGGCGATGGGACGGAGGGTCCACATCGCCGGGGCGGCAAGCGTCGCTCAAAGGGAGGACCACGAATGCTTGAATTGCGCGATGTATCGAAGGTGGTGGGAGGCAAGCCCCATCTCAGCGATATTTCGCTGACTTTGCAACACGCCACGCTAAACGTGCTGCTGGGGCCTACGCTGTCGGGCAAGACCAGCCTGATGCGCATCATGGCCGGCCTTGACGTGCCGACCTCGGGTTCGGTCTGGTTCGATGGCAAGGATGTGACGGGTATTCCGGTGCAAAAGCGCTCGGTTGCGATGGTCTATCAACAGTTCATCAATTATCCGGCCTTCACCGTCTATGAGAACATTGCCTCGCCGATGCGCGTTGCCGGTCTGGACGCCAAGACCATCGATCGCGAAGTGCGCAAGGCGGCCGAGCTGTTGAAGCTGACGCCATATCTCGACCGCACGCCGCTCAATCTTTCGGGCGGCCAGCAGCAGCGCACCGCGCTCGCGCGTGCCATCGTCAAGAATGCCAAGCTCGTGCTCCTTGATGAACCGCTGGCCAATCTCGACTACAAGCTGCGCGAGGAACTGCGCCAGGAACTGCCGAAGATTTTCGCGGAGTCGGGCACGATCTTCGTCTACGCGACAACCGAACCGCATGAGGCGCTCCTGCTTGGCGGAAATACGGCTACGCTGGCTGAAGGCCGCATCACCCAGTTCGGGCCGACCATCGATGTCTTCCGCCGCCCGGATGATTTGATCACTGCCCAGACTTTTGCCGACCCGCCGCTCAATACCATCGCGCTGGCAAAGTTCGGCAAGGCCTTCCAGCTCGAGGGCGGGGTGACACTGCCGGTGCCGCCGCATCTCGCGGATTTCGCCGACGGGACCTATACGATCGGTTTCCAGCCGCACCATGTCGAGACGACGCGGGCGCATCCAGATGAGATCGCCCTGAAGGCGACGGTCACGGCGACAGAGATCACCGGTTCTGAGAGTTTCGTGCACCTTTCCTTCGCCGATGCGCGCTGGACCATGCTGACCCACGGCATTCATATCTACGCACCCGATGAGCAGATCGACATTTTCATCGACCCACGCAACCTGATGATTTTTGACGCGGCCGGCAATTCCGTCACCCGCGGTCAGAAACGCGCGGCATAGGGGCTGGCCATGGCACGCATCGACCTCAATCATATTCGCCACGCCTACGTCCCCAACCCGAAGTCGGACAAGGATTATGCACTGAAGGAAGTGCACCACAGCTGGGAGGACGGCGGCGCCTATGCCCTGCTCGGACCCTCCGGCTGCGGCAAGACCACCCTCCTCAACATTATCTCGGGCCTCCTCCATCCCTCGCATGGACAATTGCTGTTCGATGGCGAGGACGTAACCAATCTGTCGACGCAGGAACGCAATATCGCCCAGGTGTTCCAGTTTCCGGTCATCTACGACACGATGACCGTATACGACAACCTCGCCTTTCCCCTGCGCAACCGCGGCGTTCCAGCAGCCGAAGTCGACCGCAAGGTCAAGGAAACGCTGGAGATGATCGATCTGGCGAGTTGGGCCAACAAGAAGGCGCGCGGCCTGACGGCGGACCAGAAGCAGAAGATTTCGCTGGGACGCGGCCTTGTCCGTTCCGACGTCAATGCCATCCTTTTCGACGAGCCGCTCACGGTCATCGATCCGCACATGAAGTGGGTGCTGCGCTCCCAGTTGAAGGTGCTGCATCAGCGCTTCGGCTACACAATGGTCTATGTCACCCACGACCAGACCGAAGCCCTCACCTTCGCCCAGAAGGTGGTGGTCATGTATGATGGCGAGATCGTGCAGATCGGCACGCCGGAAGAGTTGTTCGAGCGGCCGAAACATACTTTCGTCGGCTATTTTATCGGCTCTCCCGGCATGAATGTGATGCCGGTCGAGATCGAGTCCGGCGCCGCCCGCATTGGCGAGCATCAGATTCAGCTGCCGTCGCCATCGGCTCCCATAGCAGGCAAGGTCGAACTCGGCATCCGCCCGGAATATGTGCGGCTCGGCCGCCTTGGCATGCCCGTCCAAATCGCCAAGGTCGAGGATATTGGTCGCCACAAGATCGTGCGCACCCGCCTCGGTACTCAGGAGATCGCCGTTATCGTCGGCGAGGGCCAGGAAATTCCGGCCGAACCGCACATCGCCTTCGATCCGAAGGGCATCAATATCTACGCCGATTCCTGGCGCGTGGGAGGGAACTGACAATGCATGGTATGACCTTTTGGTCCGCGACCCTCCGCACACTGGCAGGAGGCAACAGCCATGGATAAGACCTGGAACAACAAGGCCTGGCTCATGGTGCTGCCGATGCTGCTGCTGGTGGCGTTTTCGGCCGTCATTCCGTTGATGACCGTCGTCAACTATTCGGTGCAGGATACGTTCGGCAACAATCAGTTCTTCTGGGCCGGCACCGAATGGTACGAGGAAATCCTGCATTCGGACCGCTTTCACGCAGCGCTCGGTCGCAATCTTGTCTTTTCTTTCATCATCCTCGCCATTGAGGTGCCGCTCGGCATCGTCATCGCCCTGAACATGCCTCGCCGTGGCTGGGGCGTTCCTGTCTGCCTCGTCCTGATGGCGCTGCCGCTGCTCATTCCCTGGAATGTCGTCGGAACGATCTGGCAGGTCTTCGGCCGCAACGATATCGGCCTTCTCGGGCATACGCTGGAAAGCCTTGGTATTAAGTACAATTATGTGCAGAACCCGCTGCACGCCTGGTTCACGGTCATTATCATGGACGTGTGGCACTGGACGAGCCTCGTCGTACTCCTTTGCTATGCCGGTCTCGTCTCGATCCCCGATGCCTTCTACCAGGCTGCCAAGATCGATGGCGCGTCGCGCTGGGCGGTCTTCCGCTACATCCAACTGCCGAAGATGAACCGCGTGCTGCTCATCGCCGTGCTCCTGCGCTTCATGGACAGTTTCATGATCTACACCGAGCCCTTCGTCGTCACCGGCGGCGGTCCCGGCAATTCCACGACATTCCTGTCGATCGACCTCGTCAAGATCGCCATTGGCCAGTTCGATCTGGGGCCGGCAGCAGCAATGTCGATCATCTACTTCCTGATCATCCTTCTCCTGTCATGGATATTCTATACCGTCATGACCAACTACGATGCGGAGCGCTGACATGTCGGTGCAGAACGAAACCCTTGCACGCACAAGCGGACGGCCTGCTGCCGAGCAGCGGCAGATCGACAAGGCGCTGGCCCGCAGGATGCGGCGGCGTGGGGACGAGTCGAAATTCTGGTGGCTGGTCCCGACGGTGTACATCATCTTCCTGCTGCTTCCGATCTATTGGCTCGTCAACATGAGCTTCAAGACCAATCAGGAGATTTTGACCACTTTCACGCTCTGGCCGCAAAATCCGACACTTCACAACTACGCGGTGATTTTCACCGATCCGTCATGGTATCGCGGCTACATCAATTCGATCATCTATGTCGTCATGAACATGGTGATTTCGGTGCTGGTTGCCCTGCCTGCGGCCTATGCCTTCTCGCGCTACCGCTTCCTTGGCGACAAGCACCTGTTCTTCTGGCTGCTGACCAACCGCATGGCGCCGCCTGCGGTGTTTGCGCTGCCGTTTTTCCAGCTCTATTCGGCATTCGGCCTCATAGACACGCATATCGCGGTGGCCCTGGCACACTGCCTGTTCAACGTGCCGCTCGCCGTCTGGATCCTCGAGGGCTTCATGTCAGGCGTGCCGAAGGAGATCGACGAGACCGCCTATATCGACGGCTATTCGTTCCCGCGCTTTTTCGTGAAGATCTTCGTGCCGCTCATCGCGAGCGGTATCGGCGTCGCCGCGTTCTTCTGCTTCATGTTCTCTTGGGTGGAGCTCCTGATCGCCCGTACGCTGACGACCACCGATGCCAAGCCGATTGCGGCAACGATGACACGTACGGTTTCAGCGTCTGGCATGGATTGGGGGCTGTTGGCCGCCGCCGGCGTGTTGACGCTGATCCCGGGCGCCATCGTCATCTACTTCGTCCGCAACTATATCGCCAAGGGCTTCGCCCTGGGGAGGGTATAATGACGGGCTTGGAGAAGCGTGCGCTGCGGATAGCGGAGGCACGCGTGCCCGAGAATGCGCCAGGGATAGCATCCCGTTCTGACTTTAGATTTGCACGGAAGGAGGCCTGACATGGACCTTTCATGGATGGCATGGACCGTGCCGACCGCGCTGTTCTTCATGACGATCTTCCTTCTGCTGATCGGCATGGCGGTGTGGGAATACTTCTCGCCGGGCGGCAATCCGCGCATCGGCATATTGCGCTTTGAAACGACGCGAGGCGACCGGCTCTTCGTGTCGCTGCTCGGCGCCGCCTATATCCATCTTGCCTGGCTCGGCCTCGTTGGTCCCAACCTCTGGTGGGCTCTGGCAATTTCGGTGGTCTACGCCATAGGCGTGTTCCGCTTCGTCTGACTTATGAAATTGAGACAGGGCATTCCGCCCTGTCCCAACAATGCAATCGCAGCAACTCTGGGAGGACAACCATGCGAACGCGATTATTGACGACAACGACAGCAATGGTGCTGTTGTTCGGCGCAGGCAGTGCCTGGGCCGGAATCGATGAGGCCAAGGCGTTCCTCGACAAGGAAATCGGCGACATGTCGACCCTTGATCGCGCTGCTCAGGAAAAGGAGATGCAGTGGTTCATCGATGCCGCCAAGCCCTTCGCGGGCATGGAAATCAAGGTGGTGTCGGAGTCACTGACGACCCACAGCTATGAATCGCAGACGCTGGCCCCGGCCTTCACCGCGATCACCGGCATCAAGGTCACTCACGACATCATCCAGGAAGGTGACGTCGTCGAAAAGATCCAGACGCAGATGCAGACGGGCCAGAACCTCTACGACGCCTGGGTCAACGACTCGGATCTGATCGGCACGCACTGGCGCTACCAGCAGGTGCGCAACCTGACCGACTGGATGGCCAATGAAGGCAAGGACGTGACCAATCCCGGTCTCGACGTCGACGACTTCATCGGCACCAAGTTCACGACTGCGCCGGACAAGAAGCTTTATCAGCTTCCCGATCAGCAGTTCGCCAACCTCTATTGGTTCCGCTACGATTGGTTCAACGACGAGAAGAACAAGGCCGATTTCAAGGCGAAATACGGCTACGATCTCGGCGTTCCGGTCAACTGGTCGGCCTATGAGGACATTGCCGAATTCTTCAACGGTCGCGAGATCGATGGCAAGAAGGTCTATGGTCACATGGACTATGGCAAGAAGGACCCGTCGCTCGGCTGGCGCTTCACCGATGCTTGGCTTTCCATGGCTGGCAATGGTGACAAGGGCCTGCCGAACGGTCTCCCGGTCGATGAATGGGGCATCAAGGTCGATGCGCAGTCACGTCCGGTCGGCTCGTGCGTTGCCCGGGGCGGCGATACCAACGGACCGGCTGCGGTCTATTCGATCCAGAAATATCTCGACTGGCTGAAGGCTTATGCACCGCCGGAAGCTCAGGGCATGACCTTCTCCGAATCGGGTCCGGTTCCGGCGCAGGGCAATATCGCCCAGCAGATTTTCTGGTACACCGCCTTCACCGCCGACATGGTCAAGCCAGGCCTTCCCGTCGTCAATGCAGATGGCACCCCGAGATGGCGCATGGCGCCCTCGCCGCATGGTGTCTACTGGAAAGACGGCATGAAGCTCGGCTACCAGGACGTCGGCTCATGGACGCTGATGAAGTCGACGCCGGAGGATCGTGCCAAGGCCGCATGGCTCTATGCGCAGTTCGTCACCTCAAAAACCGTGGACGTGAAGAAGAGCCATGTCGGCCTCACCTTCATCCGCGAATCGACCATCCAGGACAAGAGCTTCACCAAGCGTGCGCCTGAACTCGGCGGTCTGATCGAGTTCTATCGTTCGCCGGCTCGCGTGCAGTGGTCGCCGACGGGCACCAACGTTCCTGACTATCCGAAGCTGGCACAGCTCTGGTGGCAGGCCGTGGGTGACGCATCTTCCGGTGCAAAGACCGCTCAGGAAGCCATGGACTCGCTTTGCGAGGAACAGGAAAAGGTGCTCGGCCGCCTCGAGAAATCAGGCGTCCAGGGTGATATCGGTCCGAAGCTGGCCGAGGAGCATGACCTTGCCTACTGGAACGCGGAAGCGGTCAAGGCTGGCAATCTCGCGCCGCAGCTGAAGATCGAAAACGAAAAGGAAAAGCCGCAGACCGTCAACTACGACGAACTGGTCAAGAGCTGGAACAAGTAAGCTTCAAAGATTGGAGCGGGGAGGGGACGGTGCTCCGGCACCGTCCCTTTTCTATCATAGGGTGGCAATGGGTGCTCAGGCTTGTCCCGAGAACCCATGAGGAAGTGTATTACACCCCATAAACCTGCAAAAGGCTCTTCATCCGGGCCACCGCAAGGTCAGGCTTGTCGAGCACATTGGCCGCATCCGCTAGCCGGAAGATGTCGGCGTAGTGCACGATGCCACGCGCAGACTGCATGCCGGCCGGCATGACAAAGTGGCTTTGGTGGCCATTGAGCCAGGCGAGGAAGACGACACCGGCTTTGTAGTATTGCGTCGGTGCCTCGAATATCTTGCGTGAGAGCGGCACGGTCGGCTCGATCGTCTCGCGAAACGCCTCGGCATCGCCGGCTGCGAGGTGCGCGAGAGCCTTCGATGCCGATGGGGCAACGGCGTCGAAAATACCGAGTAGAGCGTGGCTGTAGCGCTCTCCGTCGCCCTCGATCAACTCGGCATAGTTGAAGTCGTCGCCGGTAAAACAGAGGACGTCGTCGGGCAGGCGCTTGCGCAGCTCGATCTCCTTCGCATTGTCGAGCAGCGAAATCTTGATGCCTTCCACCTTGGCTCTATTGTCGTTGATGACGGCAAGGACAGTTTCGAGCGCGTCTTCAAAACTTGCCGAACCCCAATAGCCGGCAAGATGGGGATCGAACATGTCGCCAAGCCAATGCAGGGTCACCTTTTCCCGCGTCTGCGAGAGGATGGTATTATAGACGGTACGGTAGTCATCGGCAGAGCGGGCGACACGAGCAAGCGCACGGCTCGCCATCATCACCGAGCGTCCGCCTTCGCCTTCAATGAAGCCGATCTGGGTCTCGTAGGCGTCGATGACATCCTGAAGCGACTTCGCATCCTGGGGCAACAACTGGTCCGTTCCGCCACCGCAGGCAAGATCCGCGCCCGAAACGGTCCGCGCCTCCGCGAGGGAGCGGCGGATTAGCTCCTGCGCGGTGGCCCAGTCGACCCCCATGCCGCGCTGCGCCGTGTCCATGGCCTCGGCAATCTTGAAGCCGAGCGACCACAGGTGATGGCGAAATGCCATCGTCGCATCCCAGTCGATCACGGGCGAGGTCCAGGGATTGGCATCGCGGCGCGGATCGGAAACGACATGCGCCGCGGCATAGGCGATGCGATTGAACGAGGGCGGGGACGATGGTTTGGCAAGCGGCTCGCCGCGCAGGCTATAGGCAGCGCTTGCTCCATCTGAGGTCGGCAGGTTGAGGCTGATTGTCATGCGTTCGCTCCCATACTGACGTCGGCTTTTTAATTTGGAACGTTCCAAAATACAAGAGCCAAGCCGAAAAATTATCGGAAGAGCCAGACTAACCCCCAGAAAGAGGTGCGGTGAGGGCAAAACCCGCGTAGAACAGCGCCCTTACGGCATCATAAAGAAATCTCTTGACATATTTGGAACGTTCCAATTAACTGTGCGGCGACTGGGAGAGATCACCTTGAGCAAGACACGGACAAGTATTGTGGACATTGCGCGCGCCGCCGGCGTGTCGAAATCCACCGTGTCGCTGGTCCTCCAGGGCAGTCCGCTGGTTAATGAAAAGACCCGCGAAAAGGTCAGCGCGCTCATCAATGATCTGGGCTATGTCTACAATCGCGGGGCTGCCAATTTGCGCCAGTCGAAATCGAAAATCATCGGCATCGTCGTCAACGATCTGACCAATAGTTTCTTTGCGGAACTGGCTGTCGGCGTCGACATGGTGGTGCAGTCGGCAGGCTATGTGCAATTCCTCGCCCATAGCGGCGAAAGCGTCGACAGGCAGCGCCAGGTCATCGCCTCGATGCGTGAAAACGGCATCGCTGGCCTTATCCTGTCGCCGGCGCGCGGAACCGAGGCAAGTGACGTCAAGCCGCTCGCCGACAGCGGCATTCCCGTTGTGGTCGTCGTGCGCAATCTGCCGGGTGCGAAGGTATCGACGCTGCTTTCCGACAATTACGCCGGCGCGAAAGCGGCAGTCCGCCACCTCATCAATCTCGGGCACCGGCGCATCGCCTTCATGGGCGGTTTTGCCGACACGGCCGTGTCATCCGACCGGGTGCGGGGTTATCGGGATGCCCTGATGGAAGCCGGTATTCCCCTCAACCAGAACTTCGTCATTCATTCTGCGCCCTCGCGCGCCGGCGGCGCCACCGCGGTAGAACGCATGATGTTCTTTGACGAGCGCCCCACTGCGGCGCTGTGCTTCAACGATGCAGTCGCCTTCGGCGTGTGCGATGGCCTTCGCTCCAACAATATCGAGCCGGGCAAGGGTTTTGCAGTCATCGGATTCGACGATGTCATCGAGGCAAAGACAGCGGTTCCCGCCCTGACGACCGTCTCGGTCGATCCGCAGGGCATGGGCCAGCGGGCGGCACAGCTTTTGATGAAGCAGATCAATGCCGGGCAGGTCGACCAGGAAACACTGGTTACGTCGGTGCGTCTCGTCGTGCGCCAAAGCTGCGGCGCGCCTGTCAGGCAAACGGAGGAATTGGCATGATACGCTGGGGTCTGATTGGTGCGAGCACCATCGCGCATGAATGGGTCATCGATGCGATCCGCGCCAGTGGCGGCGAGATTGTCTCGGTCATGAGCACCAATGCCGAGCGCGGGCGCAAATATGCCGACGATCATGCAATTCCTCATTCGGTCACAACGCTCGACGCGTTGTTCAGTGAACAGCCGATCGATGCGGTCTATATTTCGACGACCAATGAACTGCACAAGGACCAGGTGCTCGCCGCAGCGAAGGCGGGAAAGCATGTACTGTGCGAAAAGCCGCTTGCAACGAGCCTTGAGGATGCGCGTGCCATGGTCGAGGCCTGCCGCGCCGCCAATATCGTCTTTGCCACCAACCACCACCTGCGCAACGCGGCAAGCCATACGGCGATGCGCGATGCCATTGCTGCGGGCAAGATCGGCAAGCCGCTCGCCGCCAAGGTCTTCCATGCCGTCTATCTTCCGCCGCATCTGCAGGGCTGGCGCCTGGATCGCCCGGAAGCAGGCGGTGGCGTGATTCTCGATATTACGGTCCACGACACCGATACGCTGCGTTACGTGCTTGGCGACGACCCGGTCGAGGCCGTTGCCTTCGGCCAGAAGAGCGGACTTGCCAAAGAGGGCCTCGAGGACGGTGTGATGGGCGTCATGCGCTTCAAGTCGGGGCTGATTGCTCTGTTTCATGACGGCTTCACCACGAAATACTCCGAAACGGGCTTCGAAGTGCACGGCACGGAAGGCTCGCTGGTCGGGCATAATGTCATGACGCAAAAGCCGGTCGGCACGGTCATACTCCGCAACGCAGACGGCGAAAGCGAACTCAAGCTCGACCACAAGAATCTCTACGAGACGGGCCTTGCCAAATTCCACGCCGCCATTGCCGGCGACGGCAGACCTGCGGCGTCGGGCGAGGACGGTGTCTGGTCGCTTGCTGCCGGCATCGCCGTTACGGAAGCGGCGCGGATGGGAACCGCCCAAAAGATCAATCCAGGCCTTTGAAAGCACGATCCAAGAGCATGAACAAGCACATAACCCCCGAAGAGGCCGCGAACCTCATTCCTGACGAAGCCATCGTCTCCGTCTCATCGTCGAGCGGGCTCGGTTGCCCCGACCTGATGCTGAAGGCGATCGGCGCGCGCTTCGAGGCTACGGGTCACCCGCGTGATCTGACGACCCTGCATCCGATAGCCGCCGGCGACATGAGCGGGATCAAGGGCGTCGACTACATTGCCAGGAAGGGCCTTTTGAAGAAGATCGTCGGCGGCTCCTACCCGTCGGGTCCGTCCAGCGCCGAACCTCCATTGATCTGGCAGATGATCGGCAATGACGAGGTTGCCGCATATAATGTGCCCTCAGGCATTCTCTTCGACATGCACCGTGAGGCTGCCGCCAAGCGTCCGGGCGTCTTGACCAAGGTCGGGCTCGACACATTCGTCGATCCCGACCGCCAGGGTTGCGCCATGAATGCATCCGCCGCGAAGGAACCGTTGGTGCGCAAGATTGAATTCGATGGCGAAGAATGGTTGTTCTTCAAGCCGATCGTGCCGCAGGTCGCCATCATCCGTGCAACGACCGCCGACGAGCGCGGCAATCTCACCTACGAGCATGAAGGCGCCTATCTCGGCGGCTTCGACCAGGCGCTCGCAGTGCGCAACAATGGCGGCATCGTCATTGCGCAGGTCAAGCGGATCACCAAGAGCGGCTCGATGAAGCCGCACGACGTGCGCGTTCCCGGCATCCTTGTCGATTATGTCGTGGTCGATCCGGAACAGAAGCAGACAACACAGACGCTGTATGATCCGGCCATTTCCGGCGAGATCTTCCATCCGCTCGAAGATTTCGAACTGCCGGATTTCAATATCCAGAAGGTTATCGCGCGACGGGTCGCGACGGAACTCGAGGCGGGCAGTGCCGTCAATCTCGGCTTCGGCATCTCGGCAAACGTGCCGCGCATCCTGCTCGAAGAGGGTTTGCACGGGGCCGTCACCTGGGTCATCGAGCAGGGTCCGGTCGGCGGCATTCCGCTCCTCGACTTTGCCTTCGGTTGCGCCTCGAATGCCGAAGCTTTTGTGCCCTCGCCGCACCAGTTCACCTATTTCCAGGGCGCTGGTTTCGATGCGTCGCTGCTCTCGTTTCTGGAAATCGACAAGAGCGGTTCTGTCAACGTATCGAAGCTGAGTTTCCGCCCGCATGTGACTGCTGGCGCCGGCGGCTTCGTCGATATCACGGCGCGCGCTCGCAAGATCGTCTTCTCGGGCATGTTCAATGCCGGGGCGAAAGTACATGTCGAAGGCGGAAAGCTGGTTATCGAAAAGGAAGGCAAGCTCAAGAAGCTGGTCAACGAGGTTGAACACGTCACCTTCTCCGGTCGCCGCGCCATCGAGCAGGGACAGGACATCACCTACGTGACCGAGCGCTGCGTCATGGCGCTGCGTCCCGAAGGCGTCGTGCTGACTGAAATCGCTCCCGGCGTCGATCTGCAGGCGCATATTCTTGACCAGTCCGAATTCCCTCTGGTTGTCGCGCGCGACCTGAAACAGATGGATGCCCGGCTCTTCCAGCCGCAGCCGCTCGGCCTCGAATTGCCGCACAAGCCACAGAGGACGATCCATGGCTGACCCGCGCATCACCGTCACTTTCGCCGGTCACGTCGCCACGATCACCGTGTCGCGCCCGGAAAAGCTGAATGCCTTCGATCTCGATATGCTGAAGGATCTGAGTGCGGCCTGCGACGCTGTCGAAGCCAACGCCGAAACGCGCGTCGCGATCCTGACGGGCGCCGGCAAGGCGTTCTCGGCCGGCGGCGATATCAAGGCTTGGGCAGCGATGACGCCCAATGAGTTCGGCCATGCCTGGGTGCGCTTCGGCCACCGCGTGTTCGAGCGCCTTGCGACCTTGCGCGTGCCGCTTATCGCCGCGCTCAATGGTCATGCGCTGGGCGGCGGGCTCGAGCTTGCCGCAACTGCTGATATCCGCATCGCGGAAGCCCAGATCAAGCTTGGCCTGCCGGAAACCGGCCTAGGCATGGTGCCGGGCTGGTCGGGAACGCAGCGCCTTGTCCGGCGCTTCGGCGCGCAAGTCGTGCGCCGCATGGCGCTCGGCGGTGAAATCTTCAGTGCAGGCGAAGGCTTGGGCCTCGGCCTTGTCGACCACGTGGCCGAAACCGGCGCCGCGGTCGCAATGGCAACGGCCTATGCGGAACGTATTGCCAAGCGCGGACCGGCTGCCGTCGAAGTGGCTAAACTCATGATTGCCTCGGCCAATGGCGAAGACAATGGAACGGCGGTCGAAGCGCTGGGCTCGATCCTCGTCGCAAAGACAGCGGACCTTAAGGAAGGTGTTTCGGCCTTTGCCGAAAAGCGCGAGCCCGCATTCAAAGGAGAATGGTAATGACGATTCTGGTGCGCCCACGGGCGCTCGAAGATTTCAAGGTGCGCGAATTTCAGCTGTTGATCGATGGCCGGTGGGTCGATGGTTCCAGCGGCGCTTCCATCGAGCGCAAGAGCCCGGGACATGGTGTCGTCGTCTCCCGCTATCAGGCCGCAACGAAAGCCGACGCGGAACGCGCCATCGCCGCAGCTCGCCGCGCCTTCGATACGGGTACCTGGTCCCGCATGACCGGCGCAGAGCGCTCGAACATTCTGCTCAAGGCTGCCGAACTGATTGCCGCGCGTTCCGATGAACTCGCCTATCTCGATTGCATCGAGTCGGGCAAGCCGATCAGCCAGGCCAAGGCCGAGCTCGGCGGCGCCGTGGATATTTGGCGCTATGCCGCTGCGCTCGGCCGGGATCTCCATGGCGAGAGCTATAATACGCTCGGCGAATGCACACTTGGCGTGGTCCTGCGCGAAGCAATCGGCGTCGTCTCGATCATAACGCCGTGGAATTTTCCGTTCCTTATCGTCAGCCAGAAACTGCCTTTCGCCCTGGCGGCTGGTTGCACGGCCGTGGTCAAGCCATCGGAACTTACTTCCGGCTCGACGCTTGTGCTTGGCGAGATCCTGATGGAAGCCGGCGTTCCTGCCGGTGTCGTCAATATCGTGACGGGAACCGGCGCGGAAGTCGGTGCGCCCATGACCGTCCATCCTGACGTCGACATGGTGTCCTTCACCGGCTCCACGCTGGTCGGCAAGCTCACCATGGCCAATGCCGCGCAGACCTTGAAAAAGGTCTCGCTGGAACTCGGCGGCAAGAACCCACAGATTGTGTTTCCCGACGCGGAACTCGATGATTTCATCGACGCGGCGGTCTTCGGCGCCTATTTCAATGCCGGCGAATGCTGCAATGCCGGTTCGCGCCTGATCGTACACCGCGATATTGCTGACGACGTCGTCGCCCGCATCGCCGCTCATTCCGCCAAGGTAAAGGTCGGCGATCCGCTCGATCCGCAGACCAAGGTCGGTGCCATCATCACGCCGGAGCACCTGGCGAAGATCGACGGCTATGTGCGCAATGCAGCAACCACCGGAGCGAATATCTGCCATGGCGGCGAGCCGCTGGAACTCGGCATGGGACAGTTCATGTCGCCGACAATCCTGTCGGCGGTGCAGCCGGACATGGCTGTCGCACGCGAGGAGGTTTTTGGCCCGGTACTCTCCGTCCTGACCTTCGAAACGCTCGATGAAGCGGTTCGCATCGCCAATTCCATCGATTATGGTCTGTCAGCCGGCGTTTGGAGCCGCGATTTTGATACGTGCCTGACGATCGGGCGCCAGGTTCGTGCCGGGACGATCTGGATGAACACCTTCATGGACGGCGCTTCGGAATTGCCGTTCGGCGGCTACAAGCAGTCCGGTCTCGGCCGGGAACTGGGCAGGCATGCGGTTGAGGATTACACGGAAACGAAGACACTCAACATGCATCTGGGTAGGAGGAAAGTCGTATGGGCGAGCTGATTAAATCGATTGTAAAGCCCCTTCCGCCTATTGTAAGAATGCTCCGGACTTGAGGAATCTCAGTCGGATATTTTGGATATTTTCTTTTTTCAAATGGGAGGCCTGAAATGAAAAAGTGGATGAATACGGTCGCCGCCGCAGCGATGCTGCTCGGGACTGCAACGGCGGCCCGCGCTGCTGAAAACGTCGAGGTTCTGCATTGGTGGACTTCCGGCGGTGAAGCAACGGCGCTCGAAGTCCTGAAGAAGGATCTCGAGACCAAGGGCATCACCTGGTCTGACATGCCCGTCGCCGGTGGTGGCGGTTCAGAAGCCATGACCGTGCTGCGCGCTCGTGTTACCGCCGGCAATCCGCCGACGTCGGTGCAGTCGCTCGGTTTCGACATCACCGACTGGGCAAAGCAGGGCGCACTGACCAATGTCGATGACGTTGCTGACAAGGAAAAGTGGGGCGACGTCATTCCGGAGGCACTGCAGAAGTTCTCCAAGTATGACGGCCACTGGATCGCCGCGCCGGTCAATGTTCACTCGACCAACTGGGTATGGATCAACAAGGCGGCCCTCGACAAGGCCGGCGGCAAGGAACCTGCCAATTGGGACGAACTGATCGCTCTCCTCGACAAGTTCAAGGAACAGGGCATCACGCCGATCGCCCATGGCGGTCAGCCCTGGCAGGATGCGACCATCTTTGATGCCGTCGTTCTTTCCCTCGGCAACGACTTCTACAAGGCGGCGTTCATCGATCTCGACCCCAAGGCCTTGGGCGGCGACAAGATGAAGGAAGCTTTCGACCGCATGACCAAGCTGCGCAGCTATGTCGACGACAATTTCTCCGGTCGCGACTGGAACCTTGCTTCGACCATGGTTATCGAAGGCAAGGCCGGCATGCAGTTCATGGGTGACTGGGCCAAGGGTGAATTCGTGAAGGCAAAGAAGGAGCCCGGCGTGGACTTCGTCTGCATGCGCTTCCCGGGCACCCAGGGGTCGGTAACCTTCAACTCCGACCAGTTCCTCTTCTTCAAGAAGAGCGATGCTGACCACAAGAACCAGCTGGTAATGGCATCGGCCATCGAGAGCCCTGCCTTCCAGTCGGCGTTCAACGTGGTCAAGGGGTCGGCTCCGGCTCGCACGGACGTTCCGGATACCGCTTTTGACGCTTGCGGCAAGAAGGCCATCAAGGATCTTGCCGAAGCCAGCAAGGGCGGCACGCTCTACGGCTCCATGGCCCATGGCTATGCGGTGCCTGCTGCCGTGAAGAACGCGATCTATGACGTCGTCACGCGTGAATTCAACGGTGAACTGAGCTCCGAAGACGCGGTGAAGGAACTCGTTTCCGCCGTTGACGCTGCGAAATAAGCTTGGTCCTCTATCCGGGGCAGCACATGCCCCGGATAGAATTCTCCGCCCCGTCGCGGCAACGATATAAAACGATATTGATTTAAGAGGTGAGGCTATGGATACCCGCAGCCGCATACAGGACCTTATACCCAAGCTGGTTCTCGGACCGAGCTTTCTGATCGTCCTGATCTTCGTCTATGGCTTTATCATCTATACCGGCATTCTGTCGTTCACGGACAGCAAGATGTTGCCGTCCTATGGATTTGTCGGCTTTGAAAACTACCGCAAGCTGTGGGCTCTGCCGCATTGGTGGCGGGCTATTACCAACCTTGGCATATTTGCCTCGCTCTACATCATCATCTGCACGGTGCTCGGTCTGGGTCTCGCCATCCTTCTCGACCAGAAGATCCGCATCGAAGGTGTCCTGCGTCCCATCTATCTCTATCCCATGGCGCTGTCGTTCATCGTTACCGGCGTCGCCTGGAAATGGTTTCTCGATCCCGGCATCGGTCTTGAAAACACCATGCACCAGTGGGGCTGGGAAAGCTTTCAGTTCAACTGGATCAAGGACTCGAAGATGGCGATCTATACGGTCGTTATCGCCGCTGTCTGGCAATCCTCCGGCTTCGTCATGGCCATGTTTCTTGCCGGCTTGCGCGGCGTCGACAATGAGATCATCAAGGCGGCACAGATCGACGGCGCATCGACCGGCATGATCTACCGGCGCATCATCATTCCACTGATGCGGCCCGTGTTTCTTTCCGCCTTCGTCGTGCTCGCGCATCTTGCGATCAAGGCATACGATCTGGTCATCGCCCTGACCGGCGGCGGGCCTGGCCAGGCAACCGAATTGCCGGCGACGTTCATGTATTCCTACACGTTCACCCGCAATTCCATGGGCATCGGCGCCTCATCGGCCATCATCATGCTGATCACGATATTTGCGATCATCATCCCCTACCTTTATTCCGAAATCAGGGGAGGCAATAAATGAGCGCTCCAAGCCCCGACAATGTAATCAACAGCGGCAAACTCACCCGCGTCGTCATCTATATCGCCCTTCTGGTTTTCGCGTTCTACTACCTGCTGCCACTCTACGTAATGGTGGTGAACTCGCTGAAGACGCTCGACGAAATTCGTCAGGGCGGCATGCTGTCGCCGCCGCATGAATGGACGATCCAGCCCTGGCTCTCGGCCTGGTCAACCGCGCAAATCGGCGTGCAGCCGACGGGTCTGCGCCCCTATTTCATCAACTCGATCCTGATGGTCATTCCCGCAGTCGCCATCTCGACGGTGATCGGCGCGCTCAACGGCTATGTCCTGACGAAATGGCGCTTCCGCGGCTCGAACGTCATGTTCGGCATGTTGCTGCTCGGCTGTTTCATCCCGTTCCAGATCGTGCTCATACCGATGGCGCGTGTCCTCGGCTTTCTCGGCATGGCCGGAACCATCCAAGGCCTGATCCTCGTCCATATCGTCTATGGCCTCGGCTTCACGACGCTCTATTTCCGCAATTACTACGAGGCATTTCCGACCGAACTGGTGCGCGCGGCGCAGATCGATGGTGCAAACTTCTTCCAGATATTCTGGCGCATCCTCCTGCCGTCGTCTGGGCCGATCATCGTCGTATCCGTGATCTGGCAGTTCACCAACATCTGGAACGACTTCCTTTTCGGCGCATCGTTCTCCGGCTTCAGCAGTACGCCCATGACTGTTGCGCTCAACAATCTCGTCAACTCGTCGACGGGCGTGAAGGAATACAACGTGCATTTCGCCGGCGCCATTCTCGCCGCCCTGCCAACTCTCATCGTCTACATCGTTTCCGGGCGGTATTTCGTCCGCGGCCTCATGTCCGGCGCCGTGAAGGGATAAATCAATGTCATTTCTCAAGATCCAAGACCTGCATAAGTCCTACGGCAACGTGCCGATCCTGAAGGACATCAATATCGAGATCGATGAAGGCGGCTTCCTCGTCCTCGTCGGACCCTCCGGATGCGGCAAGTCGACCCTGCTCAACACCATTGCCGGGCTGGAACCGATCACGTCAGGCGACATCTCGATCAAGGGCAAGTCGATCAGCGGACTGCACCCCTCCAAGCGCGACATCGCGATGGTGTTCCAATCCTATGCGCTCTACCCGAACATGACCGTGGCCGGAAACATCGCATTCGGCATGGAAATTCGCGGCATCGCCAAGGAGGAGCGAGAAAAGGCCATCAAGCAGGTCGCCGACATGCTGCAGATCGGGCATCTGCTCAACCGCAAGCCGAGCCAGCTTTCCGGCGGGCAACGCCAGCGCGTGGCGATGGGGCGTGCGCTCGTGCGCAATCCGCAGGTGTTCCTCTTCGACGAGCCGCTCTCCAACCTCGACGCCAAGCTGCGCGTCGATATGCGTACCGAGATCAAGCGCCTGCACCAGCGCATGAAGACGACGATCGTCTACGTGACCCACGACCAGATCGAGGCGATGACGCTGGCAACAAAAATCGCTGTCCTGAAAGACGGCGTATTGCAGCAGTTCGGTACACCGGCGGAAATCTACAACAACCCTACCAACATCTTCGTCGCCGACTTCATGGGCTCACCGGCCATGAACCTGCTCAAGGCTAAGATCGAGGGCGGAGCCAACGACCTCGCGGTCGTGCTCGAGCGGCCCGACATGGAACCGTTGCGCCTGCCGATCAAGACCAATAGCGCCCTCGTTGCGTTCACGGGCAAGGATGTGATTTTCGGCATCCGCCCGGAAGCGTTGACCGATCCCGATGGCGCGGATCGCAACGCGGGTTCACTCGTCGAAGGCGAATGCTTCATCGAAGTGGTTGAGCCTGCAGGCTCCGACACTTTCGCGGTCACCAAGCTCGGCGGCAAGGAGGTCGTTGCACGTCTGCGTGCGGATGCGCCAATATCCGCCGGCACGAGAACGGCGCTCGCCTTCAATCTCGACAAGGCGGTTTTCTTCGATCCGCAATCGCAATTGCGCATCGGGGCCTGATCGACCCGCGTCATGACCACCAGCCCCACACCGAACGCGGCCGCAGATATCGTTATCATCGGCTCAGGCATCGGCGGCGCCACGATGGCCGCCGGGCTCGCCGGTTCGGGAGCAAATATCATCATTCTGGAAGCGGGCGATCACCTGGCGGACCGGCCGGAGAACCGCGATCCGCGCGCCATATTCCAGCGAGGATTCTTTCGGCCGAAGGAAAGCTGGTACGACGAGTTCGGCAAACCCTTCAACCCCGGCAATTACTACAATGTCGGTGGCAATTCGAAATTCTATGGAGCTGTGCTGACGCGTTACCGCGCCGAGGATTTCGCGGAGATGCAGCATCTCGAAGGTGTCTCCCCGGCATGGCCTTTTGCTTACGAGGAACTCGAGCCCTGGTACAGCAAGGCCGAACAATTGTTTCAGGTGAGAGGAACACTCGGCGAAGACCCGACCGAGCCGTTTCATTCAGCACCCTACAACTTCCCACCCGTGCCAGACGAAGCGCCCATCGCCGCGCTTCGCTCCCGGTTGAAGAAGGTTGGCGTTCATCCGGCATCCCTGCCATTGGGCGTCGACATCGACACCTGGCTGAAGCACGGAAAAACGCCTTGGGATGCCCATCCGAACAGCTTCAATGGCAAGATGGACGCGGAAACGACCGCGCTCGCCGCCGCCCTGAAACACGAGAATGTCCGGCTGGAAACGAATGCGCGGGTCACCCGCCTCGAAACCGCGGCGGATGGCAAGTCAATCGCAGCAGTGCATTACGAGCAGAATGGCGCAAGGCATATCGCGCGACCGAAGCTCGTCGTGCTCTCGGCCGGAGCGGTCCAGTCCGCCGTACTCCTGCTGCGCTCGGCCGACGATGCCAATCCCGCCGGGCTCGCCAATCGCTCGGATCAGGTTGGCCGCAACTTTATGAACCACAACCTTTCGGCCGTCATCGGGTTCGATCCACGCTTCAAAAATGACAGCGTCTACCAGAAGACGTTCGGCTTCAATGATTTCTATCTGTCCGATGGCCTTGGCGGCGCGCCGCTCGGCAATGTGCAATTGCTCGGTCGGATCAGCGGCGCGGTTTTGAAATCCGATCTTCGGATGGTGCCGGAATGGGCGCTCGACCGATTTTGCGCGCATACGGTGGATTTCCTTGCCATGAGCGAGGATGTGCCAAAGCCCGAAAGCCGGGTGCGCATTGAAGGCGACAAGATCATTCTCGAGTGGATCCGCAGCAACTGGCCGGCCCATTTGAGGCTGGTGGCGCGGATCAAGTCGACCCTGCGCGCGGCCGGCTTCCCGCTAGTGCTTTCCAAGGCCTTCGACCGCAAGACGCCGTCGCATCAGTGTGGCACCGTTCGAATGGGCAACGACCCCGCGACCGCGCCGCTCGATATTTATTGCCGGGCTTTTGACCACCCTAATCTGTTCGTTGTCGATGCCGCGTTCCTGCCGACGTCGGCAGCGGTCAACCCGGCGCTGACGATCGCGGCCCAGGCCCTGCGCGTCGCGGATCATATCGTCCGAAAGGAATTGTCATGAAGCCGGTCGCACTCGTCACCGGAGCGCGCCGCGGGATCGGCCTTGGCATCGCCAGGGCGCTGGCGGGCAAGGGTTTCGATCTCGCCATCACGGATATCGCAAATGATGAAACAGCTGAGGCGGCGGTCGCCACACTGGCAGGCCTTGGGGCGAAGGTCTCGTTTCACACGGCCGACATTGCCGATCTCGCCGGCCATGCCGCGACGATTGAGGGCGTGCTCGACACCCATGGCCGCATCGACTGTCTCGTCAACAATGCCGGCATCGGTTCAAAGGTCCGGGGTGACTTCCTCGACCTTGAGCCGGCTAATTTCGACGCCATCGTCTCCGTCAATCTGCGCGGCACCGTTTTCTTCACGCAAGCCACCTTGCGCGTCATGCTGGCGCAACAGGAAAGCGCCACATCGCGCACCATAATCAACGTTACCTCGGTTTCCGCCGAGATGACTTCGCCCGAACGTCTCGACTATTGCCTGACGAAGGCGGCGCTCGCGTCCTTCACGCAGGGGCTCGCGGTGCGTCTTGCCGATCAGGGAATCAGCGTTTTCGATGTGCGTCCCGGGATCATCCGTTCCGACATGACCGCCGTTGCCGCTGCAAAATACGACAAGCTTATTGCCGAGGGCCTTGTTCCGATGAAGCGCTGGGGCGAGCCGGACGATCTCGGCCGTATCGTGGCCGCTCTTGCCAGCGGCGATTTCAACTTTGCCACGGGCTCGATCATCAATGCCGATGGCGCCCTTTCGATAAGCAGGCTCTAGAATGACCTATGATTACATCATAACTGGCGCCGGACCCGCAGGCTGCGTTCTCGCCAATCGCCTGAGCGAAGATCCGGACGTTTCGGTGCTGTTGCTTGAAGCAGGGGGCGGGGACTGGAACCCGCTTTTCCATATGCCTGCCGGCTTCGCGAAGATGACCAAGGGTGTCGCTAGCTGGGGCTGGTCGACGGTGCCGCAGAAGCACATGAACAACCGCGTCTTGCGCTATACGCAAGCAAAAGTCATTGGTGGCGGGTCAAGCATCAATGCCCAGCTTTATACGCGCGGAAATGCAACCGACTACGACCTGTGGGCACGGGAGGATGGTTGTACTGGGTGGAGTTATCGCGACGTTCTGCCTTATTTCAAGCGCGCCGAGGACAATCAGCGCTACGCCGACGATTATCACGCCTATGGTGGGCCGCTCGGCGTCTCGATGCCCGCCGCCACCCTGCCGATCTGCGATGCCTATATCCGGGCAGGACAGGAACTCGGCATTCCCTACAACCACGATTTCAACGGCCAGCAGCAAGCGGGCGTCGGGTTCTACCAATTGACGCAGCGCAATCGCCGCCGCTCATCGGCGTCGATGGCCTATCTCGCTCCAATCAGCGAGCGCAAGAACCTGACGATCCGCTTGGGCGCGCAGGTGTCCCGGATCCTTGTCGAGAAGGGGCGGGCGGTCGGCGTCGAGATCATCAAGGGCAATGCGCGCGAGACAATCCGCGCCGAACGCGAGGTTCTCGTCAGTTCGGGTGCAATCGGATCGCCTAAGCTGCTGCTCCAGTCCGGTATCGGCCCGGCCGATCATCTGAAGAGCGTAGGGGTGCCGGTAACGCATGATCTGCCCGGCGTCGGCGAGAACATGCAGGATCACCTCGACCTTTTCGTCATTTGCGAATGCACGGGCGATCACACCTATGATGGTGTCGCCAAGCTGCACCGCACACTGTGGGCGGGCATCCAGTACGTGCTTTTCCGGACCGGTCCGGTTGCGTCGAGCCTGTTTGAAACGGGCGGCTTCTGGTATGCGGATCCCGATGCGCGCTCCCCGGACATCCAGTTCCATCTCGGACTGGGCTCGGGTATCGAAGCTGGCGTCGAGCGGCTCAAGAACGCCGGCGTCACCCTGAACTCCGCCTATCTTCATCCCCGATCGCGCGGGACGGTGCGGTTGCAGTCTTCCGATCCGAATGCCGCTCCCCTGATCGACCCCAATTACTGGAGCGATCCGCATGACCGGAAAATGTCGATCGAAGGCCTGAAGATCGCCCGCGAGATCATGAGCCAGGCGGCCCTGAAGCCTTACGTGATGGCGGAACGCCTGCCGGGGCCGAAGTATAATTCCGACGAGGAACTCTTCGAATATGGGTGCGCCAATGCGAAGACCGACCATCACCCTGTCGGTACCTGCAAGATGGGTTCGGACAACATGGCTGTGGTCGATCTCGAACTGAAAGTCCGCGGCATCGAGGGCCTGCGCGTGTGCGACAGTTCGGTGATGCCGCGCGTTCCCTCGTGCAATACCAATGCGCCGACGATCATGATGGGCGAGAAGGGTTCAGACATTATCCGCCAGCGCACACCATTGCCGCCGGCGATCTTCAGCCATGAAATGAATGAAAGGCGTCCGCGGGCGCGGGCAGATATTCGCTGAACGGGAGTCGGGCGGCCGATGCCGCCCGCATTTATCGGCTCGAACGCCTTATCAATGCAAATGTGGGTCGAGGAAAACGCCGGCTTCACGCGCGGCGCTGATGAAGGCATGCCGCGCCTTGTGCGCAGGCTTCCAGCCGTCGAGTGCGTCGAGGCAGGCTTGCAATGCCCGCCTGTAACTTGGTCCCTTTTTCGTGGGCCAGTATGTTCGCAGGCATTCTATCGCTTCCCATACCGTGGACACGGCGCGTTGTCCGGCCGCTCCGACTGTGATCATGACGGGGATGGGAAACCGCTTGTCGTTCATTACTTCCTCCATGGAATGTAGGACAGTCTAGTTGCAACAAGTTGCAGGCTAAACTGACCACGGTAATGCGTCGGGAGTCAGTCTGGTTCCATGACAATCTGGCGAATTTTTCGTGATCGTCATCGCTTACGAATCACTCGGTACTTCGGCGAGCGTATCACCGTTCTTTGGGGCGTACCAACCAGCCAT
This sequence comes from Phyllobacterium sp. 01N428, assembly GCF_056399405.1. Lineage (NCBI taxonomy): Bacteria > Pseudomonadati > Pseudomonadota > Alphaproteobacteria > Hyphomicrobiales > Phyllobacteriaceae > Phyllobacterium > Phyllobacterium sp. 01N428. The sequence continues at coordinate 418,535 of NZ_JBFTRH010000001.1, forward strand.
AGACGGCCGCACCGGCGAGGAGCAAACTTGTGCCGAGGAACACCGCGCGCATGCCGATGTGACCGCCGACGAAGCCACCGGCCAGTGGTCCCACAACCTGTCCTATATATTGCGACGAGGTGGCATAGCCGAGGATGCTGCCAGCCGCATTATCGGGGACATTATGGCGGATCACCGCGGTGATGCACGGCAACAATCCGCCCAGGGAAAGTCCCATCAGGAACCGCAGCACGATCAACTGCCAGCTCTCGGTTACGAAGGCCTGGGGAACGAGAAGCAGCGCCGATACGCCGAGCGCCCCGACGATGATGTTCCAATGGCCCACCCGGTCAGCCAGTTTTCCGAGCCTCGACGCTGAAAGGATGCTGCCCAGCGCCGCCGCCGACATGACGACGCCGGAGACGAGCGTGATCTTGGCCGGATCGGCGACTAGCTGCGCCACGTAGACGGTGATGATCGGTTCGATCGACATATTGGCGAGCATCAGCAGCATGCCGGCAAGCAGCATCACGACAACGGGCCGCTTGTCGGGAATGGTACTCCATCCGCCTGACCGTTTTTCTGACCGGGCCTTGGGCGGCCGCCACTCTTCCTTGATGAAGAAGCTTGTGGCGAGGAAGGTAATGAAAATCACCCCGCCAGCCAGCCAGAAAGTCTGGCGAATGCCGATGAGCGGCGGCAGCGCGCCGCCGATGAGCGGACCGACGAGATTGCCTGCCATGATGCCGGCGGAAAGCGTCCCGAGTGCCCAGGCGGTGCGCGCCTTTGGTGTTTGCGTCGCAACGAGGACCGTCGAGCCCGAGGCATAGCCGCCGAGAAGACCCGTGAGCAGGCGCAGGAACACGAGCATCCAGATGTTTGTCGCCATTCCGATCAGCGACATCGCGATCGCCATGCCGAGGCTGGCACGGATGAGCATCAGCTTGCGCCCATAGAGATCGGCGAGCCGGCCCCACAGCGGCGCAACGAGTGCGGCGGTGAAGAATGTCGCGCCATAGGCGATGCCGGACCATTGCACGATCGCCGCGTGGTCGCTGACGCCGAGCTCTTCGACGTAGAGCGGCAGAAACGGCAGGATGAGCGTCATTGCAACGATGGTGGTAAACGAGCCAAGCAGGCAGACAAGGAGGTTCTGCCGCCAATAACGCGATTCCGTTACGCTTTGGCCCAAAGACGGGCGATTGTCAGTCATGATCTGTGAAGCGGCTTTGTGCGGGTGGGCATGGAGAAACAAGTTCGCGCCGGGAGCCTGGCGCGCCTCTCGTTGCAAGAGCGTGATTGTGGGCGTAGTTTTTCACCACTGCGCCGCAAATAGCAATCGCAGTTGGCGCTCTCGGCGGCAACAAATCGCAAGACCCAGCAGCGGCAGTGATACGCGCATCTACTTCAAGTGGCACTGGGATGTAAGGAGGAGACCATAATGATCAGGGCATTCGGCTTTAGCGCGGCTTTACGCGCTGCTCTTGTCCTGGCCGGACCGCTGCGGGCCGAGGAACCTGTCGATTCGGCGCAGCTTATCATCAGGAACCAGATCGCCGCCTTCCTCAGCAACGATGCAGCTACCGCCTATTCGTTTGCGTCACCCACGATCCAGGAGAAGTTTCTCAACCAGAACCTCTTCTTCGATATGGTGAAGCGCGCTTACCAGCCGGTTTTCCGGCCGGGAAACTTCGCGTTTGGACGCAGCAGGATCGAGGGCGACCAGGTCATACAGGAAGTCTTGATCACTGGCCCGGACGGCAAAGACTGGACCGCCATCTACCAACTGGTGAAGCAACCGGACGGCGGCTACAAGATCAACGGGGTGCAGATCCTCCAATCCGCACCCGGCCCTGCTATTTGATGCTGGCGGTGGTGGTGTAGTCGAGTTTGACCTTGGCGGTGGTCGTCACAGGAATTGCTCTTCCAATACGTTCCCAGCCTGCCGATGTCTGCGACTGGCGCGCATAGTAGCGATAGGACGTGCTTGACCAGTCACGCACCGAATTGCTGCGGCTGTCGAGAATGAGATCGCCGTCGGAGGTGCGCGCCGTCAGGACGACATGGCCTTCATTGCTGAATGGCAGCCGCGCGACGGTCAGCAGCAACGAGGCCGCGGGCCAACCGCGCCGCATCAGTTCGCGCTTCTTCAGGATGGCGAAATCCTCGCAATCACCCGCCTTGGTCGGGATCGTCCAGACATCGTCGACGCCGTTCGTCTGCATGTCGCTCTGTTGTCGGATCGAGGAGTTGACGCTCATGTTGACGGCTTGCAACTGCTTACGCTTTTCACCTGTAAGTTGCACCACCTTGGCGCCTGAGCGCGTGTTGCAAAGCCTCGCATAGTGATTGCAGAACGACTGGAAGGCAGGCGGGCCAAATCCCTTGCCCTTGAGTTCCATTTCGGTCCCGTCGGCACGGGCGGGTATTGAAGCAAAGACCCCCAGGCAACAGCCTGCGGACAGGATCACGAGCGAAAATTTGCGCAACATGCTGTGTTCTCCCAAAGATCGGCAGGGACGAATTGGCGCGTCAGGGCGGTAAAATCGTGTCTAAGATCCTGAATGTGTGATTCAATGGTTAACACGGCGTTACGCACTGATCGTCGCGACTTTGACGCCGTCTTTTTCTTAAACGTACTTATTTATGGTTACGAAAGTATGTACTGGAACACAGGACGCCTCATTACCCGGCGCTTACTCCCGGGTTAGATAATACGGTATAACCCCCCGTTTTGCATCAATCTTTTTACATCGTTTATAAGCAGCATTGTTATGTATCAATACCACAACCTTAAGTTTACATATTTGGCAAGCAATAAAGCCATCAATGGCTAGGTGATAGATAACAACATTACCCTGATGTGTGGAGTTGCTTAATAACAATAACACTTGGGGAAATGTCACATGCGTATAACAAACAACAATAAAAACCAAAGCAGACGCAGCGTTTTATTCGCCGTTATGACGATTTCAACCTTGGGTCTGGTTTCAACTCTCCTTCAGACGGCGCCAAGCTATGCTGAGGGCCGGCGCGCATTGTTTGCAAGCGCCGCACAGTGCAGGCAGCTCAACGACGGTAATGTTGGGCTCTGCTGCTATGCCTTGAACAAACGGTCAATCCTCAGCAAGCAGCAACTTGACATGTGCCCGCCCATGACCACGGCGGCCATCAGCCAGCCATCCAGCTGGACCCATGACAATGGCAACGTATCGGACAATAGCCGCAGCGGTCGTTCAAAGGGCGGCGCCGGCAAGGGCGGTTCAGGCACGTCCGGCGGTACGAATTCGGCAAGCAATAATGGTGGCGGTACGGGTGGTAGCCCGAGCGGTACCGGTGGAACAGGTGGCACCGGCGGTGCTGGTACTGGCGGAACGGGTGGCACTGGCACCGGCGGAACAGGCGGCACTGGCACTGGCGGAACGGGCGGTACTGGCGGAACGGGTGGCACTGGTGGTACCGGCGGCACTGGTGGTACTGGCGGAACGGGCGGTACTGGCGGAACGGGTGGCACGGGTGGTGACGGTGGCACTGGCGGAACCGGTGGTACCGGCGACAATGGCGGCGATCCAGGCAATTGCGGACCGGGCGAACACGGCGGCAAGCACGGTCACGGCAAGGGCGACCATGGCGATCGTGGTCATAAGGGCGACCGAGGCGACAAGGGCGGCTGGGGCGACAAAGACCACAAGGGTGACGACAAGGACCACAAGGGCGATGATCGTGACCACAAGGGCGACAAGGACAAGGACAACCACGACAAGAACGACAAGAACGATAAGAACGACAAGAACGACAAGAACGACAAGGATAAGGACGATCGCGGCAAAGGCGATAACGGCAAGAGTGACAACGGCCGGGGCGACAACAATGGCCGCGGTGGTAACAGCGGTGGTGGCGGCCACGGCAATGGCGGTCACTGATTGCTAATCCAGTCGGTCGATAAGGCTTGAAAAATAGAAAAGCCCCGTTCTCGCGACGGGGCTTTTTTACTGCGACTATCAAACACGGAAATCGCCGCGAAGGATCGCAGCCGGCACGACCTACGGGCGAAGCATCCACCCCGCGGAGATGACGAGCGTCGTTGTTATGATGAAGACGATGACGTAGGGAAGCACCGGCGTAAGGTAGGGTTCGTACTCCGCCCTTGGCGGAGTGGGATCATCCGGTTCCATCTCCACTACCTCGAAAAGAATGAAAGAGGCCCGGCCAGGCAAATATTCAGGGGGTATGGGAAACCGGGCCCCTGCTGGGGTCAATCAGCCGTTTGAGTGTGCACGCATGTCGGTGCCCCTTCAATTAATCGCCGTCTCGCTATAATTTCTTAGGACCGAGCTAACGTGGACTGGGAGAGACAGATGAGCGACGACGAGCAGGCGATTCGCACCCTCGTGGAAACCTGGTTTTCTGCAAGCAAATCTGGCGATACCGCGACCATTCTCGATCTCATGACCGACGATGTTATCTTCATGGTTTCCGGGCAAAAGCCGTTTGGCAAAGCCGCATTTGCTGCGACGATGAAATCGATGAAGCAGGTTCGCATGGACGGCGCCTATCACATTCAGGAAGTCAATGTGCTTGGCGAATGGGCATACTTGCGTAACTATATCAGGCTGGAAGTTACGCCTGCCGACGGAGCTACCGTCCATCGTTCCGGCTATACGCTGACGATCCTGCGCAAGGAAAGCGATGGCCGGTGGCGTTTGGCGCGCGACGCCAATCTTCTCAGCCGGGAGGAGGCCTATTCCACGTTCGCCTGATAGTGAATGGGATTTGCGCTGCGTCCTCCTATCGGCGCTGGCGCTGGTCGCGGGCTATCTGGCGCAACATGCTTTGGCTTGCTGTCAGAATTTCGAACAGGAATGCGATGAGTGCGCCGACCAGGGCGAAGACGGCTCCGGCAAAAAGCCAGTAGAGCACGTGTTCGCGAAAGCCTGAGCGCCCGATGGCACCGCCGAGCAGCGACACGATCGCAAGGCAGGTCAACACGCCGGCGAGAGTGCCAAAAACCACGGCGATTTCCAGCGCGAGCGTGCGGAAGCGCAGGTAACTGAGTTGCGTCAGCCGTGCTGTATTGAGTTCGTGGTCGGTGCCGATCAAGTCCGAGATTTGATTGACGCGATCGGAGAGCCGGGCGAGGCGGGAGATAAAGGCATTGAGGAAGCCCGCGGTACCGGCAAGCAGGAAGACCGGCGTCAGCGCCGTCTCGAGCGTGTTGACGATTGATACGATGACAGGCGACGACGTGGCATCCATAAGCATTCCCCCAATGTATACATCGTTGCCGCCGCACATTATTCCAGTCAAGATGGCTTGGGCAACACGGAGGAGGTTCATATGCCGCCGGAGGATCCCTTCAAACTCGCGCGATTTGTGACAGCGCAGGCCCCCGTCTATCAGCACGTGCTGCTTGAATTGCGTGCGGGACTTAAGGAGAGCCACTGGATGTGGTTCATCTTCCCGCAACTGCGCGAACTTGGCCGTTCATCGACTGCAAAATTCTATGGCGTCGCTTCGCTTGATGAGGCGCGCTCCTATCTCGACCACCCGCTCCTCGGCAGCCGGCTCGTAGAATGCACCAACACGGTCCTTGCTATCCGCGGGACGACCTTGCATGGGATATTCGGTTCGCCCGACGACATAAAGTTTCGCTCGAGCATGACATTGTTTTCGCTGGCAGCGCCCGACACCGACAGTCCCTACCAACGGGCGCTTGACTATTGGTGCGACGGTGTACCTGATAAATACACGCTGGCGTTGATCGACAACGGCAACGGCGGATAGCTCGCCTTTTACATCTAAGCCGAGGGGTATTGCGTATGAATTCAAGGTTGATCTTCGGGATCTGCGGGTTTGCTCTGGCGTTCGTGCCGGTAGCGGCGCTTGCAAAGGACGTGAAATACAAGTGCACTGACGGCTCCCACCTGACAGCCAGCTTCACGCCACCGGGCGATGGCTTCGGCACGGTCGATCTCGTCTTCTCCGGCAGCGGCGATACCTATACCCTGCCGCAGGCGCTCTCGGCCGACGGCGGACGCTATGCCGATGAAAATACCGAGTTCTGGACCAAGGGCAGGGAAGCGAAACTAACGCGCAACGGCAGCAGCACGACCTGCCAGGAGGAGTAGAACCCCGCGTGGAGTCTTCCCCATGAACTGGAAAGACCCACTTTCCCGATCTATTGCATGTACCAGCCGTGGCTCACCACCAGCGATTGTCCGGTCAAAGCATTTGTCTTGGAGCCGGCAAAGTAAAGTACGGCGTCCGCCACGTCGTCGGTGGTCGTAAATTCGCCGTCGACCGTATCCTTCAGCATGACATTCTTGATGACTTGCTCCTCGGTTATGCCGAGTTCCTTGGCCTGTTCGGGTATCTGCTTCTCGACCAGCGGCGTGCGCACGAAACCGGGGCATACGACATTGGCGCTGACATTGTGCTCGGCACCCTCCTTGGCCACCACCTTGGCAAGACCGATAAGGCCGTGTTTGGCCGTGATGTAAGGCGCCTTGAGTTTGGATGCTTCCTTGGAATGGACGGAACCCATGTAGATGACCCGGCCGTAATTGGCTGCGTACATGTGCTTGAGACAGGCTCTTGTCGTCAGGAATGCTCCGTCGAGATGGATCGACAGGAGCTTCTTCCAGTCGGCAAATGGAAAATCGACAATCGGCTTGACGATCTGGATGCCGGCATTGCTGACGAGAATGTCGATCTTGCCATATTTGGCGATGACGTCGGCAACGCCCTTTTCCACTTCCGCTTCGTCGGTCACATTCATTGCCACTGCAAAGGCGTCACCGCCATTTGCCTTGAACTCATCGGCGGCGGCGTTGGCGGCGTCAATGTTGAGATCGGCAATCACGGGAGTGCCGCCCTCAGCGGCAAAGCGCAGAGCGATCTCCTTGCCAATGCCGCTTGCAGCGCCCGTTATGATTGCAACTCTTCCTGTAAAGCGAGACATGCTCCACCTCTTTGCTGTTCGGAAATCAATCCTGTTTCAGATAATCGAAAACGACTTCGCCGAGGCCAAGGGTCAGGTCGGCAACATAATGGCTCGCCGAGATCACTTCGCGCACCGGAAGCCGGGCGACGTCGCACATCGCGTGTTCGTAGAGCTGCAGGGCTGCCGGGCCAGACCATGCGCCTTTCAGGGTCACATCCTCGAAATAGTAGCGCACCAGTTCGCAAATGCGCGGCGTGCAATCGACATGCGGAATGATCTTGATCATGAAGGCCGGTTTGGTGAGCGCCTTCCTCAAAGGCTCGAGATCGAGTTCCCTGTGTTTGTAGCCCATCGTTGCGGTGACACAGAGGACGCTGCCATATTGCAGCGTGCCGACGATTGTCTCTTGTTCATGGCTTAGCTTTGGCGATGCAAGCTTTTTCGGAAAACCCCATATCTCGCGCCCGCCGGCAATCGGCGAGTTGTCGTCGAGATACATGGCGTGAACATAGCCGCCTTCCTGCACCTCGCCGGATGGAGTCCTGAAACGAACAGGAATAACCTGGCCGGTTTCGGTGTAGTCGCCAAAGCCGGTCGAGTCCGGCATGCGGATGAATTCATAGGCGACAGTATCGCCGATGACTTCTAGCGGTTCGGGCACCACGGCGCGCAAGGCGTCAGGATCAGTCCTGTAATTGATGACAACAAACTCGCGGTTGTAGAATTTGTAAGGCGGCTTAGGATATGCCGGATCGTTGAGCGGCATGGCGAAGGCTTTGGCGCGGACATCTTCGATATTCATGGGTGTGCTCGCTGCTCGTTGGGAGACGGGTTTGATAGTTTAGGCTAAGTCAAACGTGGCGACACCGTCCGGCGTATCCGGGCGTTCCAGCACTTCGGGGTGCCGCAGCGTACGAACCGCGTCGTTGTACCCCGAAGCCCAGTGCTCCTCCATCGTCAGGCGGGAGAATTCATAGTCCTTGGATGTTCCCTCATAGGATCGTGCGCGATAGATCAGTTGCACGATGTTGTAGACGGTTTCATCGGCCTGCTCGATCAGAAGCTTGGTCTCGTCATCAGCGGCGGCCAGCGTTTCCTTGGGCACCATCTTGAGCAGATGCTTGAGTGCCCGGCGCAGGCGCTGCGCCCGCTTGAACTGGTCCGTGGCGGCGCGGGTACGGCTCGAAAAGCGTATTTCCTTCTGGCGCAGCTCGATGCCTACGAGGTCGCGCGGGATTTCACCGCGTGCGCTCCAGAGGTCGACCTGAAAAGCCAATGTATCCTTGCGCGGATAGCTCTCGAGCACCCATTGCAGCGGGGTGTTGGAGATCAGCCCGCCATCCCAATAATATTCCCCTTCGATCCGCGTCGCCGGGAAGCCCGGCGGAAGCGCGCCGCTCGCCATGATATGGTCGGGCGTGATGTGGTGGGTCGTGCTGTCGAAATATTCGAAGTTTCCAGAGCGAACATTGACCGCGCCGACGCTGAAGCGTGTTCCCCCTTCATTGATCCGGTCGAAATCGACAAGCTCTTCGAGCGTTGCCCTGAGTGGCGCGACATCATAGAAGCTCTCGGCCTCCATGCTTCCGGCTGGCGAGATGAAGGGCGGCAGCGGCCGCGGGATGAAAAAGCCCGGCGCGCCGCCCACCATGGTGGCAAAGGCCTGCGCCTGGTTGACGAAGCCATGGGCCATGTCGCCCCTTGCAGCAAGCTTGCCGAGCCAGGCCGAAGCCAGTGACGCGACGCCAAGCGGCGGCTCGGTGACCGCTTCCCAGAATTTGCGCAGCGCATCGACGCGCCGCTCGGGCGCATTGCCGGCAATGAGAGCCGAATTGATGGCGCCAATCGAAATGCCGGCGACCCAGTCGGGGTGAAGGTCCGATTCGGCGAGCGCCTGGTAGACGCCGGCCTGATAGGAGCCGAGCGCGCCCCCGCCCTGAAGGAGCAGGGCGATCCGCTCGAAGGGTGGACGCTTGCTTGTATGGTGGGTCTTTTTTCTCGGCGTGCGATTGACGGTCATGCGGGCCAATCCGGTTTATGAGAGGTCGCTTCGATCACGCCCGCGGAAAGGTTTGCGGCTGGTGTGATGACAGCCGGCATCGATCCCACAAGACTGTCAGGACTATATACAGGAAATCAAAAGCCGAACAGGCCACATCGATGCGACCTGTTCGCTGCTATCGGCTCGCGACGGTCAAAACTTGCCGGCGTGGATTTCCTCCTTGCGCCTTGCCACATAGGCGTCCAGCGCTTCATCGACACCGGGGTCGAGCGGCGGCTGCTCATAGGTGCGCAAAAGGTCTTTCCAGATCGCATTGGCGCGGTCCGTGCCGCTGCGCCCCCCGCTTTCCGACCAGTTTTCGAAATTACGCCAGTCCGAGAGCATCGGCTCGTAGAACGCGTTCTCGAAGCGCGCGAGCGTATGGCCCGTGCCGAAGAAGTGACCACCGGGTCCGACCTCGCTGATGGCATCGACCGCAAGACTGTCCTCATCGACGAGAATAGGATCGAGGAAGCTGCGCATCATCTGCAGCATTTCAGCATCGAGAATGAGCTTCTCGAACGAAGCCGTCAGCCCGCCTTCGAGCCATCCGGCGGCGTGTTCGATCAGGCTTACTCCGCCCATGATCGTACTCCATAGCGACATGCCACTCTCATAGGCGGCCTGCACGTCGACCAGATTTGAGGCTGTCACATTCGATGAGCGGAAGGGCACGTCATAGCGCCGCGCCAGTTGGCCAGACGCAATCTGCGCCTTGGCATATTCCGGCGTACCGAACGCCGGTGAACCGGTACGCATGTCGACATTGGAGGTGAAACCGCCGTAAAGCACCGGCGCGCCTGGTGCGACGACCTGCGACAGCGTCATCAGGGCAAGCGCTTCGGCATTTTGCTGGGTCAGGGCGCCGGCGATCGTCACTGGACTCATGGCACCCGAAAGGGTGAAAGGCGTGAGCGCCACCGGCTGGCCGGCGCGGGCCATGGCGCAGAGACCCTCGCCCATTGGAATATCGAGCCGCAGTGGCGAGTTGGAGTTGACGACGGTGAGCGCCGCCGGATTTGCCCGCAGTTCCTCGCGCGTCTGGCCGAGCGTGATGCAGAGCATTTCGATCGCATCCTCGACGCGGTAGCCGCCAAGCGCCCAGCACTGCCAGTTCTTGTCGGTGAGCCGGATCGCGGCAAGGTAGAAATCGAGGTGGCGCGAATCAGGCGGCAGATCGGTCGGCTCGCACGGACACCCGCCCTCCTGATGAATCACATTCAGTTGCTGGACGACCCGGATATAATCGCACATATCCGCATAATTGCCGGCGCGCCGGCCCCGGTCGGTATCGTGGACGAAGGCCGGACCGCCGGTCGCGGCAAAGATCAGGCTGCCATCGCCGACGGTCAGATTGCGTGCCGGATTGCGCGCCTGCAGCGTAAAGCTGGAAGGTACGGTCCGTATTTTTTCCTCGACCATCGCCGGATCGAACCGCACCCGCAGATTGGACATGTCGATGTCCGCTCCCGCAGCTTTGAGAAGCGTGCGGCTTTCGTCGTGCAGGATCTCGATACCGGTCTCCGACAGAAGCCGCAATGAAGCGCGGTGGATCGCTTCGATCTCGTCCGTGCTCATGATCGCAATCGGCGGGTAGCGGTTGGTAACACCGCCAAACGGCATCTGCCGCACCGACCCCGCGCTCGCAAGGCGGCGCTCGCGCCTGTTCAACATGCTCCGGGCCATGATGGCCTCCTTTTCATGCCGGGTTGCCCCGAACCCTGGGGGGATCAGCTCTTGCCGAACCGCGTTACGTCGAGATAGCCGTCAGCCATGATGCAGGGCTTCAACCCCTTGCGCACGACCGCAGCAAAAGTCTCGTGCGTGAGGAAGATGAAGCCGCCGGATTGCTCCATGATGTCCTGCATCTTCTTGTAGATGACCGAGCGCTTGTCCTTGTCGGTTTCCTTCATGCCGTCGAGGTAAAGCTGTTCGAACTCCGGGCTGTCGAACTGCGACCAGTTGTAGACGCCGATCTGCGACGGGCGGAACCAGGTAAGGTTCTCGGATGGATCGACGCCGCCGGCAAAACTCATCAGCACCATCTCGAGCGTCTTGTAGGTATCGCCCGAACTCTTGTCGCCGAGTGTCCAGTAGACGCCATCATCATAGGTCTTGATGTCGACGGTTACGCCCACGGCACCGAACACCGCCTGGATAATCTGGCACGTCAGCTGGCTGGTCTTGTGGTTTTGCGCAGCAAGCTCGATCTTCAGATCGGAAACACCGGCTTCTTCGAGCAGGGCCTGCGCCTTGGCGGCGTCGGCGGGGAAGAGAATCGCCTCCCGATGACCTATCATCGAAGGCGGCACGACACCCGTCGCCGGGGCCGCCAGCCCGGAATAGGAACCGTCCATGATCTGGTTGACGTCGAGGGCATATTGCAGGGCGCGCCGAACCTTTTCGTCGGCAAACTTCGGGTTGCCGAGATTGATCGCGAGCCAGACGAAGCGATTGCCGTTCATCTCGATGAGTTCCGTATCGGCGGGAAGTTTTTCGCGATAGTTCGCGAGCGTATTGAGGCTGATCTTCGTGTATTGCAGCGACTTCGATTCATAGGCGAGGGCGGCAGAGTCGTCGTCCGTCACGATCTCGAAGCGCACCTTCGGGAATGTCGGAGCAGGCCCTTTCCACTTCGGGTTGGGCGCGAGGGTGATGTTCTGCTTAGGTACCCATTTCTCGATGATGTAGGGACCGGCGGTGGCAGGAGCTTCGGTGGTAAACTTACCGCCGGCAGCCTCGACAGCCTTCTTGCAGACGATATGGCCCATGTAATAGGGCAATGTCGTAACGAAGAACGGCGCTGACGGCGCTTTCAGGTGGATGATGCCGGACCGCTCGCCTGTCACCTCCACCTTGTCCAGTGCATCGAAGGCGTAGGCCCAGGCGGATTTGTTTTCGGGATTGGCGACACGTTCGAACGAGAACTTGACATCTTCCGCCGTCACAGGACCGAAATCGCCGGTCCATTCCAGCCAGTCGTTGAGCTTGAACTCGATTTCGGTCGGGGACTTCTGGTTGAGTTCGCTTGCGCCATAAAGCGTCCAGTTCGCCGCGCCTGAGCGCACATCATCGAGGCGATTGAGCGAGACGAAGAGGCAACGGCCGATCTCCTCCTCGAGCAGCCCGTTCTGGAAAGCCGGGTCAAGAACTTCGATGTCCGACGCGCCGCGTACGACGAGCGTGTCACCCTCCACGGCATAGGAAAGACCCGGCCGCATGGCGAGGGCGGACATGCCCGCCGCGGCGCCGAGAAGGAAGTGTCTGCGATTGAGCGAAACTGCATGCATTGTTCTGATCCCTCTTTTGTTATGCTTGATTTTATCTGTTTGCGGTCTTCGGCAGGCGCTGTGGCGGACCGACGACGGTCAGCCGCGGCGTCAGCGGATAGTGACAAGCCACTTCGTGCTCTGCCGAAATCGTCGTCTGGAGTGGCCGTTCATGGCGGCAGCGATCCTGTGCGAAGGCACAGCGGGTGTGAAATTCGCAGCCGCTTGGACGTGCCGCGAGACCAGGCACCTCGCCGATCACCGGGGGCGCTTCGCGCCGCTTCGCCGGGTTGGGTATAGGCTCGGAGTCGAGCAACGCGCGCGTATAGGGATGGCGCGGCGCGCGAAAGATCTCGCGGGCCGGCCCGCTTTCGAGCACGCGGCCGAGATAGAGAATGACGATGCGGTCCGAGACATGGCGGGCGATGGACAGGTTGTGCGTGATGATAAGGAACGACGTGCGAAATTCTTCGCGAATGTCGAGGAAGAGGTTGAGGACGCCGCCCTGAACCGAAACGTCGAGCCCGGCCGTGGGCTCGTCGGCAACGATAAGCCGCGGCACGACCGAAAGGGCCCGCGCCACCGCCGCCCGCCTTGCCTGACCGCCGCTCAGTGCATGCGGAAATTTCGATAGAAGCGGGCTCGCAAGCCCGGCCTTGCGCGCAAGCTCCTCAATCTCCGATCGCGCAACACTGCCGCTGCGGGCGATGCGGCGTGGTTCGGCGAGGATCGACCCGATGCGCTGGCGCGGATCGAACGAGGTCACCGGGTCCTGGAACAAGAGTGAAGCCTCGCGCCGGATACGCTTGAAACTTGCAGGCGAGAAATCCGGCAGAGGCGTGCCGTCGAAGACAATCTGTCCCGCCGAGGGACGCACGAGGCCGAGCAGAGCCCGGCCGAAAGTCGTCTTGCCCGAGCCGCTCTCGCCGACCATGCAAACGATCTCACCGGGTTTTACCGCGACGGAGACATCGACCAGAATGTCGAGATCCGGCTTTCTCGAGGGGAACCAGCGCGATGATCGCGGCACCGCGACCGAAAGATTGTTTGCCTCGATCAGTGCCGTCTCCCGAATCATGGCGTGCTCCGGTGGCAACGTGAGAAGTGGGAGACGTTGCCCGCGCCGACAGCGACCCATGGAGGCGTCGCGTTGCAGCAGCATTCGAGCACCTGCGGGCAGCGCCCCGCAAAACCACACCCGATCCGAACGGGGCGGGGCACTTCGCCACCGATTACCGGAAGCCGCGTCGCACCTGTTTCGATGAGCGCCGGCTCGCAGGCAAACAGCGCCTTCGTGTACGGATGGCGCGGATCGGCGAAAATGACATCGACCGGACCCTCTTCGACGATGCGTCCGGCATACATTACCGCGACGCGGTCGCAGATTTCGGCAATGACGCCGAGATGATGCGAAATCATCAGGATGGAAACGCCGGCGCTGCGGCGAATCTCGCGCATGAGATGCAGGATTTGCGCTTCCATGGTCACGTCGAGGGCGGTGGTCGGCTCATCGGCAACAAGCAGCGAAGGGCGCATGAGTAACGCCGCGGCAATCGCAACGCGCTGGAGCATGCCGCCGGAGAGCTGGAACGGGTAGGCTTCGAGCCGCGCGGCCGGGTCAGGAAGGCCGACGTCCTGCAAGGCCTTCAGGATCTTCTGGCGTTTTTCCTGATTTGAAAGGCCGCGCTCGCGCCAGAGCAGATCCATGAGCTGGCGACCGAGTTTATGCATGGGGCTGAAGGTCGTCATCGGATTCTGGAATATCATCGCCGCCGCCGGGCCGCGCAACTGGCGCATGGCTTGTTCCGGCGCGCCGAGCATGTCGATGCCGTTCAATGAAAGTGTCTTGCCGGAGATCTGGGCGGAGTCTGGCAGGAGGCCAAGGACCGAATGTGCCAGCGTCGACTTGCCAGAACCGCTTTCGCCGATGATGCCGACGATTTCACCGGGCATGACCTTGAGATCGACGCCGACGACGGCAGGTACGATGCCGCTATAGCTGATTGAGACATCGGCAAGCTCGAGCACGGGTGCCGGGTTGACGGGCGTTGCGGTTGCAGGGCCAGGTGTCATGGCTTGCGCTCCCGGGCAAGCTTCGGATCGAGAGCATCGCGCAGCGCCTCGCCAAAGAAGGTGAAGCCGATCGTCGCGAGGATAAGCGGTGCGCCGCCGGCAATGACCGGGAGCGCGGTCGAGCGTATGACCGAGAACCCGTCGCTCAGGATGTTGCCCCAGCTTGGCACCTGCGGTTTGACGCCAAGACCGAGGAACGAGAGCCCGGCCTCCAGCGTGATGACAGTGGAAATATCGAGGCAAGCGAGGATGAGCAGCGGGCCGATGACATTCGGCAGGAGATGGTTGAACAGGATGCGCGGCGTCGAGGCATTCATGGCCTGCTCCGCCTTGATGAAATCGCGCGACTTGAGGCTCAGCGTCTGCGTGCGCACGAGGCGCGCATAGCTCGGAACGGAATAGAGCACGATTACGAGGATGACGGTCGGGATGCCGGGGCCGAGAAGAACGACGATGGCGAGCCCGAGCATGATCATCGGCAGCGAACTCAGACTGTCGAAGACGAGGATCAGCGCGGCGTCAAGCCAGCGCGGTCCATAGCCGGCGATGAGCCCGAGCGGCAACGCGGCGACAAGGGCGATGGTAAGCGCCGATATCGCAACCATCATAGCCGTTTGCGTGCCGACGATGACCCGTGAGAAGAGGTCGCGTCCCAATTGATCGGTGCCGAGAAGGTGGGTGAAGGACGGACCGGCGAGGCGTTCCTTGACGCTGATTGCAGTCGGATTGTATGGCGCGATCCATTGGGCGAAGACCGCGACGACAAGGATCAGGACAACGAGGGTGATGCCGATGCCGCCAAGCGGCGTGTGAAAAATGTCCGAGACAACGCGGCCCGATCGGCGCAGCCAGCCGGGCTCTCTGGTTTGCGATTGGAGCGGGTTCGTATCTATGCCGATGACCGCCATGTCAGAGCGCGCTCCTGACGCGAGGGTCGATCCAGGCGGTAACGACGTCGGCGATGATCATGCAGGTGACGTAAAGGCCGGAGGTCACCAGTACGGTGCCCATGACCAGCGGATAATTGCGCGACATTACCGCGTCATAGGTCATCTTGCCGAGCCCGGGCCTCGAAAAGACGATTTCGGCAAATACGGAGCCTGTCAGCAGGCCGCCAAATCCGATCGCGATCACCGAAAGCACGGCAATCAGCGCTTGCCGCAAGGCGTAGCGGAAAATGATGCGGCGTTCGGAAACGCCGAAGGAACGCAGCGTGCGGGTATAGTTTTCGCCCATGGCTTCGATCATCGCAGCGCGCACCAGCCGCGCCACGTAGCCAACCCAGCCGAGGCCTATGGCGAAGGAGGGCAGGACGAGCGCCTTCAACTGGCTGACGATATCGCCGGGCGCGCCGGCGCCGATCGCCGGGAGCCAGTTGAGGCTGACCGCGAAGATCAGCAGCGAATAGAGCGCGACGACGAAGGAGGGAACGGCGACGAAACCGACCGAAAGGATGCCGATCAGCCAGTCCGGCCACTTGCCGTGATGGACGACGGCAAAGCAGCCGAGCAATATGCCGAGCGTTACCGCCCACAGGAAGCTTGCCACGGCAAGCGTCGCCGTATAGGGCAGGACCTCGAAGATCATGGTCAGCACCGGCCGCTTGCTCCAGACGTCTTCGCCGAGATTGCCTTCCGCGAGCCGGCCGAGGAAGAGTGCGAGCTGTTTCAGGATGGGCTGGTCGAGTCCCATCATCTCGCGAAAAGCCTCGCGCATTTCCGGTGTCGAGCGGGGCCCGAGCGCGACCACGGTTGGATCGCCGGGAATAAGGTGCATCATCGAAAACAGAAGTATTGCCACGATCAGCAGGATGATGGCGGCAAGGCCAATGCGACGCATGATGAAGCTCGTCACCGGCGGACCCTCCGCCAAGGGGCGGATCCGCAATGGGCCCCTGCACGATCGGGGGCTACAGGTGATCGCGGTCGATCCATTCGTCCCCCTCCCGTTCAAAAATCAATTCGTTGCGCTCATAGGCTTCGAGCCGCCACTGCAGGCGGAAACGTTCGGCATCCGCCGTAAGCGTCACCGAGGAGCGTGTTTCCGTGTCGGCTTCGCTGCTTTTGAAACCAAGCACCCAGCCGGTATCGAGCCGTGCCGAGAGTGGGTCGCCGTCCACGATTTCCATCCTGTCAACAACACAGGCCGATGTGACAATGGCGCGGTCGGTCAATTGCTGGCTACCGAAGTCGCTTGTCAGCGTGATCGTTTCCCTGCATGCGCCGACATCGATGGCAATGTCGCGGCGATGCGCTTCGCTGCTGAGTTCGATCATCTGCACCGGCGTCGCAATCTCTGCCGGCGCAAAGGTCGGATGCACATCGTTTGCCGGCGCATGACGCAAAGGCAGGCAGAGCGTCGAGATGCCGGTGTCGATGGCAAATGTCGGCATCGTCGGTGATGGCCACAGGATCGGCCAGTGCTGGTTGGATAGAATGAGACGAATGCGGCTGCCCGCGGCAAAGCGACGGCCGACATGATTGAGCTCGAGCCTCACCGTTAGCGGCTCGCCCGGAACAACCGCTTGCGGATGCTCATGTCCGTTGCGGTGCGCGAGGTTCAGAACGCCCCAGGTGACGAGGGTCGATGCTCCGTCGGGAGCGACATCGCAAAGCCGTGCCACGACAAAGCCCTGCGGAGCGTCGGAAGTCAGGACCAGCGAAATGCTTGGCGCGCCGAGGAGATCGATATCCTGCGTCAAGGGCGCGGTCTCGAACTGCAGTCCAATCCCGTCCTCGCGCCGCTGGTCGACGGCAAGATCCGGCACGATGCCGCCGTAGCCGCCATAGCGCCCGCAATCCCGACCGGCGGTCACCGGCGAGCGCAGGACCATGCTCGTCCCGACCTCGGCAACCTCCTCGAGGGCGCCGCGATTGAGATAGAGGCGGCTTTCCTTGATGTTCGGCGAGGGCCACGACGCCTCCGCAACGAAATGTCCGGGGTGTTCTTCGTAAAACGGCGCAGGCGCGTGCGGGTCGTTGATCCAGGCCGTGTATTTCGGCTCGTCCATGATGCCGGTGTCGATGCCTTCGAGCCAATGGCGCCACCAGCGTATGGCTTCCTGCAGATAGTTGATGGCAGGGCCGGGTTCGCCAAGGAACGGATAGGCGTGCGTCCACGGACCCACCAGTCCCTTGCACGGCGCGGTGAGACCTTCAAGCAGCCGTGGCACCGCGTTCGAATAGGTGTCGTCCCAGCCGCTGATCGCATAGACCGGGATGTCGATTGCGGAAAAATCCTCGCAGACCGAGCCGCGCTTCCAATAGGCGTCGCGGCGCTGGTGCCGCATCCACTCGGACGACCAGCATGTGGTCGCGTCGAGCCGTTCCCGCCACATGTCGCGCCAGCGATCACCGACGATCTGCGGGTCCGGCGGCAATGCGCCCAGCCCGAGGATGAACGAGGACCACATGGCGTCCTCGGTCAAAAGACAGCCGCCGAAATAGTGCACGTCGTCGGCAAAGCGATCGTCGGAACAACAGAGCGCGATGATCGCTTTCAGCGCAGGCGGGCGGCGTGCAGCCACCTGTAGCGCATTGAACCCGCCCCACGAAATGCCGGTCATGCCTACCGCGCCCGTTGACCAGGATTGATGTGCCAGCCAATCGATGATCGCACAGGCGTCGTCAAACTCCTGTTCGGTATATTCGTCGGCAAGCAGCCCTTCCGAATCGCCGGAGCCGCGAATATCGACCCTGCAGCAGGCAAAGCCGTGGCCGGCAAGATAGGGATGCATCTTGAGGTCGCGAAACACCGTGCCGTCGCGACGACGGTAAGGAATGAGTTCGAGGATTGCCGGAACCTTCTTCGTCTCGGCATCCTCGGGCAGCCAGATCGTCGCTGCGAGCCGCGTTCCGTCCGGCATCGGTATGAAGACAGGGTCGATGCAGCGCACCTTGTGCGGGAATGTCTCGATGACGCGCGTCATGGCTTTGATGTCTCGCTGGATTCTGGGGCATCCGTTTCGGCAGGGGAACCGATCTCCTTGCGCGGCACCCACTCGTAGACCGCCGGTGATGTCTGGGGATAGGTGACGAACTCATCGCGCGTGCCGACGATTGGCTGGCGGAACTGCCGCCAGAGGGCGAAGGATGCGAAAGTGAGCGAGAGTCCAATCCCGTACCAGAAGAAGGAATGCGCGCCGAGATGTTCGACGCCGGTCGCGGCGATGGCCGGCCCGATGGTGCCGCCAAAGGCCCAGATCAGCAGAAGGTTTGATGAGAGCGTGACGAATTGCGACGACGAGGCGCGGTCATTGGCGTGCGCCACGCCGAGAGGGTAAAATATTTCCGAAATGCCGCCGAAAACCGAGAACAGGATGAGGAAGGCCCAAAGCGGCGTGTTGCTGTCGACGAGCAGGAACATGCCGCAGACGCCGGCGAGGATGAGCGCAAGCCACAACATCATGCCGCGCCGGTCGAGCCGGTCGGAAAGGTAGCCGAGCGGGAACTGGAGAAAGAGAGCGCCAAGGGCGACGGCCGCCATCAGGATGACGATCCTGTCTTGGCTGAAGCCGAGTTCCAGCCCGTAGAGCGGGCCGATGCTCGAGAAGGTCGATGATACGAGACCGGTCAGCAGGCAGGCGAGGGCGCCGAGCGGCGAGGTGCGAAAGGCGCCGAGGAGATCGATGCCCAACGGCGCATGGAGTTGCGGCTCCCCGACCCATATCGCCGTTACCGGGACCAGCGCCAGGGCATAGAATGCCGCGGTAATCATCAACATGGCATTGCCGGCAGGCGCGATATCCCGGGCAAGCAACTGCCCGAGACCGTAGAAGAGACCGAGCACCAGAACATAGAGGGTCAGCGCACGGCCGCGGCCCTCATTGGGCACCATCGCATTGAGCCAGCTTTCGATCACGACCGACTGGCCGGCATTGGCGAAGCCGACGACCGCCTGTATTGCCATCATCACGGCGAGTTCCGGCCCAGCTCCAAGCGCAAGCACAAGTACGGAGGATGAAGCGGAGAGCGCCGCATAGGCGCGGACCTCGCCGACCGAGCGAATGAGCCGCACCGAGCCGATGCAGCCGATGAGGAAGCCTGCACCCTCGGCCATGACCACGAGACCGACGGCGTCGGCGCCGTAGCCGTTCTCGATCAGGCGCAACGGCAGCAACGTGTGGAATAACCCCGACCCCGCGGCATGCAGCGCCCCGCCGGCAAGCGGCGAAGCGATCGACCAGGGGGAAAGGGCGGGACGCTCGCTCATGGCCGCCTATTCCGCCGCTGCGCGAGATTTGAATTCGGGCTCGGCATCGACGATCGGCGTATCGCGCCGATATGGCGCGTATTGCCTGCCACCAAGCTCCTGGGCGCAAGTATGGCCGCTATGGACCGCATGGGCGATAGCGCCGGGCGCAAGGCCGTCGCCGATGCGGCGAATGCTTTTGATACCTGCCGCCGAAACGTCTTCGCTACGCGCGGTCAGGGCCTCGAAGAGTTCGTTGCGCGGCATGCGCAGGCCGACGACAAGGACCGACCGGCATTTGATGCGGAACGTTTCGCCGGTGAAGAGGTGGGTAAGCGTTGCCATCGCACCGTCGAAGGCGGTGAGCATGTGCAGCGTCGTCACCCGGACATTGCGCCGCGCCAGCGCCCGATGCACCAATGGCAATTCGTTGGTCATTATCGTCCACGCCGATGCCTGCCCGGCGGGCGTCACATAGGTGACCTCATTGCCCTGCTGCGCAAGATATTCGGTGAGAACGCCGCCCATGTAGTAGTTGTCGAAATCAAAGACCAGCGTCGGCCCTTCCGGCAGGCGCCCCGCCGCGATGTCGTCGGGCGTATAGACGCGCGGATGATCGAGCTCACCAACCGGTATTTCCATGGACGAGTAGAGCATGCGGGTCCAGCGGGCGCCGGTCGCGAGGACGAGGTGATCGGGCGCGAGATCGATGATTTCGTCGACGCCAATATCGCTCTCGAGGTACATCGACACATTGGTCATCTCGTTGAGACGGCCGAGCCGGTATTCTGCGACGCGGTTCCAGGTGGAGAGCCCCGGAAGCCGTGTCTCAAATGTGAGCCGGCCGCCGAAGCTCGTGCCCTTGTCGGCGAGCGTCACCTCGTGGCCGCGACGGCCGAGGGTGAGCGCACATTCGAGGCCGGCAGGCCCGCCGCCGACGATCAGTACCTTTTCCGGCTTCTTGGCTGCGTCCACCCGTTCAGGATGCCAGCCGCGCCGCCACTCCTCGCCCGCCGTCGGGTTCTGGGTACAGCGCACCGGTACACCGTCATGCCAGCTGGAAATGCAGATATTGCAGCCGATGCATTCGCGGATCTCGTCGTGGCGGCCTTCCTGGATCTTCACCGGCAGGAAGGGATCGGCGATCGATGGACGCGCCCCGCCGATGAGATCGAGGACGCCGCGCCGGATTTGCGAGACCATCGTATCGGGCGACGTAAAGCGCCCGACCCCGACGACGGGCTTCTTGGTCAGCGACTTGACGAAATCGATCACCGGTTCGTGGCTGCCTTCGCCGGTGAAACGCGATGCGGAGCAGTCAGTCGGGCTCGAATCCATCTTGACGTCGAAGAGATCGGCGTAGTCGGCGAGGAGTTCGATCACCTCGTGCGCCTCGGAGGGCTGGTGCGTGCCCGGGCGGCCCCGCAGCTCTTCAAGGCTGATGCGCAGAGCAACGCCGCAATCCTTGCCAACGGAATCGCGCGTCACGTCGAGAAGCTCGCGGACGAAGCGCACGCGGTTTTCCAGCGAACCGCCATATTCGTCGGTGCGATGATTATATTCGGGCAGCAGGAATTCATAACCGAGATAGCCCATGCCGGCATAGACATAGACGATGTCGAAGCCCGCGGTGCGCGACTTCCGCGCGCCTTCGGCCTGCCAACGCAGGACATCGCGAATGTCCGACTTATCCATCGTCTTCGGCCGCGCATTGCCCATAAACCCCACATGCGTCGCCATCCACGGAATGCCGGAGGGCGATAGGGGCGGAATGCGGCTGGTGCGGTTCATCACCGAGGCACCGCCATGCCAGAGTTCGACACCGGCGAGAGAGCCGTGGCGGTGGACAGCCTCCGTCATCATCGCATGGGCGCGGATATCATTCGTGTCCCACATGGTAGCGAAGGGAAGCGGAGAATCGTCGGAACTCGGATCGGTGGAGCATGCGCCGGTGCAGATGACACCCCAGCCGCCCTCGGCCTTGGTTTCGCGAAATGCAGCGCGAACGCGGGGCAGCGCATTGGTCATGCCACTGGCATGCGGCACCTGGTAGAAACGGTTGGGCGCGGTGACCG
Organism: Phyllobacterium sp. 01N428; assembly: GCF_056399405.1. Lineage (NCBI taxonomy): Bacteria > Pseudomonadati > Pseudomonadota > Alphaproteobacteria > Hyphomicrobiales > Phyllobacteriaceae > Phyllobacterium > Phyllobacterium sp. 01N428. The sequence goes on from NZ_JBFTRH010000001.1 coordinate 440,105, forward strand.
GCCCGATCTTCACCGGCTCAAATAGGACGTCGTATCGGGGATCCCGCTTCATGCCAAACCTCGTTCCCATTGTCCGCATCTGGGGCGGATCGTTGGAAAAAGGATATGCAGGAATTGCCGGTTCCGCAAGAGAAATTATATGATCGTATAATTTCTCTATTAGTATTTGAATTAGTTATGTTATTTTGATAATAAGCGTGAAGCAGATGAGTCGGTTGGTTAAGATTTTCACCTCTTCGCCCCTGATTCATCGATGTGATAAAGCAATGGGAAAATGACTTTGGCCAAGTCCAAATCAGGTGTCAGAACGCGAGCCGGGTTCCGCCGTGAAGCTCCGGAGGATCGCCGCCGGCAATTGGCCGAGGCGGCTCTGCGCTGCATCGTCCGGCATGGAAATGCCGGGGTGTCGGCGCGGCAGATCGCCATGGAGGCCGGCGTCACGCAAGGGCTGATCACCCATCATTTCGGCGAGATAAACGAATTGGTGGCCCATGCCTTCGACATCATGTCCGATGGCATGCTTGATACGGTCATGACGGCCGTTGACAGCGCTTTGCCCGAGCCCAAAGCGAGGCTGGAGGCCTTTGTCGAGAACTCATTCTCGCCGGCGCTGTTCGATCGCGACGTGCTTGGCGTTTGGGTCGTTTTCTGGGGCCTGATCCTGCACTCGCCGCGCATGAGCGCCTCGCAGAAGGGCGAATATACCGCCTATGTCGTCACCGTCGAGAAACTGATTACGGACTATGCCGAGGCGGAGGGCTGCGCGATAGCCAGTCCGCGTCTTGCCGCGATTGGCTTCACGGCGCTGATGGACGGCCTCTGGCTCGCCTGGTGCTTGAATCCCGAGGCATTCCAGCCTGAGGAAGGCATCCGGATCGGCAAGAACTGGATCGAGGGATTGCGGCTCGGTGCCTTCGCCTGACCGTCTCTAGGCCGATTTCACACCTCCATGCTATGGTCGGCCTTGGGAGAACGAGGAGGATAAATCGTGGCACAGCCGAGTGAACATGCACCCAATTTCAGTCTGGACGGCAAGGTAACGCTGGTCACCGGCGCATCGCGCGGCATAGGCAGAGCCTGCGCACTTGCCTGTGCTGCCGCTGGCTCCGACATCGTCCTCGGCTTGCGCGACATTTCGGGTTCATCCGATCTGATCACCGAAATCGAGGCCATGGGACGCAAGGTCCTGCCGGTCCGACTCGATATTTCGCAGCGCGCGGACATAGAAAGTGCGGTCGAGGCCGCTCTGCAACAATTCGGGCGCATCGATGTGCTCGTCAACAATGTCGGCGTTGCGCCGGGCGATCTTGCCGAACGCGTCTCGGAAGCGGCGGTTGACGAGATTCTGCAGGTCAATATCAAGGGCACGTTCCTGATGACCCAGACTGTTGCCCGCCACATGATCGACCGCAAGGCAGGCCGCATCATCAGCATCAGTTCGCAGGCGGGAACCGTTACGCTGCGCGGCGAGGCGATCTATTGCATGAGCAAGGCCGCGATCAACCATCTGAGCCGGTGCCTTGCCGCCGAATGGGCGCCCTATGGCATAACCGTCAACACGGTCGCACCAACCTTCATCTGGACAGACGGGACCAGGCCCGCGCTTGCCGACAAGGATTTCCACGACCAGACGCTCGCGCACATCCCACTCGGACGGATCGGCGAAACCCGCGATGTGGTGGGCGCCGTCGTTTTCCTGGCATCACCGGCCGCATCGATGGTCACGGGTTTGAACCTGCTCGTCGACGGCGGCTGGTCAATCGCCTGAAACGACCTAACGCTTCAGGCCCTCTGCCCAGCCCGCAACTGTGGTGGCCAGTGTGTTCAGGTGATCGGCGGCCGAAAAGCCGGATATGCTCTTGCGCGGCTTGAGATCGTGATCGCCATCTTCAAGCCAGAGGATTTCGATCTTGTCGGAAAGGTCATAACCCGCAACCTCCTCCCTCTTGCCGAATTCGTCGCGCGTTCCCTGGCAGATCAAGGTCGGCGTCATCAATCCTGCAAGATGCTTCGTACGCAATTGGTGCGGTTTGGCCGGCGGGTGGAATGGATAGCCGAGGCAGAGCAATCCGCTGATCGCGCCAGCCGCATGGAGTTCATCGGCGATCATGCTGGCAACCCTGCCGCCCATCGATTTGCCGCCGATGATCAGGCGCTTCGGTTTGCCGAGCGCGGCGATGGCGTCGACATATTCGGGTTTGAGCGTCTCGGCACGCGGTGGCGGCTTGCGTCCTGCCGAGGTGCGTCGCGCCGCCATATAAGAAAACTCGAACCGCGCCACCCGAAAGCCCGCTTCGGCGAGAGCCTTGGCCGTTGCGGTCATCGAAGCAGAGTCCATCGGCGCGCCGGCGCCATGTGCGAGGAGAATGGTGACCGGCGCATCGTCACTGCCGTTGAAGAGGAACCTGCCCTGCATTTCAGTCTGCCTATTTGGTGGTGACGAGGAGGATGAAGGCCACGAAAACCACGAGATGAACGAGACCCGTCAACACGTTGGTTCGTCCCGTTCCGAAACTGTGGATGCTGATGCCGAGAATAAGAGCAAGCAACACCGAGTCGCCCCCTGGCAGGCCGAGCGTCAGTTCGCGGCCGGTAATGACGCTGGCAATGCCGATGGACGGTATTGTCAGACCGATCGTCGCGAGCGCCGATCCGAGTGCAATGTTGAGACTACGCTGCAATTCGTTGTTCATGGCGGCGCGGATTGCCGACAGGGCCTCGGGCAAGAGGACAAGCGTTGCAATGAGTGCGCCGACAATGGCGTCCGCCTGCTGGACGCCGATCGCATCGAGACCGTTCTCGACGCCGATTGCCACCCGTTCAGCGAGGAGGACAATGCCGAAAAGCCCGATCATCAAAAGGACGGCGTTGATCCACGAACCTTCGCCGGGATGTGCGTGCCCGGCGTGTGTGCCTTCGGCGTCACCGATGTCATCGACGAAATCATCGGGGTGCCGAACCGTCTGCGCGAAGACGAAGCTTCCGTAGAGCAAGGCAGAGCAAATGCTCACGAAGGTGAGCTGCAAACGCGAAAATGTGCCGGGTGCGTCATGCAGGGTGAAATTCGGCAGGATCAGCGTCAGGACGGCAAGCGCCGTAAGCACGGAAAGAATCGCGCTCGTGCCTTGCCGTTTCATCTCCTGCTGGCGGTGCTGCATACTGCCAAGCGTAAGGCAAAGACCCACGACCCCGGCACAAACGATCATGACCGTCGAGAACACCGATTCCCGCGCCAGAGTCGGGTTGTTTTCCCCATGCAGCATCATGGCGAGGATGATTGAAACTTCCACAGTGGTAACGGCAAAGGTAAGGAGCAATGTGCCGTAAGGTTGCCCGAGGCGTAGCGCCAGGCCTTCCGCATGCTGCAGGACGACAAACACGGTGGCGAGGAGCAAGGCGATTGCAAGCGCGGAAACGACGATGCCGATGCCGTGACGCCCCGCGCCGACCGGCACCTTCGCCACTTGAATGCCGACCGCAAGGGCAAGGCAGGCAATCGGAATCAGATAGCGATGGATTGAAATGGGTCGTGGGGCCATGAACGATCCGGGTCAAGCGAGTGCACGCTATTCCTACCACTCCTCCCGGAACAGGCCTAGCCCGACCTGCATCCAGAGATTGCATTTCGTATTTTGCCAAGCCGTGCGAAGATCGATCTGCGTATCTAGGGGAACCACGCGGGGGAAACATGAAGCGCTTGCTCATCGGGCTTGGAGTCGTGGTCGCGGTTTACCTCCTGCTGGCCTATGTGATCCTGCCAGCCGCCTGGACCCATTACGAGCGCCAGCCCGGTCTTGCACGGCGCCCCATGGTGACGATGACGGCCGGCGGAATGCCTGGCGACCCCTTGAATGTTGGACTGATCGGCAGCCGCGAGGATGTCGTTCGCGTCATGCACGCTGCCGGATGGTATCCTGCCGATCCGGTCACCCTGCGCTCGAGCATCGATATCATCGGCAGCGTCGTCTTCGACCGGGCATATAAGAGCGCGCCCGTAAGCCTGCTGTTCTATGATGGGCGCCATGAGGACCTTGCGTACGAAAAACCCGTGGGGGACAGCGCCCGCCATCGCCACCATGTGCGCCTGTGGGAAGTGCTGCAGTCGGGCGAGGAAGGACGCCCGGTATGGCTCGGTTCTGCGACGTATGATGCGCATGTTGGCGTCAGCGAATATACCGGCCAGGTGACGCATGACATTTCACCCGATGTCGACCGGGAGCGGGACTTTTTCGCGGGCAGTCTCAGCGAGGCCGGGATGGTCAACGCCATCTACGAGGTTTCCGGGGTCGGCCCGACGCTGAATGGGCGCAATGGCGAAGGCAGCCGATATTTCACAGACGGTGAAATTCACATGCTGGATCTGGTCAAGGACGGGCAGAAGCGCACGGCGCCGCCGCAGGTGCTGCCGCCTCCGCCTTTCATCGAGGCGAAGGACCAGGCCTGGCACGGCGTCAAGAACATGCTCGGCTTTTGATGCGTGATGTTGCGCTTCTCGAATCAAATTACCGCAGCTTATCAACGCGATGCCTTCAAATTGACCCAAAGGAGGAGGTACCATCAAGTGTCTGAAATTTGCGCATCCAAACATGCTGTTGACATCATCCGTTCCAATTGTCCCAATTGGAACCGTTCTGCGTGGAAACCGTTGCCCCAACCGTAGCCGACGATCAAATACCCAAGGTCCGCAGGCCGAATCTTAAGGAGAAAATCATGAAAAAGACCTTTGCAATGGTGCTTACTGGAGCTTTGCTGGCAGGTGTTGGAGCGGGCTCCGCCAATGCCGCTGATATGGCGCGCTACCAGAGCCCGGATGCGCGCGGCGGTGTCAGGATCGGCTTTCTCGACTGCACGATCGGCGGCGGTGTCGGCTATCTTCTAGGCTCGGCGAAAGAGATCGACTGCATTTTCCGTTCCAGCCTGACCGGCGATCGTTCGGAGCGCTACTCCGGTGCGATCAGGAAACTCGGCGTCGACCTCGGCTTCACGACACAAAGCCGCTTGCTGTGGGCGGTGTTTGCACCAACGGCCGGCTATCATCGCGGCTCGCTGGCTGGCGTCTACAGCGGCGCGACAGCGGAGGCCACCATCGGCGCGGGTATCGGCACCAATGTGCTCTTTGGCGGCACCGCAGGTTCAATTCACTTGCAGGCGATCAGCGTGACCGGGCAGATTGGCTTGAACCTGGCCGCAACGGGAACGTCGATGACGCTCGCTTCGGCGAACTGACCTTCAGTTGCCCCTTCCGCTCGCCGGAAGGGGCATTTCCATCGATATCGAATTGAGCGGGGGCTCACGTGAACAGGATCGTCCAGCGCGCGCTCGTTGCCGTATGCCTTATTGTGCTTCCAGCGACGGCCAACGCTGCCTGGCAGGCGGTCGAACAGGTCGAAACCTATGCAATCAGGGGTAAGTCGGGCGCCGAACTCTACGCCTCTATTGGAGAGCGCGGTCCGCAACTTGGGGGTGGCAAGGTCCGCACCATCGCCCATACCAACTTCAAGCTGACATGGCGGCGAAACTACCAGAATCAGGGCACCGCCTGCACGCTGGTGTCGGCGCAGCCGAAGCTGATCATCACCTATACGCTTCCGAAGCCTGCCGAACCTCTGCCGCCTTCAGTGCGAGCCGGTTGGGAGACCTTCTTAAGCGGCATCGAGACCCATGAAAGGGTCCATGGCGATACAATCAAGGACATGGTCAAGGCAATCGAGGCATCTACCGTCGGACTGTCCGTGCCCGATGATCCCAAATGCCAGAAGATCAGGTCCGAGATGACCAGACGGCTTTCCGCATTGTCGCTGGCGCAGCGGCAGAAGAGCCGGGATTTCGACAAGGACGAAATGAGCGAGGGCGGCAATGTTCACCGTCTCATCCTGCAACTCGTAAACGGGTCCTGAGACACGCGGCTCGTCAATCCACCCTGCCCAAAGGGATGCCCTGACGGCACTTTGCCGGCGTGATATTCTGAGCCCGATCAAGTTTTGATCGGGGGATACACGAATGAAAGCCTTTGCCTTGACGCTTGCAGCGCTCGCGCTCGTCGGCTGCATGGGAAACAAGATCGAACCGCCCTATATCACGCCGCAATCATCGATCTATGGGGCACCGCAGGCAAGGCTGGCAGGACGTTGCTTGCCGGCGGTCAACGGCCATGGGAAGGCTGCTGTCTGCATCAAAAAGTACCCGTGACAAGGTACGCGGGGGCGCGCTCCGGGTGTAGCCTACCGTAAGTTACCTGTCTGGCCTTCCTTATTGCAGTAACCTTTCCATGCGCGTGGCCCATCATAGCCAAAGCCTCTGCCCGGCAGCGTGGGCCCGCCGCCAACGGAGGTTACGGTCATGGGTTCAAGTAGGCTCAAATACTTTGCCGCGGCAGTGGCATTGACTGGTACGTTTCTATCGCCGGTCGCAAATACGGCGCAGGCTCAAAACAGCAAGCCCAATATTGTCGTCATCATGGGCGACGATGTGGGCTGGTTCAACATCGGCGCCTATCACCGGGGCATCATGTCCGGAAAAACGCCCAATCTCGACAAGCTGGCGTCCGAGGGCATGATGTTCACCGACTACTATGCTGAAGCGAGTTGCACGGCCGGCCGGGCAAGTTTCATTACCGGTGAAATACCATTGCGTACCGGGCTGACGACGGTTGGCCAGGCCGGGGCAGATGTCGGGATGCCCGACAAGGCCGCGACCATTGCTGCCGCCCTCAAGACCGAAGGCTATGCAACGGGTCAATTTGGGAAGAACCATCTCGGCGATCTGAACAAGTTCCTGCCGACGCTGCATGGCTTCGATGAGTTCTTCGGCTATCTCTATCATCTTGATGCCATGTCTGATCCCTACTGGTATTCCTTCCCCGACGATCAGTCATACCGCGACAAGGTCGGGCCCCGTAATCTCGTGCATAGCTTTGCGACGGACACCGATGACGCGACCGAGCAGCCGCGTTGGGGCAAGGTCGGCAAGCAGCGCATCGTCGACGAGGGTCCACTGGCGCCTTACCCGGACATGTCCAATGTGCCGAACATGCACGACATAACGCCCAAGGCGAAGTACGACATGGGAACGTTTGACGAAGTGCTGGTCAAGGCTTCGTGCGACTTCATGGACAAGGCCAAGACCGAAAACAAACCGTTCTTCGTTTGGCACAACACGACGCGCATGCACGTCTGGACGTTTCTGTCGCCAAAATACCAGGCGCTCATGAACAGCACGTCCAACTATGGGCTCGAAGAGGCCGGAATGGCGCAACTGGATGACAGCGTCGGCGCCATCCTGAAATGCATCCAGGATTCGGGCGAGGCAGACAATACCATCGTCCTCTTTACGACTGACAATGGTGCGGAAGTATTTACCTGGCCTGATGGGGGCATGACGCCTTTCAAAGGCACGAAAGGCACCGTGATGGAAGGCGGCTTCCGGGCACCGGCCATTATCCGTTGGCCGGGGAAGGTCAAGCCCGGGACGGTCGAGAATGGCATCTATTCCGCGCTTGATTGGTTCCCGACGCTGGTGGCGGCAGCTGGAAACCCCGATATTACCGACCAGTTGCTCAAGGGTGTGAAACTGGGTGAAACTACCTACAAGAACCATCTCGATGGCTACAATCAGATGGATCTCTTGCTGGGCAAAGGCCCCTCCGCACGGCACGAATTCTTTTATTTCGGCGGACCCCAACTCGGTGCAGTACGCATTGATGATTTCAAGTTCCAGTTCTTCCAGCAACCACAAGGTTGGCCCGGTGCAAAGGTTACGACCGACATGCCGACCATGGTCAATATCCGCCAGGACCCGTTCGAGCGGACACCGTCGATTGGCGAGCAAAGCCTCAACGATCTCGGCGGAGGCTATATGAACGACTTCTTCGCCCGCGAGTTCTGGAGGTTCGTCAGTGTTCAGCAGGAGGTCGGAAAACTCGCGCTGACGGCGGTCGACTACCCGCCAATGCAGGACCCGGCGTCATTCAACCTCGATGCTGTCAAGCGGCAGATCGATGCCGCAATCAAGAACAAACCAGGCAACTAGGCCGGTCTGGATTGTGTGCGGCGGGCGGCTCAAAAGGCCGCCCGTTGCCTGTGCACGCAGTAGCCTATTCGTCGTTGGAAGGTCGTCCTCGCATTCGCCGCCGGACGATGAAAAAGGCCCAAACGAGCACGATCAAAAACATCGCGCCGAATGCGTAGCTCAGAATATTTGTCGAGAAGACATTGGCTGAATAAGTCATCATTGTTTTTGCAATCTTGGAAATAATCGCGCCATTTTAGAATTTTTCACAATTATGCTTTTGAATTCGGCGCATGTCATATTTCAAACTGAGCAATCAGACTTTTGTTCCGTTCCGCCTTGCAAGTAAAATTGAAATTCATGTCTACAATATTTGGTTTATTATTGAATCTTTTGGCCACAAACCGCAATTAAAGCGCAATTGACGCTCAGGCTGCTGCTCTCGTCTATTGGCCACAATCTGGCTCTTCGCGCAAATCCTCGACCCGCCATTGCCTCCAAATCGCCGAGTGCAGCTTGTGATGGGGGAATTGGCATGAACCCGCGTACCAAACGTTTGATTGCTCATTTTCGGGAACCCTTCGCCTTGCGCGGATTGGACGGCGTTCAGCCCGCCGGTGAATACGATGTCGATGTAGACGAGGAAATGATCGAGGGCCTGTCCCGGCTCGCTTATCACCGCGTGGCGACGTTTGTCCACGTTCCGGCAAGGGGCTCGAAAGCGCATCGAACGCAGCTTGTTGCAATCGATTATGACGAACTCGAAATGGCACTGAAAAAAGAACAGGAAACAAACAGATGAATATCCACCGACGCTACAAGTTGCCGGTAACCCCGCCGCATCGGTTTGCAATCGGCCAGCAAGTCCGCCTGCGCAGCGGCGGCGGCGCAGCGATGAAGAGCACTGCCACCTTCGAGATTCTGGCGAGGCTTCCGCCCCTGGGTGGCTCGTTCCAGTATCGTATCCGTGACGCAGCAGAGAAACACGAACGGATGGCCACTGAAGATAATCTTGAAGCCATCGATATCTGGAGCAGCGGCGACCGCGACAGTCTGCGGGCACTTGCAGACGTACGTTCATGAATGGCCCAACAGCAGGCATTTAAAAAGCCGATGCGCGGACACTGCTGCGCGGTTTATCCAACGCGGAGATCATGGCGAAAGGACTAGTATTTTGGCGAGGAATACCGTGCGGACAGCCCGCCACACTTTCATCGAAAACCTAAGGCTTGTCATTGCCGAGTACCAGGCAACAAGGGAGCGCCTTATTGCCGGAACCGATCAGGTGTTCAGCACCGGAAAGTACGGAGGCGTAGACATTTCGGTCGAAACGGCGGCACACTACAAGCAACTCATCTCGCACTATAAGGCCGTCGTCCTGCGCTTCGAGAATGAGCAGACACGCAAAGTCCAGCCGAAACTTTGAACCGGTATGCCAAAGCGCGTGGTCACAGGAAACCCAACGACAGCAATGTGATCGACGCATGATTGACTTAACGGTGATTTGAGCGCGTTAGTCAGTGGTCGTCAGGCATGCAATGGCCGCTGACGCTTGAGAGTATCTGCTCCCGCCTTTTAACCGCGAGGAGACAGACATGTTCCCTATCTATCATTCCATAACCAGCCCCCATCACCTGCGCGCCGCCGACTGGCTTGTGCTGCAGGCTGCCCATGAAAGCGCATCGAAGAACCTTGGTCGATCGCCGAACGGTCACCGCTACTCTGACCGCTTGGCCAGGCAGGTTTTACGCCTGTTTGAATTGGGGCATCGCGACATAGCCATCATCGCGGCAGTCGCCGCACAGACGGAACGGGCCCAGGCCCAGCATTCGTACAGCCTGAACAAGATTCTGACGCTCGTTCCCGCGAATGAGCAGGCGCGGCAATACCGGTTGTCCGGCTGCGGGCAGAGCCTTGACGGTTACCACTGACTGTTCCGGTTTTTACTGGTCGCTGGCGGCAGGCATCCACTTCTAAAGAAGTGGGCTAGGCCCGCGCGATCACGGTGTTAGAGGCGCATCATGGCCCAAAAAATTGACGGGAAACTCCAGTGCGAGGAATGCCGCACGATCTACCTGAGCATCCCCCGAATAGACAACGATGACGGCCCGGTCTTTTGCAGCGAATGCGGAGCATATATGGGGCGTTGGCGGGATGTCCGATCGGAATTTTCCGCGCAAGGCGGCCAAAACGGCGTGTTCGAATTGTCGAATGGTCAAATCATCCGCATCGAGTTTTATGGCAAGACACCGCGACGCGGACCCTAGCCGCCGAGGCATCTGTCGCGAACGGGATGTTCGGGAAGCGATGGGCGATTGGTGCTCTTGCCTAAGTTGAATATTAGTAATCTCCCCAAGCATCCCCCCGTGAAGTCACGATGCGCTGCAACTACTCGACCAAGCTCGTTCGAGGGTAGTTACCATTATTGTTAATCTCTAGAGTGTCGGTAGGCTGATTTCGCTTTCGGCGTTCTACAGCAACCTGTTCCATGATCCGGATTTGTGGCCTGATACCAAACCATTTCTGCACGAAACTAAGCTGCTTATCGTTCGTGCCATATACGAAGCGCTTGGCGCCACTGACCACTTGTCGGTTGGATTCTTTTACAAGTTCGCGTCGAGGTACATTCACAATGCTCTGAATGGTGGATGGATGCAGCGAAGCGATAAACAGACGTGTCGGTCCGATGGGAAGGGCGATATGTCCGCCCGGCGCTTTTAGATTGTGAGTTCGGATGACCGGACGGTCCGAGGTTAGAAGCTCTAACCCGGTAAAGGAAGTGTCGAGGACCTTCCACCGCATCTCGTTGATTGTCCCGCCGATTGAAGTGTTATCGACTAATCCAAAGAAGACCTCGAACAGCGTCTTCTCTAACATGGCAATTGGTTGAGCCGCCAAAAAATCTGCAAACGTTGGAGGATCGTCGTGTTCTCGAACCCCAGCGTACCGCGCCTCGCTGTCAGTATCCGTTGTTCTGAAGTCTTCGTACCAGAGGGCTCTGAAGTGATCGATATCCTCAGGACAACGCAATAGGAGCGATAAGATAAATCTGGTCCAAGCACTTCGATTGTGGCTGTTCCATCTAAGCTTCTGAGGCCCGCCTTCTAGTAAAGCCAATGCGTCTGCTGCCCATCCATCGACAGGTTTGAAAAAGTTCTCTTCTACTTGCTGCGCGAGGCCCGGTTCAAAATCTCGGAGCGTGTACAACCGGCGCAAAAATCCTGTCGCGTTGGAGTGTACCCGCTTGGGGACCACTGTTTTGTACGGCCTACTGAACTCACAGATTAGTTCGTCCGGTCCCGCCCACCTCTTGGTGTAGAAGGCAGGAATATAGTGATGTTTGTCCGGAGCGTTCATGGATGGGTTGCCTAGAATTCAGTCATTTCCACCGTCCTACAGGCGCTTTCAGGTGCATGTAAAGTCCACAGGTATCGGTTACCTCACACGATTGACGGGAGCGCCACCGCAAAAGAATCTATCCCTTGGTCGAGCAGCTCTAAAGTGTCATAACTATATGGAATGAAATAATAATATTTGCTACTGTGCTCGATTTGCAGGAGTCCGTCCGATATCCGCTTGTTGCGGATTTAGCTATTCAGTAAGGGAACACATAGCGATGCCTTAGAAACCAATCCCCCGATTTTCTCTCGTACTTGAGACCCGCGCTCACAGTTGGGGTTCAAGGAGAAGTGGTACAAGTAGTATCACGACCTTGACGGGAACTGGGCGAAGGACATCCCCCGTTCAAAACACGGACTACTCAGTGAGTAGAATTGATGTCCGGGAGAGTTACTGATGTCGTGAGCAGGTCTAGAATATTGCTATAAATAGTGGTCTAAATGATCGAGCAAATATTTTCTATGCTAATGATTTTCATAATAAATATGCAAAATATGGAAACTGGCGGAGAGAGCGGGATTCGAACCCGCGTTACGCTTTTGACGTAAACACACTTTCCAGGCGTGCGCCTTCAACCACTCGGCCACCTCTCCGCAGAACGTCCGGCATCTGCCGGGCGGGTCGATAATATCGGCCGCAAATGCCGGCCGTGAGCACCGTCAAACCATCGGTCACTCTTTTTTGAAGCATGCACGGCGCTGTCGATGGTTAGCCGACAGCGACCCCGTGCGGCGCGCAATATAGTCAGAACAGGCACTTGTTCAACACCTATTTCAGTTTTATCGCGCTTTGCCGCAATTTCTCAAATTTGACGCTGATTTTACTGGGAGTTTTCGCGAAAATTTCATCACGTGCCGTCAAAATGCCGGTAAGGTCGCGTTCATTCGTGTCCTCTTATGATCGCCGGCGATGCCTGTCGGCCCGATCGCGATCAGGGCGCAAGATTCTGGAGTGGTTGAGTGATCCGTGCGTTTCTAAGGCTGCTTGCCTATATTTCCCTGAGCCTGGCGATTATCGCCGCAGTCCTGGACGCTGCCCGTTCCGTCGGGGCGTCGCGTCTGGTCATGACATCGCTGCGCGACAGCTGGCAGTCCTTCTCGCCTTCAACCCTTGTCCCAACCGAAGACTATATCCGCTCGCATCTCTATCCCATGCTATGGGATCCCCTGATGCTGTGGATCTTCGAAACGCCGACCTTCATCATCTTCGCGGCGCTGGCTTTTGTGCTTTACGTGCTCGGCCACCGGCGCGAGCAGCGGGCAGGGCGATTTGCAGCCCGCTGATCCGATCTAACCAACTGACATAACTCGATATTTGCGCAATATTTGACCGGTCAGCAAAATTCCGCGTGAATTTTGCCTGCGGGCATGCCAGATTGAATTTTGGGGCGGGGGCCATCCTGGGTTGCCGCCACGATTTCGAGGATCGACGGCAGGTTGGTTCTTTCAACAAAAATCCAGAGGGTTGGTTCAAATGAAGCGCATTCTTCTCGGTCTCATGGCCGCCACAGCATTGTCAGTCTCGGCTTTTGCCGCCGATGACAAGCCGGCCGTGATCTATGATCTGGGCGGCAAGTTCGACAAATCATTCAACGAGGCCGCGTTCAACGGCGCCGAGAAGTACAAGACGGACTCGGGCGTCAAATATCGCGAGTTCGAAATCCAGAACGAGGCACAGCGCGAACAGGCCCTGCGCAAGTTTGCTTCGGACGGCAACTCGCCGATTGTCATCGCCGGTTTCTCGGCCGCAGCCGCCATCGAAAAGGTCGCAACGGAATTTCCTGACACCAAGTTCGTCATCATCGATGCGGTCGTCGAGAAGCCCAATGTTCGCTCCGTCGTCTTCAATGACAATGAAGGCTCCTACCTCGTCGGTGTGATCGCCGCCAAGGCTTCGAAGACCGGGACGGTCAGCTTCATCGGCGGCATGGACGTTCCGCTCATCCGCAATTTCGCCTGCGGCTATGTCGGCGGCGTCAAGGCCACGAACCCGGATGCAAAGGTCATCCAGAACATGACCGGTGATACCCCGGCTGCATGGAACGATCCGGCCAAGGGCGGCGAAATCGCCAAGTCACAGATCGACCAGGGCTCGGATGTGGTCTTTGCTGCCGCTGGCGGCACCGGCATCGGTGTGCTGCAGGCCGCCGCTGATGCGGACAAGCTCGCAATTGGTGTCGATTCCAACCAGAACGGTCTCCATCCGGGCAAAGTTTTGACATCGATGATGAAGCGCGTCGACGTTGCAACCTATAATGCCTTCAAGGACGGCGCTGACGGCAAATTCACCGCAGGCGTCAATGTCCTTGGCGTCAAGGAAGGCGGCGTCGATTATGCGGCCGATGAAAACAACGCCAAGCTTTTGACCGACGACGTCAAGACGGCGGTCGAGGCGGCCAAGGCCGATATCATCTCGGGCAAGATTAAGGTCCACAATTACAACACCGACAATGCCTGCCCCTACAAGTAAGCCTTGACCCATAAGCACTTCAGAAGCCGCCGATGGTGACATCCGGCGGCTTCGTCGTTAGTACTGGACGCATTCAAACCCCGGGAGCTCGCCGTGACTGCTTTTGCCGTACTCCTCAGCATTCTCGCCGCCATCGCCATGGGCGCCATGAGCCCAGGCCCGAGTTTTGTCCTCGTCTCGCGCATATCCGTCGCCTCATCGCGAAGCCATGGGCTCGCATCGGCGCTCGGCATGGGCGTCGGGGGCGCGTTCTTTGCGGCGCTCGCCGTCCTTGGACTGACTGCGCTGCTACTGAAGTTCGAATGGCTCTACACGGTATTGAAGCTTCTTGGCGGGGCATATCTTGTCTACCTCGCCGTCAAGATTTGGCGCGGCGCATCCGAACCGCTCGCTGTGCCGGGTCCGAGCGGCGAGGGTAGAGGTCTTTCCGTACGGCGGGCATTTCTCGTCGGCCTTTTCACCCAGCTCAGCAATCCGAAGACGTCGATCGTCTATGCCAGCATCTTTGCCGCTCTGATGCCGCAATCGCCGCCTCTCTGGCTGCTTCTCGCTCTTCCGCCCATGCTCTTTTGCGTCGAGGCCGGATGGTACACGATCGTGGCGCTCGCCTTTTCCGGTACGCGCGCCCGCGTCGTCTACATGCGTTTGAAACGCTGGATCGACCGCGGCGCCGGCGCAGTCATGGGCGCCCTCGGCGTGAAGTTGATGGCGGAAGCGATCAAGGCCAAGGCCTGATTGTCAATCCTCAATAATGCGGCGGCTTGGTAATTGGGATATCCGGTGTCGCCTGTTCTTCGAGAACAAGGAAGCGGTCGGTCAACGCCCCGAGCTGGCGGCGCATGGCTTCGATTGTCTTCCACTGCTCGGTGATCTGGCCGGAAAGTTCCTCAATGGTCTTCTCCTGCTCGGTGACGATAATCTCGAGGCGCGTCAAACGATCTGGCCGGTCTTCCGTCGTCATGGCTCGTCTCCATTGCCGTGCGGTTTACTCTCTAGGCGGTGGGCGATCCCGGTGCAAGGCTCGTCGCCCGATGGCTGTTGAATCTTGCGTTTCTTGACTGGAAAGAAAAAAATCCCGTGTTAGGGTCGAAACGCGAAAAGACGATAAAAGCTGCAAAACAGCGGATGGGGATATGGCCGAACCGGCAATCGAACTTGTTGGAATTGATAAGCGCTTTGGTGCGGTTCACGCCAATCGCGACATCCATATGCTTGTCGAAAAGGGCACGATCCACGGCATTATCGGCGAGAACGGCGCCGGCAAATCGACACTGATGTCGATTCTCTATGGTTTTTACCAGGCTGACAGTGGCGAGATCCGCATTAACGGCGTGCCGGTGAAGATACCGGATCCGAACGCCGCCATCGGCCTTGGTATCGGCATGGTGCATCAACACTTCATGCTGGTCGAGAACTTCACGGTCCTCGAAAATGTCATGCTCGGCGTCGAGGGCGCGCCCCTCCTGAAGAACGGCATTGCCAAGGCAAGGGCGGAACTGAAGCGGCTCGAGCGCGAATACCAGCTCGATGTCGATCCGGACGCGCTGATCGAGGAACTGCCCGTTGGCTTGCAGCAGCGGGTGGAAATTTTGAAGGCGCTCTATCGCGGCGCGGAAATTCTGGTTCTCGACGAACCGACTGGGGTTCTGACGCCGCCCGAGGCGGATCACCTTTTTCGCATTCTCGAACAATTGAAGGATCAGGGCAAAACCATCGTGCTCATCACGCACAAGCTGCGCGAGATCATGGCGGTGACGGATAATGTGTCGGTCATGCGCCAGGGCTCCGTCGTGGCAACGCGAAAGACCGACGAGACGACGGTGGAGGAACTCGCTGAACTGATGGTTGGCCGCCGCGTGCTCCTGCGCGTCAAGAAGGGCGAGGCAAAGCCGGGCGAGATCAAGCTTTCGGTCGAGCACCTTACCGTGCGCGACAGCCGCGGCGTCGTCATGGTGGACGACGCATCCTTCACCGTACGCGCCGGCGAGATCGTTGGCATTGCCGGTGTCGCCGGCAACGGCCAGTCGCAGCTTATCGAAACCATCGCCGGGATTCGAACGGCAGTTTCGGGCCGCGTGCTGCTCGACGGCCAGGTCATCGACATCACCGGCGCCGCCGACCCTGGCGAACTGCGCGATCGCGGCCTCGCGCATGTGCCGGAAGACCGGCACCATATGGGTCTTGTTCTTGCCTTTGAGGAATATGAAAACTCGATCCTCGGCTACCATGACGACCCGCTTTATCTTCGCGGACCGTTTCTCGATATCGAGGCGATCCAGGCGGACGCACGCAAGAAGATCGAGAAATACGATATCCGTCCCGGCGATCCGCGCCTGAAGACGGCGAACTTCTCCGGCGGCAACCAGCAGAAGATTGTGCTCGCGCGTGAGATGGAGCGCGATCCCGGTGTGCTCATTATCGGCCAGCCGACGCGCGGCGTCGATGTCGGCGCCATCGAATTCATCCACAAGCGCATCATCGAAATGCGCGACGCCGGCAAGGCGGTGCTTCTTGTTTCCGTTGAGCTCGACGAGATACGTTCCCTGTCGGACCGTATTCTTGTGATGTTCGCCGGCCGCATTGTCGGCGAAAGGGATTCCGATGCCAGCGAAGGCGAGCTCGGACTGTTGATGGCGGGTGTCGAAGCGAAGGAAGCAGCCGAATGACGACCCAGGCACTCCTCATCATCGACGTTCAAAAAGCGATCGATGATCCGAAATGGGGCCGGCGCGGCCAACCCGGTGCGGAGGCAGCGATAGCACGTTTGCTTGCCGCATGGCGCGAGCGGCGTTTGCCAGTCATCCACATCCGCCACGATTCCACCGATCCGCAGTCCCCCTACCGGCCCGGCACTGACGGCAATGACTTCAAGCCGGAGGTCGAACCGCAATTGGGCGAGCCCGTCGTCGACAAACGCACCAACAATGCCTTCATCGGCACCGATCTCATGGATGTGCTGGACGAATTGCAGGTCCGCAGCCTGGTCATTGCCGGCGTGCTTCTCGAAAACTCTGTCGATGCCACGGTGCGCATGGCCAGCAACCTCGGGTTCGAGGTGACGATCCCCGAGGATGCGGTCGCAAGCATCGACCGCAAGGATCGGAACGGCAAAGTGTGGAGCGCCGAAGACGTGCATGCGCTGTCACTGGCCATTCTCGATGGCGAATATGCCCGCATTTCAATAACTGACGCCATCATCGAGACCTTGCCATGAGCCAGCCCTTCGCCAAATTGCCTGCCTGGGCCGATTACGGGCTTCTGCCGCTGATCAATCTGATCGTTGCATTCCTTGTGGCAGGCCTCGTTGTGATGCTTGTCGGCGAAAGCCCGATCGACGCGGCGGTTCTGATGGTAAAGGGCGCCTTCGGCTCCGGCGACGGTGTCGGCTACACGCTCTACTACGCCACCAACTTCATCTTTACCGGGCTCTGCGTTGCGGTCGCGTTTCATTGCGGCCTCTTCAATATCGGCGGCGAGGGTCAGGCCTATATTGGCGGCCTGGGCGTGACCATTGTCGGCCTTGGACTTGGCAATTCCCTGCCCTGGTGGCTGGTATTTCCGCTCGCGATCCTCGCCTCGGCACTGGTCGGCGCTCTCTGGGCTCTGATCCCGGCATGGCTGCAGGCAAAGCGCGGCTCGCATGTCGTCATCACCACGATCATGTTCAACTTCATTGCCGCCAGCATCATGGTCTACCTTCTGGTCGGCGTTCTGAAGCCGCTCGGCAGCCAGGCTCCGGAAACCCGGGTCTTCGGCGATGGCGGGCAATTGCCGGGCCTCGGCTGGCTGCTCAATATCATCGGCCTCGACATGCGCTCGGCCCCTCTCAACATCAGTTTCCTGCTCGCGCTTCTGGCCGCCTTCCTGGTTTGGCTGCTGATCTGGCGCACCAAGCTCGGCTATGAAATTCGCACCATGGGCTTCAGCCCGAAGGCTGCCCGCTATGCAGGCATCAGCGAGTTGCGGATCATCATCATCACCATGATGATTTCCGGCGCCCTCGCCGGGATGATGGCGCTGAACCCGATCATGGGCGCCCAGCACCGCATGCAGCTCGATTTCGTGCAAGGCGCGGGTTTCGTTGGCATCGCCGTCGCGCTGATGGGACGTTCCCATCCGGTCGGCATCGTGCTCGCGGCAATTCTCTTCGGTATGCTCTATCAGGGCGGCGCGGAAATCGCTTTCGACATGCCCAATATCTCGCGCGATATGATCGTCATCATCCAGGGTCTCGTCATTCTTTTTGCCGGCGCGCTCGAGCATATGTTCCGCCCGTCGTTGCAGCGCATTTTCCAGCGCGTGGGCCGGGTGAAGCGGGAGACTGCATCGGTGGTCACAGCTGGGGGCGGGCAATAATGGATTTTCTGATCACCCTGCTGCAGCTCTTTGATTCAACGATCCGCCTCTCGGTGCCGCTGCTGCTCGCCTGCCTGGCGGGTCTCTATTCCGAGCGATCAGGGATCTTCGATATCGGGCTTGAGGGCAAGATGCTCGCCGGAGCCTTTGCGGCCGGCACGGTTGCGGCCTGGTACGGCTCCGCCTGGGCGGGGCTTCTCGCTGCCGTCCTCGTATCCGTCGCGCTCGGTCTTGTGCATGGTTTTGCCTCGATCACGCATCGCGGCAACCAGATTGTGTCGGGCGTTGCCATCAACTTCATCGCGGCGGGAACCACCGTCATCCTCGGACAGGCATGGTTCAGCCAGGGCGGGCGCACGCCGTCCCTGCCGAATACGGCACGTTTCAATCCGATCAATCTTCCGGGCGCCGAGGCAATGCGAAGCGTCCCGATCATCGGCCCGATCTATTACGAACTGATCTCTGGTCATTCTATCCTGGTCTATCTCGCCTTCCTGCTTGTCCCCTTCACCTGGTGGGTGCTCTACCGCACGCGCTTCGGCCTGCGTCTGCGTGCCGTGGGCGAAAACCCGGCGGCGGTCGATACCGCGGGCGTATCTGTACCCTGGCTGCGCTATCGCGCCGTCATCTGCTGCGGCGTGCTTTGCGGCGTTGCCGGTGCCTATCTTGCCACCGCCCAGGGCGCCGGCTTCGTCAAGGACATGACGGCCGGCAAGGGCTACATAGCGCTTGCGGCATTGATCTTCGCCAAATGGCGTCCGGTGCAGGCAATGTTCGCTTGCCTGCTCTTCGGCTTTCTCGATGCCGTTGCTATTCGCATGCAGGGCCATCCCATGCCCCTGATCGGCGAGGTGCCCGTGCAATTGATGCAGGCGCTTCCCTATATTTTGACCATCGTGCTGCTCGCCGGCTTTATCGGCAAGGCGATCCCGCCCAAGGCCGGGGGCGTTGCCTACGTGAAAGAAAGATGATGACCAACAGCAACGACCTTTTCGACGCGGCCTATGCCGCGATGCAGAAGACGCATTCGCCTTATTCGCAGTTCCCGGTCGGCGCAGCGATCCGCACCAGCGACGGGCGCATCTATTCGGGTTGTAACATCGAGGTTGTCTCCTACCCGGAAGGCTGGTGCGCCGAAACGACGGCGCTCTCGCACTTCGTCATGGGCGGCGGCGGCACGATCACCGAAATCGCTGTCGTCGCCGAGAAGAAGGCGAAATGCACCCCCTGTGGGGGCTGCCGCCAGCGGCTAGCGGAGTTTGCCGGCCCCGATGTGCTGCTCCACCTTTGCGACAATGACGGGATTGTCGAGACTTTGACGATGAAGGAGATTTTCCCCTTCGGCTTTGAAGCGGAAGTCCTCGGAGGAGCAAAGGAATGATGAACATCCATCACGTTGCTCTCGCCCCTGTGGGTGCCGCATGATCGCACCAGCAACCGGCGCTCTCATCAAGAAGCTCAACGGCCTTGCGCCACGCGTGGCACTGGTGCTCGGTTCGGGGCTCGGCTCGTTGGTCGATGCCGTCGAAAATCCGGTCCGTATCCCCTATGCCGACCTGCCGGGCTTCCCGCATAGCGGCGTCTCCGGCCATGCCGGAGAAGTCGTTGCCGGTTATTTGTCCGGCAAGCCGGTCCTTATGCTAGCTGGGCGATCGCATTACTACGAGAAGGGCGATGCATCGGTCATGCGCCCGGTAATTGCAGCGCTTGCGGACCTCGGCATCGAGATGTTGATCCTCACCAATGCCGCAGGTTCAGTGCGCCACGATATCGCGCCGGGCGGCGTCATGCTGATCGACGATCACATCAACTATTCGGGGCTCAATCCGCTGATCGGGGAACCCTCTGATCAACGCTTTGTCGGCATGACCACAGCCTATGACCAGAAGCTCAGGGACGCCATCATCCTTGCCGCCAGCGAGGCGGGAGAGAAGATCACCTCCGGCGTCTATATGTGGTTTTCTGGCCCATCCTTCGAAACGCCCGCCGAAATTCGCATGGCTCGCACGCTCGGCGCCGATGCGGTCGGCATGTCGACAGTACCGGAAGTCATTCTCGCGCGGTTCTTCGGCCTGCGCGTTGCGGCCTGCTCGGTCGTCACCAATTACGGTGCCGGCATGACCGGCGCTGAACTCTCGCACGAGGAAACCAAGGACATCGCACCGATGGGTGGCGCGCGCCTGCAGAAGATTATCCGGGTGCTGATCCGGGAGATTGGCTGACCCATGCTGTTGCCCCAGGAAATCATTCGCCGCAAGCGCGATGGCGAGACACTCGACGCCGCGGACATCACCGCTTTCGTCAATGCCATGAGTTCGGGCTCAATCACCGAGGGCCAGGTCGCTGCATTCGCCATGGCCGTTTTCTTCAACGGCATGAAGCGCGACGAAGCTGTGGCGTTGACCCTCGCCATGCGCGATTCCGGCGATATTCTGGACTGGTCCGATTTGCCCGGGCCCGCTGTCGACAAGCACTCGACCGGCGGCGTCGGCGACAATGTCTCGCTGATGCTGGCGCCGATCGCTGCGGCCTGCGGCGCCTATGTGCCGATGATCTCCGGCCGTGGGCTTGGCCACACGGGCGGCACTCTCGACAAGATGGACGCGATCCCGGGTTATCGCAGCCAGCCGGACAATGCCTTGTTTCGCAGGGTGGTGCACAGCGTGGGCTGCGCCATTATTGGCCAGACGGCAAACCTGGCGCCCGCCGACAAGCGCTTTTATTCGATCCGCGACGTCACCGCGACGGTGGAATCGATCCCGCTGATCACCGCCTCGATCCTGTCGAAGAAACTGTCGGCTGGGCTTAACGCGCTTGTGCTGGACGTCAAGGCTGGCAATGGCGCTTTCATGGCGAAGACCCGCGACGCGGTTGCTCTCGCGGAAAGCATCGTGGGGGTGGCGCAGGGCGCCGGGCTCATGACGACGGCGCTGCTTACCGACATGAACGAGCCGTTGGCACTGGCGGCTGGAAATGCCGTGGAGGTCAAGATTGCCGTCGATTTCCTGACCGGCGACAAGCGCGACAGCCGGCTCGAGGATGTGACGCTTGCGCTTGCCGCCGAAATGCTGGTTTCGGGCAAACTGGCTGCCAACCACAAGCTCGCAATGGAGAAGGCCCGCGAAGCGCTTCACAGCGGCAAGGCGGCGGAGATCTTCGGGCGCATGGTGGCTGCCCTCGGCGGTCCAACCGATTTGATGGCGCGGCCCCGCCACTATTTGCCGATTGCGCCAATTACCCGTGAAGTGAAAGCGCCGGCCCCGGGCTTCGTCTCGTCAATCGATACGCGCGGCATCGGCGTCGCTGTGGTCGCGCTCGGCGGCGGGCGCATCCGCCCCCAGGATCCCATCGACCATGCCGTAGGCATCACTGATCTGCAGCCGATCGGTGCCAGGATGGAAGCGGGCGAGCCGATTGCATTGGTCCATGCACGCAGCGACGACGATGCGGCAGCAGGCGTTCGCGCCATCGAGCAGGCGTTCAGCTTTTCGGAACGCAAGCCGCGGACCGTAAGCCCCGTCCTGCGGCGCGTCGGCGGTTAAGCACCAAACTTTCAGAAGTTTGTGATCTCACGCTCACCCTTGCAGGGGGCGAGGTTCCCCGGAAGGCTATTTCGTCCCGTACATGCGATCGCCGGCATCGCCGAGACCCGGCACGATGTAGCCCTTTTCGTTCAAATGATCGTCGATCGCCGCAGTAAAGACCTGCACGTCGGGATGCGCCGTAGTGAAGCGCTCGATACCTTCGGGGGCCGCGAGGAGGCACAGGAAGCGGATGTTGCTCGCGCCGCGGTCCTTCAGCTTCTGAATCGCGGCAATGGCGGAGTTTGCCGTTGCGAGCATCGGATCGACGACAATAATAAGCCGGTTAACGATGTCTTCCGGCGCTTTGAAGTAATATTCGACCGGCTGCAGCGTTTCGTGATCGCGGTAGAGCCCGATATGTGCAACGCGCGCTGCCGGGACGAGATCGAGCATGCCTTCGAGAAGGCCGTTGCCGGCGCGCAGGATGGAGGCGAAGACCAGTTTCTTGCCCTCGATCACCGGCGCATCCATCTCGGCCAGCGGCGTCTGGATCTTGATCGTGGTCAATTGCAGGTCGCGCGTCACTTCATAGCAGAGCAGCAGGGAAATTTCCTTCAGGAGCCGCCGGAAGCCGGCGGTCGAGGTATCCTTGTCGCGCATGATGGTTAGCTTGTGCTGGACAAGCGGATGAGAAACGAGCGTCACGCCCATGGAAATCCCCTTCACTCTTTTACGCGGCGATCTTAGCCTTTCGGCGCCGGTCCCGCAAAGATCTCAACCGAAGCGCGCACAGTTTTGTCCGCTGCGAGACGTTGGATCAATGAACGCCTCGTATCCTCGTCGATGAATGCCGCCTTGAGGGCCGTCTCGGTCACGGCGACGAGGCCCGCCTCGTCATAGCCAAAATTGTTGGCCGCGATGGCATATTCGCGGGTAAGATCCGTATGGAAATAGGGCGGATCGTCGGCATTGAGCGTTACCGGGACGCCGGCGCGAGCCAGCGCCGGCAAGGGATGGGCGGCAAAGTCAGGATAGACGCCGAGCGCGATGTTCGATCCCGGGCAGCATTCAAGGACGATCTGCTCGGCGGCAAGGCGCTTGACGAGGTCCGGATTCTCGATGGCCCGCACTCCATGGCCGATGCGCGTGGGCTTGATGGCATCGAGCGCGGCGGCCACGCTTTCCCAGCCGCAAAGCTCGCCCGCATGCACAGTTATGCCGAGGCCTGCATCGCGAGCGAGATTGAACGCGGCGGCAAAATCACCCGGGCGATGCATACGTTCGTCTCCGGCCATGCCGAAGCCGGTGACCAGCGGATGCGGGTTCTCCACGATATAGCGGGCCGCCGCCAATACGGCTTCGGGACCCTTGTGGCGCAGGCCCGTCGCGATCAGGCGCCCCTCAATTCCGGTTGCTGCCTTGGCGCGGCTCGTGCCCTCGGCAAGGCCCTCGATGTAGGCGCGCGGATCGAGACCGGCGCTGATCGCGTGATCAGTGGAAATGAACACTTCGGAATAGATGCAATCGTGCCGGCTCAGCGCTAAAAGGTAATCTTCGGCGAGGTCGGCATAGTCTTCTTCCGTGCGAAACAGCATGGATGCCTGGTCATAGGCCTGAAGGAAAGACGTGAAATCGTCCCATACGAATTTTTCGTCCTGTATGAAGCCGGAAACATCGACGCCGTATTTTGCCGCCTTCCGCTGCACCAGCGGCACGGACGCGGCGCCTTCTATATGGCAGTGCAACTCAGCTTTCAGAACCATCAAGCCACCCAAACGCGTCGCTTCATCGCGCAAGAGGACAATAGCGTTGCGCGAACTAATCTTCTATGGTTCGCCGCAAATAGAGTAGATCAGGTAATCGAGATGAGCCAGCAACGCACCGGCGCCCATGGCGGCATGGAAACTTCATTCGGGTTTCAGGACGTCAGCGACGGCGAAAAGCAGTCGCGTGTCAACGATTTATTTCACCGCGTTGCCAAGCGCTACGACGTGATGAACGATCTCATGTCGGGCGGCATGCACCGGGTCTGGAAGGACTCGATGATTGCCTGGCTGTCCCCCTCGCGCACGGCCAACTGGAAAGTCCTTGACGTTGCCGGCGGTACCGGAGACATCGCGTTCCGGATCGTGGAAGCCTCCGGCCGCAACGCCCATGCAACCGTGCTCGACATCAATGGTTCAATGCTCGGCGTCGGGCGCGACCGTGCCGTGAAGAAGGGCCTCGCGGAGAATCTCGAGTTTGTCGAAGCCAATGCGGAAGAGCTTCCCTTTGCCGATGCGAACTTCGATGCCTATACGATTGCCTTCGGTATCCGCAACGTTCCGCACATTGATCGTGCCCTTGCCGAGGCCTTCCGTGTCCTGAAGCCGGGCGGGCGCTTCATGTGCCTTGAGTTTTCCGAGGTGGAACTGCCGATCCTCGACAAGGTCTATGATGCCTGGTCGTTCAACGCCATCCCGAAGATCGGCAAGGCGGTGACCGGCGATGCCGACAGCTACCAGTATCTTGTCGAATCGATCCGCAAGTTTCCGCGCCAGGCCGATTTCGGCGAAATGATCCGCAAGGCAGGCTTTGAGCGCGTTACCTGGCGCAATTTCACCGGTGGAGTGGCCGCCCTGCATTCCGGCTGGAAGTTGTGAATTCTGAATGAGTAAGCTAGCAGCGACATTCCGCCTGATGCGGGCCGGATGGATCATGACGCGTGAAGGCGTGATTTCAGCCCTGCCCGCGGACGGCCTCAGCGGTCTTCCCGCCTTTGGCCATCGCGTCGCCGGCCTTCTGGCACGCCGGCGCGCCATGACCGCGCGCCGCTCGGAGCGCATGTCACGGGCCATCAACAAGCTTGGACCATCCTACGTAAAGCTCGGGCAATTTCTGGCCACGCGTCCCGATGTGGTCGGCACGGAGGTTGCAGACGATCTGGCGTTGCTGCAGGACCAGCTGGATTTCTTCCCGATGGAAGCCTCGGTCAAGGCCATCGAAGGTTCACTCGGCCGGAGGCTCGACGATCTTTATGTAAGCTTTGACGCACCAATAGCGGCGGCATCTATTGCGCAGGTTCATCCCGCTTATGTCAATGTTGCTGGCGCGGTTGAGAAGGTTGCGGTCAAGGTTGTACGGCCGGGCGTGCGGCAGCGCTTCAACAACGATCTTGAGAGTTTTTTCCTGGTCGCGCAGTGGCAGGAACGCTACGTGCCGGCGACGCGCCGCCTGCGGCCCATCGAGGTAACCCGCACGCTCGCCCAGACCACGCGCATAGAAATGGACCTGCGTCTCGAAGCCGCCGCCCTTTCGGAGATCGGCGAGAACACCAAGGATGATCCTGGCTTTCGCGTGCCGAAGGTTGACTGGGAGCGGACAGGCCGGGATGTGCTGACGCTCGAATGGATCGACGGTATCAAGATGTCGGACATCGAGGGGCTGCGGGCGGCCGGTCACAATCTGATCGGCCTCGCCGAAACGCTGATCCAGTCCTTCCTGCGCCACACGCTGCGCGACGGCTTCTTTCATGCCGACATGCATCCGGGAAATCTTTTCGTCGATGACGAAGGCCATATCGTCGCCGTGGATTTCGGCATCACCGGCCGGCTCGGCAAGAAGGAACGGCGGTTTCTCGCCGAAATCCTCTATGGCTTCATCACCCGCGATTACGCCCGCGTCGCCGAAGTTCATTTCGAGGCCGGCTACGTCCCGCACCACCATGACGTTGCGAGCTTCGCTCAGGCGATCCGCGCCATTGGCGAGCCGATCCACGGCCAGCCGGCCGAGACGATCTCCATGGCGAAGCTCTTGACCTTGCTCTTCGAGGTTACGGAACTCTTCGACATGGAAACTCGTCCAGAACTCGTCATGTTGCAGAAAACAATGGTGGTGGTGGAGGGCGTTTCGCGCACGCTCGACCCGCATTTCAACATGTGGAAGGCGTCGGAGCCGGTTGTGGGAGGCTGGATAAGACAGAATCTCGGGCCGCAAGGCATCCTTATCGATGCGCGGGATGGCGCCCACGCGATCCTGCACCTTGCCCGTCAGGCACCGGATCTGGTGGCGCGCGCCGATCGCCTTTCGCGCGAACTCGATACGATGGCGGCAAACGGCCTTCGCTTTGACGAGCAGACCGCCAAGGCAATAGGCAAGGCCGAGGCGCGTCACACGCGGTCTGGGCGAATCGCGCTCTGGGTGATTGCACTCTGCTTTGTTTTGATCACCTACAAGCTCTTTGCTTGAGCCTTCGCCGCGTTTTGTGATAGCAATGATTGCATATTCGATCCGTGCGATCCAATGAGTGCAATCAAATGGCCAGTATCACCATTCGCAATCTGGATGATTCCATCAAGGAAAGATTGCGGGTGCGCGCCGCAGCCCATGGCCGTTCTATGGAAGAGGAGGCACGTATCATCCTCGGCGATCTGGTGGAGCACGCTCCCACGACAGTGGCTGCGGAGACGCCGATCCAGCGTGGTTCGCTGTCGGGCCGGCGAATCCTCCTCATTTTCGGCGGGGGCATTGCCGCTTATAAATGCCTTGATCTGATCCGTCGGCTTCGGGAACGCGGTGCACGCGTCCAGCCAGTGCTGACCAAGGCGGCGGAGGAATTCGTCACCCCGCTTGCTGTCGGCGCGCTTGCCGCCGACAAGGTTTTCACCGAGCTTTTTTCGCGCGAGGACGAACACGACGTCGGCCATATCCGCCTGTCGCGTGAGGCGGACCTTATTGTGGTCGCGCCTGCAACCGCGGATCTCATGGCGAAGATGGCCAATGGTCTGGCAAATGATCTGGCCTCGGCTGTACTGATGGCGACCGACAAACGCGTGCTGATTGCGCCGGCGATGAATCCGAAGATGTGGGACCATCCGGCAACCAGGCGCAACCGCGCAACCCTCGCAAAAGACGGCATCCACTTTGTCGGACCCGGCACAGGAGAAATGGCCGAAAGCGGCGAGAGCGGCGCCGGCCGCATGGCCGAACCGCTGGAAATCGTGGCGGCAATCGAGAAATTGCTGGACAGGAGGCCGAAGCCTCTTGCCGGCAAGACGATTATCATGACGTCGGGTCCGACGCATGAGCCTATCGATCCCGTTCGCTACATCGCCAATCGGTCTTCGGGCAAGCAGGGCCACGCCATAGCCGCGGCGCTTGCGCGCCTTGGGGCCACCGTGCGTCTGGTTTCCGGTCCCGTCACCATTCCGGATCCGGAAGGCGTCAGCGTTGTTCACGTCGAATCGGCGCGGGAAATGCGGGATGCGGTTGAGCAGTTTTTGCCTGCCGACGCAGCGGTCATGGTTGCGGCAGTTGCCGATTGGCGCACGGCGAACGAGGCCGGCGAAAAGATCAAGAAGAAGCCGGGTGAAACCGCGCCGGCGCTGCAGATGGTCGAGAACCCCGACATTCTGGCCGGCATTGGTCATAGCAAGTTGCGACCGCGCCTCGTCGTCGGATTTGCCGCTGAAACGCAGGATTTGCTGACCAATGCGCGCGTGAAACTTGACAAGAAGGGCGCGGACTGGATCGTCGCCAATGATGTCAGCCACGAAACCGGCGTCATGGGCGGCGACCGCAATGCTGTGCGCATTGTCACCCGCACGGGCGTCGAAGAATGGCCCGACATGAGCAAGGATGAAGTCGCAGAACGGCTGGCCGCAAGGATCGCAGCCCGCCTTACAAACGGTGGATGTCTAGACAGACGAAAGTAAATTCCCATGGCCATCGAAGTTCCCATCCTCGAAACCGATCGTATCATCCTGCGCGCGCACCGCAGCGAGGATTTCGACGCAGTGCATGCCATGTGGCAGCATCCGGCGATCTACGAACAGATCACGGGCAAGCTGTCGACCCGCGAGCAATCCTGGGCGCGGCTTCTGCGCTATGGCGGGCTGTGGAACATGATCGGCTTTGGCTTCTGGGCCATGGAAGACAAGGCGAGCGGGGAATTCATCGGTGAGATGGGCTATGCCGATTTCAGGCGCGAGATTACGCCCGGTTTCGGCGACGCACCGGAAATGGGTTGGGTTCTCGCGCCCAACGCACACGGCAAGGGCTACGCGAGCGAGGCGCTGTCACGCGTCGTGGCGTGGGGCGACACGTTCTTCAACCAGGAGCGCGCGGTGTGCATCATTTCACCGAAAAATACTGCCTCTCAGCGGCTCGCGGCGAAGAATGGATTTGTGAAGGTTCTGGAGACCACCTATACCGACGAGCCGGTTTTCCTTCTGGAGCGCAAGTTCCAGTTTGTGAATGGAGCAGAAGCCGGCCTGTCACCGGCTCCTGCGGCTAGGTAAGTCGAAGCTAACGCAATTAATTTTTGATGACTTGGCTGTATTCGTCGCGAACGCGCTGGTAATTGCTCCAGAAACCGACTGGTGCTTTGCCCTCAAGGTGGTCGATGAGGACACCGAGATGCGCGTGCCATCCGCTTGCGACGCTGACCATCGAATCGGTGCTGGCGAGGCGCGTATGCGTAAGTTTCAGAAGCGTATCGCTGCCACTTGCTGAAAGTTCGAACGTCACTTCAGAATCCTGGCCACCATCGGGCCAGGTGATGACGAGCAGATGCGGCGGCTCATAGCGCAGCACCTTGCTCTCAAAGCCCGAGCCTTCATATTTCTGAAATTCTGCCGGCGTGTTTTCGTGCGACAAATGCGAATGTTGGAAGGTCAGCTTGACTGGCCCACCGACAAAGTCGGCCATGGGCCCGCTCGCCA
Organism: Phyllobacterium sp. 01N428; assembly: GCF_056399405.1. Classification (NCBI taxonomy): domain Bacteria; kingdom Pseudomonadati; phylum Pseudomonadota; class Alphaproteobacteria; order Hyphomicrobiales; family Phyllobacteriaceae; genus Phyllobacterium; species Phyllobacterium sp. 01N428. The sequence continues at coordinate 468,561 of NZ_JBFTRH010000001.1, forward strand.
GCCATTTGGCGCGCTTGTCGGATTCGGTAAGATAGGCCCAAACTCGCTCCAACGGGCCCGGCAGCAGACGTTCGAGGCGAAGCGTTCGCGGTGCGGTGACAACGCCGAGACGATCATTTCCAATATGCTGGTGCATTTCGTTCTCCTTTGATTTCAAGGTTCTGCCGGTTTGGTCGGCGTTGGTCCAGTTGCTCCCGCCGATGTTCGATCTTCGTCGCGAAGCAGCTTTTCGAGATCGTCGAGTCGCGTCGTCCAGAACCGCTCGTAATGCCGCAACCATTCCTGAGCTTCGGCGAGCCGCGCCGCCTGAAGCTCGCATATATGGGTGCGGCCCCGGACATTGCGGCGCACGAGCCCGGCCGATTCCAACACCCGGATATGTTTCGACGCTCCCGCCAGCGACATGTTGAATGGCGTGGCCAGCTCGCTGACCGTGTGTTCGCCATTTGAAAGCCGGTGCAGCATTGCCCGCCGTGTTGGATCGGAAAGAGCGTGGAATATCGCGTCGAGATGGGGCGTCTGAAATTCAACCATACGGTTTAATATCAGTGCGGAAAATAATAGTCAACCAGTTGGTTTAATAATATTGGTGCTTCGTTAAAGAACGAGGAATCCTTGTCCGAGCGGATCGTCCGCCTCGACAAGGAATTCGGCCTTGCCGCTGTAATAGGCGTGGCCGGAGACGCGAGCGGTGATGGCATCGAAATTGCCCGCTTTTGTCTGCGAGGCGACAAATCCGGCAAAGCGCGATCCGACGATGCTTTCGAAGATGCGCGCATTGCCCTCGCGGATTTGACCCTTGGCGTGCATGGCGGCAAGCCGGGCCGTCACGCCAGAACCCGTGGGCGAACGATCGAGCTGCGCATCGGCAAAGATGCAGACGTTCTTCGTCGGCGCCTCATTCCACATGTCGTTGCCGTCGGTGAGGATCGAGCCATAAAGAAAAGCAAGGTCCTTGTGATCGGGATGATCGAGCGGGACGCCTTCCTTGACAGCTTCGGTCAAGGCGGTCGCCGCATCGATGAACCTGCGTGCCGGGTGGCGTCCGAATTCGAGGCCGAACTGGGTCGCATCGGCAAGCGCGTAAAACGCGCCGCCATAAGCGACGTCGAATTTTACGGGTCCGAAGGCTGGCAGGTCCACCTCCTGGTCGGCGGCAAAAAGGAAGGCCGGAACGCTTTCGAAGGAAACCCCGCCGGACTTGCCGTCGTTTACTTCTACGGAAGCAACCACCATGCCGCAGGGGCATTCGATATGTACGGTCGTCACAGGTTCGACCTTGGGCACCAGGCCGTAATCGACAGCATAGCGGCCGAGCGCGATGATCGCGTGGCCGCACATGGTTGAATAGCCCTCATTGTGCATGAACAGGACCGCAAGGTCCGCCCCCGGCAGGTTTGGTTCCACGAGAACAGCGCCATACATGTCGAAGTGACCGCGCGGTTCGAAAATCAGGATCTTGCGCAAATTGTCGTAGCCATCCCGGACCTGGGCGCGCTTTTCTAGAATTGTGCTTTTCGGCAAGGCGGGATAGCCCGACGTCACGATCCGCAAGGGTTCGCCGCCGGTGTGCATATCGATGACTTTGAGGAGGTCCGCCATCAGGCAATCCCCAGGAGCGTCGGCAATTTTCGCATATCGTCAAAGAGAATGCCGCCAGCCGCTGCCAGCCCCTCATGGTCGGCATGCTCATCGCCGCAATAGGAGAATACCCGCATGCCCGCCGCCGTGCCGGCGGTGGTCCCCGCGACACTGTCTTCGATCACGACCGCACGGCCGGGTTCGACGCCCATTTCGCTCGCGGCATGCAGGAAGAGATCGGGAAAAGGCTTGCCGCGCGCCACCATGGAGGCGCTGTAGAGGACCTCTGCGAAATGCGCGATCAGCCCGCTCTTGCCGAGTGTGAGGTGCATCTTTTCGACATTGGCGGATGAGGCGACGCAGTAGGAAAGATCGGCCTTCTTGACGGCGGTTATGACGGTTTCAATATGCGGGATAGCTTCGACGCCCGCTTCGAAGATGATCGGCATGGCTCCGTACCAGCGCTCGACAAAATCATCGCCGAGAAGATGGCCTTCGGCTTCAACCCTCTCCTTGACTGCGCGCATCGGCATGCCGCACAGGTTCTTGCGCGCTTCCTCGAAGGTAATGCCATAGCCGCAGGCGTTGAGCATCTTAACGAGGTGCCGGTTTGCAAGCGTTTCTGTATCGACCAGAACCCCGTCACAGTCGAAAATCACCAGATCGGGGCGCGTCATTCAGTTGTCCTTGTCCATACCTTGAGAGAAGAGCCGCTGCAGGTCGCCGAAAGGCACACCCGCTTGAGAGAACCCGAAGGTGCCCTTGTCGAGAACCTCGCGCACGGCATCCCGGATCGCGGTGAAGGCGGCGGTCGTCAGGCGCGGTCCGAGCGATATGCGCCGCACGCCGATGGATGCGAGTTCGCTGACCGACAAGGGTGCCGGGGCAAGCACGCTCACCGGCTTCGAGACGGATTTGCAGATCGTTTCTATGCTTTCACGGTCGGAAATGCCGGGCGCAAAGAGCACGTCGGCGCCGGCCGCTTCGAATGCCTGCAGCCGCCTGATCGTATCGTCGAGATCGTTGCGCCCGTGCAGGAAGTTTTCGGCCCGCGCGGTGAAGACGAAATCACCCTTCAGGGCGCGCGCCGCTTCCGCGGCGGCGGCCACGCGCTCGACCGCATGGGAAAACTCGTAGATCGGCTGTGCCGGATCGCCGGAAAAATCCTCGAGCGAGCAACCGGCGAGCCCTGCGGCTTCCGCCGCAAAGATGGTTTCTCCAGCGCTGTCGGCACTGTCGCCCTTGCCCTTTTCAAGGTCGCCGGAAATGGGCAGGTCAGTTGCCGCCACGAGATCGCGGCAATGCTGCATCATCACATCGAAGGTGATCGCCCCATCGGGGAGGCCGCGCGAAAAGGCAAACCCGGCGCTGCTGGTCGCCAGCGCCTTGAACCCCATGGAGGCAAGGAATTTAGCGGTTCCCGGATCCCATGGGTTGGGCATGATGAAGGTCTCGGGACTTTCATGCAGCTGACGGAAAACCAAACCCTTGTCCATACCGGCCTCCAATTGGACGCTGAGAGTCTCGTCCTGTTATGATGTTCCCGTTGATCCGAAGCCGCCGGCACCCCGTGCCGTCTCGCTGGCATGTTGCCGCTCTTCGATCGAAAGCTGCACCACCGGCGCCACGACGACCTGCGCGATGCGCATGCCGCGCTCCACATAGAAGTCGTCTTCGCCGAGGTTGATCAGGATTACTTTTACCTCACCACGATAGTCGGAATCAATCGTTCCCGGGGTGTTGAGGCAGGTAATTCCGTGCTTGAGGGCAAGGCCCGATCGCGGGCGCACCTGCGCCTCGAAGCCCTGCGGTACCTCGAAGATCAGCCCGGTCGGCACCAGCGCCCTCCGCCCCGGTAACAGCAGGAGCGGACGATCGGCCGGAACCGCTGCGCGCAGATCCATTCCGGCAGATCCCGATGTTTCATAGGCGGGCAGGTCGATATCCTGACCGTGCGGCAGCCTGACCAGGCCGAGAGCAGGATTTTTTGGGCGAACGGAATCGTTTTCTTGGGACATGAGAGACCTTTTTCACCAGTGGGCGGCACGCGTCAACTCACAAGATTTGCAGCATCCATCCTTTGCACACAATCCCCTTCTACCGAGCTACTCCAATCGAGGCGATTCACAATGGCGCAATTGCAGGCTATTGTGAGCCGACTTGCTCTTAACCAGGTGATTCATGTGTCGTTGGGCAGCCTATCTTGGACCGCAGCTCTATCTTGAAGATGTCATCGCTTCTCCCTGCCATTCCCTGATCGCACAGAGCCATGATGCGCACGAGGCCAAGACCCGCACCAACGGCGACGGTTTCGGCGTTGCCTGGTATGGCGAACGCGACGAGCCCGGCCTCTACCGCGATATCCTTCCCGCCTGGTCGGACCAGAACCTGAAAAGCCTGTCGCGGCAGATCCGCTCGCACCTTTTCCTCGCCCACGTGCGTGCCTCGACCGGCGGGGCGACGAGCCGCGCCAATTGCCATCCCTTCGTGTCGGGTCGATGGAGCTTCATGCACAATGGCCAGATAGGCCATTTCGACAAGCTTCGGCGCGGGTTGGAGGCGCGTCTCGACGATGGCCTCTATGCGCAAAAGCTGGGCTCCACGGATTCAGAGCTGATCTTCCTGCTCATGCTGCAACACGGTCTCGACGATGACGCCCCGACGGCCCTGACGGGCACCGTCAACGCCATCACTGCCGAAGCCGAGCGGGCGGGCGTGCCCGCCTTCATCCGACTGACGGCCGCCTTTTCCGACGGCCGGCAGCTTTACGCCGTGCGCTATGCCACGGACCGCTTCGCTCCTTCGCTCTATACCGCTAGCCTTGCGCCGAGCGCCGGGCTCTGCGTCGTCTCCGAGCCGCTCGACGGCGAGGCCGGCAACTGGATGCCGGTGCCACCCAACAGTTTCGTGACTGTGCGAAACACGAAGCGCATCGCCATCGAGCCATTCATGGCCGAAGAAGCGGCAAGGCGTGTCGAGGTCGTGTAGCGCTGCCAAGGCAGGAGACGGCAGTTTAAGCGCATTCGAGCGGGCGGGAGTACCTTGCGGCTTTTCTTGTAGTACCTCTGGAGCACACACGCGGTCGGGGCTCGGCCCTCTCCACCGTTATCCTCCACTCCACCTCGCTGTCTACGCGGCCTGCAACGATAATATCTGTTCGATTTCGTCCCTCTTTGCACGAGCCTCAATCTTGAGGTCATAGCCCGTCTGCAAATTCATCCAGAATTCCGGGGCGGTGCTGAAAAACTTTCCCAAACGCAACGCCGTGTCCGGCGTTATCGAGGTCTGTTCCGCTACGAGACGCTCTATGCGTGTCCGGGGCACATGAAGTGCCTTGGCCAATGCGCCGGCGCTCATATCGAGCGGGACGAGATATTCCTCGCGCAGGATTTCGCCCGGATGAATAGGGGGCAACATGTCACCCGGACGCGGCGAGGAGTGCTTGATTGTCATGGTCCTGGTCTCCGCGTTAACTAGTGATAGTCGATGATCTCCACGTCAATGGCGCCGGCGCGAGTCCATCGGAAGCATATACGCCATTGGTCATTGATGCGGATAGAATGCTGGCCGGACCTCGCACCTTTCAAGGCTTCCAGCCGGTTCGCCGGCGGCGACCGGAGGTCGTCCAATGACGTTGCAAACTCAATCATGGTCAGTTTCCGATGAGCGCGCCGCACAATGTCCGGTGGAAAGCCTTTTGGATTTTTCCCTGATGCAATAGCCTCGGTCTGCTTGTCCTTGAACGAACATATCATCACCGCCTCAAATAGATGTATCATATCGTGATACAAGTTGCGGTCAAGGGCCGAGTATCACGCCGTGATACAATATTGCTGTAACCCCTTCGCCAAATCCAAGTGTCGACGTGGAAGGCATTGGCTGATAGAAGGCGCGCAATCCTTTCACTATAAAGTTCGAGCCTTCCTCATGTCTTCTGCCGACCATCCTGTCACCAAGCGCCGTACCTTCGCGATTATTGCGCACCCTGACGCCGGTAAAACCACCCTCACCGAAAAGCTGCTGCTGTTCGGCGGGGCGATCCAGCTTGCCGGCGAGGTCAAGGCCAAGAAGGACCGCATGCAGACGCGCTCCGACTGGATGAATATCGAACGCGACCGCGGCATTTCCGTCGTTACCTCGGTGATGACCTTCGAGTACAAGGATTGCATCTTCAACCTCCTGGATACGCCAGGCCACGAGGATTTCGCCGACGACACCTACCGCACGCTGACCGCTGTCGACAGCGCCGTCATGGTCATCGACGCCGCCAAGGGTATCGAGTCGCGGACCTTGAAGCTCTTCGAGGTCTGCCGTATGCGCGACATCCCGATCGTAACTTTCATCAACAAGATGGACCGCGAGAGCCGCGATCCGTACGAAATTCTCGATGAGATCGAGCAGAAGCTTGCGCTCGACACGGCGCCGATCACCTGGCCGATCGGGCGCGGCAAGAGCTTTGCCGGCACCTATAATCTCAAGGACAATACGGTGCGCCGCCGCGACGAGGAAGAAGTGCCGACGCCGGTCAACGGCCCTGAAGCGGATGCGGCCTCGGGGCTCTTGCCCGAAAATGAGCGCCGGGACTGGATCGACGAGGTGACGCTGGCCCGCGACGCCTGCAACGCCTTCGATCTCCAGGCCTTTCGCGAAGGCCATCTGACCCCGGTCTATTTCGGCTCGGCGCTGCGCAATTACGGCGTGCGCGATTTGATCGAAGCCTTCTGCGATTTCGGTCCAAGCCCGCGCGACCAGGACGCCGATACGCGCAAGGTCGCGGCCGAAGAAGAGAAGATGACCGGCTTCGTCTTCAAGATTCAGGCAAATATGGATCCGAACCATCGCGACCGCATCGCGTTCCTGCGCGTGTGTTCGGGCAAGCTTTCCCGTGGCATGAAGGCGAAGCTCGTGCGCACAGGCAAGCCGATGAGCTTGTCGGCGCCGCAATTCTTCTTTGCGCGCAGCCGCCAGATCGCCGACGAGGCCTGGGCCGGCGACGTCGTTGGCATTCCCAATCACGGCACGCTGCGCATCGGTGATACCCTCACGGAAGGCGAGGATCTTCTCTTCCGTGGCGTGCCCAACTTTGCGCCGGAGATCCTGCGCCGGGTGCGGCTCGACGATGCGATGAAGGCCAAGAAATTGCGCGAAGCCCTGCAGCAGATGGCGGAAGAAGGCGTCGTGCAGCTGTTCCTGCCCGATGACGGCTCGCCGGCCATCGTCGGCGTGGTCGGGGCGCTGCAGATCGACGTCCTTACCGAGCGGCTGAAGGTGGAATATACCCTGCCGGTCGGATTCGAGCCGGCACGCTTTACCGTTGCGCGCTGGATATCGGCCGACGATCCGGCTGAGTTGCAGCGCTTCATCAATGCGCACCGCGCCGATATCGCCCATGATCTGGATAATGATCCGGTGTTCCTCGCTCAAAACAGCTTCTCGCTGTCCTATGAGGCGGAACGCTGGAAGGCGATCCGCTTCACGGCGATCAAGGACTATCAGGTGCGCGAGAAGGCGGCCTAACCGGCCGCCAAGGCTCTAGCCGCGCAGTTCCCGCCGCAAAATCTTGCCGACATTGCTCTTCGGCAATTCGTCGCGAAATTCGACGGAGCGCGGGCGCTTGTAGTTTGTCAGCCGCTCGGCGCAGAAGGCGCGCACGGCTTCCTCGGTGAGGGCAGGGTCCTTGCGCACGATGAAGAGCTTTACGCTTTCGCCGGAATGATCGTTGGGAACGCCGATCGCTGCCGCTTCGCGGATACCGGGATGCTCCATCGCAACTTCCTCGATCTCGTTCGGGTAGACATTGAACCCGGAAACCAGGATCATATCCTTCTTGCGGTCGACGATCTTGGTGAAGCCGCGCTCATCCATGAAACCCATGTCACCTGAGCGGAAGAAACCGTCCGCCGTCATCACCTTTGCGGTTTCGTCAGGCCGGTTCCAGTAGCCCGCCATCACCTGCGGGCCGCGAATACAGATCTCGCCGACATCGTGCAGGGCAAGCTCCTTGCCGTCGTCATTGCGGATCGAAATGTCGGTGGAAGGGACGGGGAGGCCGATCGTTCCGGAAAATTCGGTGGCATCGAGCCGGTTGGCCGATGCAACGGGCGAGGTTTCCGAAAGGCCGTAGCCCTCGGTGATCACGCATCCGGTAATCTCCTTCCAGCGATCGGCAACGGGCTTTTGCACAGCCATGCCGCCGCCGAGCGAAAGGATAAGCTCCCTGAAGTCGAGCTTGCGGAAATCCTCATTGTTCATGAGGCCGTTGAAGAGCGTGTTGAGGCCGGGAAAGATGTGCATCTTGTGCTTGCGCAGTTCCTTGACGAAGCCCGGTATGTCACGCGGATTGGGAATGAGAATATTCACCGCGCCATGCTGCATGCCCATCATCGCGTTCACCGTCAGGGCGAATATGTGATAAAGGGGCAGCGCGCAGATGAAGGTGAGATCCTTCGGACGGCCCTTGAGGCGATAGGCAACGTCGCACCAGACGTTCATCTGCGCCACATTGGCGACGATATTGCCATGGGTGAGGATCGCGCCTTTTGAGATGCCGGTCGTGCCGCCGGTATATTGCAGGAAGGCAATATCCGTCGCCTTGAGTTCCACATGCCGCATGCTTTGGGCGCCGCCCTTGGCGAGCGCTGTCTTGAACGGCACATGCCCCGGCAGCGACCAGGTCGGCACCATCTTCTTTACCCGGCGCACGACGAGATTAACGACGTGACCCTTGAGACCCATCATGTCGCCCATGGCGGCGACGACGACGTGCTGGACCGGCGTTTTGGTGATGACTTTCTGCAGCGTTGCCGCGAAATTTTCGAGAATGACGATCGCCTTGGCGCCGCTGTCCTTGAGCTGATGCTCGAGCTCGCGCGGCGTGTAGAGCGGATTGATATTGACCACCGTATAGCCGGCCCGAAGTATGGCGGCGATGGTGATCGGGTATTGCAGTATGTTGGGCATCATCACCGCGATGCGGTCGCCCTTTTCGAGCCCGCGTGACTGAAACCATGCCCCAAGCGCACGGGAATAATTCTTTAGCTGCGTGTAGGTGATGCTCACGCCCATGCAGTTGAAAGCAGGCCTTTCGGCATAGTCGCTGAATACGCGCGTGAAAAGATCGGCGACCGATTCGTACGGCGAGGTCACTTCGGCCGGCACGCCGTCGGGATAATTGCTCACCCAGAACTTGGGTGTCGGCTGAGCCGGGGCGTGGGCGACTGGCTGCGCTGCCTGCTTTGCCTGTTTCGGCCGCGCCGCCGGCTTTTCGTCAACAGGTTTTGACGCGGCTTTCGGGGCCGCCTTCTTCGCGGCCGTGCCAGGCTTGGCAGCTGCCTTCGGCTTCGTCGTATTGGCGGCAGCCTTCGTCCTCGCTGCCGGTTTGCCCGCGGCCTTGGCCACACCATCGGCACTCGCCTTGGCGGCGGTTCCGGACGTCCTTTTTACGGACGCCGTAGCAGTCTTCGCTGCTTCACGGTCCGTGGACGGCGCGGATTTGCTCCTGCGTGTTGTCTCTTTGGCCACACTAAACCTCCCTGCTTGCTTCCCAAACCCGAACGCAATCTCCCCACCGCGTTCGATGCTACCCAACTCTGCTATCTATTGCGAGAGGCGCTGCGCTGGCAAGTATTTACATTAACGTAAACGTAAAAACTGGATGTCCGGCATTCTACCCAAGTCTGGCGATTCATCGATTTGGTGACATCCGGGCACAAAGTTGCCAAGGTTCGTCTCGACAAAGCAGTGGCAACCTGAAATCACCGGATCGAATCGGATCAACTGTGGAAACCATTACCGTCATCCTGTTGATGCTCCTTGCCGTTGTGGTCAGCGACTCCATCGTGCGCGCGCTGCCCCTGCCAGTGCCGCTGCCGCTGGTGCAGATCGGGCTCGGTGCACTCATCGCCTCGGTGACGACCATACGCGTGGAACTCGATCCGGATATCTTCTTCCTCCTGTTTCTGCCGCCGCTGCTCTTCCTCGATGGCTGGCGCATCCCGAAGGAGGGGCTCTTTCGCGATAAGGGCATTATCCTCGAAATGGCGCTCGGCCTTGTTGTCTTCACGGTGGTAGGCCTCGGCTATCTCATTTACTGGATGATTCCCTCGATCCCGCTTCCCGTCGCCTTTGCGCTCGCGGCAATCGTATCGCCCACGGACCCGATTGCCGTGTCGGGCATTGCCGCGCGGGTGCCGATACCGTCGCGCATGATGCACATTCTCGAGGGCGAATCGCTGTTGAACGATGCGTCCGGCCTCGTCTGCATGCGCTTTGCCGTCGCGGCCATGCTGACCGGTGCTTTCTCCATTTCGGACGCATTCTTCACCTTCCTTTGGCTGGCGATCGGCGGCATCGCCATTGGCGTCGGCGTCACGCTCGGCGTAACGAGGGGCAAGGCCTTTCTCGCCCGCCATCTCGGTGAAGAAAGCGGCTCGCAGATCCTGATCAGCCTGCTCATTCCATTCGGCGCCTATCTTCTCGCCGAGCATGTCCATGCCTCGGGCATCCTCGCCGCCGTCGCCGCCGGCATCACCATGAGCTATGCCGAGATCACCGGTCAGGCGCTGGCCGTCACGCGCGTGCGCCGCACGGCTGTCTGGGATACGGTGCAGTTCGCCGCCAATGGCGCAATCTTCGTCCTGCTCGGCGAACAGCTTCCCGGCATCTTTTCCGGAGCGGTCGAGAACATCGCCGCGGGTCGCTCGTCGCCCTGGTGGCTAGTCGTGTATATCGTGGTCATCACGCTTGCGCTCGGCGCGCTGCGATTTGCCTGGGTCTGGGCGTCATGGAGTATTACCCTCTCACGAACGGCAGGAACGCGCGAGCAGATCCTCGTGCGGCCGAGCTGGCGACTTGTCGCCACCATGTCGGTTGCCGGCGTACGCGGTGCCATAACGCTTGCCGGCATACTGACGTTGCCGCTTTTCCTCTATGATGGCAGCCTGTTTCCGGCACGCGATCTCGTTATTTTCCTTGCGGCCGGCGTCATCATCCTCTCGCTTGTGGTTGCCAGCATCGCCCTTCCACGCCTGCTGAACAATATCGAGGTTCCTGTCGAGGCCTCGCATCGCAAGGAGGAAGATTACGCCCGAATCGCCGCCGCAGAAGCGGCCATCATGGCGGTCGAGCGCGCGCAGCACGATCTCGCCGCTGGCCGGCCGGATGCCGATCTCTACGCGGATGTGGCGGCGCAGATCATGGAACTCTACCGCAAGCGCATTGACGGCCGCATGCGTCTCGGCGAAGAGCGCGAGCAGACCGCGCAGACCGACGAAGTTGAGAAAGTGCTGTTCACCACCGCGCTGAAAGCCGAGCGCCAGGAAATCTATCGGCTGGTGCGCGCCCGGCGGCTAGAGACTGCCGTCGCAACGAAGATGGTGCGCGATATCGATTTGCTCGAGGCGCGGTACGGGTAGGCGATTTACTGCAAATCCTCGAGCACCAGCGCCGCGCCCTTGGCGCCAACCATCATCGCGGCGGCGTTGGTGTTGCCGCTGATGATGTTCGGAAAGATCGAGCAGTCGATGACCCTGAGGCCATCCACGCCATGCACTTTCAGCCGCGGATCGACGACCGACCGGGCCGGATCCGGTCCCATGCGGCAGGTCGAAACCGGATGGTAGACCGTGCCGCTGCGCTTGCGAAAATCGGCGATCAACTCCTCGTCGCTTCGGCAGCCGGGTCCCGGCAATAATTCCTCGACGATCAGCTTCGACATGGTAGGCGTCGCCGCTACCTTGCGCAGGAATTTAACCGCGTCGAGCATTTCGGCAACGTCATGCTCGGTCGAGAAGGCATTCGCCACGATCTGCGGCGCTTGCAGCGGATCGGCCGAACGGATGTGAATCGAGCCGGTGCTGGTCGGGCGGCAGTTCGACAGGCCAATGGAAAATCCCGGCCAGGGGTCTGGCGTCAGTATAGGACGCTCGCCATTTTTCGGCACAATTGTCGAGAACGCCTGAAAATAGAGCTGCATATTCGCACGCGTCCGTGACGGATCGGTGCGGAAGAACCCGCCCCCCTGGTTCATGCTGATCGAAAGCGGTCCCGTGCGCAGCAGGAGATACTCGATACCGGCAATCGCCTTGCCCCACCATGGCCGCAGCACCTGATTGAGCGACGGAACGTTGGCGCGATAGGTATAATTTATGCCGAGATGGTCCTGCAGGTTTTCGCCGACATTCGGGTTTGCGTAAACGACGTCGATGCCAAGTTGCGAAAGCCGCGCCGGATCGCCGATGCCGGAAATTTCGAGCAGCTGCGGCGTGTTCACCGACCCGCCGGCAAGAATGACCTCGCGGCCCGCCTTAACCGTTTCGCTGCGGCCATTCCTCGTAAATGCCACGCCCACGGCCCGCTTGCCCTCGAAGAGGATGCGGGTCACCAAGGCGCCGGTCAGTACCGTCACATTGGGCCGTTTCATCGCCGGACGCAAAAAGGCCCGCGCCGCCGACATGCGCCGGCCACCCTTCGTCGTCAGCTGAAAGGCGCCGACGCCCTCCTGGCTCGCGCCGTTGAAATCGGGATTGTAGGCGAGGCCTGCCTCCTGCGCCGCGATAATCAGCTTGTTGGCAAGCGGGTGAAACAATTTGGAGCAATCGCTGACATGCAGCGGCCCGCCACGGCCGAGAGTATCCGACGGGCCGTCATGGTCCTCCAATGCCTTGAAGATCGGCCAGACATCGGCAGCGCCCCAACCCCGATTGCCGCGGTCGCGCCACTCGTCGAAATCCTCGCGGGCGCCCCGGACATAAACCATGGCATTGATCGAACTCGATCCGCCGAGCACCTTGCCGCGTGGCCAGTAGTCGGCATTGCCTGCAAGGCCGGGGTCCGGTTCGGCGCGGTACATCCAGTTGACGGATTTGTCATAGAAGGTCTTGCCGTAGCCGAGCGGCATGGCGATGAAGAATCGCCGATCGGAGCCGCCCGCCTCGAGCACGAGCACGGAGTAGCGCCCATTCTCCGAGAGGCGATTGGCAACGACTGAGCCGGCAGAACCGGAACCGACGATGATGAAGTCAAAGGAGCGCATAGTTGCCTTGCCCGAATGCGAATATGTCCGGGAAAGATACCCGCCTTCGATCCCCTAAACCCAAACGGCTTTCCGTCACGGCCTATGGAAAATGCGACAGGAAGAAGGATCCGCGCATTTCTTGCCTGCTCTACCCGCCGCTCACCGCCGCATTGAAGTTCTCGAAGAACTGTGTCGCGAGCTTTTTCGAGGTCGATGCGATCAGGCGGCTGCCGAGTTGGGCGATCTTGCCGCCGACATCGGCATTGACGACGTAGGCGAGCACGGTCTCCGCGCCCTCGTCGATAAGCGTTACGTCGGCTCCGCCCTTGGCAAAACCCGCAATCCCGCCGGTGCCTTCACCGGAGATCGTATAGGATTGGGGCGGATTGAGATTGGAAAGCTCGACCTTGCCTTTGAAGCGTGCCTTGACCGGTCCCATCTTGACGCCGACAACTGCTGCAAGCTCGGTATCTGAGATCCTCTCCAGACTTTCACAGCCCGGGATGCACGCTTTCAAAATCTCCGGATCGTTCAGCGCTTTCCATACGGCATCGCGCGGTGCGACGATCCGTTCCTCTCCAGTCAAATCCATGATTGGCTCCTCCCGAAGCGGAGGCTAGATGGTTTTGCGATGAAAATGAAGCGGCGCGTGCCGCAGTTTTCCCGCAATTGGCAAGGCATGTTCGCCGCAGCGAAGAAAGCATGAGATTCTCCCTTCGATGAATTGAATTCAAACCGTTTGAGTGGCAGTTTGCCCACGCCCGAAGCATTGTTGCAGGAGACGAAAATGGCGTCAGAACAAGCGAACGAAGTAAAACGTTCGGTCAAGGCTCTCAAGGATCACTGGAAAAACGGCGCCCCGCGCAATATGCGCAGCGCCTTCGCCAAGGATCCGAAGCGCTTTTCCCGCTATTCCCTCGAACTCGATGATCTCCTGCTCGATTGGTCGAAGTGTCTTGTCAACGACGATACGATGGCTCTGCTTGCTGACGTCGCCAGGGCGGCGAAGGTCGAAGAGCGTCGCGACGCGATGTTTGCCGGCAAACCAATAAACAATACCGAGGGCCGCGCGGTGCTGCATGTCGCCCTGCGCAACCGGTCCGGCAAGCCGATCAAGGTCGACGGTGAAGACGTCATGCCCGGCGTCAAGGATGTACTTGACCGTATGGGCGCGTTTGCCGATGGCTTGCGTTCGGGTGCGATCAAGGGTTCGAAGGGCAAGCCGATCACCGATATCGTCAATATCGGCATAGGCGGGTCGGATCTCGGCCCCGCCATGGCGACACTTGCGCTATCGCCCTATCATGACGGCCCTCGCGCTCATTTCGTCTCCAACGTCGATGGCGCCCATATTGCCGATACGCTCGCTAAACTCGATCCCGCAACGACACTGATCATCGTTGCGTCGAAAACCTTCACGACCATCGAAACCATGACCAATGCCAAGGCGGCACGCAAATGGATCGCCGATGCGCTTGGCGAAGAGGCTGTCGGACAGCATTTTGCGGCCGTATCGACAGCGCTCGACAAGGTCGACGCTTTCGGCATTCCGGCCGATCGCATCTTCGGTTTCTGGGATTGGGTCGGCGGCCGCTATTCGATCTGGTCGGCAATCGGCCTGCCGCTGATGATCGCGATAGGACCGGAGAATTTCGGCCGTTTTCTCGATGGCGCCCACGCCATGGACGAGCATTTCCGCAAGACGCCGTTGAAGAAAAACCTGCCGATCATGCTCGGCCTTGTCGGCTACTGGCATCGCGCCATATCCGGGTATACGAGCCGCGCGGTCATTCCCTACGATCAACGCCTCGCCCGGCTCCCGGCCTATTTGCAGCAGCTCGACATGGAATCGAACGGCAAGGGTGTGACGATCGACGGCAAGCCGGTCGCCGGTCCGACCGGCCCTGTCGTGTGGGGCGAGCCCGGCACGAATGGACAGCATGCGTTCTTCCAGCTTCTGCATCAGGGAACCGATACGATTCCGGTGGAATTTATCGTTGCGGCCAAGGGGCACGAGCCCAATCTCGACAACCAGCATGAGATGTTGATGGCGAACTGCCTTGCCCAGTCGGAAGCGCTGATGAAGGGACGCACGTTGGAGGAGGCGGCAGCGCAGCTTGCCGCCAAAAACCTGTCGAAATCCGAAGTCAAGCGGCTTGCGCCGCACCGCGTTTTTACCGGCAACCGGCCTTCGATCACCATCATTCACGACAAGCTCGATCCCTATACGCTTGGCCGGCTGATCGCGCTCTACGAGCACCGCGTTTTTGTCGAGGCGCAGATTTTCGGGATCAACGCCTTCGATCAATGGGGCGTTGAGCTCGGCAAGGAACTGGCGACAGAGTTGCTGCCCGTGGTTTCCGGTGCGGAAACGGCAAAGGACAAGGACGCTTCGACGCAAGGTCTTGTCGCCCACCTGCGCAAGAGGCGTGGCAAATAGGCCTAAGGTTCCAACAATCATACCAAGCATACTCGGGAGAGAACGATGAAGACCGAAACGATCACGCTGGCCGGTGATGTGCCGGGCAACAGCATTGAACTGCGCGTCTTGCGCTTTGAGGGCAAGGACGACAAGGCCGTCACTGCCTATCTGCAATCATCATTGCACGGCTCCGAGCTTCCCGGTCAGGCTGCCTTGCATTTTCTCATTCCGATGCTGGAGAAGGCCGAGCGCGATGGTCGCCTAGCCGGCAACATCACGGTCGTCCCCCAAGCCAATCCGATCGCCTCGGCACAATGGCTGGCGCACGAGCATCTTGGCCGCTTCGACTATTTCTCGAGCGTGAATTTCAACCGCTCCTTTCCCTTGCTTGAAGGCTTCGACACGTCGGGTCTTCCGGGCGTGGATGCGCCAAAATCTCTGGCTGAAAGGCTGAAAGCCCAGCTTCTGCGCCTCGCGCTGCCGCATGAAATCGTCCTCGATCTCCATTGCGATGACGAAAGCGAAAGCTATGTCTATATCCATCAGGCATTTCTGCCTGAAATGTACGATCTGGCCTCGGCGCTCGGATCGACCGTCATCCTTTCCTGGAGCAGCACCGCAGATGCCGCATTCGAGGAGGCCTGCGCCCATCCGGTGATCCAGCTGTCAAAAGAGGAACGCAATGTGAATCGCCGGGCGGTCACGACCGTCGAGTTTCGCGGAATTGCCGATGTTGGCGTTGAGACGGGCAGGTCGGATGCCCTTGGTCTCTACCGTTTCCTCGTGCACCGCGGCGTCATCACCGATGCGGCAGTAAAACTCGATGTCGATTTCAAAGGGCCGGTGACCCCGCTCGAAAATGTCGAAATGATCCGCGCCCCGCAGGGCGGCATGATCCTCTTCCACGTCGAGATCGGCGCAGAGGTTAAGGAGGGCGACAAGCTCGTGACGGTTGTCACCATTCCGGGCGATGCAGGCGGCGACATTGTCCTCACCGCGCCGCAGGCCGGGCGGATTCTGACGCGGCGCAGCCACCGCTATACCCGGCGTGGCGACGACCTGCTGAAGCTCCTCGGCTCGAAGCGCTCGGAGACGGCGCGTCCGGGCTCCCTGGAGGCATGATGGCAACCACCCGCTCGGCGCAGATTCGTGGAATTCTGTTCGACAAGGACGGAACGCTTGTCGATTTCAACCGCACCTGGTTCGGCATCACCATGGAGATTGCCCGCGAGGCGGCTGCAGGCGATGAAGCAAAGGCGCGGGCGCTCGTCGAGGCGGGCGGGTACGATTGGGAGATGGAAAAGTTCCGCGGCGGCTCTGTTGTCGCTGCCGGAACGATTCACGATATCGTCGACCTTTGGCATCCCGAACTGACGCTTGAGGAAAAGCGCGAACGCATTCGCGCCTACGACGATTATGCGGTGAGCGAAGGCTCCCGCCGCGCTGTCGGCATTGACGGCTTGCGCGAAACCCTGGAAGCGCTGGTGGCGCAAGGCTACGTGCTCGGCATCGCCACCAATGATTCCGAGGCCGGCGCACGCGCAACAGCCGAGGCACTCGGGCTGACTGCCCTGTTTACCCTTATAATCGGTTACGATTCTGTCGCCCGCGCCAAACCCCATGCCGACCAGCTGCATCTCTTCGCCGAGCGTACCGGTATCGCTCCCGCCGCCATCGCCATGGTTGGCGACAATGCGCATGATCTCGAGATGGCGCATGCCGCGGGCGCGGGCCTCGCAATCGGCGTTCTCTCGGGCAACAGCACGCTCGATGATCTCGGTCCGTTGAGCGACGCCATTCTCGGTTCCATCGCCGAACTGCCGGCGTTTCTTGCGCGTCGGGCCGAAGCCGATCGGGCTTGAGAAGCCCCGGCGCGCCAGCGCCGATCCTGCTACAATGATGACAATGATTTGGGTGCTGTGAGCCGATCGCAGTGCTATGAATTCGCCATTGCCATTATTCGCCAGCGAGGGCCGCATGGACAGTCAGGATTTTGCCGTTGGTATAGAAGATGTAAAGGCCGCGGCCGGGCGGCTTCAGGGACAGTTGGCATCGACGCGGCTTGTCGAATCGGAAGCGCTCAATGCCAAATACAAGGCGCGCATCCTGTTCAAGCCGGAATGCCTTCAACGAACCGGTTCGTTCAAGTTTCGTGGCGCCTATAACCGCATAAGCCAGTTTAACGAAGCCGAGCGCGAACGGGGCATCATCGCCTATTCCTCCGGCAATCACGCGCAGGGCGTTGCGAGCTCCGCAAAGCTCTTTGGCATCAACGCAGTAATCATCATGCCGAGCGATGCGCCACAGACCAAGATCGCCAATACGCGCTCATATGGCGCTGAAGTCGTCCTCTACGACCGCTACAACCAGAACCGCGACGATGTAGCGACACCCTTCATCGAGGACCGTGGCATGATTCTCGTGCCACCCTACGACGACCCCTCGATCATGGCCGGGCAGGGCACGATCGGTCTCGAACTCGTGGCGGAAGCGAAGGAACGCGGATTTGAAATCGATGACCTCTTCGTGCCGACCGGGGGCGGTGGCCTGATCAGCGGCATCTCGGTCGCGGTTAAGGCCGGTTCGCCGAGGACGCGAATCTGGGGTGCGGAACCGGAGCATTTCGATGATTTGCGCCGCTCGCTTATTGCCGGAGAGCGCGTCACCAACGAGGCCGGCCACCGTTCGATCTGCGACGCCATCCTGACGCCGCAGCCGGGCGAACTCACCTTCCCGATCAACAAGCACAATCTCGCCGGCGCCATCGCAGTGTCGGACAGCGCGGTGCGCGGAGCCATGCGCGACGCCGCCAATCACCTGAAACTGATCGTCGAACCGGGCGGCTGTGCGGCCTTCGCGGCGCTCGCCAGCGGCGAGGTCGATATCGAAGGCAGAACCGTCGTCGTCGTCCTTTCGGGCGGAAATGTCGATCTCGACATCTATGGCGGGATGATCGCAGCGGCTTGAGGCAAAAGACCGGTGCGGTTGTTACTTGGTCGTCACAAGAGGGCGGTAGGCTCGGGTTTCGTCCCCCCAGCCAGATAGCCAGAGGTGAGCCATGAACGACCAATCCCAACCGTTTCGCACCAGCCTGCTCGAAGAAAACGACGGGCCGGGTCATAACCAGACCGACAACCCTACGATGGGCGAGATCATCGCTTCGCGTTTTTCGCGCCGCGGTTTCCTGAAAGGCTCGCTCGCGGTTTCGGCCATCGCGGCGACCGTCAGCCCGATGGCCCTCATGCTTGCTGACGATGCCCGCGCCGAGGAAAAATCGGCTTTTGTCTTTGAGGAAGTCGAGGCCGGCATCGATCAGAAGCACCATGTGGCTTCCGGTTACGATGCGGATGTGCTGCTGCGCTGGGGCGACGCCCTCTTCCCCGATTCACCGGAGTTCGACCCGAAGAACCAGAGCCCCGAAGCCCAAGCGAAGCAGTTCGGCTACAACAATGACTATGTCGGGTTTATCCCGATCGACGGCTCTTCCGAGCACGGCCTGCTTGTGGTCAACCACGAATATACGAACGAGCATCTGATGTTCCCCGGCATCGTCAAGGTCGTCGAGGGCAAGATCGAAGTCGCGCCGGCCGACCGGAAACGCGTCGATATCGAAATGGCGGCCCACGGCGGCACCATTGTCGAAATCAAGAAAGTCGAAGGCAAGTGGCAGGTGGTGAAGGATGGCAAGCTGAACCGCCGCATCACGGCCAATACCGAAATGCAGCTTACCGGTCCCGTTGCCGGCCATGACCGCGTCAAGACCAACGCCGATCCCTCCGGTACCAAGGTCTTCGGCACGATGAACAACTGCGCCGGCGGCGTCACGCCCTGGGGCACCTATGTGATGTCGGAGGAGAATTTCAACGGCTACTTCAGCGGTGAACTGCCGAAGGACAGCAAGGAAGCTGAAAACTACAAGCGGCTCGGCATTCCCGAAACCGCCTATGAGTGGGGCAAGTTCCACGATCGCTTCGATCTTGCCAAGGAGCCGAACGAGGCCAACCGCTTCGGCTGGGTCGTCGAGGTGGATGTCAACGACCCAACGTCGGTACCGAAGAAGCGCACGACGATGGGCCGTTTCAAGCATGAGGGCGCTGAATCGATCGTCGCGAAGGGCGGTCAGGTCGTCTTTTATCTCGGCGATGATTCCCGCTTCGACTATGTCTACAAATTCGTCACGTCCGGCAAATTCAATCCGGACGATCGTGCCGCCAATATGGACCTTCTCAACGATGGCACGCTCTATGTCGCGAAATTCGATGCGGAAGGCGGCGTAGAATGGCTTCCCATCGTCCATGGCTCGGGTCCGCTCAACGCGGAGAACGGTTTTGCCTCGCAGGCCGACGTGCTCATCGAGACACGCCGCGCCGGCGATCTGCTTGGGGCGACCAAGATGGATCGACCCGAAGATATCCAGCCGAACAGCGTCAACGGCAAGGTCTATGTGATGCTGACCAACAACACCAAGCGCAAGGACGACCAGATCGACGCCGCCAATCCACGCGCCAAGAACGCCTTCGGCCACATCATCGAAATCACCGAGGACGGCGGCGATTTTGCCGCCACCAAGGGCAAGTGGGAAATCCTGTTGAAATGCGGCGATCCATCGGTTGCGGGTGTCGGCGCGTCCTTCTCTACCGACACGACCAAGAATGGCTGGTTCGGCATGCCTGATAATTGCGCTGTCGATGCCGACGGCCGGCTCTGGGTCGCGACGGACGGCAACTCGCCGAAGGAAACCGGCCGCACCGACGGTATCTGGGCGGTTGATATCGCTGGCCCGGCCCGCACCACATCGAAACTCTTTTTCCGTGTGCCAGTCGGCGCGGAAATGTGCGGCCCGCTGATGCTGCCGGACATGGCAACGATGATGGTGGCGGTGCAGCATCCTGGCGATGGCGGCGAGGACTGGGAAGGCTTCGGCCGCCCCTCCTACTATGAGGACCTGTCGACGCGCTGGCCGGATTTCAAAGATGATATGCCGGTTCGCCCTTCCGTCGTTGCCATCACCAAAAAGGGCGGGGGCAAGATCGGCGTTTGACCGTTAGTGGCGCTCGGCGCCGACGCCCACTGGCGCCGGCGCCCCTTTGCCACTACACGGCGGCATCGGGCCAGTCGAACGCTGGTTCGGCCAGCCGTCGCGCATGGTTGCGAATGTCTTCAGCCCAGACCTCGGTGAGCTCGCTAAACCGCGCAAAATCAGCTGCATACAGCGCGCGCGCAGCCTCCTCATAGTGTGGAAGATCCCCGGCCATCGCCATCATGAACCGGTCGGCGGCTTCCTGCGCCTGCCGCTTGCGCTCGCGCGCCGAGGTTGAGTTGCGCGCGGCATCGACGAGCTTGCGCAGCGTAACCGATGCGCCCCCGGGCTGGCGTGCGAGCCATTCCCATTGCCGGGGCAGGAGTGTCACTTCTCGGGCAGTAACGCCGAGCTTCGGCCGGCCGGGTCCACGCTGCGCGGTGGGATCGAGCCGCGCGACGGTCTCCGCCTCAGTCCCCGAGAGGTCGAAGTCTACCTGCCGGCCCGTGGAGTCCTCGAAGATCAGGACTGCGGCGCCGTCGCTGCCTGCGCCCTTTGCCTTCAGCGCGACTTCGGCCGCTGCCCCGCTGGCGATTTTCTCCACGCCCTTGAAGGCTGTGTATGTTTCTTGCGCAATTTCCATGACTGTTTCCTTGTTCGACGGCTTCTTTTACCCGGGTAAAATAGCGTCGTCAATATACCCGGGTAAAATTATCTGCGCTGAACCATGCCGCCTTGCCGCCGCGCCCTTCCAAATCGGCGGGAAATGCTCTATGTGGCGCTCATGACCACACCACTTGATCACATTCGCAATTTCTCCATCGTCGCCCATATCGACCATGGCAAATCCACTCTTGCCGACCGCCTGATCCAATCGACCGGCGGGCTCGATCTGCGCGACATGAAGGAGCAGGTGCTCGACTCGATGGATATCGAGCGCGAGCGCGGCATTACTATCAAGGCGCAGACCGTACGCCTCAATTACAAGGCAAAGAACGGCGAGGACTACGTCCTCAACCTCATCGATACGCCCGGCCACGTCGATTTCGCCTATGAGGTGTCGCGGTCACTTTCGGCCTGCGAGGGCTCGCTGCTCGTCGTCGATGCCAGCCAGGGCGTCGAGGCGCAGACGCTCGCCAATGTCTACCAGGCCATCGACAACAATCACGAAATCGTCGTGGTGTTGAACAAGGTCGATCTGCCGGCCGCCGAGCCCGAGCGCATCCGCGAGCAGGTCGAGGAAGTCATCGGCATCGATGCAAGCCAGGCGGTGCTGATCTCGGCCAAGACCGGCCTTGGCATTCCGGATGTGCTTGAAGCCATCGTCAACCAGCTGCCGCCGCCACGCGAGGGCGACCGCAACAAGCCGCTGAAGGCGATGCTGGTCGATAGTTGGTATGACGCCTATCTCGGCGTCATCGTTCTCGTGCGCATCATCGACGGCGTGCTGAAGAAGGGCCAGACCATCCGCATGATGGGAACGGACGCCAGATATCCCGTGGAGCGGACCGGCGTGTTCACGCCGAAGATGCTGGCTGTCGATGAGCTCGGCCCCGGCGAATTCGGCTTCATCACCGCTTCGATCAAGGAAGTCGCCGATACGCGCGTCGGCGATACGATCACCGAGGACAAGCGCCCGACCGCCGAGATCCTGCCCGGCTTCAAGCCGGCGCAGCCGGTCGTCTTCTGCGGCCTCTTCCCGGTCGATGCGGCGGATTTCGAGGATTTGCGCGCCGCCATGGGCAAGCTGCGCCTCAACGACGCTTCGTTCTCCTTCGAAATGGAAAGCTCGGCAGCGCTCGGTTTCGGCTTCCGCTGCGGTTTCCTCGGGCTGCTCCACCTCGAAATCATCCAGGAGCGGCTGGAGCGCGAGTTCAATCTCGATCTCATCGCCACGGCGCCGAGCGTCGTCTACAAGCTCAACATGACCGACGGCACGCAGCGTGAACTGCACAATCCCGCCGATATGCCGGAAGTGATGAAGATCGCCTCGATCGAGGAGCCGTGGATCCGCGCAACGATCCTGACGCCGGATGATTATCTCGGGGCGATCCTCAAGGTGTGCCAGGACCGGCGCGGCATCCAGATCGATCTGAACTATGTCGGCAAGCGCGCCATGGTCACCTATGACCTGCCGCTCAACGAAGTGGTGTTCGACTTCTACGATCGCCTGAAATCGATCTCCAAGGGCTATGCCTCGTTCGATTATCACCTGTCTGACTATCGCGAGGGCAATCTCGTCAAAATGTCGGTGCTCGTCAACGCCGAGCCGGTCGATGCGCTGTCGATGATGGTGCACCGTTCAGCGGCAGAAAAGCGCGGCCGCGACCTTTGCGAGAAGCTGAAGGATCTCATCCCAAAGCACATGTTCAAGATCCCGATTCAGGCGGCTATCGGCGGCACGGTCATCGCGCGCGAGACCATCTCGGCGCTGCGTAAGGACGTGACAGCCAAGTGCTATGGCGGCGACGTGACGCGCAAGCGCAAGCTTCTGGAAAAGCAGAAGGAAGGCAAGAAGCGCATGCGCCAGTTCGGCAAGGTGGAGATTCCGCAGGAAGCGTTCATCCAGGCGCTGAAGATGAGCGACAACTGAGCAAGGTGAGCGACAGCGCCAGCGGCAATTTCGGAACGGCGCTACGGCAAGCCCGCCATGTCGCAGCGGTTGGGCTCATCTTCGCCGCGCTTTCCGCCTGTACGACGGTAAATAACGTTGCCCCACCGCCCGCGCCGGTCATCCAAGGCGACCGCCCCGAACCTCCGACACCCGGCATCAAGCCGCTGACGGTGGAACAGGAAGAGCAGGTGAGCGGCAGTTGAGGTTCTACACCAAGCCGGCCGAAGTGCGGGCTTGGGAGGATGTCCGCGACTTCGGTCAGGCTCGGCGTAAACGCGGCTCGGTTCAGCCGCGCTTTGTGAATTCCATCAGCCAGTTGGTTTCCCAGGTCTCGCCGCCATCCGCGGAAAAGGCCTGAGCCCACAGCGGCTTTTCGGGGGATGGGGTCCAAAGGAAGCGGACGCGAACCGGCACGCCGTCATCCGTGTCGTCACCGTAAAAGATACCCTTGCCGCCATCGAAATGGCCGATGACCGGCGGAAACAGGCAATTACTGCGGCTGTCGGCCCAATGCAGCGACCAGGAACCATCGCGCGGGTTGAAGAGGCGCAGCGTCAGGCCGGCAAAGCCCTTCTCCGGAATATCCATCTCGTCGATATTGGCGGTGTCCTGCAAGAGCTTGCGGACGCGCGATGTCGCCGG
Organism: Phyllobacterium sp. 01N428; assembly: GCF_056399405.1. Taxonomy (NCBI): domain Bacteria; kingdom Pseudomonadati; phylum Pseudomonadota; class Alphaproteobacteria; order Hyphomicrobiales; family Phyllobacteriaceae; genus Phyllobacterium; species Phyllobacterium sp. 01N428. Next base: position 491,854 of record NZ_JBFTRH010000001.1, read on the forward strand.
GAACTCATCCCACTCATCCGAGCCGACAAAACGATGCTTGAGCCGCTGATTGCGGATGCTCCAGTCGCCGATGAGGAAATCGAAATCAGCGGCACTGCCGATTGTCTCGGGCCTCGCGTCCATCATCGTTCCCTCCCGCTCGTGGTATCTTTGAACTGAAATATAGCGCAGGCCTCCTGACAACCTCCTGTCAGGAGGTGGCGGGAAGAACAGTTGGGAATTGCGGGCGGGGATTACGTGTGGGTGGACGCGCTGGCGAGGGGAGGCACCGATAAGCGAACCCGCCCCATCGGGTGCCCCTTTTCATGCTGCTGCTTCCAATAGGAAAGGAAAGTGATATCTAAAGAAGCATGACGTCAAAACCACGCATCACCATTCAATATTGTACTCAGTGCAACTGGCTCCTGCGTTCCGCCTGGATGGCACAGGAACTCCTGTCGACCTTCGGCGCCGATCTTGGTGAGGTGGCGCTTGTTCCAGGAACCGGTGGCATTTTCGAGATCCAGGTCGATGGCAAATGCATCTGGGAGCGCAAGCGCGATGGCGGCTTTCCCGAGGCAAAAGTCCTGAAGCAGCGCGTGCGCGACATTGTCTGGCCCGAGCGTGATCTCGGTCACTCAGATGGGCATCACCAGGCCCCCGAGCAAAGCGAGGAGCTTAAGGGCGGGGCAGCCAATGAGTAAGCCGGAGGTTACCACAACGCGGCTCGACGATGCGGCCCGTGCCGGCTGGCTCTATTATGTGGCCGGCAATACGCAGGATGAGATCGCAGCCAAGCTCGGCATTTCGCGCCAGTCGGCGCAGCGCATGGTCTCGCTCGCCGTCTCGGAAGGTCTCGTAAAGGTAAGGCTTGACCATCCGATCGCGCGCTGCCTCGACCTCGCCGCGCAACTGCGCGAGCGTTTCGGCCTGAAGATGACGGAGGTTGTGCCGACCGATCCGGGCTCGACCTCGACGACACTCGGTGTCGCCGATGCGGCCGCAGCCGAAATGACGCGCTGGCTGAAATCAGAAACCCCGATCGTGCTCGGCATCGGCACCGGGCGCACGCTCAAGGCGGCGATCGAGCAGCTGTCGCCGATCGAATGCCCGCAACACAAGGTGGTCTCACTGACCGGTAATATTTCGCCGGATGGCTCGGCCGCCTATTACAACGTCATTTTCAATATTGCCGACAAGATCAAGGCGCGGTCCTTCCCAATGCCGCTCCCGGTCATTGCCTCTTCCCCGGAGGAGCGCGAACTTCTGCATGCGCAGGCGATGATCCGTCCCGTGCTGGAACTTGCCGCCATGGCCAACGTCGCGTTTCTTGGCATCGGTGATCTTGGCGACGAGGCGCCGCTTTTTGTCGACGGCTTCATTTCGCGCGAGGAACTCGACGCCCTGCGCCGCGCTGGAGGCGTCTGCGAGATCATCGGCCGCGCTTTCGACCGTAATGGATCGCCCATTGCAGGGCTGACGAACGAGCGCGTGGCCAGCGCGCCGATACCTTCTTGCGAGACCGCCATGGTAATCGCCACGGCTATGGGCGCGCGCAAGATGCAAGGGATTTCCGCGGCCATAAAAGGCAGGCTTATCAACGGCTTGATTACCGATGAGCAAACGGCGGAAATGCTTCTCGGCGAAAAGTAAATATCACTCTGCTTGGTCTTATGTTGCAACGCAGCGACGAATTGCGCTTGACTTGTTTTGCCGTTGTGTGAGTATTTGCTCAACAAGCTAGCAAATGCTCATAACATTCGGGAGGAATGAGATGTTAACGAGAACGCTTCTGCTCGGCGCTGCATCGGTGCTCGCCATGGCGAGTTTCGCGCACGCGGAAACCACGCTGACCATCGCCACCGTCAACAATGCCGACATGGTGCGCATGCAGAAATTGACCGATGACTTTTTGACGAAAAATCCGGATATCAAGCTCGAATGGGTAACACTCGAGGAGAACGTCCTTCGTCAGCGTGTTACCACCGACATCGCCACCAAGGGCGGCCAGTATGACATCATGACCATCGGCACCTATGAAACGCCGATCTGGGCCAAGCAGGGCTGGCTCCTGCCGCTCGAGGGTCTTGGCGATGCCTACGACAAGTCCGACCTTTTGCCTGCCATCAGCGATGCTGTCTCGGTCGACGGCAAACTCTATGCCTCGCCGTTCTATGGCGAGAGCGCCATGGTCATGTACCGAAAGGATCTCGCCGAAAAGGCGGGCGTCACGATTCCTGAAAAGCCGACCTGGGACCAGATCGCCGAAGCCGCCAAGAAGATGACGGACAAGTCCACCGAGACTTACGGCATCTGCCTGCGCGGCAAGGCCGGCTGGGGCGAGAACATGGCGCTTTTGACCGCCATGGCCAATTCCTTCGGTGCGCGCTGGTTTGACGAAAAGTGGCAGCCGCAGTTCGATCAGCCGGAATGGAAGAAGGCGCTTACCTTCTACGTCGACCTGATGAAGGAAGCCGGACCTCCCGGAGCATCGTCGAACGGCTTTAACGAAAACCTTGCACTGTTCCAGACCGGCAAGTGCGGTATCTGGATCGACGCCACGGTTGCTGCGTCCTTCGTGACCAATCCGAAGGACTCGAAGGTTGCCGACAAGGTAGGTTATGCGCTGTTCCCCACCGGTGATGCGGGGCCGGACAATCACGGCAACTGGCTCTGGGCCTGGAATCTCGGCATTCCTGCCGGCACCCAGAAAGCGGAAGCCGCGCAGAAGTTCGTCTCCTGGGCGACCGACAAGGCCTATACGGAGCTCGTCGCCAGCAAGGAAGGCTGGGCCAACGTTCCCCCGGGCACGCGCAAGTCGCTCTATGCCAACCCGGAATATGAAAAGGCGGCGCCCTTTGCCAAGATCACACTCGACGCGATGAATGCGGCAAATACCAGCAAGCCGACCGTCAAGCCTGTGCCCTATACGGGCGGCCAGTTCGTAGCCATCCCTGAATTCCAGGGCATCGGTACGGCCGTGGGCCAGCAGTTCTCGGCAGCGCTTGCCGGCTCCGTCAAGGTCGATCAGGCACTGACGAGCGCCCAGCAGCTCACCACCCGCGAAATGACCAAGGGCGGCTATATCAAATAGGGATCCTCCTGGCCTCGGACGGTTCGCTGACGCAAATGTCGGCGGGCCGCCCGAGCCTCCTTTGCTTATCGTAACGGCAAACGCATCGGAACCTGACCATGGCCACGCACCAGACGCGCGCAACTGCCCGTATCATGATGTCACCGGCTGTCATCCTTCTGTTTCTCTGGATGATCGTGCCGCTCGTCATGACGCTGTATTTCTCGTTCCTGCGCTACAATCTTCTCATGCCGGGAACTGAGGAATTCGTCGGTTTCCTCAATTACAAATACTTTCTGACCGACCCCTCATTCTTCACGGCGCTCGGAAATACGCTCACCCTTGTCGGTGGCACGCTCCTCATCACGGTTATCGGCGGGATCCTTCTCGCATTGGTGCTCGATCAGCCGTTTTTCGGCCAGGGCATCGTGCGGCTTCTCGTCATCGCGCCGTTCTTCGTCATGCCGACCGTCTCGGCGCTCGTGTGGAAGAACATGCTGATGCATCCGGTGAACGGGCTCTTTGCCTGGATCGCTCGATCGTTCGGCTTTCAGCCGATCGACTGGTTCGCTGAAGTCCCGCTATTTTCGATCATTCTCATCGTCGCCTGGCAGTGGCTGCCGTTTGCGACGCTTATCCTTCTGACCGCACTGCAATCACTGGATGGCGAGCAGATCGAAGCGGCTGAAATGGATGGCGCCGGCGCCTTGTCGCGCTTCTTCTATCTGGTACTGCCGCACATGTCGCGTGCGATCACCGTGGTGATCCTCATCCAGACGATCTTCCTTTTGAGCGTCTTTGCCGAAATCCTCGTCACGACCAATGGCGGACCGGGCATCCAGACGATGAACATCACCTACCTGATCTACGCGCAGGCACTGCTGCAGTTCGACGTCGGCGGCGCCTCGGCAGGCGGTATCGTCGCGGTGATCCTCGCCAATATCGTCGCCTTCTTCCTCATTCGCCTCATCGGCAAGAACCTCGAGAGGTAAGATCATGGCCAGAGCAATCTCGACACGCCGCAAACTGACCTTCTCCTTTCTTGGCTGGGCGATCGGACTTCTGATCTTCTTCCCGATCCTGTGGACGTTCCTGACAAGCTTCAAGACCGAGGGCACCGCCATTGCAACGCCCCCGCAGTTCCTGTTCTTCGACTGGACGCTCGAGAACTATCACGAGGTGCAGGCGCGCTCCAATTATATGAAGCATGTGACCAATTCGATCGTGATATCGGTGGGTTCGACCCTGATCGGCCTCGCGCTCGCCATACCGGCCGCCTGGGCCATGGCGTTTTCGCCAACAAAGCGTACCAAGGACGTCCTGATGTGGATGCTGTCCACGAAGATGATGCCGCCGGTCGGCGTTCTGGTGCCGCTCTACCTGATCTTCCGCGATTGGGGCCTGCTCGATACGCGGCTTGGTCTTGTTGCGGTCCTGACCATGATCAACCTGCCGATCATCGTGTGGATGCTCTACACTTATTTCAAGGAAATCCCCGGCGAGATCCTTGAGGCGGCGCGGATGGACGGCGCATCGCTTATGAAGGAAATCGTCTATGTGCTGACACCCATGGCGGTGCCCGGCATTGCCTCGACCATGCTGCTCAATATCATTCTCGCATGGAACGAGGCGTTCTGGACCCTCAATCTCTCCGCCGCGAATGCTGCGCCGCTTACAGCATTCATTGCGTCCTACTCCAGTCCCGAAGGCTTGTTCTGGGCCAAGCTGTCGGCTGCATCCACAATGGCGATCGCCCCCATTCTGATCATGGGCTGGTTCTCGCAAAAGCAATTGGTACGCGGCCTGACATTCGGCGCGGTGAAATAAGATTTCAGGGAGGACATGATGGGAAGCATCACACTGCAGAAAGTATCGAAGTCGTTTGGAACGACATCGGTCATTCCGGAAATCGACCTGGATATCAATGATGGCGAGTTTGTCGTCTTCGTCGGGCCGTCAGGCTGCGGAAAGTCCACGTTGCTGCGCATGATCGCCGGCCTCGAAGACTTGAGCGGCGGGCGGATCATCATCGACGGCAAGGACATGTCCAACGAAGCTCCGGCCAAGCGCGGGCTATCCATGGTGTTCCAGTCCTATGCGCTTTACCCGCATATGAGCGTTTACGGCAACATCGCCTTTCCACTCAAGATGGATGGGCAGGACAAGGCCGCTATCGACAAGAAGGTGCGCGACGCGGCGAACATTCTTAACCTCACCAACTATCTCGATCGCCGGCCAGGCCAACTCTCGGGCGGTCAGCGCCAGCGCGTCGCCATCGGCCGCGCGATCGTGCGCCAGCCCAAGGCGTTCCTTTTTGACGAACCTCTGTCGAACCTCGACGCTGCATTGCGCGGTAACATGCGCCTCGAAATCAGCGACCTGCATCATCAGCTGAAGACGACGATGATCTATGTGACGCATGACCAGATCGAGGCGATGACCATGGCCGACAAGATCGTGGTGCTCAATGCCGGCCGGATCGAGCAGGTGGGGTCGCCGCTCGAACTCTACCGGAATCCGCGCAATCTGTTCGTCGCCGGTTTCATCGGCTCGCCGCGCATGAACTTCATCGAAGGCGCCCATGCCGCCACGCTTAATGCCGCGACGGTGGGCATACGTCCCGAACATATGCGTATCTCGACGAGCGAAGGCACATGGCCGGGTACTGTCGGCGTCACCGAGCATCTCGGCTCCGACACCTTGATTCATGTTCAGTCCGACGGGATCGGCAAGATTACGGTGCGGACCGACGGCGATTTTCCGGTCGAGCACGGGCAGAAAGTCTTCATCACGCCTGAGGAGCGTCGCGTCCATCGCTTCGATGCGAACGGACAGGCCATCCAGTAACCAAGAGCATATCCAATGAACAGACTGCAAGGAAAGACAGCATTCATCACCGGGTCGGCCCGCGGCATCGGGCGATCATTCGCCGAGGCCTATCTGCGCGAGGGCGCGGCTCATGTGGTGATTGCCGATATCGATCTCGACCGGGCCCGGCAGACGGCAAGCGAGCTTGGTGAACGTGCCCATGCCGTTCGCCTCGACGTAACCGACCAGGCTTCGATCGATGCCGCCGTCAAGGAAGCCGTCGACAAGTTTGGCGGGATCGACGTGCTTATCAACAACGCCGCGCTTTTCGACCTGGCCCCGATCGTCGACATAACGCGCCAAAGCTATGACAAGCTGTTTGCCGTCAATTTTGCCGGCACGCTGTTTACCTTGCAGGCTGTCGCCAGGGCGATGATCGCACGCGGCAAGGGCGGCAAGATCATCAACATGGCGAGCCAGGCGGGCCGACGCGGCGAGCCGCTCGTTGCGATCTACTGTGCGACAAAGGCTGCGGTGATCAGCCTGACGCAGTCTGCCGGGCTCAACCTTATCGAGCATGGCATCAATGTGAACGCCATTGCGCCCGGCGTTGTCGACGGCGAGCATTGGGACGGTGTCGATGCTCTGTTCGCAAAATATGAAAACCGCCCGCGCGGCGAAAAAAAGAAGCTCGTTGGTGAAGCGGTGCCCTATGGGCGCATGGGCACTGCCGACGATCTGACAGGAATGGCGATATTTCTTGCCAGCAGCGAGAGCGATTACATCGTTGCCCAGACCTACAATGTCGATGGCGGTAACTGGATGAGCTGATTTTCCCGGCGCTGATTTGCCGGCTCAAATGACACAAGAAGAGGGGTTAAGCCCGATGACTGTTAAACTCTCGCAAGCAGCGCTCAAGCAGATGCCGCAGAATGTCGGCGTTCCACGCTATGACCAGGCCAATCTGAAGGCAGGTATCGTTCATTTCGGCATCGGCAATTTCCATCGCGCACACCAGGCGGTCTATCTCGACGAGTTGTTCAATGGCGGTTCGGATCACGAATGGGCCATCGTCGGCGCGGGCGTTCTTCCTTCAGACGAAACCATGCGCCAGAAGCTTTCCGACCAGGATTGGCTGACGACCGTTGTCGAGCAGGATAGCGGCCACCGCATCGCCCATATCACGGCATCGATGATCGACTATCTTGAACCGGCTGACACGGAAGCTACGATTTCGCGCCTTGCGGACCCGATAATCCGCATCGTGTCGATGACGATCACCGAAGGCGGCTATTTCATCGATCCGGCCTCGGGCGTGTTCAATCCCAAACATCCCGCGATCGTGGCGGATGCGGCGAATATCAAGAGCCCCAAGACTGTCTTCGGCCTTATTCTTGCCGGGTTGATGCGTCGCCGCGACGAGGGCACCGAGCCATTCACAGTCATGTCCTGTGACAATATTCCGGGCAACGGTCATGTGACCAGCGATGCGGTGAGCGGACTTGCAGCTCTGATCGATCCGGGCCTTGCGAAGTGGGTCAAGGACAATGTGGCTTTCCCGAACAGCATGGTCGACCGCATCACGCCGGCAACGACCGACCGCGAGCGCCAGATGCTGGCGACGGATTTCGGCGTGGAGGATAATTGGCCGGTATTCTGTGAGCCGTTCAAGCAATGGGTGCTCGAAGATCACTTCCCCACCGGCCGCCCGGCACTCGAAAAGGTCGGGGTTACCTTCGTCAAGGATGTCGCGCCGTATGAGCTCATGAAAATCCGCATCCTCAATGGCGGTCACGCGGCAATCGCCTATCCGGCCGCGTTGATGGACATTCATTTCGTTCACGAAGCCATGGAGGAGCCACTGATCCGTGATTTCCTCACCAAGCTCGAGCGCGATGAGATCATTCCCGTCCTGCCGCCGGTACCCGGCATGCCGTTCGACGAGTATTTCGACCTGATCGTCCGGCGCTTCTCCAATCCCAAGATCGGCGACACGATCCAACGCCTTTGCCAGGATGGTTCCAACCGGCAACCGAAATTCATCCTGCCGACCACCGCCGACCGGTTGAGGGCCGGCAAAAGCATCACCGGGCTTGCGCTGGTTTCAGCGCTCTGGTGCCGCTTTTGCGCGGGTACCACTGACACGGGAAAGCCGACGAATTATCTCGATGCCAGCGCCGAGCGGCTGAAGGTAGAGGCGCTCAAGGCAAAGGACGACCCCAAGGCGTTCCTCGCAATGAGCGACATTTTCGGCGAGGTCGGGACCGCTCCGATTTTCGTTGAAACCTTTACCCGCCACCTGCGCACACTCTGGGACAAGGGCACGCGCGAGACGCTGACGCTCTATCTCCAGGGCAAGCTCTGAGATGGGCAAGCCCGCACTCGTCATCTTCGATTGCGATGGAGTGCTCGTCGACAGCGAGCCCATTTCCATCGCGGTCCTGCTCGATATGATAGCCAAGAGTGGGACGGCATTGTCCGAGGACGATGCTTATGATCGCTTCCTCGGGCGCAGCATGACGACGATTAGCAAGATCCTGCACGAGGATTACGGCTTTGCCGCAAGCGATGCCGATCTCGATGAGATGCGGGCAAATCTCTTCGCGCGATTCAAACGTGACCTCAAGCCGATCCCCGGGATAGCCGATACGTTGCGGGTGCTCGACATACCGCGTTGCGTCGCGTCGTCGAGCCAGCCCGATCGGATCCGCCTGTCGCTGCAACTGACCGGGCTGATCGATCTGCTTGACCCCCATATTTTCAGCGCTACCATGGTGAAGAATGGCAAGCCTGCGCCCGACCTCTTTCTCCTCGCCGCACGCACCATGAACGCTGATCCGGAAGATTGCGTGGTGGTGGAAGACAGTCCCGCCGGCATCGAGGCGGCAAAAAGCGCCGGAATGCGGGTCTTCGCCTTCACCGGCGGCACACACTCACGCGGGGGCCGGCTGGAGGCGGCACTTGCGTCTCTCGGCCCAGACCGTATATTCAACGACATGTTGCAATTGCCCGGCTTGCTCGCCTCGCAGGAAGCCACACCGAAAGTTCGTTGATGCCGAAATTCGTCTGTGCGGTCGATGTTGGTACCGGAAGCGCCCGCGCGGGTATTCTTGACGTAAAGGGCAATCTGCTCGGGCGTGTCGAACATCCGATCCTGATGAACCGGCCTGTTGGCGACCATGCCGAGCACGATTCGGAAGACATCTGGAAGTCCGTTTGCATCGCCGTCCAGGGCGCCATCGTGCAATCGGGTGTCAGTCGCTCGGATGTCGCCGGCATAAGCTTCGACGCAACCTGCTCGCTTGTGGTCCGCAACGCGGACGGCGCTCCGCTCACGGTATCGACATCGGGCGAAAACCGCTGGGATACGATCGTCTGGCTCGATCACAGGGCGCTCGCGGAGGCTGATGAATGCACCGCAAGCCGTCACAAGGTGCTGGAGCATCTGGGCGGCGTCATGTCGCCGGAGATGGAGACGCCGAAGCTGATGTGGCTTAAGCGGCACCTTCCGGAAACATGGAAGAAAGCTGGCTACTTTTTCGACCTTGCCGACTATCTGACCTGGAAGGCAACAGGCTCGCTCGCCCGTTCCCAATGTACGCTGACCTGCAAGTGGGCCTATCTGGCACATGAGGAGCCGGGCTGGCAGCCGGACTTTTTCGAGGCCATGGGTATTGCCGACATGCTCGAGCGCGGCAGCCTGCCGAAGCGCGCGAGTCCCGTCGGGACCGATGTCGGCGGCTTGACGCAACATGCCGCCGATGCGCTCGGACTGACGACGCAATGTCACGTTGGGGCGGGGTTGATCGATGCTTACGCGGGCGCGCTTGGTGTTCTTGCCGGGTTCGCCGGCGACCTGTCGCAGATCGACCGCCACCTGGCGCTGATTGCCGGGACCTCGAGTTGCCTTATGGCGCTGTCGCCGGAGCCGATCTCCTTCAGCGGCGGATGGGGCCCCTATTACGGCGTCGCCTTGCCGGATTGCTGGCTGAGCGAGGGCGGCCAATCCGTCGCGGGCGCGCTGCTCGACCACATGATCCGCTGGCATGGCGCCGTCGGCGAGCCGAATGCCGCGCTTCACAAGAAAATAACGGACCGTGTCATGGAACTGCGCGCCGGCGAAGGCCTGGATCTTGCGGGACGCTTGCACGTGCTCCCGGACTTCCATGGAAATCGTTCGCCGCTTGCCGATCCGCATGCGGTGGGCGTCATCAGCGGCCTGACGCTCGACACCTCCTTCGACAGTCTTTGCCGGCTGTACTGGCGCACCTGCGTCGCAATCGCCCTTGGAGTGCGCCATATCCTCGATGCGCTGAACGACAAGGGCTATGCGATCGACACGATGCATGTCACCGGCGGCCACATCAAGAACCCGCTGCTCATGGAGCTATACGCAGATGCCACCGGTTGCACGGTCGTGACATCGGCTGCCGAGGATGCGGTGCTGCTTGGCACTGCGATGGTCGCCGCCACGGCGGCTGGCCTTTACCCGGATCTGCCGTCGGCGTGCCTCGCCATGAAGCAAGGCGGCCGCGAACGGCAACCAAATCCAGATGCCCGCCGGCGTTTCGACCGTGACTATCGCATCTTCCTTGAAATGCACGCGCAGCGGCGCGTACTTGATTCGCTTTAGGCAGGCAGCGCTCTAATGCGCTTCATCCCAATTGTGCGCCGCCCGCGCATCGACCTTGAGCGGCACGGACAGCGAGACGGCAGGCATTGCCGCGTTCTCCATCACGTCGCGGATCACCGGTATCGTCGCCTCGACCTCCGCTTCCGCGGTTTCGAAGATCAGTTCGTCGTGCACCTGCAGCAGCATCCGCGCTGAAAGCTTGGCTTCGTCAAGGGCGGATTCCATCCGCACCATGGCGCGGCGGATGATATCGGCAGCCGATCCTTGTATCGGTGCATTGATAGCGGCGCGCTCGTTGAAGGCGCGGTGCTGCGGATTCGACGAGCGGATTTCGGGATAATGCGCGCGGCGTCCGAAGATCGTCTCCACATAGCCGTATTGGCGGGCAAAGGCCTTGGTCGACTCCATATAGTCCCTGATTCCGGGAAATCGCTCGAAATAGGTGCGGATATATTGGCCGGCTTCCTCGCGCGGGATCGACAACTGGTTGGCAAGACCAAACGCGGAAATGCCGTAGATGATGCCGAAATTGATCGCCTTGGCGCGGCGGCGCACTTCCGCCGGCATGTCCTTGACCGGAACGCCGAACATTTCCGAAGCGGTCATTGCGTGGATGTCGATGCCATCCGCAAAGGCCTGGGTAAGCTGCGGAATCTCCGCAACATGTGCGAGCACGCGCAATTCGATCTGGCTGTAGTCGGCCGAAATCAGCTTGTTGCCGGGCTCTGCAATGAAGGCGGTGCGGATCTTGCGACCTTCAGCCGTCCGCACCGGAATATTCTGCAGGTTCGGCTCGGATGAGGAGAGACGGCCTGTCGATGTCGCGGCGAGCGCATAGGATGTGTGGACGCGCTTGGTGCGCGGATGGATATAACCGGGGAGGGCGTCCGTATAGGTCGATTTGAGTTTCGTCAGCTGGCGCCAATCGACGATCTTGCGGGGGAGTTCGTGGCCTTCTGCAGCCAGTTCCTCGAGCAATTGCGCCGTTGTCGACCATTGGCCGGTCTTGGTCTTGGTTCCGCCTGGAAGGCCCATCTTGCCGAAGAGGATATCGCCCATCTGCTTGGGCGAGCCGATATTGATCCGCTCGCCTGCGAGCTTGTAGATATCGTCCTCGATCGCTGCGGCCGTCTGGGCAAAATCGCCGGAGAGGCGGGAAAGGATTTGCCGGTCGACCGAAATGCCGCGCTCTTCCATGCGTGCAAGCACGGGAATGAGCGGCCGCTCCAGACGTTCGTAGACCGAAGCGATGCTGTCGGCCGCAAGGCGCGGCTTCAAAAGACGCCATAGCCTTAAGGTGACATCGGCATCCTCGCCTGCATATTCGGCGGCGCGCTCGATAGGCACCTTGTCGAATGTAACCGATGACTTACCAGAGCCGATCAACTCCTTGTATGCCATGGGCTTGTGACCGAGCCAGCGATCGCACAGCGCATCCATCGAATGGCTGCCCTCGCCGGCGTCGAGCACGTAGGAAATAAGCATCGTGTCGTCGAGCGGGTGAAGGTCGATGCCATGGCGATGCATTATCAGCCATTCATACTTCATCCCATGCGCGATCTTCAGAACAGAACGGTCTTCGAGGAGTGGCTTCAGCCTGGCAAACACCTCCTGCTCGGGTATCTGCCGCTCGACCAGTCCGCCGCCAAGAAGATCGCCGTCGCCTGATTTATGGTTGATCGGTATATAGGCAGCACGGCCCGGACGTGTGGCCAATGAAATGCCCACGACATCGGCCTGCATGGGATCAGGTGAATTCGTTTCCGTATCGAAGGCGATGATGCCGGAGGTCATGGCCTCGTCGATCCAGACCTGCAAGGTGGCGACATCGCGGATGGTAACATAGGCGCTCCTGTCGAAGCGCGCCGCAAGCGCCTCGTCGGTGCGCGACTTGACCAGGTCAGCCGGCGTTGCCGTGAAATTCTCCGTACCCGACCGCGCCGTGGGCGATGCCGCCGACGGCGACTTGATCTCCACAGGCTCGAAATCTCCAGCCTCGACGTCGAGATCCGGGCCATGGGCTTCGGCAACCGCTTCGATTTTCAATTGAGCGGGGGCAATCGCGCTGGCGTCTACGCCGGTCGCTTCCGCGGCGCGGCGCGTCAGCGCGTTGAATTCCATCGCCTTGAGGAAAGCGATGAGTTTCTTTCCGTCCTGCGGCTCGAGGCCGAATTCCTCGATCCCGACCTCGACGGGCGTGTCCTTTTTCAGCGTGACGAGCTGGCGCGAAATGCGCGCCTGCTCGGCGTGCTCGATGATGTTTTCGCGGCGCTTCTGCTGCTTGATGTCCCCAGCGCGCGCCAAAAGCGTATCGAGATCGCCGAACTCTTCCAGCAGTTGCGCGGCCGTCTTTGGCCCAATGCCGGGTATGCCCGGCACATTGTCGGTCGAATCGCCGGTCAGCGCCTGGAGGTCGATCATTTTCTCCGGTGGCACGCCCCACTTTTCGATGACGTCCGGGATGCCGATCTGCTTGTCCTTCATGCTGTCATACATGGACACGTTCGGCGTCACGAGTTGCATCAGATCCTTGTCCGAGGAAATGATGGTGACTTCGGCGCCGGCTTCCTCGGCCATGCGCGCATAGGTGGCGATGAGGTCATCGGCCTCGTAGCCGTTCATTTCGATGCAGGGCAGGTTGAAGGCCTTGGTCGCCTGGCGGATGAGACCGAATTGCGGAATGAGGTCCTCCGGCGGCGCCGAACGATTGGCCTTGTATTCCGGATAAATCTCCTTGCGGAAGGTGTCCGAGGAATAGTCGAAGATGACGGCAAAATGTGTCGGGGTATCGCGCACCGACGTGTCGCGCGCCTCGCGCAACAGCTTCCACAACATGTTGCAGAAGCCCGCTACCGCGCCAACGGGAAGGCCGTCGGATTTGCGCGTCAGGGGAGGGAGAGCATGATAGGCCCGGAAGATGTAGCCGGAGCCGTCGACGAGGAAGAGATGATCACCTTTTTTCATGGGCGATAGGATTAAATGATGATCCTCGAAAATGGAATGACATGGCGATTTCTTTCAACGAAAGATCCGGAGGCACCTGACGCATCCTGACAGGAGTGCGGTTCTTCCCACAGCCAGCAAGGGCATCCAGCGGGGCCTGAGGCGGCTCACCAGACCATCACGCGTTTGTTACAAAGATGTAATCTTCCGTGCCCTTGAATTGCCACGGTTTGCCTCCCAAATTCAGGGTGTCGACGTTAGATCGATGTCCGGATTTAAGGCTCGTCCCCCGCCTGACCCCGGACTGCGGGCCAACCTCATCCCCCTCTCCAGGGTTGACCGCAAATGAGTGTAGTGATCTGGTCGCCTGTGGTCCCCCCGCCACGGCGACCATTTCTTTTTGGCCTTCTGGATGGCCAGTTTTTTCTGCCCCTCCTGATAAAATGCGCTAATAAGAGCTCCCTCTACGAGTCCCGGTCCACAGATAATCAGGAAATGCCATGCCAGCTCTCGAACCCGTCTTGAACGCACTTGATAACAATCTCGACAACAGCCTGGAGCGGCTTTTCGACCTGTTGCGGATCAAGTCGATCTCTACGGATCCGGCCTACAAGGATGAATGCCGCAAGGCGGCGGAGTGGCTCGTCGCCGACCTCAAATCCATAGGCTTTGACGCGAGCGTGCGCGATACGCCGGGGCACCCGATGGTCGTCGCGCATCACGATGGTCCAGACGCTGATGCGCCCCACGTGCTGTTTTACGGCCACTACGATGTGCAGCCCGTCGATCCGTTGGAGCTTTGGGAAAACGATCCCTTTGACCCGGCGATCAAGGATGCCGGCAATGGCCGCAAGATACTGACGGGCCGCGGCACGTCCGACGACAAGGGCCAGTTGATGACCTTCGTCGAGGCATGCCGCGCTTACAAGCAAGTGCACGGCCAACTGCCGGTAAGGGTGTCGATCCTCTTCGAAGGCGAGGAAGAATCCGGCTCGCCTTCGCTGAAGCCGTTCCTGACGGCCCACAAGGATGAGCTCAAGGCGGATTTCGCGCTGGTCTGCGACACCGGCATGTGGAACGTGGAAACGCCGGCCATCTCAGTTGGGCTGCGCGGCCTCGTCGGCGAAAACATCACCGTCAAGGCGGCTGATCGTGATCTCCACTCCGGCATGTTCGGCGGCGTCGCCGCCAATCCGATTCACATTCTTGCGAAGGCTCTCGCCGATCTGCACGATGAGAACGGCGCGGTGACTGTCCCCGGCTTTTATGACGGCGTCGAAGAAACACCGACGCAGATCCTGCAGATGTGGAAAGGTCTTGGCACCACGCCGGAAAACTTCCTCGGACCGGTCGGTCTTTCGATCCCTTCCGGCGAAAAGGGCCGCTCGGTCCTCGAACTCGTATGGGCGCGCCCGACGGCCGAAATCAACGGCATTACCGGTGGCTATACCGGTGCCGGCTTCAAGACCGTGATTGCGGCGGAAGCGTCGGCGAAGGTGTCGTTCCGCCTCGTTCACAAGCAGGATCCGGCGAAGATCCGCGAGGCCTTCCGCGCTTTTGTCCGCGAGCGGATTCCCGCTGACTGCAAGGTGGAGTTCCACGAACATGGCGGCTCGCCGGCGATCCAGCTTGCCTATGAATCACCGCTTTTGACCAAGGCGAAGAATGCGTTGAGCGACGAATGGCCGAAGCCGGCTGTGCTCATCGCCATGGGGGGATCCATCCCGATCGTCGGCGATTTCCAGCGCATGCTGGGCATGGATTCCCTGCTCGTTGGCTACGGCCTGGAGGATGACCGAATTCACTCCCCCAACGAAAAATACGAACTCACCTCGTTCCACAAGGGACAGAGGTCCTGGGCGCGCATCCTCGATGCGCTGGCCCGCTAATTGAAAGAGACAGGCCGATGACAATTCGCTTCCACCGCAACGACCTTCCCGATCTCAGCCGCTACCAGGTCGATGCGGTTGGCATAGATACGGAGACGCTGGGCCTCAATCCGCATCGCGACCGCCTGTGTGTCGTGCAGATATCACCCGGGGACGGGTCGGCCGACGTCATCCAGATCGACCGGGACCAGAAGACGGCGCCGAATCTTGTCAAGATTCTGGGCGACGATGCCATTACCAAGATTTTCCACTACGGACGGTTTGATCTTGCGGTGTTGTTCCACACCTTCGGCGTGATGCCAAAACCCGTATACTGCACCAAGATCGCATCGCGGCTGTCGCGCACCTATACGGATCGGCACGGCCTCAAGGACCTGTGCAGCGAACTGCTCGAGGTCAACCTGTCAAAACAGCAGCAATCGTCCGATTGGGCGGCGCCGGATTTGTCGCAGGCCCAATTGGAATATGCTGCGTCCGATGTTCTTTACCTGCATCGGTTGCGCACCATCCTGCAGCAGCGTCTCGTGCGCGACGGGCGGGCGGAAGAGGCGGCGGCCTGCTTCGAATTCCTGCCGACCCGCGCCAAGCTCGACCTCATGGGTTGGGATGAGCAGGATATTTTCGCCCACAGCTGAATAAAAGCTGTTCGCAGCTTTTACCTATTCGGCCGAAGCCATCGCCTCACGTGGGGCGGGGGCGCGGTCGATATGGGCCCATTGCGGCCGCTTGAACAGGAATTGCCCGTAGCCAGTCCACTGGATCAATCCATAGAGGATGACCGGGCCGATCACGCCGCAAATCACGGTGAGGAGCGAAATCGTGCCGATATCGGTGATGATGTCAAGCTTCAACAGGATCGTGCGGGCAAGCGCCATCGGCAGGAAGAAGGCGAGGTAAACGACGATCGAGTGCGCGCCGAGCCAGCGTAGCGGTTTGACCAGCCAGGCTTGCGAAGCGCCCAATCTGGCGAGCAGTGCCGAAACCGATACGATGGCAAGCGCTCCGGCAAAGCCGGCGGCGAGCGAGATTATCGGCACGCTGCTCCAGCCGCCAAGGCCGCCGGACGTATAGGATTCTTCCGGGATCCACGCTGCGAACGGTTGCGTTGCCGGGTGAAAGACGAGCCAGCCATTGACGAGCGCCCAGACGCCGAGCACGCCGAGCGCCGTTGCCGGACGCTCCCGCAGCCAGGCAGCAAGATGGAAGATGACAGGCGCGAAGGCGTAGCCTGCAAAGAAATAGACGTAGCGGCTGCAGAATTCATCGATGACCAGCCATCCGGTGTGAATCGGCAGCGTCTCCAGAGCGGCGGCAATGATAAGCACGACCCAGACATTCACGTGTCTGATAAGGCGCGTCACGACGAAGAATAATGGCAGCAGATAGATGAACCACAAGGTTCCAAATGGCTGGATGAAGGACAGGAGATACGCGGAGATCGCGCCGTCGCCGCCGCTTTCCGCAACGATACCCGGCGCCTTGAACAGGAACTGGATCGTCAGCCAGAGCACGTAGAAATAGGCAAAATGCACGATTTTGCGGTCGGCATAGCGCAACCACGGGCGATCGATGACAAGGCCGAGGAAAAGACCGGAGATCATGAAAAAGTCCGGCATGCGGAAGGGCTGGGCAAAGGCGACAACCGCATGCATCCAGCCGCGCGCGCCCGCCTCGTTCTCGACGCCGAGCACCGAATGCATCATCACAACGAAGATTATGCAGATGCCCTTGGCAATATCGACCCAATCGACGCGCGTCTTTTTAACAGTATTCATGAATGTTCTTCCCGAGCCAACTGGCACCTACATATAGGAAAAAACAAAAATCGAAATAAAATTCAGGTGATGAGCAGAAGCTGATTGCAAACAAGCCCCAAAAACAAAAGAGCCGGGCTAAGAGCCCGGCGAATTGTGAACGCTAATGCGTCCAGAGGGGAACACGCAACGAGCGAAAAATGGGAGGAGAACCACTCGTTACGCAAGAATTAAAATAGAACCGGGCCCAAATCTTTTCAAGGGCCGCAAGATAATATTTTACGCGTGGCATTATTTGGAAATCGCGAAGAGGGTCTGCGGGGCTTTGATCCCAAGTCATAAGCTCTCTCTAGAGCGCCCTCGGCGCTATTGCGGCAGGTCCTTGCACACGCCATGCCCGCGCAGCTGGCAACCGCCAAGACGGTATTGCGCTTCCGCGTCGGGCCTGGGGTTCAGCCGTTCGATAGCCCCGCCGCCACAGCCGCTCAACAGGATGCCAAGTGCGGCCAGAATGAAAAGACGCATGTGTATGCTCCGAGTGATGCTTTCCCGACCGTAACGATCGCCCACAGCATTCTCAACCACCCCGTGGCTGCGATTTTCCCACATCACGCACAATTTAACCGCACCTTAAATCGCCGCATTTACCCTGCAACGGGTCGCGGGATCATTCTTCGAACGCATACGGGGCGAGACTACTCATTCATGGCACGCGGCACGGGCAAGCAACGTATCGAACCGCGCTTTGGTTCGGATCGCCGTTCGGGCGACGATTTGCGCGCAGATCCGGAGGACAGGCCAGTGGCAAAACGCAAGACGACGCGCAAGCCCGCCGCATCCAGGCGGCGCAAGACGCGTCGTAGCGGAGGTGGCGGCGGCTTCATCGGCCTCCTGCGCCGTATGGTCTACTGGTCGATGGTTCTTTGCCTGTGGGGCGGTATCAGCCTTGCCGGCACTGTCATCTATTTTGCCGCGAAGATGCCGCAGACGACGACCTGGGCCATCCCGGATCGTCCGCCAAACGTGAAAATCGTTTCGGTTGAGGGCGATCTCATTGCCAATCGCGGCGCTTCCGGCGGCGAGGCCATCAGCCTGCACGATATGTCGCCCTATATTCCCGAGGCCGTCGTCGCCATCGAGGACCGGCGGTTCTATTCGCATTTCGGCGTCGATCCGATCGGGTTTGCCCGCGCGATGGCAACCAATCTGATTTCCGGACGGCTTGTGCAGGGCGGCTCGACCATTACCCAGCAGCTTGCCAAGAACCTGTTCCTGACGCCCGACCGGACCATCGAGCGCAAGGTACAGGAAGTGCTGCTCGCGCTGTGGCTGGAGCGCAAATACACCAAGGATCAAATCCTCGAAATGTATTTGAACCGGGTCTATCTGGGCTCGGGTTCCTATGGCGTCGCGGCCGCGTCCCGGCGCTATTTCAACAAAT
This sequence comes from Phyllobacterium sp. 01N428, assembly GCF_056399405.1. NCBI lineage: Bacteria > Pseudomonadati > Pseudomonadota > Alphaproteobacteria > Hyphomicrobiales > Phyllobacteriaceae > Phyllobacterium > Phyllobacterium sp. 01N428. Next base: position 510,374 of record NZ_JBFTRH010000001.1, read on the forward strand.
CCGCCAAGGAGGTGACGCTGCAGGAGGCGGCGCTCATCGCCGGGCTCCTCAAGGCGCCGTCACGCCTTTCGCCGGCGCGTGACCCGAAAGCCGCCCGCGAGCGGTCGCAACTCGTGCTCGCGGCCATGCGCGAACAGGGCATGATCGGCGACAAGGAGCTCAATTTTGCCATGAAGCAGCCGGCCACCCGGGCCGCCTCCTATTGGAGCGGCTCGGAGCAATATGTCGCTGATCGCGTCATGGAGGAATTGCCGGGCCTGATCGGCGACGTGCGCAGCGATGTCATTGTCGATACGACGGTCGATCTCGGGTTGCAGAAGCTCGGCGAAGCGTCGATACGCGACCTCATCAGCAAGAACGGCGAAAAGCTCAATGTTTCGCAGGGCGCGATGGTGTCGATCGACGGCACCGGCGCCGTGCGTGCGCTGATCGGCGGCTATGACTACGCCAACAGCCAGTTCGACCGCGCCAGCGAGGCCAAGCGGCAGCCGGGCTCGGCCTTCAAGCCCTTCGTTTACCTCTCCGCCCTGGAGCAGGGATTCACACCGGAATCGGTGCGCAACGACGCGCCAATCCGCATCGGCAACTGGACCCCAGGCAACTTCAACGGCAAGTATTTCGGCAAGGTGACGCTTGCGGAAGCCCTGGCGCGCTCGCTGAACTCGGTATCGGCGCAGCTTGTCATGGAAGTTGGACCGAGCACGGTTGTGTCGACGGCGCATCGGCTCGGCATTGAATCGAACCTTACCGCCAATGCATCGCTCGCGCTCGGCACGTCCGAAGTGACCCTCCTCGAACTCACCGATTCCTTCGTGCCCTTTGCCAATGGCGGCTACAAGGCGCCGATCCACATCATCCGCCGCGTGACGACCAACGAGGGCAAGGTGCTCTACGAGTTCAAGCGTCCGCAGCCGTCTCGCGTTATCGAGGAGCGCAATGTCGGCATGATGAATGCCATGCTGCGCCAGACCGTTGACAGCGGAACCGCCACCAAGGCGAAGTTCGGCTGGCCGGCGGCGGGCAAGACCGGCACAAGCCAGAATTTTCGCGATGCCTGGTTCATCGGCTATACGTCAAACCTGACCACCGGCGTATGGTTCGGCAATGATGACGGCAAGCCGACCAAGAAGATCACCGGCGGTTCGCTGCCCGCCATCGCTTGGAAAGATTTCATGGTCGCCGCGCATAAGGGCGTGCCGGTGGCGCAGCTTCCCGGCGATTATCAGCTGCATCAGCAGGTCATCGAGGGCAATGACGTTCTTCCCGGATCAGGCGACAGCGTTCCCGCTGCCGAGGGCGTGCCGTCGGCCCAGCTCGATCCGGCAGGCCAGATGCCGCCAGCCGACCTTGGCGATCAGACTGGATCGACCCATCCCGTGCCGCCCGGCAGTGTCAGTGGCGGCAAGGGGCGCAAGACAACCCTGTTCGATCTGATCATGGGCAATTGATCGATGTTTTGCGCGGTTTTGCATCGCGCAAGCATCAATGACTGGTTACTGGCTCAAGGTCCGCTTGACGGCTGTTTTCCAGCCGGCGATCTTCGCCTTGCGGGTCTTCTCGTCCATCTTCGGCGTGAACTGCGTCTCGCGTTCCCAGGTCTTGGCGAAATCGCGCCGGTTGGGCCAGATGCCTGCTTTCGACCCTGCGAGCCATGCGGCTCCAAGCGCTGTTGTTTCGAGGATTACCGGCCGGTCCACGGGCGCATCCAGGATGTCGGCAAGTCTCTGCATGGTCCAGTCCGAAGCGACCATGCCGCCATCGACGCGCAGCACCGTCTTCTTGTCCGATGCCTTCCAGTCCTTGCGCATGGCGTCGAGGAGATCGCGCGTCTGGTACGCGACGGATTCAAGCGCCGCGCGGGCAAACTCGGCCGGGCCGCTGTTGCGGGTGAGGCCATAGATCGCGCCGCGCGCTTCCGCGTCCCAATGCGGTGCGCCGAGCCCGACGAAGGCCGGCACGAGATAGACGTCCTGGCTCGGATCGGCCTGATCGGCTAGTTTGCCGGTCTCCGGCGCCGAGCCGATGATCTTGAGGCCGTCACGCAACCACTGGACGGCCGCGCCGGCAATGAAGATCGAGCCTTCGAGCGCATAGGTGGTCTTGCCGTTGAGGCGGTAGGCGATCGTCGTCAACAGCCGGTTCTTCGAAAGGACCATATCGCTTCCGGTGTTGAGCAGGGCAAAGCAGCCGGTTCCGAAGGTCGATTTGAACATGCCGGGTTCGAAACAGGCCTGGCCAATGGTCGCCGCGTGCTGATCGCCGGCAACGCCGAGTATCGGAATCGCCGCGCCGAGCAGCGAGGCTTCGGCAGCGCCGTAATTGGCGGCGCAGTCCTTCACCTCCGGGAGCATCGCGCGCGGAATGCGCAGAATATCAAGAAGCTCGTCATCCCACGCATTGCTCGCGATATTGAAGAGCAGCGTGCGCGACGCATTGGTGGCGTCGGTCGCGTGCACCTTGCCGCCGGTCAAGCGCCAGATGAGGAAACTGTCGATGGTGCCGAACAACAGCTCGCCATTGGCCGCGCGCTTGCGGGCACCGGGTACCTTGTCGAGCAGCCAGGCGAGCTTGGTGCCGGAAAAATAGGGGTCGAGCAGCAGCCCGGTCTTGCGCGTGAACGTCTTCTCCAGCCCTTGCTTCTTCAGCTTCTGGCACAATGACGCCGTCCGGCGGTCCTGCCAGACGATGGCGTTATGGATCGGTTTGCCGGTCGTCCGATCCCAGACGATAACTGTCTCGCGCTGGTTGGTTATGCCGATGGCGGCGACATCGCCGGCCTGAATCCGGGCATTTTCGATGGCGACTTCGCATGTGCTGAGCACCGACTGCCAGATTTCGTCGGGATCATGCTCGACCCAGCCCGACTGCGGGTAGATTTGGGTGAATTCCTGCTGGCTTTTACCGACCACGTGGCGATTGTGATCGAAGACGATGGCGCGACTCGAAGTCGTGCCCTGGTCGATGGCCAAAACATATCCGTTCATGCTTCCCCCCTGATTTGGCGCCAAGATATTTGCTTGGTTGGGCCAGATCAATCGCTGCGACATGATAAGCCTCGAATTTAGGCTGACATTGCTCTAAGGCTGATGCAACGGAGTATCGCCATGTCCAATGATGAGCCACGCAAGGTCCTTGTCCTTACCGGAGCAAGCCGCGGTATCGGCCACGCTACTGTCAAGCGCTTTTCGCGCGCCGGCTGGCGCGTGATCACTTGCTCGCGCCAGGATTTTTCCGAAAACTGCCCTTGGCCTGCGGGTCCTGACGACCATATCAAGGTCGATCTTGCCGATCCTGCCGACGTCGATCACGCTGTCGCGGAGATCCGCAGCCGCCTCGCGGCCGAGGGCGGCAGGCTTAACGCACTCGTCAACAATGCCGGCATATCGCCGAAGAATAGTGCCGGCGACCGGCTCGATTCGATCGTTACGCCGATGCAGACGTGGATGACGGTGTTCCAGGTCAATTTCTTCGCGCCGATCATGCTCGCGCGCGGCCTGTTCAATGAACTCGAGGCTGCCCAAGGTTCAGTGGTCAACGTCACGTCGATTGCTGGCAGCCGCGTCCATCCGTTTGCCGGTACGGCCTATGCCACGTCGAAGGCCGCGCTTGCTTCGCTGACTCGCGAAATGGCTTCGGATTTCGGGCCTCACGGCATAAGGGTCAATGCGATCGCGCCGGGCGAGATCGACACGGCGATCCTGTCACCGGGGACGGATAAGCTCGTCGAGCAACTGCCATTGCGCCGGCTCGGCAAGACCGCCGAGGTCGCCGAGACGATCTATTTCCTCTGCACCGAATCCTCTTCCTATGTGACCGGCTCAGAGATTCATATCAACGGCGGCCAGCACGTTTAGTGCAGGTACGATGGGGCGGGGGAAAGTTTCATCCCACCCCGGACCTCCGTCCGACCCTCCCCACAAGGGGGAGGGAAGGGAGCGGGCACCGCAGTGTTGTCGGCGACCAACCGTACCGAAGGCTTCGAACGGTCAAACGTAGCGGTTGACGATATTTTCCAGATATTCCTGACGGCCGGAGCGCGGCTGCGGCTGGATGTTCTTGTCCTCGACCCGTTTGGCGATCGCGTCGAGCGATTCCTTGCCCGAGAGCATCGCCTTAGCCTCGGGCGTCGACCATCCGGCATAGCGATCGTCGACGAAGCTCGTCAGCGCCTTGTCCTCGATCATCTTTGCCGCTGCCTTGAGGCCGCGCGCGCAGGTATCCATGCCGCCAATATGGGCGATCAGAAGATCCTGCGGGTCTATCGACTGGCGGCGCAGCTTGGCGTCGAAATTCGTGCCGCCTGTGGTGAAGCCGCCGGCCTTCAGCACCTCGTAGTAGGCGAGCGCGATTTCCGGAACATTGTTCGGGAACTGGTCCGTGTCCCAGCCCGACTGGTAGTCGTTGCGGTTCATGTCGATGGAGCCGAATATGCCGAGCGCCGCCGCTGTCGCCAGCTCATGTTCGAACGAATGGCCGGCAAGGATGGCATGGCCCTGTTCGAGGTTGACCTTCACTTCGTTCTCCAGGCCGAAACGCTTCAGGAAGCCGTAGACCGTCGCCGCATCGTAATCGTACTGGTGCTTGGTGGGTTCCTGTGGCTTGGGTTCAATGAGGATCGTGCCCTTGAAGCCGATCTTGTGCTTGTACTCGACGACGAGGCTCAGGAACCGGCCCATCTGGTCGAGTTCACGCTTCATGTCGGTGTTGAGCAGGGTCTCATAGCCCTCGCGTCCGCCCCATAGCACGTAATTTTCACCGCCAAGCTTCTGCGTCACGTCGATACAGCTTTTGACGGTGGCTGCCGCATAGGCAAAGACATCCGGATCGGGGTTCGTGGCTGCGCCCGACATATAGCGGCGGTTGGAGAAGAGGTTGGCCGTGCCCCAGAGCAATTTGGTGCCGGTCTTTTCCATCTTGCCGGCGAAATAGTCGGCGATCTCGTGCAGGCGGCTGTTGCTCTCGCTGATGGTGTCGCCTTCGGGACGCACGTCGGCATCATGGAAGCAGAAATAGGGCGCGCCGAGGATGGAGAACATTTCGAAGGCAACGTCGGCCTTAAGTTTGGCGCCTTCCATGGTGTCGTTGAACCAGGGGCGTTCGAAGGTCTGGCCGCCGAAAGGATCGCCGCCTGGCCAGACGAAGGAGTGCCAGTAGGCGACGGCGAAGCGAAGATGGTCCTCGAGGCGCTTGCCAAGGACCTTCTCGTCGGGATTGTAAAAGCGGTAGGCGAGCGGATTGTTGCTGTCCGGCCCCTCATATTTGACTGGCTTGATATCTCCGAAAAACCCGCTGCTCATGATTGAACTCCCTTTAGTGCTGGATAGAGGTTGTGATAGCGATTGTAGGCCGCGTCGAAGGCCCCGATCAGGTTCGCGTCCGGTTCGATGGTCGTGTCCGTTGCCGGCGCGACGCAGATGGCATGCGGGTCCGCGCCTTCGGCAGCGATAAGCCCGAGGCGAGCAGCACCAAAGGCCGCGCCGAAATCCCCATCCGCCGGTACGTCGACCGGTATGTTGAGCGCGGTGGCAATGGCTTTAAGCCAGTAGGTGGAGCGTGATCCGCCGCCGACAGCCGTGACGCGCTCAAGCCTGGTGCCGGCGGCGGCCAGGGCATGAAGGCAGTCGCGGAAGGCGAAAGCGACACCTTCGAGCACGGCCTGCGTCAGAACTGCCCGGTCGCTCGCATGTTCGAGCCCCTGGAACGACCCGCGGATCGCTGAATCGTTGAGCGGGGTGCGTTCGCCTGAGAGATAGGGCAGGAACGTCACGCCCGATGGAGTGCGCAGATCTGCTCCAAGTTCGTCCGTGAGTTCGGCGGCTTTGCGGGAAACGATTCCGGCATACCAGTTCAGGGCGTCGGTCGCCGAAAGAATAACGCCCATCTGGTGCCATGTGTCCGGCAGCGCATGGCAGAATGTGTGCACGGCGCTTTCGGGATTGGGCAGATAGGCACGATTGGCGGCAAAGAGCACCCCGGAAGTCCCGAGCGAAACGAAGGCATGGCCTTCTCCGACAGTGCCCATGCCGCAGGCCGATGCCGCATTGTCCCCGGCTCCGCCTGCTACCACCACCTTGTCGCCCATGCCCCAGCGCGCCGCAACATCGGGCTTCAGGATGCCGGACACCTCGGTTCCCTCGACCAGCGAGGGCATGTAGCTTTCATCGAGGCCGGTTGCGGCAAGCAGTTCCGGCGACCACGCGCGCTTGCCGACATCGAGCCAGGACGTGCCGGCCGCGTCGGACATTTCGGACACATGTTCGCCCGTCAGCCAGAAACGCAAATAGTCCTTCGGCAACAGAACGCGCTGCAGCCGCGCAAAAATATCGGGCTCGTTGTTGCGAACCCAGGCGATCTTCGGGGCGGTGAAACCGGGGAAGACGATGTTGCCGCTGAGGCTACGGAATTTCGGGTTGGCGTCGAGCTCGGCCGCTTCCGCGTGGCTGCGGGTGTCGTTCCAAAGGATGCAGGGCCGAAGCACCTGATCGCCGGCATCGAGCAGTGTGGCGCCGTGCATCTGTCCGGAGAGCCCAATGCCCTTGACGGCAGAGAGTTCGCGGCCATGGTTCGCCTTGAGGGCGGCAACAGCGTCTTCCGTCGCCCGGATCCAGCGCGAAGGATCCTGTTCCGACCAGCCTGAATGCGGGCGCGAAACGTCGAGATGTCCCGTGCCGGAGCCGACGATCTTTTGGTTCTCGTCGATCAGAAGTGCTTTGACACCGGATGTGCCGAGGTCGAGCCCGAGATACATGCTGCCTTCCTTCCTTGGGGTGTTAGAGGGCGTGCTTCAATTGAGGTTCTTTGAGGTCGCCCGGCGCGAAGATTTGCGTGTCGAGGTGCAGCAAGGACGTCATCAGGCAGCCCTGTACGATAAGCGGATGTTCGTCCGGATAACAGCGTATGCTGAGATCCTGCGTCGCGCCCCAGCCGGAAGTGCCGGAAATGACGCCGCGCAATTCCTCTTCCATGAGATCGAACACGCCGGCCCCGGGTCCAACCAATGCCACCGGCACGGGATCAATCAATGAAAACAAGCTGCGAAGGCCTGCGCCGATCGCCTGGCCGGCCTTGCGGAAGGCGGCACCCTCATCGCCGCCACCGGTACGGGCCCGGACGGCGGCGGCCGCGAACGTCGAGGGATCTATATCCTGCGGCGGCGGGGTGGATTCATTCTCGCCCGATATCGTCCGCAGTATGGCATAGTCGCTGGCATAGGCCTCGATGCAGCCCCGCCGGCCGCATCGGCACAGCGCGCCTTTAGGGATGTGCAACATGTGCCCGAACTCTGCGGCCGAAGAGTGCGCCCCGACGAAGGGCTTGCCCTTGAGATAGAGGCCCATGCCGATGCCATGCGACAGCAGGATTGCTGCGAAATTCTCCGTGTAGTGTTCTGGATCGGTCCAGCGCAACGCTTCAGCTATCATGTTGCAATCATTGGCGACCGAAACATCCACGCCATAACGCTGCGACAGGACCTTGCCGAAGGCGATGTTCGTGTCCGGCGTGATCGGCGACCACAGCATGGTGGCGCCCGTGGCGTCGGTAACGCCCTGGACCCCCATGGAAATGTGCATCAACGGGCCGGTCCCTGAAGGGCGTGTATCGATGAGGCTGTCCAGCATGGCGATGATCGATTGAAACAGCGCGTCCGCCGACATTTCAAGGGTCGGCACCCGCTCCGAAATTTCAGCGACGACCTGGCCCTTGTAATCGTAGAGAACCGCATGGACGAGGTTAAGCGCGAGCTCCACGGTCACCACGCTCGCAACGTCGGGGTTGAGCACCAAGGCAATTTGCGGGCGCCCGCGCCGGTTGGATCCGAGGTCGCCCTCGCGCGCTTCGATGATAATGCCCTCGGAAATCAGCGAGGTCGTGATGGCGGAAACAGTCGAGGGGCTGAGCCCGGTCTGGGCCACGATATCGGTGCGCGACAGGAGGCCGTGACGGCGCAAAGCCATCAGCGCAAGTCTACGATTCTGGCGCCTGACATCGTCGGGACGCGCGATCTCATCGATCAACAAACTCCACTCCTCCCCATAACCCACTTTTTGTGCAATGCAAAAATGTTGTTGCGTTGCAATGGGTTATGCCTATCAAAATCCATGTTGACATGGAAATGCTTTTAAGTCACTATTTTTTTCGAGCCTCGAAATAAAAGGGGTTTAGACGCGGGTCGGAGGTGTAGGCCCTCGTTCATCAGTCATCGTGCTGTGTGCACTGGGAGGATTACCATGAAGAAATATGCAACCGCTCTCGCGGGCGCTGCTGTCCTTGCTGTCTCTTTCGCGGGGCCTGTTCTGGCCAAAGACAAGATCGTCGGTGTGTCCTGGTCGAATTTCCAGGAAGAGCGTTGGAAGACCGACGAGGCAGCGATCAAGAAGGCGCTCGAGGCAAATGGCGACAAGTACATTTCCGCCGACGCGCAATCCTCTGCCGCCAAGCAGCTCACCGATGTCGAGAGCCTGATCTCGCAGGGCGCCAACGCGCTGATCATCCTTGCACAGGATTCGAGCGCCATCGGCCCGGCCGTCGAAAAGGCGGTTGCCGAAGGTATTCCGGTCGTCGGCTATGACCGTCTCATCGAGAACAAGGATGCCTTCTACATCACCTTCGACAACAAGGAAGTCGGCCGCATGCAGGCGCGCGGCGTCTTCGCCGTCAAGCCGGAAGGCAACTACGTCTTCATCAAGGGTTCTTCGGCTGACCCGAATGCCGATTTCCTCTTTTCCGGCGCGCAGGAAGTGCTGAAGGAAGCGATCGACAGCGGCAAGATCAAGAATGTCGGCGAAGCCTATACCGACGGCTGGCTGCCGGCCAATGCCCAGAAGAACATGGAGCAGTTCCTGACCGCCAACGACAACAAGGTCGACGCAGTCGTTGCGGCAAATGATGGTACCGCAGGGGGCGCCATTGCCGCTCTCCAGGCGCAGGGCCTTGCTGGCACCGTTCCGGTTTCCGGGCAGGATGCCGACTTTGCCGCGCTTAACCGTGTTGCCCTTGGCACCCAGACGGTAACGATCTGGAAGGACTCCCGCGAACTCGGCAAGCAGGCTGCCGGCATCGCTTCGGCTCTTGCCGACGGGAAGAAGATGGAAGAGATCCCGAACGTTCAGAAGTTTGCCGGCGGCGCCAACAAGGTCGAGGTCAGCGCCGTGTTCCTGACGCCCGTTCCGGTCACCAAGGATAATCTCGGCGTCGTCATTGATGCCGGCTGGGTGACGAAGGACGTCGTCTGCCAGGGCGTGAAGGCTGGCTCGGTACCGGCCTGCAACTAACACCTTCAAGTCTGATAGAATTGAGCGCCGCTGGTCCACTGGATCGGCGGCGTTCTAAAAGAAAATAAAACTGGGAGATTAACATGAGTGATCCGGCCATCAGTCTTGACCGGGCTCGCGCTTCCGAACTCGGTCTCGTTGCCAGGTTCTTCAAGGCGACCGAGCTCGATACCCGCCTCCTCGGCATGATCGGAGCGCTCGTCATCATCTGGCTTGCCTTCCAGTTTTTAACCGGCGGCCTCGTCAACGGCCAGTTCCTGACACCACGCAATCTGTGGAACCTCTCGGTCCAGACCTCTTCCATCGCCGTCATGGCGACCGGCATGGTCCTTATCATCGTCACACGCAATATCGATCTTTCCGTCGGCTCGGTGCTTGGGTTTGTCGGTATGGTGATGGGCGTGACGCAGGCCGAAATCCTGCCGAAACTGATCGGCTTCGAACAGCCGTTCACCTGGGTTATTGCACTCGGGCTCGGTATTGTCGTCGGCGCGCTCATCGGCGGCTTTCAGGGTTTCGTCATCGCCTTCCTCGGCGTTCCGGCCTTCATCGTTACACTTGGCGGCTTGCTCGTCTGGCGCGGTGCTGCCTGGTGGGTCACGTCAGGTCGCACGGTGGCACCGATGGATTCGACCTTCCGCCTCATGGGCGGCGGGCCGGAAGGGTCGATCGGGGCGACCTGGAGCTGGGTTGTCGGCATTGTCGCCTGCCTTGCCATTGTCGGCATGATCGTCAACGGCCGGCGGCAGCGCAAGCGTTTCAACTTTCCCCGCCGTCCGGTCTGGGCCGAGGCCTTCATGGCGGCGATCGCCTGTTTTCTCGTCCTCGGCGCAGTTTCGATCGCCAATCATTACTATTGGCCGATCGGTATCGTCCGCAAATATGCCGAGGCCAGCAACATCACCATTCCGGATGGCGGCCTGTTCATCCCGCATGGCATCGCCATCCCCGTGCTGATCGCGGTCGCAACGGGCATCATCATGACCTTCGTGACGACGCGCACGCGTTTCGGCCGCTACGTTTTCGCCATGGGCGGCAACCCGGAAGCCGCTGATCTTGCCGGCATCAACACGCGCTGGGTGACGATGAAAATCTTCATCATCATGGGCATTCTGTGCGCCATCGCCGGCGCGATATCGACCGCCCGCCTCAACGCTGCCACCAATGCGCAAGGCACGCTCGATGAATTGATGACGATCGCAGCCGCTGTCATCGGCGGAACCTCGCTCGCCGGCGGCGTCGGCACCATTGCCGGCGCGATGATCGGCGCGCTGCTGATGCAGTCGCTGAATTCGGGCATGGTCATGCTCGGTCTCGAAACGCCGCTGCAGAATATCGTTGTCGGCATCGTGCTTGTCGTTGCCGTCTGGCTCGACACGATCTATCGCCGCCGTACCGCTTGAGGGAGATTAAAACATGACCGATGCACAAACCCCTCTCGTCGATATCGAAAACGTCTCGATCGCCTTTGGCGGCATACGCGCCGTAGATGGCGCCTCGGTCGACCTGTATCCGGGCGAAGTCGTGGCACTGCTTGGCCACAATGGCGCCGGCAAGTCGACGCTGATCAAGGTGCTCTCCGGCGCCTACAAGCGCGACAGTGGCACAATCCGCGTCAATGGCGAGGAGGCAACGATCAACAATCCGCGCGATGCCAAGGCCTATGGCATCGAGACGATCTACCAGACGCTTGCCCTTGCCGACAACGTCGATACGGCTGCCAATCTCTATCTTGGCCGCGAGTTGATGACGCCGTGGGGAACGCTCGACGATGTTGCAATGGAGCACAGCGCCCGCGAAGTGATGGGCCGGCTCAATCCGCGGTTCCAACGCTTCAAGGACCCGGTCAAGGCGCTTTCAGGCGGCCAGCGCCAATCGGTGGCGATTGCCCGCGCCATCCTCTTCAATGCCCGCATTCTCATCATGGATGAGCCGACGGCGGCCCTGGGGCCGCAGGAGACGGCGCAAGTCGGGGAACTCATCAAGCAGCTCAAGAGCGAAGGTATCGGCATTTTCCTGATCAGCCACGATATTCACGACGTGTTCCACCTCGCCGATCGTGTGGCGGTGATGAAGAATGGTCAGGTCGTCGGCACGGCGAAGGTCACCGACGTGACCGAGGATGAAGTCCTCGGCATGATCATTCTCGGCAAATGCCCACCCGGGGCAATTCCAGGGCCTGGCGCGGTGAACTAGCTCAAGCCCCGCGTGTAAAGCCAATGACACCCTGTCTCCCACGCAAATGCAATCATTGATTGATTTGCAATCAATGATTAATATGGCATGAGAGGTGATGGAGGCAGACGTGGCGAGCATGACGATCAGAAACCTCGATGAGAAGTTGAAATCTCGTCTCCGCATTCGCGCTGCCCAGCATGGGAAATCCATGGAAGATGAGGCGCGTGATATATTGCGCGCGGCCCTCGCACAGGAAAGCAATCCTTCGAAAAATCTCGCGGAGATTATCGCTGAACGCTTCAAAGGGCTCGGCGGGGTGGATTTGCCTGTTGTTCCCCGTGAGGGCGTGCGAAAGCCTATCGACTTCAGCGAATGATTATCCTCGATACGAATGTCGTTTCGGAGTTGATGAAGGCTGAACCTGACGAGCAGGTAATTGCCTGGCTCGGCCAACAGCCCGTCGCTTCCCTCTTTACGACGACCATCACACAGGCCGAAATCTTTTACGGGCTCTCGCTCTTGCCCGAGGGCAGGAGGAAGCAGGCGCTTTTGGAAGCGGCCAACCTTATGTTTATCGAAGACCTGGCCGACCGGATTTTGTCGTTCGATGCGTCTGCGGCGATGTCGTATTCCGACATTCTTGGTGAACGTCGCCGTGTGGGTAAGACCATGTCCCAATTTGACGCACAAATTGCGGCCATCGCGCAGTCGCGAGGAGCGAAGCTTGCGACAAGGAACGTCAAAGATTTCATTGATTCCGGCATCGACACCGTCGATCCGGGGCGCCGATAAAAAGGCCGCTCGAGGCGGCCTTTTTTACATTAAAGCGTGGAAGCTCAGACGGATTCGACGTGCTGGACTTCCGGTACGAAATGCTTAAGCAGGTTCTGGATGCCGTGCTTCAGGGTCGCCGTCGATGAGGGGCAGCCGGAGCATGCACCGCGCATATTGAGGAAAACCGTGCCGTTCTCATAGCCGCGGAAGGTGATATCGCCGCCGTCCTGCGCAACTGCCGGGCGCACCCGCGTCTCAAGCAGTTCCTTGATGGTATCGACGATTTCGGCGTCCGCGCTGTCGAAAAACTCGTCTTCGGAATCGCGTTCAGCATCGTCGGCAACCTGCGTGGCGCTCGTCATGATCGGTGCACCGGACATGAAATGCTCCATGATGGCGCCGAGGATGGCCGGCTTCAGGTGTTGCCATTCCGGACCGTCGCTCTTGGTGACGGTGACGAAGTCATAGCCGAAGAAGACCCCGGATACGCCGGGGATTGCAAAGATCTTGCCGGCAAGCGGAGAAGCTGCGCCCGCGCTTTGGGCATCGCGGAAATCGGCCGTCCCCTGGTCCAGAACCACCTTCCCAGGCAGGAACTTGAGGGTCGCCGGATTGGGCGTTGCTTCGGTCTGGATAAACATGACGGATCTCGCGTGTCTAGTTTAGAATTGTTCAAAGGCGATATAGGCCTTAAAACTCAACTGTTCAAGTCAGGATTGTATCACGTTTCGCGGCGGGATCACGTAATCGCGTCGATATCCTCGTCGGAGAGATTGTATGGGACAACCGTGACAGGAATGGGGAAGGATTCGCGTCCCGCCAGCGACTGAACGAGGGGCCCCGGGCCTTCCTTGCCCGAGCCTGCCGCAAGGACGAGGATGGCAATGTCCTGGTCTTCCTCGATCAGCTTCTGGATCTCTTCCGATGTGAGCCCTTCGCGCACGACGAGTTCGGATTCGATACCGATCGTCCCGCGCACAGTGGCAGCGAACTTGCTCAGCGTCGCGCTTGCCCGCTCCTGCGCTTCCGCCCGCATGATCTGCTCGACGCCGAGAAAAGCCTGGAAATCGGCCGTGTCGATGACGAAAAGGAGGAGCAGCACGCCGCCTGTCGTCTTGGCGCGGCGCGAGGCATAGGCTACCGCCCGCTCGCATTCGGGCGTCTCGTCGATAACGGCTAGAAATTTGCGGCGATGGCCCGCTTCCCGGCTGAGACGTCTCGATACCATGTGCCCGTTCCTGCCCTAACCGATGTGATCGTCCACCCCTTGCAGCACTCGGTCCTAGTCCTGCAGGAAGCCGATAATATCACGCACATTGCGCAGCGTCTTCTCGGCGAGAACGGCTGCCCGCTCGCCGCCGTCCTTCAAGACGGAGTCGACATAGCTCGGATCGGCCGAAATACGCCGCATCTCCGCGGCGATCGGCGCGAGACGCTCGACTGCGAGGTCGGCAAGTGCCGGCTTGAACACGGAAAATTGCTGGCCGCCGAAATCGCCGATTACCTTTTCCTTGTCCGCATCGATCAAGGCCGCATAGATGCCGACGAGGTTGTCCGCTTCCGGGCGGTCCTTGAGACCCTCGACATCGGACGGCAGCGGTTCGGCGTCGGTCTTGGCTTTGCGGATCTTCTTCGAGATCGTATCGGCATCGTCGATGAGATTGATGCGGGACAGATCCGAGGGATCGGATTTGGACATTTTCTTGGTGCCATCGCGCAGGCTCATGACGCGCGCAGCCGGCCCGCCGATGACAGGTTCCGTCAGCGGGAAGAAGCTGGCTATGGTCTCGTCGCCCGATTGCGTCTCGACGCCGAGACCGAGTTCGGCGATGCGGCCGGAGAAATCCGTATTGAATTTCTGCGCAATGTCGCGCGTGAGTTCGAGATGCTGCTTCTGATCTTCGCCCACCGGCACATGGGTAGCGCGATAGGCGAGGATGTCGGCCGCCATCAGGTTCGGATAAGTGAAGAGCCCGACGGACGCGTTTTCGCGGTCCTTGCCGGCCTTGTCCTTGAACTGGGTCATCCGGTTGAGCCACCCCATGCGGGCAATACAATTGAACACCCAGGCGAGCTCGGCGTGCTGGCGCACGCGGCTCTGGTTGAAGACGATGTGCTTCTTCGGGTCGATACCTGAAGCCAGAAACGCCGCTGTCACCTCGCGCGTGTTGCGCATCAGCTCGGCCGGGCCGCCCCACACGGACATGGCCTGCGTGATGGCATGCTGGTCGACCACGCAATAGATGCAGTTATAGTCTTCCTGCAGAGCGATCCAGCGCCGGATAGCCCCAAGATAATTGCCGAGATGCAGGTTGCCGGTTGGCTGGACACCGGAAAAGACGAGCTGTTCAAACGTGCTCATTAATCGTCCTTGATCGTTCGGGGATCGGGCTTGCAGGCGCCGATGGCAGTGAAGCGCGGTTTTGGCAGAGCCACACGCAGTATTCAAGCCCTATATCGTTGGCTGCTTCAGTTCGAGCAAGTCCCACTTGTTGCCGTAGAGATCCTGGAACACGGCGACGCTGCCATATGGCTCATGGCGTGGCTCTTCAAGGAAGATGACGCCTGATTTGACCATCGCCGAATGATCGCGCTCGAAGTCGTCCGTGTGAAGAAAGAAAGCAACCCGTCCGCCCGTCTGGTTGCCGGTGGCGGCTTCCTGGGCTTGTCCGTCCGCTTTTGCAAGGAGGATACGCGTTCCGCCGTCGCCAGGCGCCACGACCACCCAGCGCTTTGATTCAGAAAGCGCCGTATCCTCGACGAGGCGAAAACCGAGCTTCTGCGTGTACCAGGCGATGGCTTCATCATAGTCGCGCACGACAAGCGTGATCAATCCGATGCGGCGGCTCATGGTGCGGCATCCGTCGGCGTTGCTTCAGCGGCCTTCGCGCCGCGCTTCACGTTGCGGCGGATCATGGCAAGGCTGGCACCGCCCGTGCCGAAGGCAAGGGCAAAGTAGGAGATCATCGCAAGGATGACCAACGTCAGCACGGCAACGGCCTGCGTGTGGAGCGGCGCATGCGGTGCAAGCGCAGGGCCCATCCAGATAATCGCGTAATGAAGGCCGACCGCCATGATAGCCGCGGATATGAACAGTCGCGGGATGCGGGTGAGGAGAGGGATGTCGCGTCCCCAGTGGCCGCGCCAAACCAAGGTCGCAAAGAGCAGGATGGCGTTGACCCAACCAGCGACGATCTCGGCGGTGGCGATGCCGGTCTCGTACATGATCGGGAAGAGCGTGAGGGCGAGGGAGACATTTACCGCCACGGCAATTGCCGCAAAGATCATCGGTGTGCGGGTGTCCTCACGGGCGAAGAACCCGGGAAGGAACGCCTTGATCAGCACGAAAGCCGGAAGCCCCAACCCGTAGACGGCAAGGATATTGCCGACCGTATGCGTCGAGGTGGGGGAGAAATTGCCGCGCTCGTAAAGCATGCGAACGATCGGTTCGGACATGACGAGCAGTGCCGCTGCTGCCGGCAGCGTCAGAAACAGGGTGAATTCCACCGAGCGGTTCTGCAGGCTCGACGCTTCCTTGAGGTTGCCCGAGCGCAGCGCGCGTGCAAGCTCCGGCAAAAGCACGGTAGCGACGGCAATGCCTACGACGCCGAGCGGCAGCTGGTAGATGCGGTCGGCATAGGCGAGCGAGGAAATGGCCCCGGATTTCGCCGAGGCAATGTTGGTGTTGATCAGAAGGTTGATCTGCGTGATGCCCCCGGTCACCGCCGCGGGAAGTGCCAGAACCAGCAGGCGTTTCACGTTCTTGGTAAGATGCGGCAGGCGGAAACCGATGGTGATGCCGGCATTGCGCACCGCAATCCACACGATCGCAAGTTGCACGAGGCCGGAGACCATGACACCCCAGGAGAGGGCGTAGCCGACCTGCCTGCCGTCCTGGCCCGTATACCAGGCATAGGCAAGGACGCCGATCAGAATGACATTGAGAAAGACCGGGGCGATCGCAGCGGCAAAATAGCGGTGCAGCGAATTCAGCATCCCGCTCATCATCGCCGCCAGCGACATGCAGGCGAGATATGGGAACATGATGATCGCCATGCGCACCGTATTGTCGAACTTCATCGGATCCTCGACAAAGCCCGGCGCGATGACATAGCGCACGATCAGCGGCATCGACACTTCCATCAGGATCGTCAGCGTCAGCAACACCGTGAAGAGGACGCCGAATACCTCTTCGGAGAAGCGCCGCGCCCCATCAAGACCGTTTGCCTCGATCTCCTTGGCAAAAAGCGGAACGAAGGCAGCGTTGAAAGCGCCTTCGGCAAAGAGCCGGCGAAATGTATTGGGGAAGCGGAAGGCCGCGTTGAAAGCGTCGGCGATCGGCCCTGTGCCGAGCGCGCTCGCCATCAGCATTTCGCGGGTGAAGCCGAAGACGCGGCTCATCAGCGTGCCGGATGCGACAGTTGCAAATTTCTTGACGAGACTCATTTATTCCGCCGTCATGAGGATGTTTTGCCGCTGCGGCTGGGCGGTGGTTATGTCGCCTTCGCCGAAGAGCGCGAGCAGCTTCTTGCGAATGCGGTTTTGCCGCGCCGTGTTGGTGACTTTCTGGCCGACGAGGTCCGTCACGTAAAACACGTCGATGACCTTTTCGCCGAAAGTCGTCACATGCGCCGAGGCGATATCGAGCGAAAGATCGGAAATGATCCCGGTGATCTCTGAAAGAAGGCCGGGCCGGTCGAGCCCCTCCACCTCGATGACGGTGAACTTGTTGGAGAGCGTATTGTTGATTTCGACGCCGGGTTCGATACGGAAGGCGCGAACCGCCCGCTTCGGCTTGGTGCGCGCCGCCAGCATTTCGGGAAGATAGCTGCGGCCGGAAAGCACATCCTCGATCAGGCGGCCGACATTCTTCGCCCGCCTCCGCTCGTCGTCATCGGTCGGAAATTCGCGGCTGATCAGGATCGTATCGAGCGCCCGCCCGTCGCTGGTCGTGAAGATCTGCGCATCGACGATGTTGGCGCCCGCCGCGGCGCAGGCGCCGGCAATGATCGAGAGCAGGCGTGGATGGTCCGGCGATAGAACCGTAATCTCAGTGACGCCTTCGAAATCATGGGTCTTGATCATGGTGGACAGCGTCTTGCCGGCCGCATCGGATTCGCGAATGAAGTTCGCGTGGCGGATCTGGTCGTCGAGGCTGACGGTCAGGAGATAGTTCTGGTAGTGCAGCGCCAGGTAGGACTGGCGCTCGATCTGCGGCCAGGAAGACAGTGCGTGTTCGAGCTGAGACCGTGCATGTTCGGTGCGTTCCTTGCGCGGAACCTCCGAGAAGCCGCCGGTCAGCAGCAATTCTGTCTCATAGAAGAGATTGCGGAGCAGCTGCCCTTTCCAGCCGTTCCATACGCCCGGACCCACCGCCTTGATGTCGCAGATGGTGAGGATCAACAGCAGCTTCATGCGGTCGAGCGATTGCACGATTTCGGCGAAATCCTCGATTGTCTTCCGATCGTTGAGATCACGCGATTGCGCAACCCGGCTCATGGTCAGGTGCTGCTCGACGAGCCAGGCGACGGTCTCCGTATCAGCCTTGGAGAGGCCAAGCCGGGGTCCTAGCCGCCTTGCGATGCGGGCGCCTGCAGTCGAATGATCTTCGGGACGTCCCTTGGCGATGTCGTGCAGGAGCAGCGCCACGTAGAGGATCTTGCGATCCTTCTTGAGCCCCGGCATGATCTGGTTGGCCAGCGGGTGTTCCTGGCCAAGATCGCCATGGTCGATCTCCGACATCACCGCGATGCAGCGCAGGAGGTGTTCGTCGACCGTATAGTGATGATACATGTTGAACTGCATCATCGCGACGATCTTGCCAAAATCCGGGATGAACTTACCCAGCACGCCGGATTCGTTCATGCGCCGCAAGATCAGCTCGGGATTGCGCTCGGAAGTCAGGATTTCGAGAAAGAGCCGGTTCGCTTCCGGGTTCTCCCGCAATTCGCTATTGATCAGCGACAGCGAACGGGTGACGAGCTGCATCGCATCGGGATGAAACTCGAGGCCCTGCTGGTCCGCATAGTGAAACAGGCGGATGAGGTTTACAGGGTCCTTCTCGAAGACACCGTCATTGGCTATGGTGATGCGATGGTTGTCGATGACGAAATCGCTTGTCCCGGCGATCTTGCGCTTGCGACGGGAAAAGGTCAGGAAAATCCTGTTGAAGCCGGGCACATGCTTGGCCTGTTCTTCCTCGAGTGCCGCGCAAATGATGCGCGTCAGGTCGCCGACCTCCTTGGCAACGAGGAAGTAGTGCTTCATGAAGCGTTCGACGTCACGCTGGCCGGGATGCGCCGTATAGCCAAGTCGCCGTGCGATCTCGCTCTGGATATCGAAAGAGAGCCGTTCCTCGGCCTTGCCGGTCAAAAAATGCATGTGGCAGCGCACCGCCCATAGAAGGTCCTCGGCCTTGCGGAACTTGTTGTGCTCCGACCGCGACAGCACACCGAGCTTGACCAGCTCATCGCTGGTTTTGACGCGGTAGTAGTATTTGGCGATCCAGAACAGCGTATGCAGGTCGCGCTGGCCGCCCTTGCCCTCCTTGACGTTGGGCTCGACCAGGTAGCGCGTGGCGCCGGCCTTGCGGTTGCGCGCATCGCGTTCGGCAAGCTTGGCCTCGATGAATTGCGGACCCGTTCCCTTGACCACTTCGTCGTCGAACCGCTTTTCCAGCGAAGTGAACAGCTCCTCATTGCCACAGACATAACGCGCCTCGAGAATGCTGGTGCGTATAGTCATGTCCGCCAGCGACAGACGAATGCATTCATCGAGATTGCGGGTGGCGTGCCCGACCTTGAGCCCGGCGTCCCACAGCATGTAGAGGATATACTCTACAACCTGTTCGCCCCACGGCGTTTGCTTGTAGGGCAAGAGAAACAGAAGATCGATATCCGAGCCCGGCGCCAGGGCGCCGCGTCCATAGCCGCCGACCGCGACGATGCTCATGCGCTCCGCTGTCGAAGGGTTTACCGCAGGATAGACATGAGCAACCGCGAATTCGTAGAGCGCCGAAATGATCTGATCCATCAGAAAGGAAAGCCGCATGGCGCAACGCGTGCCCCCGGCATCGTTCATCAGCAGCTCTTCCGCCTTCTTGCGGCCGGATGCGAGCGTTTGCTTGACAAGCTGCAGCACGTCGTTGCGATCGACGGATGCTGCCCCATTGTCCTTCGCCGCCTTGACCAGATCTTCAAACTGCCGATGAAGTATGGTGGGGTTGACGATCTGTTCCAGTTTCAGGTCTGAGGCGTTCATGAACACGACTTTATGGATGATGGCTCGCTATAGCGCGAAATCAATTCAAACGGAATGACTTCATTTGAAACAGGTCAAACACGCCCTTCATGAATTCGTTGCTGCAATGCCTTTCAGGCGGTAGAGCACTTCAAGCGCCTCGCGTGGCGTCATTTCATCGGGATTGACGCCGGTGAGCGCGGCGAGCAGGGCGCTGTCTTTTCCCTGTGCCGGCTTGGGTGCCTGGCGCTTCACTTCAACAGAAAACAGTGGCAGATCGTCGATCAGCTTATCGGCCTTGCCCGACGTATTGCCTGCCTCGAGCTGGTGCAGAACGTCGCGGGCCCGGCTGACGACCGCTTCCGGCAGGCCGGCGAGGCGGGCGACCTGAACGCCATAGGACCGGTCAGCCGCGCCCTTGGCGACCTCGTGCAGGAAGACGACATCGCCGTCCCATTCCTTGACCCGCATCGTGACGTTGCCGAGGCGCGGCAGCTTCTCGGAAAGCGCCGTCATCTCGTGAAAATGCGTGGCGAAGATCGCCCGGCACTGGTTCTTCTCATGCAGATATTCGACCGCGGCCCAGGCGATGGATAGGCCGTCGAAGGTCGCCGTACCGCGCCCGATCTCATCAAGAATAACGAGCGAGCGGTCGCTCGCCTGATTGAGGATCGCTGCGGTTTCCACCATCTCCACCATGAAGGTCGAGCGGCCGCGGGCGAGATCATCGGATGCGCCGACCCGCGAAAACAGGCGGTCGACGATGCCGATATGGGCCGAGCCCGCCGGCACGAACGAGCCCATCTGAGCTAGGATCGCGATCAGCGCGTTCTGGCGCAGGAACGTCGATTTACCGCCCATGTTCGGTCCGGTCAGCAACCAGATCGCGCCTTTGCTGGTTCCCTCGGGAGATAGCGTACAGTCATTGGCCACAAACGGGTTTGCGGCCTGGCGCCGTAGCGACTGTTCGACAACGGGATGGCGTCCGGCGATGATCGCGAAGGCCAGGCTGTCATCCACCAGCGGACGGCAATAGCCCTGTTCCTCCGCAAGGACCGCGAGCGACACCGAGACGTCGAGCGCCGCCAGTGCCGCCGCCCCGGCGCGTATCGCTTCGGCATTTTCGACGGTCTCCCGCGTCAGCTGCTCAAAAACATCAAGTTCGATGCCGAGCGCGCGGTCCGCCGCATTGGCGATCTTGGTTTCGAGTTCCGCAAGCTCGGTCGTCGTGAAGCGCATTGCATTGGCGATGGTCTGGCGATGAATGAACTTTGCCTTGGCCGCATCCGTATCGGTCATCACCGACGCATTGTTGGCCGTCACCTCGATGAAATAACCCAGCACATTATTGTGCTTGATCTTCAGCGACCTGATGCCCGTCGTCTCCATATAGTCGGCCTGGAGGCCGGCAATGATGCGGCGTGAGTGGTCGCGAAGGGCGCGCATTTCGTCAAGCTCGGCATTGTAGCCGGGCCGCACGAAACCGCCGTCGCGCTTGAGGAGCGGCAGTTCATCGGCAAGCGCCGCTTCCAGATGGCTGAGGAAATTGCGCGGCAACCCGGCGAGGCAATCGCGGACCCTCGCAAGCTCGCTCGGCAGGATCTCGGTTCCGATGACGCGGCCGATCTCGTCGGCGGCTTCAAACCCGCGTGCGAGCGCGCCGAGGTCCCGGGGGCCACCCCGTCCGACGGCGAGCCGCGAGAGAGCGCGCGGCATATCCGGCACCCCTTTGAGCGTTTCCCGGACAATGTCGGCAAGCGATTGCTGCAGCAGAAAGAAGGAGACAGAATCGAGACGCGTGGAAATGGCCTCCGGGTCGGTCAGCGGCGCGGTGAGCCGTTCGGATAGCAATCGCGCGCCGCCGCCGGTAACCGTCCGGTCGATGGCCTTGAGCAAACTGCCATCGCGATTACCGGAAAGGGTGCGCAGGAGTTCGAGGTTGGCGCGCGTCGCGGGATCGATGAAGAGCGAGGAGCCTTCCGACTCGCGCTCCGGGCGCATCAGCGGCGGACGCTCCGCGATCTGCGTCTTTTCCACGTAGGCTATGGCGCCGGAAATCGCCGAAAGTTCGGCCCGCGAAAACTGGCCGAACCCGTCGAGCGTGCCGACATCGAAATAGCGTTGGATGCGGTTTTCCGCCGTTGCGCTGTCGAAAAGGCTTGGCGGCTGCGGCGTGACTGAGCGACCGAGAATGTCGAAGATCGGACGAAGGTCCGGATCGTGGAAAACGGGATCGGCGACGATGAGTTCGCGCGGTTCGACCCGCAATATATCGGCGAGCATGCGGGACGGGTCGGTTTCGCCGACGCGGAAGGTGCCGGTGGAAATATCGATCCAGGCGAGCGCGAACTGGCCTTGGCCTGCGCCCTTCACACGGCCGAGCGTCATCAGATAATTGGCCTCGGATGGATCGAGCAGCTTTTCCTCGGTGATCGTCCCCGGCGTTACCAGGCGGACGACATCGCGCTTGACGACCGATTTCGAGCCGCGTTTCTTTGCTTCGGCTGGATCTTCGATCTGCTCGCAGACAGCGACGCGAAAGCCGCGCGCGATGAGCTTCTGCAAATAATCATCGGCGGCATGGACGGGCACGCCGCACATCGGGATGTCGTCGCCGAGGTGCTTGCCGCGCTTGGTCAGCGTAATGCCGAGCGCCCGCGATGCTGCGACGGCATCGTCGAAGAACAACTCGTAGAAATCGCCCATCCGATAAAACAGGAGGCTGTCGGGATTCGTCGCCTTGATCTCGATATATTGCTCCATCATCGGCGTCGGCCGCGCCGATGGCTCGGCATCGTAGGCAGCCGTTTCGATTATGGTTGCAAGTTCCGCCAATGCGCTCTCCTGATAGACCCTTGTCCAGTCTGGAGCAATCTATGCGCAAACGCAGGATTTACCCACCTCTGTAGCGGGTTTCCTGCATTCTTCTCCACAGATGATCTCAAGCGAAGCGCTTTGCTTCCGCGGCGTAGTGGCTGACATAGCGTTCAGCGATGCGGCTGACCGGCAGGATGATCAACACATCTGTCGTGCCGAAATCGTGATCGATGACGGCGCCGTCCCCGATCATCGCGCCAAGGCGAAGGTAGCCCTTGATGAGCGGCGGCATGGCAAACATGGCGACACGCGGGTTGATCGCCTCGGCCGGAACGAGGTCCATTGCCTGGTAACGGTCAGGCAAGGCGCGCACGTCCCAATCGGGCGTCGCGCGGAAATTATGCTGCAGGAACGAAAGTTGCAGCGCATGGGCTGCAGGAACGGTTCCCTGGAATGAGGCGCATCCGAACATCACCCCGATCGAATGATGGCGGCAATAGGTCCAGATCCCCTGCCACAGGAGCTCCACGGTGCGCTTCGAGCGGTATTCCGGCAGAACGCAGGAGCGCCCGAGTTCAAGGAAGCGCAGATCCGGCTTGGCGTCGACGAGGCTTTCGATTGAATATTCGCTGGCTGAATAGAATCCGCCCGATGCGGAAGCCCGCTCTGAACGAAGCAGGCGGTATGTCCCGACGATCTGCTTGTGCTTGGGGCCGGCGATCGAGGTATCATAGACCAGAAGATGGTCGCAGACTGGATCGAAACGGTCCGCATCGCGCTGTTCGAGCGTCGCCGATCCCTTGGCGCCGAGTTCGTCGAAGAAAACCTTGAAGCGAAGCTGCTGCGCCGACTCGATCTCGTCCTCGGTCTGGGCAAGGCAGACCTCCATCGTGCCGATGCGACCGAGCACCGAAACAAGGTGAGGCGCCACAAGAGGCGAGGGCGTTGAATCAACCTGCGAAACCATGCGCTGATCTTTAGTAGGTGAAGCACGTTCAAGCAAGGCGATGCTCATGTCGATTCGCTCTTAAGGGAGGTTGATCGGTGGTTCGGTCGCCTCCTGAATACTACAAATCGATGACGGCAGCATGACGTGACCGTGGCAGGCTTGGGGCCTATCGTGCCGCCACGTGAATCCTCGGATCACACGACCTGTGGTCGAAGGAATACGGAGAAGGAAGCATCGGAAGATGACCCGAGAGCACCGGCCCGGATCCTTGGGCCAAGCGCAAGGAACCCCCTATCTCAGTTCTTCCCGGGTTCACCCTTCGAAGCCCGGCGCTCGCGCAGCCAGGCGAGCACTTCCTCAAGCACGACCAGCGCCGCGCCGACTGAAATATAGGCATCGGCGAGATTGAAGACGGCAAACGACCAGGTCGGCAGATGGAAAAGAACGTAATCGATAACGTAACCGTGAATGCTCCTGTCGATCAGATTGCCGAGCGCGCCGCCGATGATCAGGGCGAAGCCGAAGCGCGAAATCCAGCGGGTCGCAGCCGTCGTCCACCAGAGATAGCTGACGAAGCAGATGATGACGAGCGTCAGCGCAATCAGCGCAAGGTCGTGCAGACCGCTGAGCATGGAAAAGGCAATGCCATTGTTGTGAACGCGAAACAGTGCGAGGAACGGCAACACGTCGATCTGCTGCTGGTAGTCCATCCCGGTCTCGACCAGATATTTGATGATCTGGTCGCTGACGACCGCAAAGGCGACGACGGCCAATAGATTGTAAAGGGCTTTGGTTTTCATCGTTCTCTTGTTTCAGTTTCCGCCATCGAGCTTGAGCGCGTCGCGCCTTATCTCGAACAGCATGATCCCGGTTGCAATGGCAAGATTAAGCGAATCCGCGCGGCCCTCCTGCGGTATCCGGGCAAGCTTGTCACAGCCGGCAGCGAGTTGGTCCGGCAGTCCCTGCTGCTCATTGCCCATCAAGAGCACAACGGGGCGGTTCGCATAAGGAATGGTGCGGTAATCGACGGCCCCTTTGAGGTGCGTACCAACGACCAGCCCGGCAAAGCCTTTGCGCCAGGCCAGGAACTCGGCCTCGGTGGCGCGCATGAGCGGTACCGCGAAGACCGAACCCATGGTGGCGCGCACGGTTTCGAGCGAGAATGGATCGGTCGTATCGCCGATCAGGATGATGCCCTTGGCGCCGACGGCGTCGGCGGTGCGAATGATCGTCCCTAGATTGCCGGGATCGCGGACCCGGTCCAGCGCCACATAGACGTCGTTGCCTTGCGGCCTCAGTGCAGCAAGCGGCTGGCTCCGCTGCTCGAGGACGCCGACTACCATTTGCGGATTGTCGCGCCGGGTAATGGCGGCAATGACCTTCTCACTGACTTCGAGGACATCGCCGCCCTTGGCGATGGTGCGCGCCGCCACCTGTTCGACAAGTGAATTGCCCTTGCCTGCCTTGGAAAAGACAAGCGTGCGAATCGTCCAGCCGAGATCGAGCGCGTCGATGATCAACTTCAGCCCTTCGGCGAGAAAGACACCCTCCTGATCGCGATATTTTTTCATCGCGAGTGCGCGCAAATCCTTCACGATCGGGTTGGTGAGGCTGGTCACTTCCTTGACCCTGCCGGGCCGCGCGAGTCCGGTGCCTCGGGTGTGGTCGTCGTGTCGCGTCATGTATTTTCCCAACGGCTGAACAGCGAGGTGGAAAGCGCGCGTCCGGAGGAACGTTCACGCAGGATAAGTTCGCCCGACTCCACCGTACCGCCGAGGCCGGTGAACGCATCGCGCATCAATTCGTGGATCGCGAAAAACGAGGCGCGGATCGAATAGGCGGTCAACACGACGCTGAGCGCATCGGGGGAGAGGATGGAGCGGCAGATATCGACCATGTCGGGGAGATTGTCGAAAAGTTGCCAGACCTCGCCGCCCGGCCCGCGGCCATAGGCCGGGGGGTCGAGCAGGATGATGTCGTAGGTGCTGCCGCGCCGTTCCTCGCGCATGACGAATTTCATCGCGTCTTCGCAGATCCAGCGGATGGGCTTGCTGGAAAGGCCGGCCATTTCCTGGTTTTCGCGCGCCCAGGCGATGGCTTTCTTCGAGGCGTCCACATGGGTGACCTCTGCCCCGGCCCGCGCGGCAACGAGCGAGGCAACGCCGGTATAGCCGAAGAGATTGAGCACCTTGACCGGCCGTTTCGCGTTTCGGATCAGCCTGTCCATATGCGCCCAATGGGTGCCCTGCTCGGGAAAAACGCCGACATGCCGGAAGGAAGTGAAACGGCCATAGAACGGCAGCTCGTCGAAAGCGAGCGGCCAGGTTTCACCGAGCGGCACTTTAGGAAAGTGCCAGCGGCCGACGCCTTCCTCATCCGTATTGCCGGTAAAGACCGCATCCGCTTTGTCCCATTCGGCCTTGTCCCAGGCCGGCAGCCAGATCGCCTGGCCCTCGGGACGCACGATGCGGTAGGGGCCATATTGCTCCAGCTTCAGGCCATTGCCACTATCGAGGAGCGCGTAGTCCTCCGAAGGCAGGGTTTCGAGGATAAGGCCGGTTCGCTCATCCGGACGTGCTCCGGACCGGCGGACGAGCACGCGTCGTGGCGACGCGTCCTGGCGTGCGCCACCCTGCGCGGGAGCGTCGATGGCGGGCGTGCGCACCTGCTTGGCAAATTGCGGTCGCGGCTTTACCGGGCTTTGCCATTGCACAGCGCCCTTAGCGGGGTTGGCCTTGCTGGCAGCGCCCTTGGTCTTTCTCGTTTTTCCGCCGGATGGTTTCAAGTCTCGCTTTCCCTGTCTTGGCTAGAACGCTCTAAGCCAAGACGTTGCAGGGCGAAAGCGAAATCCGAGCCGTTAGGCTTGTGATGCAGCGTTTGCCTTCTCGAAAACGAGGATTCCGGCCGCCAAATCCTCAAGTGCGGCACCGACCGATTTGAACAGCGTGATTTCCTCGTCGGACTGACGGCCTTTCATCGTGCCGCGTGTCAGGTCGAACAGGTCGCCGATGACATGCTCCTTACTGACAACACCAGCTTTGATCGGCTGTACGATGTCGCCGCCTTCCTTGAGTGCGCCATCCCTGGTGTCGACAAACACCCGGGCGCGGCGGACGCACTCATCGTCGCTCTCCCGCATGGTCGGGGTGAACGCGCCGATGAGATCGACATGTGCGCCTGGCTTCAGGTGCCTGCCGAGGACAAGCGGTTCGGTCGAGAGCGTCCCGGCGGTGATGATGTCCGCCTCTGCGATTGCCGCATCCTTGTCCGAAACGGCTTTTGCATTGAAGCCGTCGGCGGCAAGGTCCGCCGCCACCTTTTCGGCATTGGCGAAATTGCGGTTCCAGATCGAGATTTCCTTGATCGGCCGTACGGCGCTGTGGGCACGGGCAAGAAAGCCCGACAGCGCGCCGGCGCCGAGGACGACGAGCTTCGATGCGTCTTCGCGCGCAAGGTAGCGTGCGGCGAGCGCCGATGCCCCGGCCGTGCGCCAGATGGTCAGCCGCTGCCCATCTATGAGTGCCTTGGGTTCGCCGGTCTTGCCGTCGAGAAGCAGGTAAACGCCCATGACCGCGGGCTTCGCCACGGCGCCGTTGTCGGGCGATACGGTGACGATCTTGACGCCCATATAGCCCTTGGAGGAGTCACCGAGGGCATCGAAATCCGACCAGGCCGGCATGAGCAGCAAGGTCGATGCTGCGCCATCCGGCCGCTCGACCGTGTGGTGGTGGCGTACGGGCTGAATGACGCCCTGGCGGAACGCCTGTTCGATGGCATCAATCATATCCGGCCAATTCAATAGCCTGTCGACCTCGGCCGGGGAGATCAGTTTCATGTCTTGTTCCTTGGGTTTTCTTGTAATTGTGCCCTAGTGGAGCGAGGGCAGGTTCGGCGTCGCCCCGCTATCGACCGACGCTTTCTTGGCTTCCTTGCGCAGGAGTTCCGCTTCGAGTTTACGCTGGCGCGACAGTTTCCTATGTTTCCCTTGGTTGAACCAGGTAGCAAAACTGCCCAGGATGAGTCCGGCGATCAAGGCAGCGAACAGCCACACGAAGAGCGGGGCCGTGTAGGAAAGCGCGGGGTTTCCGGGATTGAACGGATCGATCGTCAGTTGAACGGGCCCGCGGTTCGCAACCGACAGCGCTATGAGAACGATTGCAAGCGGCACCAGCACGAGGACGATGATAATGCGATTGATCATGTATTCCTCCCGGCGCGCTTCACCCGCCCGTTCGATGAACCTCAGCTATTGGCATTGAGACGGTCGCGAAGTTCCTTGCCGGTCTTGAAAAAGGGCACCCATTTTTCTTCAACCTCGACGCTTTCGCCGGTACGCGGGTTTCGGCCACTGCGTGCAGGGCGGTTTTTGACCGAGAATGCACCGAAACCCCGAAGCTCGACGCGATTGCCCTCTGCCAGTGCATCCGTGATCTCATCGAAGATCGCGCCGACTATATTCTCGACGTCGCGCTGAAACAGATGCGGGTTGCGGTTGGCAATGATCTGCACGAGCTCTGATTTGATCACAGCGAGTTCCCTTTCGGTTCAAGACCAGGAGGACATAGGCCCCACCTCAAGACTATGTCACTGATCTTATATGTTTAATATTCTTTTATTGCGCCCCGGCAGGCTTGCCGTCAACGTGCCAAACAGAAACGAGTCCGTCAAGGAACATGCGGTCTCCGGTGAGCTGATTCACAATTCCGGCGCTCTCCTCCGGCAGGCCGAGATAGCGGGCGAGCATTTTTGTCGCTGAATTTGAGAAGAACAGGCCGAGCGAGGATTTTTCCACGGGCTTCCATTCGACAACCGGTAGTTTGTCGTTGACGCCTTTGGTCTTCAGCCAGGCGATCGCCGTATCCTCGCCGCCGAGTTCGTCAATGAGTTTGTTGGCGATAGCCTGCCGGCCGGTGAAGACCGATCCATCCGCCAGCGCCAGCGCCTGCTCATGCGTGAACTTGCGCCTTTCCTGCACGAGCCCGACGAACCAGTCATAGGAATCGATGATCATGCGGTGGATCATTTCCTTGGCTTCGTCGCTTGCCGGATTGAAGAAATTGGGTTCGGCCTTCAGTGGACTCGACTTGATAGTCTCGACTTTGACGCCGAGCTTGGTCAGAAGCTGCGAAATGTCGGGGTATTGGAACAACACGCCAATGGAGCCGACGATCGACGACTGGCGCGCGACGATATGGTCGGATGCGCTGGCGATCATGTAGCCCGCCGACGCTGCGAGCGTTCCGACTTGCGCGACCACCGGCTTTTTAACGGCAAGCTTGCGCACGGCCTCATAGATCGCCTCTCCGCCCGCTGTCGTTCCGCCGGGGGAATCGACCGACAGGATGACGCCCCTTACGGCGTTGGAATCGGTCACGTCCTTGAGCCGCTTCAGCAGTTCCTCGTTCTCGAAGATCGTGCCTTCAATGCGGACCTTGGCAATGTGCGGCGATGACCTGCTGGAAAACGCATCGGATCCTGCCACCGAAAAATAAAACAAAATCAGTGCGAGAGCGACAATCAACAGCGCCAGGATGCGCCAGAATGTCAGTTTTCGGCGTAGGCGCCGTCTGTCAATAATCGCGTCAGCCGTGTTTGCCATCGTTTTGTCCATTCGTTCTCAACGTCGGTAAAAACAATCTCTGCGACATCACGAGAGGGAAGTCTAGGGTAAGGTTCCTGCGCCGGCATCTCCTCGCACTTCATTAGAAATGCGCTAGGACCTTGTATCTCGCACGCCAACGTCATACTTGTGGTGCGGTGCAACTCGCGCGTTTATCTATTCGCCCGTTTCATCGAAAAATAACCATATTGGCGCCAAGTAGCCATACTATTGTCATTACGTAGTAACAGCCAGGCCATGTCAGTTCAGAGAAACGATACGCATCCGCACGTCCAGGCTGCCGCTGGTGCCGATCACCACGCAGAGGTGGCACGTCAATTTGCGGCGTCCGACAAGGATTCCGGTGTTTTTCGTGCGGCGGAACGCCATTCGCGCCGCGTGCGAATCCTGAAATTTGCGCTCCCAGCAGCGGCGATCGTCGGCGCGGCCATCTTTTCCTGGTTCACGTTCTTTTCGACGACCAACATGCCGAGCAACATCTCGCTGGAGAATGCCGCGCTGGAAAACGGCAAGCTCGTCATGACGAACCCCAAACTCGACGGCTTCACCAAGGACAAGCTTCCCTACAAGATGAGCGCGGTCAAGGCGTTGCAGGAAGTTGGCAACACCAACGTCATCTCGCTGCAGGGCATCAGCGCCGAGCTTCCGCTCGGTAAGGATATGCGCGCCAATGTCCAGGCCAAGTCCGGCGTATTCGACAATGCCAACCGGCAGTTGAAACTCGACAGCGAGATCAATTTCACGACGTCTGATGGCATCAGTGCCCAGATGAAATCGGCGGATATCGATATTGCCGGCAATTCCATGTCCACCAAAGATCCGGTCACTATACGCAACGGCACTTCAAGTATTACCGCCGATACGATGCAGATCAGCGAAAGCGGCAAGGTAATGACCTTTGAGAAGCGAGTAAGGCTTGTCATTCAGCCCACAAAACGGCAAGAAGGTACAGACGCAGTCAAATCAGTCGAGTAGTATTGATGCTCGCTCACTGAGGGTTGTGGGAATATCCGAATTTTTAGGAGAGAACGATGTCGCGCGGGGCAAGACTGATAGGCATTTCGACTGTTGCATTGGGATTGTTGGCATCATCGATGGTCGCATCCGCCGTCGCGCAGGAAAATGCGCCCGGCGGCGGCATCAAGCTCTCCGGCGATCAGCCGATCCAGATCGACGCCGACAAGCTCGTCGTCCATGACAAGGAGGGGACAGCTACCTTCACGGGCAACGTCACCGTCGTCCAGGGCGCGACCCTGCTCAAGGCCGGCTCCATGATCGTCTACTATGTCAAGAAGAAAGAGGGCGACCCGGCCCCCGCCGCGGATGCGCCGAAGACGGGCGGACTTGGCGGTTCGCAGGATATCGATCACCTCGAGGTCAATGACAAGGTCTACGTCAAATCCAATGACCAGGTGGCAACCGGCGATCACGGCACGTTCGACATGAAGTCGGAGGTGCTTGTGCTGACGGGCAATAAGGTGGTTCTGACCCAGGGCGACAATGTCGCCGTAGGCTGCAAGCTGACCGCGCAACTCAAGACCGGCGAAGCCCAGCTTGAAAGCTGCAAGAGCGGCCAGACCGGGCGCGTCTCGATTGTGGTCGCCCCCAACAACCAACCAAAGAACTGAACCGGC
The DNA here is from genome assembly GCF_056399405.1 of Phyllobacterium sp. 01N428. Taxonomy (NCBI): domain Bacteria; kingdom Pseudomonadati; phylum Pseudomonadota; class Alphaproteobacteria; order Hyphomicrobiales; family Phyllobacteriaceae; genus Phyllobacterium; species Phyllobacterium sp. 01N428. The sequence continues at coordinate 540,857 of NZ_JBFTRH010000001.1, forward strand.
GGAACAGCTGTAAGTGTCATTTTTTTCACGTCGCACAAAAGCCAACAGCACCGCGCGGCCGGAATCCAGTCTTTCGCATGAGATGCGTCCTGCCGATCCGGCAGCCATCGACCGCATGAAGGGCACGCTCGTCGCGCGCGGCATAACCAAGGGTTATAATGGCCGTCAGGTCGTCAACGGCGTGTCGTTTGGCGTGCGCGCGGGCGAGGCGGTCGGCATTCTTGGTCCAAACGGGGCGGGCAAGACCACATGCTTCTATATGGTGACCGGGCTTGTTCCGGTCGATAAGGGCACGATCGAGATCGACGGTTTTGATGTTACGACCATGCCGATGTATCGCCGTTCCCGCCTTGGCATTGGTTACCTGCCGCAGGAAGCGTCGATCTTTCGCGGCCTATCGGTAGAAAACAACATCAAGGCGGTCCTCGAAATTGTCGAGAAGGATCGTAGCGCCCGGGCGCAGGAACTCGATTCCCTGCTCGAAGAGTTTCATATTGCCCATCTGCGCAAGGCCCCCGCCATTTCACTTTCCGGCGGCGAGCGACGCCGTCTTGAAATCGCCCGTGCATTGGCATCCCGCCCGAATTTCATGCTGCTCGACGAACCGTTTGCCGGCGTCGATCCAATTGCCGTGGCGGATATTCAGCAATTGGTGCGGCATCTCACGGGACGTGGCATCGGTGTGCTCATTACCGACCACAATGTGCGGGAGACGCTGAAGCTGATCGACCGGGCCTATATCATCCACGCCGGGCAAGTTCTGACCCATGGGCGCCCGGATGAAATTATTGCCAATCCGGACGTCCGGCGGCTTTACCTCGGCGACCAGTTCAGCCTCTGACGCTTCAACTTATACGCGATTCAGCGCAAAATTTTGTCGTACTGCCAATTCACCGCTTCAAAAATGCCGCAGCCAGCGATTTTTGAGCGCCTTGCGATTGACAAGCAAGGATTGGGCCAGTTTTGTACTTCGGTACAGGAGTGCTCCCATCCTCATGGCTTTATCGCCAAAACTCGATCTCAGGCAAACCCAGGCACTGGTGATGACACCGCTGCTCATGCAGTCGATTCGACTGCTGCAGCTGACCCACGTCGAGCTCGAACAATTCATCGAACAGGAGATCGAGAAGAACCCTCTGCTTGATCGCGATGAGGCCAACGGCGACTACCTTGGCATGGAGGAGCGGGCCAGTAGTTCCGACCGTAGTTCCGGTGAGGACGGTGGTAAGAGCGTCACCGGAGATGGGGACGCGGGCGAACACTCCAACGGTCAGGGCGATCATTGGCTCGAAAGCGGCGAAACGATCAGCGCCGGCTCCATGTCCGAAACCTTCGATAGTTCCCTTGAGAATATTTTCCCGGATGATCCCGGTACGCATGATCTGATCGGCGGCGATCTCGCCTCCCAGTGGAAGTCATCGGTGGGAGACGGCTATGTGTCTTCCGGCGAGGGCTACAATATCGAACAGGTAACGGCATCGCCGCTGACGCTGAGGGATCATGTCGGCGAGCAGATTATTTTTACCTTCGAGAGCGCTGCCGACCGCCTCATTGCCGCGGAACTTGTCGACCATCTCGATGAAATGGGTTATCTGCGCGCCGATATCGACGAGATCGCCGAAAGGCTGGGTGTCGAGGCGGGACATGTGGAGCGATTGATCAGCGCCATGCAGGGCTTCGAGCCGGTCGGACTGTTTGCCCGCGACCTCGCCGAATGCCTTGCGATCCAGCTGCGCGCAAAAAATCGCTTTGATCCTGCCATGCAGGCGCTCCTGCAAAATCTTGAGCTCCTGGCCAAGCGCGATTTCCACACCTTGAAAAAACTTTGCCAGGTCAGCGAAGCCGACATTCTCGATATGCTCCGGGAAATCCAGCAACTTGACCCGAAGCCGGGCACGGCGTTTTCCTCGGGGATCGCCGACAGCATTGTCCCCGACGTGATCGTCGACATGGCGGCCGATGGAACCTGGCGGATCGAACTCAACCCTGACGCACTGCCGCGCGTGCTGGTCAACAACAGCTATTACGCAACCCTGTCGAAGGCCAAGGCTTCGCCGCTGGAAAAGACGTTCCTGAGCGAATGCCTGCAGACCGCCAACTGGTTGACCCGTAGCCTCGATCAGCGCGCCCAGACGATCCTCAAGGTTGCAAGTGAAATCGTGCGGCAGCAGGAACAGTTTCTCCTCCAGGGTATAGCATATTTGCGCCCCTTGAACCTGCGTACCGTGGCCGACGCCATCGGCATGCACGAATCGACGGTAAGCCGTGTCACCGCGAATAAATACATGCTGACCAAGCGCGGCGTTTTCGAGCTTCGCTATTTCTTCAACGCGGGCATATCGGCGACCGAGGGCGGCGAGCAGCATTCCTCGCAGTCGGTTCGACACCAGATTCGCCAGCTCATCGATGCCGAGACGCCAAGCGAGATCCTTTCAGACGATACGCTTGTGGATCTGCTGAAAGAGCAGGGGATCGACATCGCCCGGCGCACGGTCGCCAAGTATCGCGAGGCGATGAACATTGCCTCCTCGGTGCAAAGGCGGCGCGAGAAGAAAGCGCAGGCTTCTGTGCGCAAGAAAGATCCTGGCTCTAGATTACTCCATCACTCGGGTGTAGACTCGTTTTGAGTGGGCAATGAACTGGGCCAAAGAAGCCTGGTCAGGGAGAGAGAAGCGCCGGTACTTTGCGACGGTCGGAGCGAAAGCGCGCGTTTGGACATGAAGAATCAGCAAGCGAAATGTGATGGAGCGCTCGCACGGATTGTGCGGGATGGCTTTGCTCGTCTTCCAACATCGGTGTAGATTGATTTGGTAAACGGAAATCACAATGAAGGTGAGCTATCATGAGTCTGCGTGTATCTGGGAAACATATGGACATTGGCGACGCATTCCGCATCCGCATCGAAGAGCGGATCGGAGAGATGGTGGCCAAGTACTTCGATGGCGGATATACCGGCCACGTCACAGTGGAAAAACAGGGTTCGAGATTCATCGCAGACTGCCTTGTCCGTCTGGATACCGGCACGGTTCTCCAGGCGGCCGGTGAAGCCCAGGATCCATTGCTTGCCTTCGACGCTGCGGGCGAACGCGTGGACAAGCGGCTGCGCCGCTATAAGCGACGCTTGAAGTCACATCAGGCGCCGGGATCGAATGGTGTCTTCGATGACGTGTCCTATCGCGTCATGGCGCCGGTACCCGACGATGACGAGGAATTTCCTGAAGATTACGCGCCGACGATCGTAGCCGAAACGTCGATGGCGCTTCGCAGCATGAGTGTGGCTTCGGCGGTGGTCGAGCTCGATTTGAAGGACAGCCCTGTGGTCGTCTTCCGCAACTCTGGAAGTACGCAGGTAAATATCGTATATCGCCGCCCTGACGGAAATATCGGTTGGATCGATCCATCGACCGTAGCGGGTCAAAGTGCGGCCCGTGGATAACAAACGTGAACTACTGCCCGCGCCCGAAATGGGCGCGGACGGTAACTGGAAGGAAGAGAGATAATGGATCTGGGTGATCTCATTCAGCCCGATGCTGTCCTGCCCGCATTGAAAGTCAACTCCAAGAAGCAACTCCTGCAAGCCATGTCGGAAAAGGCAGCCGCCTTGACTGGCCTGAGCGAGCGCGAAGTGTTTGATACGGTCTTGCAGCGCGAGCGCCTCGGTTCGACCGGCGTCGGCAACGGAATTGCGATCCCTCACGGCAAGCTCAATAGCGTGAAGCGCATCACCGGCGTCTTTGCGCAGCTCGATGCGCCGATCGATTTCGAGGCGCTGGACGACCAGCCCGTTGATATTGTCTTTCTGCTGCTTGCCCCGGAAAATGCCGGCGCGGATCACCTGAAGGCCCTGTCGCGCATCGCCCGGACGCTGCGCGACCCGGAACGTGTCGCCAAGCTGCGCACGGCCCACGATGCAAGCCTGCTCTATGAGCTTCTCACGGACCAGCCAACGTCGAACGCGGCGTGATAGTGACGGATCTTTAGTGGATTGCGGTAATCGCAGACTAAGACGGTCGACCACGCCATGTGGAGGATTGGCGAGCTATTTCCTATGAAGATCGGTTGATCTTCCGCGCGTAAAGCTCAAGCCGGTGATGCACGATATCGTATCCGAGCGAGCGGGCGATTTCTTCCTGCAACTGCTCGATTTTCTCCGATTTGAACTCGATGACGGCGCCCGTATCGATATCGATCAGGTGGTCGTGATGCTCGCCATGCGCCTGTTCGAAACGTGATGGGCCACCGCTGAATGCGTGCCGGTGTATCGCACCCATCTCTTCGAGCAAGTTCATCGTTCGATAGACAGTCGAGAGCGAGATGCTGTCATCGATCTCGCTGGCGCGATGGAAAATCTTCATCGCGTCCGGATGGTCTTCGGTCGATGTCAGGATATCGAGAATGATGCGCCGCGGGCGGGTGATGCGGATGCCAGCGTTGCGCAACTCCTTTTCGTAATCCGGCTTCTGATTCATGATATTTTTCATGGCTGCGATTATGCGTCAGATCCGCGTCAGTTGCAAAGATTCTCAACTGGAATTTTGCGAGTAAACCGCTGGGTAAGTGTGCCGCCGGCGTTGAGCCGGCGGCACGTCAGAATTCATTTTGCCGCGGTCGAGACGGCGTCGATCGATACGCCGCCCGCCGGGACCTCGACAACGACCTTGTGTTCGCCCTTGGTCTCAAGCGGAATGCCGCCTTCCGCCTTGGTGAGTTTCTTGCCGTTGACCGTAATCTTCTTGCCACCCTTGCCCGCAGGCCGGACCTCGATCGAGTACCGGGCGTCGCCATTACGCAGCACGAAGCTGAAACCATCCCAATCCGAGGGAAGGGCGGGATCGACGAACAGGCGGTCGTTCTGCCGCGTGATGCCGAGAATGCCCTCGGTGGCAACGCGGTAGAGCCAGCCGGCCGAACCCGTATACCAGGTCCAGCCGCCGCGTCCGCGCATTGGATCGACCGAATAGACATCGGCTGCCACGACATAGGGTTCCACACGGTAGAACTCGGCCTTTTCGGCGCTCAGCGCATGGTTCACAGGGTTAAGCTTCTTGAACCAGCGATAGGCTTCGTCGGCGTCGCCGAGTCTCGCCATGGCAAGCACCGCCCAGGTCGCGGCATGCGTGTACTGGCCGCCGTTCTCGCGAACGCCGACGGGATAGCTCTTGATATAGCCTGGATCATGCCGCGACTTGTTGAACGGCGGAGTGAACAGCTTGATGATTTCGGCCTCGTCATCTATCAGATGCGTGGCCACCGATTTCATGGCTTGGCGCGCCCGCGACGGATCGCCATAGCCGGAAAGAACGCTCCAGGATTGCGCGATGGAGTCGATCCTGCATTCCTCGCTCTTCTTGGAGCCGAGCGGCGCACCGTCGTCGAAATAGCCGCGGCGATACCATTCGCCGTCCCAGCCATCCTTTTCGAGGGCTGCCTTGAGGCGCTCTATGTGGGCCTCCCAACGCTCGACGCGGGCCGTGTCCTTGAAGGTTTTGGCAATCGGGATCACGTCGCGCAGCGTGCTGATCAGGAACCAGCCGAGCCAGACGCTCTCGCCCTTGCCGTCTTCGCCGACCCGGTTCATGCCGTCGTTCCAGTCGCCGGTGAGCATCAGCGGCAGGCCGTGTGCGCCGGTCCGCGCCACCGCGAGATCGAGTGCGCGCGCAGCATGTTCGTAGACGCTTACCTTCTCGCTGGTGATGGTCGGCTGGTAGAAGGCGTCGTGCTGGCCCTCGTTAAGCGCCGGACCGTCGATGAAGGCAATCTGCTCGTTGAGAATGCTCATGTCGCCGGTGACCGTCGTATAATGTGCGATCGCGTAGCCGAGCCAGACGACATCGTCGGAGATTTTCGTTCTAACGCCGGCACCGCTCGTCGGCAGCCACCAATGCTGGACATCTCCCTCCTTGAACTGGCGCGCCGATACGTTGAGAATCTGCTTCCTTGCCAGCGACGGATCGAGGATCAGCATCGACAGCGTATCCTGCAGCTGGTCGCGGAAGCCGAAGGCGCCGCTTGCCTGATAGAAGGCCGACCGCGCCCAGATGCGGCAGGCTAGGCTCTGATAGGGCAACCAGCGATTGACCATAAGGTTGAACGCTTCGTCGGGCGTTTCGACCTGCAGGCCGCCGAGGAAGTTCGACCACAGCGCTCTGGAGGCGCCGAGCGTCTCGTCGAAGCCCTGTTTGCTCTGTTCGCGCAGGATACGCCGTGCCTCGTCGGCACTACCGGCATCGCCCATATAGAACAGCAGTTCCTTCGTCTCGCCGGCCGCAAGCGTGATATCGACGTTGAGCGCAGCGCAGGGGTCTCCGCCTGCCTCGACGACGTTGGAGAGCGTCCTTGCCTGCAGAACCGCAGCCGGGCGATCGACGGAGCCGAGCGTTCCAAAGAACTCGGCGCGATCCGACGTCACTGAATTCGGCTTCACGCTCGTTGCATAGAAGGCGACATTGTTGCGACGGTCGATACCATAGGGATTGCGCGCCATGAGCACGCCGGTTTCGGCATCCCAGGACGGTACGATAAACGGAGCGGTCTTGGCGCGGGAATTGCCGAGCATCCATTCGACAAAGCCGTAGACGCGCAGGCGCTTCGCCGAGCCGCCATGGTTGGTGAGCTTCAGCCGCGACACGCGCACGGGCAGTTCGACATGGATGGTGTGGGTAAGTTCAAGCCCGACATTGCCGTGGCGCGACGTGAACGTCGAATAGCCCTGGCCGTGGCGCGCTTCGTACTGAACGGACGGATCACGCAATACCGAAGCCGTGGGAGCGAACGCGACGTTCTTGTCAAGATCGACAATATAGATCGCTTCGCCGGAACGGTTGCTGACGGGGTCGTTCGACCACTGGGTCAACTGGTAGTCGCGGCTATTGCCGGACCAGGTAAAGCCAGCACCCTCCGCGGCAACGTGGAAGCCGAAGCTGGAATTCGAAATGACGTTGATCCAGGGTTGAGGGGTCTGGGTGATCGCTCCGAGGCGGACCACATATTCACCGCTTGCAAGGTCAAAACCGCCAAAGCCGTTCCAGAATGCCAGATCGTCGCCCGATATCTTCGGGTTGCGCGTCCGCATCAATTGCGTCGGCGCCGGCGCGATATTGCGCATCTCCTCGATGCTGCCCGTGTCGACCGTCGCGTTGACCTTGCCGGCGGCTGCGTCCGCTGTGGGCGCGAGGTCGGCGCTGAGGCCCTCCATGCGCTTCAGCTGTTCGGACAGAGAGCCGTTCTGCGCATGCATGACGATGCGCGCCGAGGCGAGCAATGTATTATAGCCGGCATCGCTCATCTGGTCGCGGCGGACCGTGAATATATGAACGCGCGGTCCGAGCTGCGCGCCGCGCGCCCGGCTGTTCTCGCAGATCGCTTCAAGACCCCGCTGGAAATCCTGCGCATAGGAGAAGGAGCGTTCGTTGATGACGACGACATCGACGACCAGGCCCTTCGCGCGCCAGTACTCGTGGGCGCGCAACAGATTCTTGAGCGTTTCCATATCGGCTTCGTCATCGATGCGCAGGGCAAGGATGGGGAAGTCGCCGGAAATGGACATCGGCCAGAGTTCGGACTGGCTGCCGAGGCCGCTGGCGATGCTTTCGGATGGCATCCGCAGTGCCTTGTCCGGATAGATCAGGCTAGTTGCGACACGCTGGAAAACCTGCGCTTCATCGGGGTTGATGCCGATGTGATGCAGACGCACCTGCGAGCTTGTCCATGACAGCGAGAATTCGCGTGCGAAGCAATCCGGATGGCGGAAGCGGCCGACGACGTCCTCGAGTTCCTGGCGGTTGGGGCGCACGAGCGTCCAGAAGACGAGCGTCACCTTCTTGTGGGCGGGCACGCGGACGCGGCAGCGCAGCGACGCGATGGGATCGAGCACGAAGCCCTGCGAGCCCGTAAGCGTCGCGCCCTCGTCGAATGCGGCGGGGTTGCGCAGCGTACGGCCGCGGCCGATGAAGGCCCGCCGGTCGGTTTCCGCTTGAACTTCGCGCATGGTTCCGGAACTGTCGCTGACCATGTGGGCGACGTGGATGTCCGGTTCGTCATTGTTGCGCTTGCGACGTGTCGCATAGATAGTATCGCCGCGCTTGTCGATTTCGGTCTCGACGAACATCTTGGCGAATGCCGGGTGGGCCGTATCCGCGTCGTCATTGGTCAATACGAGTTCGGCATAGGAGGTCACTTCGATGATGCGATCCTTGCTGCCCGTATTGGTGATGACGATGCGCCGGCCTTCGCCGTCGGAATCCGACGCGACGATGGTTTCCACCGTCGTGTGCAGCGTGCCCGCCTCCTTGATGAATTCGGCCTTGTAGTCGGCGAAGATCGTCATGCTCTTTTCGCCGGTGGCCCGCACGGGATCGCCAGTCGCCGACCACCAGTCGCCGCTCTCCATATCGCGCAGGAAGAGGAAGGTGCCGTAGCCGCTTTCGAGAATATCCGGCTGGAAACGTGTTATTGCGAGCCCGTTCCAGCGGCTGTAACCGCCACCATTGGCGGTGACCATCACTGAATAATGGCCGTTGGACATGACCTGCGTTGCGCGCGGAGCGCCGAGCGGATTGTCGATGATGTGGATCGAGGGAGTTTCTTCGCTGCTTTCAACGGCCTTGCGCATCGGGTTCTCGGCCTTGGCCTGGAGAACCGGGATTTCCCGCGGCGCCTTTTCCTGGAGCAGGAGTTCGGCGGCTTCAATGACCGGGTCCGAGTGGAAGCGTTCGCGCATACGCCCTTCGAATACGACATTGTTCACCGCGACGATCGACATGCCGTGATGGTGAGCCATGTAGTTGCGCACCACCGCGTAGTCCTCGCCTTCGCGAACGCGCGACTTGGTGAAGTCGACGGCATCGTAGAAACCATACTGGCCAAGGGCGCCAAGCGCGCGCAGGCGCTTCAGGTTCTTTACAGCTTCTGCCGGCTGATATTGGCTGGCCATGATGCTGGCATAGGGCGCCACCACATAGTTCTTCGACAGGCCGCGCTTCAAACCGAGCGTCGGCACGCCGAAGTTGGTGTACTGGTAGTTCATCTCCGGGTCGCGCGCATTATAGGCGGCTTCCGATATACCCCAGGGCAGGTCTTTCGACGCGCCATATTCGATCTGGCGCTGGACGATCAGCTTGTTGGTCTGGTCGAGCATGCTGCCGAGCGGCTCGATCATGACGAGCGGCGGCATGAGATATTCGAACATCGAGCCCGACCATGAGATCAGGGCGCCGCGCCAGCCGACGGGAACCAGCAGGCGCCCAAGGCGGAACCAGTGATCGACTGGAATATCGCCCTTGGCAATGGCAAAGAGGCTCGCAAGTCGGGCTTCCGAGGCCAAAAGGTCGTAGCAGCTTGCGTCGAGTTCGTTGCTTTCGACGCGGAAACCGATCGACAGCAGGCGGCGCTCCTTGCGCTCGAGGAAGGTGAAGTCGGTATCGAACGCCAGCTGGCGCGCGCGGGTTGCGAGCGTTACCAGCCGTTCGCGCAGGACATCCGTGCCCTCATGCGAGCCGATGGCGTCATCCGTGTGGGCCTGACAGGTCTTGACCAGCAGCAGCGCCCATTCATTGGCGGTGACGCTGGCGGGGCTTTCGAGCTCGCCATGCAACTCCTCGGTGAGGCGCTGGATATCGCCGGCAAAGAGGGAAAGGTTGATGGTGCGCAGCGAAGCCGTCTCCGGCTCCTCCTTGATGGTGGTGATGGCACGGCGGAAGTTTGCGACGCGCTCCTCAAGGCGGCGGCGCAGCGGCCGCAGCACGCGGCGATCATCAGGAATATCGTTGATCGCCTCTTCGAGAATGTCGCTTACATCGAGAATGCCGTCGAGATCGCTCTGGAGATAGACGGAAGGCGCTTCCGCCCATTTTTCGAGGGCCGACGAAAGCGCAACCAGATGGCCGGCGAGATTGCCGCTGTCGACAGCCGAGACGTAGAGCGGCAGCAGCGGCCGCAGCGTCGTCGTCTCGTACCAGTTGTAGAGATGGCCCCGATACTTCTCCATCTTCTCGAGCGTGCTGAGCGTCTGGTCGATCCGCGTCAGCGTTTCATGGAAGCCGATCCAGCCGAAATCGCGTGCCGCGACCGTCGACAGCAGATACATGCCGATATTGGTCGGAGACGTGCGCGTAGCAATGACCGGATGCGGATCCTCCTGGAAATTGTCCGGCGGAATGTAGTTCTGCTCCTTGGTCACGAACGTATCGTAGTAATGCCATGTGCGGCGCGCGATGCGGCGCAGCTCGCTCTTGTCGGACGATCGGACGGCGAGATCGTCGAGTGGCTTGGCGGAACGGCTGACGAGCCAGGCGATCATCGGCGACAGGAACCAGATTAAGGCGAAAGGCACCGCCAGGAACCATGCGCGGCTATGACCGGCGAGGGGCAGGCCGATGGCGATGATCGCGACGACCGTCGCTGGCCACATCAGTTGCATATAGTACTGCAGCGTATCGGGCGAACTCGTCTTCGCCTGGGCGGCAGCCCGCCATTCGAGGAGGTGCTTGCGCGTGACGAAGAGGCGATAAAGCGTGCGCACGATCGCATCGCCCATCAACACCGCCATATTAGCGAGGAAGGTGATGCGAAGCGCAATATCGGCCGCGCCGGAGAAGATGTCGGTCAGAATCGCCTGGAAGTGGCCCTTGAGCGACAGGTTCATGTCTGTCGGCACAAGATTGGTGAACAGGATCATCGTCGGCACGATAAACATGCTGAAGATGAGGAAGCACAGCCAGAGCGTGGCAAGACCGGGCGGCAGCAACGTCCAGCCGGCAATGGCAGCAATCAACCAAAAGATCGGCGCAAGCGAACGGCGCAAATTGTCGACCATCTTCCAGCGCGTTACGGCCGTAACGCCCGGCTTGGTGCTGAAGAGATAGGGCAACAGCTGCCAGTCGCCGCGGGTCCAGCGATGATGGCGCGAAATATCGACATTGTAGCCGGTGGGATAATCTTCCACGACTTCAACGTCGCTGACGAGCGCGGCACGCGCGTAGCCGCCTTCGAGAAGATCGTGGCTGAGCACCGAGTTCTCGCCGATCTTGCCGTCGAGCGACGCTTCGAAGAAATCGACATCATAGAGGCCCTTGCCCGTGAAGGTGCCTTCGCCGAGCACGTCCTGATAGACGTCTGATACCGCGAAGACATAAGGGTCGATGCCGCGGTTGACCGAAAAGACGCGCTGCAGGAACGAGGCGTCGTCACCGGTGGTGAGCGAGGGCGTCACGCGCGGTTGCAGAACCGAATAGCCGCTGACGACACGGCCGGATTTTGCCCGGTAGATCGGGCGATTGAGCGGATGCACCAGCTTGCCGGCGAGGCGATTGACCGAATCCGGCGTCAGGCGCGTGTCGGAATCGAGCGTCATGACAAACTTGATGTCGGTCGGCAGTTCCTCGTTTGAGGGGAAATAGGTCGTGTCCTTATCGCCGCGCAGCAGCAGGTTGAGTTCGTGCAGCTTGCCGCGCTTGCGCTCCCAGCCCATCCAGCAGACTTCCTGCGGGTTGTAGAGCCGCTTGCGGTGAAGCAGGAAGAAGCGCGGATTGGCCTGCGTATAATGTTCGTTCAGCGCGGTGATCTTCTCGCGCGCATAGTCGAATATGTCGAGATCGTCGTCCGTCTGCTCGTTCTGGCTGTCTTTCCAGTCGGTAAGGAGGGCGAAATAGACCTCGCCGCGCGGGTTGGTAAGGTAGTGCACTTCGAGGTTGCGGATATGCTCGTCGACGGAGTCGCGCGAGGTGATCAATGTCGGCACGGCGACAAGGGTTTTTGCCTCGGGCGGCAGTCCGTTCTTGTATTCGAAGCCGATAAGCCGCGTCGGCGGCATGAACATCGGTATGATCCAGTTGACGAAGCCGTTGGCCGTTTCCATCGCCGGGAAAACCGCAAGCACCGTGAAAAGCAGCGTCATGCCGTGCGACAGACCGGCCTGACGGAGCCAGTAGTGGATCAGAAGCAGGATGGCGATCGAAAAGAAAGATGCCGGCACCCAGAGCCCGGCAAGGCCCAGCTTCCGATAGAAGCGGACCCAGCGCTCAAGCACCGTCGGTGAATAATCGCACTTCGCCTCGAGTTCGGGCCGCCCATCGCCGGAGAGGTAGTAGCCGACGTCGCGCTTGCGCTGCTCGGTGACGGCATCGCCGCCGCCGGTCTCTTCGGCGCTCTTTTGGGCAAGGTCCAGCGCTTCGAGGGTGATATCATGCTCGCTCTTGCCGGAGCGGCGGGCGATTTTTTCGATGGCGACGCGGTAGGCATTGCGTGAATGGAAGTCGAGCGCGTCGAAATTCGAATTCTCGCGCAGGACGGCATCGACACCGCTGACCGTCTCGAACCATGTGATCCAGTCGACGTCGTCGATGGACTTGAGGCTCCGGATCAGGTTGCCCATGGTCACGCCGCCGGTGGACTGGCGCGTATGTTCCTGGATGATGGCGTCTTCGGCATCGCTGCCGTTCTTCTCAAGCTCTTCTTCCAGCCATGCAACAGCGGCGCCCGAATGGGTCGCGCCGCCGCGCAGACGATAGAGGAGGTGCGTGGCGAAGGTGCTGTCACGTGCCGCCGGCGCATATTGCGCAAGCAGCTGCGGCAGCGCGTCCTTGTCAGCGTAAAGGGTGATCTCGTCGGCAACCGTGTTGGCGAAGGCGCGCATGCGGCGGGCGCGCTCGACGCGCAGGGAGAGCCGGCGGGCATTTTCGATAAGGATGAACCGCACCGCAGAGGGCAATGCCCAGAGTTCGCCGATATGCAGCGGCTCGACCGTCTGGAAGCCTTCGACGATTGCGCTGAGACTGTTCAGCGAAAACTGGCTGTCCGTATGGGCGACATAGAGCCAGGCAAGCGCCATGACGCGCGGAATGCCGGGATTGTTGGCGAGCGGCGGCAGTTGCCGGAAGAACTTCTTCGGCAGATCGCGCTCAACCTGCTGGATATTCTGGTCGACGAGATAATAATTATCGAGCAGCCACTGAGCGGCTGGCGTGATCGTTTCACCTTTGCGTGCTGCCGCATCGGACGAGCGATAGGAATGCAGAATGAGCTTGGCGTTTTCGACGGTGCGCTGCTCGAACACCATCGGTTCATAGTCGGGCAGGCGGACGTCTTCGCCCTTCGCTACCCGCGCTCCCAGATCCCGCAAGTCATCGATCGATTTGTAATGAGCCCTGATAGGGTTCGGCTGGGCAGAAAGGACCTGGCCGGCTGTGTTTTTCTGGGATGTGAAAGCTTGAATGAAACTCAATGCGGGCATTTGCCATCATTTCGGTTGGAAGAAATAATCTTCTGATTACAGCACAAGGTTCGCTCGGGATCGTTCCCCCTCACGAACAGTTTACGATCTAATCGGCTCAAGGCAATGACGCTAGAAGCACTTTCGCCTCTAGCGATCAGTTTTGATGAAAATGAGTCAGATTTCCATTGGGCTTTTGGCGTATTTCAGCCGGAAACTGTTAAGGCAGGCTTTGGTTGCAAGGGGTGGCCCCAAACAAAAAAGGCGGGATCGCATTGATCCCGCCAACGCCGCATTACCTGCTTCAATCGCGGGCAAAGACCCGAAAATGTCTCGGCCTGAAAGCGATGCCGGAGAGTTCAGTCGCAGGGTGGTCGGCATCAATGCCGATTTCGATACGCTCGTCAGCACCCGCGACCATCAGTTCGACGCGCCGCGTTGCGCCGACACGGCGGCTCGCGACGACCGTACCCGCGATGCAGCCGTTGGAGCCGTCCACCAGCTCGACATCGTGCGGGCGGAAATAGAGCATGCCGTCGCCATCGGGCCGGTCGGCCTTAAGGCCAAGTGACTTCTCGCCAATCCAGACAGTTCCGCTCTCGATACGAACCGGCAGGCGGCTCGATTCACCGATGAAGCCATAGACGAACGGCGAGTTTGGCTTGTCGTAGACTTCGTCCGGCGTGCCGACCTGCTCGATGCTGCCCTGGCTCATCACCACGACCCGATCGGCAAGTTCAAGCGCCTCATCCTGATCATGGGTCACGAAGACGGTCGTATGCTTGGTCTTGTCGTGGATTTCGCGCAGCCAGCGCCGGAGTTCCTTGCGAACTTTGGCGTCGAGGGCGCCGAAAGGCTCGTCGAGCAGCAGAACGCGCGGCTCGATTGCCATCGCGCGAGCGAGGGCGACGCGCTGGCGCTGGCCGCCCGACAGCTGCGCGGGGTAGCGCTTTTCCAGACCTGAAAGCTGGACGAAGTCGAGAAGCTCCGATGAACGGCGCCGGATCTCGTCCTTGGCGGGCCGCGTGTTCGAGGGCCGTACCTTCAGCCCGAAACCAACATTGTCGATCACCGTCATGTGCCGGAACAGAGCATAATGCTGGAACACGAAACCGACATTGCGCTCCTGGACCGACTTCAGCGATGCGTCTTCATCGCCGAAGAACACCTTGCCCTCGGTGGGGGATTCCAGCCCGGCGATCAGGCGCAGCAGAGTTGTCTTGCCCGACCCGGACGGGCCAAGCAGGGCGATAAGTTCGCCCGACTTTATTTCCAGTGAAACGTCGTGCAGCGCCGGAAAGCGATCGAATTCCTTGCGCACACCACTTACGCGAACATCCATTTCAAACCCTCTCAGTGTCCGCCTGCTGCCCGCAGCTCCGCGCCGTATCGCATCTCAAGCAATGACTTGAGAATAAGCGTGACCAGCGCCAGCAGCGCCAGAAGCGAAGCCACCGCGAACGCAGCGACAAAATTATATTCGTTATAAAGAATTTCGACATGCAGCGGCATCGTATTGGTCAGCCCGCGAATGTGGCCTGATACGACGGACACGGCGCCGAATTCCCCCATGGCGCGGGCGTTGCACAAAAGCACGCCGTAGAGCAAGCCCCATTTGATGTTCGGCAATGTCACGTGCCAGAAAGTCTGCCAGCCATTCGCCCCGAGCGAGAGCGCGGCTTCCTCGTCGGTCGTGCCCTGATGCTGCATCAGCGGGATCAATTCACGGGCAACGAAGGGGAAGGTCACGAAAACCGTCGCAAGCACGATGCCGGGCACGGCAAAGAGGATCTCGATGCCATGCGATTTGAACCATGGCCCAAGCAAGCTGTGCGAGCTGAATAGCAGCACATAAACCAGGCCCGAAATTACCGGCGAGACCGAGAACGGCAGGTCAATAAGCGTTGTCAGGAACGCCTTGCCCTTGAATTCGAACTTGGCGATGGTCCATGCGGCGACCACGCCGAAGACAAGATTAAGCGGCACGGCGATAGCGGCGACGAGCAGCGTCAGGCGGATGGCAGCCTGCGCGTCGGGTTCTATGAGCGCGGTGAAATATTCGGCCGGTCCCTTGCGGAATGCCTCGACGAAAACCGAAACGAGCGGCAGGACGAGGAACAATCCGAGAAACACCAGTGTGATGCCGATCAGCACATAGCGTGAGCCGCGGCTCTCGGTCGTTGCCGGGTGCCAGGTCGCCGCTGCGGGGGCTGCGGTCTGGGACAGGTCATGTACCATAGCCATACCTCCTGCGGCTCCACGCCTGAATGAGATTGATGATGAAGAGCATGGCGAACGAGATCAGCAGCATAATCGCTGCGATCGCCGTCGCGCCGGCATAGTCGAATTCCTCAAGTCGGATGACGATGAGGAGCGGTGCGATTTCCGATACGTAAGGCAGGTTGCCGGCGATGAAGATCACCGAACCATATTCGCCGACTGCCCGGGCGAAGGCGAGGGCAAAGCCGGTGAGAATCGCCGGTTGAAGACCGGGCAGCAACACACGCGTGATCGTCTGGAACCGGTTGGCGCCGAGCGTGGCCGCAGCCTCCTCGACCTCCGTTCGGATTTCTTCCATCACCGGCTGCACAGTGCGCACCACGAAAGGCAGGCCGACGAAGATCAGCGCGATGGTGATGCCGATCGGCGTGAACGCAACCTTGATGCCGAGCGGATCAAGCCAGCGTCCGATCCAGCCGTTCTTGGCGTAGATCGACGTCAGCGCGATACCGGCCACTGCTGTCGGTAGGGCGAAGGGGAGATCGACAATGGCATCGATGATGCGGCGACCCGGAAAACGATAGCGCACCAGCACCCAGGCAACGACGACGCCGAAAAAGACGTTGATCAGCGCCGCGACAAAGGCCGTGCCAAAGCTGATCTTGAGTGCGTTGAGGGTGCGGGGATCGGTCGCGACATGCCATAGCCCGGCCCAGCCAAGGGATGCGGAACGCCATGCGAGACCCGTTAAAGGAATAAGAACAATTAATGCGAGGTAGGCAAGAGTGAAGCCGAGTGTCATTCCAAATCCCGGAATGACACTCGGCCTCTTAAACCGCCAACCTGCTTTCGCGAGGTTGGAAATCATGCTGTTACTGTTTCGGCTTGTAAATCTGGTCAAACGTTCCGCCATCTCCGAAGTGGTAGGGCTGCGCCTTGGCCCAACCGCCGAAGATAGGATCATCGATCTTCACCAGTTTCAACTCCGGCAATTTCTTGATGAGATCTGGAGCGACCAGTTCCGGTTCGGCCGGACGATAGAAATGCTTGGCGGCGAGGGTCTGGCCCTCTTCGGAGTAGAGATACTGGAGATAGGCCTCGGCAGCCTTGCGCGTGCCCTTGGCATCGACATTGCCATCGACGACAGCAACCGGCGGTTCGGCAAGGATCGACTGCGGCGGAACGACGATATCGAATTTGTCCTCGCCGAATTCAGCCAGCGACAGATAGGCTTCGTTTTCCCAGGCAAGCAGGACGTCGCCAAGTTCGCGCTGGGCGAAGGTCGTCGTCGAGCCGCGGGCGCCGGTATCGAGGACCGGAACGTGCTGGAACAACGTCGCGATATATTCCTTGATCTTGGCTTCGTCGCCGCCGTACTGGCCATAGGCCCAGGCCCAGGCTGCCAGATAATTCCAGCGTGCGCCGCCCGAAGTCTTCGGATTTGGAGTGATGACCTGTACGTCATCCTTGATCAGGTCGCCCCAGTCCTTGATGCCCTTGGGGTTTCCCTTGCGAACCAGAAACACGATGGTCGAGGTGTAGGGCGCTGCATTGTGCGGATATTTGGTGCGCCAATCGGGATTGATTTTCTTCGTCGCCTCGGCAATCGCCGTAATGTCGCTTTCAAGGGCGAGCGTCACAACATCGGCATCGAGTCCGTCGATCACTGCGCGGGCTTGCTTGCCCGATCCGCCATGCGAACTCTGGATGGTGATCGTCTCGCCGGTGTCGGCTTTCCACTTCGCCGCGAACGCCGCGTTGAAATCCTTGTAGAACTCGCGCGTCGGATCGTAGGAGACGTTGAGAAGGGTGGTGTCCGCAAAGGCAGCAGACATCGGCTGGACGGCGATCGTTGCTGCAAGCAACGCTGCCGCGAATGTTAGGGAAAATCGGGAATCTTTCATGCCTGCCTCCGTATGATGAGAACTGAAGCGTAGCAGAGGCCCCAAAATTAAGGGCGTTAGAAAGAATTCCTTTTACAGGGAAAAATTAGAATATTCTACCGCAAGCGCCTTAGTCTATCGAAACGGTCGTCTAATGGGCCGGAGCACAGGATTCCTGATGGGCCGGGCACGATCGGAAAATTGGGAACGCGGCGCCCGATTTCGCCCCGTTCCTGAAAAATCATACTATCGTGGAATAGTTGTCTAACGGGATGCCGGACGTTACGGAAGCGGCCCCGCAATTCACGGGGCCGAACCGCTCTTAACGTGGCCGCGCCCTGCCGTGGTCGCGGTAGGTTCTGTCGCTCGTCCCGGCCTCGGCGACATTCACGTAGTTTGCGGATGGCCGGCTTTCAGTGAATGTCCGGGTCTTGATCGGCATGGCGAAGGCGGCTGCCGTCAGAAGCGCAGTCGCAGTGATGGAAAGGCGGCGTTCCAGCCGTGAACTGATGATCATTGTCTCGTCCCTTTAGTGCAGGCTCGCGCGCTGCGGGCGCGAAATAATGTCGTCGATTGCGAATTTCGGTATCGGCAAAAGCACTTGGTCCAATTCGACCAGCGTTTCGGCAAAGGTGATCGCAGCGTTCTCCACATCCTCCTGACGGGAAGGACATGCCATGGCATTGAGGCAAGTTCTGGCCGCAACCATGTCACAATTTTGTAAGCCCGCGATCAGCCCCAAAGTCAGGCATTCCTCCCGGCATACATGGTGCGAACCGAATGGAAATGTCTTCAACGGGCACAGTGCGCAATGGCGCAGGGTGCGGATGAAATACGACAGTTCCGAGAGCGCCCGATTGCCGTTGCGACTGCCGAGCAGTTCGCTGTAGAGACCGAAAGCCATCTCCCAGGCGATTACCGATCCGGTTTCGAAGCCCGCAGTCCAACGGCGATAACCTTCGAGAACGAGCTTTTCCGGAGTTCGATCGAAATAGCAGCCGTTGCCGCCATGCGATTCAGTCAGATGCGGATACATCGCCTGCCCTTTCGTGATTGCGTGTTGCAGCGAAAGAGCCTTTGCGGCGACCCGGAAGAATATCGGCCAGCCGCTTCGGACTGGAGGACAAAAGCAGTTGCTGCCGTGGCAGCAGGGAAACCACGCGCAGGCGTGGCAGAAAAAGACCAATCATAAGGTCCTCCAATCGAAAGGGTTCAAGGCCCAGACATCAAAGGGATGCATCCGTGGGATGCCGGCGCACCTCGCGCCAGTTCGCATAAAGGCTGGCGAACCTGATAAAGTCAAACACTAAATCTTTAAAACTATTAAAAATATCAATAGGTTAGAATTATTCTAGGAAATTATGAGTATTTTAGTATACAATTGTTCCAAACGCCACAAAATCTGGAACGGTCTTCCTGTGGCAAGATTTCTCGCCGGGCCAGAAAAAGCGCGACGAGAAACCACGTGCCATCAGCTTTCGATGAGCAGGCGCAACTTCTTGAGGGCGACGTCCTTGCTCTCCTTGTAGTCAATCGTGCTCTTCAGTCTTCCATCGCGATCGAGCAGGATTACCGAGGCCGTATGGTCCATCGTGTAGTCGCCGTTCTCGGTCGGCACCTTGCGAGCATAGATCTTCCATGCTTTCAGCACCTTCTCGATTTCGTCCGGCTTGCCGGTAATGCCGGTGATCCTGTCGGTGAAAGCCGTGGTGTAGCCTTTCATGACATCCGGTGTGTCACGCTCTGGATCGACGGAGATGAAGAAAACCCGCAGGTCCTTGCCCTCTTCGCCAAGGTCCTTCAGCCAGCCCGACATCTCGAAAAGAGTTGTCGGGCAGACTTCGGGACAATGCGTGAAGCCAAAAAAGAGCACGCTTGGATGGCCTTCGAATGCGGCTTCGGTGATGGGCGCTCCATTCTGGTCGGTGAGGTTGAAGGGCGTGCCGAGTTTCACCCCCGCAGATTGGCTGCCGAGACGGGTATTGACATAGGTGATGATCAGCAAAAGGGAGAGGACGGCAATAGCCGCCCACAGCCCATAGCGCAGAAGCCGAATCCCCATTTCAATGTCCCATGTCGGTGGCGTTGGCCGCGCCGACCATCAATTGCAGGTCCACCTTGCCGGCCTTGGCGAACTCCAGGGTAACAGGAACCATGTCGCCCTCCTTGAGCGGCGATTTCAGCCCCATCATCATGAGGTGCAGGCCGCCGGGTGCCAGCTTTACCGTCTCGCCAGCCGGAATTTCGAGGCCTTCCTTCAGCTGGCGCATCTTCATGACGCTGCCATCCATCTTCATTTCATGAACCTCGACCCGTTCCGCAACAGGCGTGGAGCCGCCGATAAGGCGGTCGGCTTCCTTCGATCCGTTGGCGATCGTCACATAGCCGCCGCCAACCTTGGCTCCGGGCAGCGTGGCGCGCGTGAACGCATCGCTCAAGGTGAGGTCGCCGGCCTTTACCGGCTCCATCGCGCCGGCGTCAGTCATTTCCGTGCCAGCCTGCATTGCCGAGTGATCATGGGCGGCCGCCGTGAGGGCGAAAGAAGCGGACACGAGAAGCGCCGCGGCAATTGTTGATAGTGTTTTCATGGAATGGGTCTCCACTTCGGATTTCAAGAGAATACACGTTTGAGGGGCGAGGGTATGCGCGTGAGCAACTGATCCAGGATCAACATTGCGAGAATGGCGAACCCGGTGAGGGGAAAGAGTACGCCGAAGCCAAGGATCACAAGGGTCAGGACAGCGAAAACACTTTTCTGCGTGGGCATGGGCGGTAGGCCGAGCCGACCGGACGGGCGGCGCTTCCACCACATGACGACAGCGGTCACCGAGGTCAGGACGATGGCGAGGCAGGTCATGAGCATGACGATCTGGTTGGCGACCCCGTAATACTGGCCCATGTGAACGCCGATGCCGAATTCCATCGCCTTGGCGCCCGCGCCATAATCGCCGAATTTCAGGTCGATGAGGGGCTTGCCGCTGTACTGGTCGTAGTGAATGGTCCGCTGCTTTGCGATATCGTCTGGGAAGATCGCAGCGGTGTAGACGCCGGTCTTGCCTGAGGGCAGCGACACCTCGAATCCCGGGGTCAGGCCAGCCGCGTTGGCCGACGCCACGATGCTGTCGAGACCTACCGGCGAAGCACTGCTCGGCGAGGATGTCGGAACTGGCGCGTTTTCGACCGTCCAACCGGCATTGGTCAGGACATCCTTGGTCGGCACCTCAGAACTCGGAACCTCGTCCCAAAGCTGGGTCGGATAACCGAGGCCGGCATTGGCAAGGACGGAGTTGGCTTTATCGCCCCAATAGCCGGACCAGGGCATGCCGGAGATCGCAAGGAAGAAGATCAACGCCCCTGCGCCAGCTCCGGTCACGGCATGCAGGTCGCGCCAGAACACGCGCTTCTGCGGTGTGCCGCGAACACTGACGACGCCGCCGGTCTGTTTGCGCGGCCACCAGAGGTAGAAACCGGTGACGACGAGAATGAGGGCGAGGCCGCCCACCGCTTCGACGATACGATTGAAGGGTAGGCCGAAATATTCGAGGCTGTGGATCTTCTTGACGACCCAGTTGAACTCTTCCTTCTCTGCAACCGTACCGAGAACAGCGCCGGTATATGGGTTGAGAAAGACGTAGGTTTTTCCAGCTTTCGTGCCAACAATGACGCGCACCGACTTGCTTGGCTCGGCGGGCGCGCGATAGCGCAGGACCTTGGAGCCCGGCACGGCTGCCTTGGCGGTTTCAGTCAAGAGCGAGGGAGCAAGAGCGGTCCCCGTCGGCTCGACGACATTGCGATAGGCAAAGACCGTATTGTCGATCTCGTCATTGAACAGATAAAGGCCGCCGGTGATGGCGAGGTTGAGCATGAAGGGGATGACCAGCAGGCCGGCAAAGAAATGCCAGCGCCACACGGCCCGGTAAAGGGAGAGGCTAATTGTATTGGGCTTCGCGGAAGCCACGCTCGAAATGGTCATTGGTAATCCAATCGTCTGACGATAAAGCATGACGAACTGCAAACGCAGGCCGTCGTGACGTGCCGCTACGGCACGAACTGTGTCAGGCGAAAGGTGGGGCTTGCGGCGGCGCCGAAGGCGGATAGAGGCTGCGCGCGATCAGGATCGATTTGCGCGCTATCGCTATCGATTGCGCCGGCTGGAATTTCGCTTCCGATACAAATGGCGGAACCGCCAGAATAAACGATGCGGCGAGTCGGCACGCTTCGCAGCCCGTGCCATGCCAGACGCTTTTGTGGCTGTCCTCGCCGCCGCTGCCGGGGAGGCAGAGAACAGGAACGGTGCCGTCGGGAAGCGTATAGGCGGCAAGATCGATTGGCTGGGCTTCGGCGGCAACCGGCTTATGCGCGAAGGCAACGCATACGAGCGCAATGGCGCAAAGTATGCGCAATGCCGTTCGCCAGTCGTGCCAAATTCCGCGCATCAACGCCCCGATTCCAGTTCGAGCCAATCAAATACATCAGCGTGAGCCCAAAATCTATGCGGCAAAGCGACAATGAAATCAGGAGGCGTCGATCTCGATCAGCCAGCAACTTTCGGGTTTGCGGACGAAGGCCAGCGTTTCACCGCGAGCAAGGTGGATCACATCGTCGATTTCGACGGTTTCGCCCGCATGCAACGTAGCTTTTGAGCGAAGCAGCAGAAATGTTTCCTTGGCTTCCGCTGTCAGTTCCTGGCGTTCGAGCGGTGTAACACGGGCGGCAAAACGGCCGCGGCGCACCATGACGTTGAGATCGGTTACTGTCTCAATGACATCGGCGCGCGTCGGTATATCACCGGGAAACGGTAGTGCCGGTGAGGTTGAGTCCAGTTTCACGGGCGTGCCGGCGCCAACTTGTAAATTCATGGCGCCGTCAAGCACCGCCAGTACCCTGTCGATGCCGGCAAAGGCGGAGAAGGGGCCGGAATCCGGCACCTTCGCCATGCTGATGCGCCAATCGAAGCTGTCGATTGCAGCCCCTTTCGGCGCTATGGCGATCTCGGTGGTCACGCCGGCGCCATTCTTCCACGGCATGCGCTTGTGGGCGCCGGCGCGCAATATACGCATCAGCCGAGGATACCGGGCAGGTTAAGACCCTTTTCCTTGGCGCATTCGATTGCGATCTCGTAGCCCGCATCGGCGTGGCGCATGACGCCGGTGGCCGGGTCGTTCCAGAGCACGCGGCCGATCCGCTCCGCGGCGTCGTCCGTGCCGTCACAGCAGATCACCATGCCGGAATGCTGCGAATAGCCCATCCCGACACCGCCGCCGTGATGCAACGACACCCAGGTGGCGCCCGACGCGGTGTTGAGGAGCGCATTGAGCAGTGGCCAGTCCGAGACGGCGTCAGAGCCGTCCTTCATCGCTTCCGTCTCGCGGTTCGGCGAAGCGACGGAACCGGAATCGAGGTGATCGCGGCCGATGACGATCGGTGCTTTCAGTTCGCCGTTTCGCACCATTTCGTTGAAGGCAAGGCCGAGACGGTGGCGATCGCCGAGACCGACCCAGCAGATGCGCGCCGGCAGCCCCTGGAAGGCGATGCGATCGCGTGCCATGTCGAGCCAGTTGTGCAGGTGCGTATTGCCTGGCGTCAGTTCCTTCACCTTGGCGTCCGTCTTGTAGATGTCTTCCGGATCACCCGACAGGGCGGCCCAGCGGAAGGGACCGATGCCGCGGCAGAAGAGCGGACGGATATAGGCCGGCACGAAGCCGGGGAAAGCAAAGGCGTTTTCAAGGCCTTCATCCTTGGCGACCTGTCGGATATTATTGCCGTAGTCGAGCGTGGGAATGCCCTGGTTCCAGAACGCGAGCATGGCTTCCACATGTACGCGCATGGAGGCCCTCGCGGCCTTTTCTACGGCCTTAGGGTCGCTCTCGCGCTTCTCACGCCATTCGGCAAGGGTCCAGCCCTTGGGCAGATAACCGTTGATCGGATCGTGCGCCGAGGTCTGGTCGGTCACCATGTCAGGCCGTACGCCGCGACGTACGAGTTCCGGCAGAACATCCGCGGCATTGCCGAGAAGACCAACCGATTTGGCTTCGCCGGCCTTGGTCCAGCGATCGATCATTTCCAGCGCCTCGTCGAGCGTCTCCGCCTTGGCGTCGACATAGCGGGTGCGCAGGCGGAAATCGATCGAATCCGGATTGCACTCGACGGCGAGGCAGCAGGCGCCGGCCATGACCGCGGCGAGCGGTTGTGCGCCGCCCATACCGCCAAGGCCACCCGTGAGGATCCATTTGCCCTTGAGGTTGCCGTCATAATGCTGCCGGCCGGCCTCGACGAAGGTTTCATAGGTACCCTGCACGATGCCCTGCGTGCCAATGTAGATCCACGAACCCGCGGTCATCTGCCCGTACATGGCGAGACCCTTCTTGTCGAGTTCGTTGAAATGATCCCAGGTCGCCCAATGCGGCACCAGATTTGAATTGGCAATGAGAACACGCGGCGCGTTGGAGTGCGTCTTGAATACGCCAACGGGCTTGCCGGACTGGACGAGCAGCGTTTCGTCCTCGTTGAGGGTCTTCAGCGTCGAAACAATCTTGTCGAAGTCGTCCCAGGTGCGCGCAGCGCGACCAATGCCGCCGTAGACGACGAGTTCGTTGGGGTTCTCGGCAACGTCCGGATCGAGATTGTTCATCAGCATCCGCAGGGGCGCTTCGGTCATCCAGGATTTGGTGTTGAGCTCATTGCCCCGGGGACTGCGGATTTCCCGGATATTGTGCCGCGGATTGTTCATTACTTGCTCCCCAGTTTAATGGCGGTCTGTGCGATGATTTCGAGTATGTCCTTAAGATGCCTGCGCAACTTCTCGGCCTTGCCTTCGTCATAGTCGAACGGTGGCACTTCAGTCGCAAGATGCGACGATTGCGTCAGTTCCATCTGGATGGCGTGAATATTCGAGGAGGGCTTGCCATAATGGCGTGTCGTCCAGCCGCCCTTGAAGCGGCCGTTGATCACGGCGTCGTAGCCGCGGGCGGCAAAAGCAATGCGGCCAACCGCAGAGGCAATTTCCGGCGAGCAGCTTGTGCCCTCATTGGTCCCGATGTTGAAATCCGGCAGCTTCCCTGCAAACAGGAACGGGATATGCGAGCGGATGGAATGGCAATCGTAGAGGATGGCCAGCCCATGCGTCTTGCGCACCCGCTGGATTTCCTCAAACAGGGCCTCATGATACGGGCGATGAAACTGTTCGAGCCTCAGCTTCGTATCGGCTGACGTCGGCATTTCGCCGTCGCGCCATATGGCCTTCCCGTCGAAATCAGTTTCCGGAATGAGCGCCGTGGTGTTCTGGCCTGGATAGAGACTGCCACCCGCAGGATCGCGATTCGCATCGATGACGTAGCGGTGGAACGTCGCCCTGACTGTCGAGACGCCTGGCAGGAGGCCATCATAGAGTTGGTCCACATGCCAATCGGTGTCGGCGAGACGCTGGCCGTTCTCGTTGAGACGCGACCAGATTTCGGCAGGCACATCCGTGCCTGTGTGCGGAAATCCGAGGATGATCGGCAGCGATCCCTGTTTGACCTCGACAATGCTCATAGACGCGTATCCAGAACTGGGAGAATTTCGGCCGAAATCGCGGCGTTCAGTGCGCCTGAGGCAACAAGCTCGCTTACGGCCTGAAGGTCCGGCGCCATATAGCGGTCGTCGTCAAGTGTCGGCACCGCTGAGCGGATAACGCTGTGGGCGCGGGTGAGTTCCGGGCTCGTCGCGAGCGGACTGCGCAGGTCGATGCCTTGCGCCGCCGTCAGCGCCTCGATGCCGATGATCGAGAACAGATTATCGGTCATCTGCAGAAGCCGTCGGGCTCCATGGCAGGCCATGGAAACGTGATCTTCCTGGTTGGCCGATGTAGGCGTCGAATCCACCGAAGCCGGATGCGACATCTGCTTGTTTTCTGACATGAGCGCTGCGGAGGTGACCTCCGCGATCATCAATCCGGAATTGAGGCCGGGCTTGCGCGCAAGAAATGCCGGCAGGCCGTAGCTCAAGGCTGGATCGACCAGCAATGCGATACGGCGCTGGGCGATCGCGCCGATTTCGCAGATGGCAAGCGCGATCTGGTCCGCAGCGAACGCCACGGGCTCAGCATGGAAGTTGCCGCCCGAGACGACGGAACCATCGCTGAGGACCAGCGGGTTGTCGGTGACGGCATTGGCCTCGATTTCGAGCGTGCGTGCGGCCATGCGCAAGAGATCGAGGCACGCCCCGTCAACCTGCGGCTGGCAGCGGATGCAATAGGGGTCCTGCACGCGCTCGTCGCCTTCGATGTGACTTTCGCGAATTGGTGAATTTTCGAGGAGGCGGCGCAGCGCTGCCCCGGTGTCGATCTGGCCGCGATGCCCGCGCAAGGTATGGATATCAGGGTGAAACGGCGCGGACGAGCCCATTGCCGCGTCGGTCGAGAGCGCCCCGGTGATCAAGGCCGACTGGGCAGCCCGGTGAGCACGGAACAAACCTGCGAGAGCCAGCGCGGTAGAAACCTGGGTGCCGTTGATCAGCGCGAGCCCTTCCTTGGCGGCAAGTACGACCGGTTTCAGCCCGGCCTTGGCAAGGCCATCGCCCGCCGGCATACGCTCGCCGCCGAAGACGACGTCGCCTTCGCCGATCATGGCTGCGGCCATGTGCGCGAGCGGAGCGAGGTCGCCCGATGCGCCGACCGAGCCCTTTTCCGGAATGACGGGGATGACGCCCTTGTCGAGCATTCCCTCAATCAGGCTGATGAGCTCAGGACGGACGCCGGAGGCGCCGCGGCCGAGCGAGATCAGCTTCAGCGCCATGATCAGGCGCACGATGTTTTCGGGCAGCGCGTTGCCGACGCCGCAGCAATGGGAAAGGATGAGATTGCGTTGCAGGGTCGCCACATCGGCCGCATCGATCTTGATGCTGGCAAGCTTTCCGAAGCCCGTATTGATCCCGTAAACGGGAGCATTGCCCCGCGCAATCTCGGCAATGCGTGCCGCTGCAGCCTCGATCCCGGCCTTGAACGACTGGTCCAGCCGTACGGCCTCGCCCTGCCAATAGATGGTTTCCAATACTGAAATAGGCACGGAGCCGGGGTGGAGAACAACAGTCATGGTTACGCTTTCAAGAAGAGCTGGTGAAGCGGGTTGAAGCCAATGCGGTAACAGAGCTCCGCCGGTTGCTCTGCATTCCAGATCGCAATCTCGGCCCGTTTTCCGGGCGCGATCGTGCCGATATCCTTGTGAAGGCCGAGTGCGCGCGCTGCCTCGCGGGTAGCGCCGGCGAGTGCTTCCTCGACGGTGAGGCGAAACAGAGTGCACGCCATGTTCATCGTCAAAAGCAAGGAGGTGAGCGGCGACGTGCCGGGATTGCAGTCGGTGGCGACGGCGATACGCACGCCTGCTTCTCGTAAAAGCTTCACGGGCGGGGCCCGTTCCTCGCGCAGGGCATAGAAGGCGCCGGGCAGGAGCACGGCAACGGTACCGGCTTCGGCCATGGCATTGGCGCCCTCGGCGTCGAGATATTCAAGATGGTCGGCCGACAGGGCGCCGTAGGATGCCGCAAGCTTTGCGCCGCCGAGATTGGACAATTGCTCGGCATGAAGTTTTACTGGCAGGCCAAGGCTTTTGGCCTTGTCGAACACGCGCGCGATCTGTGCCGGCGAAAAGGCGATGCCTTCGCAAAAACCGTCCACCGCATCGACCAGTCCTTCCGCGTGTGCCGCTTCGAGACCCGGCAGGGCGACCTCGGCGATGTAATCGTCCGCACGTCCCTTATATTCGGGCGGCACAGCGTGCGCGCCAAGATAGCTCGTCTTGATCCGAACCGGGCGCAGCGTCGCGAGCCTTCGCGCAACGCGCAGCATCTTGAGTTCGGCTTCGATATTCAGGCCATAACCGGACTTGATCTCGATCGTCGAAATCCCCTCGGCCAGCAGCGTGTCGAGGCGCGGCAGGCTTTGCGCCACCAGTTCATCCTCGCTGAGCGCATTAGTTGACTTGACCGACGACACGATGCCGCCACCGGCGCGCGCGATTTCCTCATAGGTTGCGCCCTCAAGGCGCATTTCGAACTCGCGGGCGCGGTTGCCGCCGAAAACGAGGTGGGTGTGACAATCGACAAGCGCCGGCGTTGCCAGCCTGCCACCGAAATTCTCGATTTCTACATGGTTCCAGTCGCCCGGAACGTCTTTGCCAACCCAGGCGATGCGGTCGCCTTCCACGCCGATTACGCCCTCCTCGATCAAGCCGTAAGGCGCTCCGATGCCTTCCAGCGTTGCGATCCGAAGTCCCGAAAGGATTTTTCTCATTGGCGTTGGCCGTGTCCCATTATGGTCTTGCTCATACCATTATTATGTATATACATATTATGTCAATCGGGTGCAGGAGAAGAAATGAGCGAGGCCACGAAATCAGTTTTTGCGCGCAGGGCCCTGACCGCCAATGGTTGGGAAAACAACGTTCTCATCCGCGTGGACGCGAGCGGACGCATCGCGTCGGTGACACCGGAAACCATCGCAGAATCAGATGCTTATACCGTCGACGCGTTGCTCCCCGCGCAAAGCAACCTGCACAGTCACACCTTCCAGCGCGCCATGGCGGGCTTGTCGGAGGCACGCAGCCCCGCCGGGCGCGACAGCTTCTGGACGTGGCGCGAAGTCATGTATCGCTTTCTCGATATTCTCGATCCTGAGGACATTGAGGCGATTGCCGCCTTCGCTTTCGTCGAAATGCTGGAGTCCGGTTATTCCAGCGTCGCCGAGTTTCATTA
This sequence comes from Phyllobacterium sp. 01N428, assembly GCF_056399405.1. Taxonomy (NCBI): domain Bacteria; kingdom Pseudomonadati; phylum Pseudomonadota; class Alphaproteobacteria; order Hyphomicrobiales; family Phyllobacteriaceae; genus Phyllobacterium; species Phyllobacterium sp. 01N428. Next base: position 568,895 of record NZ_JBFTRH010000001.1, read on the forward strand.
TGTGCACCATCAGCCCGGCGGTGCGACTTATGCAAAGCTCGGGGAATTGTCGGAACGCATCGCCGCCGCCGCCAGCGCAACCGGTATCGGGCTGACGATTTTACCCGTCGCCTATATGCAGGGCGGCGTCGATGGCCGTGCGCTCGCCGGCGGTCAGCTTCGGTTCGGAAACCAGCTCGACCGCTATGTGCGGCTGGCTGAAGAGGCAAAGAAAGCTGCGGCCAGCGTCAGCCCCGATGCTGGCTTCGGTGTCGCGCCCCACTCCATCCGCGCAGTGAACGAACGCGACTTAAAGGCGCTGGAACACCATTTTCCGGGCGTTCCTTTCCATATCCATATTGCCGAGCAGATTCCAGAACTTCAGGAAGTCGAGGCCGCCTATGGCCAGCGCTCGATGAGCTGGTTGCTCGATCATCTGCCCGTCGCCGAGCGCTGGTGCCTCATCCATTCGACCCACATGAATGAGGATGAGACGCTGCGCGTCGCGGCGAGCGGCGCGGTTGTCGGCCTGTGTCCGATCACCGAAGCAAATCTTGGCGACGGCATTTTCAACGGCGTCCAATATCTGAACGCTGGCGGACGGTTCGGCACCGGATCCGATTCCAATATTCGTATTGCGCCTTCCGAGGAGCTGCGCCAGCTCGAATACAGCCAGCGTCTGCGCGACGTCTCACGCGTCACGCTTTCGCGCGACGGAAAATCCTGCGGCCGCACGCTTTACGACGCCGCCCTGCAGGGCGGAGCTCAGGCACTCGGGCGGGCGAGTGGCAGCCTCGAAGCCGGCAAATGGGCGGATATGATTGCCCTTGAAGTTGATAACGCAGCCGTTATAGGCCTTACCGGCGACAGGCTGCTTGACGGCTGGATATTTGCCGGCGACAGAGAGGCAGTCAGCGACGTCTGGTCGGCCGGACGCCATGTCGTGCGCGAAGGCAGGCATCGTGATCGCGCCGCAATATTCAAGTCCTACAAGGCGCGCCTTGGGTCGATTCTGGAGAGAGTGTGACGGCAACCGCGCGCAAATCGTTCCATGCGATCAAGGCCGAGATGGCGCGCCGCATCGCCGAGCGTGTCTGGGCGCCCGGCGCGCTGATACCCGGCGAGGAGGTGCTTGCAGTCGAGTTTGGCTGCGCCCGTGCCACCGTAAACCGGGCGCTGCAGGAGCTTGCGCGCGGCGGCGTTCTGGTGCGCAAGCGCAAGGCCGGCACGCGTGTTGCGCTGCATCCGATGCGCGAGGCACGTTTCGTCATCCCCATCGTGCGCCAGGAGATCGAGAACAAGGGCGGCGCCTATCAATTTCGCCTCGTTTCCAATGTGGTGGAAAAGGCGCCGGCAGGCGTGACGAAGCGCCTTGGCATCACCAAAGCCAAGGACATGCTGCATGTGCGCTGTCTGCACCTTTCCGATGAAAAGCCCTACCAGTATGAAGACCGCTGGATCAATCTGGACGCAGTGCCGGCCATTCGCCACGAGACTTTCGAGACCGTCAGCCCGAACGAATGGCTTGTCACCCACTCGCCGTTTTCGCAGGCTGAAATCGTGTTCCATGCTGGGCTCGCCGACCCGGACGAAGCCGACATGCTCGATCTTGGCGTGAACGATCCCGTGTTCGTCATCGAGCGCCTGACCTACCTGCCGCAAAAGCCAATCACTTTCGTTCGCATGATCCATCCCGGCTCGCACCGCATGGTGACACAGCTCTGATCGGCGCCGCCGCGTCTGCTCCAATGCAAATGATCATTGGCGTTTGGTCCCAACTGCACTATTTGAGTCCCCAAGGAACGACAGGGATGGAATTTTAAATGGCAGGCGTGACGAAAGAGCAGGTTCTCGAACAGCTGAAGACAGTGACGGGCCCCGATTTCAACAGCAACATCGTCGAACTCGGCCTCGTTTCGGATATCTTCATTGCCGACAACAAGGTGTTCTTCTCGATCACTGTGCCCGCTGCCCGCGCCCAGGAACTGGAACCGCTGCGGTCCGCTGCTGAGCGCGTCGTCAAGGCGATGCCCGGCGTTGCCGGTGCAGTCGTCGCCTTGACCGCAGAAAAGAAAGGCGGCCCGACCAGTGATGACGCACCGCAGGCAACGCCGTCACCCCGTCCCGTGCAACGTTCCGCACCCGCCGGGGCCACGCCGCCGCCGCGCGTTCCCGCGCAAGGCGCACAGCCGCACACGCATGGAGCCGCGCCGGTGAAGGCCGGCGTGCCCGGCGTTGGCGCGATCATCGCGGTGGCCTCCGGCAAGGGTGGCGTCGGCAAGTCGACCACCGCGGTCAATCTCGCACTCGGCCTCAGCGCCAATGGCCATCGTGTCGGCATTCTCGATGCTGATATTTACGGGCCGTCCATGCCGCGCCTCCTCAATCTGCATGGCAGGCCGGAAGTGGTTTCCGGCCGGGTGCTGAAGCCGATGCAAGGCTATGGGCTCAAGGTCATGTCGATCGGCTTCCTCGTCGAGGAGGAAACGCCGATGATCTGGCGCGGGCCGATGGTGATGTCGGCACTGACGCAGATGCTGCGCGAGGTGGAGTGGGGCGATCTCGATGTGCTGGTCGTCGATATGCCGCCGGGCACCGGCGACGCGCAATTGACCATGGCGCAGCAGGTGCCGCTTGCCGGCGCCGTCATCGTCTCGACGCCGCAGGATCTGGCGCTGATAGATGCGCGCAAGGGCCTCAACATGTTCAAGAAGGTCGACGTGCCGCTTCTCGGCATCGTCGAGAACATGAGCTATTTCATCGCTCCGGATACCGGCGCGCGCTACGATATTTTCGGCCATGGCGGCGCGCGCAAGGAGGCCGAACGCCTTGGCGTGCCCTTCCTCGGCGAAGTGCCGCTGGTTATGGAGATCCGCGAAACATCCGACAGCGGAAGGCCGGTTGTCGTCAGCAACCCCGATGGTCCGCATGCCAAGGCCTACCGCGAGATCGCGGCGAAAGTCTGGGATGAGTTGCAATCGGCCAAGGGCGGACGCACCGCCCCGTCGATCGTGTTCGAGTAGGTCGGTTTCCTTGAGGGCGCATTTAAGCCCGCTCGGTATTTGCGGACTTTGGCACGGGATACCGACGCCCGCTCGCCTCCGTTACAAATTCTCCGCTCATACGCTGCCGCCGCGGGCTCCTCGGGTCAAAACCGAGGGTGCCGGTAGGGCTAAGTTGAATTCAATGGGGACTTAGAGTGCAGATTAGGCTCTGTATGACCGCCTGGATTTCATCGAAGCTGACCTAGCCGGCGCCGGCCGAGCAAATTATCGGCAATGAGGCGGTTCAGCGCCGTTACGCCGCTTTGAAGCTAAAACTCTCAGCCCTTCACGCGCTTCGCGTGCCAGGCAATGTGATCAGCCATGAAGGTTGAGATGAAAAAGTACGAATGGTCGTAGCCGTCGCGCATATTGAGCGTCAGCGGAATGCCGGCCTCGGCGCAGGCTTCTTCCAGCAGCCAGGGGCGCAGACCATCGTCAAGAAATCCGTCTGCCTTGCCCTGGTCGACCAGTAACTCCGCCACGCGCGCGCCATCCTCGATGAGCGCAACGCTGTCATAGGCCCGCCACGCAGCTTCGTCTGGCCCGAGATATTTCTCGAAGGCCGGGCGTGACCAGCCGGCGACCATGGGCCGCGCGATCGGCGCGAACGCTGAAACGGATTTGAAACGTCCCTTGTGCTTCAGGGCTTGTGTGATCGCGCCATGACCGCCCATGGAATGACCGAATATACCCTGACGCTGCATATCCACGGGGAAGTTGGCCGCCACCAGCGCCGGAAGTTCGTCGCCGATATAGCTGGCCATCCGATAGTTGGTCGACCAGGGCGCTTGCGTGGCGTCGAGATAAAAGCCGGCGCCGCTGCCGAATTGCCAGTTGTCTTTTTCGTCCGGCACATTCTCGCCGCGCGGGCTCGTGTCCGGGCAGATGATGGCAACGCCATGTTCGGCGGCGGCGCGGCGATATTCGCCCTTGTCCATCACGTTCTGATGCGTGCAGGTAAGCCCCGAGAGGTACCAGAGGAGCGGCACCGGACCGTCCTTCGCCTGCGGCGGCAGGAATACGGCAAAGGTCATGTCGCATTGGCAGGCTTCGCTGCGATGGCGATAGATGCCCTGAATTCCCTCAAAGCTTCTGGCGGTCGATAGCGTTTCCATGGGTGATCCCGATTTATTGCGGTTGGCCGAGGGCTACGGCGACATTCACCGCAGCTGCGACCAGGACCGTATTGAAGAAGAACGAAACGATGGCATGGACGAGATTGATCCGACGCATCTGCGAACTGGTGATCGCCGTGTCGGATGTCTGCGCCGTCATGCCGATGATATAGGAGAAGTAGACGAATTCGATGCCGCCGGGTTCCTTGTCGCCCGGAAAGTCGAGACCGCCGGCATGGTGGCGCGGCTTGTCTTTCACGCCATCGGCGTCTTCTTCCGGCTGCCAGTACATATGGGCATAGTGGATCGCCGTCATCATGTGGATCGTCAGCCAGCCGAGCGGGACTGCGAATAGCGTCAGCGTCAGGTCGAGCGGGTGCTTGTCCTGACCGGAATTGATCAGCGCAAACAGCGAGCCGACGGCGACGAGCACAGTGCAAAAAGTGACGGCGAAGATGATGCCCACAGGCTCGTCCGATTTGGCCGCATTGTTGCGAAGGTAGTCGGGCGTGAGCCTGTGAACCTTGAAGGCCGACAGGAGCAGGTAGATGACGAAAAACGCGTTGGCAGCAACGACAGCGGCAATGCGCGACGAAAGCAAAAACACCGCAACTGCGAATACGGCGATCCCGACGACGGCGGCAATGTAAAAGGGATTATGGCGTTTCCACATGTGGGGCCTTTGTCGAACGACAGCTAGTCTGTTGCGACCGCAGCGGGGCGCTGCATGTCGATATGCGGAATGTCGTCCTCGAGATATTCCTCCGACACCGGCACGAAACCGAAGGATTCGTAGAAACCCTTGAGGTGGCTCTGCGCCGAAAGATTGATCGGGCGTTCGGCATAAAGCCGCTCGCATTGGGCAATGGCCTCGACCATCAGCCGCTCGCCAAGACGCTTGCCGCGATGGTCCGGAGAGACGACGACGCGGCCGATCCGGGCGGCAGGCTCGTCCTTTTCCGGCTTGCGGATGCGGGCGCTACCGACGAGCGTCTTGCCATCCATCAGGCGCAGGTGCAGCGCATCGACATCCTTGCCGTCGAGCTCGGGGTAGGGACATTTCTGCTCGACGACGAAGACGTCCACCCGCATCTTGAGCATATCATAGAGTTCGCGCGGGCTGAGTTCGTCCAGCCCGCTGAGGATCACTTTATACGGACCGGGTTGCATCAGAAAGTGACGACCGAACGGATCGACTTGCCCTCATGCATGAGATCGAATGCGGTATTGATTTCGTCGAGCGGCATTGTGTGAGTGATCAACGAGTCGATATCGATCTTGCCCTCCATGTACCAGTCGACGATCTTCGGCACATCGGTGCGACCGCGCGCACCGCCAAAGGCCGTGCCGCGCCAGTTCCGCCCGGTAACGAGCTGGAACGGCCGCGTCGAAATTTCCTTGCCGGCCTCGGCAACCCCGATGACGATGCTGGTGCCCCAGCCGCGATGGCAGCATTCGAGCGCCTGACGCATGACATTGGTATTGCCGGTGGCATCGAAGGAGAAATCGGCGCCACCGTCGGTTAGCTCCTGGATTGCCTGCACGACCTTGTCATTGCCCACTTCGTTCGGATTGACGAAATCGGTCATGCCGAATTTCTTCGCCATCGCCACCTTGCCGGGATTGATGTCGACACCGATGATCTTGTCGGCGCCGACCATGCGTGCACCCTGGATGACATTAAGGCCGATGCCCCCGAGCCCGAACACGACGACGTTCGCGCCGGGCCACACCTTGCCCGTATAGATGACGGCGCCGATGCCGGTTGTGACACCGCAGCCGATGTAACAGATCTTGTCGAATGGCGCATCCTCGCGCACCCTGGCAAGGGCGATTTCGGGTAGCACGGTGAAGTTGGAGAAAGTCGAGCAGCCCATATAGTGGAAGACCTCACCGCCGTCGCAGGAAAAGCGGCTGGTGCCGTCGGGCATGACGCCTTGCCCCTGCGTCGAGCGGATGGCCGTGCAAAGGTTCGAGCGCTGCGAAAGGCACGTCTTGCACTGGCGGCATTCGGGCGTGTAGAGCGGAATGACATGGTCGCCGACCTTCAGCGAGGTCACGCCCGCGCCAATCTCGCGCACGATGCCTGCGCCTTCATGCCCGAGAATAGCCGGGAATTTCCCTTCGGAATCCAGCCCTGAAAGCGTGTAGGCATCGGTGTGGCATACCCCGGTCGCCATGATCTCGACGAGCACTTCACCGGGCTTGGGGCCGCTGATCTCGATCGTTTCGATGGTGAGCGGCCTTTTGGCCTCCCAGGCGACGGCGGCGCGCGATTTCATGAAATTCTCCCTGATGCGTCTCGATCAGCAATGTGATTTGCTTTGGCGCACTATCGGGAAGGGGCACAGGGTCGTCAATCCGAACCGCGACATTTTCCGGGCGGGAAGGCGAAGCTGCCAACCCGCCCGGTCCATTTGTCAGGGCCTAGCTGTCAGCTAGTTCGTCGCCGGTGGGAGACTATAGTTCGGATCGTCATAGTATTTGTCGAGTTCAGTCTTGAGCGGCGCGCGCGACTCCTCTGTATTATAGATCATGTGCCCGCCCTCGAACCACTTAACGGGCATGCGAGTCTCAAGGCCGGCGCTGATGAGATCGAGTTCGGTCTGATACCCCGGCGTTGCGATATCATCGTATCCATGAAGGGTGAGCAATTTGAGCTTCGGCTCGTAGCGGAGCGCCTCGGTCATGTCGCCAAGGCTTGAGGGCGATACGAATTGGTCACGGTGCTTCCAGTCCCACGTATCGTCCTCGTTTGTGGTGACATATTCCGACTTGGTCTTATAGTTGGTATAGTCGGGGAAGAATGTTTTCGCCCGATTGAGGAAAGCCACGTCGATATAGTCGTCCGCGGCGAACTTGCTGTCCACCGGAACCATCATGCGTGCGTCATACCGGCCGAGCTTGAATCCTGGAATAAGCCCTTCTCGAAATCGTATTGGACGGAAGACAAGCCCATAGACCGGATCCTCTGACCACGACTTGCTGCTAATTCCGGTCAAGCTGCTTAGTTCAGCAAGAAATGCTTTCCCCTCGTCGGTCGGCGCATAATCTTCCCACTCAACGCCGTACTCGGATTCGTATCCGTACTTCGCGGCGATTGGCGCAAATGTCGTCTTGGTATATTCGCGCAGGTAGTCCAGATATTCGCTTCTCGACCTTGTGCCGCGCACCGTGGATTTGCCGAGAGCGTCGGCCACCAAACCATAGGATGGGATGAAGCCTGCGCAACTCGTATAGAACATGGATGGATCGCAACTGGAATTATAATTCAGGATCGGCGAGTTCAAAACCAAGCCGGACAACGTTTTGGCCGGCTTGCCGGAAGGATCAGGTTCGTAGCGGCTGACACCGGCCTGTGTCAGGATATCGGCAACGATCGGCGTGCGGATGCCGCCGTAGGATTCGCCGTAAAGATACTTCGGAGAACTCTGACGGTTGTTGACGTTGACGTAGCGGAGAATGAAATCAGCGACCGATCGAGGATCGCTGTCAATGCCCCAGAAGTCGTTGTTCGTGTGCGGCGCGATAGCGGTCGAATAACCGGTTCCGGCGGGATCAACAAAAACGAGATCGGATTTGTCGAGCAGCGTGATGGCGTTTTCTTCAAATGGCAGGCTCTCGGGTTGCGTCGCAGACGGCATGTTAGGCGCATCCGACTTTATCCGCCAAGGTGCCCATGACCCGAGGTGTAGCCAAATCGACGATGAGCCTGGGCCTCCATTCCAGAAGAACGTAACGGGGCGATTCTCCTTGGGCAGGCCGTCGCGGATGTAGGCTGTATAGAAGATTGCGACCTCAGGCTCGCCTTTCGGTCCCTTGGCGACAAGGTGTCCGGCATTCGCAGTGAAAGGCACGGTTTTGCCGTCCATTTTGAGCGTGTGGCGTTTGACCGAGGTGGCTTCATTGACAAGTTCGGCAGCGATCGAACCCTTGATAGTGGTGTCGTACACGTTCTTGTCATCGACGACGTGATCTGCAGGGGCCAGCACCTGGAAAGCTTCTGTCTCATAGCCCGCGGTCGCAAGGACCGATCCCAACGACCCGGAAGGGCCAGCGGTTTTCACTAGGTCCGCAGCTTCACTCGATTTTCCGTCGCGGACGAGTCTTGCGGCTTGAGCGATCTTCGCCGGATCGACGACCGGTGTGGCAGGCTTCGCCGGTTCAGTTGCCATTGCGGTCGAAGCCCTTGCCGAATCTTTCGTCGAAGTCCGCGTCAAAACTGCTTCGAGCGGTGTCATTGAGGGGGCCGGTTGGGCTGGCGTGGCAGGCTTTGCCGGATCGACGACCGGCGTGGCGGACTTCGCCGGGTCAGTTACCATTGCGGTCGAAGCCCTTGCCGAATCTTTCGTCGAAGCCCGCGTCAAAACTGCTTCGAGCGGTGTCGTTGAAGGGGTCGGTTGGGCTGGAGCGGCAGGCTTCACCGGCTCGACCACCGGTATGGCGGACTTCGCCGGGTCAGTCACCGTCGCGGTCGAAGCCCTTGCCGAATCTTTTGCCGAAACCCGCGTCGAAACTACTTCGAGCGGTATCGTTGAGGGGGCCGGTTGGGCTGGCGTGGTAGGTTTAACCGGATCGACGACCCGTGTGGCGGACTTGGCCGGGTCAGTTACCACTGCGGTCGAAGCCCTTGCCGAATCTTTTGCCGAAACCCGCGTCGAAACTACTTCGAGCGGTATCGTTGAGGGGGCCGGTTGGGCTGGCGTGGTAGGCTTCGCCGGATCGACGACCGGCGTGGCAGACTTCGCCGGGTCAGTTACTGTTGCGGTCGAAGCCCTTGCCGAATCTTTTGCCGAAACCCGCGTCGAAACTACTTCGAGCGGTATCGTTGAGGGGGCCGGTTGGGCTGGCGTGGTAGGCTTCGCCGGATCGACGACCGGCGTGGCAGGCTTCGCCGGTTCAGTTACCGTTGCGGTCGAAGCCCTCGCCGAATCTTTCGTCGAAGTCCGCGTCGAAACTGCTTCGAGCGGTATCGTTGAGGGGGCCGGTTGGGCTGGCGTGGCAGGCTTCACCGGATCGACGACCGGTGTTGCAGGCTTCGCCGGATCAGTTACCGTTGCGGTCGAAGCCCTCGCCGAGTCTTTCGTGGAAACCCTCGACGAAACTACTTCGAGCGGTTCTGTAGAAGGGGTCGGTGGGCTGGAACTGATGTTGCCACCACGACCGGCGCGACCAGCGGCGTGGACGTCTGCGCCACCGCCGGGGACGGCGTTGCCGGCTGTGCGAATGTTGAGCTTTGGCCTGATATTGCTGCGTCTGAAGTTTGGTCAGTGGACGAGTCGGAACCGTCACACGCGGCAAGCGCTACAAGCCCCATTAAAAACAGGGTACGATACTTCATTAAAATATTCCCTCTGAAAAGATTTTCTTGAAATTGCTGCAAGTTTCAATTTCAGCGCAACGTTTGCACTATTTTCGAAGGAGCGAATTATGACAATTAGACGAATGTCTAAACGACGAATATTAGCTTGCTTTGGGGCCCGAATTTGGTGTTGTGAAACAACATCGAATGCGGATCGGCTGGCCTATGCAATAAAACGCTGGCAATAGCGCTTCAGCAACATTGTGAGATGCTCCCAATTGAAAGAACTGCCGCCCCTTCCTGTCACCGAAATCCTGCCGGCGCTCGATGATGCGCTGGCGCATGGAAGCGCTGCCGTGCTCGTTGCCCCTCCCGGCGCGGGCAAGACCACGCTCGTGCCGCTGCACCTGCTTGGTGCGTCATGGCGGGGGGATGGCACGATCGTCCTGCTTGAGCCGCGCCGCCTCGCTGCCCGCGCTGCCGCCAACCGCATGGCGAGCCTCCTTGGCGAGAGCGTGGGTCAAACCGTCGGCTATCGCATGCGGCTTGAAAACAAGGTCTCGGCGAAGACGCGCATACTCGTCGTGACGGAAGGTATGTTCGCCCGCATGATCCTCGATGATCCGGGGCTCTCGGGCATTTCCGTCGTGCTTTTCGATGAGTTTCACGAGCGTAGCCTCGATGCGGATTTCGGTCTGGCCCTGGCGCTCGATGTGCAGGCTGCATTGCGCCCCGGCTTGAAGCTTCTGGTGATGTCGGCGACGCTCGATGGCGCGCGCGTGGCCAAACTCCTCGGCAGTGCGCCGGTCCTCGAAAGCAAGGGCAGGTCCTTCCCCGTCGATATCCGCTATCGCGAGCGCAAGCCCGATGAAAAGATCGAAGATGCAATGGCGCGGGCGGTGCGGGACACGCTCGCCGGGGAGAGTGGCAGCATTCTCGCTTTCCTCCCCGGACAACGTGAAATCGAACGGACCATCGCAGCGCTCGAGGGGCGTGTTCCCGCGGACACCTTTGTCACGCCGCTCTATGGCGCGCTCGAGGGCCGTGACCAGGATGCCGCCATCAGCCCGCCGCCTCCCGGCAAACGCAAGGTGGTGCTCGCGACGTCGATTGCCGAAACGTCGATAACGATCGATGGCGTGCGCGCCGTTATCGACAGCGGCCTGGCGCGGCGGCCGAAATTCGAACCGGCCACCGGCCTCACCCGATTGGAAACGGTGCGGGCGTCGCGCGCCGCCGTCGAGCAACGCGCCGGGCGTGCCGGACGCACGGAGCCCGGCGTTGCGTTGCGTCTGTGGCGTGCAGAACAGACTGCGGCACTCGAAGCCTTCTCGCCGCCGGAAATACTTGAGGCTGATCTTTCCGGCCTTGTCCTCGATTGCGCCGCTTGGGGCGTAACTAATCCAGCCAGCCTTTCATTCCTCGATTTGCCGCCGGCGCCCGCGGTTAAAGAAGCAAAGGCCCTGCTCAACGAACTTGGGGCGCTCCACGATGATCGCATCACGCCGATGGGCGAAGCCATGCGCAATCTCGCTTTGCCCGTCCGCTTGGCCCATATGGTGCTCGCGGCACGTGACCGCGGACAAGGCATGCGCGCTGCCGAAATCGCTATGCTTTTGACGGAGCGCGGCCTCGGCGGCAACGACGTCGACATCGAAACGCGACTGGCGCGCTTTGAACGCGAGCGCGGCGAGCGGGCGGCACGCGCGCGCGGACTGGCGAAACGCCTCGCTGGCAAGGATACAGGCCGGGCAGATGCGCAGGAGAATGCAGGGCGGCTTCTCATAGATGCTTACCCGGACCGTATCGCCAAGGCGCGCGGCAATGGCCAGTTCACGCTCGCCAATGGCCGTGGCGGCGAACTCGACCCCGCCACCTCGCTGGCAAAATCGCCATGGCTCGTCGTCGCCGATCTTGCGGGGCGGGCGGGCCGCGCACGCATTCTTTCGGCAGCGGAAATCTCCGAATCCGACATACGCGCCGCCCTCGGCGATCGCATCGTCAATGGCAGGCAGGTCAGTTATGATCCAGCCCGCAACGCCTTGCAGGCGCGCGAAGTTACGCGTATCGGCGCCATCGCGTTGTCGGAGAAGACCTTGCCGGCGCCGACTGGCGAAGAAGCCGACCGAGGCGTCATTGCGGCCGTCAGGGACCACGGCCTCGACATCCTGCCATGGTCCAGGGAAGCGGCGATCCTGCGGCGTCGCCTCACCTGGCTGCATCAGGGTCTTGGCGATCCTTGGCCGGCGATGGACGATGCGTCGTTGCAAGTGAAACTCGAAGACTGGCTGTTGCCTTATCTCAAGGGAGCGGCGCAGCTCGGCCAGATATCGGGACATGCGATCGCCGAGGGGCTGCGTGCGCTGGTGCCCTATGATTTGCAGCGCAAGATCGATGCCTTGGCGCCAACGCATTTCGAGGTGCCGACCGGCTCGAACATTCCGATCCGCTATGAGGCGGAAGCGCCTGTGCTCGCCGTGCGCGTGCAGGAATTGTTCGGGCTCGGGGCACACCCGGCCATCGCCAGCGGAACGGTGCCCCTGCTGCTGGAGTTGCTATCGCCGGCCCATAGGCCAATCCAGATCACCCGCGATCTACCGGGCTTCTGGAAGGGCTCCTGGGCCGATGTGCGCTCCGACATGCGTGGCCGCTACCCCAAGCATGTCTGGCCGGACGACCCCGCCAATGCGGCGCCCACTGCCCGCGTGAAACCGCGGGGAACCTGAGCGGTCACAACCAACGATTAACGCTGAAGCGGCTCACAGGAATCATGTTTCCATTTGCGTGAGCTTTGTTCTAAATCACCCCCATGGTCCAGGATTTCCAGACACGCTCATCCTATCTCTCGCGCCGGCTGCGGCTGACGACGCTGATCCGGCTGCGCTGGCTTGCGGTGGCAGGACAGAGCATCGCCGTGCTCTTCGTCGCGCTCTACCTGAAGTTTCCGTTTCCCGTCAGCATATGCTTCGCGCTGATCGCCTGTTCGGCCTGGCTGAACCTCCTCATGTCGTTCCGCTATCCGATAAATCATCGCCTTGAACCGCGGGCCGCCATCACCGTGCTTGCCTTCGACATATTGCAGGTGGCGGGACTGCTTTACATGACCGGAGGTCTGCAGAACCCCTTCGCCGTGCTGATGATCGTACCGGTCATCATCTCCGCGACGTCGCTGCCGGCCTATGCAACGACCGCACTTGGCCTTCTGGTAACGGCCTGCGCAACGTTGCTCGCCTATGTCTACCTGCCCTTGCCCTGGTACGAGGGCGAGACGATGCAACTGCCTTTCGTTCTGATCGCCGGCGTCTGGTGTTCAGTGGTTTCGGCCCTGGCATTCACCGCGGTCTATGCCTACCGCGTCGCCGAGGAAGCCCGTCTCCTCGCCGATGCGCTCAACGCCACCGAACTCATCCTGCAGCGTGAGCAGCATCTCTCCGCGCTCGATGGACTTGCCGCCGCTGCCGCGCATGAGCTCGGCACACCACTGGCAACCATCGCACTCGTTGCCAAGGAGATGGAGCGCAGTCTCAAGAAGGATGACCGGTTCGCCGAGGATATCGAGCTTCTCCGCTCGCAGACCGAGCGTTGCCGCGAAATTCTCAAGCGGCTGACGAGCCTGTCGTCGACCAGTGAAGAGCACATGTCGCGCCTCAAGATTTCTTCGCTGATCGAGGAGGTCATTGAACCCAACCGCAATTTCGGCGTCAACATCGTCGTCTCGAAGATGCGCGGCGAAGGCAGTGAGCCGGTTATCCGCCGCAATCCCGGCATTATCTACGGTCTTGGCAATCTCGTCGAAAATGCCGTCGATTTCGCCCGCGAAACCATCAACGTCAATTGGGGGTGGAGCGACAGGACCGTCGAGATCGTCATCAGCGATGACGGCAAGGGTTTTGCACCCGATATCCTCGATCGCATCGGCGAGCCGTACACCACCGGCCGCGACCGCGCGATCAACGAGCATGGTGGCGGTCTCGGCCTTGGCCTCTTCATCGCCAAGACATTGCTCGAACGCTCAGGCGCGACAATTACCTTCCGCAATCGCAACGATCCGGGGCAGGGGGCAGAAGTCGTTGTTATCTGGCCTCGCCATCAATTGCTTACTGATGGATAATCTTTGACTTTTTGTTCATTGCGAACCATTAACATCCATATTTACAGTGAATGAGCAGGAATACCTGATGGAAAACACGGATCAGGACGATATTGAAGCGATCGGCGGCGATCGAACACTTCTTCTGGTCGATGACGACAAGCCCTTCTTGCAGCGGCTGGCACGTGCCATGGAGTCACGCGGCTTCGTTGTCGCCATTGCCGATTCGGTCGAGGCGGGTCTTGCGAGCGTCAAGGTCAATGCGCCGGCCTATGCGGTCGTCGATATGCGCCTTGGCGACGGCAACGGCCTTGATATTATCGAGGCGATCCGCGCCCGCCGCGAGGATACGCGCGCGATCGTCCTGACCGGCTATGGCAATATCGCGACGGCGGTAAACGCCGTCAAAATCGGGGCGATAGACTATCTTTCAAAGCCGGCCGATGCTGACGAAGTCTTTGCCGCGTTGACGCGCCGAACCGGTGAGAAAGTAGCACCGCCGGAAAATCCGATGTCGGCCGACAGGGTGCGCTGGGAGCATATTCAGCGGGTTTATGAAATGTGCGACCGCAATGTTTCGGAAACGGCGCGGCGCCTAAACATGCATCGCCGCACGCTGCAGCGCATCCTCGCCAAGCGCGCCCCGCGTTAGATCGTCGTGACGATTAAAGCACTCACTGGTTCTTTAGCTATCTGAAACGAAACGGCCTATTCCACGTCGGTCTCGGGCAACTCGATGCCGGCGAGTTCTGCGAGCGTCATGCGCGCAGCACTGACCCGCGCAAAGCGCAGGGTCATGGCCTTGCGGGTAGCGCCGGGCAATTTGTGCTCGGGAGCGTCGCGAATGATCTCGGCGCCATAACCGTCCGAAAGGATGAATCCGCAATCGTCCGGAAAAATATCGGCAGGAACGCCGGGGTGGGTCGCGAAAAACAGCCGGTCGCAATGCTGGCGGTAAACCGGCCATTTGCGATCGACCCGGAAATCCTCGATCGAGGATTTGATCTCGACGATCCAGATTTCACCACTGCGCGTCAGGGCAACGAGATCTGCGCGCCGGCCAGAGGCGAGCGGCAGTTCCGGCATGACCGCGAGGCCGAGTTCAAGGAACAGCCGCTGCACCCCGCGGCGCACCAGCATGGCGTTTTCCGACTGGCGGCCATCTATCAGGGGACTTGTCTGACCTAGGGAGACGAGTGGCATAAACGAGACAATACCGACAAAACTGCAACCATGGGTAGGAAAACCAATCGCCAGGTTGAGCAAAACATGGTTAACGAAACACTGCGCTTTACAGTTAATCAGGCATTAACAATATTGGCGCAAGAGAGGCAACAGCTAAACCAAACGCCGATTCGCGCACAATTATTCACTGGGGTGACCATGCAACTGAAGACTATCGTCCTTGCGGTTGGACTGATGAGTGCAACCGCCTTGACCGGTTGTTCGACAATCGGGCTCAGCTATTCGACCGCGTCCTATAACTCCGTCGTCGACGCGGGATACGTCATTCCAGCGGTTCCGCGCACCAAGATCCCGCCGCAATATCTGCGCCAGGAAGTCAATTATGACGGCGGCGAAGCGCCGGGAACGATCATTGTCGATACCAAGGCAAAATACCTCTACTACGTCCTCGGCGACGGCCGCGCCATGCGCTACGGTATCGGGGTCGGCAAGCAAGGATTCGAATGGTCAGGCAGCGCCCGTATTGCCTTGAAGCGCGAATGGCCGACATGGACCCCTCCGAGGGAAATGATCGCGCGCCAGCCGAAGCTTGCCGAGTTCCGCGACGGCATGGATCCGGGCCTGAGCAATCCTCTCGGCGCCCGCGCCCTCTATCTGTTCAACAAGGGCGGCGACACTGGCTATCGCCTTCATGGCACACCGGAATGGTGGTCGATCGGCAAGGCGATGTCGTCGGGCTGCATCCGCCTGATGAACCAGGACATCATCGACCTCTACAATCGCGCCGAAGTTGGCGCCAAGGTCATCGTCCGCTAGCATTCCCGGCATATAAAAAGCGAAGGGCTCCGACACGGTCGGAGCCCTCTTTTTTGTCCTGCGAACGCTTTGTGCGTCAGTTGAGGGCGCACTCCTTCTCCGGCTTCAGCCGCGGCGTCTGTGTGCCGTCCGGTGCGAAGGATGGCGGCAGCAGCGCGGCCGGTGGGTTTGAACCCCAGCAACTTGGCTTGTCGCTCAACGTGAACTCCAGGCGCGCACCCGATGATAGCTTGTCGAGGTCGATCCATGGACTGTCATGGGCTGCACCATTCACCGTCAGTTTCTGGATATATTTGAGCGGTGTCTTGTCGGCCGCGATCGTCACGATCTTGCCGCTGCCGAGCTTGATCCGCGCTTCCGGGAAGATCGGACTGTTGATCGCAAATCCAGGCACGGCCGGGATTTCCGGATAAAGGCCGAGGGCTCCCCAGATATGGAGGCTCGACATGGCGCCCTCGTCATCGCTGCCGGGAAGGCCGGAAGGAGATGCCGCGAACAGTTCGTCGAGTACCCGGCGGACGAGCGCCTGCGTCTTGTATGGTTGGCTCGTCCAGTTGTAGAGCCAGGGCACCAGGAACCCGGGCTGGTTGCCCATCCACAACCGGCTAGGCTGATATTTCCAGCCCGAATTCAGATTCTTGGTGAACTCGTCGAGCCGGGCAAGGCCGTCCTTGTCGGTGCCTTTGTCCTTGTCGGTGTCGATCACAAGCTTAGCCAGCAAGCCCCGTATGTCATGCGGGACCATGAACGTGTATTGCTCGGCATTGCCTTCGCGGTAGTCATTATCCCAGGTCGATACCGGCAGGTACGGACCCCACGTTCCATCCTTGTTGCGTGGCTGCAACTGCGGATAGGGCTGCCCGGCAACATCGCGCCAGTTCGGGTTGAACAGGTTGGCCCAGTTGCCGGAACGCTTCAGCAGCGTCTTCGGTTCGTCTGCTGCTGCTCCGGCGACGATCTGGGGATCGGCGGCTGGAACGGCGGTTGCGAAACGCGATACCGCGAAATCGGTGCTTGCATATTCCATGTTCGTCGACGTCGGCTGACGTTCGCCGCCGCCCATGGTCAGGTAGCCAAGTTCGATGTAACCGGCGAGCCCCGGAAGAGTGGTTTTGCTGCGGCATTTGGTGGCGCGCCCGAAGGCGGTGTCGAGCATGATCTTGCGGGCCTTCTGCCGGTCGAAACCGGCCACGCCATAGGCGCCGGCCTGGGCGACGAGTATCGATGTGGAGTCGCCGGGCATGATGTTGCTGTTGGTATTGCCTTCCGCCCACATGGGGAATGTGCCGCCACAATCTTCCGCGTCGTGGACCAGGGATTGCATCATATCGGCGGCCTCTTCAGGGGCAAGAAGCGCTTGAAGCGGCATTAATGAGCGGTAGGTATCCCAGGTGGAGAAGGTCGTGTATTGAACGTGTCCCTCGGGTGATTGCTTCGTCGACGCGGCATCGCTGAAGCTGACATATTCGCCGTTGACGTCACTGAACACCGAAGGCGCGATGAACGAGTGATACATGGCCGTATAGAATTTGACCTTGTCCTCCTTCGATCCCCCGGTCACCTGGACGGTGTTGAGGCGCTTGTTCCAGTCCGCATCCGTCTTGGCACGCAGCTGTTCGAAGGTGGAGGGCCCGACCTCCGCTTCGAGGTTCTTTTTTGCGTTCGCCTCGCTGACATAGGACAGGCCGATTTTCATCGTTACCTTGGTTGCCTCGGTCGCGGATGGCGACTTGAATGCAAGCAGTGCGGTGCTGCCTGAGACTTGGGTAGTGAACGGCTGGTCGAAGGTGGCATAAAAATAGACTTGGTATGTCTGGCCATTGCTGCAGAAATTGCCGCTCCTTGCCTTGCCGGACACGATACGGTCCTGCTCATTATAGGTGATGGAGGATGACGACGACGTATAGAAGCTTTTCGCGTCGATTTTCAGCAAGGCCGGACTGCCGCTCGGATAGCTGAAACGGCCGACGCCGCTGCGCGTCGTGGCAGTCAACTCGGTCTCGACGGCATTTGCCATCTTCACCCGATAATAGCCGGGTCTGGCAAGTTCGTCGTTGTGGCTGAACGCCACTTGTGAGACGGCTTTGTCAATCTGCGGCATGATGTTAAATACGCCGCCGCCGTTGCAGCCAACGCCGCTGAGATGCGTGGTGCTGAAGCCTGTGATCTCGGGTCGCGTATAATAGTAACCTGGAATGCTATAGATAGGGCTTGGCATTTTCGGCGTGTCCGGCCCCCAGGCCATCATCCCGAACGGTGCGGTCGCCGCGGGCGTGGTAAAGATGCCGCTCCAATCCTCCTTCTTCTTTTCTTCAGGGGCGTCCGTATCGAACATCAGACCCATTCCGGTTCCGATCATCGGATCGGCATATTGCGTCAAGGCCAGATCGGTGCCCTCGCTAACGCGTAACGCCACCTCGATTTCGGCAAGACGCGCCAGGATGTTCTTCAGTGCCGCAGGATCGCCCGCCGGTTTGGCTGCAAGATCCTTCTGCAACTGCGCGAGCGTCGCCTGCAGCGCCTTGATGGCTTCCGGGTCGCCACTTGATTTGGTCAAAAGGTCCTTCTGGACCTGGGCAAGCGCGTCCTGCAACGCCTTGACCGCGACTGGATCGCCGTCCGGTTTGGCTGCAAGTTTTGCCTGCAGCTCGGCAATTGTGTCCTGAAGCGCTTTGAGAGCGACGGGATCGCCGTCCGGTTTGGCTGCAAGTTTCGCCTGCACCTCGGCAAGTGTGTCCTGAAGTGCCTTGATAGCGACAGGATCGCCGTCCGGTTTGGCTGCAAGTTTTGCCTGCACTTCGGCAAGTGTGTCCTGAAGCGCCTTGAGAGCGACGGGATCGCCGTCCGGTTTGGCTGCAAGTTTCGCCTGCACCTCGGCAAGTGTGTCCTGAAGCGCCTTGACAGCGACTGGATCGCCGTCAGGCTTTGCCAGGAGGTCTTCTTGAACCTGCGTCAGAGTTGCCTGCAGAGTCTTCAACGTTTCCGGATCGCCCGCAGGTTTCGCTGCGAGGTCTTTCTGAATCTGGGTAATTGTGTCCTGAAGCGCCTTGACCGCCTTCGGATCACCGGCAGGTTTTGCCGCAAGGTCGTTCTGCAATTGCGTCAGCGTCGCCTGCAGCGCCTTGATGGCCTCCGGATCGCCGTCAGGTTTGGCTGCAAGTTTTGCCTGCATCTCGGTGATGACGGTCTGCGCGTGCTCCAGTTCGGCAACGCCTTGCGTTAGCGTTGTGCCCAAACTGCCGGCCGCCGCCTCGAGCTTGCTCTGGCCATCCTTCAGGCCTTGAATCTCGCCGGCCTGCTGGGCAATCGTCTGTTCGAAACTGCTTGTGTCGTTGTTGCTGTCTGTCTTGCTGTCGTTGTTGCAACCCGCCAACAACGATACTCCAACCAGACCCGCCGCGAATGCGGTCCGTGATCTCATAATTACCTCCCAATGAATTAAATATGATGTGCAACGATCAAAATCCGCCGGCATTAATCGCCGGATAACATCCATATGTTGGCCGGTGCCAAATCTGCGACCGGACGGGCGCTTAGCCAATTTACCTCCTGCTTGGTGTAAGGCATTAAGGCGCATGGCCTGTCAATTCTACGAAGGTCGTAAACATGCTCGGCTCATCTGAAAATCGTCATGTTGACCTGCTACGTCCCGCCCCAATAGATTGAGGCAGATGCGCAGAAACTGGAAGGTCATCATGTTCAAAACCATTGCCACCACACCATTCGACGACCAGAAGCCCGGAACGTCCGGCTTGCGCAAGAAAGTCCCGGTCTTCCAGCAGAAGAACTATGTCGAGAACTTCATCCAGGCGGTGTTCGATGCGCTTGAAGGATATAAGGGGGAGACGCTCGTCATCGGCGGCGACGGCCGTTACTACAACCGCGACGTGGTGCAGATTGCCTTGAAAATGGCGGCCGCCAACGGCTTCGGCCGCGTGCTCGTCGGGCAGGGTGGCATCCTCTCGACGCCTGCGGCATCGAACGTGATCCGTAAGTACAAGGCTTTTGGCGGCCTCGTTCTTTCGGCCAGCCACAATCCCGGCGGCCCGAACGAGGATTTCGGCATCAAGTACAATATCGGCAATGGCGGGCCGGCGCCGGAGAAGATCACCGAGGCGATTTTTGCTCGCTCGAAGGCGATCAAGCAATATGTCATCGCGGAAGCTGCAGATATCGATATCGATACGATCGGCAAGCGCGAAATCGCCGGCATGCAGGTCGAAATCATCGATTCGGTTGCCGACTATGCGGCGCTTATGGAACAGTTGTTCGACTTCGACGCCATCCGCGATCTCATCAAGTCCGGTTTCACCTTCCGCTTCGATTCGATGCACGCGGTAACCGGCCCCTACGGCAAGGAGATTCTCGAGAAGCGCCTCGGCGCGCCGGAAGGCACATGCGTCAACTTCGTACCGTTGCCCGATTTCGGCGGGCATCATCCCGATCCCAATCTCGTCTACGCCAAGGATCTCTACGACCTTCTTATGTCGCCGGACGGCCCGGATTTCGGCGCCGCGTCCGACGGTGACGGCGACCGCAACCTGATCATCGGCAAGGGCATCTTCATCACTCCATCCGATTCGCTGGCGATGCTTGCGGCCAATGCCCACCTGGCCCCCGGCTACAAGGCCGGCCTCAAAGGTATCGCGCGCTCGATGCCGACCAGCGGTGCCGCGGACCGTGTCGCCGAAAAGCTCGGCATCGGCATGTACGAAACGCCGACGGGCTGGAAATTCTTCGGCAATCTGCTCGACGCTGGTATGGCGACGATCTGCGGCGAGGAAAGCGCTGGCACCGGCTCGAATCACGTGCGCGAGAAGGACGGGCTTTGGGCCGTGCTGCTCTGGCTCAACATACTTGCCGTGCGCCGCATGAGCGTCATTGACATAGCCGGGGAACATTGGGCGACCTACGGGCGCAACTATTATTCGCGTCATGACTATGAAGGCGTCGATACGGCTGGCGCCAACAAGATGATGGACGATCTGCGCGGCAAACTCGCTTCGCTTCCCGGCACGAAGGTCCAGGGTCTGACCATCGCAACCGCCGACGACTTTGCCTATCACGACCCGGTCGACAAGTCGGTGAGCGAAAACCAGGGCATACGCGTACTCTTCGAAGGCGGCTCGCGCGTCGTCTTCCGCCTGTCTGGCACCGGAACGTCGGGCGCGACCGTCCGTGTCTACGTGGAACGCTATGAGCCCGATCCGAAGCGCCACGATCTGGAGACACAGAGCGCGCTTGCCGACCTTATTCGCGCTGCGGAGGATCTTGCCGGGATCAAGGCTCACACGGGCCGCGACAAGCCGAGCGTGATCACTTGATTATTGCCGCGCCGCACCTTTAACGCGCGGATCGTCGCCAAAAGTCGCGAGAGTGAAGCCCAGCCGCAGGTCCGGCATGTCGCATATGGCATTGACGCCGTAGTCGGAGAAATGCAGCCGCCATGTCGTCTTGCGCACGGGGTTGGGCATGGCGAAGCAGGCGCAGGAGAGCAGGGCGAGATTGGCGCCGCCTTGAGGATCGCGCACGGACTGGTAGCGAATGAGATCGATGCCCGCCGCAAGCGCCGCGTCGGCAAGGGCGAGGCAGGCGGAATAGTCGGTTGGATGTGTCCAGCGGCGTCGATGTTCGGCAAAGGGCGCGACCGTCAGATCGATGGCATGGGTCGTGGCGTAGCGCGCTACGAACGCGGTGAATTCGAGCGCATTGCGCGGCCAGGGTGTGCCCGGACTTTCGATGAAAAACAGCAGGCGGTAAAAAGCGGTTTCGGCAACCGCCGTTTCAACCATCTCGCTCGAATAGAAAACGCCCGGCGAATAGCCTTCGCGGCGAAAACGCGAATTGCCTGGATAGCGCCCGTAGCGAAACGGGGTCGCGAGCAGATAGTCGAGATGAATGCAGGCGGGCGGCAGCGGCGGCTTCGTGGCTTCGAGTTCATCTTCAAGCAGGGCCTGCTCGTCGAGCGTATCGACGAGTTTCATCGTTGAAACGCGATGTTGCGCTTCGACCAGACGCCAGCAGCCGCCATGGCTGTCCCTGGCTTCAGATCGGAGCGCGTCGGGCGTCCAGATAGGCGAGGACATGGGTGAGGCCGTCAATGGTTTTGATCCGGTTGAGCGGCTTGCCGCCGAGCATGCTGTTGTCAGTTCGCATCCATGTGCGCGCCACCGCATCGTCGCCGCCGACGATAGCGTCGAGCGAGCGATAGAGGCGGATGAAAAGCAGCGCGAGTTCGTAACTCTTGCCGGTGAGCGGCGCGCCATCGAGGCTACGCTTCAAGCGCGATATGCTTGGCTCCGAAAGCCCGACAATATGGGCGAGTTCCTTTGCGGTGAGGCCCAGCAGTTCCGATGACCGCAACAGCGCCTTGGAAACGACGGCGGTTCGATCCGGGATTTCTGAAAGCGGCTGAGCAGCGATTCCCATGAATATTCCTTTGAATGGAAAGAAATATATAGAATATTTCCTAGGAAATCAAGTTAGCGCCGCGCCTGCACGGTCATTGGCAACCCGCCATCGGGTTGCGTCGTCAATTTCTGCACCGGCCAGGGCTTGTAGACGCCGGCGACATCGAATCTGAAGCGGTGCAACAGCGTGGCGAGCGCGATGATCGCTTCCTGGAGCGCAAAACTTGCGCCGATGCACACGCGCGACCCGGCGCCGAACGGCAAGTATTGGAAACGGTCGATCTTGTCGCGATTTTCCGGGTGAAAACGCGACGGCATGAACGCATCGGGATTGTCCCAATAGAGCCGATGGCGATGGACCGTCCATGGCATAACCAATACAGCCGCCCCCTTGGGCAATTTCAGGTCCATATATTGATCGTCTTCGATCGGTTCGCGGTTGATGGAGGGAGCCGGGGGATAAAGCCGCATTGCTTCTTCGAAAGCGGCGCGGGTGAGCGGCAATGCGTCGAGCCAGGCATGCGGGGGCGGCACGTCCGCCTGCGCCATAAAGGCGTCGATCTCGGCTTCGATCAGATCGCGTTCCCAAGGCGCCTTGGCGAGGAGATAGAGCGTCCAGCCCAGTGCGCGCGCCGTGGTTTCATGCCCGGCCCCTATGAACGTGATAATATTGTCCTCGATTTCGGCGCGCGAAAGTCCCTTCGGGCCCTCCGCCTTGAGCAGCAGGGTCAGAAAATCGTTGGGAACCTTGTCGCCTTCCCGGTCCATGCGCTTGCGACGCATTTCCATGGTGTTGGCAACGATCTGCCGGAAGAAGGCGAGGGCGCGTCTGCCCCGGATTTGGGTGAAGCGCGGCATCCAGTTCGGCGCCCCAAGCAGGTCGAGCGGATCGACGCGGCCCATGGTTTCAAACAGGCGGTCGACCTCGTGCGAAAACTGGTCCGGATCGCCCGCAATCTCGCCGGAGAACAGCGTCTCGGCCAAAATGTCATAGGTCAGCATGGTCATGTCGCGCGATACGTCCGTAGGACCGGAAAGGTTCTCGTAGCGCTTGGCGAAAGTCTCGCTCGTCCGCTTCATCGCCTCGGCAAAACCATTGATGTGGCGAGGCGTAAATACCGGCGCCATGGCCTTGCGAGAACGGCGCCACGTTTCGCCTTCCGCCGTTAGGAGACCAGCGCGCAAGATGGGGCGGAGGATCCGCTGGCGAACCGCCGCCATCTTGTAGTTCTTGGCATTGTCGACGAGGACGTGGCGGATGAGGCCGGGATCATTGGCGATGATCGTGTGGGCAAAGGACCAGTCGATCGACACCCACGGCTCATTATAGGAAGGCTCGCCCCATAGTTCGAGCGGGTTGCGATAGATGGTTCGAATAAGGCGCAAGGTTCCGACCGGCCCGGTACGCGGGATGGGCGCTGGAGGAATAAAGGCGCTTTGAACAGTATTCATATTAGCAGGCTCCTGCCGACCATGTGGGCATGTGGGTGCAGAAATGCCAATGGTTTCTTTGGGGCGGCACCAGCCATTTTGTACTTGACGTCGCAAACTGGATAAGGTGTGCTCCGCCTCGAGCTTGCGACGTGATTTTAAATTCCGATTTCTACTGCCTCTTTTTTACCGCCTGCACTGATATCGTTCCGGTCCATATTGTGAGGTTTTTAATTATGAATTTTCGCCTTTGCTGGCTTTTGCTGGCTGTTTTCCTGGCATCGTGCGACGGAGGATCGGATTCCAACAGCGCCGATGCGACGCCGACGTTCAATCAACCCGCGCCAGTCAAGCCTCAGCAGGCGCCGACGTCGACTGTTCCAGCGCCTCCGCCCGCATCCATTCCGGTCAAACCGATAACGGCTGCAGATTATGACCCCGATGGAAGACTGGATCATTCGGACGCTCGCGAAGTCTCGGCCGCCAAAGCGCACACGATCGCCCTTAAGGGAACCTCCATTCCCTTCACGGCGACCGCCGGTCAGCTGATTGCATCCAAACCTGGCTCAGGTCTGTTCAATGCTGAAGCGGTGATCTCCTACACGGCCTATACGCGCGACGACCAGGCGCGGGATGCGCGCCCAATAACCTTCGTGTTCAACGGAGGGCCCGGCGGCTCATCCGCCGAACTGGATATTGGCTTCCTTGGGCCCATGCAGCAAGACGGACCGGCCCCATCGGAGGACGTCATCGGGCCGTTGAAAGACAATCCCAACACGATTTTGGACAAGACGGATCTCGTTTTCGTCGATCCCGTCGGGACCGGCAATTCCCTCGCCATCTGGCCGAACAGGAACAGTGATTTTTGGGGCGTCGATAGCGATGCCAAAGTCTTGCGGGATTTCATTACGCGCTATGTGAACGTGTACAACCGCCAGAACTCGCCCAAATATATTTACGGCGTCTCTTATGGCGGATTTCGGGCGCCAATCATGGCGCGTCTGCTGCTGGAGAGCGGCACCAGCCAATACACGACATTCACCACGAGCAAAAACGTCCTTTCCGGGCTCGTCCTGAATTCCCCGACATTGAATCAAACGAGCGGCTGCTACCGGTTCTACACAAGCTGTGGCGGTGCGATCCCGACCTACGCGATGGTGGCGGACTTTCATGAGAAGTCGACGGCTCGTGAAGGTCAGTCAACCGAACAGTTTTTGGTCAGTGCTCGCGCATTCGGCAGGGAGTTCGATGGACTCTATAACAAGGTTTTCAAAGAGACGGATGCGAATATACCCGACAGAAAGTCTTGGGAAGCTTATATTAGGCAGCCGGAAGGTGGCGCGTTTCTTGACAAGCTTTATGCGTTTACAGGGATAGGCAAACAATATCAGCCGGGCGACAATGCCAATAACAATCCTTGGATTGCGACGCCTAATTTGAACCCGGTCGACTTTACTCATATATTTGCACCTGGAACGGGCCGGCTTTATCTCAATGATGGACGCTACTTTGATGAGCCGGAAGCGGTAGATCCGGCCTTTGATCGCACGAGCGATTACTTCGCCTGGCGAAAAGATTACCACGCCAAGTTCGTCGGCTATGAATCTCAATCTCCTTATGTTGGCTTCAACGGTAAGATCATCGATATCTGGGATTATCGACCCGATCCTCAAACGATCGGAGACAACAAGGAACGGGCAGGTAATAGCGTTCCGCATTTGACATTCAGCATAACGCTCAATCCGAACTTGAAGGTTCTGGTTCAGCACGGCTACTACGATCTGAATACGCCATTCAATCGGTCGGAAGTTGACCTTCAAATAGGCGGCCTCACCGACAAGGTGCCGGTCAAGGTTTACGAGGGTGGCCACGGAGTAGCGCCTTTTTACACCCGCTCTTATGCCACCCTGATGCAAGATCTGGGCGCCTTCTACGATGGGCCGTTGGCGACAATGTTCGCAGCATCCAACCCGCCCGCATTTGAACAGGTGAAACAATGAAACGACATCATATCTGTGCGTCGATCCTGATTGGCGTCATTTGCAGCGCCTCGCTCGCCAGTGCGGGTGATTTCGCCAGCGAGTCACGGCATCAGCGCGGCCTGATGAGAATGCAGCGGGGCTTCGCGCCGCGTCAGGCGCCATCGCGGATGGCGGCGGCTCCGTTGACCCGGGCAAGCGTCGCGACCGAAGTCGACCAGCGCACGGCCTCGCTCTTCGACCGGGCCGCGGATCCCGCGACCCATCTTGTCACGCAGGAATCCGCTTCAAAGTCCGGGCTCGGCTTTTTTGTCGATCACTTCGCCGAGATTGACCGCGACCGCGACGGCAGCTTGAAGTTCAGCGAAGTCAAGGACTTCCTCGACGCGCGCTCGCCTGTCGCAAAACCTGCGTCGGGATCGGTCCAGATCATCGAGTAGTGCGCATTGCGGCTTTGACTCTGTCTGGCGGGTGACTAACAGCCCGCCGGATCAGGCGCGCTGCTGGGTGCGGACCTCTGGTCGTATTTCTCGCCCGGATGAGCCAATTTGGCCATGATCCGTGGATATTCACACCCCTTAGAATTGGAAAAGCGTGCGATAAGCACTATATCTAGGCCAAGGACCGGGCATGATTCGCCCGGTTCTGCTATAAATACGGCGCGCCGATCCTGGCGACCCGAGAAAAGATTGAATCTACATGAGCGATACACCGGAACTGACAGTTGAAACCTCGCCAGAATACGGTGCGGAGTCCATCAAGGTTCTCAAGGGATTGGATGCGGTTCGCAAGCGCCCGGGCATGTATATCGGCGATACGGACGACGGTTCCGGCCTTCACCACATGGTATACGAAGTCGTCGATAACGCCATCGACGAGGCGCTCGCCGGCCACGCGACCCGCGTCACCGTCACGCTCAATCCCGACGGTTCGTGCACGGTCACGGATAATGGCCGCGGCATTCCGACGGACATGCACTCCGAGGGGGTCTCCGCCGCCGAAGTCATCATGACCCAGCTGCATGCTGGCGGTAAATTCGACCAGAATTCCTATAAGGTTTCCGGCGGTCTGCACGGCGTCGGCGTTTCGGTGGTCAATGCGCTTTCTGTCTGGCTGAAACTCAAGATTCGCCGCCAGGGCAAGATCCATGAAATGAGCTTTACCCATGGCGTGGCCGACGCGCCGCTCGTGGTGACAGGCGATGCCGGCGATGCGACCGGTACGGAAGTGACCTTCCTGCCGTCGACGGACACGTTCTCGATGGTCGAGTTCGATTTCAACACGCTCGAACATCGTCTGCGCGAACTCGCTTTCCTGAATTCGGGCGTACGCATTCTGCTCGCCGACCGCCGCCATGCCGATCCGGTCGAACTCGAGCTCTTCTACGAAGGCGGACTTACCGCCTATGTGCGCTATCTCGACCGCACCAAGAAGGAACTTGTCGCAGACCCGATCTACATTCGCGGTGAGAAGGACGGTACGACGGTCGAAGTCGCCATGTGGTGGAACGACAGCTACCACGAGAATGTTCTGTGCTTCACCAACAACATTCCCCAGCGCGATGGCGGCACGCATCTTGCGGGTTTCCGTGGTGCCCTGACCCGCCAGATGACCAGCTATGCCGACGCCTCGGGCCAGACCAAGAAGTCGAAGGTCACGCTGACCGGCGATGACTGCCGCGAAGGCCTGACCGCGGTCCTGTCCGTCAAGGTCCCCGATCCCAAGTTTTCGTCGCAGACCAAGGACAAGCTCGTCTCGTCCGAAGTGCGCCCGGTCGTTGAAAGTCTCGTCAACGAGGCGCTGTCGAACTGGCTTGAAGAGCACCCGGCCGAAGGCAAGGTGCTTGTCGAGAAGGTGATCCAGGCGGCTTCCGCACGCGAAGCGGCCCGCAAGGCGCGCGACATCACCCGCAAAAACTCGCTGAGCATCAGCTCGCTGCCCGGCAAGCTTGCCGATTGCCAGGAGCGCGACCCGGCCAAGTCTGAAATCTTCATCGTCGAGGGTGATTCCGCCGGCGGATCGGCCAAGGGCGGACGCTCGCGCCAGAACCAGGCGATCCTGCCGCTGCGCGGCAAAATCCTGAATGTCGAGCGCGTGAAACTCGATCGGATGCTCTCTTCCGACCAGATCGGCACGCTGATCCTTGCGCTCGGCACCAGCATCGGCAAGGACGAGTTCAATCCGGACAAACTGCGCTATCACAAGATCATCATCATGACCGACGCCGACGTCGATGGCGCCCACATCCGTACGCTGCTTTTGACGTTCTTCTTCCGCCAGATGCCGGAACTGATTGAGCGGGGCCACGTCTATATCGCCCAGCCGCCGCTTTACAAGGTGACGCGCGGCAAGTCCTCGCAATACATCAAGAACGAAACCGCCTTTGAGGAATATCTGATCGACTCGGGGCTCGATGAAACCTCGTTGGAGCTGGTTTCAGGGGAAGTGCGCACCACCAACGACCTGCGCGTTGTCATCAATGACGCGCTGGCAGTTCGCCATCTCTTGCAGGGCCTGAACACGCGTTACGACCGCGCGGTCGTCGAACAGGCAACCATCGCCGGCGCGCTCAACCCGGAAGCGATATCCGATACCGCCAAGGCGCAGGAACTGGTCGCCGAAGTTGCCGCCCGGCTTGACCTCATCGCCGAGGAAACCGAAAAGGGCTGGACCGGCCGCCTTGCCACCCCTGACGATGGTGTTGACGGCTTCGTCTTCGAGCGGTCTTTGCGCGGCGTCAAGGAGACGGTGACCCTCGATATGGCCCTGCTCGGTTCGGCCGATGCGCGCCAACTCGATCGCTACGCCTCCCGCCTCCATGATATCTATTCGCAGCCGCCAGTGCTTCGCCGCAAGGAAAAGGCCGACGCGGTCGCCGGGCCGATGGCTCTCCTCGACGCCGTCTTTGCAGCGGGGCGCAAGGGCCTCTCGCTACAGCGCTACAAGGGTCTTGGCGAGATGAACGCGGAGCAACTCTGGGAGACGACGCTCGATCCGAACGCGCGCTCCCTGCTGCAGGTCAAGGTCAATGACGCCACCGACGCCGACAGCCTGTTCTCGCGGCTCATGGGCGATGATGTCGAGCCGCGGCGCGAATTCATTCAGGACAATGCGCTGAGTGTGGCGAACCTCGACGTTTAAGCGCTAATTCCTGGGAACGAACCCTAGGCGACGGCGCGCAAATCGAAGTCCGCATGGATCACATCAAAAGGGACGCAAACCTTGGCGTCCTTTACTCCCTCGACAATTCCCCAATCGATGAGCGTCGTTACATACTCATGCACACGCTTCACATCGCGACCAAGTGATCGAGCGAGTCCGCGAATGCTTGATGGTCCGATTTTTGGCAGATGTTCGATAAGTTCCCAACGCTTGGGCGTGAGAATGGTAGCTGAGCCGGCGAACTGAATGTAAACGTGGCAACAGGATCGGATTCTCCGCTCTCCCATGCTCTTACAAAACCGTGCGCCGCGTCGCGGAGGGTCTCGTCCGTGCTGCTTCTTATCCGGATGGTCGCCTTTTTCATTTTGACATTCTCCTGCGAATTTCCGCGTAGAAGTCTTCGATCAAGGCCTCTGGTGATATGAATGCATACGCATACTCTTTGCCGTCCAAATGACAATGGTCGCCTTTGCCACGTTCGTTGTCAAAGCCGACGATCCGCATGCCGTCGCGACCCCAATAGAGTCGGTACTTATAGGTGTGACGACCGCCCGCGATCGGCGCCGGAACCTTCCAAAGGAACATTTCCATGATTGAACCATCGGAAAACATGCTTTTGGTTTTAAACAGAAGTTCCGAAGCGCCTCGTCTAATCATCTAAGAGGGACCGGTCGTTGTCAATCATGCCAACACTCAAGCGGTTTTGGAGTTCTCTAAATTTTGGACGGTAGCGCTAAGGACGGCGGGGCTCCACCGGCCGGACGTTGAATACTTTCTGGGGTGCAACTCACAGTCTTTATACTTTTGTACAACAACGCTATTGCCTGTTCGCTGGCGTCATGATTTTTTGTCACTCGGCGACGTCGGCTCGGGATGGCGGGATGCTTGCCCGACGAAAATGTCGCTTTTTGCCAACCTGATCGGGAATTGAAATGCAGCCTGTCTTCGATGGTCACAACGATGTGCTTTACCGGTTGTGGAAACATTCGAGAGACGGCGCCGATCCCGTGGAAGAATTCGTCAAGGGGACGACCTACGGACACATCGACAAGATAAGGGCACAGAAGGGCGGGCTCGCGGGCGGGCTCTGCGCCATCTATGTTCCCTCGGGCGATCTCGCATTCAAGGCCCCCGATGCCAATGGGCATTACTCGACGCCCTTGGCCGCGCCGCTCGATCGGGCTCCCTCATTGGATGTCGCGCTCGAAATGGCGTCCATCGCTTGGCGCCTGGAGCGTAGCGGCGGCTGGAAACTCTGCCGCACGACGGCCGAAATCGAAGCGTGCATGCGCGACGGCACCTTTGCTGCTGTCCTGCACATGGAAGGCTGCGAGGCGATAGGCGCTGATCTGGCGGCGCTTGACGTTTTTTATGCGGCGGGGCTGCGCACGCTTGGTCCGGTCTGGAGCCGCAACAATATCTTTGCCCATGGCGTGCCCTTCGCTTATCCGATGTCGCCCGACACCGGCCCCGGCCTTACCGCCGAGGGTGAGGCGTTGGTCCTGGCCTGCAACAGGCTGGGTATTCTCATCGACCTTGCCCACATCACCGAAAAAGGCTTCTGGGATGTCGCGCGGATCAGCGATCAGCCGCTCGTTGCGAGCCACTCCAACGTGCATGCGCTGACCCCGGTCGCGCGCAATCTGACCGACAGGCAACTCGATGCTATTCGCGAGAGCAAGGGGCTGGTGGGCCTGAATTACGCGGTTGCCATGTTGCGACCTGACGCGCGCGAAAATGCCGATACCCCACTTTCGGATATGATCCGCCACATCGATTACATGGTGAACCGCATGGGCATCGATTGCGTGGCGCTGGGCTCCGATTTTGACGGCGCCAAGATCCCCGGCGAGATCGGCGATGCGAGCGGCAACCAGAACCTCGTTGCTGCCCTGCGCGATGCCGGCTACGCAGGCGAGGATCTTGCCAAGATATGCCGCGACAACTGGCTGCGCGTGCTGCGTTCCGCCTGGCATGAAGAACAATAACAAGACGACATCGCTCTAGAACAGGGAACTGACCAATGCTGATGAACAAGATCGACTCCAAATTCCGCCTTCTGCTCGGGGGCGCTGCACTTTCCGCGATCCTGGTGTCCGGCGTGCCGGCATTTGCCGCAACGCCCGCCGATACGCTTGTCGAAGCCTTTGCCATCGACGACGTGATCACACTCGATCCGGCTGAAGCGTTCGAGCTCACCACCGGCGAAATCAATGGCAATACCTATGACAAGCTCGTTCGGCTCGACATCAACGACCCTTCGAAGATCGTCGCTGATATTGCCTCAAGCTGGACAGTATCCGATGATGGCCTGACCTACACGTTCAAGATCAAGCCGGATCTGAAATTTGCCTCGGGCAATCCGATCACCGCCGAGGATGTCGCCTGGTCGTTCGAGCGCGCCGTCAAGCTCGACAAGAGCCCGGCGTTTATCCTCACGCAGTTTGGCCTGAAGCCTGACAATATCACGGAAAAAGCCAAGGCAACCGACCCGTCGACCTTCGTGTTCACGGTTGATCAGGCCTATGCACCGAGCTTCGTCCTCAACTGTCTGACGGCCACGGTCGCTTCGGTGGTCGACAAGAAGCTCGTCTCCGAACATGTCGTCAATGACGATTTCGGCTATGCCTGGTTGAAGACCGCATACGCTGGTTCCGGCCCGATGAAGATTCGCGACTGGCGCGCCAACGAAATCATCGTCCTCGAGCGCAATGACAATTATTACGGTACCAAGGCGCCGCTGAACCGCGTTATTTATCGTCACGTGAAGGAAAGCGCCGCGCAGCGCCTGCTGCTCGAAAAGGGTGATATCGACGTTGCTCGCAATCTCGAGCCGAACGATCTCGAACAGGTCGTCAAGAACGGCGAGATCACCACGACGAGCGCCCCGAAGGGCACGATCTATTACTTCAGCCTCAACCAGAAGAACCCGAACCTCGCCAAGCCGGAAGTGCTCGAAGCCCTGAAATATCTCGTCGATTACGATGCGATCGGCGAAAAGCTGATCAAGGGTATCGGCGAGATTCACCAGACCTTCCTGCCCAAGGGCATTCTCGGCGAACTCGACGAAAACCCCTACAAGCTCGACGTCGCCAAGGCCAAGGGGCTTCTGGAAAAGGCCGGGTTGAAGGATGGTTTCTCCTTCACGATGGATGTGCGCAACAACCAGCCGGTGACGGGCATCGCCGAATCCATTCAGCAGACCATGGCGCAGGCCGGCGTAAAGATGGAGATCATACCGGGTGACGGTAAGCAGACGCTTACAAAGTATCGCGCTCGTACCCACGACTCTTATATCGGTCAGTGGGGCGTCGATTACTGGGATCCAAATTCGAATGCCGACACCTTCACCAACAACCCCAACAATTCGGATGAAGGCACCAACAAGACCCTCGCATGGCGCAACGCCTGGGATGTGCCGGATCTGACCAAGGAAACCAAAGCTGCCCTGCTCGAACGCGACAATGCCAAGCGCGCAGCCATGTACCAGGATCTGCAGAAGAAGGTGCTGGCGACCAGCCCGTTCGTCCTGATCTTCCAGCAAACGGAAGTCTCGGCCCTGCGCTCGAACCTCAAAGGCTTCAAGCTCGGACCGTCGTTCGACACCAACTACGTCTTCAACGTATCAAAGTGATCGGGCCCCAAGGGCTGATGCAATGAGCAGTACCGACACACAAATGGAGTCCAGGCGTTCCGGCGCCTGGGCTGGTAATTTTCTCTGGGCAGTCGGACGTTTCCTGCTGATCGGAGTCATCACGTTTTTGGGCCTCCTCGCAGTCACCTTCTTTATTGGGCGGGTAATACCGATCGACCCGGCGCTGGCAATCGTCGGCGACCGTGCCCCCGCGCATGTGGTGGAACGGGTGCGGGAGGAGCTCGGGCTGAACCTGCCGCTCTATGAGCAGTTCTTTCTCTACATAAAGGGCATATTGCAGGGCGACTTCGGCAATTCTGTCCTGACGACCAACCCCGTCATGACTGATATCAGGCGGGTTTTTCCGGCAACGATGGAACTTGCAACAATGGGCACGCTCATCGGTGCATGTATCGGCGTTCCGCTCGGCGTACTCGCCGCCGTCAAGCGTGGCAGCCTGATTGACCAGTTCGTCCGCATCATTGGCCTGATCGGCTATTCCGTGCCGATCTTCTGGCTCGGCCTTCTCGCATTGCTGGTTTTCTATGCCAAGCTTGGCTGGACCTCGGGTCCCGGCCGCATCGATGTGGTTTATGAATATACCTTCACACCGATTACCGGCTTCTATCTGCTCGACGCAGTGATCCAGGGCAATTGGGAAGCGTTCCGCAACATCTTCAGTTTCATCATCCTGCCGGCATCTTTGCTCGGCTATTTTTCGCTGGCCTATATCAGCCGCATGACCCGCAGCTTCATGCTGAACGAACTCGAGCAGGAATATATCGTTGCCGCACGCGCAAAAGGTCTTTCCGAAACGCGCATCATCTGGGGTCACGCCTTGCGCAATGCCGCCGTTCCGCTCGTCACCGTCATTGCGCTTTCTTATGCCGGCCTGCTCGAAGGCTCTGTCCTCACCGAGACCGTTTTCTCATGGCCAGGGCTCGGCATGTACATCACCAACTCCCTGCAGAACGCCGACATGAATGCGGTGCTCGGCGGAACCATCGTCATCGGCACAGTCTTCGTTGCCATCAATCTCCTGTCCGATCTGCTTTATCGGGCCCTCGACCCACGGACGCGCGCACGATGACAGACGCAATCAACACCTCGCGGCCCCTTACGCGCCGCGAATGGCTGATGAGCGACCGCCCGCAATCGCGGACGCAGGCGCGACTTGGCCGCGCCTATCTCGTCTGGAGCCGTTTCGCCAGCAACCGCCTTGCGGTTGTCGGGCTCGCCATCATCATCGCCCTGCTGCTGGTTGCTGCCTTCGCGCCGCTGCTGGCGCCGCATTCTCCCGTTGCTGGCGACCTGCGCAACGCCCGCCTGCTGCCACCCGGTGGTGAATATCTGCTTGGTACCGACGATCAGGGCCGCGATATCCTCTCAAGGCTCATCTATGGCTCGCGCCTGACGCTTTATGTCGTCATCCTCGTCGCGATCATAGCGGCGCCAATCGGGCTGCTCGTCGGTACGATCGCCGGTTACGCCGGCGGTTGGGTCGATGCCGTGTTGATGCGCATCACCGATATTTTCCTTGCCTTCCCCAAGCTCATCCTGGCCCTGGCGTTCGTCGCCGCGCTTGGGCCGGGCATTGAGAATGCCGTTATCGCCATAGCGATAACCTCGTGGCCGCCCTATGCCCGCATTGCCCGCGCCGAGACGCTGACGGTGCGCAACTCCGATTACATCGCCGCCGTACGGCTGATGGGCGCATCGCCGACCCGCATCGTGCTGCGTCACATCATGCCGCTCTGCCTGTCGTCGCTGATTGTCCGTGTAACGCTCGATATGGCAGGTATCATCCTGACCGCAGCTGGCCTCGGCTTTCTTGGGCTCGGTGCACAGCCACCCTTGCCCGAGTGGGGTGCCATGATCGCATCGGGAAGACGTTTCATCATGGACCAATGGTGGGTCGCCGCCATGCCGGGCTTTGCCATCCTCATCGTCAGCCTTGGTTTCAATCTTCTTGGCGACGGGCTGCGCGACGCGCTTGATCCGCGAGGCAACAACCAATGAGCACGATGCTGACGGTTGACGACCTCCGCGTCACATTTCCGACCCGCACGGGCGCCGTCAACGCGGTGCGCGGCGTGTCCTTCACGCTGGGGCGCGAACGCCTCGGCATTGTCGGTGAATCGGGCTCCGGCAAGTCGCAGACCGGCCGCGCCATCATGGGCCTCACCCCGCCGCATGCAACCATCACCGCAAAGACCCTGAACTTCGACGGTATCGATCTGCTGGAGACGTCCGTCAAGGAACGGCGGGCGCTGCGCGGCAATCGCATCTCCATGATCCTGCAGGATCCGAAATATTCGCTCAATCCGGTCATGAGCATCGGCAGGCAAATCGTCGAAACGCTCCGGACCCACGAGAAGGTCAGCAAGCGCGAGGCGCGCAGACGCGCGCTCGATATGCTGGCCGCGGTCCAAATACGCGATCCCGAGCGCGTCTACGATCTCCATCCGCACGAAGTATCGGGCGGCATGGGGCAACGCGCGATGATCGCGATGATGCTGATCACCGGACCGGAACTGCTGATTGCGGACGAGCCGACCTCCGCGCTCGATGTTACGGTCCAGCTCGACGTGCTCGGCATTCTCGACAATCTGGTGCGCGACAGGGGCATGGGCCTCATTTTCATCTCGCACGATCTGCGGCTGGTTTCGTCGTTCTGCGACAGGGTCATCGTCATGTATGCTGGCCGCATCGTCGAAGAAATTGCCGCGACGGACCTGCGTAATGCCAAGCACCCCTATACGCAGGGACTGCTGAACTGCATGCCTGAAATAGGTGCCGACCGGCATCCACTGCCGACGCTCGACCGCAAACCGGAGTGGGCAGCATGACGCCGGCGCTGAAGATCGACAATCTCGAAGTGACGTTCAATCGCTTTCGCGCGCTGCGCGGCGTCAGCCTCGAGGTGGTGCCCGGCGAGTCCTTCGGTCTCGTCGGCGAATCCGGTTCGGGCAAATCGACGTTGTTGCGCGCCGTGGCGGGTCTGGCACCCGTGACCGCGGGGACGATCGAGGTCAATGGCAATTTGCTCGGCGCATCGCGCACAAAGGCCTTTTACCGCGAAGTGCAAATGGTGTTCCAGGACCCCTATGGTTCGCTGCATCCGCGCCAGACCGTGGACCGATTGCTCCTTGAGCCGCTCGCCGTACATGGGTTCGGCGATATCGAGCGGCGCATCTTGCGGGCGCTTGACGAGGTCGGGCTCGGTTCCAGTTTTCGCTTCCGCTACTCGCATCAGCTGTCGGGCGGCCAGCGCCAGCGTGTCGCCATCGCCCGCGCCCTGATTCTCGAACCATCGATCCTGTTGCTGGACGAGCCAACCTCTGCGCTCGACGCATCGGTGCAGGCGGAGGTGCTGAATCTTCTCGAGCAGATCCGCCGCGACCGCAAGCTGACATTCGTCATGGTCAGCCATGATCTCGCAGTCGTAACGCACATGTGCGACCGGCTGATGGTAATGCAACATGGCGCAGAGGTCGAACGGCTCACCGCGTCGGAACTTGCCCGGCGCCATGTAACGCAGGACTACACGCGCAACCTCCTTGTCGCGAGCCAGGGTTTTGTCCGCCCTGTCGTTCAAAACGCCTAATGCAGCTTCATCAAACATTTACCATTTGCAGACGCATTTCTTCACCGACGCCCGTTCCAGGGCAGATCGTGAAAATCTGAACGAATTTCATAAGCCGTCATTTACGCCGGACAACTGATGGTTGCGCTCATCGACTGGAGTGGGGCCATGAACTATCTACGTCAATTCATAAAAGACCGCCGCGGCGCAACCGCGATCACATTCGGTTTGCTGCTTGTACCGCTCCTGGGGTTTGCCGGGCTCGCCGTGGATTATAGCCGCGCCAGCAATGACCGTTCGCGGCTGCAGAATGCGGCCGACGCTGCGGCGCTTGCGGCAGCCTCGGTTTTCACCGGGTCCAACAAAGCGGCCGCCGAGGCGAGGGCACGTGCCTTCCTCCAGGCCAATCTCGGCCTGCGCGCCGAAGATATCAATTTGAACTTCAGTACCGAAAATCAAAAGGTTTCCATCACCCTTGGCGGCCAGACCAGCACCCTGTTCATGCATGTTCTCAACAAGGACAACATGCCGATCAACGTCAACGCCACGGCGCTGGCGCCATTGAAGCCGACGACGGCCAAGATCACGATCGACAAGGTTACGGGCTACTGGTTCAAGAAAGTTTCCATCATCGTCGTGCGCAATGGCAAGGACGTTGTTGTCGGCACCATCAAATACACCGCGACCGACCATAACCTCTACAACGGTAACGGCGGCGGTAAAACAGACCCGGATATCAATGTTCCGATCACATTCGATCTCGGTGACTACACCAAGCTGTACCTAAAGATGGAAATCAAAAATGACGGTTGCGATGTCGGCTACAAGGACAAGAACGCCGGAAAATCGCGATACGTCGACTGCATTGCCACAAATGAGTCGGGCTATTCGAAATACAATTCCACGCTAAAAACCGACGACCCGAACACGGTCAACCATCTGTTCGTCGATGGCGTCCAACTGCCATTGGGATCCAAGCCGCCACTGGACGACCTGATGAATTGTGACAACACGCCCCATAGCCATGCGTGGGAAGACGGCGGCGGCTGGGCCAACCAGGACTTCTACTACAAGATCACGGCCGCCTGTAAATCGGTCGATGGCGAGAACGTCCGCCTGACCCACTAGGACCTGACGCGGCGCGATTGACTTTGATCTCGCGCCGCTCCATCATCGCTTCATTCCGAGGGGGGCACTGTACAGTGCTGAGATAGCGTCGAGCTGGACCCTTGAACCTGATCCGGGTCATGCCGGCGTAGGAACGGGAATTGAGCATAGTTCGCGCCTTTTCAGCTTCACCTTCGCGCATGACCGGATCTTCAAAAGCAATGGAGTCCAGAGCG
This sequence comes from Phyllobacterium sp. 01N428, assembly GCF_056399405.1. NCBI lineage: Bacteria > Pseudomonadati > Pseudomonadota > Alphaproteobacteria > Hyphomicrobiales > Phyllobacteriaceae > Phyllobacterium > Phyllobacterium sp. 01N428. Next base: position 605,971 of record NZ_JBFTRH010000001.1, read on the forward strand.
TGCCATACATCCTGACATTTGAACTGCGGCGGTAGCTGCCAACCATGCGCCTCGTTATTCGCATGGTCGCGGCGCTTGCCGCCGTCGCTGCTTGCTGGCAAGTGGCGGTCTGGCTGTTCCAGCCTCCGCGATTCATTCTGCCTGGGCCAATTGCGGTGGTGTCGGCACTGGTCGAACAGCGGCAATATCTTGGCGTCAACGCATCGATCACGCTCATCGAGATCCTGCTTGGACTGGCATTCGGCGCGCTCGCCGGCATTGTCATCGCGCTGCTCGTCGCCGCCATTCCTGCCTTCCGCCATGTCGTCTGGCCGCTCCTTCTTGTCTTGCAGGCACTCCCGGTGTTTGCCATCGCGCCGCTGCTTGTTCTGTGGTTCGGCTTTGGACTTGCCTCCAAGGTGGTGATGGCAAGCCTCATCATCTTCTTTCCCGTGGCGTCGGCCTTTGCCGATGGCCTGCAGCGGACCAACCGCGACCTGCTCGATGCGGCTTCGCTCACGCAAGCGACGCCGCTCGCAACGCTTGTTCTCGTTCGGGTTCCGAGCGCCTTGCCCTCGCTCGGATCGGGCCTGCGCGTCGCCGCCGTCTTTGCCCCGATCGGCGCCGTGATTGGCGAATGGGTCGGCTCGTCGCGCGGGCTCGGTTTTGTCATGCTCCAAGCCAATGCCCGCATGCAGACCGAAACCATGTTCGCGGCACTGATGATCCTCGCCGCCCTCACCGTGATCCTGCGCTTTCTCGTCGACGCCCTGACGCGCCGCCTTACCCCTTGGGCGCCGGAAACATGACCTCTCCCTCATCGATGCAACAAAGGACAACCGATGTTCCGCATACGCTCATTGATCCTCACCATATGCCTTGCGCTCTGCGCCGCAACCGCACCTGCCAGAGCCGCCGACAAGTTGACGGTTCTGCTCGAATGGTTCGTCAATCCGGACCACGCCCCTCTTGTCATCGCCCGCGAGAAGGGATTCTTCGCCGATGCAGGTCTTGATGTGAATCTGATGCCGCCAGCAGACCCGGCCGCGCCGCCACGCCTTATCGCGGCAAAGCAGGCCGACATCGCCATTCACTACCAGCCCAATCTCTATCTCGACCATGACGCCGGCCTGCCGCTGGTGCGCTTCGGGACGCTGGTGGAAACACCACTCAACACGGTGATGACACTGGCCGATGGTCCGATCAAAAGCCTCAAGGATTTGAAGGGCAAGAAAGTCGGCTTCTCGGTCGCCGGGTTTGAGGACGCGATGCTCGGCGCAATGCTCAAGTCCGAAGGCATGTCCATCAAGGATGTAGAACTGATCAACGTCAATTTCGCCCTCTCGGCCTCGCTGATCGCGGGACAGGTCGATGCGACTGTCGGAGCCTACCGCAACTTCGAACTGACCCAGATGACACAGGAGGGTCATAGCGGCCGCGCCTTCTTTCCCGAGGAGCACGGCGTGCCGGTCTATGACGAACTCATCTTCGTCACAAACCGGGATCTCGTCACCGACAATCGCCTGCCCCGCTTTCTTGGCGCTGTCGAAAAGGGGGCGATCTATCTGACCAATCACCCGGACGAGAGCTGGCAGATTTTCATCAAGGCCTATCCGGATCTCGACAATCCGCTGAACAGGCAAGCGTGGACGGACACGCTTCCACGCTTCGCCAAACGGCCGGCGGCTCTCGATCGCAGCCGCTACGAACGCCTCGGTGTCTTCCTGCACGAAGCAGGGCTTATCAAATCGATCCCCGCCGTCGGCGATCTCGCCGTCGAACTCTCCCAACCTCCTTCGCTCTAATGAAAGAGAAGATCATGCCAAAAGTAGATTTCCGGCTGAATGCCATTGTTGATGTCGACGCCATCGGCGGCGGGCAAGACCTTGGTGCTCTGGCGCTCGCTGCGGCGCGAGGCGGCGCCACGATCATCCAGTATCGCGACAAGAATTCGCCAACACGAAAGATGGTGGAACGTGCCAATGCGATCAGGGCAGCGCTGGGCGGCAGCGGCGTTCCTTTCGTCGTCAACGACCGGGTCGACGTGGCGCTTGCCACGGGTGCCGACGGGGTCCATGTCGGGCGCGAGGACATGCTGGTCGCCGACGTCCGTCGTCTGCTTGGCCCGGATGCGATCATCGGTTTGACGGTGAAGAACGAATCCGATGCCGAAGCCGCCATCGCTGGCGATATCGACTATGCTTGCATCGGCGGGTTGTTCGAAACGCCGGCCAAGCACAATCCCGACGGTCCCATCGGCTTTGACGGCTATCAACGTCTGGCGCAGATCATTCGGGCGAAGAAGCCCGACCTGCCGATCGGCGCTATTGCCGGCCTCGATCTCGCGCGCACCGCACCGGCCATCGAAGCCGGGGCCGATGGCATAGCGGTCATTTCGGCGATTTTCCGGCAGGTGGACCCGAAAGCTGCTGCGCAAGTACTGCGCGAGGCCGTGGACAAAGCGCTCGAGGCGCGGCGATGACCGCGATCGCATTGACCATCGCCGGCTCGGACAGCGGCGGCGGCGCGGGTATCCAGGCGGATCTGAAAACCTTCTCGGCGCTTGGCGTCTATGGGGCGAGCGTCATCACAGCCATCACCGCCCAGAACACAAAGGGCGTGACAGCAATCGAAAATCTCTCGCCTTCGATCATAAGCGCCCAGATCGACGCCGTTCTGTCAGATATTGACGTCGCCGCGATCAAGATCGGCATGGTCTCCGCAGTGGCAGCGATCGAGAGCATTGCCAATGGCCTGCGTGGCTGGGACCGGGCGCTCGTTATCGACCCGGTCATGGTCGCGACCTCAGGTGATCAGCTACTCGACCCCGGAGCCATCGATGCGTTGCGGCAGGTGCTTCTCCCCAACGCAGTCCTCGTTACACCCAACCTTGCGGAAGCGGCCCTGCTGACCGGGCGGCCCATCGCAGGCGATGCGGCCGAAATGGTGCGCCAGGCCGAGCTTCTGCTGGCTTTCGGTCCTTCAGCAGTCTTGATCAAGGGCGGCCATGGCAGCGGAGCGGAGAGCAGCGATCTTCTGTGCGACGGAAAAACGCAAGAATGGTTTTCGAGCCCCCGCATCGCCACCCATAACGATCATGGAACCGGCTGCACGCTTGCTTCGGCCATCGCGGCTGAACTGGCCAAGGGCGAGATTCTGGCCGATGCCGTGGCGCACGCCAAGGATTACGTGACGTCAGCGATGCTCGCGGGCAGTGGGCTCAAAGTGGGGCGGGGACGCGGACCCGTGCACCATTTCCACCGGTGGTGGTAGGCACGATCGTGGAGGCCAGCAAATCCTGCCGCTCGAAGGGCAGCGGGATCACCGCCGGAAACACCACCTTGCCGTCGGCATAGGCAAGTTCGGTCGGCGTCATGAGGGCGCTCGTCGCCTGCGCGGCAGGGGGCGTGCTTGCTTCCGATGACGTCGCAACAAGAGCGGTCTGTACGGGCTCTGCCGAAGGTTCGAGCACGTCGAGCATGCCCTTCTGCTTGGCCTGATAGTAATACCCGCGTGAATAGAGGCGGACTGCCTGGTCGGGATTGTTGTCCGCCACTTTATAGGCGCCCGCGAGATATTTCACCCCGTATTTAAGGTTGGTCTCCGCATCGAGCAGATCCTTGGCGTTGCCATCATGGCCGAGGCCGCGTGCAGTCGCTGGAAGCAACTGCATAAGCCCCCAATAGGGCCCGTTGCGTGCCTGGGGATTGAAACGGCTTTCACGCTTCACGACACGGCGGACCAGGGATTCCGGCACAGCATAGGCGACCGAGTATTTTGTGATCAGGCCATCGACGGATTTGTCGGATGTCTTGGCTAAAAGCCGAGAGTCAGTTGCCGCCACGCGTGGCGCAGCCTCGGGAACCGGGATCGACGCCGCGGTCGGAAGCTTCGGATCGGTTGTCGAGCAAGCACTCAGAACCAAGGCAAGGCTCAGGGCGGCGAAGGCGCGCGGCAATCGGTTTTGAGGCAGCATTGGTCACCGGTCGAAGAAGTCAGAGTATCGAGATTTCTCTTAGCTTGTTCGCGTGTGCCGACGGCAATCACTTTCCGATACAATGTGTAACAATTGCCTGAGGTAGAGGCGCGAGGTCTGACGGGTTGACTCGAACATATATATCAATGTATCAGTTAATGATTGGTAAGGCCAGTTTACCAGTCATGCGCGGAGAGGAGCCGTGCGGGGAGGTCCAATGTTCGCAGCGATCCAGCCGCGCCGCCTGTATCAGCAGGTCGCGGAACAGATCCGTGATTTGATCGAATGCGGTTCATTCGCCGTTGGCGAACGATTGCCCGGCGAACGCGAACTTGCCGAGGAACTTGGTGTTTCCCGCCCGACAATCCGCGAAGCTCTCATTGCGCTGGAAGTCGAAGGACTGATCCATATCCGCATGGGTTCGGGCGTTTACGTCACCAATCAACGCAAAGAAAAGCCTGTGCTCGCCCCTTCGGACGACCTTGAAGGCCCGTTCGAACTGCTGCGTGCCCGTTCGCTCATCGAATGTGCGATCGTCGAGGAAGCCGCCAAAGTGGTGACGCCGGTTCAGGTCGAAGCCATGGATGCCGTTCTGACCAGGATGGCGAAAACCTTCAATAATCCGCATGCTTCGATTGCGCTCGACCGGACGTTTCACACCACCATCGCCGGCATCATAGAAAATGCCGTGCTCGAGCGGTTCGTCGGGCAGCTCTTCGACCAGCGCATGACACCGTTTTTCGAGCGGCTTGCGAGCTACTTCGAGAGCGCGGTTTCCTGGCGTGAGGCATTTGCCGAACACCGGGCAATTCGAGATGCGATCGCTTCGGGCGATCCTGCTCGCGCCAAGGCGGCGATGCAGTTCCATCTGCAGCAATCACAATCGAGATTTTCCAGGAGCTTCGAGGAGGAACTCGAAAGCGAGAAAGGTCATCCGCCGAAAGGCTCGACACGAAACACCACGATCTGATTTCAATCTGGGAGGAGAAGGACATGAAGATCAAGCTTATGGCCATTATGGGAGCGGTGGCCGCGCTCGCACTTTCGGCTGCGGCGGCACAGGCCCAGACCGCTCTGAAATGGGCCCACGTCTATGAAACCTCGGAGCCGTTCCACACGGAATCCGTCTGGGCCGCCGAAGAAATCAACAAGCGTACCAATGGGCGCTACAAGATCGATGTCTTTCCGGCCTCACAGCTCGGCAAGGAAGCAGATATCAACCAGGGCCTGAAGCTCGGCACCGTCGATATCATCATTTCGGGATCGAGCTTCGCAGCGCGTGATTTCAAGCCGATCGGCGTGACCTATTTCCCCTATATTTTCCGCGGTCCCGAGCATTTGATCGCCTATACGAAAAGTGACGTCTTCAAGCGTCTCGCCGCTGGCTATGAGGAAAAGACCGGCAACCACATCGCTGCCGTCAGCTATTACGGCACCCGCCAGACCACGTCCAACAAGCCCATCAGCAAGTGTTCTGACATGCAGGGCCTAAAGATCCGCGTGCCGGATGTTCCCGCCTATCTCGCCATGCCGCGCGCTTGCGGCGCCAATACGACGCCGATCGCCTTCGCTGAAGTCTATCTCGCCCTGCAGAACGGCACGGTCGAGGCCCAGGAAAATCCGCTGACAACGATCGAAGCCAAGAAGTTCTACGAGGTGCAGAAGAACATCGTTCTGACCGGCCATATTGTCGATCATCTCAATACGGTCGTCTCCAAGCAGCTCTGGTCGAGCCTCTCCGACGAGGACAAGAAGATCTTCGGCGACGTCATGCAGGAAGCGGCCGAGCGTACGACCAAGAATATCGAGGAGAAGGAAAAGGCGCTCGTGGCGACATTCAAGGAAAAGGGCATCAACGTGACCGAGGTCGACAAGGCCGACTTCGAAAAGACGGTGATGGAGAAGGTGAAGTTTGAGGACTTCGGCTACGAGAAGTCCGACTGGGAAGCCATTCGCGCCATCAAGGAATAATCCGCGGGGGGCCGGGCGGTAGGTCCGCCCGGCATTCCATCACCTGGATGCGAAGACCGGAGAATGCCAATGGCAAAGGAAGTCCACACACAGGTTACGGCCGAGGAGATCGCCCATTCCTTCGAGGATGCGGCGCCGGTGGCCGACGTTTCGGATTATGCGATCGAAGACTGGCTGACGCTCGCCGTATTCTGGCTCATGACAGGCTGCGTGTTTCTGCAGTTCTTCACCCGCTACGTCCTTAACAACAGCTACGCCTGGACCGAGGAGATAGCTACCAACTGTCTCATCGCGGTCGTCTTCCTCGGCTCTGTGATGTGCGTGCGCCTGTCCCGCCACATCCAGGTCGACGTGCTCTATCACTATCTTCCGGCTTCCGTTGCCCGGGCCCTGTCGACTTTCGTCGACATCGTCCGCATCGGCTTTTTCGCCTACGCCGTGTGGCTGATGTGGCGTTACACGCAGATCGTTGCCGAGGAGCGTATGGTCACCGTCGACCTGCCGCGCAATATGGTCTTTTACGCCGTATTCGTCGCATTCGTATTGATGCTCTTCCGCTCGGTTCAGGTTTTCATCGCCAATATGCGCCGGGGCTATTCGGTGCTCGAGCGGCCCGAAGAATTTCACAAGGTAGAGGATTGATCGATGTTGTTGCTCGTCGGAACATTTCTTTTCCTCATGCTCGTCGGCGTGCCGGTGGCGATCTCCATGGCGGTCGCGTCGGTGCTTTATCTCGTCTTCTTTGGCGTTGCGCCGGACATCATCGTCGCGCAGCGCATGATTGCCGGCGTCGAGAGCTTTCCCTTGCTCGCCGTGCCGTTTTTTATCCTCGCAGGCAATCTGATGAACTCGGCAGGCGTCACCGGACGCATCTACTCCTTTGCGGTCGCGCTTGTCGGCTGGATGAAGGGAGGCCTGGCGCAGGTCAACATCATCGGCTCGGTCATTTTCTCAGGCATGTCGGGGACGGCTCTTGCCGACGCTGCTGGCATTGGCACCATCGAGATCAAGGCGATGAAAGATCACGGTTATCCGATTGAAGCGGCCGTCGGCGTGACCGCCGCCTCTGCGACCCTTGGCCCGATCTTTCCGCCCTCGCTGCCCTTCGTCATCTACGGCATGATGGCCAATGTGTCGATCGGCGCGCTGTTCATGGCCGGTATCCTGCCCGGCGTTGTAATGACAGTCCTGATGATGCTCACGGTCGCCATCTTCGCCTATGTCAAGCGCTGGGGCTCCGACGCGCCGTTCGAAATCAAGCAGCTTCTCGAAGCCTCGCTTGAGATCGTCGTCGTCTTCAGCGTACCGCTTGTCATCTATCTCCTGACCCTGACTGGGCTATCGGTCAACGCCTCCGTCGGCATCGCTCTCGTGCTGCTTCTTGCCGCCGACTGGTATTTCGACTTCTCGGCGGTCATGGCCCTGATGACCCCGGTTATCCTGATCGGCGGCATGACCATGGGCTGGTTCACGCCCACGGAGGCGGCTGTTGCCGCGGTGCTCTGGTCGCTGTTCCTCGGGCTCGTCCGCTACCGCACCATGACCCTGTCGAGCCTTGCCAAGGCAAGCTTCGACACCATCGAGACAACGGCATCGGTGCTGTTCATCGTCACGGCGGCGTCGGTATTCGCGTGGCTGTTGACCGTGAGCCAGGCAGCGCAGCTCCTGTCAACGGCGATCCTCTCCATCACGGAAAACAAATGGGTGTTCCTCATCCTCGTCAACCTGTTGATGCTCTTCGTCGGCTGTTTCCTCGATACGATCGCAGCGATCACGATCCTTGTGCCGATCCTTTTGCCGCTCGTTCTCAAATTCGGCATCGACCCCGTGCATTTCGGCCTGATCATGACGCTCAACCTGATGATCGGACTTCTGCATCCGCCGCTCGGCATGGTATTGTTTGTCCTGTCGCGGGTCGCAAAACTTTCCGTGGAACGCACCACCATGGCGATTCTGCCCTGGCTCGTTCCGCTCTTTATCGCCTTGATCGCCATAACCTTCATCCCGGCGATTACGCTTTGGCTGCCAACACAATTGGGTCTGATCCGATGAGTATGAAAGGCATAGCTGCAACACTCTTCGGCGCGGAGGATCTGCGCGTCGTTGACATCGATCTTGGCGAGCTCGCACCGAACATGGTCCGGGTCAAGTTCGGCGCCGGCGGTATCTGCGGTTCGGACATGCACTATTACCGCCACGCGCGGACCGGCGATTTCATCGTTACTTCACCGCTCGTCCTTGGCCATGAGATCGCTGGCGAAGTGATCGCCGTTGGCAGCGGCGTCACTTCGGTGGCTGTCGGCGATCACGTTGCGGTCAACCCGTCGCGCTGGTGCGAAAAATGCGTCTACTGCCATGAGGGGCGCCCCAACCTGTGTGAGAATATCTACTTCATGGGCTCGGCTTCGAAGACCCCGCACATGCAGGGTGGATTTGCCAGCGTCTTCGATGCGACGGCCGCACAATGCGTCAAGGTGCCTGCCGATTTGCCGTTTGAGGCCGCCGCCCTGGCTGAGCCGCTTGCCGTGTGCCTGCACGCGGTGCGGCGCGCCGGCCACGTCAAGGGTTTCTCGACCATCGTCTTCGGGGCGGGGCCGATCGGACTTCTGACAATGCTCGCGTTGAAACATGCCGAGGCGGGGTCGGTGACGATGGTCGATGTGGCGGCAGCGCCGCTTAAATTTGCCGAAGAACTCGGCGCCGACCAGATCGTCGACCTGTCGAAGGGCGAAGAGCAACTGGCGGCGCTGGCCAAGGCGACCCCGTTCGATATCGCCTTCGAAATTTCCGGGACCGCCGCGGGGCTTGCATCGGCGATCCGCACCGTGCGGCGCGGCGGAACCGTGGTCCAGGTCGGCAATCTTGCGGGCGGCACCATCCCGGTGCCTGCCAACGCGGTCATGGCCAAGGAACTTGATCTCGTCGGCACCTTCCGCTTCGGCGAAGAGTTCTTCGAGGCGGTCGAACTCATTGTCGAGGGCAAGATCGACGTGCTGCGGCTGGTGACGGCTCAATATCCGCTCAGCGGTGCTCCGGAGGCGTTTCTGACCGCGCTCGACCGCTCGCGCAGCGTCAAGGTCGTTTTGACCGCGTAGGCGGCAGCGGCGATTTGTGCCCATTACGGCGCTTGGCGAAGCCGATGAAATCGGTTACCAAGCGCCGGTAACGCCGATTTATTAACGATCCCGCGATAGAATTCTGCTTCTGTCGCGAGTGGAACGATCCGGAAGACAAACGTGGGGCGAGTTCTTAGGGCTTTGTATTCGTTTTCGAAATCCGTGGCTTTGATGGGTGTGATCCTCGGTGTCGCAAGCGGTTGCACCACTGCAGCGACGCTTGATCCGACGCCGTCCGCAGTAGCGGTCCTGCCGCTGAATTCCGAGAAATATGCTTCTGTCGTCGTCGATGGCAGTACCGGGGTCGTGCTTTATTCGGCCAACGCCGATCTGCCGCGCATTCCGGCATCATTGACCAAGATGATGACGCTCTACCTCACATTCGAAGCCCTGCAGTCGGGTCGCATCACGAAGTCGACGCTTATTCCGATGTCGGCTCATGCCGCCTCGCAGGCGCCCAGCAAGCTCGGCGTCCGCCCGGGTCAGGCCATCGATGTCGATACGGCGATCAAGGCGATCGTGGTAAAATCGGCCAACGACGTCGCGGTCGCGCTTGCCGAATATCTCGGTGGCAGCGAAGAGCAGTTTGCGGCGCTGATGACCGAGAAGGCGCGCCGCCTCGGTATGAAGGGCACCAACTTCCACAACGCATCCGGCCTGCCTGATCCGCAGCAGATCACCACTGCGCGCGACATGGCCCTGCTCGGCCTTGCCTTGCGACGGCACTATCCGGGCCAGTACTATTACTTTGCCGTGCATGAGTTCGCCTTCAACGGCAAACTGATCCGCGGGCACAACCGCGTCCTCGATCAGGTCAACGGCGCCGACGGCATCAAGACCGGTTATGTGCGGGCCTCCGGCTTCAACATCGTCACCTCGGTCAGCGACAATGGGCGCCAGCTCGTTGCCGTCGTGATGGGCGGTGATACCGCGAGAAGCCGCGACGCGCAGGTCGTGAACCTCGTGAACCAGTACCTTCCCCAAGTGGCATCGCGATAATCGAGAGGTCAGCCGCCGCAGACGCGGCAGGATGGTCGCTAAACGCGAATGGCGGTCCCTTAGGGGCCGCCATTGGCTTATCCAGAGCATGAAGGGACGCAAAATGCGCGCCCGATCAATCCCATTTCGGCGCGAGATGGCCGGGATTGACGATTCGCCCGTTCGGACGGGCCAGGGCATGCAGCGCTTGCATCTCCTCGTTTGAAAGCTCGAAGTCGAAGATGTCGAAATTGGCCTTTGCCCGTTCCGCGCTCACCGTTTTCGACAGCGCGACCACGCCTTGCTGCTGCACCAGCCAACGCAGCACCACCTGTGCCGCGCTCTTGTCGTGGGCAGCCGCGATCGCCTTGATTGCCGGGTCATCGATGACCTTGCCGTCCGCCATGGCATAATAGGCGGTGATGCTCATGCCGGCTTTGCGCGCCGCGTCGAGCACGGGGCTCTGGTCGAGATAGGGATGGTATTCGACCTGGTTGGTGACGATCGGCGCCTTGCTGAGCTTGACCGCTTCAGCCATGAGCGCCGTGTTGAAATTGCTGACGCCGATGTGGCGAACCTTGCCCGCATCGCGCACTTCGTTGAGCGCGCCGATGCGCTCGGCAAGCGGCACATCGCTTTGCGGCCAGTGCAGGAGAAGAAGATCGACATAGTCGGTCTTCAGCTTTTTGAGGCTCTCGTCCACCGACCTGACGAAGGCGTCGTGACGATACTTGTCCACCCACACCTTCGTGGTCAGGAAGACATCGCCGCGAGCGACGTCCGAATTGGCAATGGCTTCGCCAACTTCGGCCTCGTTGCCGTATATCTGTGCGGTATCGACGTGGCGGTAGCCAAGCTTCAATGCGGCCGGCACCATGCGCAGCACATCGCTGCCCGGCATGCGGAAGGTGCCGAAGCCGATTGCGGGGATTTCTGCGCCATTGGCATTAACGTTGAACATGGTTCTTCCTTTGACTTAACAGGTGGCCAGTACTGCGGCCGAAGCACGCCGGTCGAGCATCTGGCTCCAGAGCGTCAGGCCGAGGGCTCCGACGACGAGAATTGCACCGACCCATGGCGTTGCGCCAAGGCCGAGCGGGGAAGCGACGATGGTGCCGCCAAGGAATGCGCCGCCGGCTATGCCGAGGTTGAAGGCGGCAATGTTGAGCGCCGAGGCGACATCGACTGTATCGGGCGTGTGTACCTTTGCAAGCTGTACTACGTAGAGTTGCAACCCCGGAACATTGGAGAAGGAGAGCGCGCCAAGGGCGGCGAGCGTCACCAGCGACCAGATCGGCGATACGGCCGTGATGGTGAAAAGGGCAAGCACGGCAGCCTGCAGGCCGAACATGACCACCAGCGCGCCGACCGGATTGCCGTCGGCAATACGTCCGCCCACCATGTTGCCGACCGCGATCGCGAGGCCATAGAGCACGAGAATGAGGCTGACGGTAGATTCGCCGAAGCCCGTGATCTGCTGCAGCACCGGAGCGAGAAATGTAAACATGACGAAGGTGCCGCCATAGCCGAGTGCGGTCATGCCGAAAGCGAGCAGCAGACGGCCGTTCGCAAGGACACGCACCTGGTCGATCAGGCGGGCAGGCGCCGCCTTGGCGATCTGCGAAGGCAGGAGGATGGCGATCGCCGCGAAAGCGATGACGCCGAGGCCAGATACGGCCCAGAATGTGGCGCGCCAGCCAAGCTGCTGGCCGATGAAGGTACCGAGCGGGACGCCGGTGACGATCGCGACGGTAAGGCCGAGAAACATCATGGCGATGGCGGAAGCGCGACGGTTGGGGGCAACGAGATCGGCGGCAATGGTCGCTCCTACGGAGAAGAAAACCCCGTGTGCGAAAGCGCTGAGCACGCGCGCGACGAGAAGCAGCTCATAGCTTGGCGCAAGTGCCGCGGCCGTGTTGCCGATGATAAAGAGCACCATCAGCCCGAGCAACAGCGGCTTACGCTCGATGCGACCGGTGAGAGCGGTGAGGATCGGCGCGCCAAAGGTCACGCCGAGCGCGTAGACGCTGACAATAAGCCCCGCGAGCGGCAGGGAGATGTTGAGATCGTTGGCGACCGTGGGTAGTAGGCCAACGATGACGAACTCCGTCGTCCCGATGGCATAGGCGCTGATCGTCAACGCCAGAAGAGCAAGAGGCATTGTGCTGTCCTTTTCAAAACGGCGATCTTGGGAACCGGCCGCGAAATTGAGTATGTCGAACCTTGAGTTCGTTGCAGTGAATATGGCTTGCGGCGATTACCTTGATAATCGGGGTGCAACGCGCAATACTTGTGACGTGAGTTCACAAATGGCGCGATTCTAGATGGATAACCGGGCTGGAGAAATGGACGTCTTCGTTCAAGCCGTGGAGCTCAACAGCTTCTCTGCGGCGGGACGACGCCTTGGTCTGTCACCGTCTGCCGTCAGCAAGATGATCAGCCGCATCGAGGAGAGGCTTGGCACACGGCTTCTCGTCCGCTCAACCCGCACCTTGCAACTGACGCCTGAAGGCGAGGTCTATCATCAGCGTGCAATGCGCATCGTCGCCGAGATCGAGGAGGCGGAGCGGGCGGTCGCCCATGGTGCATCCGCCAAGCCGCGCGGACTGCTGCGCGTCAATTCCTCTGTGCCTGTTGGCGTCACCTGCGTTTTGCCGCTCGTGCCGAAGTTTCTCGAGCAATATCCCGATGTCAGGCTGGATGTGTCGCTGAGCGACGGCGTTGTCGACCTTATCGAGGAGCGGGCAGACATAGCGATCCGCGTCGGCCCCATGCGCAATTCGGCATTGAAGGCGCGCAAACTCTTCGAAAGCCGCGTCGTGGTCATCGCCTCGCCGGACTATCTCGACAGGCATGGCATACCGGAGCGTCCAAGTGACCTGCAGCACCACAATTGCCTGAATTTCAACTTTCGCCGCACCTTGAACGAGTGGCCTTTCCATAACCCGCAGTCAAAGGAAACGGAACTCGGCCGTTTCTGGCAATTTCATCTCCAATAACGGTGAAACGGCCCAGCAGATGTGTGTCGCCGGACTTGGAATTGCGCGGCTCGGCCTGTTTCATGTGATCGATGACCTTCGTGCAGGCCGTCTGAAGGTGCTTCTCGAGGCATATAATGCCGGCGACCTTGAACTCATCCATGCGGTCTTCGTCGGTCATGAATATCTGGCGGCAAGAGTCCGCAGTTTCGTCGATTTTCTGGTAGAGAATATTGGACCGTGCGATGAACTCTCAGTTCCTGAAGCAGCGAAAGCTGGCTGATCGAGATCATGCCCATGACTGATTCCGAAGACTTGAAACGCATAAGGCGAGCCTATGCCGGCAAGGTGCTGGCAAGCGTTGGCGTGGACGACCCGCGCATCGAGCGGGCCTTTGCCGAGGTGCCGCGGGAGGACTTTCTCGGTCCGGGTCCATGGCCGATCATCAGGTACGGACTGGGCTTTGGTCTCAGCGCCGATGACGATCCGGTTCACCTTTATACGGATGATCTTGTTGGCATCGCGCCGGAGCGGCACATCAACAATGGCGAACCGTCATTGCATGCCCACCTCCTCTGTCACGCAAACATTGCCGAAGGCGAGCGTGTCGTTCATATCGGCACCGGCACGGGCTATTATACCGCGATCATGGCGCATCTCGCGGGACTTTCAGGACGCGTTCTCGGCATTGAAATCGAAGCGGATCTTGCGGCGCGCGCGAAGGAATATCTCGCCGGTTACCGCAACGTCGAGATCGTTCGGGGGGATGGCACGAAACGATCGTTCGAGCCCGCCGATGTGATCTACGTCAATGCCGGCGCAACCAGGCTTGATGATGGCTGGCTCGATCGTCTCAAGGACGGGGGCCGGCTTCTTCTGCCGCTCACGACCGACGATGGCTTCACCCTGATCGGCCGTGGCTCGCGTCCCCGCGGCGCCGTATTCCTCATTACCCGCAAAGGCGATGCGTACGCTGCGCGGGCGGTCTCGGGCGTAGCGATTTATCCCTGCGCAGGGATGCGGGATCCAGAGTCCGAAAGAGCTCTTGCCATCGCATTCGGCAATGGCGAGCTCAAGCGCGTGACGCGCCTCTACCGTTCAAACGATGTACCCCCCGAGCGTTGCTGGCTTGAGGGAAAGGGCTGGTGTCTCGCCTACGATTGAGACAGTGAAACGGCATCCTTGTTGCGGACAGACGTTCGGTTCTTGAGATTGAGAAGATTACCGCAGAGAATGAGGACTGCGCCAAGTGCGGTGAACATATCCACGCGCTCGGCATAGATCAGCCAGCCGAGAACAGCCATCAGGGGCACCCGCAGGAAGTCCATCGGGATCACCACCGTTGCGTCGGCATATTGCAGCGCCTTCGCCATGCAGAAGTGCGAAAACGTGCCGGTAAAGGCGATGATGACCACCCACGGGAGGACGTGCAAGGATGGCCACTGCCACACGTGCAGGGCGGGCAGGAGGCCGATCGCCGATTGGATGATCAGCATCCAGAAAATAATCTTCACGACGCTGTCAGTTCGCGTCAATGATTTCACCATCGTAAAGGAAATGCCGAAGGTGAAAGCCGCGCCAAGCACGATCAATTGTCCGGTTTCGACCGAACCGATACCCGGGCGGACGATGATGACCACGCCGATAATGCCGAGGATGATTGTGAGGATGCGCCAGATATTGAGGCGCTCGCCGAGGAAGGCCACGGCCATCAGCGCGGTCCAGGCCGGCGTCGTGAACTCGATAGCGATGACCTGCGCCAGCGGAATCATCGACAGGGCCTGGAGCCAGGCGAATTGTCCGGCATAATGCGCGGCGTTGCGGCCGAGATGCTGCCAGATGCGGCTCGTCTTCATGGCCCGGATGCCGCCCGAAGAACGGACGAGCGGATAAAGCATGGCAAGACCGATCAGCGAGCGCATCTCCATGATCTGGAAGACATTGAGCTCGCGAGAGGCCTCGCGGCCGGATATGGCCATCATGAGGATCGCCGTGAGCGATCCCATCATCCAGAGGGCAGCCTTCAGTGTGGATTGCGGCATGATGAATTATTGCTTGGCGTAAATTCCGGCGAAATCCGCAAAACCTTTGACTTCGATCGGATTGCCCGAAGGATCGCGGAAGAACATGGTCCATTGCTCACCCGACTCGCCCTTGAAGCGCACGGTCGGCGGCATGACGAACTCTACATCCGCCTTGGCGAGGCGCGCGGCCAGATCGTTCCAGGCGTCAAGCGGCAGGATGACGCCGAGATGCGGCATCGGCACCATGTGGTCGCCTACCTTGCCCGTGTTGGTGGTTTCGAACGGCTTGCCGAGGTGCAGCGAAATCTGATGGCCGAAAAAATCGAAATCGACCCACGTGTCCGTGCTTCGTCCTTCCTCGCAACCGAGGATTGATCCGTAAAAACGCCTCGCCTCGTCGAGATCGGTGACGTGGTAGGCAAGGTGAAACAACGAGCGCATGGGAAATCCTGATCAATAGCGGGGTGCGGCGGACGCTAACAGCAAAAAAGCAGCCAAACAAACCTATTCCGCTGCCAAGTCATGGATTTCATGGAACCAATATAGAAAGCAAGGAGTTATCTGAGGCTACACTCATATGGTTCCCCAAAAACAGGAAGTTTATAATGTCGATTTTGATCAGTCTCTTGATCACCGTTCTGGTGATCTTCCTCGTTCTTTACCTCATCCAGATGCTGCCGCTTGACGGGCGCGCGAAGCAGATCGCCCAGGTCATCGTCATTGTGATCGGCATCATTTCGCTGCTGAAGTATCTCGCGGTCTTCTAAGCCTCTTCAGCAACAGGCTCCAACTGGCCGAGAAGCCAGTCCCGGAAGGCGCGGATTTTGGGCACGTTGCGCCGCGCCTCCGGATAAACAAGCCAGTAATAGTGGTCGGCAGTGCCGACAATATTGAACGGCTGGATAAGCAGGCCTTGTGCAAGCTCGGTCTCGTAGAAGGCCGGGGTAAGAATGCCGACCCCTTGGCCGGCAATGACCGCTTTGCCTTCAAGGTGCTGATCGCCGAAACGGCTGCGGGGATCGCCGCGCAGATCGGGATTGGCAATTCCCGCCGCATTGAACCACAGGCGCCACCACGGATCCCCGGGATCGACGATCGTCAGCCTCAGAAGATCCTCCGGTGATTTCACCCCACCAATCGACGCGGCAAGCTTGGGACTGAGCATCGGCGTGAAATCGGCATCGAAAATACGGTGCGCGACGAGGCCCGGCCATTTGCCGCTGCCGGAACGTATGCCGATATCGGCGTCTTGCCTTGAAAAATCAATGATTTCCCGGTTCGCCTGAAGGCGCACCGCCAGGTTTGGTTGCGCGAGTTGGAATGATCCAAGCCGTGGCACGAGCCAGTTCGCAGCGAATGTCGGGATCGTGCTGATGGTCAATACGCCGTCGGCATTCTCGCGCGTCGCAGCTATGGCCGCCCGCATCATGTCGAACGCGTCGCTGATGACCGGCGACAAGCGGGCGCCGACCTCCGTCAGGGTGACTTGGCGCGGGCGGCGCAGGAACAATTGCGCGCCGATGCGCTCCTCGAGAAGCTTGATCTGATAGCTGACCGCAGCCTGGGTCATGCCGAGTTCTTCCGCGGCCTTGGTGAAACTGCCGTGGCGGGCGGCGGCCTCAAACACCCGGATGGAAGCAAGCGGAGGTAGGTTCATTCACGTCTCACATAAGCTCTGCTTATGCATGCTACTTGGCGTTTTGTTGGAAAACAAGGCGGAACGGGCGCATGTTCGCATCACCCAAGACTAAAATCGCCATTGGAGTTGAGACAATGACCACGATGACAACCCACGCCGCTCGTACCGTCGGCCACTTGACGCTTCGCGGCCTTCTGACCAAGCCCGGGCGCCAAAACCCGGTCGAACGCCGCCCCGTCAGAATCGACGCCGAAGAGTTTTCCGATCACATGCTGCGCGATATCGGCGTGATTGACGGACGTCCGGCCCGCGGCGAGCGCGCGGGGGAGGATGATCTTGGCGCGTTGCTGCGAGAAGGTCCGAAGCGGTTTCTTTAGAGTCTAGGAGTCGAAATCGGTTTCGAGCTGCTTTTCCAGTGCAACAAGGTCATCGGGCAAGGGCATGCCCATGGCCCGGAGTTCGTTGAGCTTTTCACGCAGGTTCTCGTGAATTTCATGGGCATCGGTGGGCCGCTGGACCATCGCTTCGAGCAAGAGGGCAATTTGTGCCTTGATGTCTTCGAATGCCATGTTGTGTCCTTTCACGCCGTACACTGAAGGTTATGATAACAGATTATTCCTGGCCGGAGTATTGGCTGTCGGAGACCTTTTCCATCCACTCCGCAGCCTTGCCTTCAAGCCTCTCCTGCATGGCAAGGTGCACCATATAGGTATCGGGCGCGGCGCCATGCCAATGCTTTTCGCCCGGCGGAATCCACACCGTATCGCCGGCCCGGATTTCGCGGATCGGTTCGCCCCACACCTGCACGAGCCCTTTTCCCGAAACCACGTGCAGCGTTTGTCCTAGCGGATGGGTGTGCCAGGCGGTCCTGGCTCCGGGCTCGAAGCGCACCAGAACGGCTTGAAGCCGCGCCGGGGCTGGCGTTTCGATGATCGGGTCCTGCCAGACCGTTCCGGTGAAATATTCCTCGGGGGCACGACGCGAAGCGACCGAGCCAATTGCTTTGATTTCCATCACATACCTCGCGCAGTTTCCGGTGCTGCCGGATAGTCCAAAACCTCAGGCGTTTGCATTGCCACAGCCGACGTGACCACCGAATCGAGAAATCCCGGAAACCGATGCTCCAGGTCGTCGCGGCGCAATGTCAGGAGGCGGCGTGTGCCGTCCGGGCGCACATGAATAATGCCGGCCTCGCGCAGCTTTGCCACATGATAACTGATGGCCGTCTTGGAACCCAGTTGCAGAAACTGCCCGCAAGTCATCGCCTTTTCGCCGTTGCGGGCAAGAATGGCGATGATGGCAAGACGGGTTTCGTCGCCAAGAGCAGTCAGGACGGCCGGCAGGGCGATGTCTTCGGCCGTGGGGTGATCGAGATATTCTGTCATACGAATTTAATAGCAATTGGCAGGAGAGTTTTCAATGTTCAATATTTGTTGAACTTTAGGCTTGACTCCTGCAAGGCCCAGGCGTTAGTTCAACGTTCATTGAACATTTAGGTGACTCCATGGACATTCGTCTTTTCGGATTAGCGCTTGGTGCATTCGCCATCGGTATCGAGGCATTCGTCGCGGCTAGTCTTCTGCCGCAGATCGCCGGCGATACGGGCGTCACTTTGGTCCAGGCCGGCTATCTTGTCGTGGCTTATGCGTTTGCCTATGCGATCGGAGCGCCGGCTATTGCCGCGCTCACCGGCTCGCTCGACCGCCGCACGATTCTGGCTGGCAGCGCGACGGTTTTCGTGATTGGCGCGCTGTGCGCCGCCGTTGCGCCGACATATCTGCTTCTCCTGCTTGCACGCCTTCTGATTGCGGTGACCGCAGGTCTATACGCGGCCACGGCACAGGCAACGGCAGTCGCCATTTCGGAAGCCCATCATCGTGCCCGCGCGGTTGCTGCCGTCGTCGGTGGCACCACCCTTGCTGTCGCGTTCGGCGCGCCGCTTGGCGCTGCTATCAGCGCTTTCGCGGGATGGCGCGGCACCTATGCCTTCATCGCGCTGATCGGCCTGATTGCGGCGGTCGTCGTCTGGTCGCTATTGCCCCGCGGACTTTATGCAGACCGACTCACGCTGTCTCAGCGCCTTTCAGTGATCCGCCACCCCGGCCTCATGCCGGCGCTGCTGACCACGCTCCTTTACATGACCGGCGCTTTTGCGGTTTACACCTATATTGCAGCGATTGCCGTTGACGGCGTCGGCCTTGGCAAGTCGATGCTGCCCGTGGTCCTCTTGTCGTTCGGTATCGGCGCGGCCATCGGTAATTTTTTGGGAGGCCAGTTGGCTGACCGGCTCGGTGCGACCCGCACTGTCGTCGCTGCCTCGGTCCTCAATGCCGCGGTGCTGGCGACTGTAAGCTGGATCATGCAATTGCCGCACGAAATCGCCGGTCCCGTTCTCATCGCGCACATGTTCGTCTGGGGCGTGATCGCCTGGATGTTCCCGCCGGCGCAGGCGAGCCGGATCCTGACCATCGCGCCGGAAAGCGCGCCATTGGCGCTCTCGCTCAACTTCTCCGCGCTCTACCTCGGCGTCGCATTCGGATCGATGATAGGCGGCCAGATCCTTTCCCATGTCGGGCTGGTCCATCTTTGCTGGCTGGGCGCGCTCTTCCCGGTGCTGGGGCTTGCAGTGCTCCGGTTTGCGGGCGCGACGTCCCGCAAGGAGAAACTGTCGATGGCTCGATTTGGCTAGCGCAGCCCTCGTTCTCTAGTGAACGACCGTCGTATCGAAGGGCTTCAGACCGTGATGCTCCATGCTGTCGCGATAGATCGCCGTCGCCTGGGTGCGGTTGTGCGCGCGCAATTTGCGGATGAGGTTGTGAACATGCACCTTGACCGTATGCACCGAAAGGGCAAGGCGGTCGGCAATGATCTTGTTCTGCAAGCCCTCGGAGAGAAGCTGCAAAATCTCATGTTCGCGCAGGGTCAGGGTCTTTACCGGCCAGGCATTCATTGAAGTATGCTTCGGCTGGGCGCTGAACGGCGTCTGAGCCTTGACCTGTGTGCCGTTTGCAGCCTTTGCCATCGAGCGAACAATCGTTGACGGATAATATTCGCCGCCGTTGAGCATCAGCCAGACGACCGCCAGCCACGCATCAAGCTTCAGGCTGAAAGGCAGGAGGCCCTGCACCAGATTATTGTCGAAGAGCGTATTGAATTCTGGAATGGACGCACTCGTGTCATCGATCATCAATGTCACGTAAGCATCGGGAAAGCGCATTTTGCAGCGCGCGATACAGTCGATGAGGTCGGAGACAAAATCGGCGTGGATCATGACCAGACCGATTGCGTCGTCGTTTTCGCCGGAGTCGACAAGCTTGTTTGAAAGGTCGACCTTGAGATCGGGAAACGTTCGTTCGAGTGATTGCACAAGTCCCTGGAAAACGACTCCAGCCTCGGCATAGATGAGGATGCCGCTCTTGAAATTCGCTCCACCCTCGTTCGGGGAGCCGCTTTGGATTTGGTCAGTCCTCATACGCGCCACCGTCACACTCATGATCCTACCCTACGCCATTTGATGAGAAAAAAGCCGCCAGATTTTGTTATGATTCTATTGGAATCGCCCCAGTCCCAAGGCCGATTCGTTGCGGCTAACCCCTTGTATTTCATGTTAATCGGCAAGGGTAATGGACCAAACGTGACGCGGGCGTGACGCGAAGGTGCGATGTACGCGCGCGCGAGGCCGGACACATAGAATCCGATCATTTCGGGGTTGACGCGTTCGGCTAACAGGTCACGGGAAGCGCTTGTTTTCCCACGGGCGACGTTGTTTCACTCCACCAAAGGGACACACAAGTTCGAGCCGGGTTCATCCATCAGGTGGAACCTCTTCTCACTTCTCCTAAATGGCGCGGAATCACTCCCGCCGGTACTGTTTTCCAAAATCCACTCGGTTTGGCCGTGACAGGTGAACACACCTTGCATGGCGAGTGTTCAATTCGCGGGGGTGCGCCTTGTTTGCATGGATCACCAATTGTTTTGCAGCATTGATTGTAAGTGCTGCGCTTGTCGTAATCTTGAAACGGGTCTCACCTGTGTTCGCCCTCGTCGATCATCCCGACCGGCGCAAGTTGCACGATGGCGTCGTTCCGCTCTGCGGCGGCATTGCTATCTTTGCAACCTTTGCGCTCGTCATGATGTTGCACGACCACGCGCCGTCGCTTCCCGTCAATTTTTGGGCAGGCCTTTTCGTAACGTTGGTGGTCGGAATAACCGATGACCGCGTCGATCTGCCGGCCGTGCGTCGCCTGGCTGCGCAGTTTCTGGTTGCCCTGACGCTGGTCAATCCTTTTTCCGGAGTCACCATTGTCACCGGCATTGCCCTGCCGCCCGCGCTGCTGGCCATATCGTTTCCGCTTCTGACCATCGTCGCGATTCTCTTCGTCATAGGTCTTATCAATGCCTGGAACATGATCGACGGCGTCGATGGCCTTGCTGGCGGCTGCGCCGCAGTCGCCCTGTTATGGCTGTCGGTTATTGCTGGCTTTAAGGGCGTGACGGAGCTGATCCTGCCAATGCTGGTGCTTCTTGCGGCTGTGGGAGGGTTTCTGGCCTTCAACATGCGTAGCCCGTGGCTCGCGCGCGCCAAGATATTTCTCGGCGATGCCGGAAGCACCGCACTTGGAGCGGTCATTGCCTATTTCATCATAACCCTGTCCATCCACGCCAACATAGCGTTCACCGTGCTGCTCTGGATCGTCATTGTTCCCGTCATCGATACGTTGAGCCTGATCGTGCGCAGGGTCCATGCCGGCCGCAGCCCGCTTGCCGCTGATCGCTGGCATCTCCACCATCTCCTGCTCGACCGCGCGATCCCGCCTGCGAAAACCACACTGACGATCGTTGCAGCTTCGGCGGTGTGCGGGGGCGTAGGGTGCCTCGGCATCATTCTCGGTGTCTCGAACCTTGCCATGACACTGGCGCTGGTGGTGCCGTTCCTCGTGCACAGCGCCTTCGTCTACGTAACGTTGTTGGGGCGCTCAACGGCAGTTCAGCGCCCGCTGGCGCCGGTGCAGAAAATGTCGGCCATTTCGGCAAGCGCTATTCGGCCCGACCTCAATTTAACCCACACGTCCGTGCAACCGGCCAAGCCCACCCGGCCTGGCATCCTTTCGGACGCAGTTTGACGACCTAAGAAACCGGAGCGAGACAGTGATTTCTGCATTGATCATGACCCTCAACGAAGAAGAGTGCCTGCCGGCCTGCCTGGCATCCCTCAGCTGGTGTGACGATATCGTCGTGCTGGATTCGTTCAGCACCGACCGCACCGTCGAGATCGCCAAGGCAGCTGGAGCCCGCGTCTATCAGCACAAATATGAAACCGAAACCAAGCAGCGCATGTATGGGCTGAAGGAGATCGAGTTCAAGCACGAGTGGGTCTATATGCCCGATGCCGACGAGATAACGCCTGACGATTTGCGCGACGAGATGCTGGCGATCGCCGCTGATCCGAACCGTCCTGAGGCGATGTTCAGCGCTCGCTACAAGAACATGTTCATGGGGCGCTGGGTCAAGCACTCGAGCCTCTATCCGACCTGGATCACGCGGCTAGCCCGTCCTGAACGCATCCAATATGAGCGCGAGTGCCACTCCCGACCGGTTGGCGATGGCCCGACAGGCCGCCTGAAGTCGCATTTCATCCACTACAGCTTCACCAAGGGCATGGCGGCCTGGTTCGACAAGCACAACCGCTATTCCGGCTTTGAAGCGCGCGAATCCCTGCAGATCCTGCGGAGCAAAAGTATCCCCTGGCACAGCTTCTTCAGCGCCACGCCGGAAGCAAGGCGCAGGGCGCTCAAGGAATTCTCCTATCGCCTGCCTTTCCGGCCGCTGGCACGATTTGCCTACATGTACTTCCTGCGCGGCGGATTTCTCGACGGATGGCAGGGTTATCATTACTGCCGCCTCATTGCGTCCTACGAATATATGATCGTCATTAAAATGCGGGAACTGCAGCGGCGAGAGCTTGGCCTTTCGATATGACCGCAGTCAACGCGCATTCCGTGACGGTATCGGACGAGCGCGTGCGACGCCTGCCGTTACGGGAGTATTTCTTTCCGGCCATCGGGCTTGTTGCGGTTCTGACAGTTCTGTTCGTGCTGTCGCTTCCGCTCCTCGCGCAGAAGTTCCTGACCATTCAGGACCAGCCGGCCAAAGTCGATGTGATCGTCGTCCTTGGCGGCGACGGCCCGGCGCGCGCCAAGCTTGCGGCCAGCCTGTGGCTCGGCAAGTTTGCGCCGCGCGTCCTTATCAGCGGCGATGGCGATTGCTACTGGATCAAGACCGCAATGGTCGAGCGCGGCGTCGATGAGAAGGCCATTGACGTTGAGTGTCAGTCCGGTACGACATGGGAAAACGCGCTCTATTCGGCTCCCTACGTGAAACAGATGGGCGCTCGCAGCGGAATCGTGGTGACAAGCTGGTATGCTTCGCGGCGCGCGATCACAAGCTTCGACGCCGCGTCGCCGGATGTTCGCTGGCTGTCCGTCCCGGTGACAAATCGGCAGCCCATGTGGAAACTGGCAATCGGCACCGACACCTACCTACAAAAGGAATTCCCGAAATTGATCTGGTATACCGTGCGCGGTTGGCTGGGGCTCAATTCGACATTCGTGCCGGCGCCGTTCCCGTCCCGGGAGGTCCGGGCATGAACGTAACTCGGCAAACGTGGCACAGGGTATCAAACAGAATTTGGTAAGGCGGGGTAAGACAATGCGTTCACGGTACAACGATCCGGCATTCGACGCAGCGAGCGCGCCATTGCCGCGTCTTGGCGGAGCGACGTTTGCTCTCAGGTTCCGCCTCATGCGCCTCCTTTGGATGATATCGTGGACCCTCCTTGCATCGTGGACGCCTTCGCCGCTCAGTCCATGGCGGGGTTGGCTGCTGCGCAAGTTCGGCGCCAGGATCGACCCTTCTGCCATTGTCAGGAGCAGCGCGAAGATCTGGTGGCCCGGCAACCTCATCATGGGCAAGCACGCATCCATGGGGCCGGGCGTGATCTGCTACAACGTCGCCGAGATCACGATCGAGGATTTCGCCATCGTCTCGCAGCGCACACATCTCTGCACCGGGACGCACGACGTGGACGATGCGGATTTTCCGCTGAAGAGCCGGCCGATCACAATCAAGACCAACGCCTGGATCGCGTCCGAAGCTTTTGTCGGCCCCGGCGTCGTCGTCGGCGAAGGTGCCGTCCTTGGTGCACGGGGCGTTGCCATGCGCAAGCTCGAGCCCTGGATGATCTATGTCGGCAATCCGGCACAGCCGGTCAGGGCGCGCAAACAACCAGCCAACGGCTGAGTGTCATCCCTGCATATCCAAGCTGCTATGAATGGTCGGGAGCGACGCGGAGATTGGCAGAACCGGTCGCTGCGCTGAAGCTCGGCGATGCGTAGCCCTGGAGCGTCAGTTCCGCAACGCGCGGCCACGTATAATTCTCGTGCACGAGACGCTTGCCGTTCTCGCCCATGATCGCGGCCATATCCGGATTGTCGAGGATATCGCCGATCGCCGCGGCAACATTCGCGGGCTCGAGTGCAACGACTGCGCCGGCGTGGGCCGTCCTGACTTCGGGAAAATGACAAGGCTCGCTGATTACCACGGGCAGGCCGCAGGCGAGGGCTTCGGTAATGGCGACGCTAAAGCCTTCCTGGCGGCTCGGCAGGCAGAAGCAAGCCGCATCCATCAGCGCCCGTAACTTCTCCGCGCCATAGATCGGTCCGGTAAGATGAACCCGGTCCGTAATTCCGAGGTCCTTAACGAGGCTGACGAAACCATCCTTCGCGCCGCCATCCGGTCCCGCAACGGCAAGATCGACATCGGGGTGGGATTTGGCCAACATGGAAAACGCCGCGGCCAGAATATCGAGCCCCTTTTTCGTATGAAGGCGCGACAGGAACAATACGACCCGCTTGCCTTGCAACTGCGGAAAGCGCTCGGCAAAATATCCCTTGCCTGGCAAATCGGCGAACTCTTCGAGAAATATGCCGTTCGGGATGACCAGCCGTGGCGGGGTTAGTCCCAACGGGTCGAGCAGGTTTGCTTCGTCCGTGTTGAGGGCGTGGATGAACTTTGCCCCATTCAACATCTTGCGGTAGCCAAGCAGCAGCGCGACGCGCTTCTTCAGGCGCTTCTGCCGCATGCTCCAGACATCGAGCATCCCATGCGGTTGAACGCAATATGGTACCTTCAAACTCCGGGCAATGCGCGCGGCATGCTTCAGGATTGGTTCCCAAACGCCATGAATGTGGACGAAAGACGCGTCCTTCAATACGTTCCGAAGCACTCTTGCTGCGCTGAGCCCGAGAACGCGCTCGATTCTGTCCGGGTCGGCTAGAAGGTGCCAACGGACTTTTGCAAGATGCGGCACGTCGTGTGCCGCGCTTAACGCGCGTTGCCGGATGTCGCTCCCGCCATAGCTGATGATCTCGACCTCGTGGCCGAGGGCTGCCTGTGCTGCGGCGAGGCGCAAGCAGCCGGCTTGTGGTCCGCCCTGCGCTGGATCGATCGAACTGACGACGTGATAAATTTTCATGAAAGCGCGGCCTGGTTGACTGTCTGCTGTTGCGATGGAAGCAGGGAAAGTGCTTCGAGCAAGCGCTCGCCATAGCGCTTGACCGTAAACTCTGCGGCCCGTGTCACCGCGCTTTCGGACATCGCGGCTCGGGTGCCGGGGTGTTCGCTCAGATCAGTCACCGCTTTGGCGATGGCTTCACTGTCACGTATAGGCACGATGAAGCCGTCCACGCCGTCCCGCACGACGCTGCCGGCATTTTCGGTACAGATGACTGGCAGACCTGCGGCGAGCGCCTCATAGATGGCGGTAGCCGAACCTTCGCATACGGATGGCAGGAGGAACACGTCGGCCCATTCATATTCCTTGGCCATTTCAGTGCGCGGCACGATACCGCGCAATTCGACGGATCGGCCAATCTCGGCCTTGACGTCCGGTGACAGTCTGCTTGGGCCAGCCATTCTGAAGGTAGCGGACTTGCCGAGCATGCGTGCCGCCTCGGCGACATAGGGCGAACCTTTGCGCAGGCCGACTTCGCCTACGGTCAGGACGCGCAAGGGACCGCCGATACGGATAATGTCCTGCGCCGGAAATTGCGGATCAATCCCATATGGCACGACGACGCATCGTTCCGCGCTGCCACCGCGCGCAATGACGTTGCGCCGGACAAATTCCGAAGGGCAGACGATCACGTCGGCAAGCGCCCATTCGGCTTTTTCCCGTTCGGCAAATGCCCGCGCATATTGATTCTCACTATAGGGACCCGCCCAATCGGAAAAGCGCGCGTGTTCGCCGGCGACGAGTTCTTCGACGGTGTCCCAAGGCGCGATCATCTGCTCGACCGCAGTCCACATTCCCTGCCGTTTCGCGGCCTGCATTTGCTCCAATGCATCGCCGGCAAAGGCATAGAGGCCGTCGGCGCCGTGGAAGCCGCTGGACGCCACCAGGCGCGAAAACTCGGAACCGGCCCAGACCGTATGGGCCATGTGCTCGATACTGTTCTTTTGCCGCAACCGGCGAACCGCCGACCGGGCACCGAAGTTCGGGAAGGTCGAGATGAGTTCGGCCGGAACGCCTTTCGGGATCCGCCCTGTCAGGCGCTTGACCGATGACGGAAGCAGACGCCGGGGCAGCTTGTTCACGAGCCGGGGCCATCCCTGGGTGGCACAGATATCCGTATAGAAATGCGCCAGCCGCCCCTCCGAGGCGAAGATGCGTGGCACTGCGTAATGCATGCGCGCACCGAGCTGACTGACGACGACGCTACCGCTCATTCTGCTGGCCCGAAAACTGAGGTTTGTGATGAAGCCGCCGATTGCTGGCGGAACTGGTGCATGACGTCGGACCAGGCTCCGACCGCCCGGTCGCGCGAGAATACGGTGTCGAGCGTGTGCCTGGCATTGATCCCCATCTGCGCGCGGTGCGCGGGCTCGTTCTTCAATCTGAGAATGTGATCGGCGAGCCTTTGGCCCTCGCCGATCCTGACCGCCGCCCCGCAATCTGCCGAAGCAACGACACGCGCGACCTCGCCATTGCCGTCGCCGATGAACAGCGTCGGACGACCGGCAGCAAGGACGCCGTAGAACTTGCTCGGAACGATGCAGTGTTCGAGCCTTGGAATGAGCGAGACGATATGCGCGTCGGCCGTGCTGAGGCTTTCAGCGATGTGTTCGGACGGCTGGAGCGGTTTGAACGTTACGTTCTTGAGGTCGCGGTTGCGGACGATTTCTTCGACATGGGCGCGCTGTTGGCCGCCACCGATCAGGAGGAACCGGATGTCGTCATGGTCGCTGAGCAGCACGGCGGCTTCGATCAGGGTCGAGAAGTCGTGGGCACGGCCGAAATTGCCCGAGTAGCCGACGACGAACTTTTCCTGGAGTCCCCAGCGTGTGCGCAGAGTGTTGTCGGCGGGAAAGACCGGATAGATTTCTTCCCCGTCGGACCAGTGATGCATGACGCTTAGGCGGTCCTCGTTAAGCCCATGTTCGGCAAGGTAGGACGCCATCGAAGCGGTGGGACAGACGATCATGGTGGATTTGCGCATCGACCAGTCGCGCGCAACCTTGCTCAGCCTGCCGGCGATGCCCTTTTCCGACAGCATGCCGAGTTCCATCGCCACTTCCGGAAACAGGTCCATGACCCAGTTGACCATGCGTGCGCCGCGCCAGCGGATTGGCAGCGCTGTCGTCACGGACAGAAGCGGCGGGTCAGTGCAGACGACGCAGATATCTCCCTTTTCCAGATTGGCGAGACACCAGAAGAACGCGGAAACATGGAAGGTCAGGTAGTCGATTGCCCGGCCAAGAATGTTGCTGCGCCCAAATCGCGTTGCCCAGAGGCGTTTGACGGTAACCCCACCGACCACCTCATCGGCGGGCAGCTCGATATTGGGATTGTCGTGCATGGTGCGGCTGGCGATGGCGGCAACGTCGAAGCCGCGCCGTCGCAACGCAAACGCGAGCCCTGACACCATGCGGCTCGTCGCCGATTGATCGGGTGAGAAGTAGCGATTTGCAAATACGATCTTCATGTAGACCTGCCTCGAGCCATGGCTGTGCCCAGCCCTGAAAACTTGGCTGCGATTGTTGCAGTTCGCAGCGGGCACGGACAGTTCAACAAAGGCACTACCAATGTCGGTGCCCCGTTTCCCGGATCTACCACTTCCGTAGAAGCCATCATCCATAGTCGCCCCTTTTATCGACCGGAATCAGCCCGCTACGCCTTATGTTCCATCGCCCTGGATGCCGCGCCTATACCTATTGCCGAAGTGTCTCCCGGCCCGCGGTCTCTATAGTGAAACGAGGATTCTTCACTGTTTTCGGTTGCCGTTTCCATTCGGGGAGCCGGTCCGGAGGCCAAAATGAAAAGAAGCTCTGAGAGCACGAGACCGGGGATAAGATATGACCGCGAAGACCGCTTTGATCATTGGCGTTACAGGCCAGGACGGCGCCTATCTGAGTGAATTCCTGCTCAAGAAGGGCTATATCGTTCACGGCCTGAAGAGGCGCTCCTCCTCGTTCAATACTGCGCGTATCGATCATCTCTACCAGGACCCGCATGAGGAAGACATTCGCTTTCGTCTGCATTTCGGCGACCTGACGGATGCAACGAACCTCTGCCGTGTCGTCCAGGAAATCCAGCCGGACGAAATCTACAATCTCGGTGCGCAAAGCCACGTTCAGGTCAGTTTCGAAACCCCCGAATACACCGCCAATTCGGATGCGCTGGGCACCTTGCGCCTGCTCGAAGCCATGCGCATCATGAAGATCGAAAAGACCTGCCGGTTCTACCAGGCTTCGACTTCCGAACTGTTCGGCAAGAGCAAAGAGGCGCCGCAAAACGAACAAACGCCTTTCTATCCGCGCAGCCCCTACGCCGCCGCCAAGCTTTATGCCTACTGGATAACCGTCAATTACCGTGAAGCCTACGGCATGCATGCGTCCAACGGCATCCTTTTCAACCATGAAAGCCCGCTGCGCGGCGAAACCTTCGTCACCCGCAAGATCACGCGCGCGGTTGCCGCAATCGAACGCGGCCTCCAGGAGAAGCTCCGCCTCGGCAACCTCGAAGCCAAGCGCGACTGGGGTCACGCGCGGGACTATGTCGATGGCATGTGGCGCATCCTGCAGCAGGACCAGCCAGATGACTATGTTCTCGCAACCGGCGAAACCCACACTGTGCGCGAATTCGTCGAAAAGGCTTTTGGCGCCGTCGGCAAGGAAATCGAGTGGACGGGTTCCGGCGTCGACGAGATCGGTTATGACCGCAAGTCGGGCAAGGAACTCATCGAAATCGATCCGCGCTATTTCCGACCGACCGAAGTCGAACTGCTCCTCGGCAATCCTGCGAAGGCGCGGGAAAAACTCGGCTGGACGCATACGGTCTCGTTCGACTCGCTGGTGACGGAAATGGTAGAATCTGATCTGAGGAACATCATGCGCGAAGAAGGGCGGAACGATTTCTATGGCTGAGACCGGCGATCATCATTTTGACCTGCGCGGCAAGCGCATCTGGGTGGCGGGGCATACGGGTATGGTGGGCTCCGCGCTGGTGCGGCGCCTGCAGAACGAGGGATGCGACCTCCTGCAGGTCTCGCATGATGAACTCGACCTCACGCGCCAGGCAGATACCGAGGCCTGGATGGCCAGAGCCCGCCCGGACGCGATTTTCATTGCCGCGGCCAAGGTTGGCGGCATTATCGCCAACTCCACCTATCCGGCCGATTTCCTCTACGACAATGCCATGATTGCCATGAACATCATGCACGCCGCGCATCAGCTCGGCGTGCAGAAGCTGTTGTGGCTCGGCTCAAGCTGCGTCTATCCGAAATTTGCGGAGCAGCCGATCAGCGAAGACTCGCTGCTCACCGGCGCGCTTGAGCCAACCAACGAGGCCTACGCAGTCGCGAAAATCGCCGGCCTGAAGCTTGCCGAGGCCTATGCGCGCCAATATGGCCAGCGGTTCATTACGGCGATGCCGACCAATCTCTACGGTCCGAACGACAATTTTGACCTGCAGAACGCACATGTGCTGCCGGCATTGATCCGCAAGATGCATGAGGCGAAGATCGCGGGAAGTCCCAAGGCAATCGTCTGGGGTACCGGAACGCCGAAGCGTGAATTTCTCCATGTCGATGATCTCGCCGACGCCTGCGTGTTCATCATGAAAAACCATGCCGGTCCTGAGATCATCAATATCGGCTCTGGCCGCGAGGTCTCGATCGGCGAACTCGCAAGGCTCATAGCCGGGATAGTGGGCTACGAAGGCACGATCGTCTTCGATACGACCAAGCCCGATGGAACCCCGCGCAAACTGGTTGATCCGGCGCGGCTCGAGAGCATGGGCTGGCGTCCGAGCGTGGCGCTCGAGGCCGGCATCAGCGACCTCTATCTGCGCTGGCAGCAATCCATGCACGTATCTCTCAGCGAAAAGCGCATCGTTACTGCCGCTTAATAACTAAAATTCGATCAACCCGCCTGCGCTTCCTGCGCCGGCGGGTTGATCTTTTTTTGCACTCTCGATCGAACGAAGAAGCCCGCCGGGGTTAATAACCGCCGGCGGGCTTCTTCGGTTTAATTACTTGGCTAATTGATTTTCTTTTCGACCTGCCCCGGCATGGTCAGCTGCGCGCGCAGGATATCGCCCGCCTTGATCGGATCATGCTCGGAAAGTTCGGTTTCCTTGTAATCGCCATTCACATTGCGAAGCACACTGAACGTCAGTTTGATGGATTCCTCGCGGGTGCTTGCACGCTGCGCGCTTGCTCCGATTTCAGACATGGTCTGGACGATGAAGGAGAGCTTCTTGCGCAACCTCATAATGTCGAGGTCGATGTCCCGCAACTGACTGGCTGCATCGTTCGAGCGCTGCTCGCGCAGTGCAAGCAGGTTCTGCTGGATGGCATTCTCGTTTTGCTTCGCCCGGGCGAGGAACGAACCAAACTCCAGCGAGTCGCGGCGCATTGCCGAGAGCTGGCGTTGGGTATCGCGCAGCGACGATTGCGACGTAAGGCCCTTGTCGACCAGAGTCTGCGAGGCGTTGACATTCTTCTCCAGGAGCGAAATTTCGTCGTTGCGCAGCCGTGTGCTTTCTTCGAGCGTCTGAATCTCCTCGCGGTAGTTCTGCGTCTGGGCTTTCAGCGCCTGTTCCTGGCTCGCAAGTGTTGCAAGCCTCAGGTCGAAAAGTCTGCGTTCCGAATCGACTACGCCTTGGCGGGCATCCCTGTCCTCGGTTGGCGTATCGCTTGAGAGCACATATTCGAAAGGCTTGTCGTCGAGTTCCGCTTTCAGACGCGCCTCCCTTACTTCTTGCGCGAAGAGCTGGAGGCTGGTGTCGGAATAATCCTGGCGGGCCGCCACAAGCTGCACGCCGGCAGCGTCGATCCTGCCCGCCTCCTGTTTCAGCCCCCCGCTCAAGGCGAAGAGTTCGAGCGCAATCATGCCCGGGCGATACTCATATTTTCCCGGCTTCTGCACGTCGCCGATAACGAACACCGGAGCATATTCCTTGACCGCCACCGATACCGAAAGGCCTGGTATGTGTTGCAGGAGCGCCTGGCTGATGCTGCCGGTAACTTCCGGGATGCTGTGATCGGCGACCGCAATGTTGCCGAGGATCGGATAGCCGATCGTTCCGTCGACACCGACCGGGAATACCCCGGAGAGGCCCGCGTCGCCATAGACGGTGATCTGCAGCACATCTCCGGACGCAATCTTGTAAGGCTCTTCAGCCCAGGCCGGGGACATCGTCGAAGAGAGCAGCAACAGTGACGAAAAAGTCCAGGCTGCCACGGTGCGATTGATGCGAAAGCCGATGCCGTTACTTTTGTTCTTTTGTTTGATTGACATGGTTCACCTCATGCCTTCGCTGTGAAGGAGCGGGATTTCTTGACATGCCCGGCGATCTTCTTGATCACCTGAGGCGATGCAAGCTTGATCTTCGGGAGGGAGGTATCGATATGGCCAGCCTTGCCTTTGCGGCGATCGCTGTTGAGCACGATGCCACTGATCTTGCGGCCATCCGCACGCAGCCTGTTGACGGCGGCAACCACCATATCGGTTCTTGCCGTGTCGCGCCGTACGACGACGATTGTCGTATCGACCAGCGCCGAGACGCGGATCGCGTCTGCGCCGTTATTGAGGGCAGGCGTATCGATCAGCACGATATCATACTGACGCTTCAACTGGGCGATCATCTTGGCGAATTGTTCGTGGCCAAGCAGATACTCGGCTGGAACTTCGCAGCTTTGCGAAGCGACGAAATCGATGGTGGATGCAAGATCGTGTTGAACCGCAGCTTCCAATGTCTGCCTGCCGCGGATGACCTCTTCGAGATAGGGACCGAACTGGTCGCCAAATTCCTGAGCGACCATCGGGTTACGGAAATTGGCGTCAACAACGACGGTCCGGATGCCAGTCGCAGACAGGGACCGGGCCAGGCCGGCAACGATCAGCGTCTTGCCTTCCTGATCGCCGGCCGAGGTAATTGCGATGGCTCGCGATGCTTTCGGCGAAGACGACAATAGCAAGTGGGCCTGAAGATCAGCGATGGCTCGTCCGAAACTCGAGTGGCCATCCCTGACCATGCGGGCGACTTCCTGGCGCTCGCGATGCGTGAGCTCGGGAATACGGCCAATGATCGGCAGGCGGGTAATCGTTTCGAGCGATTCAGGCGAGCGGATCGACCGGTCGAACCATTCGATCAGGAATGCTCCGAGGAAGCCCAGACCCGTGCCGGCAATGATGCCGAGCAGGAGCCAGCTCTTGAGGCGCGGGCTCGATTTGGACGATGCCGGCTGCGCGCGCGAGATCATGCGGGCGTCAGCCGAGGCAATGCCATCCTGCTCGATCGTCTGTTTGTAGCGTGTCAGGTAGCTTTCATAGATGGCGCGATTGGCGGCCGCCTCGCGGTCGAGTTGGTCCGCGTGTACCAGCGCCTGGTTGGCCGTGGACATGCTATCCTGAATCTCCTTCAGGTTGGCTTCCACCGCCGCCTGTTGCCGATGCGTCACATCAATCTCGCTTCGAAGGCTGTTGATGATCTGCTGGATCCCTTCATTGATCTGAACGTTCAGCGAATCCAGCTGAGAGTTCAGTTGCGGCAGCTGTGCGCTTTGCGTGGCGCCGCTCTGCTTGATTTCCAGAATGGCGCGTTCGACGCGGGACTGCTCGGTTCGCAACGCCAGGATTGCCGGGGAATTCAGGACTTCGGTCAATGCGACGCCGGCCTTGTTGTTTGCTGCGTCGATCGCCGTGGCAAGCCGGGCTTCCGTCCCTGCAAGCTTTGCCCGAAGGTTGGCCAACTCGCCATTGAGTGCAGCGATCTGCTGGGACTGCAATGTCATGCCATTGGCCTTCACAAGGCCTGACTTCTCACGAAAGTCAGCGGCGGCCCGTTCGGATTGTTCAAGCGTTGCACGCAGGCTGACGATCTTGCCGCCAAGCCAGTCGCCGACGCGCCGCGTGGCGGATGTCTGAACATCGACCTGGTAGTCGAGATAGGCTTCGCCGAAGGCGTTGGCCACTGCTGCGGAATAGACGGGGTTATCCGAGCGGTAGCTGATATAGATTGTGTAGGAACGGCCGTCATTGGCAACATTCACATCCGACAGAAGCCTGTCGATGCGATCGCGGTTCTGATCCTCCAGCGTCGCCGCATTGGCGCTGTCCGGAACTGGCGGTTCCACTCGCGATGCGGCTCGCTCCGCCTCGGGAACAAGCCTCCCGTTGGCGTTGAAGCCCTCTCGATCGAGCCGGGCCAGGACGTTCTCTGCCATCGTTCGCGAGGTTATGATGTCGAGTTCCGTCCGCAACACCGGACTTTCCTGCGGCAAGGGGGAAACCACGGACTCCGTTGGCAAGGCTTGGAGTTTACGTACATTGAGGGCGAGGATCGCTTCGGAACTATACTGTGCCGGTGTGAGCATATAGCCGACGAGCGCCACGCCGACGGCTGTTGCAACTCCCGCCAGAACAACGAGCTTTCGGCGCCACAGTAGCGAGGCGATGCGAGGCAGCGCCATGCCGCTGCCATGGGTGGACGGTACTTCGGATACGATCATGATTGACCCCCCTGCAAGTTCAGATTTCGGTTAACTGGCCCAGGTCAGGTCAGAATCTGGTCTCATGCGGGATCATGTCGCTAATCTTGTAGGCAACCTCGGTCCGGTTCGTCGCGCCGAGCTTCTTCATGATATTGCGGATGTGCACCTTGACCGTGCTTTCGCACAAGTTCAGCTCGTAAGCGATGATCTTGTTGGCCTTGCCGCGGCGCAGACCTTCGGCGACGGCCGACTGGCGAGCTGTGAACGAGGTTGCGATGTGGCGGAATTCGTCGTTCCGGTTGCCGAGCATCTTGCGCAGTGCAAGGACGCTGCTTGCCGGTACGAACTTGCCGCCGGCAATGGCAAGCTCGATGGCTTGCATGCAGATCTCGATGCCGCATGTTGTCGGAATATAACCGCGAACACCGATTTCGAGCGCCTTCAGAACATAGTTGAGGTCGTCATTTTCGGCGACGATGACGACAGCCGCGCTGTCGAATGTTGCGACGAGTTCGCTGATTTCCGCCGTCAGATCGGTATCATCCATGTTGCGGTTGCCGGCGTTTACCAGGACAGCGCGAAGATGGGAAACACTGCGCTTTGACGCGCGCCATTCTTCGAGGCTACCGAAAGTATATACTTTAAGACCGATGTGATGATTGTGAAGAGCCTGAGCAAGACATTCGCGTTCGAGGGCGCGTTTGTCGACGATTGCGAGATAATCTTCAGGCTGATACTTTTGGAAATGGCGATCGTTGCTATATACTGAGTGATGGTGCTGATTGTTGTTTACAACGATTTCGCGGGTAAAGGATTCATTCTCGAGTTTCCCCATAAGGGACGGATGCGTATTCTCCATTTTACTACCCCAGTTTTTATATTTGTTGCGAGTTGATATATTGAACGTGTTAACCACGCCCAGCCGCACTTCTTTTCACGGTTTTCAATTTACGCCGATTATTTCGGGGTGTCTTTAATCCTCGAATAATTCATTCGATTGGGGCAAACGGGCCGATCTAGGCAGCGCCCAGATCTAGGCCTAGTCAGGATTAGTTCGACTTAGGCGGTGTTTAGTCATAAAACTGCGAAGAATCGGACGGGCTAAATACTTAATTACACGGGTTATACTTACGGATAATCAATTTACGCACAGCAGAGGCGTGCGGGAAGGGCGATTCGGTCGCCAATGGCCTCCGAATCGTGGGCTTGCTGTTTGCAAGCGTGAAAGCTCACTTGAATGTGATCGCGAGCTTGCGAACGGTGAAGCCCTCGGCAAAGCGATCGGTGGCCCGGCATTCCATGCCGCGCAGCCTCGCGAGGCCCTTGAAGGTCAGTTCATCGAACCAGTCCTTGGAACGCTGCGTGCCGAAATGCTTCATCAGCAGCTCCACCTTGCGATCCATGATGTTCGAGGTCAGGGGCACATAGGTGTTCGGTTGTCCGACATCGCCATCCCATTTGGGGATCTCGTATTCCAGCACGAGATGATCGCGGAAGATGTTGGTGGTGAGGCGATTGACTTCGCGATGATCCTGATGCGCGTCGTCGCGCGCATGCGTAAAGATCACATCGGGTGAAACACGGTCGCGCAGCGCCGTCAGCCACTGCTTGATCTCCCGGCTCTGGTCGGGAAAGTAACTGTCCTCGAACTGGCCGAGGTCGATCATGTAGGATGCAGCGCCCTGGAGGAACGACACAGCAGAATCATTGGCCTCGCGTGCCCGGACCCCGGATGCGCTCAGCACACACCAGTGAACATCGACGAGCACTCCATCCGCGATCAGCGTTAGAATGGTGCCTCCGGCGCCGATCTCGATGTCATCGGAATGGGCGCCGAGGCAAAGTATCGACAGGCGTTCACCGCGTTTTGCCAGAGGCAGTTGCTTCATAGTGCCTTGACCACTCGGATATTCGTTCCGTCTCGCGCAGCACCATGGGCCGTCCAAGGCATGTCGCCCCGTTCCACCATCTCCTGGAGCGACTGCCAATCGCGCAGGGTGTCCATGGATCGCCAGAAGCCTTCATGCTTGTAGGCCATCAGCTTGTCCTCGGCGATGAGGCGGGTAAAGGGCTCAAGCACGAGTTCTTCCCCTTCGCGCATATAGTCGAAGATCTCGTTGCGGAAGAGGAAATAGCCGCCGTTGATCCAGATATCCGAGCGGTCGGATGAACGGAATTCGCGCACGCGCCCGTCTTCGGCAATGTCTGCAAGATGATAGGTGAGGGGCGGGCGTACAGCGAGGAAGCAGCCAATCTTGCCGCTTGCCTCGAACTTGGCGATCATGTCGTCGAGATCGACATTGGAAAGGCCGTCGCTGTAATTGGCGAGAAAGATGGGCTCGCTCTTCACCTGGTCGCGCACGGCCCACAGGCGCTCGCCGATATTGCGCCAGATGCCGGTATCGATCAGCGAAATCCGCCAATCCTTCTGCGACTCGCCCAGAAGTTCGACATTGCCGTTGCCGGACACCACGCAGTCCGAGAAGGTCTGCGGCCGGACGTTGAGGAAAAAGTCCTTGACGACATTGGCCTTGTAGCCGAGGCACAGGACGAAGTCGTCATGACCGTAATCGGCATAGTACTGCATCACATGCCGGAGGATCGGTTGCGAGCCCAGCGGAATCATCGGTTTCGGGACGTTCTCGGAGTATTCGCGGATGCGCGTTCCCATACCGCCGCAGAAAAGGACGACTTTCATGGCTGCAACTCCTTCGGATCGATGATGCTGACGCCGGGGATCGGGACGATGAACTTCGCGCCCCATTCGGCGACATGGCGCATTTGATTGACGATCTCTTTTTTGAGGTTCCAAGGCAGGATCAGGATGTAGTCTGGCTGCATCAGGTCGATGGCTTCGACAGGTTCGATCGGGATATGCATGCCTGGCGTATAGCGCCCATGCTTGTAAGGGTTCCTGTCGACGGTGAAGTCGAGGAAATCGGTGCCAATGCCGCAATAGTTGAGCAGCGTGTTGCCCTTGCCCGGCGCGCCGTAGCCGCAGATCGACTTGCCTTCTTCCTTGGCCTTGATCAGGAAGGAGAGAAGTTCGCGCTTTACCTTGCGCGCCCGCTCGACAAACGACGTGTAGACTTTGAGCGTGTCGAGGCCTGCCTTCAGTTCGTTGTCGCGGACGCGGGCAACGCTCGGCTGTATCTCGCGTGCACTGTCTTCGTGAGCGAAATGGATGCGCAGCGAGCCGCCGTGCGTGACAAGTTCTTCGACATCGATGACCCTGAGGCCATGGCGTTTCGCCATATGCTCGATGGTCAGCAGCGAGAAATAGGAGAAGTGTTCGTGGTAGATCGTATCGAACTGGTTTTCGGCGATCAGCTTTTCGATATGCGGAAACTCGAGCGTAATGACGCCTTCGGGCTTCAGCAGGACCTTCATGCCGGCAACGAAGTCGTTGAGGTCCGGAACCTGTGCCAGGACGTTGTTGCCGACGATGAGATCGGCACGCAGCCCCTCGGCAACGAGTTCACGTGCATAGTTCTCGCCAAAGAATTCGACGCGTGTCGGTACGCCCTTTTCGATCGCGACCTTGGCGACGTTGGCTGCGGGTTCGACGCCGAGCACGGGAATGTCGAGCGGCAGAAAATGTTGCAGCAGGTACCCGTCATTGCTGGCCAGTTCCACGACCAGGCTGTTGCGATTGAGGTCGAGCTGCCGTGCCATCTGGTGGCAGTACTTCTTGGCGTGAGCGACCCAGCTCGTCGAGTAGGAGGAGAAATATGCGTATTCCTCGAAGATCGCCTGGGGGCTTACATATTCAGCAAGCTGCACCAGGAAGCATTCTTCGCAAACGAAGACATGCAGTGGATAGTAGGCTTCCATCGAGTCGATGTGTTCGCGCGGCACGAAGCTTTCGCAGGGCGGTTGCATGCCAAGATCGATGAAGGTGTGCTTCAAACCGGTGCCGCACAGGCGACAATGGTGAATTTTGTCACTCGGGCGGTTTGCCAACAAAAGCGTGCTGGTTTGAATGTTCATGCGGTCGCTCCCGGTCACTGGCCACGATCCGCGCAAAGGAGACGTTCCCGGCGGACCGATCACTGCTGTTCATGGCTAGAAGGTACGGCGTCGGCGCTTCAGGGGCGATATGACTATGCGACCAGTGGGGTCATCCGAAGGTGGAACGTAGGCGGATCAGGTCGTTCAAACGGAGGCAGCATCTGACGGAAAACGGCCGTAGACTGGCGGTTGCAGAGCCTTGTGGCGCCAGAGCCGACGGCAAATTCTACCCCTAATTGTGAGTTTCGCGCGGGCCAAGAGTTTGACAGAATTGGCCTTGCGAAACGTAACCGATGCGAGGCTTGAGCATGCGATTCACCGAGACAGAACTGAACGGCGCCTGGCTGATCGAGGCTCTGCCGATATCCGACGAGCGCGGCTCGTTTGCCCGGACGTTCTGTGCCGCGGAATATGCCGAGCATGGCCTTGAGACCAATTTCGTTCAGCACAGCGTCTCGCATTCGGTCAAGAAGCACACGCTGCGGGGCATGCACTTCCAGAGCGCGCCGCACGCCGAAGTAAAGGTTGTGTCATGCATTGGCGGCGCGATCCTCGACGTGATTGTCGATCTGCGTCCGAACTCGCCGACATATCGCCGCTGGACCGCCTGTGAGCTCACGGCGAGCAATAATCGCCGGCTCTACATCCCCAAGGGTTTCGCTCATGGATTTCAGACCCTCACCGAGGATGCTGTTGTCGCCTATCTGATTTCGGAATTCTATAATCCGCAGGCCTCGACCGGCGTCCGCTGGAACGATCCCGCCTTCGCTATCGCCTGGCCAGCTGAACCGACTGTGCTTTCGGAGAAGGATCAGGCCTGGCCGCTCCTCAATAAATTGCCGGCCTGACCGGATCAGGCAGCTTCAGCGAGAAGGTCGTTCTCCCTCAGCAACTGCGCTGCGCGCACGATATCGCTGAAGGCCATCCCCGAACGTTCGGCCATATCGAGCAGCGAGTGCTGACCATCGGCGAGGTTGAGAACCCAGAGATAGGCCATGGCTGTTTCGCCTGCGGATTTGTCGCCGCCGAGCGCCGAATAGAGGCCGCGGCGTCCGAGCTGCGGCTCACCCTTGGGAAAGAGATTGAGCGGCGTCCAGTTCAGTTCGAGGATATCGATTGCCTCCATGATCATCCTGTAGGACGAGGCAAGATGCTCCGGCGCGATGAAATCGAGATTGTCCGCGGATGTGTGGTATTGCGGAAACGTGCCGAACGCGCTGCGCTGAAACAGGCCGACAGGAAGATTGTAGCCTGGCGAACAATATTGCCGCTCGTCATAGCCGTAAGGGCTGAACTCCTTGATCGTGCCCTTGCGATCTTCCCGGTTGAGCACATATTCCATCGCCTTGTCGATCGTGGCATTGCCGCGCCGGCTGCGTTTGTAGTTCGGTCCGCCGCCGTCACCCACGCAGGAGACGATCAGGCCATGATCGATCCGGGCGGCATTTGCCTCATTATGCGCGAGCCAGGTGAGCGCCCCGATCGTGCCGGGGGCAAAGAGGAAGCGGTAGTTATAGCGGGTCTTGCGCCCGCGCATCGCCTTGGCGAGGCAGGCAAGCAGCGCGAGGCCGGAGCAATTGTCGTTGGCGAGCGAGGGATGGCAGATATGCGCCGATAGCAGCACGTCGCGGCCGGTCTCTCCCTTATGGACATATTCGCCGTAGGTTAGGTGTCCGTCGGCCTTCTGCGAATCGATCATGACCTCATATTCCCCGTCCTCCATGGCGAGGAAGCGGTTATGCGTTATGCAGAACCCCCACTGTTCGCTGTAATAGGAGGTGCGGTAGGGGATGAGATCGGGCTGGTCTGGCAGGGTGTAGATATGCGCCTTGAGTTCGCTCAGCGGCATCGTCCGATGTATCGGCGCGCTGTATCCGAGGACATGAAGATTATGGTCGGCGAAATCGACGACCTTTCGCCCCGAGGCGTCCTTGATATAACCGCCCCGGATGTTCCATTCCTGCGGCACCGTCCAGTCCAGCGCCGGGGTTCCTGTCGGAACCTCGTGCTGGGTCAGGTCGATCTGCTGGCCAAGGACCTGCAATGTCTTGCGAACGCCCTCGCCCGTTATGCTGCGGCAGATCGGGTAGAGGCGAGCCGCCAGCGCGTAGATGCGGATACCCACATCCACTTCCGCGTCGGCCGCCGGCCGCATATTTTCGAACGAGACCATAAATGTGTTCATGTCATGCGCTTTGCGTTTAGACGACAGCATCTGCCAGGGCAGGATGTCGGCTCGAGGACGGAACGCGGCGCAAGCTCTGGTTGAGCGTACCTTCCTCCAGTGACTTGCGGATATTGGCGATGCGCTGGTAGCGCGGTCCCTCGAACTCCTGCAACGTCAGGCCGGAAGTCGCATAGGCCGCGTGCAACTGCTCGGCGCCCGCGCGCGCATCCCAGACCGGCTTGAAAGCCGGGAGAACGCGCGCAATCTTTTCGAAGCTGACGCGATAGGAGCGCGTGTCCGGCCCGGCATCGGCAGCAAATTCGAGCTTGCAGCCCGGAACGACCTCGGAAACGATTTCGGCGATTTCACGGATGCGATAGTTGTGAGCCGACTGGCCGACATTGAACGCTTCGTTGTGCACCTTGTCCTTCGGCGCTTCCATGGCGGCGAGGAAGGCACGCGAAATATCCTCGATATGAACGATCGGACGCCATGGCGAACCATCGGACTTCAGGAGGATCACGCCTTCGGTCACTGCCCATGCAACAAGGTTGTTGAGGACGATATCGAAGCGCAGCATCGGCGAAAGGCCATAGGCTGTTGCCGGGCGCAGGTAAGTCGGGGTGAAATTGTCATCGGCAAGCTTGGCTATGTCTTTTTCCGCAAGCACCTTGGACGAACCATAGGCCGTTACCGGATTGAGTTCGCCCGTCTCGTCGATCATGCCCTCGCCGGACTTGCCGTAATTGCTGCAGGAAGACGCAAAGAGGAAGCGCGAAACGCCAGCCTTCTTGGCGGTCTCGGCAAATTTGACGCTGCCACGGTGATTGATCTCGTAGGTGATATCCGGATTGAGGTTGCTCAAGGGGTCGTTCGACAACGCGGCAAGATGGATGACCGCATCGAAACCCTTCAAGTCGCTTACCTCGACGTCGCGCACGTCCTTGCAGAGCCCCGGAACATCCTTGATCGAGCCGCCCGGCGCATAGCCGCAGCTGCGATAGAGTTCGGCGTCATAGCCATGAACGTCGTGGCCAGCCTTCATCAGGAAAGGCACCATGACCGTTCCGATGTAACCCCGATGCCCTGTCACGAGTACTTTCATGTCGCAATCCTTTTGAAATTTACGTTCGATTTGTAAAAAACGGTACTTCCCGGCGCGTTCGACAGCGAGAGAGGAGTTCGGTGGATCAGGGTGTAACAAGGGCTACACTTTGGGGAGGCTCTCTACGCCTTTTGCCCGATTGCACTTTCACCGAAACCGGACTCTAGCCGCGATCCTCAAACACGAGGAGCCAATCCGTATAACCGGCCGCATTTTGCGCAGCCGGAACTTCAAATGTTACCGTTTCACGCCGCTGGGTTTTCTGCTCGGCGGCATCCGTATATTTGCCGGATGCAGGGTCATACCAGCGGGCGCGCTTGGCGTGGGACGCAAGTGCCGCCGAATTGATGGCGACGTCGCTGCGCCCTGAAACATAGATCACGGCGAGGCTACCGTCCTTCGACATGCTTCCAAACGCGGTGCCCGGAAATAGTGTGTCCCGATACACCAGAAGCCTTCCCTGTTCGGGCTCGAGTTTCCACCATGGCAATGCGTCAAAGAACTGCTTCAAATAGCCGATGCTTTGTGCTCCGCGGCTTCCGAGGGCCACTTCCCAATTGTCCTTGGTGTCAAAAAGTCCAGGCCCGGAAAAATGCCAGATGGGGTTGTTGCCGAATATCTGGCCGCAGGCGCCGCCGAGGAGGGCATCGTATGCGATCTCACGAAGGCTCTGCTCGGTCGAGTCGTGTTCCCCCTCATAAGCGCCTTCGACGAACAGGAATGGGGTTTTTGCGTTGGAAGTGTAGCGTTCGAGCGCTTTGTCCTCTACCTCGTCATACGTGTAGAGTGTATCGAAACTGAGCCATTTCGCCTCCGCCCACATCCGCTGAATATCGGTATCCGGACTTCCGTGAACGGTTTGGAGAGCTTCGGGATTTGTTTCGGCCAGCCCCTCCGCGACCGCATTGACCAGTACGGGGTCTGGCGGGTTGTAGTCTCCACCCTGAACCCAAACGATGTTCTTGTACTTTCGAAAACGCTGGCCGAGATAGCGCCCGTACGATTTGAGGGCTGCCGGTCCTGCATCCTCCATTTCCTTGTACCAGCCTTCGTCACCACCGCCTGCTCCGAGATAGGACGGCACGAGAAGGACAAGAAAACCGCGCTCCTGGGCTTTCTGCAGGATAAAGTCGGCATCGTCGAAATAGGCGTCGTTTGGCCGGCTGAAGTCGCCCTTCGCGAGGAACGGATCGCGGTCATAGAAATTGCGCGGTGCCTTGCGGCTGAAGCGGTGTTCAATCAACGATACGAGGATCGTGTTGAAACCACGTTTTTGCCGGTCCGCGAGATACTTGTCCGCCTCTTCGCGCGACAGTTCGCCAATCAGCGACCAGGCGGCATCCCCGGTGACGAGGAATGGCTTGCCGGAAGCATCCTCGAGATAGCGGTGATTTTCTG
Source organism: Phyllobacterium sp. 01N428 (assembly GCF_056399405.1). Lineage (NCBI taxonomy): Bacteria > Pseudomonadati > Pseudomonadota > Alphaproteobacteria > Hyphomicrobiales > Phyllobacteriaceae > Phyllobacterium > Phyllobacterium sp. 01N428. The sequence goes on from NZ_JBFTRH010000001.1 coordinate 648,367, forward strand.
AAACGCGCAGCGGAAATGCCACCGGATCTGCATGGCTAGTAAATGGAAAAAGCACCAGCAACAGGCATGCCCATCGCCGGATATATTCAGCCATTCGATGCACGTTCCAGTTGGCGGTGCTCCACAGGTCCGGTGTTGAACCGACGGAAGACGACGTCTGACGGGCGTCCGACGAGGTAGTTCTCGACGCCGTTTTCGAGCGCCTGCTTGTAGACGCCCAACGCCCCGTCAACTGCATCGATCGTGCGGGCCACGTCTTCTTCGCTATGGGTGTAGCTCACCACCAGCGACGGCATGAGGATGCCGCGCTTGATGGTTTCCTGAAGGAACAGGGTGCGGAATGCCTGGGAAGGGGCTCGATCCTGATCAAGCGTCGCATAGGCCAGACAGCAGGCGCGGCCGGTTACCTTGACGTAGGCGCTGAGACCATGACGCGTCGTTGCCTGCGCGATCCCGGCGCGCAAGGCCTGGCCCTGATCGTAGAGATGTTCGATGACCGGTTCGTTCCGATAGATGCGCATCGTGGCGATCGCCGCCGCCAAGGCGTGCGTTTCCGCCCCGTGCGTGGTCGACAGAAGGAATACCCGGGGCTTGCCCGTCTCTTCCAGCCCGCCGAGACGCATGAATTCGCGCTTGCCGGCAAGTGCGGAGACGGAGAAGCCGTTGCCGAGTGCCTTACCGAAACAGGAGAGGTCGGGCTCGATACGATAGAACTGTTGAGCGCCGCCGACATGCCAACGAAAACCGGTGATCATCTCGTCGAGAATGAAGAGCGCGCCGTTGCGGTGGCAAAGATTGCGCACTTCATGCAGGAAATTGTTTTCCGGATCGTCTCCGCGCGATGCCTCGAGAATCAATCCGGCGATCTTTCCCGGATGGTTCTCGAACAGCGCCTTGACGCTTGCAATGTCATTATACTTGAACCCGAGTGTCAGTTCCTGGATGGCTCGCGGTATGCCGGCATTCATTTCCGTCGTACCGATGAACCAGTCATCGGTCGAAAAGAATGGATGGTCACTGCAGCGGGCAATATAGTCCCGGCCCGTGACCGCTCGTGCCAGACGGACCGCGCCTGACGTTGCGTGGGATCCGTCCTTGCAGAACTTGACCATGTCGGCCGTCGGGATTGTTTCAAGAAAGGTCTCGGCACATTCGACTTCGATATCTGCTGGACGGACAAAGTTACAGCCGCGCTGTAACTGCCGGGTGACCGCTTCGAGCACCGGGGCGTATGCATGGCCAAGCCCGACGGCCCGGTTGCCCATGCCATATTCGATATATTCGTTGCCATCGACGTCCCAGATATGGCTGCCGAGCCCGCGCGCTATGAAGCCAGGGGATAGCACCGGATATTGATCATCGCCCTTCGCGTAAGTATGGGCGCCGCCCGGGATGAGGTGATGCGCCGGCCCGCGCAACTGGTCCGATTTTTCGAAGCTCTCGATCAATGTCGACATTTGCTAACCTCATAACCACGACGCGGGCGTTTTCTCCCACGATCAAATATGACGGCGGCGCCGGGAAAATTCACTTCGGCAATTCAGTCAGCAGCAGCGTCAAAAGGGGTAGGGACCTAGACTTCAAGTTCTTTCCCGCATGACGCGCAGCCAGTTCTTGATCGGAGTCGGGATATAGGTGCGCAGGCCCGGACGAAGCCCTCTCGGGAACGACCAGTCGGCAAAGCTGAGCGGAGGCGCGATTTCGGGGGGGGCGGCCCCGATGTTCCGGATGACCTCGACATAGCGACGCGCCATCGCATCGAGGGTGAAGACATGCTCCGCCTTGTCTCGTGCGGCACTCGAAAGGAGCTGCGCCGCCTCCGGATTCGCCGCAATGCCGGTAATGATCCGAGCGGCCTCTGCGCTGTTGCCGATCTGAAAGAGAAAACCATTGATGCCATCGTCGATGATCGTGTCGGTGACGCCCCGGATGCGCGAAACGACGGGGATGCAGCCGACTGCCATCGCCTCTGTCAGCGTGAGGCCAAAGCCCTCAAACCGCGACGGCATGATCATCACATCCTGATGGATTAGGACCCTGTGAACCTCTTTCGGGTGTACGGCTCCGAGAAAGGTGACGCGCTTGCCATGGCGGGCAAGCTTGAGCTTCAGCGCCTGTAGGTCTGGGCCATCCCCCGCGATGGTCAGGTGAATGGAGGCGTCGAGATGGTCGAGAATGTCGGCGAGCCAGAATACGCCTTTGGAAGCGTCCTCGACGCGGCCGAGGAACACGAGGCGAAGCGGTTCCGTGGCTCGCGGCGTACGATTGAGCAGTCTCGACAATCGGGTCTCGGCTGCGTGCGGAATCGCGAACGTATGGTCTGCATCAAAACCCATGGTCCTGACGAGATCGGACTGGATCCGATCCGAAACACCGATTGCGGCATGCACATGATCACGCACGGCGACCGCAGCTGCATAGGTGCCGGCGGTGATGTTGTGCACGATCATGATACGCGTGATCGCTTCCGGCAGGTAGCGCGCGATGTTGGTTTGGATTCGATCGCTGAGCACGTTGATGAATACGCCGTCGAAGCCGCCTGCTTCAATTGCGGCCGCGAGAGCCCGGGCTTGATCGCGCTCGTTCGCCAGTCCATCCGTACTGATTGCCGTGCCAAGCGCAAATTCCGGGAACCATTCCGGGTCCTTCAGCGCTTCGGCATGGCCCATCGACATCCAGCAGACCTCGATGCCGTAGGGCGCGAGCCCCTCGCGCAACTGCTTGAAGACCGTGTAGGTTCCGCCGATATGCGGGCGTACAAAATAGGCGAACTTCATTCCACTTCATCCTGCTGGGGTCCGCGCCACATCGCCCGGCCACAATGCAATAATAGTGGCAATTTGGCTCGCGACTGTACCTGCCGCGATGGGCAGATGCCGTAGCCTTTTGGGGGAACACCTTCATCGTTCGGGTGCCCCCGGTGTTCCAAGAGCCATGTGTTTTTTTGCATCGCAGCGCAGCAAGATCAAATCCGGTGCCCAATCGACCCCGCTTGTTCGAACAACGGCACGCCACAGAATTTGGGTCAGGTGTTGAGTATGCGTCGATCGGTGGTCCGAGCAAATGTACAATTGAGGGCTTGAATGAAAATCGGCTTGCTAGGTCAGTTTGGCAGCGGAAACACCGGCAATGACGGTTCGCTCGAAGCCATGCTCGATTTCCTGCGCGCTTCCAAACAGGAGGCCACGCTGCTTTGCGTCTGTTCCAATCCAGCTGCCGTCACGGAACGCTACAAGGTCGATGCAATCAGCATCGGCGGCGTCAAGCTTGAAGGCAATTGGTCCAACAGGCTCAATCGGTTGCTCGCGGATTTTCCACGCAGGCTGGGCAGCCTTTATGCCGTCATCAGTGGACTGCGCGGCGTGAGTGTCCTGATCATCCCCGGCACGGGGATTCTCGATGACTTTCAGGAGACCGCGTTCGGTTGGCCTTTCGTTGTATTTCGCTGGTGCCTCGCTGCGCGTCTGCAAAATGCGCGCATCGCCTTCGTCAGTATTGGAGCGGGTCCCATTGAAAACCCCTTAAGTCGCTGGTTTTTGAAATCTGCGGCCAGAATGGCGCAATACAGGTCGTATCGCGATGATTTCTCACTGGAATACATGAAGGGGATTGGGCTCGACGTGACGCCGGACCTGCGCTATCCGGACATTGCCTTTCGGCTTCCCTTGCCTGTCTCGGTACCCGCGAAAGACACGGCGCGCACGACCGTCGGGGTCGGTGTGATGGATTACCATGGATGGAAGAAGGCGAATGCAGACAATGCGGAAGGCGAACGTATCCACAACGACTATATTGCGAAACTGACCCAATATATTTGCTGGCTGATTGACGAAGGACATAACGCACGCCTTCTGACCGGCGATCTGCGCGATGGCAGAGCCGTAAAGCAGTTGATGAAGTCAATTTCCTCGACACGGCCCGATATTCCCATGGAGCGCATCGCGGTCGGTCACGGCGGGTCGTTGCACGAGCTGATGGGCGAAATCGCACAGACGGACATCGTCGTTGTCTCACGTTATCACAACGTGGTCTGTGCGCTGAAATCGGGCCGGCCGACAATTTCCTTGAGCTATAATTTAAAGAACGACTATCTGCTGTCCCAGTTCAGACAGGCTCATTATTGCCAACACATTGAAACCTTTGATGTCGAAAAGCTCAAACAGCAGACCAACCAGGTGCTTGGCAACGTGGATGCCGTCAAGCAAGAGATAGCGGGGGTCAATCGTTCGCTTCAAGAAAAGCTGGCGGAACAGGAAGCCGTCCTGCTACATCGCGTCATCGCCGGGTGATCGGCGCGTAGCCCGCCGGAGCTTCAATCTGCAATCGCAGTTCCAGTCATCCGCCGCGTTAGCGATGCAATACTGGCTTTGGCCAAAGACCAGGCGCCAGCACGCTTCCACAGATATCCCACGGGCGGCAACAATGCGGCGGCCGGATGCAGGTGCAAGGCCCTGGCAAACAGTTCGCGTCCGCCGGGTTCGCCGCGGCATATCAGAGCGATGGCCGACCAGTAGGCCCGGTCGCTGAGCGCGAGACGCGCCGTGCGCAACAGTTCCTCGGAATTGTCGAGGTGCGCGCCGACACCATTGAAGAACGCGTTGTAAGCATCCTCAAACTCAATGCTCCATTGACGAATGTTTCCAACAGTCGCAGACTGGTTGTTCGAATGGACACGCGCGATGGCCTGAACCGCCTCGGTGGATGCAATCGAGCCACGCAATGCAAATCTCATCCACATTTCCATATCGTCAGTGTGGCTCAATTCGGGGTTGTAGTATCCGACTTGCTTCTGGACAGACGTACGGACCACGACGGTCGGCCCGCTCACGTAGTTGAGGCCGGCCTGGCAAATGTCTTTCAGAAAAGTCGGGCCATCCTTGATCGTCCACTGCGCCCTTGCGCCAATGTTCGGCGCGGTATCGCTGCCTCTGCCCTCGATCTGGAAGAACGTTGCCCCATGCGTCAGGTGAACGTTCGGGTTCGCCTCCATGCAACCGACCGCGTTTTCGAGTGTCCCGGGGGCAAGGAGATCGTCCGAGCAGAGGATGAGGAAATAGTCCGACTGGGCCCACTCGATTCCATCATTGAATGAGGCATGAGGTCCCATGTTCTTTTCGCGAAGCAGGAGTTCGACGCGTGGATCTTGCGCTGCGATATCGCGCGCTATCTGTTGGCTGCCGTCGGTCGAAGCATTGTCGATGATCAACACGCGAATTACATCGACATTCTGGTTCAAGGCACTTTCGACACAACCTCGCAGGTAACGGGCATAGTTATAGTTCGGTATGACGACATCGACCGATTTCATCGATTGATCCTATGAAACGGATGTCGGTGCCAGGTCATCATTCGGCGGGGACCCCTGGCCTGTTTGCGAGCAGCCGGGGCATGAACAGCTCGACCATGTGGATGATTTCGTCAAGGAGAGGATGTTTCGTCAGGACGAGTGCCGTTAGCCACCCGGCCGCAGAAAGGAGGGTCGCGACGAGCGCAAGACCGATCGACAGGTCGAATGCGAAACCGTGTGCCGCCAATACGCCGAGTGGCCCTATGACAGCCCCGAAGGTGACAAGCGCGCTGTTGCAAAGTATCGCAGCGAACTCAGTCCATGCGAACGGTACATGCCGGCGCACATAGATCAATGAAATCGCCATTTGGAAGGGCAGGACGATGAACTGGCTGAAGACGAGTGCGTAAAGGCCATAGAAGCTTGCGACGCAGATAACCACCATCGCCAGACCTCGACCGATGAAGTTCGCCTCGAATGCCTCCCTGTTGGCGCCCAAGGCAACAAGAACCGGGAACGTCAGAATATTCGGAAACCAGAATATCGCGGCCAGTGACAGGAGCTGGACGAGTGGCACCGCTCCATCCCACGCCGGTCCGAGGGCGATATGGACGATGGGGTAGGCCAGGATTGCGAGGACAAGCTGAGCCGGCCAGTAAAGGGCGGTGATATAGCTGATCAACCTGAGATAGGCTTCCTTTACGCTGCGATTTTGTCGAACCTCAGCGGCAAAGGCCGGGAAAGCAATGGAGAACAGCGCCGACAGCATGAACTTGTCGGGGAGCCCGCATACGAGATTGGCGCGGTTGAACAGGCCGACGGCGGTGAGCGGCATGAAATGTCCGAGAACGAGTTGGGGCAGCGCTTCGTAGGTTCGGTCGAGGACGGTCGAGGCTCCCTTATAACCGCCGAAGACGAAGAAGGACCGCCAACCCTTGAGGCATGGGCGATACATCCAGAGAATGGGGCGTGCGTGAAACGCAAGAACCATCCGCACCAAGGCGGAAACCAGCGTACCCCAGGCATAGCTCATGAAGCCGAAATCGAACCAGGCCAGCGTGACCGTGACGGCGGCATTGGTGATGACGCCGAGGGCGTTGATACGGGTCATCGCTCCAAATTGCATATCCCGCTTCAGCAAGGCGGCGATGGTGCTGACGGACGAATCGATAACGCCGGAGAATGCCAGAATAATGATGAACATCTTCAGGGCCGGCTGAGCGTAGAACTCCGCGATCCACGGGGCGAAGGCAGACAGGCAGCAGCAGATAAGAAGCGATGTGCCGAACATCAGCGTAAAAGCGGTGCGGATATCCTCACGCGAAACGTCGATGCGCTGAATGAGATACTCCGAGGTGGCAAACTCGCGGATATTGAACGCAATCGTACCAATTCCGAGGCCTATGACCGCAATACCGATTGCTGTCGTGTCCAACAGACGCGAAAGAACGGCGATCATTGCCAAGCTTACGATCACTTGGGAATATTGCTCCAAGGTCGCCATGAAAAAAGCCCGGCGTACTGTGCCCAATTGATGCGCTCCTGTATGTCGCTTCGATGCCGCATGTGCGAAGGGCATTGATTGTTGATTGTTTTGCGATCGCACAGCAATAGGAGATGATTTGCCTCCCGTGATCCAACGAAGGTAACTGTAGCAGGGACGGCATTTAAGATGCCTAATGAGATAGCGCACGCTAAGCCGTTTGAGGTAAGCCGTGCGAAATCTGGCTGACCGCGCGATCAATCGGATGTAGCGAGACGCCACTTGACATCGGTCGAACGTGCACCGCGGCTATAATACTGCCGTGGCGGGCATGCAGACAGTCCGCTTTTGGATGCGTCCTCTATCCGTCAAGCCGAATTATCAATCAATAACAAAAAGGTCTTTAGTTAGATGGCTTTAAACCCTTGCGGCGGGATCTGAATTTTAATGATCGAAGACGAACAAATACGCATCGAACTTATGGCCACCCAGTTCTGGCTGCGTGCACTTTTCATGCATGTGGCAACGGGCACGCCGCCGAGCTCCTTTTCAGTCCAGGAATACCTTACAGAACTCAAGAACTCCGCGCCCCAGGATTGCTGCCCCCACGGCCTGTCGCCTGCCGATTGGGACAACGAGCATCTTTTGCATTATCCATGCTATGAACGGGTCGGGCTGCAGATCATGGAAACGCTGCAAAGCCTCGAACGCAAGCTTGCTCCGCTCGCAACGCATGGAAGGCACTGAAAAACGTTGGAACGCGTCGAATGCGTCATTGCTGGCGGCGGTGTCATCGGCCTGGCGATTGCCCGGGAACTTGCGCTGCGCGGCATCGAGACGCTCGTTGTCGAGGCGACGGAAACCATCGGTACCGGGACCAGCTCACGCAATTCCGAGGTCATCCATGCGGGTATCTATTACCCGCAAGATAGCTTCAAGGCGCGGTTTTGCGTTGCTGGGAGCAGGGCGCTCTATGCTTTCGCCGAAAGTCATGGGGTTGCGCACAAGCGCTGCGGCAAGCTGATCGTCGCAACCAACGAGGACCAGATCGGGACTTTGGCGACGATAGCCTCGCGCGCCCGCGCCAACGGAGTTGACGATCTTGTCGAACTGTCGGCAGCGGAGGCCAAAAGCCGGGAGCCGGACCTTTCCTGCAATGGAGCGCTGCTTTCGCCCTCGACGGGCATCATCGATAGCCATGGACTGATGCTCGCGCTGCTTGGCGACGCGCAGGACCACGGTGCAGCGATTGCCTTTGGCACACGAGTGGTGGGCGGCGAGGTCGATGATATCGGGCTGCGGCTCGAGACCATCGGCGTCGAGAACGACCGGCGCTACGAATTGCACACGTCGATCTTCGTCAACGCCTGCGGCCTCGACGCGCCGGCGGTGGCGTCAACGATTGCCGGCCTGCCGCAGAGGTTCGTTCCGCGGGCCCGCTATGCCAAGGGAAACTACTTTTCGGCACCCGGCAGGACGCCCTTCAGGCATTTGATCTATCCGGTGCCGGAAGAGGGAGGGCTTGGCGTGCATCTTACCCTTGATCTCGACGGGCGCATGCGGTTTGGCCCGGACGTCGAATGGGTCGAAGAGATCGATTATTCCGTCGACCCGCAGCGCGCCGATCGCTTCTACGCCGAAATCCGCAAATACTGGCCGGAGCTTGCGGACGATGCCTTGCAGCCGGCCTATTGCGGCATACGGCCAAAGCTTGTGATCGATGGCGAGCCGGCTGCAGACTTCGTCATCGAAGGTCCAGAAACGCACGGCGTGAAGGGCCTCGTCAATCTCTTCGGCATTGAGAGCCCTGGCCTCACATCCTGCCTCGCCATCGCGAGGCACGTCTCGAAGATGATAGAAATTTCCTGAAATTTGTTGGCTGGGAAGCCGGATACGCCCGGCGGACCCGTCCAGCGTATTTGCAGTAAGGCAACAGCGCCCGTCCTTATCGAGGCCACGCTCGCCACTTTACCGGCAACGGTTATCGGAGCGGTGGCAAAAGCCGTGCTGTCCATCGCCGTTGCGGCGGTAGCGTGCAGTTTCCCCAGGTTGAATTCCCGGCATGTGCAGGAATCGGGTGGCACACTGCTTGAGCGAGTGCAACGGTAAGGCATATCCAAGCTGGAGTGGAGACCCATGGAGAACCTGTTGACCGGCATGCACGCAATCGCTGCGCGGCGCGGCGATGGCCTCCTGCCCGAACTGGCAAGAGTGATAAGCCTGCGTAGCGCCAATAACGACGGCAACGCGCAATCGCTTGTGTACGGTTCGACTATTGACTTACAGCAGGCTTCCGACGTGACGATAGGGTCAACTTCGTTGAGACAGGCGAAGGGCCAATCCGTTGTTTAGTTTCCAATAAATGTGGGAACAGTGGATCGCCGATGCCCGTGCCGCCGCCGTTTCGGTCGGGTTTCCCGCCTGTCCATGGCGCGCTCACTTCAGGGGAGATCGCACAGACGTGGTGCACGGAGCAGTGCACAGCCTGGCGCTGCAATTATCAGAAAATGTGTTGAAATCAGTTGGCTGGGGAACCTGGATTCGAACCAGGACTAACGGAGTCAGAGTCCGTGGGTCTACCGTTAACCTATTCCCCAACAGCCGACCGGCAGCGGCCGGTGCGGGTCGTCATATAGTTGAATTCTTGGAGGATGCAAACCCCCGATCGCATGTTTTTGGCATTTGTTTTGCCGAATGCCGGGAACAGGCGGCGGGGCGAGGAGGGGCGATCGCGATTTTGGGCTATGCGCGACGGAAAAAAGCTGTATCTGCATGAGACAGCCAGAACATTCTTCAGCAGGGATTTTAACGCATTGCCAGGCGCCCCATCCACCGGAGTGGTTTCAATCCTCCTTGCAACCTATAACGGCGCCAAGTTTCTGGACGAGCAACTGGCCTCGATCGAAAACCAGACCTACCCCGCGATCGATATATGGGTTTCGGACGACGGATCGACCGACACCACCTTGGAGGTGCTGGAAGTATGGCGCGGCAAGTGGCCGAAGGGCAGGTTCACTATCCTGCCCGGACCGTGCAAGGGTTACGCGGAGAACTTTCGCTCCCTGATCGTCAATCCCGGTATCATCTCCGACTATTACGGATTTTCCGATCAGGACGACATCTGGGAGCCAGAAAAGATAGCCAAGTCAGTGGCTTCGATCGAGCAAATTCCCTTGTCGACGCCCGCCTTGTTCTGCTCGCGAACCCTCGCGATAACCGAAGACGGCGAAACCATCGCGCCTTCAGCGCTGTTCAGGCGCTCACCCAGCTTCAGAAATGCGCTGGCGCAGAGCCTCGCGGGCGGCAACACCATGCTCTTCAATCATGCAGCGCGTCTCTTGCTTGCCGACGCTTCACGGCGCACCGGCTTCGTCAGCCATGATTGGTGGATCTACCTGATCGTTTCGGGGGCGGGCGGCGAGGTTCGCTATTGCCCGGAAATGCTCATGCGCTACCGCCAGCATGTGCGCAATCAGTTCGGAACCAATATAGGCGTCATGGCCGCTATGCAGCGGTTGCGCCTGCTCTTCAAGGGACGTCTTTCCGAGTGGACCGACCTCAACTTGCAAGGACTTGAGCGAAGCCGCGACCTTCTTACCTCAGAATCGCGCGGTATCCTCGACGAGTTCAGCAAAGCGCGAGGACGCGGGCCCTTGCGACGGCTCTATTATTTCGTTCGATCCGGTGTCTATCGGCAGACTGCGCTCGGGCAGCTTGGCCTCTATGTGGCAGCGATTCTCGGTAAGATCTGATCGAAGGTATGCAGCTGTCAGTGATGGCCGAAATAGGCGTTGGCCACGGTCTCGGCATCGCCGTCCATCTTGACCCGCCCATGTTCAAGCCAGACAATGCGTGTGCAGTTCTTCACGAGCAGGTCTCTTGAATGGCTGGCAATGATCAGGATTTTGGTCTTGTTGACGAGATCGTGCAGGCGCTCATTGGCCTTTTGCTGGAACCCTTCGTCGCCGGTCGCCAGCCATTCGTCCATGATCAGGATCTCCGGCTGAATCACTGTCGAGATCGAGAAGGCAAGGCGTAGCTGCATGCCGGTTGAATAGGTGCGCACCGGCATGTCGAGGAAGTTGCCGAGTTCCGAGAATTCCTCGATCTCCGCCAACCGTTCCGCCAGTTCCTTTTTCTTGAAGCCGAGCAGCGCGCCGCGAATTCCGATATTTTCCCGGCCCGTCGCCTCGGGGTCGATGCCGAGCGAAATGTTGATGAGCGACGTGCACTTGCCATTGATGGTGATCTTGCCGCGGGATGGGTAGTAGACGCCGCTCATGACGCGCAGGAGCGTTGTCTTGCCGGATCCATTATGGCCGATCAGCCCGAGCCGCTCGCCCTCCTTGAGGCTGAGCGTAACATTCTCGAGCCCGCGAATGACGACATGACCTTCCGGGTTCGAGCCGATGGTGCCACCCGTCGCCAGGCTCATGACCTGGTTCTTCAGCGATCTGCTGCGCGTGTTGTAGATCGGAAAATCCACGGTCACATTTTCAAGGTGCATCGACGTCATGTCTGCCTGCGCAAATTGGAGCGGGGATGTAATGTTCATAGCCAATAAGTAATCCGGGTGCGGTAACGATTAAGAAACAGCAGTGCGATGACCCAACCGATAAGGGCCATGCCGATCGAGACGATCCAGTTGAGCGGTGTTGCAACGCCGCCGAGCAGCGGTTCGCGCACAATGCTGATGAGATGATAGAATGGATTGTAGTCGAGCATGAGCTGCGAGCGCGCGCCGCCCGGAAGATTTTTCGGCATCCACATGATCGGCGTCACATACATGCCGACCTGCATGATATTCTGGACGATCTGCGTCAAATCGCGATAGCGCGTGCACAGAACCGCGAGAATGACCATCACCCAAAGCAGATTGACCGACACCAGGATGAAGCCGGGAATGGCCAATAGTGCGTCGAAATTGACGAACTTGCCAAAGATCAAGAGGACCAGAGGGAAGATGATGATGTTGTGGGCGAGGATGATGGTATTGCGCCACCAGGTCCGCAGGATATAGGTGAAAAACGGGATCGGAAGCTGTAGCATTGTCTCGGTATTGGCAACGAAGCTGCCGCAACCCTCGGTCACGAGGCTCGAGAAATAACCCCACATGATCAGGCCGACGCATATGAACGGCAGGAACTCCGACATGGGCGTGTTGAAGATCGTGCCGAAGACCAATCCGAGCGCGCCGATAAGCACACCCATGTTGATCGTGAGCCAGAAAGCGCCGACGCTCGATCTGCGGTAGCGCTGGGCAACGTCCTGCCATCCGAGCAGCGCCGCCAGTCGAAAATTGGCAAGGGACGCGGAAATATCTTGCCATGCCGTCATCTTTTGCGAGGTCGCTGTGGCCATCGAATTGCAGTCTCTCTTCTGTCGTCCTTTTGCAGAGCCTCGCGGTTAGCACATTAGATTGGGACTTAATAGTGACTGCCTGTCGCAATTCGGAACCGGGAAATGGCGACGGCTTGGCGGTGCGGTCGATTTCATGCCGCTTTTCCCCCTTAAGCGGCATACCTCCTCTTGGCGGGCGATCGCCCATTGAGGAGTTGTCCTAGCCAAGCGGATAGGATAACGGTTCCAAGCTATCGATAACGTAGGAATTTTGCTTACATGAAGGGTATTATTTTAGCTGGCGGCAGCGGAACGCGGCTTTATCCACTGACGATTGCGGTGTCAAAGCAGATTTTGCCGATCTACGACAAGCCGATGATCTTCTACCCGCTGAGCGTGCTCATGCTCGCGGGCATCCGAGACATTCTGATTATATCGACACCGCGCGATCTGCCTGTATTCCGCGACCTTTTCGGCGACGGCAGCGATTTTGGCCTCAATTTGACATTTGCCGAGCAGCCGGAGCCCAACGGCCTCGCGGAAGCCTTCATCATCGGGCGCGAATTCATCGGCAACGACCCTGTCGCCATGGTACTCGGCGACAATATCTATTACGGCGACGGCCTGTCGCGATTGTGCAAGGAGGCGGCCGACCGCAAAAAGGGCGCTTCGGTTTTCGCCTATCACGTCGAGGATCCCGAACGCTATGGCGTGGTCGAGTTTGACCGCGCAACCAAGCGGGCGATCTCGATTGAGGAAAAGCCGCAGAAGCCAAAATCCAATTGGGCAGTCACAGGCCTTTATTTCTACGACAACGACGTTGTCGACATTGCGGCCAACATCAAGCCGTCGGCGCGCGGCGAACTGGAGATCACCGCCGTCAACAATATTTACCTCGAGCGCGGCGATCTGCACGTGCAAAGGTTGGGGCGCGGCTATGCCTGGCTGGACACCGGTACCCACGACAGCCTGCACGAGGCCTCATCCTTCGTCAGGACGATCGAGCACCGCCAGGGCGTCATGATCGCCTGCCCGGAGGAGATTGCGTATCAGAACCGCTGGATCAACGATGAGCAGGTTCTGGCTCGGGCCGCGCAGCTTGGAAAGACCGGCTATGCCGCCTACCTGCGCCGGCGTATTGCGGAGCTTGCGACAGATGCTTGATATACGCCCCCTCGGCCTCGACGGCGTCCTCGAGATCGCGCCGAAGCGTTTCGGCGACGACCGCGGCTTCTTTTCGGAAACCTATAACGCGTCCCTGTTCAAGGATGCCGGAATTGACCTCGTCTTCGTTCAGGACAACCACTCGCTCTCGGTTGCCAAGGGCGTGCTGCGCGGGCTGCATTACCAATTGCCGCCGAAGGCGCAGGACAAGCTGGTGCGCGTCGTTCGCGGCTCGATCATCGACGTTGCGGTCGATATTCGCAAAGGCTCGCCGACCTTCGGCAAGTGGGTTGCGCTCGAACTTTCCGCTGCGAAATGGAACCAGATTTTCGTTCCGAAGGGCTTTGCCCACGGCTTCATGACGCTCGAGGAGAATACCGAGGTAGTCTACAAGGTCACCGATTATTATTCGCCGGCACATGACCGTTCGATCCGCTTCGATGATCCGGAGATCGGCATCGACTGGCCTGTCGCCACAGATTTGATCCAGCTTTCGGACAAGGATCGCGGGGCGCCGCGGCTCGCCGACGCTGAAACCTTCATTTTTTAACGGAGTATATTTGATGCGGATTCTCGTTACGGGGGGTGCTGGATTTATCGGCTCGGCGGTTTGTCGCCAGCTTGCAGCCAATCCGGGCAATCATGTGGTCAACGTCGACAAGCTGACCTATGCCGGCAATCTCACATCGCTGCGCCAGATCGAAAACTATCCGAACTACCGCTTCGTGCAGGCCGATATTTGCGACGATGCGACGATGCTGGACCTGCTGCGGAGCGAGAACATCGACGCTGTCATGCATCTTGCAGCGGAGAGCCATGTCGATCGCTCCATCGATGGCCCGGGCGCTTTCATCGAGACGAACATCGTCGGCACATTCCGCCTGCTCAACGCCGCGTTGGCCTATTGGCGCGAACTGCCGGCTGACGCAAAGAGCGCCTTCCGCTTTCACCACATCTCGACGGATGAGGTATTCGGCGACCTGCCCTTCGACAGCGGCATCTTCACCGAAGAGACGCCCTATGCACCGTCGTCCCCCTATTCGGCATCGAAGGCGGCATCCGACCATCTGGTGCGCGCCTGGCACGAGACCTATGGCCTGCCGGTGGTGCTATCCAACTGCTCGAACAATTACGGGCCGTTCCATTTTCCGGAGAAGCTGATTCCACTGGTCATCCTGAACGCCCTCGATGGCAAGCCATTGCCCGTCTACGGCAAGGGCGCCAATGTCCGCGACTGGCTCTATGTCGAGGACCACGCGCGCGCGCTCGAGACCGTCGTTACCAAGGGCGCCGTCGGCGAGAGTTATAATATCGGCGGCCACAACGAAAAGACCAACCTGAACGTCGTCGAAACGATCTGCGATATTCTGGATCAGAAGCGGCCGCGCAAGGGTGGCGGGCGCTACCGCGACCTAATCACCTTCGTTTCCGATCGGCCCGGCCATGATCGCCGCTATGCCATCGATGCCTCGAAGATCGAGCGCGACCTCGGCTGGATCCCGCAGGAATCGTTCGAGACGGGTCTTGCCAAGACGATCGACTGGTACCTCGCCAATGAATGGTGGTGGGAGCCGATCCGCAGCGGCCGGTATGCAGGCGAGCGTCTCGGCGCGGACATCAAGGCGAGCGCATGAGGATCGTTGCCACCGGCACCGAGGGGCAGGTCGTACGCAGCCTCGTCGAGCGTGCTGCGGGCCATAGCGATATCGAAATCATTGCCCTCGGACGCCCTGGTCTCGACCTTGCCGTGCCGTCAACCGTGGCCACAGCCATTGCCGAGGCGAAGCCGGATATTGTCGTTTCGGCTGCCGCCTACACGGCGGTCGATCAGGCAGAAGACGAGCCTGATCTCGCCCACGCAATCAATGCCCTTGGCGCCGGTGCTGTAGCGCGGGCCGCTGCCGACCTCGGCGTTCCGGTTATCCATCTTTCAACCGACTATGTTTTCGCGGGCGACGGTGAAGCGCCCTACACCGAGACGGACGCGACAGGTCCGCAGGGCGTCTATGGCAGGACCAAGCTTGATGGCGAGGCTACTGTAATCGCCGCCAATCCGCGGCACATCATCCTGCGCACGGCCTGGGTCTACAGCCCTTTCGGCAAGAACTTCGTCAAGACAATGCTGCGCCTTGCCGAAACGCGCGACCAGGTCTCGGTCGTCAGCGATCAATGGGGCAACCCCACCTCGGCAATCGATATTGCCGACGCGATCATTGAGACGGCCAGGCGCATCGACGTTGAACCGTCGTTTACAGGCTATGGCATCTATCATCTCGCGGGGACCGGCAATATCAATTGGAGCGGCTTTGCCCGGGCAATCTTTGCATCGAGCCGCAACAACGGCGGACCTTTTGCCGAGGTCGCCGACATTGCCAGTGCCGATTATCCGACCAAGGCCAAGCGCCCCTTCAATTCGCGGCTTTCTACGGACAAGTTTTTCAAGGTTTTCGGTTGGCGCGCGCCGGATTGGCAGGTTTCAACCGAGGCCACCGTGTCGCGGCTCCTGGCGGAGGCAAAGGGCTGAGACGCCTTGTTAGGCCGTCGTAGACGCACGTCTGGGTGTCCAAGGGAGAAAATGCTGCATATAGTAGCGTTTCCATAGTCACCCTCTTCCCCAACGTGAAAAACCATGAGCAGTCTCAAATTTGGAACGAGCGGTCTGCGCGGACTGGTAACTGATCTGACCGATTCAGTTTGCATGGCCTATACGTGCGCCTTCCTGCAACATATGCAGCGCACATTCGGCACGGCTACCGATGCCACCGTTCTTGTCGGATATGATTTGCGCTCAAGCAGCCCGCGTATCGCCGGCGCCTGCATGGCGGCCGTAACGGATGCCGGGATGCGGGCCGAAAACTGCGGACCGCTGCCAACCCCGGCGCTGGCGCTTCGCGCGATGAGGGTTGGGGTACCCGCCATTATGGTGACGGGCAGCCACATACCCGACGACCGCAATGGTTTGAAATTCTATCGTCCGGACGGCGAAATCGACAAGGCCGACGAAGCGGGCATTCTCGCGGTCCTCGACGTCGACCAGACAGCCACTCCGGGTCCGGCGGACATCCCTGCTATCTCACCGGAAGCGCTGCAGAATTATATGGCGCGAGGCCGTGCAATCCTCGGAAAAGGAACCCTGGCGGGCAAGCGCATAGGCGTCTACCAGCATAGTTCGGTTGCGCGCGACGTGCTCGTCGATCTTCTCGCGAATGCAGGCGCCACGGTCGTTGCGATAGGACGCTCTGACGTTTTCATTCCCGTGGATACGGAGGCGCTGCGTCCTGAGGATGTGGACCTTGCTGCCGCAGCAACGAAAGAAAACTCGCTCGATGCTCTGGTATCGACGGATGGCGATGCCGACCGTCCGCTTATCGCCGACGAGCACGGCAACTTTTTGCGTGGCGACAGTGTTGGATTGCTGACCGCGCATTTTCTCGGCGCGGATGCGGTCGTTACGCCTGTTACGTCGAATACGGCGATCGAGCTTTGCGGCTTGTTCAAGCGGGTCTATCGGACGAAGGTCGGCTCGCCCTACGTCATTGAGGGCATGCAGCAGGCGCTCAACGACGGTTACCAGAGCGTCGTGGGCTTTGAGGCGAATGGCGGCGTGCTTCTCGGCTCTCCGGCAGACCTCGATGGCCACAGGCTCGACGCGCTCCCGACCCGCGATGCGGTGCTCCCGGTCATGAGCGTTCTCGGTATCGCGGCACGAACCGGATCGACGATATCGCAGCTTCTGGGTGGCCTGCCTTCGCGTTTCACGCGCAGCGGGCGGCTTGAACATGTTTCCGCAACCGCCAGCGGTCCGTTCCTCCAGGGTCTCCTCGACGGCGAGGCCCGCGAGCGGTTCTTTGCCGAAGTCGGGACCATTCGGGAATGCGATTCGATCGATGGCGTTCGCGTCGTCCTCGCGAGCGGTGAGGTCATCCATTTTCGTGCGTCGGGGAATGCGCCGGAATTGCGCTGTTATGCCGAAGCGTCCTCCGACGCGCGCGCGGAGGAGCTTCTGGCCTGGGGACTGAGGAGCGCGGCCACTGCCCTATAGGGCAAGACTACCAACCGGGGTTCACCGCGAACTTGGAGAACGGCGCATTGGGAATGCGCGCATAGTAGAGCGCCGGCCCTAGGAAAATAGCCATATGGACCCATGCGATGACGATCTCGTTGGTAAAGTGCGTGATGACGAGAATCGATTGCACTGCCGAGAGCATGTAGATTGTCTGGGCGGTGGTGTTGCCTTTCATCGCCGACATATAGAGCCGCGCCATGAGATAGGCGACCAGGAAGAATTTCAGGCATCCGAACCACCAGAATGATGCAAAGGCGTCCGCCATGCCCGTGGGCGTTTCGCCGACGCCCGGCGTATAGCGCCCGAACATGGAGTCCTGCGGGATCATCAGCGATTTCTTGAACTCGGGCCCAAAGATCTGTGCCGGAACGAAGGTGAAGACCATGCTGTTCCAGTGTTCGATGCCATAGTCGAATTCATGCGTCTCATCGATGTAGTTGATGGCGATCAAGGCGTTGGTCATTTCCGGTCCGCCCTCCTTGAGGAGACGGTTCCAGTTTTCCGCAAGATTGATATCGGCCACCGCGCTCCAGTCGCGCGTTGCCCCGTAATAGGTCGCCTGCCGGTATTCGGCGGCGCCAAGCATGCCGACGATAGCGAAGAATAGGCCGGCGACGACAGCGATACGCGGCACCACCCAACGCTTCTGGAACCAGAAGGCCAGCGCGATCATCAGGCAAAATTCAGCCGTCTCGCCGCGCCGTCCCGCAATAACGATGCGGTCGAGGTAAAAGATCGTGTCGAAGAGTATGATGCCGAGCGCGAGCGGCGAACTGCGCCGTGCGTAGCAGACCAGCGCTATGGCGAGGCCGTAGGTGAGAAGCCGCGCAAAGAACAGGTAGGCGACGGGAAGACCCGTAAGCTGGCCCTTCAGCCGAAGATCATCGGGAAGGTGACCGAACTTATAGAAGAAATAGGCGCCGATCACCGAGAGGACTGCGGCAGCCTTCAAAAGATGGTCTTCGCTGTAAACGTGGTCCTTCATCGGCCTGGCGCGCATGCCATAGCGCCAGCCTATGGCGCACATAGCAAGGCAGAGCGTCGAGAACAGGAGGGTTTTTGTCAGTGCCTCGTCCGAAATGAAGCGGCTATTGGCAAGCCCGGGCAATTGCGGAAGGATGAAGCTGAGGAAGATGCCAGCTGCGAAAAATGGAAAATGATAGAACCGCCCCGGCACAAGCAGGCCGTAAACCAGCATTCCAAGACAAAGCAGAGTGAGAATCCAGAGCGCCGACCAGTCCATATTTCCAATCTCGGTTGCAGCGTTGAATCAACCGCAGCCGGGAGCCGGAATCAATTTGTCCATAAGGGGTAACGGAAACCGAAAGACCGCCTTCTGCGCCGGAAGGCTAGGTGATCCGACCGCAATCTTAGCCGAATGGGTTAGGACTTCCGATATGTGATGCCTGAAGGGCTAGCCGGTCAGGCCGTTCCGCGCGCCGTCCTTGCCTTCGGTGTCTTCTTTGAACTCTCCGGATCGCTGGTTTCGTTCTCGACCATGGCGCTCAAGCGCTGGTAGATGCCAAGGCCGATGATAAGCGCGACGCCGGTAAAAAGCAGAAGCGTCGGATAGATCATCATCCGCAGATCCTCCTTGCCGGCCTCGAAGACGGCGACGAGACCCTCAAGGAACACGGCAATAGCGATCGTGGAAATGAACTTCGTCAGGCTGCGGCGCGCTTCAGCGGCCTGCCGCATCTCGCGGCCACGGATCGCCTCTTCCTCAAGAAGATATTTTCCGACATCGAACACCGCAATGGCAATGACCGTATAACCGACGGCTTCGAGCAGCGTTGCTCCAATGTCGGTTCTGTCGATCAGGAGGGAGCGCACGACTTCATAGGCCGCATAGGCGATCAGCCCGAACGCGAGAAGCATCAGGAATGCGCTTGCGACACCGAACGCAACGCGCGTAATCCGGTCAAACATCATCGGCCACGTTCCCTTCTCCTATCCCATTGAATATTTAAGCATTTCTCGCCATTGCAGAACAGCAAAAAAATGGGCACCAGCCATGATGAGCGGTGGATCGTGCATGGACGCTCGATAGGGTTCGTTGTAACCATTCTGGCGGCTTGATTTCAAAAGGAGGCAAGGCATGCAGCGATTCACCGGCGGTTGCCTGTGCGGCAGCGTCCGAATTGTGGCATCAGGGCTCCCATACCGGGTCGGGATTTGTCATTGCCTCGACTGCCGCAAGCATCATGGCGCCCTGTTTTACGCTGCTGCGGTGTACCCTGAGGACGCAGTAACGATCGATGGCGAAACGCGCGACTATGGCGGACGGTTTTTCTGTCCCCGCTGCGGCTCGTCGGTCTTCGCGCGCACCAAAGACGAGATCGAAGTGCATCTCGGGTCGCTCGATGCCCCCGACCAACTGATGCCGACCTACGAAAGCTGGACGCTGCGGCGCGAGTCCTGGTTGCCGCCATTTCCGGTCGCCAGGCGGTACGAACGCGGTCGCAACGCTACAAGCCGATCCGAGGACTAGGTCTGTCGGTGCGTTACTCCGGAAGGCCGGCTTTAAGATAGCCATCGACAAAATGCGCACGTGTCGCGTCATCGCGAAACGGCTCAGTCGCGGCCCAGCGGCTTGTCGTGAAATGCGGATTGGCGACAAGGAAGAGTTGGACCTCGGATCGCGCTTCGTCGAGCCGGCCGAGTTGCGCAAGGCTTGCGGCGAGGAACCGCCTTGAGCTCGTGCGATACGTCTCGTCCCGGCGCAGCGTCTCGACAGCCGCTTCGTAGTCGCCGGCCGCATATTGCGCCTGGCCGAGCGTCAGATAGTACCAGCCCGACGGAAACGGGTTGAGGCGGAACGCCTTGCGGATATACTCAAGGCCTTCCTCGACCCGCCCGGCCAGAACCGCGATGTCTGATAATGTCGCCCAGGTGTCCGCCTCGTTCGGGTCAAGCTCGATCGCCCTGGCGAATTCCGCATCGGCCTCGGCAAAGCAGCGCTCGTAGGCCAGCAGGTTGGCGAGGACCCAGCGGCAGCCGGCGTCGTTGGGGTCGATCGCGACGGCCTTGCGGGCCAGATCCAGGGCGAGGCGGCGCGTCGGTTCAATGGGATCGCCCCAATGCACCCATCCCATCCAGTGGTTCATGGCAAGCCAGCGATAGGCTTCCGCATATTCCGGATCGAGCGAAATCGCGCGCGTCAGCATAAGATGCGCTTCCCGCGCCGTCTGCGGCGAATCGTCGATCAGCTTGCGCGCGCGCACGCACAGATCGTACGCCTCGAGACTCTTGGGCCGATTGCGTGGCGGCGGTGCGCGCAGCCGCCCGAGCAAGGCCTCGACGATCTTGGCGGTGACCTCGTCCTGGACGGCAAAGATGTCCTCGAGGCCGCGATCGAAGCGTTCCGCCCAAAGGTGATCGCCATTGACGGCATCAACCAGCTGGGCGTTGATGCGCACGCGCCCCCCGGCATGGCGTGCACTCCCCTCAAGAAGATAGCGCACGCCAAGCTCCTGCGCGATCTCGCGCACATTCGTCGCCTTTCCCTTGTAGGCAAAGGCCGAGTTGCGGGCGATGACGAAAAGGCCCGAGATTCTGGAGAGGTCCGTGGTCAAGTCTTCGGCCAGCCCGTCAGCGAAGGATTCCTGCGCGGGATCGTTGCTGAGATTGACGAAGGGCAGCACGGCTATCGAAGGTTTATCGGGCAGTGCCAGGGGTTTTCGCGCCGGGCCATCGAGCCTTTCGATGGCGCCGGTAAAGCGGTAGCCGACGCGCGGCACGGTGGAGATCCATTCGCCGCCATCCGTTGCTGGTCCAAGCAGTTTCCGCAACTGCGCGATCTGGACGGTAAGGTTGCCTTCCTCAACGGCCATGCCTGGCCATGCCGCGTCCATCAATTCGGCCTTGCCGAGGATTTCGCCCGGCCGTTCGGCGAGCGCCGCAAGCAGCTTTATCCCGCGGTAGCCAACGGCAACAGGATCATTGTTCCGAAGGAGCGTTCCCGCACCCGGATCAAGCACGAATGGACCAAAGGCAAAACGCGATCCCTGCATATGGCGGATATAACCGGTTTGGAACTTTTTGAGAACTCTTTGGGCACGCCTTAAAGAGACCGCATCGTTGACGAGGCCTCCGAGCGTCGCCCTTGGCACCTTTGCGCTCCCGATGCCCGCCCGAAATTATACGTGTCTAAGCGGAAGACGTTGGATGCCGACAACGTTGAGCAGCAGTCGAACGATGGCCAAACACGCCGCTACAGCTCCGTTTGGAAGTTTTGAGAACTATTTGGCAGGGCTTAATTACGGCGCCATCCGCATCCTGCACAATCAATTCTCCACTAGAGGTCGAGGGCCATCAGGTCCTGAAGCCATCAGGAGGTTGTCATGGACGATATTCGCACCTTTACCCCGGTCCCGCATCAGCTAGTACGGAAGCTAGCGCGCTTTGCGCCCGCGGAAGCACCGCGCCGATACTACAGCCTCGCGGCGCTGCGCAGCACCATGGCGGCCTGGAGCGAGCGGGCCCGCTTTCGCTGGGCACTTGCGCAAATGGCGAAGGACAATCCACATTTGATCGACGATATCGGCCTGACGAGTTGGCAGGTCGAGGAAGAGATCGCCAAGCGCTTCTGGAGACGTTGAGGTGGGGATCGAAGAATGGCGCACCCGACAGGATTCGAACCTGTGACCTCTGCCTTCGGAGGGCAGCACTCTATCCAGCTGAGCTACGGGTGCTGATACAAGGCGTTGGCCTTACATGCGCGAAGCGTTTCTAGCCGATGCGGGCCAAGGCTTCAATGGCGAATTTTGCATTGTCCTCATCGACCGCGCGAGGGGCCGGCTTGAGGTCACGCAGTATTAGGCCCTAACTCCTGTCCCAATCCAAATAGTAGTCGATGGGATACCCCGGCCACCGCTGATGCCCCCCTAACTGATTAATTGTCCGATGTCATGGCGAGGCGTAAAATATAGATGCGGGTATAACAATAAGGCACTGGGGCCATGAAAAAAACTCGAGACTACTATGATGATGACAGCAGAGACGCGCGCTCGTTCCTGGTAAAGGTGTGTGACTACGGCGTGGCGATACTGCTTCTGGCAGGTCTTTTCTATTCGACATTTCTCGACGTGCAGGGCCGGTTCAAGCCGAGCAATGCGGAAATCGTCGCAGCGCGGCAGGCCAAGATCGCCAGCGAGCACGCCAAGCTCGAGGCGCCTGTCACCATCGTCGAATAAGCCGACAGAATTTCCGCTGCGAGAGCCGCCCCCGGTCATGAAACCGGGAACGGCTTGTTGTGCCCTGGGCTTATTCGATGTCGAAGGAGACGCCCTGGGCGAGCGGCAGTGCCGTCGAATAGTTCACCGTATTGGTCGCGCGGCGCATATAGGCCTTCCACGCGTCCGAACCCGATTCGCGGCCGCCGCCGGTTTCCTTTTCGCCGCCGAACGCGCCACCGATTTCCGCCCCTGACGTGCCGATATTGACATTGGCAATGCCGCAGTCCGAGCCATCGGCGCTGAGGAAGCGCTCTGCCTCTTGCAGGTTCAGCGTGAAGATCGAGGAGGAGAGGCCGGCGCCAACCGCATTGTGGTCGGCGATCGCTGCGTCGAAATCATCATATTTCATGACATAGAGGATCGGCGCGAAGGTTTCTTCGAGAACAGGACCGGCTTGCTTGGGCATTTCGACGAGGGCAGGACGGACATAATAGGCATTGGCATGGCCGTTTTCGATGCGGTTGCCACCGGTGACCTTGCCGCCATGGTCGCGTGCTTCGCTGAGGGCGTTCTGCATGTTGTCATAGGCGCCCTTGTCGATCAGCGGGCCAACCAGAGCCGAAGTCTCCAGCGGGCTGCCGACGCTCACGCTCTCATAGGCCTTCTTCAGGCGCGGCACCAAGGCGTCATAGACACTCTCGTGAACGAAAAGGCGGCGCAGCGTGGTGCAGCGCTGACCGGCCGTTCCCATGGCGCCGAAAGCGATGGCGCGCAGCGCCATGTCGAGATCGGCCGAGGGGCAGACGATGCCGGCATTGTTGCCGCCGAGCTCGAGGATCGAGCGGGCAAAACGTTTTGCAAGACGCGGACCGACCTCGCGGCCCATCCGCGTGGAACCGGTTGCCGAAACGAGCGCAACCTTACGGTTGTCGACAAGGGCTTCGCCGATCGTGCGGTCGCCCATCAGCGTCTGCGAAAGGCCGGCCGGAACCTCTCCGAAACGGGCTGCGGCACGCTCGAAGATGGCTGCGCAGGCGAGAGCGGTGAGCGGGGTCTTCTCCGATGGCTTCCACACGACGGCATTGCCGCAGACGAGGGCCAGCGCCGTATTCCACGACCAGACGGCGACCGGGAAGTTGAAGGCCGAAATCACGCCGACGACGCCGAGCGGGTGCCAGGTTTCCATCATGCGGTGGCCGGGGCGCTCGGTGGCAATGGTGAGACCGTAAAGCTGGCGCGAAAGACCGACGGCGAAATCGCAGATGTCGATCATCTCCTGCACTTCGCCGAGACCTTCGGAGGGGATCTTTCCGGCTTCGATCGAAACCAGGCGGCCGAGTTCGTTCTTCAGGGCGCGCAGTTCCTCACCGAAGAGGCGGACAAGTTCGCCGCGCTTCGGAGCGGGGACAAGGCGCCATTCGCGGAATGCGGCATCGGCCTTGTCGATGATCTTTGCGGCGTCGTCGGCCGAGTGGACGGCAATGTCGGCGATCTTCTCGCCCGTGACCGGGCTGAACGATGGCATCGCACCGCCCGTATAGGCGGCCTCGGCGACGCCGAGCTTGGAAAGGAGGGTCTTTACTTCTTGAGCAATGGTCATCTTGCTTCCCTTAATTTGTCTTTCTGCCGGGCTGGCAGAGATATTGGCTGCGTGACGGGCTTTTGCCAGTCATGTTCGAGGGTCAGCCACCTTAGCAGGTCCTGACCCCAAGTTTTAGTTTCTCAATCTACAAGTGCGACTGGCTGGAGATAGCGGCGGCAGTGGGCGATCGACGCCTTCTCGAGGCCTTCGTAATGGGCGAATTCGTCGAGGACCGGCATGCCGAGATGTGCTTCGAACTCCTGCTGGCTCGGGCTCGCCGCAAATTTCTGCGCACCGTTATCGCCAAGGTTCGACTGGAAAATGCCGGCGGCGCTGACGGGGAGAAAGTCTTCATAGACGATCGGATCGAAAACGACGGCGCCCATGGCGACCAGCGTTTCGAGGCTCGCCGGCTCGCGCGTCGACAGCGCTGCCCGGGGGAACCCTTCGACGGGCGTATACCGGAAATAGCCGAGGCCCTGCTGGCGGATCGTGTTCCAATCGTCCGGGAACGCTTTGAAGGCTTCGCCGAGGGCGGCGATGTAGGCGGCCGCGTTCGAACCGTCGGGAGCAGGACGCACGACCTCGCGTGCCTGCGCAAGCAGCCGGTCATAGAGCGCGCGGCCCTTCGGCGTCAGCGCAACGCCGCGCTGTTCGATTTCGCCAAAGCGAGCCGTGTGCGAACCCTTTGCCCACGTGCCCTCGGCATCTCGGAACGACACGGCTTCCTCGAGCGCCTTGAATGAGGTCTGCCGCAACAGGATGGGACATTCGCGGGTGGGCGGGCCCTCGATTACGGCCTTGGGCGCGATACCGTGGGCCGGCATCAGCTTCTGTACAGCATCGATGTCGAGCGTGCGCGGGGTCAGATGATTGATATGCGGTCCCTTGAACGACACGACGTCGGCGATCAGCCGGTGCGCATCGTGCAGGCGGCGGTAGAGGTCGCTGCTGACGCTCGCCTGGTCGTGCCAGCGGAACGTCTCGAGGATTTCCTTGACGAACAGGGTGGCGTCCGCGGCGTCGAGGCCGCCCGCGGCTTCAGCCTTTTCGATCAGGAGAATCGCCTTGTCCGTGAATATCTGGCGCGCTGCGAGGGTCTTGCGCGCTTCCTCCCGCAATGCGCCGTCGTCGATCAGATCGAGGCGAAGGAGCGAGGTGAATACGCGGAATGGATTGATTTTCAGCGCTTCGTCACCGACAGGCCGAAAAGCTGTCGAATGGACCGGCACGCCGGCTTCGCTGAGATCGTAATAGCCGACCGGATACATGCCCATGACGGCAAAGGCGCGGCGCAGCATGGCAAGTTCGGCGGGGGTTCCGACCCGGATAGCGCCATGCCGCTCTTCGGAGATGCGGTCGAGCGTCTCGGTCTGTTCCAGCCGGTGGCGCAGTTTCGGCGAAGCGGCGAGCGTATCGTCGTTCACCTGCGCCACGAGCTCGAGAAGCGTTCCGTAGGCAGGAACCTCGGTCCTGTACATGGCCGACATCGCTGTCGAAAAGGATGCGCGGATCACGTCCGTTGAAGTAAACGTGGCTGAATTCATAACTCTGCTTCCGTTATTGTTTGCGACGGCAATTTCTTTCCGTTCATGCATGTTATGGATTATAGAGTGGTCACTTGCCTGCGGATTGCGAAGAATCAAACTGTGTTAATGCGAGATTGGAATGAAGTTAAGCCGCCGATTGATCCCGGATATTGACATACTCCAGACGTTCGAATGCGCTGCGCGCCATGGCAGCTTCACGCAGGCGGCGAAAGAGCTTTCCCTGACCCAGAGCGCGGTGAGCCGCCAGATGAGCGAACTCGAAAGCCAGATCGGCGTGCTGCTGTTCGAGCGCGTTCGCCAGCGCGTGGTGCTTTCCGAGGCAGGGCAGAAATTCCTGCCCGAGGTCCGGCACTTGCTCGGTCTTACCGAGGAGACGATGTTGCGGGCCATGGCCGCCTCGCAATCCGCCTCGTCGCTGAGCATCGCCACGCTGCCGACCTTCGGCAGCCGCTGGCTGATGCCGCGCCTTCCGGATTTCGTGCGCAGGAACCCGGAAATGGCGCTGAGCGTCGCCTCGCGCTCGCGGCCCTTCGATTTCGAGGACGAGCCGTTCGATCTCGCCATCCATTATGGCCAGCCGGTATGGGCGCATGCCACCTGCACCTATCTGTGCAGCGAGTTGATCGTGCCGGTGGGCAGTCCCGAACTCTGCACGGCCAATCCGATCAGGGCAGCGGCCCAACTTGCCGATGCGCCGCTTTTGCATATTTCGACGCGGCCGAAATCGTGGGCCTCCTGGTTCGAAGCGGCGCAGGTGAGCGTCGCAAGTCCCTATAAGGGCCACCGGTTCGAGCATTTTTCCATGGTTATCGAGGCTGCGCTTGCCGGGCTCGGATTTGCTCTCCTTCCGCGCTACCTGATCGAACAGGAGCTTGCATCCGGCCGGCTCATCGTCCTCTTCGATCAGCCCTTGCGGACGGAAAACAGCTACTACCTCGTCGTGCCGGACCACAAGAAGGAAAATCCGCTGATGCAGAGCTTCGTCACCTGGATCGCCGAGCAGGTGTCCGAACGCGCGGGGCCCGGTCATTCGCTCAACGCATAATGTCTTCGAAGAATTTCACTTCAGGTTGCAAGATTGCGCTTTATAACCACCATAGGTAATTGTGCCGCGCCCCCTCGGCCGACTGTTCAGGTGATCCCATGCTCAATGACGAACGCTCCCACGGCCTGTGGGAAAAGACCGCCCCGCCTGCGCCTCGGACGGATGCTTTGCGCGGCGATATTTCAGTCGATGTCGCGGTCATCGGCGCGGGCTTTACCGGCCTCTCTGCCGCCCTCCACCTTGCCGATGTCGGCGCCAAGGTTGCGGTCGTCGATGCCGTGGAGATTGGCTTCGGCGGCTCGGGCCGTAATGTCGGCCTGGTCAATGCCGGCATGTGGGTGATGCCGAATGATCTGCCGGGCGTTCTGGGGCAGGTCCACGGCGAAAGGTTGCTCGAACTTCTCGGCAATGCGCCGCAATCGGTGTTCAACCTTGTCGACCGGTTCGAAATCGATTGCGAGCTCGAACGCAATGGTACGCTGCACTGTGCCGTCGGCGATGATGGCGTGAAACAACTCGAACAGCGGGCTGAGCAATGGCTGGCGCGCGGAGCGGCCGTGCGGCTGCTGAACGCCGCGGAAACCGCCGCAAAGGTCGGCTCGACCGCCTATGCCGCATCGCTTCTTGATAGCCGGGCGGGCACGATCCAGCCCCTCGGCTATGTGCGCGGGCTCGCGCGTGCGGCGCTCTCCAGAGGCGCGGCGATCTATTCGGGCTCTCCCGTCACTGCCACCGAGCGGAGCGGCGATCGCTGGCTGGTGC
Source organism: Phyllobacterium sp. 01N428 (assembly GCF_056399405.1). Taxonomy (NCBI): domain Bacteria; kingdom Pseudomonadati; phylum Pseudomonadota; class Alphaproteobacteria; order Hyphomicrobiales; family Phyllobacteriaceae; genus Phyllobacterium; species Phyllobacterium sp. 01N428. The sequence goes on from NZ_JBFTRH010000001.1 coordinate 675,823, forward strand.
GCACGCCAACGGGCACCGTCTCGGCCGAGTGGATCATCGTTGCGACCAACGCTTATACGACCTCGCCATGGCCGCAATTGCGGGCGGAACTCCTGCATCTGCCCTATTTCAACTTTGCGACCATACCCTTGCCCGAAGACGTTCGGAAAACTGTCCTTCCCGAGCGGCAGGGTGGCTGGGATACGAAGGAGATTTTGAGCTCCTTCCGCATGGACAGGGCAGGACGCCTGGTGTTTGGCAGCGTCGGCGCCCTGCGCGGCACCGGCATGGCCGTGCACAAGGCTTGGGCGGCGCGCTCGATCCGCAAGATTTTTCCGCAGATCAAGAATGTGCAATTCGAAGCCGGCTGGTACGGCCAGATCGGCATGACCAGCGACAGCCTACCCCGCTTCCACACGCTCGCTCCGAAGATCATCAGTTTCAGCGGTTACAACGGTCGGGGCATCGCGCCCGGGACGGTCTTCGGCCGCATTCTTGCCGAGCACATTGCAGGGAAGGTCAACGAAACGGACCTGCCGCTGCCAGTCACCAAGCCGCGGGAGCAGGGCCTCCGCACCGTTCGCGAAGGCTATTACGAAGTCGGCGCGCAACTCGCGCATTTCGTCGGGAACCGGTTCTAAAAAACCGGCTGCCCACTATTTACTCGACATGTTTTTTCGCCTAGCATTTAAGCGTATGTCAATGATGCATTGATTTATTGCCATGTGATTTGAGTATGTTTTTAAAGATTAGGATTTCAATAAATGAGATTTTTACATTTGGCGCGGGCGGCCTCGCTGCTGTCCGCAATGGCGCTTGCTGCCTGTGACGATCACGAGACTTCGAAGGCTGAAGCAAGTTTAGGAGCGCCCGATCAGACGGTTGCGACCGCGCCTTCTCCTACCTTCGTCCAGCCGGAAGAGCCAGGGATAGTCAGCCAGGTTACGGTAACTCGACCGGCTGAACCTGAGCCGCAATCGAAAGTTGCCGGCCGCAGTCAGGCGGCGGTACTCGTCAGGCCGGAAGGGCCCACGTCGGTCAGACAGGTTACGGTAACTCAACCGGCTGAGCCTGAGCCGCTATCGGAAATTGCCGGCCGCAGTCAGGCGGCGGAACTCGTCAAGCCGGAAGCGTCCACGCCGGTCAGACGGGTTACGGTAACTCCATCGGTTGAACCGGAGCCGCTATCGCAAGATGCCGCCCGTATTCAGGCGGCGGAGCTCGTCAAGGCCGGCAAGCGCGACGACGCGTCCAATCTGCTGAAGAGCGTCGGGCTCGATGATGAAGCCTATGGCGTCTTTGCGCCGGCGGATTTTGTCTTCAACGGCAAGGATTATCCGCCGTTCAATTCGCCGAATGTAAGCGAGCAGGCCTCGTCGGCGCGCCATTCAATTGTGCTGGACGGCAAGACGATACGGTTCACGGCCCGGGCAGGGCATTTGATCGCGTACAGCCCGAAGGACAAGGACGGGAAGAAAGACGCCAGGGCAGCGATCTTCTACATGGCCTATACGCGCGATGATCTGCCGGCGGAAAACCGCCCGGTTACTTTCTTCTTCAACGGCGGCCCCGGAGCTTCCTCAATTTATCTGCATCTTGGAGGTTTCGGGCCCGTGCGGACAAAAATCGACGTGCCGTATCTGCCTCCCAAGAAGGCCGATCTCAAATTCCCGACCATGGACAACATGGAAACGCTACTCGAATATTCCGATCTCGTTTTTGTCGATCCGGTCAGCACGGGATTTTCCACCGCGATCGATCCTTATATTGACAACGATTTTGCCAATTCTCAAGCAGATGCGGAAATCGTCCGCGATTTCGTGACGCGCTACAGCAACAAGTACAGCCGGCGCAGTTCACCTAAATACCTGTTCGGCGAATCGTGGGGCGCTTCCCGCGTTGCGCTTGCCGGATCGCTCATGATCGAGGCCGGCGACCTCAACTACGACCCCGATCCGAGCGGCCGCCCGGCAAAGCTGTTGTCGGGCATCGTGCTGTTCTCGCCATATATGAGGGGCCCCATCACCGACGAACCCAGTTGGCTCGCCATTGACGCGTTAACGGAACAATACTTCCAGAACCTCAAAAATCCTCTGACGAGTTGGAGCGCGATAAAGCGCATTCCGACTGTCGATGCCTATGCAGACTATGTCCAAGGGTTCGTCAAATTCCGCTATCTGCCTGCAAAGGAGAGATACGCCGCCTCACCCACCCCAAAGACCGACTATCAGCTTGAACCGGATCTGAGGGAACTGCGCGGTATAACCGGCAACCCGAACATGATGTGGACCGACACCTCCAAGTGGCTCAACTCTCTTCCCGCCGGAAAACGGGGGGGCCGTTATGATCAACGGATGGTGGCCGATGACTACAGTGTCGACAATTTCGACGAGGAAGTCCTGGTGGACAGGCTAACTAAGCATTTACCGGACTACATGAATTATGTCGTCAACGGCAGCACAAAGCCGGATTCGGGCGTACCTGACCGGGCCTATTCAGGCAGCGGACAGAACATTTATGATGGGCAAATAGGTGGTTATACTGAACTCGCCCAGATTCTGACCGACAGGTCTATCCGGATCGTTGCCATGCACGGGTATTACGATCGCGCAACGTCTTTTATTACGACTAAATCTCAATTGAGGCTCACCGGTCTCGATAAACTGATCCCGGTCAAATTATTCGAAGGCGGACACATGTCGTATTACTCCGAGGTTGCCCGCCCCAAGCTGAAGCAGGCATTCGCCGAGTTCTATGCGCCTGCGCCTGCGGAGGTTGCCGCAAAATGATGGCTTGTTGTATTCGAGAACTGCGCAGGAGAACCTGTGGAGGCATAATCTTATCTGCCGCAATGCTGGGCACGACTATTGCTGCTCCGGCCCACGCTTTTGCAATTGTCACGGAAGGCGCCCTGGCGCGCAATACCGTCATGCTTGCCGGCGATGGTCCTCGCTTTCCGATGGCGCCGAGTACCGGTGACATCGACATAGCGACGGCCTTGACGCAGCGGCTTCGGACCAAATTTGACGCAGCAACCGCTCGCTCCAATCACCTTCTGACGCCCGAAGTGGCAAGGGAGGCAAATTGGGGCTTCGCGGTCAGTCATTTTGCCGAGATCGACCGGGATAGCGATGGTTTTGTCACCTTCGCCGAAATGTCGGACTTCATGGACGAGCGTTCGCCCGTGAAAAAGCCAAGCGAGAAGCCGATCCAGATCATCGAATGATGTAACTGGTAACGAAAAATGCCGCCGCGAGAAGGCCAGCTTTTTGCGGCGGCGACTTTGATGGCTCCGCCTCGCCCGGCGCGTTGCCGTGGAAAACCGGTTCGGCGTGCATTCGTCCGCATTTGCTTGCCATCTTGCGCGTTGCGACATATTCCTAGCGGATGGATAGCAAGAAGCCGACGCGGCCATTCAGACCGAGCGTCTCCGCCAGCATTCTCGCAGCGGTCAGGAACCGCAACAAGCGCTCCAGCGGAGCGACCAAGGTCGTGCGCAGCGATCTGCTCATCGCTTCCTATAATGTTCACAAATGCGTCGGCATCGATAAGAAGTTCGACCCGGACCGCATTGCGCACGTCATCAGCGAGATTGGCGCGGATGTCGTCGCTATCCAGGAGGCCGACAAGCGCTTTGGCGAACGCAGCGGCCTTCTCGACCTGGCGCGCCTCGAACGGGAGAACAAGCTGATCCCCGTGCCCGTGGCGTCACTCTATCCGAAAGGCCATGGCTGGCACGGCAATCTGCTGCTGTTTCGCGCCGGCGTCGTGCAGCGCGTACAGCAACTGGTGCTGCCAGGGCTCGAGCCTAGGGGCGCGCTGGTTGCCGATATCGACCTTCAGGCGGGGCCCTTGCGCATTATTGCCGCCCACCTTGGCCTGCTCAAGCATTCGCGCCAGCAGCAGACGGAAGCGATCCTCGATGCGGTGCATGCCGACCCCTCGCGCCCGACGCTCCTGCTCGGCGACCTTAATGAATGGCGCGTCGGCAAGGGATCGTCCCTGCACTTCCTGAAGCCGATCTTCGATCCGGCGAGGAATGCTGTTCCAAGTTTTCCGTCGCGCTTTCCGGTGCTCGCGCTCGACCGTGTCCTCGGCCATCCGCACAGCCTGGTTACGGCGATCGAAGTGCACGATACGCCGCTTGCGCGCGTCGCCTCCGATCACCTTCCCATCAAGGCGCATATCGATCTGAAGGCAGCCATTGCCGAGACGAACGCCATTAAAGATAGGGCGAACCTAGCCAGATAATCCGGTCGATCAGCCTCGCCCAGAACGAGCGGGCCCGCAGCTTTTGCAGGAGCACCGGTTTCGCTGAGGCGATTGCCGTGTCGATCAGCGCCTCCACTTCGGCAGCGAATGGCGCATCGATGACTTCAAGATCGACCTCGAAATTCAGCCGCAGCGAGCGCGGATCGAGGTTCGACGATCCGACATAGGACCAGGCGCCGTCGATTGCGAGCAGTTTCGAATGGTTGAAGTTGCCGGATGCACGCCAGATGCGGCAATGGCTCTTCAATATCTGATCGAACTGCGCGGTCATGGCCCGATCGACCAGCTTGAGATTATTGACCGACGGCACGACGATATCGACCTCGACGCCGCGCCGCGCCGCGGTCACGAGCGCGCTGATCAACTCTCGGTCCGGCAGGAAATAGGGCGACATGATGCGGATGTGTTGCTGCGCCACCGAAAAAGCGCCCATTAGCATGCGATGATTGGCTTCGACGCTGCGATCGGGACCGGACGGCACCACCCGGATGAACACCGGCTCGCCCGGTTGCTTTGCCGGCGGCTCGATGGCCCAGGCCTCGCCGCCAAGGTGCTCACGCGTGGTGAAGCGCCAGTCTTCTGCCGCCACGTGGAAAAGATCGGTGACGATCGGCCCTGTCAGCCGGAAGTGCGTGTCGCGCGCATTGTCTTCGCCGAAAATTTCGCGCGAGAAGCCGGCGCGGATATTCATGCCCCCGGTAAAGGCAACCCTGCCGTCGACGACCAGTATCTTCCTGTGGGTGCGAAGGTTGGCGTAGGGCAGGCGCAGGCCGATGATGATGTTGCCGTTGAAGACGTCGACCTTGACCCCGTGCTTCGCCAGATAGCCGACGATCGTCGGTATCGAATAACGCGCGCCGACGGCATCGATAAGCACCCTGACTTCCACCCCGCGCTTCTTTGCGGCAATGAGCGCGTCGGCGAGGCGCAGACCGATCTTGTCGCGGTCGAAAATATAGGTTTCGACGAGGACGCTGCGTTGCGCGCCCTGAATTTCCGCAAGCATCGCATGGTAGGCTTCGTCGCCGCCCTGCAGCATGTCGATATCGTTCGCCGTGGTGAGTCGGCAGCGGCTGACCCTATCGCCGAGCGTCTTCATCGTGGCGAGGCGCTTTTCGAAATGCGCAAGGACATCCTGGTCGCGCGCGTGAAAGCGCACGAGCTGATCCTGACCGATCTCGCGCAGGAATTCGCGCTGCGACGAGATGGTCGAGCGCCGGATGCGATTAATCCCGGCAACGGCATAGATGACGGCGCCAATGACCGGCGAGAGAATGATGACGCCGACCCAGCCAATCGCCGCGCGCACCTCCTCCTTGGTCATCGTCGCATGGATAGCGGCGGGCACACCGAGAAGAACCGACAGCACGAAAAAGATGTGCGGCCAATAGGTTGTTATGAAATTAGACATGCGAACGCATCATATCAGGAAATCGAATCCCGACGCGAACGCCATTCGGCCAGCGAGATCGGCTGGTCGGGAATGCGAATTTCGAAACTCGTTCCCGCCCCTTCATTGTCACGCAATTCAATTGTTCCCCCATGTGCCCGTACCAGCTCGTGTACGATTGCAAGGCCAAGTCCGGTACCCCCGGAGCGTGCCGATCCCCTGAATGCCCTGAACAAATTCTCCCGCGCCTTGGCGGGAAGGCCTGGCCCCGTGTCTTCGACGCCGATGATCGATGTCGTCCCGATCTGGCCCGCCGTTATTGTCAACCGCTTGATAATGGCGTCGTCATCGCGCGTATCGCCGGTCATGGCCTGTACCGAATTGCGGCAGAGGTTGAGAATGATCCGGAAAAACTGATCCGGATCGGCATCGAACTCGAAGGATTCCGGCACGAGATTCTTGAATTCAATACCGGATTTAGGGTCGATGCTGAGCATTTCCTCAACTTCGTTGACGAGCGTGCGCAGCTTCACGCGCCGGCGTTGCGGCGGGGGCTCCTGCGTCCCGCCATAAGCGAGAACCGTCTGTGAATAATTGATCGCGCGGTCGATCGTGCGTACGAGCTTGGGGACGAAGCGCTGGATCGCCGGATCGCTGGTGTTGGCGAGATGATCGGACATCAGCTGCGCCGAGGCGAGGATATTGCGCATATCGTGATTGATCTTGGAGACGGCTAGGCCAAGATCGGCGAGATGCTTCTGTTCAGAAAGGGTGCGCTGGAGCTGGCGCTGCATGTCGGCAAGCTCGCGCTGGGCAATGCCGAGTTCGTCCTGGCGGTTCTCGGGCTTGATGATTTTTTGCGGATCGTCCGGTGAGCGCGCAAAGGCGAGCATATTGTCGCTCATGCGCTGGATTGGCCGGATCAGCAGACGGCTTATGGCAAGGAAGACGAGACCGGCGGTGATCGCCGAGATGAATAGCGAGATGAGCGCCACATTGCCGGCATAGCGCAGCATGGCATTGCGCAGCGGCCCGTCGGAGGTCAGCAGTTCGATGACCTTGCCGGTGTCGCCGATCGGCCCGTAGACGCGAATGATCCGGTTGCCGCCGTTGATTACCGTATCGAAAGCGTCGCGAATTACGGTGATCGGGTCGGTCACCGTGATATCGACATGGCGATCGACCTTCGACGGCATTTCCGCTACGGCGAGCAGGCGCGAGGCGCCTTTTTCGCGCAAGGCGATTGCTTTCGTGCCCGTGGCGAGGAGCACGTCGTCCTGCACCGTGCGCGGAATTTCCTCGCTGTCGTTTGCCGCAAGGACCACGCTCGCGGCGGCGACGGTATTGAGGCGATCCGACAGCCAGCGAATGCGCATGTCGGCCATGGTCGGCACGAAGATCATAACTTCGGCGACGAGGCCGAAGAGCAGGGTGAGCAGCAGCAGCTTGCCCGAAAGGCGCTTGAAGACGGGCAAGCGTCGTCCGGCGTGCCGTGTGACGCTTGTTTCGGCAGACTTTTGTTCCGGTGCAGCCATTTGATCTCCGTCGTCAGGCGGTGTAAGCCGCCTGACGAATTAGCACAATAATTCACTTGGCCGTTTTTGCCTATTTTGAATCACGGCAACGAATTGACTTCTCGGCATCGGGCCTCTATAAGCCGCGCACGTCCGGGTTGACCGCCCCGGCGGCGTGTTTTTATGCGCTAATGGCGGTCCTGATATGCTCCTGTCAAAGAACAGACCACAAGAAGGGCCGCACACCGCGGTATTTAACAAATGAAGCGTACTTATCAGCCATCCAAGCTTGTCCGCGCACGTCGCCACGGGTTTCGCGCCCGTATGGCTACGGCTGGCGGCCGCAAGGTAATCGCAGCGCGCCGCGCCCGCGGTCGCAAGCGGTTGTCGGCATAAAGGCAAAACCGCGCGACTTGGTGCGGTTGCCAAAGTTGGCACTACACGATGAATGAGCAAAAACCACTCCGCCTTCGCAAGAGAGCGGAGTTTTTGACTGTTCGGAACGGAGAAAAGCGCCGCGGCGCCTACTTCCTGCTCGAGGTCAAGGAGCGCGAGGACCAGGCCGGTCCACCGCGCGTCGGTTTCACCGTCACCAAAAAGAACGGCAATGCTGTCATCCGCAATCGCATCAAACGCCGCCTGAAAGAGGCCGTGCGCGTCAATGTTGCTGATGACATGCAGGCGGGAACCGATTATGTGATCGTTGCTCGCCGTGACGCGCTCGACGCGCCGTTCGCGGACCTGACACGGGAACTCTCAAAACGGGTTTCCAGGAAAACACAGACCCGGCGTTCGACAAAGCCCTGATGGCGCACCCGACCCGACCCAAGGACTACAATGGAAACCAATCGTAATTTCTTTATCACCATTGCCTTGTCCATTGTGATCCTGACGCTTTGGCAGGTGTTCTACATGAACCCCAAGATCGAAGCGCAGCGCGAACAGGCCCAGATCGAGGCCACGCGGCAAGGACAGACGCGCGTTGACGGACAGGCGAGCACGCCGGCCGGAACGCCAACCACCGGCACCGCGGCAAACCTGCCGTCGTCGACGCCGGCAACGCCTGGCGCCAATATCCCCGGCCAATCCCAGGATGGCGCCCAGGCAGGCAGCCTGACCCGTGACGCCGCGCTCGGCCAGACCTCCCGCATAAAGATCGACACGCCGAGCCTCGGCGGCTCGATCAGCCTGACCGGCGCCCGGCTCGACGACCTGCAGCTGAAAAAGTACCACGAGACCGTTGACGACAACTCGCCGGCCATCCAGCTTCTGAGCCCGGCGCAGATGGCGGACGGCCAGTTCGCCGAGATCGGCTTTACCGGCAACGAGTTGACCGGTACGGTCCCTGGGCCGGGCACCGTATGGACGGTCGAGGGCAACAGCACGCTGACGCCGGCAAATCCGGTGACGCTCTCCTTCACCAACGAGAAGGGCTTGACGTTCAAGCGCACCTTTACAGTGGACGACCGTTACATGTTCACGGTCAAGGACACGGTAACCAACAGCACGTCCGCTCCCGTTTCGCTCGCCTCCTATGGCCGCGTTACGCGCTTCTCCAAGCCGCTTCATCCGAGCACCTATGTTTTGCACGAAGGTCCGATCGGCGTGATCGGCGACGAAGGTCTGGTGGAATACAAGTTCGCCGCCATCGAAAAGGCGCGCGAAGTGTCCCCGCCCAAGGCGACGACCGGCGGCTGGATCGGCATCACCGACAAATATTGGGCAGCAACCCTCGTTCCCTCGGCAGCAAAGCCGTTCCAGGCGCGCATGTCCTATTTCGACGACGGACGCCCGCGCTATCAGAGCGACTACCTCTCTGACCCGACGACGATCGAGCCCGGTCAGTCTGCGACGATTGAGAACCTGCTCTTCGCCGGTGCCAAGGAAGTCGGAACGATCAATGCCTATGAAAAGGAACGCAGCATCCGCCAGTTCGATCTCCTGATCGATTGGGGCTGGTTCTATTTCATCACCAAGCCGATGTTCTACCTGATCGACACGCTCTACAAGGCGATCGGCAATTTCGGCATCGCCATCCTCCTCGTCACCGTTATCCTCAAGGGCCTGTTCTTCCCGCTCGCCAACAAGTCCTACGCCTCCATGGCGCGGATGAAACTGGTGCAGCCGAAGATGACCGAAATCCGCGAGAAATATGCGGATGACAAGGTCAAGCAGCAGCAGGCGCTAATGGAGCTCTACAAGACGGAAAAGATCAATCCGATCGCCGGTTGCTGGCCGATCCTGATCCAGATCCCCGTCTTCTTCGCGCTCTACAAGGTCCTTTACGTGACCATCGAAATGCGCCACGCGCCGTTCTTTGGCTGGATTCAGGACCTTGCCGCGCCCGATCCAACCTCGGTATTCAACCTCTTCGGGCTTATGCCTTGGGCGGTTCCGGCCTTCCTGATGATCGGCGTCTGGCCGTTGATCATGGGCGTGACGATGTTCCTGCAGATGCGCATGAACCCGACGCCGCCCGATCCGACGCAGCAGATGATTTTCAACTGGATGCCGCTGATCTTCACCTTCATGCTGGCAAGCTTCCCTGCAGGTCTCGTGATCTACTGGGCGTGGAACAACACGCTGTCGATCATCCAGCAAGGCGTCATCATGAAGCGCCAGGGCGTCAAGATTGAGCTCTGGGATAATCTGGCGGGTATGTTCAAGAAGAAACCGAAACCGGCCGAGTAGCGGCCGGAATTTCGCGAAATTCTTTGCATCGGCCGGGCCTCACAGGGTCCGGCTGATCTCGTTTCAGCGCCTGGTTTCGCTGGACATTGACGGCAGCCGAACGCAAGCCATGACGCAATAAGGGTATAAGCTGTTGCGCCGGTCTGCCCCTGCTGTGTTGACAAGGCGAGGATAAACCTTGATGCACATTTCTCAATCCCGCACGCGCAATGGAATGGAATGAACGTGACTGAAGCCGAGGACAGGACCAACGGGTTGATCGAGAGGGGCAGGATGCTCTTCGCGCAGGGCTGGGTATTCATTCGCGGTGTGCCGTCGATGAAATTCCTGCCGCCTGAAGGACCGCTTGAAATCGCATTCGCCGGCCGCTCCAACGTCGGCAAATCATCCCTTATCAATGCGATCCTCGGCCAGAAGCTGGCGCGCACCTCGAATACGCCCGGCCGCACCCAGGAACTCAACTACTTCGTTCCCGATGGCTATTCGGGCGAGGGCAGGGACCTGCCGCCGATCGCTGTCGTCGATATGCCGGGCTATGGCTTTGCAGAAGCGCCGAAGGAACAGGTCGACGCCTGGACCCGTCTGGTGTTCGACTATCTGCGCGGGCGTTCGACCTTGAAGCGGGTCTATGTGCTGATCGATGCGCGTCACGGCGTCAAGAAAAACGATGCCGAAGTGCTCGATCTTCTCGACCGGGCCGCGGTTTCATACCAGCTTGTTCTCACCAAGATCGACAAGATCAAGGCGGCCGGTGTGCCCCGGTTAATGGAGGAGACGGCGCAGGCGATCAAAAAGCGCGCTGCCGCCTATCCCGAAATCCTGGCAACGTCTTCCGAGAAGGGCGCCGGGCTTGATGAACTGCGCGGTGCAATCGCGCTTCTGCTCGAAGAAAACCAGAAATAAAAGGGCCCCGCACGACCTAGGGCTAGGAGATCGCCGCGGGGCAAGATGCGCAGATGCCGTCTGCGCATTTCAGTGCTGCGGTTTACATTTTTGGCAGCAGCACCTTGTCGATTACATGGATGACGCCGTTCGACTGTTTGACATTGGCGATCGTCACGTGAGCGACGGTGCCGTTTTCATCTGTCAATGTCAGGTTCTTTCCCTTGTACTTCGCGGTCCAGACGCAGCCGCCCACGGTCTTCACCGGATGCGCGCCTTCATCATCATCGATCATCTTCATGATCGTCTTTGACGATGCGTCGGCAGCGACGACATGGCAGGTCAGGATCTTGGCCAGCTTGTCCTTGTTTTCGGGCTTCAGCAGCGTCTCGACGGTTCCCTTCGGCAGCGCCGCGAAGGCCTCATTGGTTGGCGCGAACACCGTGAAGGGCCCCTTGCCTTCGAGCGTCTCGACGAGGCCTGCAGCCTTGACGGCAGCGACGAGCGTCGTGTGATCCTTCGAGTTCACCGCATTCTCGATGATGTTCTTGTTTGGATACATGGACGCACCGCCCACAGTCGGATTCTTGGCGAACGCAGTTCCGGCAATCAGGACCGTCGAAAGTGCGATCAGGCTCAGTGATTTGCGTAACATCTCTATCTCCACTGTTGCATTGCCTCTCTTGAGAGGTCGGTGGAGATACGGGAGTGCTGAGGGCAAAGTTTCAGCGGCGGGATATTTTTTCAGATTGCGCGGATCGTACCGGCGGCGACGACTGCACCGGTGGGGGCTCCACTTGGCGAACCGCCAAGCGGTTCGACCGAAATGGCAAGCGTCGTACCGTCACGCAGTTTGTCGGCCAAACCCTGCGGGACATTGAATTCGGTGACTTGCGGCGACTTCATCAGCCCGAGCGAGACTGGCGCTTCATTCCCGGCAATCAGCCAGAGTTCGAGCGAACGGTCGGCAGGCATATCACCGGCAACCAGGCTCACTTTCAGGCGCTTGGTCTGCTCGTCATAAACTGCGACTGTGCGAACCTTGCTGTTGTCAGCAGCCATGGATGCCACCAGCTGGGCGGGCGCGGGACGCTGCAAAATAAGGTCGCGGCCGAAACCGATCATCGCCAGCACCAGGGCCGCGAGTGCAAGCCCGCGCCAGAATACGAGGCTGGTCCATAGCGGCATAGCCGGCGCCGGCGCATCGGTTCCGAACAGGCGATGATCGACCTGGGACTTGATATGGTGCGGCGGCGAAACCGGCGTGAACCCCTCATCGAGTGCGCTGAAATATTCCTGCCACCGGGTGACAAGGCGGGCGAATACCGGGTCCGTTTCGATGCGGCGCGCGGCATCGCGGCGCTCCTCTTCGGGCAGCACGCCCAACACATATTCGGCGGCAACGAGATCGTCGCCGTCCGGAACAGTGTCGTCGGGTGGTGTCGCGCTCATCCTTCCAGGCATTCCTTCAGTTTCAAAAGGCTGCGTCGCAGCCAGGTTCGCATTGTATTCAAAGGCACTTTATGACGCTGCGCCAGCAACTCGTAGCTGTCGCCATTAAGGTAGGCGCCGCGCACGGCCGCCGCACGTGGAGCGTCGAGCTGGTCGAGGCAATCTCCAAGGCGGCGCGCCTCTCCCGTCGCAATGGCGGATTGTTCGGGATCGGCGGAAGGCTCGGCGATATCCGATGCCTCGTCGAGATCCTCCGTTCGGCCCTTGCGCGCCCGCAGGCGGTCGATGCAGTGGTTCCTGGCAACGGCGACGAGCCAAGAAATCGGGCTGGTGCCGGCGACAGCAAAGCGGTCCGCCTTGTTCCAGATCTTGACGTAGATGTCCTGCAGCGCGTCTTCGGCCTCCGTGCGGTTACCCAAGACACGCAGGCACACGCCGAAAAGTTTCGCGCTGGTGGAGGCATAGAGCGCATCGAAAGCCGCCCGGTCCCGCAGGGAGACGCGTGAGATCAGTTCCGATATGCCTTCGGGCGTCATGTGAAGGGCGTTTCCAACTGCTGGTTGCATGATTTAAATCCGGCGGTGCGGCAGGCTGTCAATGGCTTCGGGCAAAAACCTTGGCGGCAAGCCGAAATCATGTTTGCCCGGGATCGCCTTTGGCGCTAAGAACCCCACGACCTTCCAAAGCCGGAGCCCGCGCATGTCCCTGACGCCCGACGACCAAACCGCCGAAATTCAGGCAAATCTGCTTTCGGCTGCTCTTCCCTATATGCAGCGCTATGAAAACAAGACCGTCGTCGTGAAATATGGCGGCCATGCCATGGGCGATGCCGCGCTGGGCAAGGCGTTCGCGCGGGACATAGCCTTGCTGAAACAATCTGGCATCAATCCCATCGTCGTTCACGGCGGCGGACCGCAAATTGCTTCGATGCTGGCGCGCATGGGGATCGAATCGAAGTTCGAGGGCGGTCTGCGCGTCACCGACGAAAAGACCCTCGAGATTGTCGAGATGGTCCTTGCGGGCTCGATCAACAAGGAGATCGTGGCGCTCATCAACGCCGAAGGCGAATGGGCAATCGGCCTGTGCGGCAAGGACGGGAACATGGTCTTTGCCGAGAAGGCCAAGAAGACCGTCATCGATCCCGACTCCAATATTGAAAAAATCGTCGATCTGGGCTTCGTCGGCGAACCGGTCGAGATCGACCGCACGCTGCTCGACCTTCTGGCGCGTTCCGAGATGATCCCGGTGATCGCACCCGTTGCCCCGGGACGCGACGGGCATACCTATAACATTAATGCGGATACTTTCGCGGGAGCCATCGCCGGCGCGCTGAAAGCCTCGCGCCTTCTGTTCCTCACCGATGTTCCGGGCGTGCTTGACGCCAACAAGGAGCTTATCAAGGAGCTTTCGATCGGCCAGGCGCGCGCGCTCATCAAGGATGGCACCATTTCGGGCGGCATGATTCCCAAGGTCGAAACCTGCATCGATGCGATAACGCGCGGCGTCGAAGGCGTCGTCATCCTCAATGGCAAGACGCCGCATTCGGTTCTGCTCGAACTTTTCACCGAGCGCGGCGCCGGCACGTTGATCGTTCCCTGATCACCGCTTCAGGTGTTCGAGCGGGATCTTTCCTGGCCCCTTGATGTTCTGCAGGACGAGTTGGGTGTGCACGTCGCGCACGCCCTTCAGCCGCATCAGCCGATGCATGACGAAATCGTTGAGATCGTCGACCGTCGGTACCATGACATGCAGCAGAAAATCGTGTTCGCCCGTCATGGTCCAGCATGACGACACTTCGTCCATGCGCTCTATCTCTCCGACGAAGCGCTCTGGCGAGTCGTCGCTGTGTGTATTGAGGCGAACCTGGATGAACACCTCGACCATGAGGCCGATGGCGCGGCGGTCTATCGCCGCTGCGAAACCCTTGATCACGCCGCTCTCCTGGAGATGCTCGAAACGCCGCGCGCACGGCGTCGCGGACAGCCCGATCATCTGCGCCAGATCGGTGATGGCAACCCGGCCGTTGGCCTGCAGGATCTGCAGCATTTTGATCTCGAACTCATTCAATTGAGGGGATGTCACCCGATTTCCTCCAAAAAAGATCAAATCTCGCCTGAGAGCATGCGTTTTTGAGATGATTAGGTCAAATCCTCTCCTCTCCTCAAGGTATCGTGCATGTAGCAGATTCTTGTGGAGGAGAAAAATATGACGATCAGTGTTGAAGCCTATGCGCGCGAATGCGCTGAGCTGGGTCTGCGCGGCGACTATACGGTGTGCAACACCGACTTCACGGTCGAACAGCAATATGACTATTCGGACGAAGACCAGGAGGTCTGGCGTACCCTGTGCGATCGCCAGACGAAGCTGACGGAAAAGCTTGCGCATCGCAGTTATCTCGACGGCGTGGAAGCGCTCGGCCTACTGGATCGCATCCCGGATTTCCATGAAGTCAGTGACCGGCTGCGCAAGTTGACCGGCTGGGAAATCGTAGCGGTGCCGGGCCTCATCCCGAACGAGCCGTTCTTCGATCATCTCGCCAACAAGCGTTTTCCCGTTACCAACTGGCTGCGCAGGAAGAAGGAACTCGACTACATCGTCGAGCCCGATATGTTTCACGATTTCTTCGGCCACGTGCCTATTCTGAGCCAACCCGTGTTTGCCGATTTCATGCAGCTGTACGGGGTCAAGGGTGGAGCAGCATCGCGGATGGGCGGTGAGCAACTGGCGGCTCGTCTCTACTGGTACAGCGCCGAGTTCGGCTTGATGCAAGAGGAAGGCGCTCCGGTTAAGGCCTTTGGCGCGGGGCTGATGTCGTCTTTCAGTGAGTTGCAATTCGCGGTCACGAGCCCCGATGCGCACCACGTCCCCTTCGACATCGAGACGGTCATGCGGACAGGATACGAGATCGACAAGTTTCAGCGGGCGTATTTTGTGCTGCCGTCCTTCGCCGCCCTTCGCGACGCTTTCGAGAGGGCGGACATGCCTGCGCTGATGTCGCGGTGGAAGGACGCGGAACCGCTCGAACCCGCGACGGTCTGATGCGCGCGCCGCGTTCAGGCGCTGTTCTTGGCAGGCGAGCGCACGCTGACGCAATTGCGGCCGCGACGTTTGGCGTCGTAGAGCCGCCGGTCGGCTGTCCGGAAGTGTTCCTTGACCGTGCCGGCGGCAACGCCGGCAACGCCGCCAATGCTGACACTGAGTGGTACCTCGGCGCCATCCGCCGATTTCAACGCGTGGCTGCAAACCTCCGCGCGAATGCATTCGGCCACGCCGCGCACCTCGGTTTCATCCGCCGTCGCGAGGAATATGGCGAACTCCTCGCCACCGATACGGCCGGCGCAGTCGTTTTCACCGATACAACGCAATATGCACTGTGCAATAGCAATGAGCGCCGCGTCACCGGTGTAGTGACCATGGTTATCGTTGATCTTCTTAAAGTGGTCGGCATCGACGATCAGCAAGGAGCCCGGTCCTTGCCTGCGCAAAGCCTCCATCCGGTCGAAGAACGTTTCACGGTTGAGAAGCCCCGTCATGTTGTCGCGCAGGGATGCCTCGAACAGACGGGCGTTGGTTGTTTCAAGTTCCTCCATGATGCGATTGAGTTCGCTCAGCGTTCCTCGCAACTTTTCCGATTGGCGCAAACACAGATAGATCATTGGAGGCGTGATCAGAACCGGGCAGACAATAGCGATAAGGTTCGTAACGCTATCGGGCAAATGTAGGGCCTCGTGCACCGCGTTGATAATCACCACACAGGAGGCAGTCATGACAATCGTCACCAATATGCACTTGAAAATGACTTTGGACATCGTTTCTCTGGAAAATGCATCAAGCTAGAAATTGGGAAAATGCAGGCAAGCGATAAATCTAAAATCGGTCGTAGTTACGACCATTTTCGTCTATTGATGAGACGCACTAATAAAATCGATGCATAAACAGCGCAGATAAATAGCGGAAACCGTACCGGATGACAAACCAGCCTGATCCATTAAACTTTGCGCATATAACGGACTGGGTCTTCGATCTGGACAATACGCTATACCCGCATCATTCCAATCTCTTTTCGCAGATCGATGTCAAGATGACAGGCTATGTCGCTGATCTGCTGAAGCTTTCGCATACGGATGCACGCGATCTCCAGAAGCGATTCTACAAGGAATATGGAACGACGCTCAAAGGCTTGATGGACCGCTACGATATCGATCCCGATGATTTTCTGCAAAAGGTCCACGACATCGACTATTCCTGGCTGGTGCCGGATCCCTCGCTCTCCACGGCGATCAAGCAGCTGCCGGGACG
Organism: Phyllobacterium sp. 01N428; assembly: GCF_056399405.1. NCBI lineage: Bacteria > Pseudomonadati > Pseudomonadota > Alphaproteobacteria > Hyphomicrobiales > Phyllobacteriaceae > Phyllobacterium > Phyllobacterium sp. 01N428. The sequence continues at coordinate 692,302 of NZ_JBFTRH010000001.1, forward strand.
GAAATTCATCTTCACCAATGGCGACCGGGGCCACGCTGAACGCGCAGCGCGCCAGCTCGGCGTGCTCGAGCAGTTCGATGACATTTTCGATATCAGGGCAGCGGAGCTGACACCCAAACCGGCGCGCGAGACCTATGATCGGTTTCTGGCGATGCACAAGATCGACGCTGCGAGCTGCGTCATGTTCGAGGATCTGGCACGCAACCTCGTCGTGCCGAAGGCGCTCGGCATGACCACGGTCCTCATCGTTCCGCATAATTTCGAACCGACCTATTCCGAGATATGGGAGCGCGATCCCGGCAACACCGACCACGTCGATTACGTGACCGATGAACTTGCCGCATTCCTCGACGCGATCCTGCCAAGGCAGGTCAAGAGGAGCGAGCCGGTCTGAGGCGTCAATCCAGCTTGTAGAAGGCCTGGATCACATCCCAGGCTTCCTCGGCGGTATCGACGAAGGTGATGAGTTCGCGATCCGACGGCGAGATCACGCCTTGCTCGGCGAGGAAGTCGAAATTGATCGCCTTCTCCCAGAAAGACTTGCCGAAGAGCAGAAGCGGGATGCGTTCCATGCGTCCGGTCTGAATAAGGGTGAGCGTCTCGAAGGTTTCGTCCATGGTTCCGAAACCGCCGGGAAATATCGCCATGGCCTTCGCCCGCATCAAAAAGTGCATCTTGCGAATGGCGAAGTAATGGAAATTGAAGCACAGATCCGGCGATACATAAGAGTTCGGCGTCTGCTCGTGCGGCAGGACAATATTGAGCCCGATCGTCGGCGCGCCCACATCCGATGCGCCGCGGTTGCCGGCTTCCATCACGCCGGGACCGCCACCGGTGACGACGACGAACTCGCGATAATAGGTCGTTGACGAATAGGTAGAGCAGAGTTCGGCGAACTTGCGCGCCTCGGCGTAATAGCGTGAATTGGCCTCGAGGTTCTTTTTCTGGGTCGCGTTCTTCGCTGCCCAGGCGGCGCCGCCGGGTTCGGGGATGCGCGCTCCGCCGAACAGGACCACGGTCGAGCGGATGCCGCGCTCGGCGAGCGCCATTTCCGGCTTCAACAGTTCGAGCTGCAGGCGCACGGCACGCAACTCGCGCCGCGTCATGAATTCCGGATCGGCGAAGGCCAGCTTATAGGTGCTGGACAGGGTCTGCGGCGTTTCCGGCGCAGTCTCGACACGGCGTACCGCTTCGGAAGAATGAGAAAACGGTGTCCAGCTGTCTTTTTCATCGGTGTTCAATTCGGCTTCTCCTCGTGCGGACACTTATGACGTTCTGAGACATTCTTTCGCGGTCCAGCATGGTAATGGTGAGATTGACCCTCTCACAGACTTAAATTAAACCGCCCGTGTAATGGAGTGACCTGCAAATGTCCAAGCCTGACCTCACCAGCCTCGAAATGACCATCGAGAAGGCCTTCGATGAACGCGATGCCATCAATACCGATACGCGCGGCGAAGTTCGCGACGCTGTCGAGGCAGCGCTTCTCCTGCTCGACGGCGGCGAGGCTCGTGTCGCTGAGAAGCAGGCTGACGGAAACTGGAAAGTCAATCAGTGGCTGAAGAAGGCAGTGCTTCTGTCGTTCCGTCTCAATCCGATGGGGATCATCGAAGGAGCCCCAGGCGGCGCTGTCTGGTGGGACAAGGTGCCGTCGAAGTTTGACGGCTGGGGTGCGACGGAGTTCGCCAAGGCGGGCATCAGGACGGTGCCCAACGCCATCGTCCGCCGCTCGGCCTATATCGCGCCGGGCGCGATCCTGATGCCATCCTTCGTCAACCTCGGCGCCTATGTCGGCGAGGGAACAATGGTTGACACCTGGGCCGGCGTCGGTTCGTGCGCGCAGATCGGCAAGCACGTGCATCTATCGGGTGGCGTCGGCATTGGCGGCGTGCTCGAGCCCATGCAGGCCGGTCCGACCATCATCGAGGATAATTGCTTCATCGGCGCCCGCTCCGAAGTGGTCGAGGGCTGCATCGTTCGCGAAGGCTGTGTCCTCGGCATGGGCGTTTTCATCGGCAAGTCGACGAAGATTATCGACCGTGCAACGGGCGAAATCTTCTACGGCGAAGTGCCGCCCTATTCGGTGGTCGTCGCCGGCTCGCTTCCCGGCAAGCCTTTCCCTAACGGCCAGCCTAGTCCGAGCCTCTATTGCGCCGTGATCGTCAAGCGGGTCGACGAACAGACCCGCTCGAAAACGTCGATCAACGAATTGTTGCGGGACTGAGCCGCTCACACAGGCGCGTTGCGGATTTCCTCGACAGTGTGAGAGCGGAGCGGCTTGCCCTCCGCCTCCTTGATACGGGCGATAATCCGGCGCGTCAGGGGGACGTCGATGTTCTTCTCCTGCGCCAGGCGAAGGATCACGCCTTGCAGATAGTCGATTTCGGTCGGACGCCCCCGTGACAGATCCTCCCACATGGACGATCGCGCGTGTGGCCCGACGCTCAGCATTTTCCGTGCGAGAATTCCGAAGAGGAAGTCCGGCAACCGCAATATCCACGGCAGAAGCGCCGGCGGAAGGCCCTGTATCTTTGCCGGCGCGATTTTATGGGCCTTGAGCACCTTGATGCCTTCGTTCATCTGGTCCGCCAGCAGCCGGCGCCAGTTGCGATCGGACAGCTCGGTCGCAAGCGGGAGGTTCGACAGGGCATTGGCTGCGTTGTTGAGGTTCATCAACAGCTTGCCCCAGAGAACGCCCTGCATGTCTTCGTCATTTGCGACCTTAAGACCGGGGACTGAGAGTTCATCGGCAAGGTCTCCGGGCTTGTCATCGATGAGAATCGTGCCTTCCGTGGTCCGCCGGACAGTGAGCGGCACCTCTCCTGGTTCCGATTGCACGACGTTGAAGGGAACCATGCCTGCAGCAACCGTGAAACCCTTGGGGAGGGTGCGACGCAGCACCTTTGCGTTGTCGACGCCGTTCTGCAGGCTTACAACGACGGCGCTGGAAGGGGCGTGCGCGGCAATCAGCTTTGCCATCTCTTCAGTCGCGCCGCTCTTGACCGTGACGAGAATAATCTCGGCCGAGGCAAAGGCTGCGGCAGGATCGACTGCAAGCTGAAGCTTCTCCGGGTTGACGAGGCGCTCGGTTCCGTCGAGATCGACGATGTTGAGGCCCCCTTGGCGAAGCGCTTCATCGACCCGTGGTCGTACAAGAAAAACCACGTTCTTGTCGGCAGCGGCGAGACAACCACCGACATAACACCCTATCGATCCGGCTCCAGCGATGACGATACGGCTTCCGTTTTCGGTCATGTTGCTGTTCCCGGTTCATCGGTCGCGGCATTTAAACAGATGCGGGTGCTTCAATCCAGCGCCCGATGCCGGGAACCGCAGTGCCCCGGCACGCGCCGCAGTAGTAGGTGACAGGCCTTTCCTTTTCCATTATCGCTTCTTGCATGAAATCCGCGACAGATCCCGTACAAAACCTCGCCCAGCTCATCGCTTGCCCGTCGGTAACGCCCGCCGAGGCCGGTGCGCTGACTGCTCTTGAATCCATTCTTGCGCCCCTCGGTTTTTCGGTCGAGAGACCGGTTTTCAGCGAGGAGGGCACGCCCGACGTCGAGAATCTTTATGCGAGACGTTCAGGCAATGGACCTCATCTAATGTTCGCGGGTCATACGGATGTGGTGCCTGTCGGCGACGAGGCCGCATGGAAGTTCCCGCCCTTTTCCGCCGCCATTCACAATGGCCAGATGTATGGCCGCGGCGCTGTCGACATGAAGGGCGGGGTCGCCTGTTTCACCGCTGCCGTCGCGCGTCACATCACGAAGCACGGCAGCCTCAAGGGGTCGATTTCGTTTCTGATCACCGGCGACGAGGAGGGTCCGTCGATCAACGGGACCGGCAAGCTTCTTGAATGGGCAAAGGCCAAGGGCGAAAGCTGGGATGCCGCGATCGTCGGCGAGCCCACCAATCCCGACAAGCTCGGCGACATGATAAAGATCGGAAGACGCGGCTCGCTCTCCGGCACGATAACCGTCAATGGCGTTCAGGGTCACGCAGCCTATCCGCACCTCGCCGACAATCCGGTGCGGGGGCTCGTCACCTTGCTCGACAGCCTGCTTTATCCCGCGCTCGACAAGGGCACCAAAGATTTCCAGGCGACCAATCTGGAAGTCACGACGATGGATGTCGGCAATCCTGCGGTCAACGTCATACCGGCCAAAGCGACGGCAACGTTCAACATCCGCTACAACGATAGCTGGACCGACGAAACGCTGATGGCCGAGATCCACAACCGGCTCGACCGTGCCGCCGGACGGCGCAAGCTCCGCCCCGGGCGGAAAACGCCCGTGAACTACGAGTTGACCTGGCGCGACCGGCCGAGCCACGTGTTCCTGACCCACGATGACAAACTCGTCGGCACGCTGACGAAGTCCGTCGAAGCGGTCATCGGCCGGCGCCCGCAGCTTTCAACGTCGGGCGGCACGTCCGATGCCCGCTTCATCAAGGACTATTGCCCTGTCGTCGAGTTTGGACTTGTCGGCAAAACCATGCACATGGTTGACGAAAGGGTGGACATTGCCGATCTTGAAACGCTTACCCAAATATATGAACGCTTCATCGAGGATTTTCTTGCGTAGAGCATGAGTGACAATGCCGGATTTCGATGAAACTCAGCAATATTTGTGGGGCGCATGGCGGATGATGAACGGTCATGCCGACGGCCTCGACATGCTCGATTTTTCCGAAGACGGCTTCTGGCAATCCTTTCACGCCATAACGATCTCGCTGCCCCCGCTCATCCTTGGCTGGATCATCTTCGCCAACGATATGATTGCGCTGCGGCCCGAAACCGGAAACCGCTTCTCGATCATGGGCCGCGTCGCCTTCGTCGATCTCGCCGCCTGGGTCGCGCCTCTTGTCGTTCTTGCTTTCAGTGCGCGCCGCCTCGGTCTCAGCAAGCGCTTCAGCCCCTATGTCGTCGCCAGCAACTGGGGAACGGCAATTGGCGCCTGGCTCATGGTCCCGGCCACGTTGGTGCGGGTGATCGTGCCGGATTGGCCGGGCTTCACGACTGCGATCAGCCTTTTGCTCTATGCGGGCATCATGTTCCTGACCTACCGTCTCACACATATCGCCCTGAAACGATCACACGCCTATACGGCGGCGTTTTTCGTGGTCCTGATGGTCGGTTCGCTTTTCGTTATGATCCTGCTTCAGGGCGCCCTCGGCATCTCCCTGCCGGACCCGGTTACGATCGGGTAATCGACACCAATGAGATAGAGCCCGTGGGGCGGCGCAACCGGACCGCAGGCCCGGCGGTCGCGCGCTTCGAGCGCGGCGCTCACATCGTCCGCGTCCCAGCGCCCGCATCCCACTTCGTTGAGCGTTCCCGCGAAAGAACGGATCTGGTTGTGCAGGAACGAGCGCGCCGACGCCCTGATCTCGATGATCTCCCCATTGCGCGTTACGTCGAGGCGGTCCAGCGTTTTTACCGGGCTTTTCGACTGGCACTGCGTCGCGCGAAACGTGGTGAAATCATGCGTGCCGATCAGGCGCTGCGCCGCGTCGTGCATGGCCTCGGCATCGAGCGGCTTCTTCACCCACCACGCGCGATGCGCCTCCAGCGGGGCAGGGGGGCGGCGGTTGATGATTCGATAAAGATAGTGGCGGCCCGTTGCCGAGAAGCGCGCATCGAATCCATCGCTGACGAGTTCAACATTGAGAATGCTGACAGCTTCGCCGGCAATGACGAGATGGGCGTTGAGCGCCTCGCGGATCTTCGAACTGCTCCAGTTCTTGGTAAGATCGGCATGAGCGACCTGAGCGCAGGCGTGCACGCCCGAGTCGGTGCGACCCGCCGCCCCCAGAGAAATCGTATCGCCGCAAAAATTGAAGATTGCCTGCTCGATAGCCGCCTGCACCGTATGGCCGTTTTCCTGGCGCTGCCAGCCCGCATAGGGCGTCCCATCATATTCGACCAGAAGCTTGTAGCGGGGCATCAGAGCGCTCCGAACGCGGGCGCATAGGTCAGGGCGCCCGCTATCGGCGCCTCACGAAACGCCAGCGCCTGCAAATGCTCGCCTTGGTAGGTGCTGTCGTAGCCGGCGGCACGTGCATGCGTGTAGCCGAAACGTCCGTAATAGGCAGTATCGCCAAGGACGATGGAAAGGCTTTCGCCGGTGGCCTGGAGTTGATCATGGGCCGCCTTTACCAGCGCTGTACCTACGCCATGGCGCTGATTTGCGGGGAGAACCGCGAGTGGTGCGAGTGCGACAGCATCGAAATCATCGCCCACGGTGAGGCGGGAAAACAGGATCTGCCCGACAATCGCGTCACCCGCGACCGCCACCAGTTCGAGGATCACGTCGCCGGCGCCGCGAAGGCTCTCCACGAGTTCGGCTTCCTCTGCACCGCCGAAGGCGGCGTTCAGCAGCGTGGAGATAGCCGGATGGTCTTCAGGCCGCGCAGGTCGCACCGCGACGCCGCTCATGGCAGCCGTGTGCCCTGGGCGATCTTGGCTCCACGCTGGAATTCGATACTGTCCATGACCTTGCCGCCGGCCCGCTGCAGCGAACGCAGGCGCACCGCGCCTTCGCCGCAGGCGATGCGCAGGCTATCGTCGAGCACTGTGCCCGCATCGCCGACGCCGGTCGCAAGCACCGAGCGGAGCAGCTTGATGCGCTCGAGCGAGCCGCCGATCTCCATCTCGCACCAGGTGCCGGGAAAGGGCGCAAGCCCGCGAATACGGTTGTGAACGTCGATTGCCGGTTCGCTCCAGTCGATGCGTGTTTCGGCTTTGGTGATCTTGGACGCATAGGTGACGCCGTCTTCCGCTTGCGGCGTAAGCGTGAGGCTGTCCCGTTCAAGCGCGGCCATGGCGCGCACCATCAAATCCGCCCCTGCCGCGCTCAACTGGTCGTGCAATTCGCCCGCCGTCATATCGGCGGTGATCTTGACCTTTTCGACCATGGCGACTGGTCCGGTATCAAGACCCTCGTCCATCTTCATGATCATGATCCCGGTTTCGAGATCTCCGGCCATGATTGCCCGCTGAATCGGCGCCGCGCCGCGCCAGCGCGGCAAGAGCGAGGCGTGACCGTTGTAACAGCCAAGCCGCGTGCCATCGAGGATTGCGCGCGGCAGGATCAACCCATAGGCGACGACGATCGCAACATCGGCGTTGAGGTCGCGAAAGGCTTGCTGCTCTTCTTCGCTTTTGAGGCTTGTCGGCGTCCGCACCTCGATGCCGAACTGCTCGGCGTTGCGCTGGACCGGCGAGGGCGTGAGTTCCAGACCCCTGCGCCCCGCGGGGCGCGGCGGCCGGCTGTAGACTGCAACAATCTCGTGACCCTGGCCAATCAAGGCGGTGAGAATGGGGACGGCGAAGTCCGGCGTTCCCATGAAAACAATGCGCAAACTCATCGCCTACACCGCCAGCCGGCTCGGCGGACGATCCTTGGCGAGCTTCTTGAATTTCTTGACGACCATCTCGCGCTTCAGGCGGGAAATATGATCGATGAACAGGATGCCGTTGAGATGGTCGATCTCATGCTGGAGGCAGGTGGCGAGTAGCCCGTCGGCGGCTACTTCCTGCGCCTTGCCGTCGAGATCGAAATAGGCAATGCGCACCTCCGCCGGCCGCTCCACCTCGGCATAATAGTCCGGGATCGAAAGACAGCCTTCTTCGTAGACATTGCGCTGTTCGCTCGATGCGAGAATCCGCGGATTGATGAACGTCTGCGGCGCCTTGGGCTCGTCTTCCTTGGCAAGGTCGATAACGAGCATGCGGAGGGGCTCGCCGATCTGGATCGCTGCAAGGCCGATACCCGGTGCGTCATACATGGTGTCGAGCATATCGGCGGCGAACTTGCGCAAATCCGCATCGAAGCGTTCGACTGGTTTTGAAACCTGACGCAGCAGCGGATCAGGAAGAATGACAAGTGGTTTGATAGACATGCAACATCACCTAATAGTTCATCCATAAACCGTCAATCCGACGCAAAATCCATTTGCAAAAATGTTCTTGTTTTGATCTCACATTTGTCGCCCGAATCGGCTAGTCTGGTTCGTATGGAAACATCAATTTCATTCGATCAAACACTTATGCATCTCGGTGCGAGCTCAATTTCGCTGGGTTCGGCGCTCATTGCCGGGGCTGTGGTTGCGGGGGGCGCCGTGCTGCTCGCGCTTATCGTCCTGTGGCGTTCGTCGAAGATACGGCTGACTGCCGAACTCCAGGCCGAGGACCGCGCCCGCGACGCCGAGTTCCGCATGGGCGAGATTCTCAAGAGCCAGGCGGAAATGCAGGGCCGTATGCAGACGATGGCTGAGCTTTTCGGCTCGCGGCAGGCCGAACTCAACCAGTCGATCCGCGAACGCCTTGACGGTATGACGAGCCGCATCGGGCAGACCATGACCGAGCAGACCCGTTCCACCCACGAGAATCTTGCGAAGCTGCAGGAGCGGCTCGCGGTCATCGATACGGCGCAGAACAATATCCAGGCGCTGGCCGGCCAGGTCGTACAGTTGCAAGCCATTCTCGCCAACAAGCAGACCCGCGGCGCTTTCGGGCAGGCGCGCATGGAGGCGATCATCGCCGACGGCCTTCCGCAGGGCGCCTATGAGTTCCAGGCTACGCTTTCCAATGGCAGCCGGCCCGACTGTGTGGTCCACATGCCCAATGGAGCGCCGAACCTCGTGATCGATGCCAAGTTTCCGCTGGAAGCCTGGAACGCCATTCGCCAGGCCGACAACCCGGAAGCCAAGAAGGTTGCTCTTGGGCAGTTCCGCCGTGACGTTGAGATTCACATTCGCGACGTCGCGGAGAAATATCTGATCAACGGCGAAACCCAGGATACGGCGTTTCTCTTCGTGCCGTCGGAATCGATTTTCGCCGAGATTCATGAGAATTTCGAAGGTGTGGTGCAAAAGGCCCATCGCTCGCGCATCGTCATCGTTTCGCCTTCGCTGCTGATGCTTTCGATCCAGGTCATCCAGGCCGTCCTCAAGGATGTGCGCATGCGCGAACAGGCGCATCTCATCCAGGGCGAGGTGATCCGGCTGATGGAAGATGTCGGCCGCCTTGACGACCGCGTGCGCCGCCTGCAAACGCATTTCGGCCAGGCGAACAAGGATATCGATGACATTCTTGTCTCTTCGAGCAAGGTCACGAGGCGCGGCCAGAAGATCGAGGCGCTCGAATTTGCGGAGGCGCCCACGAAGGAGACCGAGCCCAACCGTGCCGCCGCCGCTTCGTCAACCGGGCAATTGCGCCTGCGTGTCGTCGATGGCGAGGAATAGAAGAAAGGCGGGGTAACGGCTTAAGCCGCCTCGATCTTCTTGCGCCGAACTTCCCATGTTCGTGCCGTTTGCGGCTTGACGAACAATGTGACGATATCGGGATTGGCGGTTTTCAACACCGCCTCGAGCCGTTCGACGCAGGCTTCGATCTGCGGAGCCTGGATATGGTCTTCGAACTCGACGCTCAATCCGGCGACGATCTGCTTCGGACCCATATGGACCGTCAACACGCCGTTTGCCTTCTGGATGTCCGGATCCCTGTTGGCAAGATGGAGGATCTGCTGTTCCACTTCAGGAAGCGCTGCCTCGCCCATGAGCAGGCCCTTGCTTTCGCGGGCGAGAAATATCGCCGTCGCGGCGAGAATGATGGAGATACCGATGGAGCCCACGCCATCAAGTGCCGGCATGTCGAATATCTGCGCCGCCGAAATCGCAACAAGCGCGATGATCAGTCCGAGCAGCGCGGCCGTATCCTCGAACAGCACCGTGAAGACGCTCGGATCCTTGCTTTCCTGCACAGCCTCTACATAGCCGAGTTTGCCCTTCATCGTCCGGAATTCCTTGAGTGCCACGAACCACGACGCGCCTTCAAAGATCATCGCAAGGCCGATGACGACGTAGTTCACGATCGGATTGGCAACTGGTTCCGGCCGCATGATGTGGATGACGCCTTCGTAGAAGGAAACGCCGGCGCCGACGGCGAAAACCAGGAGCGCCACGATAAAGCTCCAGAAATAAAGCTCACGCCCATGCCCGAAAGGATGCGACTTGTCCGCAGGTCGCGCCGCACGGCGCAAGCCATAAAGCAGCAAGGCACCATTGCCGGTGTCGACAAGAGAGTGAACACCCTCCGACAGCATGGCGGAACTGCCGGTAAAGAAGGCGGCGATGAATTTTGTTGCTGCGATCAGGAGATTGCCAAGGATGGCGGCATAGATCACTTTTTTCGAACCGGCATGTGTTCCCGATTGTGATGCCATCGACTATCCCCTTCTGCCCGACGAAACGTCTTTTGATTGAACAGGTTCCTCGTGAAACGTTCAACCGCGCCGATGCGTCAGCATCTGGTCGGAATGACGCTAGCTCTTGCCGACGTCATGCGCTAACCCTGCTCGAACAAGGCAGGACATCATGGCAGACACCACTGAAACGGCAATCTTTCTCGGCATCGACACCGGCGGCACCTATACGGATGCGGTGCTGTGGTCGGAAAGAGATGGCGTTATCGCGAAAGCCAAGGCGCTGACGACCCGGCATGATCTCAGCGTCGGCATTGCCGGCGCCGTCGAGCGTATCGTTGAAGAAACCGCGATCCGCCCAGCGGATATTCGCCTTGTTTCCATGTCGACGACCCTCGCAACCAATGCCCTCGTCGAAGGGCAGGGGGGCCGCATCGCCCTTGTCATGATCGGGTTCTCGCAAGCGGATCTCGAAAAGGCGGACCTCAAGACCGCGCTTGGTTCCGACCCGGTCGTCTTTGTCCCCGGCGGTCACGATGTCTATGGCAGGCCACAACTGCTCGATACGGTTGCTCTTTCCGAGGCGCTGCCGAACCTCGCCCGTGAAGTGACGGGATTCGCCATCTGCGCCTATTTTGCGGTCCGCAATCCCGAGCACGAGATTGCCGTGCGCGATCTCATCCGCAACGTGACCGGGCTCCCCGTCACCTGCAGCCATGAACTCTCCGCCAAGCTGAATGGACCGCGCCGCGCGCTTACGACGGTCCTCAACGCACGCCTGATCGCCATGATCGACCGGCTCGTGGCAGCGACGGAAGGGTTTCTCGACCGCAGCGGCATCCACGCCCCCTTGATGGTGGTCCGTGGTGACGGCGCACTCGTCACTGCGGCCTTTGCGCGCCACCGTCCGATCGAGACGATCCTCTCCGGCCCTGCTGCCAGCCTGGTCGGGGCGCGTCATATGACCGGACTCGACAACGCCATCGTTTCGGACATTGGCGGCACGACGACGGACGTCGCCGTGCTTGACAAGGGCCGTCCACGGCTCGATCCGAATGGCGCGACGGTTGGCGGATTTCGCACGATGGTGGAAGCCGTGGCGATGCGCACCTTCGGCCTCGGTGGCGATTCCGAAGTGTCGCTCGACGATAATGCCATGGCACCAAGCATCAAGCTTGGACCGCGCAGGCTGGTGCCGCTGTCGCTGCTTGCTGCCAACCATGGCGAGAGCGTGCTTGCCCACCTTGAGCGTCAGGTCAAGGCAGCCAATGTCGGGCGGCTCGACGGCCGTTTCGCCCTGCGCACGGGGGTTCCCGCCCAACTCGCTTCCGGCCTGAGCAAGAGCGAAGCCGAACTTTACGAGCGCATAACCAGCGAGCCGCAGCCGCTCGACCGGCTTCTCGCTTCGATTTCACAGGCTGCGACCGTCAATCGCCTCGTGGCCCGCGGTCTGGTTCATGTGTCCGGCTTTACGCCTTCGGATGCGTGCCACGTGCTCGGCCTGCAGGACAATTGGAACGCTGAAGCCGCGCGCTATGGTGCGATCCTTTATGCCCGGCGCAAGGATGGCGCCGGACGGCCCCTCTGCGATACGCCCGAGGAAGTGGCGCATCGCACCTATGACGCCCTGATACGGCGCTCGTCCGAGGTCGTCCTGGAGACGGCATTTGCCGAAGACGAGCTTGACGGCCCGGAGACGGCTGCGAGCCCACTTGTCCAGCGTGCGCTGTCGGGCGACGGGCGCATCGCCGGTGTCAAACTCGCCATCGACCGGCCGATCATTGGTCTCGGCGCCTCGGCGCCGGTCTATTACCCCGCGGTCGGCGCCATGCTTGGAGCAGAGTGCGTTGTCCCGACCGATACGGATGTTGCCAATGCGCTCGGGGCCGTCGTCGGTCAGGTGCGGGTTTCGGTGGAAGCGCATGTCAGCCAGCCGGCCGAGGGCGTATTCCGGGTGATGGCCGGCGAAGTGTTGAAGGATTTGCCCTTCGAGGAGGATGCTATCGCCTTTGCAGAAACCGTCTTGCGCCAACAAGTTTCCGACCTTGCCCTGCAAGCAGGTACCGACGAAGGCCAGATCGTTGTTTCAAGGGACATCAGCGCCGCGACAGTCGAAGATCAGCGCAAATTCATCGAGGCGGTCCTTATCGCCACAGCTTCCGGCAGGCCCAGAATCGCGCATTACGTTTGATTTTATCCGCTACGGCACAAATCCTGTGCACTATTGATGAATTGACGGGGAATGCTTCTATATGATCAAGGGTAGGATCACGTAAAGACGAGGAACCGATCATGAGCGAAAGCATCGAAATCAATGGCTTGAAGGTAGCGAAGGAGCTCTATGACTTCGTGGTCGATGAGGCCATCCCGGGAACGGGCGTCGATGCGGCGAAGTTCTGGGCCGGCTTTGCGCAGATCGTCAGCGATCTTGCGCCAAAAAACCGCGAGCTCCTGGCCAAGCGCGATGCATTCCAGGCGAAGCTCGACGCCTTCTACAAGGAAAAGCGTGACAGCGGATACAGCCAGGAAGAATACGAGGCGTTCCTCAAGGAAATCGGCTACCTCCTGCCGGAAGGTGGCGCCTTTACGGTGACGACAGATAATGTCGATCCGGAAATCGCAGTCATTGCCGGTCCCCAGCTGGTCGTACCCGTCATGAATGCGCGCTACGCCCTCAATGCCGCCAATGCGCGTTGGGGTTCGCTGTATGATGCCCTCTACGGAACCGACGCCATATCCGACGATGGCGGCGCCGAGAAGGGCAAGGCATTCAATCCGGCGCGCGGTGCGAAGGTCATCGCATGGGCGAAAGCGTTTCTTGATGAAAGCGCCCCGCTGGCGGGTGCACAATGGGCCGATGTCACGGGCCTCGCCATCGAAGGCGGCAAGCTGGTGCTGACGGCAAAGGACAAAAAGGTACAACTCGTCGACGCTACCCAGTTCGCGGGCTATCGAGGCGAATCGACGAACCCGACTTCAGTGTTGCTCGTCAAGAATGGTCTCCACGTCGAGATCGTTATCAACGCCGACCATTCCATCGGCAAGACCGACCCTGCGCACATCGCCGACGTGGTTCTCGAGTCCGCGGTAACGACAATTCAGGACTGCGAGGATTCCGTCGCCGCTGTAGATGCGGAAGATAAGGTCGTCGTCTATCGCAACTGGCTGGGACTGATGAACGGCGACCTTTCCGATACGTTCGAGAAGGGCGGCAAGACCGTTACACGCAAGCTCAATCCCGACCGCGAATATATCGGCCCGGATGGCAAGAAGCTCGCATTGCCGGGCCGCTCGCTGATGCTTGTCCGCAATGTCGGGCACCTGATGACCAACCCCGCCATCCTCGACCGTGACGGCAACGAGGTCCCCGAAGGCATCATGGACGCGGCGATCACGACGCTCGCTGCCCTGCATGATATCGGCAAGGACGGTCGCCACATGAATTCACGCGCCGGCTCGATCTATGTGGTCAAGCCGAAGATGCACGGACCGGAAGAAGTCGCGTTTGCGGCGGAATTGTTCGGCCGCGTCGAAGCGCTGCTTGGCCTTCAACCGAATACGATCAAGATGGGCATTATGGACGAGGAACGTCGCACTACGGTGAACCTCAAGGAGTCGATCCGCGCTGCCAGGGAACGCGTCGTGTTCATCAATACCGGTTTCCTCGACCGCACCGGCGATGAAATACACACTTCCATGGAGGCGGGTCCGATGATCCGCAAGGGTGACATGAAGCAGGCGTCGTGGATCGGCGCCTATGAGAACTGGAACGTCGATGTCGGTCTCGAATGCGGCCTCTCCGGCCATGCGCAGATCGGCAAGGGCATGTGGGCCATGCCCGACCTCATGGCCGCCATGCTCGAGCAGAAGATCGCACATCCGAAGGCCGGAGCTAATACCGCCTGGGTGCCGTCGCCGACCGCAGCGACGCTGCACGCGACCCACTATCACAAGGTCAATGTGGCCGAGGTTCAGGCCAAACTGAAGCAGCGCGCGCGGGCAAAGCTCAGTGACATCCTCTCGGTTCCGGTCGCATCGCGACCGAACTGGACGCCGGAAGACATCCAGCACGAACTCGACAACAATGCCCAGGGCATCCTCGGCTATGTCGTGCGCTGGGTGGACCAGGGCGTCGGCTGCTCGAAGGTGCCTGACATCAATAATGTCGGCCTGATGGAAGACCGTGCGACGCTGCGCATATCCGCGCAGCACATCGCCAACTGGCTGCACCACGGGGTTGCCAGCGACAAGCAGGTGCTCGACACGCTGAAGCGCATGGCCGCGATCGTTGATGAACAAAATGCTGGCGACCCGCATTATCAGCCGATGGCCGCCGATTTTGATGGCTCCGTGGCATTCCAGGCCGCCTGCGACCTCGTCTTCAAGGGCCGCGAACAGCCGAACGGCTATACGGAACCGGTCTTGCATCGTCGCCGCCTCGAACTGAAAGCCAAGGCAAAGGCGGCATAGACGGGAAACGATGGAAACTTTCCGCCGCGCTTTGCTTGCTGGGGCCATCCTTTTGATGGCCGGACCGGTTGGCGCGGCGGAAGAACCTGTCATCGAGATTGTCGATTGGGGCCTGACCGCAGCAAAAGAGGTTGGTTCCGAGGTTTCGCCGGATACGCCGACGGGCGTCAACCGCCTCGTCGAAGGACCGGTCGATGTGACGCGAGCGAACGAAATTCACGCCTGTATCGGAACGAGCTTCGGTATTATCTATCGGGCGGCCTATACGGGCGAGGCGTCTGTGGTTCCGATTAAGGTCGTTGTGGATCATCCGCTCATCAGGACCCCGGACGGCCGGGCAATGGAACACAGCAGCTGGCCGGACAGTGCCATCCTCGCCCGCCGCTACGCCGGCTGGGTGTTTGAAGAAAATTTCGAGCTGGTGCCTGGCCGCTGGACGATCTCGCTGCGGGATCTTGCGGGCATCGAACTCGCATCGAAGACCTTCACCGTTTCGACTGGGAGCTGCCCCATTTCCTGATAGAATGCCGAAAATGTGGAGGGTGGTGGCCGCGATGTTTCGCCAGTGGAGCCCAATCGGCCTGTTCCTGACGGTCATGCTCGCTTGCGGTGCGGCGCCGGCCGCCAACGGCGATCTCTATCAGGCAAGCGCAGTCGTTTCGGGGCAGGGCGAAGCCGGCCGGTCAATCGGGCTTGCGCAGACTTTCGAGGATGTGCTCGTCAAGGTCTCTGGCGACCCAAGGCTGATGGGCGACCCGAAGATCGCGGCGCTGAAACAGCAAGCGGCGCAGTTCGTCGCGACCTATCAGTATCGCGACCGCATGTCCGGCGTGCCGATCCATGACGAGCAAGGGACATATGACCGCCCGCATGACCTGACCGTCAGTTTCGATCCGGCCAGGATCGATGCGCTGTTGCACTCGCTCGGACGAAAAGCCTGGCTTGATCCGCGCCCGCGTATCGTTGTCTTTCTCGATGTTGTCGGACGAAAGGAAAGTTTTGCGCTCGCTGAGGATGGTTCGAAGGAACCGGATATGCGCAGTTCGCTGGCAGCGGCCGCCGGGAAGGTCGGCTTGCCTGTTGCCTTGCCGACTGTTGCGCAACTCAAAAAGTACGAACTGACCGTCGAGACCCTGCCGAGCGCCGAACTTTCCGCGCTCGATGGCGCGGCGCGCAATGCCGGGGGCGATGTCGCGCTTGCCGGCGATCTGCGCTGGAGCGATTCCGCACTCGGATGGATCGCCGATTGGCGTATGGACTATCGTGGCACGCCCTTCCGCTGGCAGATCAAAGGCGTCGGCTTCGACGATGCGTTTCGCAATGGCATGCGCGGCGCAGCGCAGATATTGTCAGGGAACGGGCCGCCGTAGCGCGGCATTGTTTGTGGCATCATTCGATGCTGATAATGTGCCTTCTAGAGGCAACGATGCGAACCACAATTGCTTTGGACGATGAACTGATTGCAAAAGCCCAAGCCTATACTGGGTTAAATGAGAAGTCAGCCTTGGTTCGCGAAGCGCTTCGCGCCCTAATTGAGCGGGAAAGCGCGCGACGCCTTGCTCGCCTCGGCGGAAGCATGCCCGATCTAGATATTACGCCTCGCCGCCGACCCGACCACTCACCTGACTGATGTGTCTCGTCGACACGTCCATTTGGGCCGATTATTGGTGAACGTGCTCCTTGGTCAGTCGAGGGCCCGAGCAGCGACACTAACCGTGCTCCTGGAACTGCCTCGAGCAGAGATCGCCAATGACGCGGAGGTTCTGGGATTCATCGAAAAAGAAGGAATTTACGGCCCTGGCGTTGGATATGTCGACGCCCACTTGCTTGCAGCGGTGCGGCTGACGCCCGGAGCCGTGATATGGACAAGAGATAAACGCTTGGCGAGACTTGCAGTGGAAATGCAGCTGGACGCAAATCTGACCTGACCTCGCAGCGAATGAAGGAATGCACGCACCGCGCCCACTTGTTTGCTGGTTGATTCTTGTTTAGGCGAAGGCGCATGAAATTGCTTGCGCTCGATACCGCTGCCAATCTGTGCTCCGTTGCCGTTTTCGATGTCGAAACGGGAGTGGTGCTGGCTTCGAACAGCGAGGATATCGGCAAAGGTCATGCCGAACGGCTCATGGGCGCAATCGAGCAGACTTTGCACAGGGCCGCTGTCGAGCTTACAGACATCGGCAGGATTGCTGTCAGCGTCGGCCCCGGTTCGTTTACTGGCGTTCGGGTGGGGGTCTCGACGGCACGGGGCTTTGCGCTTGTGCTTAAATGCCCGGTTATCGGCATCAGCACCTTGCAGGCGCTCGCATTCGACGGCGCCCGTGCGTTTCCCGGAAGACCGGTCCTGTCGATCATCGATGCCCGGCGCGACGAGGTCTATGCCCAATTCTACGGCAAAGACGGGGTGGCAATATCCAAACCGCTCGTGACGGACTTGCCGGCAATATTGGATGAATTGGCGGGGCGTGACATGGTGCTTTCCGGCTCGGGCGCTCTGCTCGTCAATGAGGGGCGGGATAAGCCCTTCGATGTCGCAACAACGGCGGCGACTGGAAGCATCGAAGCCTTTGCCCGCCTTGGCGCGGCAGGCGAGCCACCGGCGGAGGCGCCTAAGCCGCTTTATCTGCGCGGGCTCGACGTCAAGCCGCAGCAGGGTTTCGTCATGCAGAGGAAGGTAACCGAATGATCGGCTTTCCGTTCGACAATCTGCGTCCGCGCAGTTTCGTCATCGAGCCGCTCGCGCGGGCCGACGCTGCCGCGATCGCGAATATTCACGGACTGACCTTCCGTCAGCCCTGGAGCGATGAAGATTTTCACGCTCTCCTGGTCGATGAGAATGTGTTCGGGTTCGTCGCCCGCGAGGAGGGCAATCGCCGTGCCCAGCCGGGCGGCTTCGTTCTCGCGCGCCTGGTGCTGGACGAAGCCGAAATATTGACGATTGCCGTCGCGCCCGCAGCACAGCGGCGGGGCCTTGGCCATGCCTTGATGGATGCGATCCTCCGCCATCTCCACAATGCGCGCGCCAGCATGCTTTTTCTTGAAGTCGACGAACTCAATGGCCCGGCCGTTGCACTTTACCGCCGCCTCGGGTTCAAGCAGGTCGGCAAGCGGCCGGGATATTACGAAACGTCGAGCGGCCGCTCATCGGCCCTGACGATGCGCCGCGATCTCAAGCCGGGACGTTGAAATGGCTTGGTTGCGCTTCGCCCTGACGTCTACCGTCTTCGTTCTCGCCATTATTCTGCTGGTGCCGGCGCAATTCATCTTTCTGAAGACAGGTGTCGGGCCGAGCGCCGGGACCCCAATGCTGTTCCACCGCATCGTATGCCGCCTGCTTGGCTTTCGCATCCATGTTCATGGCGATATGGCAAAAGGCCGTCCGCTTCTTCTGGCGGCCAATCATACTTCGTGGACCGATATCGTCATTCTCGGCTCGCTGCGCAAGATGGCCTTCATCGCCAAGGCCGAGGTAGCGAAGTGGCCGCTCTTCGGCATGCTCGCCAAGCTGCAACGCACGGTCTTCATCGAGCGGGAGAAACGCGGCAAGACCCACCATCAGGCGAGCGAAATCGCGCTGCGCCTTGCCGCGGGCGATGCCATGGTGCTTTTCGCCGAGGGTACGACATCCGATGGCAACCGCGTATTGCCCTTCAAGACTTCGCTCTTCGGCGCGGCGCAAGTGGCAATTCGCGATACCGATGCCGAAACCGTGACCGTGCAACCCGTAGCCGTCGCCTATACGCGCATCCATGGCATGCCGATGGGCCGCACCCATCGTCCGATCGTCGCGTGGCCGGGCGATGTCGCACTTGGTCCGAGCCTCATAGGCCTTCTGAAGGAAGGCGCGGTCGATGTCGATGTCTGGTTCGGCGAGCCGGTGGTGATCGATGCCAGGAGCGACCGCAAGGCATTAGCGCGAACAGCCGAAGAGCGCGTGCGCGCCATGGTACACACTTCGCTGATGGGACGCGACTACCTCGACGTGTCGGAAAGCGACGCCGAGCCTATTCTCAAGGCGGCCAAAAACGGCTAGAAGCCTCGCCCATGGACGATATCAGTATCAATCACGAGCCGGAGACCGCTTCCGGAGCAACGACGCATTCGTCGGCGCAGCCGAACACGCGCAAGGTCTTTGTGAAGACCTATGGCTGTCAGATGAACGTCTACGACAGTCAGCGAATGGCCGACAGCCTTGCCGCCGAGGGCTATAGCCAGACCGACAGCGCCGAAGACGCCGATCTGGTGCTCATCAACACCTGCCACATCCGCGAGAAGGCTTCGGAAAAGCTTTACTCGGCGCTCGGGCGGCTGCGCAAGATGAAGGATGCACGCGCCAGGGAAGGCCGCGAATTGACCGTCGGGGTCGCGGGATGCGTCGCGCAGGCGGAGGGCAACGAAATCACCCGCCGTGCACCGGTCGTCGATCTGGTGGTCGGACCGCAAACCTATCACCGGCTGCCGCAGGCGCTGGCGCGGGTGCGCCAGGGCGAGCGCGTCGTCGAGACCGAATACGCGATCGAGGACAAGTTCGACCACTTGCCGGCGCCGCCCAAGGAGCAGACCCGGAGCCGCGGCGTCACCGCTTTCCTCACGGTCCAGGAAGGTTGCGACAAGTTCTGTACCTTCTGCGTCGTGCCCTATACGCGCGGCTCGGAAGTGTCGCGGCCCGTCGCCCAGATTGTGAAGGAAGCCGAGAAACTTGCCGATGCGGGCGTGCGCGAACTGACGCTCCTCGGGCAAAATGTGAATGCCTGGCACGGCGAAGGCGCCGACGGGCGCGAATGGGGACTTGGCGAACTTCTCTACCGCCTTGCCGAAATCCCCGGCATTGCCCGCCTGCGTTATGTCACCAGCCACCCGCGCGACATGGATGGTGCCCTGATCGAGGCGCACCGCGATCTCGATATGCTGATGCCCTATCTGCATCTTCCGGTTCAGTCGGGCTCAGATCGCATCCTCAAGACGATGAACCGCAAGCACACGGGCGAGGACTATTTGCGGCTTATCGAGCGCATCCGCCAGGCACGGCCGGATATTGCCCTATCGGGCGATTTCATCGTCGGCTTCCCCGGGGAGACCGAAGAAGATTTCGAGGCGACGATGCAGATCGTACGCGACGTGACATACGCTGCCGCCTATTCGTTCAAATATTCGCCGCGCCCCGGCACTCCCGGCGCCGACATGGAGGATCACGTCGAGGAAAGCGTCAAGGATGAACGGTTGCAGCGGTTGCAGAACCTCCTCACGGAACAGCAATATGCCTTTCAGCGCAGCCTCATCGGCAAAAACATGAATGTTCTGATCGAAAAGGCTGGCCGCTTGCCTGGACAGATGGTCGGACGATCTCCCTGGTTACAACCTGTAATTATCGATGTACACGGCGGTCGAATCGGCGACATTATCAATGTACGAATCATCGACACGGGCACGAACAGCCTGATTGGCGTGCGGGAGATGAACTCGCAGAGGAATGGGACTATATAGGGCTGAACACTTCTTTAGGAGAGCCGTTTGAACGCCACCGAAAAGCTGAAACCCGCTCCCTCAGGGGCCTCGGATCTGGCCCATATCGTACTGACATTCGACAATAACCGGTTGGCAAGTGCGCTTTTCGGTCAATTCGATGAAAATCTCGCCCGTATAGAACAAAAGCTTGGCGTCGATGTCCGCTCGAAAGGCAACCAGCTTGCCATTCGCGGTGAGCCCACCGCAACCGAGCAGGCGCGCCGGACGCTGGACCATCTCTACGAGCAATTGCAGAAGGGACATGATATTTCTGCTTCCGATGTCGATGGCGCGCTGCGCATGGCGATCGCCGCCGACGATCAGTTGACGCTCCCGACCATGGAAAACAAAAGCAAGATGGCTGCTGCCCAGATATCGACCCGCAAGAAGACGATTTTCGCGCGCACGCCGACGCAGGACGCCTATATGCGCGCGCTCGACCGGTCTGAACTGGTCTTCGGCGTCGGGCCGGCGGGCACGGGCAAGACCTATCTTGCCGTCGCCCATGCCGCGATGCTGCTTGAGCGCGGCCTTGTCGACCGCATTATTCTTTCGCGTCCGGCAGTCGAAGCGGGCGAACGTCTCGGCTTCCTGCCCGGCGACATGAAGGAAAAAGTCGATCCCTATCTGCGCCCGCTCTACGATGCGCTCTATGACATGATGCCGGCCGACAAGGTCGAGCGGGCCATCGCCGCCGGGGTCATCGAAATCGCCCCGCTCGCCTTCATGCGCGGGCGCACGCTTGGCCATTCTGCCATCATTCTCGATGAAGCGCAGAATACGACATCGATGCAGATGAAGATGTTTCTGACGCGCCTTGGTGAAAATGCCCGCATGATCATCACTGGAGATCCAAGCCAGATCGATCTGCCGCCCGGCCAGAAGTCGGGTCTCGTGGAAGCCTTGCGTATCCTCGACGGCGTCAGCGGCATCGTGACCGTTCGCTTTACGGATGTCGACGTGGTGCGCCATCCGCTGGTTGCGGCAATCGTACGGGCCTACGACAAGGAAGGCGCGAAGCCCTGAGCTTGGCGACACAATCGTGATCGATATCGACATATTGGTGGAAACGGAAGGCTGGGCCGACGAGTCCAGCCTTCGCCGATTATCGGCAAGCGCCATCGCGGCCGCCTGGGACGAGCTTGACGGCGGCGAGCAGCCGGTGAGCGAACTCAGCCTTGTCTTTACCGACGACGCCGCGATCAGGGAACTGAACAGCGACTGGCGGGACAAGGACAAGCCGACCAACGTGCTGTCGTTTCCGGCATTCACCCTCAAACCGGGACAGAAGCCCGGGCCTATGCTTGGCGATATCGTCATTGCCCGCGAAACCGTGGCGCGGGAAGCCTCCGATGAGGAAAAGTCTTTCGACCACCATCTGACCCATCTTGTCGTGCATGGATTTCTGCATCTCCTGGGGTATGATCACCTCTCCGATGCGGAAGCCGAGGAAATGGAGGGATTGGAGCGCAAAATTCTGGCGCGTCTTGCAATCCCGGACCCATATGCGCTATCCGTCATTGACGATCAATCCGATTGAGGACCATGTCTGACACGTCGCACCAGAACGATCCTGCCGCGCCTGCACGAGGGGTTACGGGGCAGGAGAGTGATGCCGAAGGGCAAAGTAGCACCAGAGCGCAAGGCCCAGAAAAGCGCTCGCTCCTTTCAACCATATTTCCTTTCCTGCGCGCCCGCCCGGGCACGACCTTGCGAGAAGATCTCGACGCGGCGCTGGCGGAAGATCATAGCGGCGACACGGCGTTTTCGCCGGAAGAACGCGCCATGCTGCACAATATCCTGCGGCTGCGCGAATTGCGCGTCGAGGACGTGATGATCCCCCGCGCCGATATTGAGGCAGTCGATATATCAACGACTCTCGGCGATCTCCTCGAAGTGTTCGAGAAATCCGGCCATTCGCGTATGCCGGTCTTTTCCGAAACGCTCGATGACCCGCGCGGCATGGTCCATATCCGCGACGTGGTGAATCACATAACCCGGAGTTCGCGCGTAAAGGCGCCGCGGCGTGGTGCCGCTCGCGCTAAACCGCCCGTGTCGGCGAAGCTTGATCTGTCCCATGTCGATCTTGGCAAGACGATTGCAGACCTCAGCCTGATGCGGCCAATTCTCTTCGTTCCGCCGTCCATGCTTGCCAACGACTTGATGGCACGCATGCAGGCGCAGCGTATTCAGATCGCACTCGTCATCGATGAGTATGGCGGCACCGATGGGCTGGTATCGCTCGAGGACATCGTCGAGATGGTGGTCGGCAATATCGAGGACGAGCACGACGACGACGAGGTGATGATCGTCGAGGAGCCAGAAGGTGTTTTCGTTGCCGATGCACGCGCCGACCTCGATGAAGTGTCGCAGAAAATAGGGCCTGCTTTTGTCGTCGGCGAGCACGGTGAGGACGTCGATACGGTCGGCGGCTTGATCTTCTCGATCCTCGGCCGCATCCCGGTTCGCGGCGAGATGCTGCAGGCCGTCCCCGATTATGAATTCCATGTGCTTGAGGCCGATCCGCGCCGCATTCGCAAGGTGCGCATCGTGCCCCTGCGCCACGCGGACCGCCGACCGCGCACCGTACGGCAGGATGCAGCAGACCAACCCGCAGAAACGGACGAATGATTGACGCAAGCCTCACCTTTTAAGACTGACGTCGAATCGGAAGTCGTGGGGCAAGGCATGATCGAGCGTCTGGCCGGAACAATCATTCTGCTGTCGGGCTGGAAGCGTGTCCTGCTGGCGTTTCTCATGGGCGGGCTCGCAAGCTTTGCCTTGCCGCCCTATGACTTCTTTGCGGTCTGCCTCATTTCGTTTCCCGTATTGGTCTGGCTGATCGATGGCGCTGTCGACAATGCTGACGCCGGCCCCATTCGCCGCCTGCTCCCGGCTGCCATGGTCGGCTGGTGGTTCGGCTTCGGCTATTTTGTGCTTGGCCTCTGGTGGATCGGGAACGCGCTCCTTGTCGATGCGGAGAATTTCGCCTGGGCCGTGCCTCTCGCCCTTCTCGGCCTGCCTGCGGTTCTCGCGATCTTCTATGCCCTTGCCGCCGCGATCGCCCGGCTGTTGTGGAGCGACGGACTAGGGCGAATTTTTGCGCTGGCCGTCGGATTTGGCATTGCCGAGTGGCTGCGCTCGTTTGTGCTCACCGGATTCCCCTGGAACGCCATAGGCTACGCGGCGATGCCCGTACCACTGCTCATGCAGTCGTCGGTGATCGTCGGCCTTCTTGCAATGAACGTGCTTGCCGTGATCGTCTTCGCCATGCCGGCTCTGCTTTCCGGCCGCCGCGACCTGAAGACCGGACTGGGGCTCGCACTTCTCCTCGTTGCCGCGCATGTGGGCTATGGCGCCTGGCGGCTGTCGACAGCGACCGTAGATGCAAAAGGGCCGCTCGTGCGTATCGTCCAACCTTCGATCGAGCAGGATCTGAAATGGGACGATGACGCGCGGCGCAGTATCTTCGACCAGCACCTTGCCCTGACGGCGCAAGCGCCGAAGGACGGCAAGGCGAAGCCGCAGATCATTGTCTGGCCGGAAACCGCTGTTCCATACGTCCTGCCGCAGTCGCCGGAAGTGCTCGGTGCGATTGCCGACAAGCTCGACGACGGCCAGATCCTGCTTGCCGGAGCGGTCCGCATGGAGAGTAGGGGAGAAGGGGTAGACCCCCTCTATTATAACGCGATCTACGCCATCAACAGCGATGGTGAAATCATTGGCGCCGCCGACAAGGTCCATCTCGTGCCTTTCGGCGAGTATGTGCCGATGGAGAACGTACTGCGCAGGCTGGGCGTGAGTGAAGTCGTGGAACTTCCGGGCGGCTTTAGCGCTGCCTCGAGCCGTCGCTCGCTGGCCGTGAAGGACGGTTTCCAAATCCTGCCGCTCGTTTGCTATGAAGCGATCTTCCCGGCCGAAATGGGCTATGACGGCCCGCGCGCCGACGCGATCGTCAATGTCACCAACGACGCCTGGTATGGCGATACGCCCGGCCCCTACCAGCATTTTCGCCAGGCGCAATTGCGCGCAGTGGAACAGGGATTGCCGATGATCCGGGCGGCGAATAACGGGCTTTCGGCGACCGTCGACCCCTATGGCCGCATTATCGACGGGTTGGCGCTGGATGCCGTGGGTGTGGCGGATTCGATCCTCCCGTCAAAGGTCGCGCTACCGCTTGGTGAGCGCGCTCGCAAGCTGCAATTTCCGATTGTGCTGGGGCTTGCTTTGCTTGCAACGCTGGCGTATTTTTCGCGCCAGAGGACAAGGATTGGTTGACATTTTAAGCCCTGTCCTGTCAATGATGCGCCATTTGGTGCGTTGATACATTAGTGATAAAATTCTTTTTTAGTTCAATTTAAATACGAATGAGATTTTCATGTCTGATAATAAGAAGAGACCAAATCCGGTAGATGTACATGTTGGCGCAAGGATTCGATTGCGTCGCAATATGATCGGTTTGAGCCAGGAAAAGCTTGGCGACAGCCTCGGAATAACCTTTCAGCAAATTCAGAAATACGAGAAGGGGATGAACCGCGTCGGTGCCAGCAGGTTGCAGGCGATCGGCAACGTCCTCAACGTTCCCGTAACGTTTTTCTTCGACGACATGCCCGGGCAGGATGACAAGCCCAAGGGGTTCGACGAGGAGAGCGAGACGACCTATGTGGTCGGCCTGCTGAACAGTTCTGAAGGGATTCAGCTTGCGCGGGCCTTCGCCAAGATCACCGATGCCAAGGTCAGGCGCAAAATTCTCGATCTCGTGCGCACACTCGGCCTAGAGGAAGATTGATTTCATCGACGCATTACGCCTTTTGGGGGCGGGAGGGGGCGGGAAAAAAATTCCCGGTCCCCCGAATGTTTGAAAATGAAAGCAATTGACTGATCCACTTTGGCTTGGCAAAGACTATGCGGCCCAGACTGGACTTGGTCTGGTGGGCTTTCGTTTGCTTTCAAGAGGGGTTCCCCGTGACACGCAGTTCTTATCTTTTTACCAGTGAGTCCGTATCGGAAGGACATCCAGACAAGGTCTGTGACCGCATCTCCGACGAAATCGTCGACATGATCTATAAAGAGGCAAAGAAGACGGGCGTTGACCCGTGGACTGTGCGAATTGCTTGCGAGACCCTGGCAACCACCAATCGCGTGGTCATTGCCGGTGAAGTACGTGTTCCGGACACGCTGTTGAAGAAAGACAAGAGCGGCGCAGTGGTAAAGGACGCCAAGGGGCATCCTGTCATCAATCCGTCCCGCTTCCGCGCGGCAGCACGCCGCGCCATCCGCGACATCGGCTACGAGCAGGACGGTTTCAACTGGAGGACGGCGAAGATTGACGTCCTCTTGCATCCGCAGTCCGCCGACATTGCCCAGGGCGTGGACAATGCATCCGACCGCCAGGGCGAAGAGGGCGCTGGCGACCAGGGTATCATGTTCGGCTACGCCTGCCGCGAGACCCCTGACCTGATGCCGGCTCCGATCTATTATTCCCACAAGATCCTCGAGATTCTTGCCGCTGCCCGTCATAAGGGTGAAGGCGATGCCGCCAAGCTCGGCCCGGATGCGAAAAGCCAGGTGACCGTGCGTTATATCGACGGCGTTGCCGCCGAGACGACGCAGATCGTGCTCTCGACCCAGCATCTTGATGAAAGCTGGGACTCGAAAAAGGTTCGCAAGGTCGTCGAGCCCTACATCCGTGAAGCGCTGGGTGATCTCAAGATCGCCGATGATTGCGCCTGGTACATCAACCCGACGGGCAAGTTCGTCATCGGCGGTCCCGATGGCGACGCTGGGCTGACCGGCCGCAAGATCATCGTCGACACCTATGGCGGTGCTGCGCCGCATGGCGGCGGCGCTTTCTCGGGCAAGGACACGACCAAGGTCGACCGTTCCGCTGCCTATGCAGCCCGCTATCTGGCCAAGAATGTCGTCGCTGCCGGCTTTGCCGATCGCTGCACGATCCAGCTTTCCTACGCTATCGGCGTGGCGCAGCCGCTGTCGATCTATGTCGATCTGCACGGTACTGGCAAGGTAAAGGAAGATGCGGTTGAGGAAGCGCTGCGCAAGGTCATGGACCTTTCGCCGTCGGGTATCCGCAAGCACCTCGACCTCAACAAGCCGATCTATGCCAAGACTTCGGCATACGGTCATTTCGGTCGTAAGCCCGGCCGCGATGGGTCCTTCTCCTGGGAGAAGACCGATCTCGCCAAGCAATTGAAGTCAGCACTGGCCGTCTGAGCGGCCAGCATTGCCTACCATGACCGAGCCAAGGCGAGAACGTTCAACTGAGGCATTCTTCGGCAGAAGAGCCGGCAAGACGCTTCGCCCGATGCAGCGAGCCATTCGCGACGAGTTGCTGCCGCTCCTGAAACTCGATCTTGGTTCACCTGCACCTGACGACCTCCGCACGCTGTTTACTGCGGAGGTCGACGCAGTGCGGATGGAAATTGGCTTTGGTGGCGGCGAACATCTGCTGCACGAAGCAGCAAGGCATCCGAAGGCGGGATTCATCGGCGTCGAGCCCTTTGTCAACAGTATGGCGAAGCTTGTGGTCGATCTCCATGACGAACCGTTGCGGAACATCCGCCTCTATGATGACGACGCGACGCAAGTGCTCGACTGGCTGCCGGAGGCATCCCTCGACGGCATCGACCTCTTCTACCCCGATCCATGGCCAAAGAAGAAGCACTGGAAGCGGCGTTTCGTCAGCCAGAAAAACCTCGACCGCTTTGCCCGGGTCCTGAAGCCAGGCAGCAAATTTCGCTTCGCCTCCGACATAGATACCTACGTCAATTGGACATTGCAGCATTGCCAGGCCCATGGCGGGTTCGATTGGCAGGCGGAAACCGCGGCCGACTGGCATACGCCCTACGAGGCCTGGCCGGGCACGCGTTACGAGCAGAAAGCGCATCGCGAGGGCCGCATCGGCGCCTATCTGACATTCGTCCGGGTCTAGAGCAGGCCGTCAACGGTTCTGTTCAGGCAAGAAACGCCCTGATCCGCCGACCGGCCGCCATTTCGCGTGACAGCTTCCTGACAGTTTTCTAGTATCATTTTGACGGTGAGGAGACCGCTGGGAGGCTGTCAGCTTTTATTGTTGAGCGTTTGGATTTGACTGACCGTCAATTCAGGGGCTCGATTGTCGATATCTTCCCGCGACCTCGAAATCGATAGGCGCAGATGGCTGATGGCCGTCATGGGAGGAACTACATAATGCGTAAGATATTGCTCGCTTTTGTTGCAGCCGGGGCGCTGGCGCTTTCCGGTCAGGCCTTTGCGGCCGACTACAAGATCATGGCGCCGGCAGCGCCGGGCGGTGGTTGGGACCAGACCGCGCGCACCTTGCAGACGGCCCTGCAGGACGAGAAGATTTCCGGCAGCGTTCAGGTCGTGAATGTCCCGGGCGCGGGCGGCACGATTGGCCTCGCACAGTTCGCAAATTCGGCCAAGGGTGATCCTTCGCAGCTGATCGTCGGCGGCTACGTCATGGTGGGCGCGATCCTCACCAATGCTTCGCCCGTTACGCTCGACCAGGTGACGCCAATCGCCCGCCTGACCGGCGAATATGAGGCGCTGGTTGTGCCGGCGGCATCGCCCATCAAGTCGATGGCCGATCTCGTTGCCAAGCTCAAGGCTGACCCCGGCTCAGTATCATGGGGCGGCGGCTCGGCCGGCGGTACCGACCACATCACCGCAGGCCTCATCGCCAAGGCGGCCGGTGTCGATCCGACCAAGGTCAACTACATCGCATTCTCCGGTGGCGGTGAAGCCTTGGCAGCGATTCTTGGCGGCCAGGTAACCGTTGGTATTTCCGGCTACGGCGAATTTGAATCGCAGATCAAGGCCGGTCAGCTGCGCATCATCGGCATTTCCAGCGAACAGAAGGTCGAAGGCATCGATGCGCCGACCTTCAAGGAAGGCGGCGTCGACGTCGCGATCCAGAACTGGCGCATGGTCGCCGCAGCTCCCGGCATCTCGGCCGAACAGGAAGCTGCGATCAATGCCGATATCGAAAAGCTGGTGAAGTCGAAGACCTGGCAGGAGCAGCTGAAGGCCAAGGGCTGGGCTGACACCTATCTCGCCGGTGACGCATTCAAGGCGCAGCTGGCGAAGGATACCGAGGCAACCTCCACGATCCTGAAAGACATTGGTCTCGTCAAATGACGCAACAGCCACCGAGCACCGAAACGCGCCGCCCTGACCGGGCGGCGCTGGTAATCGCAGCCGTCCTGGCAATCATTGCGGCTGTGATCGTCTACAGCACCGCCACCGCTCGTGGCGGCAGCGCGACCCGGATAGGTCCGGGAGCATTTCCCTATGCAATCGCCGCGTGCCTCTTCGTCTTGGCGATCTGGACGGCATTTGAAGCGGTTCGCGGTGATTTTCCCGAGCGGGAAGAACAAAAGGTTGGCCCGATCATCTGGATCGTTGGCGGTCTCGCGGCGCAGATGCTGCTCCTCCACATTACCGGATTTGCCATTGCGACAGGGCTGCTCTTTGCGGCGACGGCGCGGGGATTCGGGCGCGGACCGCTTTGGCTCACCATTCCTATCGGCATTGTTCTGTCTTTCGTTATCTGGGTCATCTTCGCCAAGGGACTGCAATTGTCGCTGCCCGCGGGACCCCTTGAACGCCTCATTTAGAAGCAGGTTCGGCTATGGATAGTTTTACTCTTCTGGCAAATGGTTTCGCCGTTGCCCTGCAGCCGCTCAATCTGCTCTACGCGTTGATCGGCGTAACACTCGGCACTGCCGTCGGCGTTCTTCCCGGCATCGGACCGGCGCTTACCGTGGCGCTTCTGCTTCCCGTTACCTACAAGCTCGATCCAGCCGGCTCGCTGATTATGTTCGCCGGCATCTACTATGGCGGCATGTATGGTGGTTCGACGACGTCGATCCTCCTGAACACGCCCGGCGAAAGCGCCTCGATCGTCACTGCGCTCGAGGGCAACAAGATGGCGCGGGCCGGGCGCGGTGGTCCGGCGCTCGCGACAGCCGCCATCGGTTCGTTCGTTGCCGGCTTCATAGCGACAATGGCGCTGGCGCTGATTGCGCCGACCATTGTCAAATTCGCGCTGTCGTTCGGCCCAGCGGAATATTTTGCCCTGATGATCCTTGCCTTCATGACCGTCTCGGCCGCGTTCGGCGATTCGACGTTGCGCGGCTTGACGGCGCTGTTCCTCGGCCTTGCGATGGGACTGGTCGGCATCGATCTGCAAACCGGGCAGGCGCGTCTCGCCTTCGGCATTCCGGATCTTCTCGACGGCATCGAGGTGACGACACTTGCGGTCGCGCTCTTTGCCATCGGCGAAACCCTGGCCGTTGCCGCCTCGCGCAGCACGGCCGAAGAGAAGATCGAGCCGGTCAAGGGCTCTGTGTGGATGAGCCGCGAGGATTGGTCGCGTTCGTGGAAACCATGGCTGCGCGGAACCGCCATCGGCTTCCCGATTGGCGCCATGCCAGCCGGCGGTGCCGAGATCGGCACATTCCTGTCCTATTCGGTGGAAAAACAGCTGGCAAAACGGCCGGAGGAGTTTGGCAAGGGCGCTATTGAAGGCGTGGCCGGTCCGGAGGCTGCCAATAATGCATCCGCCGCCGGTACGCTCGTACCACTTCTGACCCTCGGCCTGCCGACGAGCGCGACGGCGGCTATCATGCTCGCCGGCTTCCAGCAGTTCGGCCTGCAGCCAGGACCGCTCTTGTTTGCGAACAATCCGCAGATCGTCTGGGGTTTGATTGCGAGCCTGCTCGTTGCCAACTTCATGCTGCTCGTCTTGAACCTACCGCTCGTCGGGCTGTGGGTACGATTGCTGTCGATCCCGCGGCATTGGCTCTATGCAGGCATCCTGGTCTTCGCGACGCTTGGCACGATTGGGGCAAACCCGTCTACTTTCGAGCTCGGCATGCTCCTGGCCTTCGGCGTGCTCGGCTATGTGCTGCGCCTCTTCGGCTATCCGATCGCGCCAGTCGTCGTCGGGCTTATCCTCGGGCCGATGGCCGAGCAGCAGCTTCGCCGCGCTCTCGCCATCAGCCAGGGCGATCCGACGGTGCTCGTGCACTCGCCGATCGCGGTGATACTGCTGCTGCTCGCAGTCTGCGCCGTCGTGGTGCCGCTCATCATGCGGGCACGCGGCAAAGGCAAGGTCCTGTCGGCCCTCGCGGCTAACGAGGACTGATCAGCGTCATCGATGATCCGCCGGGACTTTTTAGTTCCGGTGGATCGCGTTGAACTGGACCGGATCGATGCCGAGCGCACGCAGATCCGAGGCGGCCGGCTGGTAGCCGGTGCGCGTGGCCGATGCCACCGCGACAGCACTGCCCCATACATTGAAGAAGCGGCCGATCCTGCTGGTTTCATTTTTCCTGGTCATTTTTTCCATCCTTCTCGCATCCATGCTGCGATGCAACAAAGATAGGAACGCTGAGCCTTCGCCGTTAGGCCCACCGCTGCAAGGCAGCCATGCGCAAATGCATTGCAATGCACGCTGCCGTGTACCAGAAGATGAAATGCGTCTCGGCGCTTGAAACCTTAACGGCAATTCGGTATATAGAAGTCATATTCTTGGTCGATAGAACAGGAGTGGGTCCAGACCGGTCCCGCTCTTTTTTGTTTCTTAAGGCCGAAACAAGGAACATTTCTGCGTGACTGAAAGCGCCAATACACAACAGGAAGCAGCCGCAAGCGGCGCGACCGACGAGCGGATCATTACCGAGACCGGGGTTGATGCGCGCGTCGCCGGTATCATCGAGCCGGTCCTGACTTCGATAGGCTTCCGGCTGGTCCGGGTCCGTCTGACGGGCCTTAACGGCTTGACCCTGCAGATCATGACCGAGCGCAATGACGGCACCATGACCGTCGAGGATTGCGAACTGGTCAGCCGCACCTTGTCGCCGGTGCTTGATGTCGAGGATCCGATCGATCGCCACTACCATCTCGAGGTTTCATCGCCCGGCATCGATCGCCCGCTGGTCCGCAAGTCGGATTTCACCACCTGGGCCGGTCATATCGTCAAGGTCGATACCTCGGCGATCCACCAGGGGCGCAAGAAGTTTCGCGGCCGCATCGCTGCGGTATCTGATGAAGCGGTTACCGTCGAAAGCGATCAGGCAAGCTATGGCGACAGTCCAGTGGTCGAAATCCCGTTCGAATTGATCGCGGATGCGCGGCTGGTATTGACCGACGACCTTATCCGCGACGCGCTGCGGCGTGACAAGGATCTGCGCGAAGGCCGCATCGCGGGTGACGACGCGGACGCGGCTGAAGCGAGCGATGCGACGCCCGCCGCCGACCAGGAACAAACAAAGAAGAATTGATCTTTCATACGCCAGCGGGAGAAGCGCGGCGGTGAACCCAAGGAGAAGAAAATGGCAGTCAGTGCTAACAGGCTAGAACTTCTGCAGATCGCTGACGCGGTAGCGCGCGAGAAGTCGATTGACCGCGAGATCGTCATTGCGGCAATGGCCGATGCCATCCAGAAGGCCGCCCGCTCGCGTTATGGCCAGGAAACCAATATCCGCGCCGACATCAACGCTAAGACCGGCGAAATCAAGCTGCAGCGCCTCCTCGAAGTGGTCGATGCGGTAGAAGACCCGGTCACCCAGATCGGCATGGATGCAGCGCGCGACCGCAATCCCGATGCGCAGGTCGGCGATTTCCTCGCCGATCAGCTGCCGCCCATGGATTTCGGCCGTATTGCTGCCCAGTCCGCCAAGCAGGTCATCGTGCAAAAGGTTCGCGAAGCCGAGCGCGATCGTCAGTATGACGAGTACAAGGATCGTGTCGGCGAAATAATCAACGGCAGCGTCAAGCGCGTCGAGTACGGCAATGTGATCGTCGATCTCGGCCGCGGTGAAGCCATCATTCGCCGCGACGAACTCATCCCTCGCGAGACCTTCCGCTATGGCGACCGCGTCCGCGCCTATGTCTACGATGTGCGCCGTGAACAGCGCGGCCCACAGATCTTCCTGAGCCGCACGCATCCGCAGTTCATGGCAAAGCTTTTCACCATGGAAGTGCCGGAAATCTATGACGGCATCATCGAAATCAAGTCGGTTGCCCGTGATCCGGGTTCGCGCGCCAAGATCGCCGTGATCTCGCGCGATTCGTCCATCGACCCCGTCGGCGCTTGCGTCGGCATGCGCGGTTCGCGCGTTCAGGCGGTCGTCGGCGAGTTGCAGGGCGAGAAGATCGACATCATTCCGTGGTCGCCGGAGCCTGCATCCTTCATCGTCAACGCGCTGCAGCCGGCCGAAGTCGCCAAGGTTGTTCTCGATGAAGATGCCGAACGTATTGAAGTTGTGGTCCCGGATGACCAACTATCACTTGCGATCGGTCGTCGTGGCCAGAACGTCCGCCTTGCTTCACAGCTGACAGGCTGGGATATCGACATCCTCACCGAGCAGGAAGAATCCGAGCGCCGCCAGAAGGAATTCGTCGAACGTTCGAACCTCTTCATGGAGGCGCTCGACGTCGATGAAATGGTCGGCCAGGTTCTTGCTTCCGAGGGCTTTGCCAGCGTCGAGGAAATTGCCTACGTCGATAGCGACGACATTTCCTCAATCGACGGCTTCGACGAGGAAACGGCGGCTGAAATTCAGCAGCGCGCCCAGGAATATCTTGCCCGCATCGAAGAAGAGCGGGATGTGCGCCGCAAGGAACTCGGTGTTTCCGATGAATTGCGCGACCTGCCGGGAATGACGAATGCCATTCTCGTTGCGGTCGGCGAAGACGGCGTCAAGACGGTCGAGGATTTCGCCGGCTATGCGGTCGACGAACTCACCGGCTGGCGCGAACGCAAGGATGGCGAAACGGTCAACTACCCCGGCATCCTGTCGCAGTTTGATGTCAGCCGCGCCGATGCGGAACAAATGGTCCTCGCCGCGCGTCTGAAGGCAGGCTGGATCACGGAAGAGGACCTTGCTGTGGAAGAGGCGGCGGAAGCCACCTCCGACGAAGAGGTCGCCGGCTGACCTTCGATCCCGAAAGTTGCATGACTATTCGGGAAGGGTCATGCGGGATTATCGAAGGGCGATTGAGGCGTGGAACCGGAAATGAACGACAGGACGTGCATCGTCACGCGTGACAGCGGTTCTGTCGACGACATGATCCGGTTTGTCGCCGGCCCTGACGGAACGGTTGTGCCGGATCTGAAGCGCAGCCTTCCCGGCCGGGGATGCTGGGTGAAGGCCGAGCGGCGCTATTTGGATGAAGCGGTCAAGCGCAAGCTGTTTCCGCGCGCATTGAAGGGTGCCGTTGTCGTCCCCGACGATTTCGGAGCGGTCGTTGATCGTATGCTCGCAAAATCCGCGCTGGGAAGTTTTGGGTTGGCGCGCAAGGCCGGGGTTGTGGTAACAGGGGCGGCAAAAGTCGACGCCGCCATCCGCAACGGTACTGCCGCACTCGTTCTTCATGCCCATGAAGCGGCGGAAGATGGTGTTCGCAAGCTTGACCAGGCCCGCCGTTCGGTAGTTTATGCGGGCGGACCGGAAATACCCGCTCTTTCATTGTTCGAAAGCAGTGAAATGGATTTGGCATTGGGCGGGGTAAATGTGATACATGCTGCCGTACTCAAGGGAATGGCAGCTGCCGGGTTCGTTAAGCGGGCCTGGTTGCTTCAGCATTTTCGCGGTGGCCCCGAGGATCAGGCCATCGCAAAAACGGCATTTGCCGCGAAGGAAACGGAAACGGAATGAGCGATACGAAATCGACAGACGACAAGACGCTTGGCGTCAATAAGAAAACCCTGACCCTGAAGCGGCCCGGCGTTGAACAGAGCACGGTGCGCCAGAACTTCAGCCATGGGCGGACGAAGTCTGTTGTGGTTGAAACCAAGAAGCGCAAGTTTAATCTTCCGGATCACAAGCCGGAGGTCGCGCCTCCTGCTGCCGCCGCGCCGGCGCCTGCACCTTCGCCCGCACCGGCCCAGGTTCGCCCAGCCGTTCAGCCTGCGGCAGCGCCGGTGAGCGCGCCTGCGGCTGCACCGCGTCCGGCAGCGACGGCAACTGCCGCGCCGGCCGCTCAGCCCACCGCCCGCCCGGCGCAGCCGCAGCAGCGTCCTTCCGGCCAGCAGCAGCCGTACCGTCCCGCCGGCCAGCGTCCGAACGACCGTTCCGGCATGGTGCTGAACACGCTCTCCAGCGCCGAGCTCGAAGCGCGTCGCAAGGCGCTCGAAGGTTCGAAGGCGCGTGACGCCGAAGACCGCGCCAAAGCTGCGCTCGAAGCCACGCGCCGTGCGGAAGAAGATGCATTGCGCGCCAAGGAGCGTGAGGAATCCGCCCGCCGCCAGGCCGAGGAAGAAGAGCGTTTGCGCCGCGAGGCCGAAGCCAAGCAGAAGGCCGAGGAAGAATCGCGCAAGCGCCAGCCCGAGCTCAAGACCGCCGACGATTCGGCGCTGAAGGCTCCGGCGCGCAAGACCAATGCTACCGAGGAAGAAGACGATCGCCGTGGACCAGCAGGTGCCCGCCGCGGTACCAGCGCCGTGCCGGCCAAGCCGGAAGTGCGCGCGCCGAAGGTTGTTCGTGGTGAAGACGAACGCCGTCGCGGCAAGCTGACACTGGGCGCTGCCCTTGACGATGAAGGCGGCCGCAACCGTTCTCTCTCGGCGATGCGTCGCCGTCAGGAGAAGTTCAAGCGCGGGATGCAACAGGAAACGCGTGAGAAGATCGCGCGTGAAGTTATTCTGCCTGAAACGATTACCATTCAGGAACTTGCCCAGCGCATGGCCGAGCGATCGGTCGACGTTATCAAGTTCCTGATGAAGGAAGGCCAGATGATGAAGCCGGGCGATCTGATCGATGCCGATACGGCACAGCTCATCGCCGAGGAATTCGGCCACACGGTTCGCCGCGTTGCCGAGTCCGATGTCGAAGAGGGCATCTTCAACGTTGAGGATGACGCTGCAGCACTGGAGCCACGTCCGCCGGTCGTCACCATCATGGGTCACGTCGACCACGGCAAGACCTCGCTGCTCGATGCCATCCGCCATGCCAACGTCGTCTCCGGCGAAGCTGGCGGCATCACCCAGCATATCGGCGCATACCAGGTCGAGCAGAACGGCCAGAAGATCACCTTCATCGATACGCCCGGCCACGCCGCCTTCACGGCAATGCGTGCCCGCGGTGCTCAGGCGACGGACATTGCGATCCTTGTCGTCGCGGCCGACGACAGCGTCATGCCGCAGACGATCGAATCGATCAATCACGCCAAGGCGGCCGGTGTTCCGATCATCGTGGCGATCAACAAGATCGACAAGCCTTCCGCTGATCCGCAGAAGGTGCGCAATGGCCTGCTGCAGCACGAAGTTTTCGTGGAATCGATGGGCGGTGAAACGCTCGACGTGGAAGTGTCGGCAAAGACCGGCGCCGGTCTCGAAAAGCTGCTTGAAGCCATCTTGCTCCAGGCCGAAATTCTCGACCTGAGGGCCGATCCACACCGGACCGCCGAGGGCGTGGTCATTGAAGCCAAGCTCGAGCGCGGCCGTGGCTCCGTTGCCACCGTGCTCGTCCAGAAGGGTACCTTGCATCCTGGCGATATCATTGTTGCCGGCAGCGAGTGGGGCCGCGTTCGCGCGCTGGTCAACGATCGCGGCGAGAACATGAAGGAAGCAGGTCCGGCAACACCGGTGGAAGTGCTCGGTCTGCAGGGTCCGCCCCAGGCAGGCGATCGCTTCGCGGTTGTCGAGAACGAAGCCAAAGCACGTGAGATCTCGGAATACCGTACGCGCCTTGCCCGTGAAAAGGCCGTGGCCAAGCAGGCAGGTTCGCGCGGCTCGCTCGAGCAGATGATGAGCCAGTTGCAGGTGTCAGGCCAGAAGGAGTTCCCGCTCTTGATCAAGGGTGACGTGCAGGGCTCGATCGAAGCCATTTCCGGCGCGCTGGATAAGCTCGGCACCGACGAAGTCCGTGCCCGGATCATCCATTCTGGCGCGGGCGGTATTACGGAAAGCGATATCGCGCTTGCCGAGGCCTCCAATGCTGCGATCATCGGCTTCAACGTGCGTGCCAACAAGCAGGCACGTGACCTTGCCGAGCGCGAAGGCATCGAAATCCGCTACTACAACATCATCTACGATCTCGTGGACGATGTGAAAGCAGCCATGTCGGGACTTCTGTCGCCAGAACGGCGCGAGACCTTCCTCGGCAACGCGGAGATCCTCGAAGTCTTCAACATCACCAAGGTCGGCAAGGTTGCCGGTTGCCGCGTTACGGAAGGCAAGGTCGAACGTGGTGCAGGCGTACGCCTCATCCGCGACAACGTTGTCATCCATGAAGGCAAGCTCAAGACGCTCAAGCGCTTCAAGGACGAAGTTTCCGAAGTGCCGGCGGGCCAGGAATGCGGTATGGCGTTCGAAAACTACGACGACATTCGCGCAGGCGATACGATCGAAGCTTTCCGCGTCGAGCACGTCACCCGCACGCTGTAAAAGCGTCTTTGTTAAGATCGATGGGACCGCCGGGATGAAAGCCGGCGGTCCGTTATCGTTATTTGGATAAGATCGTTATGTCTCGTTTTGCATCATCAGGTCCCTCACAACGCCAGTTGCGCGTCAGCGAGCAGGTGCGCCACGCAGTTGCGCAGGTGCTCCAGCGCGGCGAGGTTCGTGATCCGACGCTCGAAAATGCCGTGGTTGCCGTCTCGGAAGTGCGCATGTCGCCGGACTTGAAGATCGCGACGTGCTTCGTCTCGCCGGTCGGCGCCACCGACAGCGAAGGCGTTATCACGGCGCTCAACAAGAGCGCCAAGTTCATTCGCGGCCGCGCCGCGCCGTACCTGAAGCAGATGAAGTACATGCCGGAGTTCCGCTTCCGCATCGATACCAGCTTCGATAATTACGCGAAGATCGATGCGCTTTTGCGCAAGCCGGAAGTAACCCGCGACCTTCATGCCGATGATGACGATGATGGCGGCGAGCCAAATCCCGGCGATGTTCCCGGACACGACGGTAACGACTAGGATGGCAAGACAGCGTAAGAAGAAGGGCCGCCCGGTATCCGGCTGGCTGATATTCGACAAGCCGAAAGGCATGGGTTCGACCGAAGCCGTTTCCAAGATCAAATGGCTTTTCAAGGCGGAAAAGGCCGGACACGCCGGAACGCTTGATCCGCTTGCCTCCGGTATGCTGCCCATTGCCCTTGGTGAAGCGACGAAGACGGTTCCCTATGTGATGGACGGAACCAAGATGTATCGCTTCACGGTCACTTGGGGTGCAGAACGCACGACCGACGACCTTGAAGGCGAAGTAACGCTGACGTCGGCCGATCGGCCGGACGAGGCCGCGATCAAGGCGATCCTGCCCAAATATACCGGCGTGATCGAGCAAGTCCCGCCAAAGTTCTCCGCGATCAAGATCGCTGGCGAACGTGCCTATGACCTTGCCCGCGGCGGCGAGGAAATCGAAATACCCGCCCGCGAAGTCGAGATCGACCGGCTCGAACTCATAGAGCGGCCCGACGATTCGACGGCAATATTCGAAGTCGAGTGCGGCAAGGGCACCTATGTGCGCTCGCTCGCACGCGACATGGGACGCGATCTGGGCTGCTATGGCCATATTGCGGATCTGCGCCGCATCGAAGTCGCGCCGTTCGACGAACAGGATTTCGTGACCTTGGCCGAACTTGAGGCGGCGCACCCGCCTGTACCCGAAGGCGAAGAGGCCGGCGAGCAATCCTATCAGGCAATCGCCGAGCGCTTTGCCGTGATGGATGCCTTCCTCATCGAGACAGGCGCTGCGCTCGACTGCCTGCCGCAGGTGGCGGTTTCCGACGATCAGGCGCACCGCATCCGCATGGGCAATCCAGTTATACTGCGCGGCCGCGACGCGCCGGTCGAGGCTGACGAAGCTTGTGTCACGAGCCGCGGCAAGCTGCTTGCGATCGGTTTCATCGAGCAGGGCCAGTTCAAGCCGAAGCGGGTGTTTACGGCTTAGCATCAAGGCCAATTGACATTACTAAACCCATCTTGCATTCAAGCGCGCAGCTATTCGCGCATGCCAACTTACGTTTGAAAAGAGTGATGCTTATCGACCTTTCTTCCAACAAAACTGTCGAAAAGCTGTGGGAGCCAATCTGGTTCTTGCTACCGATTCTGTTCTTGCTGGGACAGATCCTTCTTGCCCCACAGCTGTTCACGGATCCCCGTTTTTGGGCTGAAGAAGGTAGCAGCTACTATCCTGCCGCCCTTCAAACTGACTTTCTCCCCTACGTCTTTACGTTCGTGTTTAATGGAAACTATCAGTTTCTCACCAATCTTCTGACGGGATTGGCTGCTGCCGTCACGCCAGGCTACGCCCCATGGGTGACGACTTATACTTCTGTTGGCATTTTCGCTGGCGTCGTCCTGCAGTTTGGACTTTTTCTTAGAGCCAATGGAGTTCCTTATTGGCTCTGCGTTTTAGCGATGTTGGCCTGGACCACATCGCCGTCGTTCGTCGAGATTTATGCGACGGCCACAAATATGCAATGGATTGCCGCGCTCTCGATTCTGATCCTTTGCCTCTCGGACCTCAAAGGTAAAAGCCCAGCATGGGTTTTCTGGGTCTCCGCCTGGGTCATTGCATGTGGCCTTACAGGTATTCCGTCCGTTTTATTGGCGCCTTTCTACATTTTACAGGCGTTCCTGACCCGATCAAAAAACCACTTTTTATTGGGCGTCCTACTCGGACTATGTGCATTGGTGCAATTGGGCGTCATGATCGAATTCGGGCTTAGCAGCCGCGACCCAACCTTTGGCCCAAGAGTCCTGTTGGCTCCAATGCTGTTGCAGACCATTTTCACCCCGATATTGGGTGTGCGGACAACAGACGCGATTGGTTCACTTATAAGAGGTCCGTCTGGTAGCGTTGCATTGCTTGCAGTCGCCGCTATCGCCGCCTGCTTTGTGTGGCTCTTGCTGGTCGCCAACAAATTCAGCAAACAGGCCATGTTGATATTGGGCATATGGGCTTTCGTAAGTCTCATCCAGACGCTCGGTTCCATCGGGACCATAGAGGCTAAAATCGCGCAGATATCGGCCTTGGGCGGTTCAAGATATTTTGCCACAGGATTTCTCGCCCTAATTATCCTCATATTGCTCGCGTCGAGGAGCGCATTGAGGCCGGCTACAGTTTGTCTGCTGTTGCTGATCCTCGTGCAAGGCGTGCTGTCAACCTCACGTCTGCGTTCTGACATGGCTGGCTATCCGTCCTGGAGTGAGGCAATCGCGAAATGCCAACGGCCCTGCGAAGTTCCTATCTGGCCGACCCCCTGGGTGGCGAAGCTGCCGTAGTTAAAAGCTGGAAAAAGCGATGACACGTGCCTTCGCCGGCCCACGCTTGGGACCACCTGTCCATCGAATCATTTGCGGCTGGTAATTTGCCGCGTTTTCGACTATACGGCCCCCAGCGACAAGCATTGCTCTCGCTTTAACCGGCCCCCGCTGGACGACATCCCGGCCGTGGGCATCCTGTTTTTCCCTTCCAAAGAAAGGATATACGATGTCGATTACCGCTGAACGCAAGCAGGCAGTGATCTCCGAATATGCAACCAAGCCAGGCGATACCGGTTCTCCGGAAGTCCAGGTTGCGGTGCTGACGGAACGCATTGTCAATTTGACCGACCATTTCAAAGACCACAAGAAGGATAACCATTCCCGCCGTGGTCTGCTCAAGCTGGTCTCGACGCGCCGCAGCCTTCTCGATTATCTCAAGAAGGTTGATGAGACGCGCTACCAGACGCTGATCGGAAAGCTCGGCCTGCGCCGCTAACAGACTGGACCGGCGGTCGCTCCTTGCGCCGCCGGTTCTTTTCATCCCTCGCGGGGTGAAACTACCATGAGACAGATCATGGGGCAGGATTGCTGGCAACTCGGCTTGGGGAGTTGCACGTTGTCTTGCCCGTGATTGGTCTGAAACGAAACGGAAGATCATCGCGGCACCAAAGGGTGCGCGTTGCCTTCCAATGAAGGACAAGACATGTTTAATCAACACAAGGTTGAAATCGAATGGGGCGGTCGTCCGCTCATTCTTGAAACCGGCAAGATCGCCCGTCAGGCCGACGGCGCCGTGCTTGCCACCTATGGCGAGACCGTGGTCCTTGCCACCGTCGTTTCCGCCAAGGAACCGAAGCCGGGCCAGGACTTCTTCCCGCTGACGGTCAACTACCAGGAAAAGACCTATGCCGCCGGCAAGATACCAGGCGGCTATTTCAAGCGCGAAGGCCGTCCGAGCGAGAACGAAACGCTTGTTTCGCGTCTCATCGACCGCCCGATCCGCCCGCTCTTTGCCGATGGCTACAAGAACGACACGCAGGTCGTCCTTACCGTCATCCAGCATGACCTCGAAAACAATCCCGATATCGTCTCGATGATCGGCGCCTCGGCGGCGCTCACGCTTTCCGGCGTTCCCTTCATGGGACCGATCGGCGGCGCACGCGT
Organism: Phyllobacterium sp. 01N428; assembly: GCF_056399405.1. Classification (NCBI taxonomy): domain Bacteria; kingdom Pseudomonadati; phylum Pseudomonadota; class Alphaproteobacteria; order Hyphomicrobiales; family Phyllobacteriaceae; genus Phyllobacterium; species Phyllobacterium sp. 01N428. The sequence goes on from NZ_JBFTRH010000001.1 coordinate 732,885, forward strand.
CGGCTATATCGGCGGCGAGTACAAGCTGAACCCGACGGTCGATGAGATGGTCGAATCCAAGCTCGACCTCGTCGTTGCCGGCACAGGCGATGCGGTTCTGATGGTTGAATCGGAAGCACAGGAACTCGGCGAAGACGTCATGCTCGGCGCAGTCATGTTCGGTCATCGCAGCTTCCAGCCGGTGATCGACGCGATCATCAAGCTGGCTGAAGTTGCTGCGAAGGAGCCGCGCGATTTCGTCTCCGAAGACCTTTCGGCCGTAGAAGCCGCCGTTCTGAAAGTCGCCGAAGACGATCTGCGCGCCGCCTACAAGATCACCGACAAGCAGCAGCGTTATGCAGCCGTCGATGCCGCCAAGACCAAGGTCAAGGCGCATTTCTTCCCGGAAGGCGTCGAGGAGCCGGAATTTTCGGCTGAAGAGATTGCGACTGTTTTCAAGTCGGTTCAGGCCAAGATCGTTCGCTGGAACATCCTCGACACGGGCAGCCGTATCGATGGCCGTGATCTGAAGACCGTTCGTCCGATCGTCTCGGAAGTCGGTATCCTGCCGCGCACACATGGTTCGGCCCTGTTCACCCGTGGTGAGACCCAGGCCATCGTCGTTGCCACGCTCGGCACCGGCGAAGACGAACAGTATGTCGACTCGCTCACCGGCATGTACAAAGAAACCTTCATGCTCCACTACAATTTCCCGCCCTATTCGGTCGGTGAAACGGGACGCATGGGTTCGCCCGGCCGTCGTGAAATCGGCCATGGCAAGCTTGCCTGGCGTGCCATCCATCCGGTGCTCCCGGCCAAGGAACAGTTCCCCTACACGCTGCGCACCGTTTCGGAGATCACGGAATCCAACGGTTCCTCGTCGATGGCAACGGTTTGCGGTACCTCGCTGGCCCTGATGGATGCAGGCGTCCCGCTGCTTCGTCCGGTTGCAGGTATTGCCATGGGCCTGATCCTCGAAGGCGAAAAGTTCGCAGTTCTCTCCGATATCCTTGGTGACGAGGATCATCTTGGCGACATGGACTTCAAGGTCGCCGGCACGGAAGGTGGCATCACCGCCCTGCAGATGGACATCAAGATCGACGGCATCACCGAAGAGATCATGAAGGTTGCATTGGCTCAGGCCAAGGACGGCCGCGTCCACATCCTCGGCGAAATGGCGAAGGCCATCACCGAAGGCCGTTCGGAACTCGGCGAGTTCGCGCCGCGCATCGAAGTCATGAACATCCCGACCGACAAGATTCGTGATGTCATCGGCTCTGGCGGCAAGGTCATTCGCGAAATCGTCGAAAAGACCGGCGCGAAGATCAACATCGAAGATGACGGTACGGTCAAGATCGCCTCGTCCTCGGCCAAGGAAATCGAAGCTGCGCGCAAGTGGATCCATTCGATCGTTGCTGAACCGGAAGTCGGCGAAATCTACGAGGGCACGGTCGTCAAGACCGCCGACTTCGGCGCTTTCGTCAACTTCTTCGGCCCGCGCGATGGCCTGGTCCATATCTCGCAGCTCGCTTCCGAGCGTGTTGCCAAGACCTCCGATGTGGTCAAGGAAGGCCAGAAGGTCTGGGTCAAGCTCATGGGCTTTGACGAGCGCGGCAAGGTTCGCCTCTCGATGAAGGTCGTCGATCAGGAAACCGGCAAGGAAATCGTTCAGGAAAAGAAGCCTGCGGAAGAAGACGCAGAGTAACTTCTCGAGCGAACGCAATTGAAGAGCGCGCCCTTGTGGCGCGCTTTTTTCTTGAACGACCAGAATGGATAAGGCGATGACCGACGGCGCACTCAAAACGCTTTTTCTACCCTTTGAAAACGAAATCTTACCGGTTCCCGAGGGCCAACGCTGGCTGTTTCTCGGCGCCGAAGCGAACCGGGACATTGCTCTCGCATGGCGCGATATCCTGACCTGTCTCCAGCCTATCAGGCCGGATTTCATCGACCTTGAAAAGGCCGGGTTCAATACGGTTCCGCGCCTTGACGGCCCGCAGACATTTGATGGTGCGCTGATCCTGATCGGGAAGCACCGCGGCCGTAACGAAGCCTGGCTCGCCCAGGCTTTCACCCACGTCAGGCCCGGAGGCACGATTGTCGTCGCCGGCGACAAGAAGCTGGGTATCGACAGTTTCCGCAGGACGGTCGAGACTTTTGCGCCAGTCATGGACCGCCTTTCCAAGCACCACGCCGTCGCCTTCTGGCTGACGCGCCCCGAAAAGCTGGCCAGCGATAGCGTCGAAGCGCTGAAGCCGCTCTCTGTTCGAGTCGAAGACCGATACACCACAGCGCCGGGCATGTTCTCGCACATGGCGATCGACAAGGGGTCGGCGCTTCTTGCAAAGCATTTCGAAGGACGCATCAGCGGCCATGTTGCGGATTTCGGTGCAGGATGGGGCTATCTTGCCAGCGAACTTCTCGGTCACGCCGACAAAATGAAGTCGCTGGCGCTTTATGAAGCCGATTTCGAGGCGGTGGAAGCGGCACGCCAGAATGTGGTTGGACTTGCCGACATTCCGGTGTCGTTCCGTTGGCACGACGTCAACCGCGAAGCAATTGCGGATATCTACGACACCATCGTCATGAACCCGCCTTTCCATGCCGCACGCAGCGCCGATCCGACCATGGGGCAGGGGTTCATCGCGGCGGCGGCCAAGCGATTGAAGCCAGGCGGTCGCCTCCTTCTCGTCGCCAACCGCCAGATGCCTTACGAAGCCGGGCTGAAGGCGCTGTTTCGCACGGTGACACCGCTGGAGGACAATGCCGGCTACAAGATCATCGAAGCAAAGAAGTGACATAGAAACAGAAAGGCCCGCCAGCGCATCGCCGGCGGGCCTTTCTGAATACCTCAAACCTTATCTTATTCCTTGTCGTCGTCGGACTTCTTCAGTTCTTCCAGCGTCGGCATCGAGACGATGTTGTAGCCGGAATCGACGTAGTGGATTTCGCCGGTAACGCCGTTCGAAAGATTCGACAGAAGGTAGAGCGCCGAGCGGCCGACATCCTCGATGTCGACAGTGCGCCGCAGGGGCGCATTGCGCTTCTGGTAGGAGAACATGGCGCGGGCATCGCCGATGCCGGCACCGGCAAGCGTGCGCACAGGACCCGCCGAGATTGCGTTGACGCGAATACCTTCCGGTCCGTAGTCGGCGGCGAGATAGCGCACCATCGCTTCCAGCGCGGCCTTGGCGACGCCCATGACATTGTAGTTGGGCATGACGCGCGTCGAACCACCATAGGTCAGGGTCAGAATCGAGCCGCCCTCCTTCATGAGCTTGGAGGCGCGCTGGGCAACTTCGGTAAAGGAATAGGCGGATATGACCATCGTGCGGCTGAAATTGTCGCGCGTCGTCACATCGGCATAGCGTCCCTTGAGCTGCGCCTTGTCGGAAAAGCCGATGGCGTGCACCACGAAATCAAGCGAGCCCCATTCCTTTTCCAGCGTGTCGAATACAGCATCCACCGTGGCGATATCTTCCACATCGCAGGGCAGCAGGAATTTTGATCCGAGCTGTTCCGCCAGCGGCGCGACGCGCTTGCCGAACGCTTCGCCCTGATAGGTAAAGGCAAGCTCGGCGCCATTGGCCGCAAGTTCCTTGGCAATTCCCCAGGCAATGGAATGGCTGTTCGCGACCCCCATGATGAGACCGCGCTTGCCTTTCATCAAATCACCCATGTTCAGAGCCTTTCCTGGCCACGCTGGCCGCATTCTGTTGCTCGGCTGACGAGACGATCCATTCGGCTCTCCCCTTAACCGTCGTAGCGCTGGAACACCAGCGAAGCGTTCGTGCCGCCAAATCCGAAGGAATTGGTGAGAACCGTGTTCAATTTGACATTGTCGATCCGCTTGCGCGCAATAGGCATGTCGCCGAAGGCGGGATCGATCTCCTCGATATTGGCGCTCTCGGCGATGAAGTCGTGGTTCATCATAAGAAGCGAATAGATCGACTCATGCACGCCAGTTGCGCCTTGCGAGTGGCCGGTCAACGACTTCGTCGCCGAGATTGGCGGGCACTGATTGCCGGACCCGAAGACCTCGCGAATGGCCTCGATTTCCTTAAGATCGCCGACTGGCGTCGATGTGGCGTGCGGATTGATGTAGTCGATCGGTCCTTTGACATTGGCAATCGCCATGCGCATGCACCGGGCTGCGCCTTCGCCGCTTGGCGCGACCATGTCAGCGCCGTCGGAGGTGACGCCATAGCCGACGAGTTCGCCATAGATCTTGGCGCCCCGGGCCTTGGCATGTTCGAGTTCTTCGAGAACAAGCACGCCCGCACCGCCGGAGATGACGAAGCCGTCGCGATTCTTGTCGTATGCGCGCGAGGCGACCGCCGGACGATCGTTGAACTTCGAGGACATCGCCCCCATGCCGTCGAAGAGGACCGAGAGGGTCCAGTCAAGGTCTTCGCAGCCGCCGGCGAACATCATGTCCTGCTTGCCATACTGGATCATCTCAAACGCATTGCCGACGCAATGATTGGACGTGGCACAGGCGGAAGAGATCGAATAGTTGACGCCCTTGATCTTGAACCAGGTGGCGAGTGTTGCCGAAGCTGTCGAAGACATGGCTTTCGGTACGGCGAATGGGCCGACCTTCTTGCTCGATCCGGATTCGATGGTCTTCTCGGCGGCCTCGACGATGGTGCGCGTCGATGAACCGCCGGATCCCATGATGATTCCCGTGCGTTCGTTGGAGATCAGGTCCGCCTCGAGACCGGCATCGGCGATTGCCTGGTCCATGGCGACATGGTTCCATGCCGTCCCGCCTCCGTGGAAGCGCATGGCGCGGCGGTCGACCAGGGTCGATGGATCGAGTGTCGGAGCGCCGTGAACCTGGCTGCGGAATCCATACTTCGCATATTCTTCGGCAAAGACGATGCCTGACTTTGCAGTCCGCAGGGATTCCAGCACTTCCTGCGTGTTATTGCCGATAGAGGACACGATACCCATGCCCGTCACAACCACTCGCCGCATCGCGATCTCCTTGAAGGTGTTGCGCTGGCTGAAGGCTCAGGCAGCGCTTTCCTTGAACAGGCCAACCCGCAGGTCGGTTGCCTTATAGATAGTTTCGCCGTCGGCCTTTAGCCAGCCATCGGCAATGCCAAGGACGAGACGACCGCGCATGACGCGCTTGAAGTCGATACCATATTCGACAAGTTTGGTCTTTGGTGTGACCATGCCGGTAAATTTGACTTCACCTGTCGAGAGCGCGCGGCCCTTGCCGGGCTCGCCCAGCCAGCCGAGGTAAAAGCCGGTCAATTGCCACATGGCATCGAGGCCGAGGCAGCCGGGCATGACTGGATCGCCGATGAAGTGGCAGGGGAAGAACCAGAGGTCGGGTTTGATATCGAACTCGGCGCGGATATAGCCCTTGCCGTTTTCGCCGCCTGTCTCAGAAATCTCAGTGATGCGGTCGAACATCAGCATGGGCGGAGCCGGCAACTGCGCATTGCCCTGACCGAACATCTCTCCGCGGGCACAGGCAAGAAGCTCCTCATACCCGTAGCTTGATTTCTGTTCTGGCATTCTTTCTCCCATCGACTGCTTTTGACGTTGGCGCACGGAATGCAAGACGCTCCTGCGCATGCGGACCCTATCACAGACTGTTTCCGCCTGAAAACGCTCTCTAGAGCAATCCGAAGTCAAATGGAACCCTTGGCTTCGTTGTGCCTTCTGTGAAATTCTTATGACAGAATATCGGCCGGAATCCGACTTAGACGAATGGCCTAAATGCTGCCTATTGATCGATTTCGCAAGACAGCATATATCAAATAGTGCGCATGAGGGGCACTTTGCCGGTGGTGTGGTTTTGGATGTGGTTAACGGAGTGGCAGACGGGCCATGCATGTTTCTTACGAAATAGAAGCTGATGTTTCCTTGCAGGAGCGCTTGCGCTTTGCTGGTCTGAGGCCGACCCGTCAGCGCATCGCACTTGCCAGCCTGATCTTCTCGAAGGGCGACAGGCACCTTTCAGCCGAGGAACTGCACGAAGAGGCACAGGGCGCCAATGTGCCGGTTTCGCTGGCAACCGTCTATAACACCCTGCACCAGTTCACCCAGGCGGGAATGCTGCGCATCCTCGCCGTTGAGGGTGCGAAGACCTATTTCGACACCAATGTTTCGGACCATCATCACTTCTTCGTCGAAGGCGCCAATGAGGTCATCGATATTCCCGATGGTTCGGCGATGGTCGGGCACCTGCCGCCCGTGCCAGAGGGAATGGAAATCGTCAACGTCGATATCGTGATCCGCCTGCGCAAGAAGCGCGGCTAAACGATCTATCAATACACCCTGCGAAGCAGAAGGTCGACGAAAGCGCCGGCCGCCGAGCTTTAAACCAGCCGTATCGGACCGGGATAGCGCGCAACGATCGGATCCGAAGTTACGAGCGTTATTCCCTCAGACATGGCCTGTGCCACAAGTATGCGGTCAAACGGGTCCTTGTGGATCTGCGGCAACGCTGCGACGGCAACGGTGTGTTCGCTCGTGATCGCCAACTCGGCATAGCCATTGTCCAATAAACCGCGACGGAGGATGCGCGCATCCACCCGAAAGTCGGAGCGTTCCAATCCCTGCTTTATCGCGATTTCCCATAGACTGGCGGCGCTGAAGACCAGTTGGTTCTCCGGATTCGTGAAGAGCGATCGTGCATCAACGGAAAGTCTGTCGGCGAACGCCGCCGCCCAAAGGATAAGATGTGTATCGAGCAGCAACCTCATTTGGCAATGCTGAATAGAGCCTCTATTTCCTCTTTGCCCATCTCGTTGAAATCGTCGGGGACATCGATCTGGCCAGCCAGAAACCCAAGGCGCTTTGGTTGCGGCGTATCTTGAAGGTCGACTGCGCTCACCTTGACCATCGGCTTTCCGGCCTTGGCAATGATGAACGGTTCCCCGTTTGAGGCCTGTTCGACAAGACGCGAAAGGTGCGTCTTTGCTTCATGAATATTAACAGTTCGCATTGTGTCACCTGTCGGACTTAGTCTATTAGACTTAGTCTACTCGTTTGGGCGAAACAAGTACACGTTTTAATCGTCGAATTTCTCGTCCGGGTAGGCGCCCCAGATGTCAGGCTGCTTTATCCAGCCGCTGGCACCGCTGAAAACGACGCGGCAATAGGTGCCGTTACAGGCTTTCAAAGTTCCAAGCACGCCCGGCTGGACCTTGGCGACGAGCGCGGATTGATCGTCGGCGCTGCGATAGACATTGAGCATGGCGCCGTCCTTGTCCCGTTGCCATGGTGCCGTCAGAGCCGTTCGCTTGCCCGAGAGCAATGACTGATAGACCCAGCCTTCCGTGCCTTCGGAATCGCGGATGCGACGCCAGTTGTCGAATTCTTGGACGATCTCGACCGGGAGGCCAGACTTCAGGAAGAGCCACGTCACCGCATAGTCGCGGCCCGGGCCAACGCGCAGATTGACGCGACCGGGCTTCAGGCTGACGAATCGCGGCAGGGGCAGGCCGCTGGGCCCGACCTGCGCTGCCTGCGCCGGTGCGAAAGCCGGCAAGGTGAATGGCAGCCCCAGCGTCACGGCTGCAGCGAGGCTGGCGGCAGTCAGGAAACGGCGAAAAGTTCCAATATTCAACAAGGTCGGTCCTTCGTCGTCCGGGCCTCAATCCGCGCGTTTTTCGGCAGAATGGCGGACGATCCCTATTTTTCTTTGTCTTTGATGCGCCGCCTTGATAGACAAGTGGAGGAGCGCAAAGAGCAATTGCAGTTTGCAATGACTTGGTTAAAGAGGTCTCAATAGCGCTGTCAAATGGGAGGGGAATATTGGTGAGCAAGAAGCCTCTGGTCGTCATAACTCGCAAATTGCCGGATCCCATTGAAACCCGCATGCGCGAGCTTTTTGAGGCCCGGCTGAATGTCGATGACCGGCGGCTGACCAAGGCCGAATTGATCGAGGCGGTCAAAACTGCCAATGTGCTCGTCCCCACCATCACCGACCACATCAGCGAAGAGATTATTGCTGCCGCTGGACCCAACCTCCGGTTGATCGCCAACTTCGGCAACGGCACCGACAATATCGACGTCGTTGCCGCCGGCAAGCGCGGCATTACCGTTACCAACACGCCGAACGTTCTGACGGAAGACACGGCCGACATGACCATGGCTCTTCTGCTCGCCGCCCCGCGCCGCCTGGTCGAAGGCGCATCGATCCTTCTCGACGATGGCAAGTGGGAGGGCTGGGGTCCGACCTGGATGCTAGGCCGCCGCATCTGGGGCAAGCGCCTCGGCATCGTCGGCATGGGCCGCATCGGCACTGCGGTGGCGCGCCGCGCCAAGGCTTTTGGCCTTTCCATACATTACCACAACCGCAAGCCGGTCAATCCGCGTACCGAAGAGGAACTAGAGGCGACCTATTGGGAGAGCCTCGACCAGATGCTGGCCCGCATGGACATCATCTCGGTCAATTGCCCTTCGACCCCGGCCACGTTCCACCTGCTTTCGGCAAGACGCCTGGCGCTGATGCAGCCGACGGCGTTTATCGTCAATACGGCGCGCGGCCAGATCATCGATGAGCACGCACTTATCGAGCAGCTGGAACAGGGCAAGCTCGCCGGGGCGGCGCTCGACGTGTTCGAGCACGAACCCGCAGTGAATTCCAAGCTGCGCAAGCTCGCCAAACAGGGAAAGGTGGTCATCCTGCCGCATATGGGCTCGGCGACTCTCGAAGGGCGCATCGACATGGGCGAGAAGGTGATCATCAATATCCGCACCTTTATCGATGGTCACCGCCCACCGGATCGCGTCTTGCCCGATCGCGTTTGACGGCGGAATTCACGCAGCGACAGCGATATCACCATCGACGGCGATCCGGACCTTCTCCCCATTCAGCCCTTCGAATTTCTCGCGGTCGAGTTCAACGGCGATCGGCGTTTGGTAGCCCATCTCCTGTGCCACGATGAGCCCGAGAAGGAGAATAGCATCCGGTTCGTGCAGAATGATTGCCGCCGGCGCAAGATTGACGGAAACCAGCTCAAGCAGCACTGCAGCGGCCGATGAGGAACCGATTGTCCCGGGCAGGCAAAGAATCGTTCCGGCAATCGAGGCACCGTGCTCGGGATGGCGCACGTCTTCGATCAATCCCGTCTTGGGATTGACCCCGCCCCAGAAACTGATCGCCGCAGAAAGGACGAGTGCCGGGCCCTCGGCTGCGGCGCCCGCAACCAGAACCTTCGCCTTCATGACGCGGCTCCGAAACGCGGCCGACCCGCAACGGCGCTTTCCACACATTCGGCCATCGACCCATAGAGCACGCCATAACCGGTATTGCCCGGCGCATAGTGGGCGAACTTGCCGGAGTTGGTCATGAGCACAGCACCTTCTGCCTCCGGCAAGATGGGCGTGACGACGACGCAGGTATCAGCAACGATGACAACCCCCGCGTCTTCGAGAGACTTGCGGCCGCCATTGGCTTCCAGCTCCGCCAATGCGTGGCGGCCGGTGCAGGCATAGAGCGGGATTTTAAGCTTCCGGCCGGCGACGAGCTGTTGAAGCTGGTTGAACTCCTCACCCGACAGATGCGGGCTGCCGATGGCGACGGCATCGAGCCTGTCTGTGCCTGAAACGGTGGAGAGCCGCCGGCGCGAATCTGCGACCATTTCCTCGCTGACATGGATAGTCATCTCCGGCGGCTGATGCTGGAGCGCGGTGTCAAGATCGGGTGCTTCCGGTGTCACGCCCGACACGTGAAAAAGCCCGACCGCTCCCGCTGAAGCGGCCGCGGCGCCAAAGGCTTTCAAAGCGTCTTCGCCGGGATGGCGGGCAATCCCCGAAACGACGCCGACCGCGCCGCCAAGCTCACGGCCGTAGAGGCTGCCAAGAATGGGAAAGGCCACTTCGGAAGCCAGAAAGGCAGGGTCGAGACCCGACACATCGAACACCACGGTTGCGCGGCGGTTCTCCCGGAGGTGAAAACCGTAGTAGGGCGCAAAGCCGGCAATCGCGCAGGCGATGTCGAGAAAATCGCCATAGCGGTTGGTGCGGGCGCCCAGCACCGAATTGCAGAACACGACCGCATTGGATTCGCCCCAGGCGACGTCCGTGCCGGGGGCCGGACGATGGCCCGCCTGATAGGGCGCGCAGGTCCAGCTCGGCTCGCAGCCGAGCTTGCGATAGGCGTCCATCATGCGCCGCGCCATTAGCCGCTCGTGAGGCGGCAGCCGGTTCCTTGAACAGCCGGTAAGATCGATGGAGCCGACATTGAGTGTAGCGCGCACGGCGACTTTTGCCCTGCCTTCAACGAGCTTTTCGGCAAAAAGCGTTCCGGAGTCACCGTGGTAAAGCGCACCGTCAATATGGGCTGAAGCAATGGGGATGAGGGAGGGCGCGCCCATCAGCCGCGCAGTTGCTGCAACGATCCGCATCGCCATCGCGGCGCCGTCACCGCCCGCACCTTCGGCAATCGATCGCTGTTCCGCAGTCAGTTCAAGCGGCATCATCCGAACGCTTGCGCGCCTTGTACTTGATCGTTTCGAAACGCGAGGTCAGCGCATCATAGAGCAGGAGCCGTCCGACCAGCGGTTCACCAATTCCGGTAATGAGCTTGATGACTTCCGTCGCCTGCAAGGTGCCAATGACGCCTGGCAGGACACCGAGTACGCCGGCCTCGGCACAGGCCGGAAGCAGTCCCGGTGGTGGCGGATTGGGAAAGAGATCGCGATAGGATGGATTGGCCTCGCCGGCAGGGTTCGCGGCATAGGGCATCAAAGTCGTGACCGAACCGTCGAACCGTCCAAGCGCTGCCGAAATCAGCGGCCGCTTTTCCTCAAGGCAAACGTCGGCCAACAGATAGCGCGTGTCGAAATTGTCCGATCCGTCGACGATGATATCGTAGCGGCGCACGAGATCGGCGGCATTCTCCCTGGCGATACGCGTCTCATGGGTCTCGACGGTGACATGCGGGTTGATCGCGGCGATGGCCCGCGCGGCACTTTCGACCTTGGCCGATCCGACGAGGTCGGAGCTATGTATGATCTGGCGCTGCAGGTTTGAGAGTGAAACGCGATCATCGTCAATGATCCCGAGCGTGCCGACGCCTGAGGCGGCGAGATACTGCAGCACCGGAGCGCCGAGGCCGCCGGCACCGACAACGAGCACCCGGGCACGTTTCAGCTTCTGCTGGCCGGGACCGCCGATCTCGCCAAGGATGATATGGCGCGCATAGCGTTCGATTTCAGCTTGGGAGAGGGCGGTGTTTTGCTCGTCGATCATTTTCTGCGCTGGCTATCCACTTTGCCGGTCAGCCTCCAATGCGATTGGTGCGATTGGAGGCGCTCGTCCAGATCGACACTAGAGCAAGAACGTCTCGAAATGCACGGCCGATTTGCACTCAGGCGAGAAATTTCAGCCCGCCGATGCCGGCAACGATCAAGCCGATGCAGACAAGACGGACGACCGTCGCGGGCTCGGCAAAAAGATACATGCCAAGAAGCGCAGTGCCGACCGTGCCGATCCCCGTCCAGACCGCATAGGCACTGCCGACGGGAAGATCGCGCAGTGCCAGGCCAAGCAACACAACGCTGATGACCATGCTGCCGGCGGTAAGGATCGAGGGAGTAAGGCGGGTAAAGCCATCGGTATATTTGAGCCCGATGGCCCAACCGATTTCAAAGAGTCCCGCAGCGACGAGTATTATCCAGGCCATGACGACCTCCTTCACATATTTGCTCGGGCCGTCCCGGATTTGTCTGGAAGCGCCGGAAATCCAGCGGCGTTGAGGTCGTCCTCACGAGGTCTATTTAGGAAACGGCAATGTGAATGGCAAGCCTGTCGCGCGATGACTAATTTTGTTGTTTATGTTCAAGGCGGATGAACGGCGACAGGGAGCCACATTCACCTGTTCCGGCACGCAACAGCATGGAGAAAAATAAGGATGAACAATAATCGGAAGCTCCCGAACGGTTTAACCCGGCGGGCGCTCCTAGTATGCATGACGCTGATATCTACGCGGGGAGTTGCGATGGCTGACACGAAGGCACTTGAACTGATTGAAGCCGCGCATGGCGGCGACACGACGACCTTGCGGTCGTTGCTCGCCCAAGGGGTTGATCCCGATGTGCGGAACGAACGCGGCGAAACGGCGCTGCTCGTCGCAACGCATGCCAACCGCATCGAGGCAGCACGCATGCTGATCGATGCCGGCGCCGATGTGAATGCCAAGGACAGGATCGAGGATAGTCCCTATCTTTATGCCGGTGCGCGCGGTCACCTCGAAATCCTTCGCATGACGCTCGCCCATGGTGCGGATCTAAAGAGCACCAATCGCTACGGCGGCACGGCACTGATCCCGGCGTCGGAGCGCGGTCACATCGAAACCGTCCGCACGCTTATCGAGGCCGGCGTTGATGTCGACCATGTCAACAAGCTCGGCTGGACAGCACTCCTCGAAGCGGTCATTCTCGGCGACGGCGGTCCCCGCCATATTGCGATCGTCAAGCTGCTTGTGGATGCCGGTGCGAACAAGGCGCTTGCCGACAGAGACGGTGTCACGGCGCTGCAGCACGCACGCGCGAAAGGCTATGCGCAGATCGTGACGCTGCTGCAGTAAACGGCATGCTGCTCATTGTGCTCGCCACAGCTACCTCCTAGCGACCTCTCCGCCAGCCGGCACACCCCCTGCCACCATCCTCGGGCCTGACCCGAGGATCCATCGCGGATGTGCGTTAGCGCTGCCGCGGGAAATGGAAAAAATCCTTGTCCCTCTCAATCAATTGGTAACCAAGATTCTTCATTGTTCATGCAGGACAGTCGCGGATTGAGGACGCGGTTTTGTTGCCCGCAGCCTCAGTTTTGCCACGGTAAGCGTGGTTTTGCGCGGACTGTCGCGTGGGTTGAGCAGTGTGGGTACGAGTATCATGGCGTTTGCAGTCGGGGCGGGCGGAAAGCCTTCGCAAAAAAATGGCCGTCGTCGGGGTCCCGGACTAACCTCCGCCGCCTTTCTTGCAAGTCTCGGAATCATGACTGCGATCGGCGCGATCATTCTTGCCGTTACACTGCACCATGCCGTGGCCTCGCGGTCCGAGGGCAGCGCGCTCGCTGACAGCTACAGGCCGGGTGAACGGGCGTTTGGCCCGAGCAGCATCGCGCTCGCACCCAACCTCGTCCCGGTTCGCGTCAATCCCAAATATCCCCGCGTTCCGGAACTCACCGGCACGGCCTGGCAGGCTACCGATATGGACGAGGGCTCGGTGATCTCGGCTACCGGCGAAATCGTCGTCATCACGCCGCCGAAGCCGAAGTTCGTTCTGGCGGCAACGTCACCGCTTGAAGAGGATGCGTTCGGCGTCCGGGCGTCGGGCCTCGATACAATGCATGTCGCTTCCGTACGGTCCTACAGCACCTTCGATGAGCCGCCTTCACCGCAAGTCGCCTTGGCCGGTGCGCCCGCCGCTGCGGGTTATCCGTCAGACGGTCCGTTCAGCCTGGTATTGGCTGAGAAGGACCCGGGGCTTGACGATGCCGACGATGCGGCCGAAGTCCCGCTGCCCGGCATCCGTCCCAACCGTCCGGCGCGGCTGGCCAAGCGCGCAACGCCGCAGCTTCTTGCCTATGCACCGCAGGACAACGACATTCGCGATGTTGCGCCGTCCTACGAACCGCCGGCGACCCGGCTCTTTACCCGTAATCGCACCGCGATCTACGATATCTCGGCCAAGACCGTCTACATGCCGAATGGCGAGCGTCTTGAGGCGCATTCCGGACTTGGTCCGCTGCGTGACGATCCACGCTCCGTGCACAAGAAGATGCGCGGCGCAACGCCACCACATACCTACCGGCTGACGATGCGCGAGGCCCTCTTCCACGGCGTCGAGGCGATCCGGCTCAATCCCCTCGATCCAAGCAAGCTTTTTGGCCGCGACGGACTGCTAGCCCATACCTACATGCTTGGCCCGCGCGGCGATTCAAATGGCTGCGTGTCGTTCAAGGATTACCGCCGGTTCCTTGCGGCCTTCAAGCGGGGTGAGGTCACGCAGCTTGTCGTCGTCGCCCGGATGCCGGCATCGACGACGAGCGTTGCCTCGCGGTAATCCGCTTCCTGCCTGGAAGCCGACCCCACGCCTGCCAACGCCCGTCTTTGTAGGGCACTCTAGAATACGGTATTCACCGACTGTCCGAGCGCCATCGCTCCGGCGTACCGCGCTTGCGGGCCTTGCTGGAGCGGGTGGAACCGCGCGCCCTGGATATCCCGGAAACGCTGTTCAAGCCCGTTCGAACGATAGAAACCGGCACCACCCGCCAACTCGAGAGCAAGCTCCACTGTCTTGATTGCATGTTCCGCCACCAGCGAACGTCCGATCATGACCTCGTTGACGCTTTCGGCGGAAGGCGAATTGCGCTCGACAATTTTCACCATCCACTGATGTGCAAGCTGGGCGGCGCGCAGCGAGGTGTCCATGCGACCTGCGAGGTTCATGGAGGTTTCGGTCGGCTGCTTCTTCTTGGCAAGATGGATGGCAATGTCCCGCGCGCTTTCGGCAACGCCGAGATACACAGCATAGATCAGCGGAAATGCCGTTGTTGCGATGATCTGGAAAACCGGATGCCATTCGCCCGCCTTGCGCGAAAACGCGACGCTGGCGTCAGGCACAAAGAAGTCCTCGATCGCAACATCGTTGGAGCCGGTTCCTCGCATTCCGAGGGCTTTCCAGGTATCTACAACCTTGACTTCGGCTGACTTCATGGGAACGCCAAAGTGGATCACCTGAGCCGAACCGTCTTCCCCGCGAAGGATCGCGCCGGTCATCAGGATGTCTCCGGCATTGGCGCCTGAGGTGAACACCTTGCGCGCCTTGATGCGGTAGCCGCCCTCGACCTTCGTTGCGTCGCCTGAGCCGCCGATCCAGTCCGAGCCCCCGCTCGACAACAGGATCAGCTTTTCAGCGGCAATACGCTTCAGAAGGGGCTCGACGGCCAAAGCCTTCTGGTGGCGCCAGCGCCAGGCAGGGATCGCGACCTGATGCGTGTGCATCGAGAAAGCGAGCGCGGTCGAAGAGCAGCCATGCGCGAGCACGCGCAGCATTTCGGCAAGCTCGCCAACGTCGGCGCCGCCCCCGCCAAGTTCTTGGGGAACACCGGCATGGACGAGGCCGGCCTCCTTGAGGAGCTTATAGTTCTCCGCAACGAAAGTGTCGGTCTCGTCAAATTCCGCTGCCCTCGCAGCGAGAGCTGGTGTCAAAGAGTGCGCGATATCTACGGCACTCCCGGACGAAGCTTCGTCCGCAATGGATGATGTATGTGCCATGCTGTTCATAGGTCCTCCTTGGGGCTTCAACAGCCCATGCGCAAAGGATCCTCTCAACGCTGCAATTCGTCCAGTTCAGGAAATGTACTAGCCTATTCGGCTTCGCCCTTAGCCGTTTTCGCCCGTGTGCGTGGCGTGGCTTTCTTTGCCAGTTTCTTGGCTTGGTTGAATTCGACGGCGGCGCGAATGAGCTTTTTCAAAGCGTCCTTGTCAACCTTGTCGCCCTCGTGGACGTCGATCGCGCGCCACACTTTGCCCCCGAAGCCATTGTTGAAAAGCTTATCCGGGTCGGGAAGGCTTGCGCCGTGCGAGAACGTCAGCTTCACCTTTTCCTTGTGGGCATTGCCCACCGCGATGATCCCGTCGCGCTCCCAGACAGGGCTACCCATCCACTTCCATTCCTCGACGATCTCCTTATCGGCTTCAAGGAAAGTCTTGCGGAGGCTTGCGAGCATCTCGCCGCGCCAGTCGCCGAGTTTTTCGATAAGCTGGTCAATATGTTCCGAGGGATTCATGGGTACTGTTCCTCCAGTTCCGGACCCGATTCGTGCAGGCAAGCCTATATTACTTGATCAAATCAGGGGACCCAGCCGGGCAGGTCGGCGGCCTGACGGATCCACGCCGCCAGTTCCTCCTCATTGATCGCGTCGTTCTCATGGATGTGAAAGTAGCGGGTGTTCTTGTCCTTGGATGCGACAGGCGGCATCGGGTTCAGCGACGCGCCGTGGAAGAAGGCGACCTTTATGTATTTGTCGAAGCAATGGACGCCGAGGAAGAATCCCTGGCGCTCAATACCGTAGAGCGGCGAGTTCCATTTCACCGCCTTTCGCACATCAGGAACGGTGCGAGCGATCAGCGCGTCCAGGCGTCGGCCGGCCTCGCTCTTCCAGCCGGGCATCGCCGCGATATAGGCCTGAACGGGGGCGTCGCCGTCAGCTTTCGCAATCTGGGGGTTTCCGCCGGACAAGAGCTTCGGCTCAGCGGGAGTGCCTTGGGGCTTGCGGGCCGGTGATTTGGCGGTGAGTTCTTTCGCTTTCTTCTTGACGGTCTTGCCCGGTTTCTTTTGGGCAACCGTACGCGGTTCATTCGAAGTATCGGTCATACGTCCAACCTTTCGAGCAGCGTTTAAAAGACAGGGCGTAGTTTTATCCGCAGACTTGGGCCCAAGGCAACGTTCCGACCCGAAATGTCCAGCCGGTAGGATTCGACCGCGTTTTAGGGTATTCTTGCCTTAAGAAAAGGGTCAGGAAGACCGGTGGGAACAATGGAACAACGTGGAGGATACGGGCAGTTCTGTCCGGTTGCGATGGCGTCGGAGATATTGTGCTCGCGCTGGACGACACTCGTGATACGCGAAATGCTGATGGGGACGACGCGTTTCAACGATCTGCGCCGCGGCGTGCCGCGCATGTCGCCTGCGCTTTTGTCCAAACGTTTGAAAGAGCTTGAACGTGCGGGGGTGGTAGAGGTCGTAACCAACGCCAACGGCACGACCGAATATCATTTGTCGCCCGCTGGGGAAGACCTGCGGGCAATCGTGCTCGGCATTGGCTCCTGGGGGCAGCGCTGGGTTGAATCGGAACTGTCGCTGCGCAATCTCGACCCCTCCCTGCTGATGTGGGACATGCGCCGCAACCTCAATCCGAAGCCGCTGCCGAAACGGCGCTGCACGATTCAGTTTCTGTACCCCGAGCTGCCGGAAACCAGGCAGAATTTCTGGCTGGTTGTCGACGGCAGTTCCATAGACCTTTGCGGCTTCGATCCGGGTTTCGATGTCGATCTACTGGTCACAAGCTCGCTGAAGAGCATGACGGCGATCTGGATGGGGCTTTCAGCCGTCAGGCGCGAGGTCGAAGCAGGCCGCGTCGAATTCGACGGCGACCCCAGCATTGCGAACGCCATGCAGCAATGGCTCGGCCTCAGCACATTCGCCCCACAGCAACGCATGGTCTCATAGGATTGCCGCCGCGCGGAAACCGCAAGAATGACTTGCGGCTTCCTTTGTGCCTTTCAGAAAACAATCAGCCCAGCGATTTGATGATTTCGCGATAGGCCGCTTCCGGGAATGCCTTCAGCGTCCGCGTGCGCACAAAGCCCTTCTGCCCAAGGCCCAGCGTGAAGCGCGCCATGACCGCGTCGTCGGGCGCCGTCATAATGCCGACCATGTCATATTCGCCCATCGTCAGAAAAAACTGATCGAATGAACCGCCCATTTCCTTGAGCATTTTCTTCGCACCATCGAGCCTGTTGGGCGAGTCCCCCGCGTTCTTGAGGCCAAGTTCGGTCCAGTTCAAGAGAACAACATACGTGGTCATCGCTAACCTCCCCCGCGGCACGGCTCGTGCCGGTGGCCGCGATTTTGCTCCCTCCGCATCCCCGGTTTAACTATAGTCCTGTTGGCAGGGTGGAACAATGCAAGGCCTGCGACACGCCCACCGGCCCAGAAGTTATCAGTAGTCCATGCCGCCGCCCGCAGGCATGGCCGGAGCCCCGGGCTTCTTGGGAATATCGGCGACCATCGCTTCGGTCGTGACGAGGAGACCCGCAACCGACGCGGCCCCTTGAAGCGCACTGCGCACCACCTTTGCCGGATCGATCACGCCCATCTCGTAAAGATTGCCATACTGGCCGGTCTGGGCGTTCCACCCATATGCAAAGTCGCTATTCTCGCGCAATTTGCCGACGATCAGCGAGCCCTCCGCCCCGGCATTCTCCGCAATCTGGCGCACGGGCATCTCGATGGCCCGCCGCACGATCTCGATACCGACGCGCTGGTCCGCATTCTTGACCTGCAGCCCCTCAAGCGCTTTGGCTGAGCGCAGGAGCGCAACGCCGCCACCGGGAAGTATTCCTTCTTCCACGGCCGCGCGCGTCGCGTGGAGCGCGTCATCGACGCGATCCTTGCGTTCGCGCACCTCGACCTCGGTCGAGCCGCCAACCCGGATCACGGCCACGCCGCCGGCAAGTTTGGCAAGCCGTTCCTGCAGCTTTTCCTTGTCATAGTCGGATGTCGTATCCTCGATCTGGGCCTTGATCTGCACAATTCGTGCATCGATATCGGCTTTCGAGCCGCCGCCGTTGACGATGATCGTCGTTTCCTTCTCGACGATCGTCTTCTTGGCACGGCCGAGCATGTCGAGTGTGACGTTCTCGAGCTTGATGCCGAGGTCCTCGCTGATCGCGGTGCCGCCGGTGAGGATCGCTATGTCCTCGAGCATTGCCTTGCGCCGATCGCCGAAGCCCGGCGCCTTGACCGCTGCGACCTTCAACCCGCCGCGCAATTTGTTGACGACGAGCGTTGCCAATGCCTCGCCCTCCACATCTTCTGCGATGATCAGCAGCGGACTTCCCGACTGGATCACGGCTTCGAGAATGGGCAGCATTGCCTGAAGGTTCGAGAGCTTCTTCTCGTGGATGAGAATATAGGGGTCTTCGAATTCGACCCGCATCTTGTCCTGGTCGGTGACGAAATAAGGGGAGAGGTAGCCGCGGTCGAACTGCATGCCTTCGACGATTTCGAGTTCGGTCTCGGCGGTTTTTGCCTCCTCGACAGTGATGACGCCTTCGTGCCCGACCTTCCCCATGGCGTCGGCCAGATATTGACCGATTTCTATGTCACCGTTGGCGGAGATGGTTCCCACCTGGGCAATTTCGGAATTATTGGAGATTTTACGGGCATTGCGCTTCAGTTCCGCAACAACTGCTTCCACGGCGATATCTATGCCGCGCTTCAAATCCATCGGATTCATGCCTGCAGCTTCAGCTCTCGCGCCCTCGCGCACGATGGCCTGGGCAAGAACGGTGGCTGTCGTCGTACCGTCGCCGGCAACGTCGCTCGTCCTCGAAGCG
Organism: Phyllobacterium sp. 01N428; assembly: GCF_056399405.1. Classification (NCBI taxonomy): domain Bacteria; kingdom Pseudomonadati; phylum Pseudomonadota; class Alphaproteobacteria; order Hyphomicrobiales; family Phyllobacteriaceae; genus Phyllobacterium; species Phyllobacterium sp. 01N428. The sequence continues at coordinate 751,966 of NZ_JBFTRH010000001.1, forward strand.
ACTTCGCGCAGCAGCTGGGCCCCCATGTTCTCGAATTTATCCTCGAGTTCGATTTCCTTGGCGACAGTGACGCCATCCTTGGTGATGCGCGGCGCTCCGAAAGATTTCTCGATCACGACGTTGCGGCCCTTGGGACCGAGTGTCACTTTGACGGCATTGGCAAGTATATCGACGCCGCGCATCATGCGATCCCGCGCTTCGGCGCTGAATTTGACTTCTTTTGCAGCCATGGTCCTCACTCCTCCCTTTTACAAGTTCTGTAATTTTCCTTGAAAACACAGCGGAATCTGACAAGATTCACAGTGACGCATGAGTTGATCCACAAGGGAAATATTCATGACAACAAGCAGAGCATTCGAACTTCAGCTAAAAGGCTACGGTCTGACAACGGCCGAGATACATTATCGCCTTCCCGACCACCCGAGCTTTCTGCAGCTTTACATTTGGCAGGAATACGATCTTGCTCCGTCTTTCCCGGAATTGAAAGGCTTTCTTGATTTCTGGTGCAAGGACATCGAGGGGCCGCTGCACTCAGTCCGGATCGTCCACCAGCACCTGATTTCGCCGCGCGAATGGCGCGCCGTGGACGGCATCATATCGCTGCATTGACTGCGGCGCTCTTCGAAAGCATGAGCGCCGATAAGGGTGCATCGGGCTTGTTCTCCCCGTTTGAATATCCTCCGACCATCCCGCCCGCCACAGGCGAGATGATGGAAAACCATCAATATCCAAATGGACCCTGGGGCATCCGTAAAGGTATTTTCGACGCACAGGCAATAAGAGGCCGGCGGGGCGTAATTGCGGAGGATAATCAAATGACGAAAAGCTATGCGCTTGTTGGCGACGCAGCACGAGCCGCGGTACTGACCGACGATGGCTTTGAGAACCGCGTCGAATCCGAATGGTTTTCCGCAAAAGTCGACCGCAAGGTCTTCAAGCAGCTGATGAAGCGTTCAGACCTGGTCTCGCTGCGCCATTTTGGGCTCGGGCTCGCATTGCTTGCCGCATCGGGTGCCGGCGCTTTTCTGACATGGGGCACGCTTTGGTGCGTTCCGTTTTTCGCCGTCTATGGTGTTCTCTACGCTGCCAGCGACCATCGCGCTCATGAACTCTCGCACGGCACGCCATTCAAGACGCGCTGGATCAATGAGGCGCTTTACCACCTCAACGGCTTCATGACCCTGCATGAGGGTTTTTACTGGCGCTGGAGCCATTCGCGGCATCATACAGACACGATCATCGTCGGCCGCGACCCCGAAATTGCAGTGCCGCGTCCGCCCGATATTCCAGGTATCATTCTCGATTTCTTCTTCCTGAAGTCCGGCCTGATCCAGATGGCGTCGATCCTGCGCCACGCCTGTGGCAGCCTGAACGAGGAAGGCTGTCACTTCGTTCCTGACAGCGAAAAGCCGAAAGTGTTCTGGTCGTCACGCATCTACGTTGCGATCTTCGTCGCGACCGGAGCCGCCTGCTGGTATTTTGCCTCGATCCTGCCTGCCCTGTTCATCGTCCTGCCGCGCTTTTATGGCGGTCCGCTGGCGCAGCTCTTCAACATCACGCAGCATGCGGGGCTCGACGAGGATGTCTACGACCACCGGCTCAACACGCGAACATTCGACACCAATCCTGTGTTCCGCTTCCTCTACATCAACATGAACTACCACATCGAGCACCACATGTTCCCTATGGTGCCGTTTTATGCCCTCCCGCAACTGCATGCCATGATCAAGCACCAGTGCCCTCCGGTCTATCCGTCCATCTGGGCCGTTTACCGCGAAATCATCCCGGCGCTGATCAGGCAGGTGAAGGACCCCGGCTATTTTGTCCAGCGGCCGCTGCCGGGAACTATTCTGGCCGCACCCGATATGCGCTTTGCTGCGCCCGCCGAGTGAGCAATAATTTTGAGGAGAACTGACGATGAATGCTGTCTCGAAGACCTGGATCGAAGCGTGCGACGCCGATGACATCGACGCGGAGGATGTTATCCGCTTTGACCATGGCGGCCGCACTTTCGCGATCTTCCGCTCGCCGGACGACGAGTATTATGCCACCGATGGCCTCTGCACCCATGAGAAGGTGCATCTTGCTGACGGGCTGGTCATGGAACATGTCATTGAGTGCCCGAAGCACAATGGCCGCTTCGATTACCGAACCGGCGCGGCCAAGGGCGCTCCCGTCTGCGTGAACCTGCGTACCTATCCGGTCAAAGTCGAAGACGGGAAAGTCCTCATCTCCGTTGGTTAACTCGCCGTGCGATCAGATGTCTTCCCGATATTCTCCGGTCCGTGCAGCGTGAAGTCGATCGTCGCACTATAGGGTGTCTTGAGTTCGGGATGCTCGGCATAGCCGAAGTGGTGCAGCAGGATGTCGACCGCGAGCCGCGCCTGCTGCTGCGGGTTCTGGTCGATGGCGAGCGTCATCGTCCCCTCGCGCAACATTTTACACGATTGCGGGGTCAGCTCGTGACCGATGAAGATGGGTTGGTTCTGCAGCGCGCTCTTGCGAAGGGCGAGTTCAACGGCGTCATTCGGGGCACCGGCATTATAGACGCCGACAATATCGCGGTGACGCTTCAGTGCATCGACCAGGAGCCGCTCGGAAATTTCAGAATCGTCGCGCCCCTCAAGACGCTCCGCCAGTGTAAGCCCGGCGCCGTGGACATTCATTGCATCTGTCAAACCCCGAATGCGGTCGGCATGGCCCCTGATTCCGAGGTCATAGCACAGGGCTATGACTCGACCCGGTTGCCGCGCAAACTTAGCCATGAAGTAGCCCGCCGTCCGCCCGGCAGCGTAATGGTCTATTCCGGCATAGGCGAAGCGCGCTGAGGTTGGCAGGTCGGAGATGACGGTTATCACCGGAATACCCGCTGCGGTTATGGCGCCGACGGCGCCGATGATCGCGGGATCCTCCTGCGCATAGATGATCACCGCATTGCAAGTCGTGGCGCGGATACGCTCGGCAATGTGTTCCGCCTTGTCGTCCTTGAGCAAGCTACGCTGAATGGTAACCGAGCGGTCGAGGCTGGGTGCAAGCTGCATGAACGCCTCGTTCATGCGCTTGATCAGGGGCAAATAGGGCCGCGCCAGGATTACCTCCAGGCGCAGGCCCTTATGATAGGTCGCGGGCAGGATGCGCTGCAGACCGAGCTGTCGCGCAGCCCGAATGATCTTCAACGCCGTTTCCGGTTTGACGTTGCCGCGCTCGTTGAACAGACGATCGACCGTAGCGATACCAACGCCGGCAAGCTCGGCAACCTCGCTCAGTATGACCTTCTTGCGCGACATTACCCGCTCCGAGGCTGGATGCCGCTAGGCTGCCGGACGCTGCGGAATATCAAGGCCACGTTGCACGGCGGGCCGGGCAAGTCCGCGCTCCAGCCAGGCAGGGACATGTTTCAGACTGTCGAAATCAACGATTTCCCGCGCGCCATAGAACCCGACAAGGTTGCGCACCCAGCCGAGCATGGAGATATCGGCTATGCTGTATTCGTCGCCCATGATCCATTCACGCCCGCTGAGCCGCGTCTCGATTACGCCGAGCAGGCGCTTAGATTCATCGACGTAGCGTTGGAGCGGCCGCTTGTCCTCGATCTCGCGGCCCGCGAACTTGTGAAAGAATCCGACCTGTCCGAACATCGGCCCGATTGCTGCCATCTGGAAGAAAACCCACTGGATGGTATCGTATCGCAGTCTCGGGTCCGCGGGAATGAGCTTGCCGGTCTTCTCGGCGAGATAAAGCAGGATGGCGCCGGATTCGAAGAGGCCGAGCGGCTTGCCGCCCGGACCATCGGGATCGATGATCGCGGGGATCTTGCCGTTGGGGTTGAGCGACAGGAACTCCGGCGTCCAGCTTTCATTCTTGCCGATGTTGACCGCATGCGGCTCGTAGGGCAGCCCAAGTTCTTCCAGCGCGATCGACACCTTGACCCCGTTCGGGGTCGGAAAAGAATAAAGCTGTAGCCGGTCCGGATATTGTGCCGGCCAACGGCTGGCAATGGGGAAAGCGGATAGATCGGACATTCACGTCTCCTTGGGGGGATTTGATTCTGGAGCGGGTAGGCTAGCATGCAGCCGAACGCGCATCCACGTTGCCGGGTTCCTGTGATTGTTCGGCTTTTCCGAAAACCAGTTCCGCCATCTGCCACCTACTTCGAACTGAGGCCAATCGCCACTATTAAGTCCAACAAAAGCGGCTGAACCTCAGCCGGTATCAGACATTAGGAGAAGAACATGAGCAGACTATCTGGAAAAGTGGCGATCGTTACCGGTGCGAGCGCCGGTATCGGTCGGGCGACGGCAAAACTGTTTGCCAAGGAGGGCGCAAAGCTTGTCGTCGGCGCGCGGCGCAAGGAAGAGCTTGACGCATTGGTGCGCGAAATCCAAAGCGATGGCGGCGAAGCCGTTGCCCTTGCCGGCGACGTGCGTTCGGAAGATTATGCCAAGGGCCTCGTCCAACTCGCCGCGGAACATTACGGCAGGCTCGACATCGCCTTCAACAACGCCGGCGTTATGGGAGAAGCGGGCCCAACAACCGGCGTTTCTGAAGCAGGCTGGAACGATGCCATTGCGATCAACCTGACTGGCTCTTTCCTTGCCGCCAAGCATCAGGTCGCGGAGATGCTGAAGCACGGTGGCGGATCGATCATCTTCACGTCCACCTTCGTCGGCTACAGTTTCGCATTTCCGGGCGTTGCTGCCTATGCCGCCAGCAAATCCGGAATTATAGGCCTCACCCAGTCGCTGGCCGCGGAGTACGGACCGCAGAATATACGCGTCAATGCGATCCTGCCGGGTGCCGTGGATACGGACATGTACCGCGAGATGAACAATACACCTGAGTCAAAGGCATTCATCACCAACCTTCATGCCTTGAAGCGGGTCGCGACCGCGGAGGAACTGGCGCGCTCGGTCCTCTACCTGGCCTCCGACGACGCTTCGTTCGTGACCGGCACGGCCTCGCTGGTCGATGGCGGTGTCTCGATCACACGGACGTAAAGTGCTCATGACGTTGATCCTGACCGTCTCACAAGTCAAATTCTTGGGCTCTGCGGGTTCCGTGCTTCCCTCCCCCTTGTGGAAAGGGTCGGACCGAAGGTCCGGGGCGGGGTCCTTTCGACAGCGAAGCGATTTGTTTCCTACCAGGCACGCCCCTCCCGGCCGCTGCGCAGCCACCCTCCCCACAAGGGGGAGGGAAAGGCGGCGCCCTGCATTCGAAAATCATTGGCCGATGATCCACTCACCGCCCTCTGTCCTGCCGGATATCTCCCCCACAAGGGGGAGATCAGCCTGCTTCACGGGTTTGCCTAACGGGCCCGCACTGGTCAGGCCCGAGGACCGAAATCAAGGCGGTGTGACAATCATCCAGGTGAACACATAGGCCTGGAGCATGACCAGAATACCGACGAGGCAGGCCAGCACGATTGAATGCTTGAAGACAAATCGCAGGATCGTCCCCTCGTGCCCGTACCAGTTGGTAGCGGTGGAGGCGACGACGATCGACTGTGCATCAATCATCTTGCCCATGACGCCGCCTGAGGAATTGGCCGCGCTCATCAAGATCGGCGAAAGGCCGAGTTGTTCGGAGGTAATCTTCTGCAGATTGCCGAAGAGCACGTTGGAGGCGGTATCCGAACCCGTCAGGGCGACGCCCAGCCAGCCGAGCAACGTTCCGAAGAAGGGATAGAGCACACCGGTCGCGGCGAAGGCGAGGCCGAGCGTCGCATCGATGCCGGAGAGGCGGGTGAGCGTGCCGATGGCAAGCATCGCCGAGATCGTGATCAGCGAGTAGGCGCACAGCTTGATCGTGCGGCCATAGGCCGTGATCAATTCAAGTGGTTTGTAACCCATGATGAAGCCGGAAATGATGGCTGCAATCAGCATGCCGGACCCTGTGAAGGAGAGCCAGGTGAAGGCGAAGACTGCTTTTTCCGGCGTCGGAGTGGCAGCAATCGGCGCGACTTTCATGATCTGGTTGTTAAGGCCCGGCACCTCGTAGCTCAACGTCGCCCATGGATTGACCATGCCCTTGAACCAATCAGTACCCCAAAGCAGAAGCACTGCGCAGACGATGATCCACGGCGTCAGCGAGGCCCAGACCTCCTTGCGCGTCGGCTCGCGTTTGGTTGTCTTCACCGGTGGGACCTGTTTTGCCGAGTCGTCGCGAATACGCAGCTTGGCCGAGGTCCAGATGACTTGCGGCTGCCAGATGCGAAGAAAGCCTATGAGGCAGGCCATGGAGATCAGGGAAGCGCCGATATCGACGATCCAGGGGTTGACGAAATTGGAAATCAGGAATTGGGGCACGGCGAAGGAAACGCCGGTGACGAGAATGGCAGGCCAGACTTCCTTCATGCCTCGCCAGCCGGCAAACGCCCAGACGACCCAGAATGGTATGATCAGCGAGAAAAACGGCAATTGCCGTCCCACCATGGCGCCGAGCAGAAACGGGTCAATGCCCGTCACGCTCGACAGGCCGGCGATGGGTGTGCCGAGCGCGCCATAGGCGACCGGGGCCGTATTGGCAATTAGCGACAGGCCTGATGCGGCAAGCGGCGAAAAGCCGAGGCCGATAAGGATCGCCGCGGTGACTGCGACGGGCGTGCCAAATCCCGACGCGCCCTCGAAGAAGGCGCCGAAAGAAAAGGCGATCAGCAGGATCTGCAGGCGCCTGTCACGGGTAACGCCGCCGATCGTGTTTTGCAGCGTCTCGAAGATGCCCTTCTCGACGGTCAGTCTGTAGAGAAATATGACGTTGAGGACGATCCAGCCAATCGGAAAGAAGCCGGTTACAACGCCAAGCAGCGATGCCCTGACCGACATGCCGGCAGGCATGGTGAAGATGAAGATGGCGACAAGATTGGCAACGACCAGGGCGATGATCGCGGCGATGTGCACCTTGACCTTGTTCGATGCGATCATCGCAAGCAGCACGACAACGGGTATCGATGCGGCGATAGTCGATAGGACGGCGTTATTGAAGGGGTTGTAAACCTGATTCCACATGTTGAATACGCTCCATGACGAATGTATGTGGCAGATGAATCGGTCTTGTCCCTAGTTGGTACGTCGAAAGTCCAATATTGCAAGGCGACTTACTCACAAAGCGTTTGATAAGTCTGGCGCCTTTCGCCGACGTCTCGAAGCAACTCAACACAATCCAGACGTGTGTTACCGTAACATACTTGCGTGTAAACGGGTTGCTGGTCACCAATGGAAGCAGAATGCTTTTGCTGGGGATGCAGTTCCAACTCACGCAAATCTTCCACGCAGTTTCATGCCGCATCGGCATCGCAGCTTGTGACGCGGACAGATGATCTCAAGAAAACCGGACGCAAGCCCATTGCTTGGAACCAATGAATGGCGCGCGGACTTCCAACGGAGGCCAACATGAAAGTGAGAATAATAAGCCAAGTGGCTGCCGCGCTCATTGTTATGGGCGCATTGGTTCATGGCGCAGCAGCAGCTGACGCCATTACCGAGGAGGAGGCCGCGACGATCGGCATAGATGCCTATGTCTACTTCTATCCCATGGTGACGATGGACGTGACGCGGCGGCAAGCAACAAATATCGAGCCCGGTAAAGTTATGGGGCGAGGGCCGGCCAACACCTTCGTCAACGTTCCGGAATTTCCGACCGCCGACTACCGCGATGTGGTGAGGCCCAACTTCGACACGCTCTATTCTTCCGCCTGGCTCGACATGACCAAGGAGCCTATGGTCGTATCCGCACCCGACACCGGCGGGCGCTATTATCTCCTTCCCATGCTCGACCTGTGGTCGGACGTCTTCGCATCACCCGGCTGGCGGACCACCGGTACGGCCAAGGCCGACTACGTGCTGGTGCCACCCGGCTGGCAAGGCAAAGATCTGCCAGATGGCCTCCAGCGGATAGACGCGCCGACACCCCATGTCTGGATCATCGGCCGCACCAAGACCGATGGACCCGAAGACTACGATGCGGTTCACAAGATCCAGGCGGGCTACAAGATCACTCCGCTATCGCAATGGGGCAAGACTGCAGAACCCGCCAAGGTGACCGTCGATCCCTCGGTCGATATGAAGACGCCGCCGAAAAAGACAGTGGACAGCATGTCCGCAGACGAATTCTTCGCCTACGCGGCCGACGTCTTGAAAGTCAATCCGCCGCATATCACCGATCAGCCGATCATCGCACGCATGAAGCGGATAGGCATCGAGCCCGGCAAGAGCTTCGACGCGGATAAGCTCGATGCGGCCGTTGCGAAAGGGCTGCAAAACGTGCCCGCCCAAGCGCGAAAGCTCATGGAGTGGAAGGTGCCGACGCTTGCTCGCGTCGCCAATTATTGGTCGATGAATACCGATACGATGGGCGTTTACGGCAATTACTACCTGAAGCGGGCGATTGTGGCCCAGCTTGGCCTCGGTGCAAACCTGCCCGAGGATGCGATCTATCCGCTCAATCTCGCTGATGAAAAAGGCGATCCTCTGACCGGCGCCCGGAATTACACCCTGCATTTCGACAAGCAATCACTCCCGCCGGTCGATGCATTCTGGTCGGTCACGCTCTATGATATGGAAGGCTTCCAGGTTGGCAATCCGCTCAATCGCTTTGCTGTCAGTAGCTGGATGCCGTTCAGCTATAATGCAGACGGTTCGCTCGATCTCTACTTCCAGAACACGAGCCCCGGCGCCGACAAGGAAGCCAACTGGTTGCCCGCGCCTGAAGGTCCGTTCAACCTGACGATGCGGCTCTATGGGCCGCGATCCGAGGCCCTCACGGGAAAATGGAACCCGCCGGCCGTCATTGTCGCGCCTGCCTTGCAGCCCTTGGTGACGCAGTAACAGCAACTCAGCCCGCGGCGCTGGAAACGGCGCCGCGCGTTTGTATCTCTGGAGCGCTTCTATTTAAGTGCGCAAAACTCTAAAACACCCTCATGAACTTCATTCGGCATCTCTTCGGTGTCTGTCGCAGCCTTTGGAAGGCGATCACGGATGAACTCCGTTCAGTCGGCCGCCCGGGGCCCCGGCTCGTCGACGAGCTTGAATGCGTCCTGTCGGTGTTGCTTGCAATTGTCTTCGCCCATGCGCTTGGGGCGCAATATGTCGGATGGGCGGCATTCAGCGGCTATGCCGTCATGCGCTCGCGGCTGTCGGAAAGTGTCATGCGCGGGACGCTGCGGATTACGGGAACGATAGCAGGCGCGATCGTTGCGCTTATCCTCGCGCCGCTAATCGCCGACAAACCCTTTCCGCTCGCCATGGCTTTGGCGCTGATCGGGTCAACGACGCTCTATTTCGCGCTTGTCAGCCGGCGCAGCTATGCCTGGCTTTTCACGGGACTTACCTTCTGCATGATCCTGATCGAAGGCATGATGCAGCCCGCGAGCTCGGTCTTTCCCTTTGCCCGGTCGCGCATCGTCGAAATCCTTGCAGGCACATTTGCCTGCATCATTGTCAGCGCCTTGTCCAATTTGACCATTCGCCGGGCGCTGCGGCGAGACGAGCCGAAGACTGCGACACACCTGTCGACGCCGGCTGCAACGCTTTGGCACAAGGGCGCTGCGCTCCACGCGCTCCAGGCCGGGATCGCGCTGGCGTTCATTCCGTTCATCTGGCGGTGGACCGGCTTTGCCTCGCTCAGCCAGTCGAGCGTAACCATCATGGCCGTCATGCTGTTGCCCGTGGCAACGCTTGAATCAAGCGTATTGAACCCGGTCAGCTCGAAGATTGCGATGCGCTTTGTCGGTTGCGCCGCCGGCGGCGTGCTTGCCATCGCTGTACTGTTGAGCAGCCATCACTCGCCGTTGCTGATGACGCTTGCCCTTTGCGTTGCCGTGATCATCGGACGGCACGTCGAGAACGGCAATCCGGCGACGAGCTATATCGGCATCCAGTTCGCGCTTGCTTTCCTTGTCGTTCTCGTTCCCGACAACTACGTGAATGCCGCGCCAGAGCCGGGTTTGAACCGCCTGGCTGGAATTTTGCTCGGTATCGTAATCCTCGAACCAGTTCTGCTCGCCTGGCATCTGCTTTTCGCTGATAAATCGCCGCCGAAAGTTGGAATGGCGACCGAACCCGACAACATGCCGAGGGAATAGCGATCAATTCGGCGCGACTGCCCCATGCGACACGTTGAAGAATTGCGCCCGTCCGCGAAGGCTGTCGAACAGCGAAGTGTCCGTGCCAGTCATGAATGCCTGGCCGCCAAGTTCCTCGATAATGTCGAACAGGGCGGCCCGGCGGCCCTCGTCGAGATGCGCGGCTATTTCATCGAGCAGCAGGATGGGCGCCATGCCGGCAAGCTTTCCGGTCAGCCGCGCATGCGCAAGGATAAGACCGATCAGCAGCGCCTTCTGCTCACCTGTCGAGCATAGCTCAGCGGGCATCGCTTTTGGCCGGTGGCGGACGAGGAGATCGGAGCGGTGCGGCCCGTCGAGCGTGCGCCCGGCAGCGCGGTCGCGGCTTCTGCCATCACGAAGCGCTCGCCTGAAGATCTCCTCCACGTCCGTTGCCGCCTCGATGCCGATGCGCTGCTCAAGTGTGCCCTCGATGAGGCAATCGGCCTTGGGGAAGGGACTGCCGTCGGGCGAACGTTCGATCATGTCATTGATCAGACGCATCAGTTCGGCGCGCGCTGCGGCAATCGCTATGCCGAGTTCGGCCATCGGCGTCTCTATTGCATCGAGCCAGGCGTCGTCGGCACGCTCTTCGGTAAGCAGTCGATTACGGCTGCGCATCGCCTTTTCATAATCGAGAACGCGCTTGCCGTGGGCGGGGTCGATGGCGAGAACCATGCGGTCGAGAAAACGACGCCTGTCGGCGGAAGGGCCAGTAAAGAGGCCGTCCATCGCCGGAACGAGCCAGAGGATACGCGCGTAGTCGAGAAGTTCATCGGCGCTTGCGGCGGTGACACCGTTGACGCGGACGCGCCGTCCGCTTTCGCCCGGCGCATTGCCGGCAAGGCCGGTTCCGACATCGACCGAGCCTTCCTCCGTCTCAATGGCGGCATGGATGGCAAAACCGTCAGGCGCTCCGTTGCGGGTTACATCCGTATAAACGGCGCGCCGCAATCCACGACCAGGCGAAAGAAACGAAATTGCTTCGAGTAGATTGGTTTTCCCCGCACCGTTTTCACCCGTCAACACCACATGCGATGGCCCGAGCCGCAGCGAGAGGCTTTCATAATTGCGGAAATTGGCAAGCTTCAGCCGGCTGATCGAAACGCGGGCAGGTGCGAGACTATTTTCCATGGAGGCCTACTGTATGCCCCCTAGAAGGCCGCTCGACCCCCGACTGCGTTTCCCCGCAGAAGGGGGTGATGGGACTATGACAAGATCACCCATTGGATGCTGCGGCGATCGCCCTAAACCCGCATCGGCATGAGGACATAGAGCGCATTTTCATCGCCCGTATCGCGCACCAGTGTCGGCGAACCCGCATCGGCCAGCATGAACACTGCCTCCGTACCGGTCAACTGCGCGGTAATATCGAGAAGGTACTTGGCATTGAAGCCGATCTCGATCGGATCGGCGTCGTAATCTGCTGCAATCTCATCGGTCGCACTGCCGGAGTCCGGGTTGTTGACGGTCAGCGTCAGCAGCCCATCGCCGATGGTGAGCTTTACGGCACGGCCACGCTCGCTCGAGATCGTCGAGACACGGTCGACAGCCGAAGCAAAGCTTTGCCTGTCGATCGACAGCTTCTTGTCATTACCCGAGGGGATGACGCGCTGATAGTCGGGGAACGTACCGTCGATGAGCTTCGAGGTAAGGACGACCGATCCTATGGTGAAGCGGATCTTGGTTTCGGAGAGTTCGACCGTCACGGTAATATCCGGATCGTCGACGAGCTTCTGCAATTCAGCGACGGTCTTGCGCGGGATGATGATCCCCGGCATGCCCTCGGCCCCGGCGGGCGCTTCGAGTTCGGCGCGGGCAAGGCGATGGCCGTCGGTGGCGACAGCGCGCAGCTTCAGCTTGCCGTCGCTCTCGATGGCATGAAAATAGATGCCGTTGAGATAATATCGCGTCTCTTCGGTGGAGATGGCAAATTGCGTGCGCTCGATAAGGCTTTTCAGCGCGCTCGACGGCATGCGGAAGGTGTGGCTGAACGAGCCAGCGGTCAGCTCCGGAAAGTCGGACTGTGGCAGGCACTGCAGGCGGAAGTTCGAGCGGCCGGACGTGACGGCCATGGAATTGCCATCCGTATTGGTGGCCAGCATCACCTCGGCACCGTCCGGCAACTTACGGACAATGTCGTAGAGGAGGTGGGCCGGAACAGTCGTCGCACCGGATTGCTCGATTTGCGCGCTTGTTGCTTCCGTCACTTCGAGATCGAGATCGGTAGCCTTCAAGGCGAGGCTGGCGCCGTCGGCATTGAGCAGGACATTCGACAGGATCGGAATGGTATTGCGCCGTTCGACCACGCGGTGGACATGATTGAGCGACTTCAGAAGGTTGGAACGTTCAAGAGTTACACGCATGATAAACCGGTCTCGCTGACTTCTATTCCGGCAGGAGGGCGGCGTATCTGCAATCCTCCTCCGGTGCGGGGTGCTTATTCCCCAGGGTCAAGCAAATTGGCAGAACTTCGCCTTAAAAAGCAAGCCTGCGGCAGGCATCAGCGTACCATACCACAGGCTTTCTGTTGATAAGATGTGTCCTATTGGGCCTGTTCGTTGATCAGGCGCTTCAACAGTTCGAGTTCCTGCGAGAGTTTCTGGTCCTTGCCGACGATGTCCTCGATCTTGCGCACGGCATGAAGGACAGTGGTGTGATCGCGACCGCCGAAACGACGGCCGATTTCCGGCAGGGAACGCGGCGTCAGCATTTTGGCGAGGTACATGGCGATCTGGCGCGGCTTGACGATCGTGCGTGTACGCCGGTTCGACAAGAGGTCCTGCTTCGATACGTTGTAGTGGCGAGCGACGATGCGCTGGATTTCCTCGATGCGGATGCGCTTGGCATCGCCGCCCCGCATGAGATGGCTGAGGAGTTCATCAACGCGGTCGACGGAAAGGTTCGGTTCGAACGTCTGGCGGAACAGCAACTGGTTGAACGCGCCTTCAAGTTCGCGGCCGCTGCCGGTCACGGACTGGGCGACGTGGTCGAGAATTTCCATGGAAATATCCAGCGAATGATCTTCGAGCTGGGCAGCAGCGAGACGCCGCTTGAGGATTTCGAGACGCATCGCATAGTCCGGCGAAATCATTTCCAGGGCAACGCCGCCCTGCAGCCGTGAACGCACGCGTGCATCGAGCGATTCAAGCTCGGAAGGCGGACGGTCGGCAGCAACGACGACCTGCTTGGCACTGTCGAGCAGCGTATTGATCAGGTGGCAGAATTCGTGCTGGATCGACTTACCCTGCAGGAACTGCATGTCGTCGATGATCAGAAGGTCGATATCGCGAAGCTGTTCCTTGAAAGACAACGCATTGTTGTCGCGGATTGCTGTCGCAAAGCGCCACATGAAATATTCGGCGGTGAGATAGACGACGCGGGCGCGCTCCGGGCGCTTCAGCGCCTCTGCGGCGATAGCCTGCAGGAGATGGGTCTTGCCGAGCCCGACTGACGCATGGATGAACAGCGGATTGAAGCGGACGGCGCTGGCGCCGGCATCGGCGATGGTGCGCGCGGCAGCAAGCGCCACGCGGTTTGGCGTACCGTCGACGAATGTCTCGAACGTATAGCGCGGATCAAGCGGCGAGCCGAAAACCGAGTTCTGCGAGCGATCGGCGAAATGCGCTGGAGCCTTCTTTTCCTGCGAGGTGGTGCCGACCGGGAACACCGGCTTCTCACGGGCCAGCGCACGGGTCTCGGCACGCTGGGGTGCCTCGGCGTCACAGATCGGCCGGATGGCACGGCTGGCGCTGCGGAAGACGATCTCGACCTTCAGAACCTGCTCTTCTTCCTCGCGCCAGAGCGCGGTGATCATGTCGGAATAATGATTGTTGATCCACGAGCGCAGGAAGGCGGTCGGCACGGACAGCCGGACGATGCTCTTCGACGTTTCGTCGAGTTTCAAGCGGCCGAACCAGCTCGAATAGACCTCGCTGCCGAGTTTCGCCTTGAGCTTGCTTTTGACACGCTCGAATATCATTTCGCTGCCGGCCGAAGCCATGTCTTTCCCCTCATCCACATGGAGCGGGACCATGGCATTTGTGCCGTTTTCCATTATTCCGCTGGTCATTGTCATCGCCTCATCCTGGTATTTCATTCGGGTCGTAGAGACGCCCGTGTTTTATATTTGCCGACGTATCACCGTCAGGCAGTGATGACCGACGAGCCGCCCCAGTGGCCCGTCTGGTTAATGCCGTAACTAACAGATTGAGGATTTGGCGATCACGCAGTGTTGTACTGAATAAGACTTGTTCAGAATATCTGTCACAACCACGTTCGCATCCCTCTCGTTAGGCGCGTCAAGCCTTACGCCCGGCTCACGCCAGCGTCGCCAACCCGCTCGATTTATGAAACAACCCAACCCCGATGGGCTGAGTACTGACAAAAACCACTCGTTACGCAAACGGTCAAATCTGCGCCCGAACCCACTATTTAATAAGCCTGTTAAATGGGTTTTGCCCACCCCTTCGATGTCTTGGACCTTACAAAAACCTTTGCAGGAAGAGCAAGTCCGGCCCAAGGGTTTTTTGATGAATAAAAGGTTAATGGAATTTGATTTTTTTTAAGTGTCCCCGGCTCAACTTGGAAAAACCGTTCGGATTCAAGGCTTTTTTTGAGGCTCAGATTTTGTTGCACTGCGACCAGACACACAGAAAAAAAATTTATAAATTTACGCTTGACAGCGGGTGTGGTCGGAGATTCCACCGGACGGTCCCGAGTTATAATTACTACCTTTTATAACTCGTTGAAAAAACACACAAATTGATGATTGACGCTTTTTGTCCTAATCGATTTGTGACCACCAGATGTCATGGTTTTGATAAGCCACAATCTTTTCCCCGGGTAACGAATTTATTCCCAGAATCAGGCCCAAATAAAAAAACCCGGCTAAATAGATGCCGGGTTTTCAAATATAAATATGAAGGTCTGATTAAGCAGACATGCCCTTCAGGCGAGCCGAGAGGCGAGATACTTTGCGCGAGGCAGTATTCTTGTGAAGGACGCCCTTCGAGGCAGCGCGCATGACTTCCGGCTCGACAGCCTGGAAGGCGATGGCGGCAGCCGCCTGGTCGCCGCTTGCAACCGCATCTTCGAACTTGCGCAGGAAGGTGCGCACGCGCGAACGGCGGGATTTGTTGACTTCGGTGCGGGCTTCGATCTTGCGCGCCGCTTTCTTGGCCGAAGGAGTGTTGGCCATGATGCCTCTCTTTTCTGTCAGCTAATCGGCAGCCTGAAAGCAGCCGTCACAAAATAATAGGGTGGCCGAGGGGCCACCGAACGTTGGGGGGCTTATAGATGACGTTTGCTTTTGCGTCAACTTGGAATCGCTGATGAATTCGGGGATATTTTCGTTCAGCGATTTTTAAAGGACGGCGGCCGCTTTTCGGCAAAGGCCGCCATGCCTTCCTTCTGGTCCTCGAGCGCAAACATCGAGTGGAACACCCGGCGCTCGAAGCGCAAGCCTTCCGAGAGCGTCGTTTCATAGGCGCGGTTGACGGTCTCCTTGGTCATCATCACGACGGGCAGCGAGAAGGAGGCAATCTTCGCGGCCGCCTTGACGGCCTCGGCCACAAGGTCTGCCGCAGGAACCACCCGGGATACCAGGCCGCAACGCTCGGCCTCGGCCGCATCCATCATGCGCCCGGTCAGGCACAGGTCCATTGCCTTCGACTTGCCGACCGAACGGGTGAGGCGCTGCGATCCCCCCATTCCCGGCATTACGCCGAGAGTGATCTCGGGCTGGCCGAATTTCGCGGTGTCGGCGGCGATTATGAAGTCGCACATCATGGCGAGTTCGCAGCCTCCGCCAAGTGCATAGCCAGCGACCGCAGCAATCAACGGCTTGCGCAGCCGGGTCACGCGCTCCCACTCGCTGAAATAGTCGCCGAGATAGGCGTCGGCGAATGCAAGCGTCTGCATTTCCTTGATGTCGGCGCCGGCGGCAAAAGCCTTTTCGGATCCGGTGATGACGATCGCGCCGATATCGTTGTCCTTGTCGAACGCTTCAAGTGCGCCTGCAAGGTCCGCGAGCAGCGCCGAATTCAACGCATTGAGCGCTTGCGGACGATTGAGCTGGATGAAGCCCACCTTTTCGCGCGTCTCGACGATGATGTTTTCATAGGTCATGGTTGATCCTCCTCAATCGCTAATGCTGGCACACGGGGCAATAGAAGGTCGAGCGCCCGCTTTGGACAATACGCGACACCGTGCCACTGCAACCCTTGCGTGGGCACGGGGCGCCTTCACGGTCATAGACCGAGAACGAATGCTGGAAATAGCCAAGTTCGCCATCGGCTTGCCGGTAATCCTTGAGGCTCGATCCGCCGGCCTTGATCGCGTCAACGATGACAGCCCGGATTGCTGTCGCGAGTCGTTTTGCATCATCGGTCGGCGCGCCATCCGTGCCGGAAATGCTCCCTGCCGGCCGCAATGGCGAGAGTTCCGCGCGCCACAGCGCTTCGCATACATAGATGTTGCCAAGCCCGGCTATCAACCTCTGGTCGAGAAGTGCCGCCTTCAAGGGCGCCGCCTTCTTGTGAAAGAGCTTCGCCAGCAAGGCGCCGTCGAGGCGGTTGCCCGTCGGTTCGGTGCCAAGGCCCTTGATCAGCGGATGGTTGTTGAGTTCGCCGGGCTCGGCAAAGAGCATGAAGCCAAAGCGCCGCGGGTCATTATAAACGACACGGCTCGTCTTGCCATCCTTGGCACCGAGCTGCAGCACGACGTGGTCGTGCAGCGCGTTCTTCGAGCGCTCATGGGCAAAATCGCCGGGCGTTTCCGCCGCTTCGCCTTGCTCGATGCGATAGGATCCCGACATGCCAAGGTGGCTGATGACGCCGAGACCGTTATCGAGATGAAGGATGAGATATTTGGCGCGCCGTTCGAGCGCTTCGATGCGCCGGCCCGTCAAACGCTCGGCGAAGCGCTCGGGGAAGGGAAAGCGCAGGTCGGGACGCCGCTGCTCCACGGCAAGTATGGTCGCGCCCTCCATGACGGGCTGGAGACCGCGCCGGACGGTTTCAACCTCAGGTAGTTCAGGCATCTGGGCTGCGCTCTCCCGTGCCCTTGAGGAAGCTCTTGCCGTGGAGGCCGGGGGCAATGCCGAGATGGGCGGCGACCGTCTCGCCAATATCAGCGAAGGTCGGGCGTACGCCGAACGAGCCTTTGGGCAGGTCCGGACCGTAGCAAAGCACCGGAACCCGTTCGCGCGTGTGGTCCGTGCCCTTATAGGTCGGGTCGCAGCCATGATCGGCGGTAAGAATCATAAGATCGCCGGGACGCAGCTTTGCGATGGCCTCGGGAAGGCGCATGTCGAAGGCCTCGATCGCTGCCGCATAGCCCGCGACATCGCGCCGGTGGCCGTAGAGCATGTCGAAATCGACAAAATTGGTAAACACGAGGTCGCCATCCTGTGCGTCGTCCATCGCGACCAGGGTTTCGTCGAAGAGCGCCATGTTGCCGTTGGCCTTGCGCACCTGACCAACGCCCTTATGCGCATAGATGTCGCCGATCTTGCCGATGGCGATGACCATGCGGCCGGCATCGGTAAGGCGGTCCAGCAGCGTCGCCTCAGGTGGCGGAACGGAATAATCGCGGCGATTGCCGGTGCGCTCGAATGTTTCCTTCGCCTCACCGATGAATGGCCGGGCAATAACGCGGCCAATATTCAGCGGATCGACCAGCTCGCGAACGGTTTCGCAAAGCTTGTACAAACGTTCCAGTCCGAAATGCGTCTCATGCGCGGCAATCTGGACCACAGAATCAGTAGACGTATAGAAGATGGGCATGCCCGTGCGGATGTGTTCTTCGCCCAGTTCCTCGATCACGTCAGTTCCCGAGGCGTGTTTGTTACCGAGGATGCCTGGAAGCTGTGCAAGCCGAACCGTGTCGGCGATTAAGGTTTCGGGGAATGTCGGAACCGTCTGGGGAAAATAGCCCCAATCGAACGCCACCGGAACGCCTGCAATTTCCCAGTGACCGGAAGGGGTATCCTTTCCCTTCGATGTTTCTTCGGCCGCCCCCCACAAACCGACCGGGGCAGGGGCCCGCGATGATACCGGAAAAGTCGAGGCGATATTGGCGGCGTGGAAGAGGCCGAGCGAACTCATATTGGGAACAAGCAGAGGACCCTGGCGCAGGCCTTCCTTGTCGGCCTCGCCGGCGGCACATCGTTCGACGATGTGCGCAAACGTATTTGAACCTTCGTCGCCGAAAGCCTTGGCATCCGGTGCGCCGCCGATGCCGAAGGAGTCGAGAACGAAAAGGAAAGCGCGAGCCATGCGATACTCCGAGTAAAATCAGACATCACAGATAGGTCAAACAGCGCGCCGTGACAAATCAATGGTGGCGGAGCGTCCTCAGCAGTTGGTGCAGGTAACCGCGTTTGAACCCTGCCGGATGCGGCCATAGGTGTTCTTCGACATGTGAATTCCGATAACCGAAGCACCGGCGGCGGTGTTCGTTTGTCCGGTGATCGTCCAGGGGATGATCGGCACATAGGCAAGTTCGGCCTTCACCTGGACCACGGTGGTGCTGGGGATGCGCAGATTGGCGTCGAGCGTGGCGGCGCTGCCGGCGTTGAACGGCCTTGACTCGGTGCCATTTACCACCCGCCGCGACCAGAGCACGGTCGCATTGCCGGCCGCGGATATATCGATGGAGGTTATTGTGATCTGCGGCGTATCCCGGCGATAGGGCAGCACCGTCGCCTGCCCGATCTTCATGATGTCGCCGAGCTGGGCAGTCGTCACAGTCGTTTGTTGCGTGACGAGGTCGGCCACCATCGTCGCCGCCCGGCCGAGGTCCTTGTTGACGTTTATCCCCTCGGTCGTTTCGACCGTGCCGAGGTAGAGCAGGATGAGGACGGGGGCAATGAGTGCGAATTCAAGCGCTGCGACGCCTCGCTTGTCGCCGATAAAGCGCTTCGCCAGGAGGGCCAGATGTTTGGCGGTCTTTTGTTGTTTTTGGTTGTTCATGCGTCACACTTTCGAAGCTATGCCGGAATTGAGCATCAGACGAACGGTTCGTTTCTCCAGGTCGCGGTAGAGAACAGCAGGGTCCTCCCCGTTCCGTCGATTGTCTCGATACGATTGCGCATGAGATTGGTGAGGATTGGCCAGCGATAGAAAACGCGCAGCTGGTTGATCGTGCCCGCGCCGCCTACATTGTTCTTGAAACCCGTCGAATCGACGTCTCCATTCGGCCTTAGCGGGATGGTGACAGGAACGTTGGTGAAGTTCGCATAGGTCTTCAGGTCCACGACGAGGTTGGCGCAGCCGGCTTCGGGCAGGATAAGCTTTGCGCAAATGCGATCGCGCAGCTGGTTCCCCGAGATATTTGCTGCCCTTAACTCGCCGGTACGCAAGCGCCTTGCGATTTCATCGGTAGCGTTTGCCATGACCTGCTGCGCCATGAAGGTCATTCCTACTTCGAATATGACGAAGATCAGCAGGAAGAATGGCAGCGCGATCATCGCGAATTCGATGGCAACCGTGCCGCGTCGGTTGCGCCTGAAGCGGGCAAGCAGGGCCACGAGACGGCTTTGCCTGACGCGCCCTGTGCCGTATTGAGCTGCAGAGGCTGCCGCGACACCTTCATGCGATTGATTGTTTTTATCGTTGTAGAACATGGATGGAATTCCCCGACCACTTAAGGCAAGAAAATTCCTAGCATTCAGAAGTTAGAATCCCGTTCGAACCGCGGTGGAAATTGCAGTAAATTCCTTCACGATTTTTCAACCGTGAGTAGCGCCAGCTCAGTTGCCGCCGATCTTTTGATCGGATTCGGTTTCGGCAGTCGTCTTCTGGGCCGTTTCGCAATAGGGCGTACAGGAAAGTGTCTGCACGAAAGCACGCCGATAGACGCGCGTCGTGTTGGCAACGCTGCGGCTCACCATGACCTGATCATCGACAATCGGGCTGCCATCGGCGTCCAGAATGACAATATTGGTCATGCCGAAGCCTTTCCCCGTCAAAATTACGGTGCGTGCATCCTTGACGACCGCATCGGCAATGGCGGGATCGCCGACGACGACCGTATCCGCCGGGCGCGCGAGCCTCAATATTCTTGCCTGGTTCATGATCACATGGATGCCCGTATCGGCGCTCGCCGGGGCGGGGGCGAGCGCAAGGGCGACAAGCGCCAAGGCGATGGTCAATCCGTACGCAGAAACAGTGTGGAATTTAGTGCCGACCATGGATAAGAGCCCCTCGAAACGAATGCTTCTCAAACATGGCGTGGATTGGTGAAGGAAAGCTTAAACCCGCAAAGCTTTTGTTAATCATAACGGCGCGAGACAACGTACAAACGATAAAATTTTATGCAAAATCTAACTATACGATTTACCTTTTAGTCACCTCTATTTCGAGTTGCCAAAGCTTTACTATTTTGTAACGGTGTTCCTTAAGATGAATGAAATTCGCTGCCACTAGCGTTCGATCAAGCGCAACCAGTGGTACGAGCGAGGACATTCCAGATGACAGGCACGATGAATGCGATCCTCGACGTGTTCGCTCGCTTCCTGCACAACCGGTGCGGCGCTACGGCTATTGAATATACGCTTATCGCTTCGATCCTAAGTATCGCCATTCTGGCCGGCGCGAACGTGCTGGGATCATCGGTACAAACCCTTTACGGCTCCCTTGCAGACAAGGTTGCCCAGGCGCCAAACAGGTAAGGTCATGATTGAAGCCGCCATCCTTGTCATCTTTCCATTTGCAATGGCCTTTGCGGGGATCTCCGATCTCCTGTCGATGACAATTCAAAATCGCGTTTCGCTCATCCTTGTCGTTTCGTTTGTGATTTTGGCGCCGCTGACCGGCATGGGCTGGGAAGCCTATGCAATGCATTTTGCCGCGGGCGCTGCGGTTCTCACGGTAACATTCGGCCTTTTCGCGACCGGCACAATGGGCGGCGGCGACGCCAAGCTGATGTCGGCGACGGCGCTTTGGCTCGGCTGGAACATGGGCCTTGCCGAATATTTGTTGATGATGTCTGTGCTGGGCGGCCTGCTTACCCTCGCAATTCTCAACTACCGCAATTCCCATGCTGCAATAATGTATGCGGACCGGATCGAGTTCATGCGGCGGCTCGCGCGCAAGGAAGAGGGCGTCCCCTATGGCATCGCCCTTGGCGGCGCCGGCCTCCTTGCATTTCCAAGCTCTCCCCTGTGCCAATGGGTTATCGATCGCCTGGCCCACCTCTGATTGACCTATCAGGGGTCTTTCTTGGATACAAACCGAGCGTGCATTGTTAGACCAGGCGTCACCTTGTAGATTGGAACGACACCCTGGAGATTTGAACATGGCGCTAAAGCGGATGGACAATGTCGGAATCGTCGTCGAAGACCTCGAAGCGACGATCGATTTCTTTCGCGACCTTGGCCTCGAACTCGAAGGGCGGGCGACGATCGAAGGAGAATGGGCCGGACGCGTCACCGGACTGGGCGATCAGCACGTCGAGATTGCCATGATGCGCACGCCGGACGGTCACAGCCGGCTCGAGCTCTCGCGCTTCATTTCACCGCCCGTCGTCGCAGATCACCGGAAAGCGCCGGTCAACGCGCTGGGCTACCTGCGCGCCATGTTTACCGTGGACGACGTCGACGAGACGCTTGAAAGACTGAGTGCCCACGGCGCGCAACTCGTCGGCGAAGTGGTCCAGTATAAAGACGCGTATCGGCTCTGCTACATTCGCGGGCCTGAAGGGCTTCTCATCGGGCTTGCCCAAGAACTAAGCTGAACGGCGATACAAATAAGACCGTGAGGAGCGGGCTGGATGACGATAGCCACGCGGCCCGCATCGACGTTTCAGAAGCCATGATCCATGTCGCCATGCGCGACGTTCTGCTGCGTCGGACCAGCTACTGACGTTCTCAAATTGACCCGCTGAGTATTCATAGATCGAAAGTCTAACGGTTAAACGCCGTTAAGCATAGATTTAAGCAATGCGTTAACCATAATTACACGATTGGCAAGTCAAAGTGCAACCGTGGGTAATCTTAGACAAAAGTCTAACGGGGTGCATTGAATGCAAAGAGCACGACTTGTCATTTTGACCGTCGCGGTCGCTGCCGCGGGCGCCGCGGGCTATATCGCGACGCAGATGAAGCCCGACGTTACCGTCGTGCAGTCAGCACCCCAACCACAGATGAAATTGCAGGATATTCTCGTTGCCACGGACAATCTCGGCGTCGGCACGGAACTGAACGGCCAGCTGCGCTGGCAGCCTTGGCCGGTCGATGCCCTTGCCGACGGATATATCAAGCGTGCCGACCGTCCGAACGCCGTCGAGGAACTCAAGGGCTCCACGGTTCGACTGCGCATATTCACGGGCGAACCGGTTCGTGAAGCAAAGCTCATTGGCAAGGGTCAGAGCTTTATGTCGGCGCAGCTCCCGGCCGGTATGCGCGCTGTGGCGACGCAGATTGCCTCCGAGACGTCGGCGGGCGGCTTCATTCTTCCCGATGACTATGTCGATGTCATCATGGTCCACGAGATCGAAACACAGGGCCAGGCGAAGCAATACATTACGGAAACCGTCCTTCGCAACATTCGCGTGCTGGCGATCGATCAGACGATCCAAGAAGACGAGAACGGTGAAAAGACGAAGCTGGGGTCCACCGCAACGCTCGAGCTGACGCCGGAACAGGCGGAAGTCATCACCGTCGCGCAACAGATGGCGGCGCGCCTGTCGCTCGTTCTCCGCTCGGTTCAGGACGCCCAGGAACAGACCGGACCCGGCGCCGAATATCTCGTCAATTCGCCGGGCCGTAGCGGCAATGTGAAACTGATCAAGTCTGGAACCATGGTCGAAGTCATGGGGCGGAAATAAAAAAATGGGGCACGAAATCAACATCATGCAGCTCAAATGCGCATCCCCTATGTCGCCGCTGATGAAGGCGGCCCGCGTGCTGCTCGGCTGCAGCATCGCCGTTCTGCCCTTGCAGAATACGGCGGCTGCGGAAGACGCTGTCGTAAGGCTCAACCACAGCCAGACCGCTGGCAAGCGGATCAATCTCGGACTGAGCAAGTCGCTCGTCATCGATCTGCCGGCGGATGCCTATGACATTCTCGTGGCCAATCCGTCCGTTGCCGATGCCGTCACCCGTACGGCGCGGCGGATATACCTTTTCGGCAAGATGGTCGGGCAGACCAACATCTTCGTCTTTGGCCCGAATGGCGAGCAGCTCGCAAGCTTCGATCTCGTCATCGAACGCGATGTTGCGGGGCTAGAGGAAAGCCTGCGGAAATATATTCCCGACTCCGACATCAAGGTCGAGTTGATGAACGACAACGTCATCCTCACCGGAACGGTTCAAACGCCGCTCGACGCCAAGCGGGCAAGCGATCTCGCCAACCTTCTCGTTTCCGGCGGTGAAGCAACGACGGGACAATATGCGATCACCGCCTCCGGCCAGGGCGGCACCAATGGCGGCGGCGGGTCGGACGTTGCCATCAGCGACCCGGACGAGGCGCGCCAGAAAAGCAAGATCGTCAATCTCATTCAAATTGCCGGCGACGACCAGGTTACCTTGAAGGTAACAGTGGCTGAAGTCAGCCGCACGGTAATGAAGCAGCTTGGTGTCAATCTCGTCGGCAAGACCAAGTCGGACGGGATATTCTTCAGCTCGACCAACATCGCATCGCTGGCCGGCAAAAGCCTGACAACGTCCGGCGTTACCGTGCCGATATCGATCGGCAGCGCAACCATCGATTCCTACCTGAATGCCATGGAAGTGGCGGGGGTCATGAAGACGCTCGCAGAACCGTCCTTGACCGCCATCTCGGGCGAACAGGCGACGTTCAAGGTCGGCGGCGAATACAACATGATCACCGGCCAAACCTCGAATGCGCAGGGTGCACAGTATCAGCTTACCAAGATCGAATACGGCATCGGCCTCGAGTTCCTGCCCGTCGTCCTCTCACCCGGACGCATAAGCTTGAAGGTACGGACCTCGGTTTCCGAACCGACACTTGAACAATCGATCCCGCTCGGTGCAGGCGTCAATCCGACCTACAACGGAACGACGAACAAGAACCAGGCCCAGAACCTCGCCACCAACATCATCTCACTGCGCAAACGTCTTGCCGACACCACCGTGGAACTGCCCTCGGGCGGCTCGATGATGATCGCCGGCCTAATGCGCGACGACAACCGCGCCGCGATCTCGGGACTGCCTGGAATTTCCAAGATTCCAGTCCTCGGGACCTTGTTCCGCAGCCGCGACTTCATTCGCAACGAGAGCGAACTCGTGATTATCATCACGCCTTATCTGGTGCGTCCGGTCGCCCGCACAGCGCTTGCAAGGCCTGACGACAATCTCAATCCAGCCAGCGATGCCGCCGGCATCTTCCTCGGCAAGGTCAATCGTGTCTACGGCACGAAGGAAGCCAGCCTGCCTGAAGGTCGATACGAAGGCACCATCGGTTACATTTACAAGTAAGCAGGGACGCGGACATGTCTGACACAACCACCATTCGTCGTATAAAGCCCGTCCTTGCATTGCTCGCCGTAACCCTGCTTGCAGGTTGCGCACCACGCGAGATGACGGGGAGCATTCCGGACGACTATCGCACCAACCATCCGATAATCATCTCCGAGAAGGAGCAGGTCGCCGATATTCCGGTCGGCCATGCTGACCGCAAACTATCGATTACGCAGCGAAGCATCGTCGAACAGGTCATCGCCAATTATCGGGCCAACGGTTCCGGCATGGTTCACATCCTGTTGCCGGCGGGTTCGCCCAACGAACGCGCTGCGGCCGGCCTGCGCGACGATATCGCCGCAGTTCTGCGCAAGGGCGGGGTCAAGCCGTTCAACATAAACAGTGAGCGCTACAGCGCAGGCTCCTCGGACTCAGCGCCGATCAGGCTTTCTTATTCGGCAATGACGGCCTCCACGCACCCCTGCGGTCAATGGCCGAAGGATTTGCTCGAGACGGCCGATAATCGCCACTACGCGAATTTCGGCTGCGCCAGCCAGAATAATCTCGCCGCCCAGATTGCAAACCCTGCCGACCTTCTTGGACCACGGGCATCTTCGCCGATCGATGCGGAGCGCCGCAACATCGTGATCGAGGATTATCGCGGGGTTCCGTCCGACAGGCCGCATACGCCAAGCGCAGCAGAAGTCGATTATTCGTGGTGACCAACTCCCTGAAACGCGGAATCTGAAGATGAGTCTAGCCTTTGACATAGAAGACCCGGCAGGCGGAGGTACAGAGCGGTCAGCGGGCCTGCATGCCTATCGTCCGGTCCCGCGCATATCGATCGAAGCTTTTTGCGAGACCGATGCGGTCGCACGCCAGATCGCCAAGGCCAATGAAGACCGGCGCATGGCCAAGACCCATGCCCAGATTCACATGGGAGGTGTCGCGACTGCCGTTGAAATGTTCCAGACGGTGCCGACGCCCAATCTGATCCTCCTCGAAACCTCGGCAGCGCCGCGGGACATGCTGCAAAGCCTTTCCACCCTGTCGGAAGTGTGCGACCCCAGCACCAAGGTCGTCATTATCGGTCATTTCAACGACGTCGCCCTCTACCGCGAGCTGATCAGGAACGGTATTTCCGAATATATGATCGCGCCGATCGAGCTGGCCGACATCATCGGCGTCATCGGCACGCTGTTCGTCGATCCCGAGGCTAAGCCGCTGGGCAGTGCAATAGCCTTCATAGGTGCAAAGGGAGGCGTCGGCGCCTCGACGCTCGCGCACAATATCGCGTGGTCGATTTCCTCACTGTTCAAAAGCGAGGTCGTCATCGTTGACATGGACCTGCCCTATGGCACTGCGAACATCAATTTCGACCAGGACCCGGCACAGGGCATTGCCGAAGCCGTGTTTTCGCCGGAACGCATCGACGACGTCTACCTCGACAGGCTGCTTGCGCAATGCGCTGAAAATCTCTCGCTCCTCGCGGCACCATCGACGCTCGATCGCGTCTTCGACTTCCGCGATGACTCCTTTGCACATCTGATCGATGTCGCGCAGCGTTCGGTCCCGCATGTCATCCTCGATGTGCCGCACTCCTGGAACGGCTGGACGCGCACGACGCTTGCCCGTGCCGACGAGGTTGTGATTGTTGCCTCGCCGGAACTTGCCAATCTGCGCAACACCAAGAACCTCCTCGACACGCTTAAGCAGCTTCGCCCTAACGATGCGCCGCCACGGCTCATCCTCAATCAGGTCGGCGTGCCGAAGCGTCCCGAAATTGCGCCGCTCGAATTCTGTGGTCCGCTCGGCATCCCGGCGATGGCGACCCTTCCTTTTGAACCGGCACTGTTCGGCAGTGCCGCCAACAATGGACGGATGCTTGCTGAGACGGACGCGGCCAATCCCATTGTTCAGACCATCAATGAAATGGCCCATATCTTGACGGGCCGCATGACGCACAAAGCCAGGAAGAAGCCGGGACTGAAAGCCGTCTTCTCCAAGCTGACGCGCAAGAAATAGCGAGATCGAAGAGGCATCATGTTCGGTAAGCGCGGTGGAGGAAATCAACAGGTCCAGGAGTTTCGTGCCCCGGCGATGGAAGCGGCGCTGCCGCTTGGCAATATTGCGGCCGAGGCATCCCGCTTGCCGCGCGACATATTGGAGCCGAAACGCCAACCGGCTGAAGCCGCAAAGCCGATCGTCGTGCTCCGCGAGAAGAACGAAGCCTATTACGACACGAAATCGCAGGTCTTCACGGCGCTGATCGACACGATCGATCTTGCGCAATTGTCGAAACTCGATCCCGATGTCGCACGCGAGGAAATTCGCGATATCGTCAACGACATCATCGCGATCAAGAACTTTGCCATGTCGATCTCCGAGCAGGAGGAACTGCTCGACGATATCTGCAACGACGTACTCGGCTATGGACCGCTCGAACCATTGCTCGCACGCGACGACATCGCCGACATCATGGTCAATGGCGCGCGCAAGACCTATATCGAAGTGCAGGGCAAGGTGCAGGAATCAGGTGTAAGATTCCGCGACAATCAGCAGCTTCTCAATATTTGCCAGCGCATCGTGAGCCAGGTCGGCCGCCGCGTCGATGAATCAAGCCCCATATGCGACGCGCGCCTGCCGGATGGCTCGCGCGTCAACGTGATTGCGCCTCCGCTCGCAATCGACGGGCCGGTCCTCACCATTCGTAAATTCAAGAAGGACAAGCTGACGCTCGATCAACTCGTGCGCTTCGGCGCGATTTCGCCGGCCGGTGCCGAACTGCTGCAGATCATTGGCCGCGTCCGCTGCAATCTCGTCATTTCCGGCGGTACCGGCTCGGGCAAGACGACGCTCCTCAACTGCCTGACGAATTATATCGACAAGGACGAGCGCGTCATCACCTGCGAGGACTCGGCCGAATTGCAACTGCAGCAGCCGCATGTGGTGCGTCTCGAAACACGCCCGCCCAATCTTGAGGGCGAGGGCGAGGTCACGATGCGCGATCTCGTCAAGAACTGCCTGCGCATGCGCCCCGAGCGGATCATCGTCGGCGAGGTGCGCGGACCGGAGGTATTCGATCTGCTTTCCGCGATGAACACCGGTCACGACGGTTCGATGGGAACGATCCACTCGAACAGTCCGCGCGAGTGCCTGAGCCGTATCGAATCCATGATCGCCATGGGCGGCTTTTCGCTGCCGCAAAGGACAGTGCGAGAAATCATCGTCGGCTCGGTCGATGTCATCATCCAGGCGGCGCGTCTGCGGGACGGCTCGCGGCGCATCACGCATGTGACCGAAGTCATCGGCATGGAAGGCGACGTCATCATCACGCAGGACCTCGTCGTCTACCAGATCACCGGCGAGGATGCGAATGGCCGCCTTATCGGCAAGCATGTTTCGACGGGTATTGCGAGGCCGCATTTCTGGGAGCGCGCGCGCTATTTCAACGAAGATCGCCGCCTCGCCCAGGCGCTTGATTCCATGGAAATCATGCAGGGATGACGACGCCGGGAGAATTCCACCATGTTTGGGCTTAGCCTTCCGCAGATCGTCTTCGTTGCCCTGGTAGCGTTGACCTTCGCAGCACTTGCCTACGTCTTCTTCTTCGATTCGATCGCATCGCAGAAGCGGACGGAGGAACGGCTGAACTCCGTGAAACTCTCTGCCAGCGAAAGCATGGGCAAGTTTGTGGTCCGCGACAAGCTAGCAGAGGCGCAGAAGCGCCGGAGGTCCGTTCAGGATACGCTCAAGGATATCGAGAAGCGCCAGAAACAGCGGGACAAGAACGCCAAGTCGCCGCCCTTGAAGATGCTGCTCATGCAGGCCGGGATGAAGGTGACTGTTCAGCGCTTTTATATCTACTCCGCAGTGGTTGGCGTTGTCGTCACTTTCGCCGGGCTTTTCCTCGGCTCGCCGCTCTATCTTGCACCGGGCTTGCTGCTTGCCGGCATCTTCGGCCTGCCACGCTGGTTCGTCTATTATCGCCGCGGCCGCCGGATAAAGGCGTTTCTCAAGGAGTTTCCGAACGCGATCGATGTCATCGTGCGAGCGCTTCGATCCGGCCTGCCGCTCAATGACGGTATCCGGCTCATTGCCCAGGAGGCGCAAGAGCCGGTCAAGGCCGAGTTTCGCCGCATGGTCGATGCGCAGCAGGTCGGCGTGAGCATCCCGGAATCCGCGATGCGAATGGCCGAATACATGCCTTGTCCAGAAGCGAGTTTTTTCGGGATCGTGATCCAGATTCAGTCGCAGGCCGGTGGCAACCTATCCGAAGCGCTCGGCAATCTTTCCCGCGTGCTCCGCGATCGCAAGAAGATGGCGGCCAAGGTTCAGGCGCTGTCCATGGAGGCCAAGGCCTCTGCCTATATCATCGGTTCACTGCCCTTTGCGGTTGCCTTGCTCGTCTACCTGTCGAGCCCCGATTACATCATGGTTCTGTTCACGACCGACACTGGTCACGTCATCATGGGCTGCGCCGCCGTCTGGATGTCACTCGGGATCCTGGTCATGAAAAAAATGATCAACTTCAAGTTCTGAGCGGGAAAGTCGAGGCCCATCAATGATCACCACCATCGCCAAAGCCATGCACAACCCCGCCTTTATCTTTGCGGTGCTCGTTGGCATATCGATATTTGCTACGCTCATGACTTTTCTGATGCCGATGTTCTCCGGCACCAGCCTGAAGACGCGGATGAAGTCGGTTGCCCTGGAACGCGACCAGATCAGGTCGCGCGAACGGGCCCGAATGGCCGCGGATGCGGAGACGCGGCGTAAGAATGGAGCAAGTTCATTGCGCGTGACCGAGCGGCAGGGCGTCAGGCAACTGGTCGAGCGGCTTGATCTCCAGCGCGCGCTTGCCGACGAGAACACCGTCAACTCTCTGCGTATTGCCGGCTTTCGCGGGCAAAACGCCCTCAATATCTTCCTTGCGGCTCGCTTCGGCCTGCCCTTTGTCACGCTCGGCCTGACGACATTGTGGATCTTCGGCATGGACGGCCTTGCCGCACAGTCGACCATGATACGGATGGCCGCCTGCTTCGCCGGTGCCTATGTCGGCTTCTACTTGCCCAATCTCTACGTCAAGAACGTCGGATCCAAGCGGCAGCAGTCGATCAAGCTTGCCTGGCCGGATGCACTCGATCTGATGTTGATCTGCGTCGAATCCGGCATGTCGATCGAGGCAGCGTTCAAGAAGGTTTCCGAGGAAATCGGCGCGCAATCCGCAGAACTTGCCGAAGAACTGGTACTGACAAATGCCGAACTGTCGTTCCTGCCGGAGCGCCGGCAGGCGTATGAGAACCTTGCCAACCGCACCGGGCTCGAACCGGTCAAATCCGTCGTCCAGGCACTGACCCAATCGGAACGCTACGGTACTTCGATCGGCGGTGCGCTGCGCGTCCTTTCCGATGAAAGCCGCGACGCCCGCCTGATGGAAGCCGAGAAGAAAGCTGCGGCGCTGCCGCCGAAGCTCACCGTACCGATGATCGTCTTCCTGCTGCCGGTGCTATTCGCTGTGATCCTGGGGCCGGCCTTCATCCAGATTTCCGCCCAAGGCGGTATCTTTGGGGACGCAACACCGAAATAAATCGAAGCGTTTCCATCAACGAAAAAGCCGCCCGATACAGGCGGCTTTCTTTTTATTGGTCGGCCTGGTGGCACTCAGCCTTTCGGCTTTGCCTTATCCTTGTCTTTCAGCATGGTCCAGGAATTCTGCTGGGCCAGCATGGTGCGCAGATATTTGACGTTGGCTTGCGCCTGTTGCGGCGACAATTCCTGGTTGGCAATGGTCTCGGCTTCGTCGAAGCGACCCTGGAGACCGACCACGAGCGCAAGGTTCTGGCGGACGCGGCTGTCGGACCCCGGTGCCTTCACCGCCTGGCGCATGTAGTTTTCGGCACTGGCAAGATCGCCCGAGAGGACGTAGGACATGCCGAGATTCGAAAGGATCGAGGCTTCGTTGGGGTTGATCTGCAGCGCCTGCCGATAGAGGTCGCGGGCTTCGCTTTCCTTGCCCAACTGGTCGAGGATAGCGCCTTGCGCCGACAAGAGCTTCCAGTCCGGATATTCCGGCGTCTGCGCCCGTCGCAACGCATCAAGCGCTGCTTCGAACTCGCCGGCGCTTGCCAGCGCCTTGCCGTAGGCGGCGAGCACGTCCCGATCCTGCGGGTAGGCGATGGCGAGGCTGCGCATGACGGCAAGGGCCTGATCGCTGCGGTTGGTCATCCTGAGGACCGCGGCAAACTTCATCGCCGTGACCTTGTCCTTTGGATTAGCCTGATAGCGCGAACCGAGGCTGGTCGATGCCTGCATCAACTGCTGTTCGTTCATCTGGTCGAAATCGCCGCTCGCGCTCGTTGCCGTCGCCGCTACAGCGGGTGAAATGGAACCTGTCGTCGTCTTGTCGGTCGTCGTGCAGCCCGATATGCCTGCCACGAGCCCCGCTATCGCCACAGAGAAAAGCATGCGGCGATTACGTTGAATAATGCCTGCGATTACCATAGTTTGCCCCGTACCCACACAAATCAGCTGTGTTAACCCAATCCCAGGACTAGAAATATTCTGTTAACCCTAACGGACCGTTAACGACGCGCGGTGCAGCACAAGAATGACCAAGGAGAAATTCGCCGATGCCGATTGAAATCAAAGGCAAAATGCCCGATGGCAGCAAACCCGTCTGGCTGGTGCGAAGCGGCGGACTGAACGATGCGGGACTAGACGACCGTGCGCTGAACTGGGCCAAGGCAAACGGTTTTGATGGTCAGTCCGCGCGCCTGTTAATCATTCCCAACGACAAGGGTGAAGTTGCCGGAGCGTTGCTCGGTACCGGCAAAGACGATGCACGTCTCGTGGCCGGCAAGCTTGCAACGGGACTGCCCAAGGGGAGCTGGCATTTTGCCAATGTCGTGGGCGAGCCCAACCTTGCCGCGCTCGGCTTTCTACTCGGCGGTTACAAGTTCACAAAATATGGCAAAAAGGACGAGCTGGATGTGACGCTTGCCTCGCCTGCAGGCGCCGACAAGGTCGATGTGAGGCGTCTTGCCAATGCCGTCACCCTGGCTCGCGATCTGATCAACACGCCGACGAACGATATGGGCCCCGAGGCGCTGGAACAGGCAGTCCGCAAGGTTGCCGATAGCTACAAGGCTTCGGTGAACGTCATCAAGGGCGACGCACTTCTCAAGCAGAACTTTCCGATGATCCATGCCGTCGGTCGTGCGGGGAGCGAGGAACCCCGCCTGATCGACGTCGAATGGGGCAAGAAGGATGCGCCGCGTGTGACCCTTGTGGGCAAGGGCGTTTGCTTCGATACCGGCGGGCTCGATATCAAGCCCTCGAGCAGCATGCTTTTGATGAAGAAGGACATGGGTGGAGCGGCCAATGTCCTGGCGCTTGCGAGCCTCATCATGGATGCGAAGTTGCCGGTGCGGCTGCGCGTCCTGATCCCGGCTGTCGAGAATTCGATCTCGGCCAATGCATTCCGACCAAGCGATATCCTTGCAAGCCGCAAGGGTTTGACTGTCGAGATCGGCAACACCGATGCGGAAGGACGCCTCGTTCTCGCTGATGCGTTGGCGCTTGCGGATGACGAGGAACCGGAAATCCTGATCGACATGGCAACCCTGACCGGCGCAGCCCGCGTCGCGCTTGGCCCGGACCTTCCGCCGTTCTACACCAATGATGAAACGTTCGCCGCCGAGGTCGCGCGGGCCGCGGACACCGTTGCCGATCCTGTCTGGCGCATGCCGTTGTGGCAGGCCTACGAAAGCAAACTGTCCTCCCGCGTGGCGGACACCAACAATGTCACCACCGATGGCTTTGCCGGATCGATTACCGCGGCGCTCTTCCTGCAGAAATTCGTCGGCAAGGCCAAGGTGTGGGCGCATTTCGATATTTATGGCTGGAATCCCGTCGAGAAACCGCATTCCCCGGTTGGTGGCGAGGCCCAGGCGATACGCGCCCTTTACCATCTTCTGAAGCATCGTTATCCCAGCAAATGAACGGCTTGCCTGGGTCGGCCAAGGGGGTAAAATGGAACGGAACCGAAATGATCTCGGATGCCGTCCATGTTCATCGAACTGAAGCCTATCCAGGCATTGACGCTGTGGAAGGAAATCGCGATCTCGGAGGTGCGCGATGATGCGCATGACCTTACGTTGCGGCAGATGGCTGTCTTGTTGACGGTGTATCTCGAGCCGCCGCCGCACACGATACGCGGCATGGCGGTGAAACTCGGCGTTACCAAGCCGGTTATAACCCGCGCGCTCGATACGATGGGCGGTTATGGTCTGGTTGACCGTCATCGCGATGAGAAGGACAAGCGCAACGTTCTCGTCAAGAGAACGGTAAAAGGTGCGCTTTATGTTGAAAAGCTTGGCGATCTCGTGATCGCCAAGGCAAGAGGATTACCGCTTTGACAGATCCCACAGTCTCGCTCGACAAACGACTGAATGCATACCGGCCCGACCTCGCCGACGAAAGCCTGCGTGGGCTGGTGCAGGCGGAACGCTTTGTTCCCGGCAAGCCCATGCGCATTGCCGACCCGGTGGTCGATGTGAGATCCGAGCCGCGCGGCGATGCCCCCATCACCACGCAATTCCTTTATGGCGACGACGTCCTCGTTTTCGAGGACGACAATGGCTGGTGCTGGATACAGAATGAGCGCGACGGCTATGTGGGCTATGTGGTCGATACGAGTCTCGACCGGCGAACCGGCGATCCCACGCATATCGTCATTGCCCCGCGCACCTTCGTCTATCCCGGATCCGATCTGAAATTCCCGCGCACCAAAGCCCTGTCGATGGGTTCGCTTGTTACGATTACGGGCGGTGAGGAACGGCGGGGCACACTCTATGCCATGCTGCCGAGCGGTGAGGCGATCATCGCCAAGCATCTGGTGCCGATCGACGAGGTTGCGGAAGACCACGTGGCCGTCGCCGAGACGCTGATGCACACGCCCTATCTCTGGGGTGGCGTTTCAGGCTTCGGCATCGATTGCTCGGGCCTCGTTCAGCTGGCATTGCTCATGACCGGGCAGGGCGTCCTGCGGGATTCGGACATGCAGGCCGCCTCGATCGGCCAGGCGATCGAACCGGACCCGGACTACCACAATCTCAGGCGCGGCGATTTCGTCTTCTGGAAGGGCCACGCCGCAATGATGGCAAGCCACTCGACGCTGCTCCACGCCAGCGGACATACGATGACCGTAACGCTTGAGCCATTGCGCGACGCGATCGAACGCATCGCTTATCTCTACGGCAAGCCGACCGTGGTCCGTCGCCTCACGTGATATGCCCGCCACCTGCGCAGCGGGCACAACCCGTTCGCGCAATCAGGCGGCGGTGAGTTCGCTCACCTGCCGCAAGGTGCGGATGATCTGGAGGCAGGCCCGCGCCGCCTCCTGACCCTTCACGAGGAAGTGCCGCGTGAAGAAATCGATATGCTGCTCGGTCTCCTGGAAGTGGTGCGGCGTCAGAACGGCCGACAGCATCGGCACGCCTGTTTGCATCTGCGCGGTCAAAAGCGCGCTAACGACCGAGCCGGCGACGAAATCGTGCCGGTAGATGCCGCCATCGACGACGAGCCCGGTAGCGATAATGGCGTCGTAACGGCCGCTTTCAGCAAGTTTTTTGGCGAGGAGCGGGATGTCAAACGAGCCGGGCACGTCGAAGACATCGAAGCGGGCCGGTGTCACACCTTGCCTGAGCAGTTCTTCCTCGAAGCCGAGGCGGCACTGGTCGACAATGTTTGCATGCCATCGCGCCTGCACAAAGGCGATACGCGGGGCTGGGTCTTGGGGAACGTTATTCTGGAACTGATCCATGTCTTTCTCCTTCGAGTGGACGTGAATCAGGGCACAACCAAAAAGGCGCAAGGCTGACACGGGGCCAGCCTTCACTTTCGATTGTTCTCTTTCATCCGGACTATACCGTCGGCTTCGGAATTGCACCGAAATCTGCTGACCCTTCCGGATGACCGGGAGGCGCTCGCGGGCTCGCACCAGACATCGGGTGATGCCAGGTGATTACCGCCGGTGGGGAATCTCACCCCGCCCTGAGAACACTAACGGTTGCACCCTAGTGAATTGGTCCGGGTGGTCAAGCTCGAAGCTGCCTAGAGCAACACGGGTACTCTAGTATTGGGCGGCGCGGTCGACGATATTCTTCAACGGTTCGCCGCGTTCGAAGGATTCGATCTGGGCAACGATCTCCGGAACGAGTGCCTGCGGGCTGGAGCTTGCCGCCGCGTGCGGAGTGATCGTTACCTGCGGATGCGTCCACAGCGGGCTGTCCTTCGGCAGGGGCTCGCGGTTGAACACATCGAGCGTCACCGCTGAAAGCATGCCCCGGTCGAGCGCCGCGAGAATATCGGGCTCGTTCTGCAGCCCGCCGCGTCCGGCATTGATCAGCGTCGGTGCGCCTAGCGGCCCGTGCTGCTTCATCTGCGCGAACATGGTCATGGAAAGAATGCTCTTGGTGTCGGGCGTCAGCGGCAGGAGGCTGACGACGATATCGACATCCTTGAGGAAGTCCTTGAGGCCGTCCTTGCCGTAATAGGTCGTAATACCTTCCATGGTCTGCAGGCGGCGGCTCCATCCGCTGACGCGGAAGCCGAGCGCGCGCAGCTTCTGCGCCGCATCGCGGCCAAGCACGCCGAGCCCGAGAATGCCGACATTCACCTCGTGCGCCGCGGGCTGGCGCCGATCTTCATGCCAGACGCGCTGGCCCTGCTGCTGGCGATAGCGCATGCCGAGCCGGTGATGGTCGAGTACCTGCCACACCACATATTCGCTCATGCGCATGGTCAGGTCCGGTGAGACGATTCTTACGATCGGCACGTCCGGTATCTGCTGGTCGTGGAAAATGTGATCGACGCCGGCACCGAGCGAGAAAATAACATCGAGGTTAGGCAAGCCGGCCAGCGAGCCCTGGCGCTGTTTCCAGACGAGCGCGTAGCGGATCTTATCCTTGTCCGTCGAGTTGAGAACCAGTTTGCGTTTCGGCGCGGCCTTGGCAAATTCGGACACCCAAACGTCCGGGTCCCATCCCGTCACGGCCAAAAGGATCGTATCGGTTGCATTGCCAGTCATTCACTCACCGCTCCCTGTTCGGCAGTTTCTATCCTGAAGGCCGCCGCTATCAGGGCTCTCGTATACTCGGTCTTGGGCCGCGCAAAAATCTCCTCCGACGGCCCGTATTCCACTGCCTTGCCATTGCGCATCACCAGCACCTCATTGGCAAGCGCCTTCACCACCTTGAGATCGTGGCTGATGAAAAGATAAGCCAGATTGTGCTTCTGCTGCAATGTGCGCAAAAGGTCGACAACCTGCTCCTGGACGCTCATGTCGAGCGCCGATGTTGGCTCGTCGAGCATGACGAAGCGCGGGTTGAGCACCATGGCGCGTGCGAGGGCGATACGCTGGCGCTGGCCCCCGGAAAACTCGTGCGGATAGCGGAAGCGATTCTCCGGGTCGAGGTTGACCTCCTTCAGGGCGGCGACGACCCGCGCGTCGCGCTCATCGGCGGAGAGCTTTGGTTCGTGCACTTCAAGACCCTCTGCAATGATATCGGCCACCGACATGCGCGGCGACAACGATCCATAGGGATCCTGAAAAACGATCTGCAATTCGCGGCGCAGCGGCCGCATCTCGCGGAATGAAAATTTGTTGATGTCCGTCTCGCCGAAGCGGATGACCCCTTCCGACGATATCATGCGCGACAGGGCCAGGCCGAGCGTGGTCTTGCCCGACCCGGATTCGCCAACGACGCCAAGAGTCTGGCCGGCGCGGATCGTTACATCGATGCCGTCGACCGCCTTTACATGATCGACCGTCTTACGCAGGAAGCCCTGCTTGATCGGGAACCAGACCTTGATATTTTCGCCGCGCATGACCGGCGCCGCCGCAGCATTTGCCGCCGGCGGGTTGCCCTTCGGCTCGGCGGCGAGAAGGTGGCGCGTATAGGGGTGCTGCGGGTTTTCGAATATCTCCCGCGTCGGGCCGGTTTCGACGATCTTCCCGCCGGTCATCACGCAGACGCGATCTGCGATCTTGCGCACGATGCCGAGGTCGTGGGTGATGAACAGCATCGACATGCCCTGCGCTGACTTGAGATCGGCAAGAAGCTTCAAAATCTGCGCCTGCACGGTGACATCGAGGGCGGTGGTCGGCTCGTCGGCGATCAGGAGCTTCGGCTTGTTGGCAAGCGCCATGGCGATCATCACGCGCTGGCGCTGCCCGCCGGACAATTGGTGCGGATAGGCGTTCATGCGCTTTTCCGGGTCGCGAATGCCGACTTCCTCCAGCAGCGCAAGGGTGCGCTGCCGCGCCGCCTTGTCAGCCATGCCCTGGTGCAGCTTGAGGATTTCGC
Organism: Phyllobacterium sp. 01N428; assembly: GCF_056399405.1. NCBI lineage: Bacteria > Pseudomonadati > Pseudomonadota > Alphaproteobacteria > Hyphomicrobiales > Phyllobacteriaceae > Phyllobacterium > Phyllobacterium sp. 01N428. The sequence goes on from NZ_JBFTRH010000001.1 coordinate 788,858, forward strand.
TGATCTGGTCCTCGATCGTGTGGAGCGGATTGAGCGACGTCATCGGCTCCTGGAAGATCATGGTGATGTCGTTACCGCGCACCCGGCGCAGCTCGTTCTCGCTACTCGCAAGAAGATCCTTGCCGCCGAACAGAATTTGTCCTGACGGGTGCGACGCCGGCGGATAGGGCAGAAGCTTCAGGACCGACAGGGCCGTGACCGATTTGCCGGAGCCGGATTCGCCGACGAGCGCCACGGTCTCGCGCTCGCCGATATCGAAGGATATGCGATCCACGGCAAGCGTCTCCTTGCCGCCCTGCGAGAAGGCTACGGAAAGATCGCGAACTGAAAGAAGCGGGGCGGTCATTTGAATGCCTTGCGCGGGTCAAAGGCATCGCGCGTGGCTTCGCCGACGAAGATGAGCAAGGACAGCATCAGCGAAATCACGATGAAGCCGGTAAGCCCCAGCCAGGGCGCCTGCAGATTGTTCTTGCCCTGTGCGAGCAATTCGCCGAGCGAGGGCGATCCCGGGGGCAGGCCGAAGCCGAGGAAGTCGAGCGAAGTCAATGTCGTGATCGATCCGTTGAGAATGAACGGCAGGAAGGTCAGCGTCGTTACCATGGCGTTCGGCAAAAGGTGGCGGAACATGATGGTCCGGTTGCGCACGCCAAGCGCCCGTGCGGCGTTGACATATTCGAAGTTGCGGGCGCGCAGAAACTCGGCGCGGACGATGCCGACGAAGCTCACCCACGAGAACAGCAGCATGATGCACAAGAGGATCCAGAAGCCCGGCGGCAGGATCGAAGCCATGATCAGAAGCAGGTAAAGCGTCGGCACCGAAGACCATATCTCGATGAAACGCTGCGCGGTGAGGTCGAGCCAGCCGCCGAAATAGCCCTGCAGTGCGCCGGCGGTGACGCCGATCACGGCAGAGGCTGCGGTCAGGATCAGGCCGAAGAGCACCGAGATGCGGAACCCGTAGAGTGCCCTGGCAAAGACGTCGCGCGCCTGATCGTCCGTGCCGAGAATATTCATGTTGCCGAAAACACAGTTTGGATCGTCCACGCCTTGCGGATAGCGGGCGCAGCGCTCCTCCGGCGTAAACAGCCAGAACGGCTTGGATGGCGCCGTATCGGGCAGTTCATTATTGACCGTCCGATAGGAATAGCGGACCGGTGGCCAGATCGACCAGCCATTGCGGTTGATCTCCTCCTGGATCACCGGATCGCGATAGTCAGTCACGGCGTAAAAGCCGCCGAATTTCTCTTCCGGATAATCGACGAGGACTGGAAACAGGATCTCGCCCTTGTAGGAAACAAAGATCGGCTTGTCGTTGGCGATGAACTCGGCAAGGAGCGAAGCAACGAACAGGAAGAGGAAGATCCACAGGGCCCACCAGCCGCGCCGGTTCGCCTTGAAGTTCTGCCAGCGCCGGGCATTTAGTGGCGAAAGTCGCGGTCGTTTGGCGGGAAGGGTTGGGCTCGTGCCGATAATATCGGTCATCAGACATCCCTCCGCTCAAAGTCGATGCGCGGATCGATCCATGTATAGAGAAGATCGGATAGCAGGCTGACGACGACGCCGACAAGGGCGAAGATGTAGACGGTCGCGATCACCACGGGATAATCGCGGTTGATAATCGATTCGTAGCCGAGAAGGCCAAGTCCATCGAGCGAAAAAATCGCCTCGATCAGGAGCTGGCCGGTAAAGAAGATCGAGATGAAGGCGCTCGGAAATCCGGAAATGACAATGAGCATCGCATTGCGGAAGACATGGCCGTAAAGAATACGGCGTTCACTGAGGCCCTTGGCGCGCGCCGTCGTCACATATTGTTTGCGGATTTCGTCGAGGAACGAGTTCTTGGTCAGAAGCGTCGTCGTCGCAAAGGCGGAAAGCAGCATGGCCGTCAGCGGCAGGGCGAGGTGCCATGCGTAGTCGATGATTTTTCCGCCCAGCGACAGCTGTTCAAAATCGTTCGATGTCAGCCCGCGAATTGGAAACCAGTCAAAGAAGGACCCGCCGGCAAAGAATACGATCAGCGCGATGCCGAAGAGGAAGCCTGGTATAGCGTAGCCGACGATGATGATGCCGCTCGTCCATATGTCGAATGACGAGCCGTCCTTGATGGCCTTGCGTATGCCGAGCGGTATCGAGATCATGTAGGAGAGCAGCGTCATCCACAATCCGAGCGATATCGATACCGGCAGCTTCTCCTTGATCAGATTCACGACGCTGATATCGCGGAAATAGCTCTTGCCGAAATCGAAGCGCACATAGTTCCATACCAGCAGCCCGAACCGCTCGAGCGGGGGCCTGTCGAGTCCGAACTGCTTCTCGAGGCTGGCGATGAATGCAGGGTCGAGCCCCTGCGCGCCGCGGTATTTCGAATTGCCTTCGCCGAGGCCAAGCTGTTCCTGTGACTGGCCAAGGTCAGCGCCACCGCCGCCGATGCGGTCCATGGCATTGCCGCCCTGGCCGGTTAGCTGGCCGATGATGCGCTCGACCGGGCCGCCTGGCACGAATTGCACGATCACGAAGCAGACAAGCAGGACGCCGAAAAGTGTGGGAACCATCAACAGGAGGCGGCGGAGAATATAGGCTCCCATCAGGCAACGGCTCCGCCCAAGATTAAATCGATAGACGAAACGCGCGGGACGTCCCCTTGATCTTCAAGCCTTGCCAATAGCCTTTGCCTTTGCTTCATCGAACCACCACAGCGACTCAACCGGAAAGCCATAATCGGGGTTGGGCTCCTTGAAGCCGAACATGTCCCAATAGGCGACGAGGTGATTCGCTGAGTACCAATTTGGAATCCAGTCGCGTCTTATACGCAAGAGTCGATCGAGAACACGCATGACTGTGACCAAATCGTCGCGGGAACGCGCTTCGCCAACCTTTTCGATCAGCGCGTCGATAACGGGATCGGCGATTCCGGGAAGGTTATAGGAACCCGGCGCCGAGGCGGACCGCGAGCCAAACATCGATGTGAGCGACTCCGACGTCGGGGTCGCGTTCAGCATGACGGCCACACCGATAATGTCGAAATCGAAATCCTGAACTCGAAGCTGGTATTGAGCCGGATCGACAAGACGCAGGGAGGCATTGACGCCGATTGCCTGGAGATTGTTGATGAAAGGCGAATAAGAGCGGGTGAATACCTCCGCCTGGATCAGTATTTCGAGGTCGAACGATTTGCCGGCACCGTCGACAAATCGGTTGTTCTCACGTTTGAACCCTGCTTCCTGTAGAAGCTCGACAGCGCGGCGTAAATTCTTGCGGTCGCGCCCTGAGCCATCGGTCGTCGACTGGATCACCGCTTCGCCGAAAATGCCCTCCGGCAGGCGATCGCGCAGCGGCTCCATTATGGCAAGTTCCTGCGGGGAGGGCATGCCGTTCGAACGAAAGTCCGACATCTCGAACAGCGACTGCGACTGCTCGTACATGCCATAGAACAGGTTCTTCCGGGTCCACGCGAAGTCGAAGCACAGCGCAATGGCCTCCCGCACCTTCGGATTGCGAAAGCGCTCCCGCCGCTGGTTGACCGCCCATGCTTGCAAGTGCGGACGTTTCTCGTCGGGAAACTCGCGCTGGATCACGCGCTTCTGCTGGATGGCCGGGAAATTATACTCGGTGACCCAAGTCTTTGCCGTGTGCTCCATGCGCCAGAATATGTCACCCTTCTTGAAGGCTTCGAACTCGGGCTGGCGGTCGCGGTAGAACTCAATCTTGATCGTATCGAAGTGATTCAGGCCGCGCCGTACCGGAAGGTCCTTCGCCCAGTATTCATCCACACGCTCGTATTCGATGCCCTTGCCCGGTGCCATCCGGCCGACACGATAAGGGCCGGAGCCGAGCGGTGTCTCGAGCGTCGATGCATCGAACGCGCGGCCCGCAAACCACGCCTTCGAAAGAATCGGCATGTTGCTGGCGATATCGAGAATCGCGCGGTCGGAATGTTTGCCGGTAAACGCGATGCGCAGCGTTTGGTCATCCTCGGCGACGATCTCCTTCATCTCGGTCAGCAACAGCAGAAGCTCCGGATGCCCTTTCTCCTTGATCGACTGGAAACTGAAGACGACGTCGTGGGCCGTTAGGGGAGACCCATCGTGGAAACGCGCTGCGGGGCGCAGTTTGAAGGTGAATGTTTTGCGATCGGCCGTGACAGTGACGCTCTCCGCGACGAGGCCGTAGATCGAGTCCGGCTCGTCGAGCGCTTCCTCCATCAGCGTGTCGTAGCAGATTTCCATGCGCGGCGGCGCATCACCCTTGGCCGAATAGGTATTGAGCGTGTTGAAGGTCTGTGGCGACTGATTATAGAGCCAGTTCGCCGGAGAAAAGGCGAAGGTCCCGCCCTTCGGCGCATCCGGGTTGGCATAGTCGAAGTTTTTGAAATCCTTCGGGTATTTCAACTCGCCAAACGCCGATAGACCGTGCAGCGGCACGCCGGTGGCAATCTCGGCGAGTGCGATGCGCGGCGAAAAAGCGGTCAGAAGTGTTGCGCTCGAAAACTTGAGAAGATCGCGCCGGTTGAGCTGCGTCATTCGGCGCGCGCTTTCAACGCCTGCTCCTTGGCCGTGTCGATCCACCAGGAAAACGGGTCGATACCTGCATAGTCCGGCTGTTTTGCCGGCATGCCGAACTTGTTCCAGTAGGCGATCTTGATGCGATCGTCATACCATTGCGGGACGGCGTAGTAGTTCCACAACAGTACCCGGTCGAGTGCGTGGGTGGCGGCGACGAGTTCATCCCTGTCCTTGGCAAAGATGATTCGGTCGATGAGCTTGTCGACGGCCGGATTCTTGATGCCCATATAGTTGCGGCTGCCCGGTGTGTCGGCAGCGCCCGAACCCCAGAAATCGCGTTGCTCGTTGCCCGGCGACAGGCTTTGGGAAAGAACGACGTTCGGGGTGGTGATATCGAAATCGAAATCATTGACCCGGGCGGTATATTGGGCGTTGTCCACGACCCTGATCTGAGCATCGATGCCGAGCTTTCGAAGGCTGGCCATGAAAGGCCCGATAAAGCGCTCATCCGCCGGATCATCCGCCAGGAATTCGATGGTGAATGGTTCGCCGGTCTTGGCATTGACGAGCTTGCCGTTCTTCTGTTCGTAACCCGCGTCGCGCAGCAGCGTGACGGCCTGGCGCAGATTGTCCCGCTGGGATTGGGGCGTATCGTATACGGGCAGCTTGAACTCCTTGGTGAAAACTTCTTCCGGCACGTCGCCCTTCACTGTTTCGAGAATTTCAAGCTCCTTGCCCGTCGGCAGGCCGCTCGATGCGAGTTCCGAACCGGAGAAATAGCTGTTTATGCGCTTGTATTGCCCGAAGAAGAGATTTTTGCTCATGCTCTCGAAATCATAGGCCCAGGTCAGAGCCTGGCGGACGCGCGGATCCTTGAATTTGTCGCGCCGGGTGTTGATCAGGAAACCCTGCATGCGCCCGGATGAACGCAGCGGAAACACGGCCTTGACCACATCGCCGCGCTGGAACGCCGGAAAGTCATAACCGCGCATCCATTTGCCAATACTGGCTTCCGGGCGGTAGTCCTCGAAGCCTCCCTTCTTGAAGGCTTCCCACTCGGCATTCTGGTCGCGGAAATACTCGTAGCGAATACGATCGAAATTGTTGCGGCCGATATTTACCGGCAAGTCCTTGCCCCAATAGTCCGCCACACGGCTCCAGACGATGGTATTGCCGGGTGAGGCGCTCTCGATCTTGTAGGCGGATGAGCCAAGCGGGATTTCTGTCGTTGGCTTGCTTATATCGCGCTTCTTGCCGCTCGCGTCGTTACCCTCCCACCAATGCTTGGGAAGGATCGGGAAATCGCCCATGATACTCGGCAGTTCGCGGTTGCCGCCGCTCGAAAATGTGAACGTTACCTCGTGGTCGCCGGTTTTCTCCGCTTTGGTCACATCGTGATAATACTTATTGTACAGGGGGCTTTGGGCCTTCAGCGTGTCGAACGACCAGATGACATCGTCCACGGTGATCGGCTGGCCGTCGTGCCACATTGCAGCGGGGTTCAGCTGAAATTTTACCGAGGAATAGTCATCCGGATAGGCGATAGCCTCGGCGATGAGCCCGTAATTTGTCGCTGGCTGATCGAGGGATTGGCTGAGCAGCGTATCGTAAAGCAAGCCGCCGCCGACGGTAGCAGGCAGCCCCGCTGCTGGCGTTCCCTGCACGACAAAGGGGTTGAGACTGTCAAACGATCCGTAGGCGGTCTGGTTGAGCGTGCCGCCTTTCGGGGCATCGGGATTGACGTAGTCGTAGTGCTTGAAATCGTCGCCGTATTTCGGTTCGCCGAGGACGCTCGCGGCCTTTCTCCATTCGGTTTCCGCAGCCTGGACACTTTGATGGGTAGCAACGGTGAAAGCGGCGAAAAGGGCAAGGCTGGCAACGAGGGGGCGAAATCGCAAATCAGGTCTCCACGGGTTCTCTACAGTCGTAAGTCTAAGAGAAATTGCGGCGGAGAACAGGCCTTCACGTTAAAAACACGCGCAGTTGATACAAAAAAGCCGGGCGCAGGCCCGGCTTTTTGAAAGCAATAGTGACGGATTTAGTTCTTCGGTGCTTCCGGAGCAGCGGGAGCGGCGCCGTCGGCCGGCTTCTCCGCAGCGGGCGCGGCAGGAGCGGCAGGTGCTGCTGCGTCGGCAGGCTTGGCGGCATCGCCGCCTGCAGGTGCGGCATCAGCGGTCGGAAGCGGCTTCGGACTGTCGGACAGCGTGCGCAGATAGGCAATGAGGTCGGCGCGCTCATTATCCTTCTTGTCGCCGGCAAAGCCCATTGCCGTGCCCTTGATGTAGCCCTTCGGCGACGTCAGGAAGTGGTTGAGATGGTCGAAAGTCCACTTTTCCTGTCCGCCCTTGGAGAAATCCTTGATGGCCGCGGAATAGCTGAAGCCTTCATGTGTCGCGATTGGGCGATCGACGATGTCCCAGAGGTTCGGACCGACCTTGTTCGGGCCACCCTTTTCGCCGGTGTGGCAGGCAGCGCAGCGCTTGAAAACGGCTTCGCCGCGGGTTGCATCAGCTGAAGCCAGCAGCGTCGCGATCGGCACGGCTTCTGCAGCGGGTGCAGCAGCGCCGGCTTCGCCTTCACCACCGGCCTCGGCGGCTTGGATGATGAAGCCGGGCTTTTCTGGCGCATGCGAGTCGAAAATAGAATCGGACAGGATACCTGCCGTCATGACAACGAACACGGTTGCCAGAAACGCCATGGCATATTTGTTGAACGGGGTCGATTCCATCGTCGATCAGTGCTCCACTTGTGTCCTGTTCAAGTGCGCTCAATATCAAGTCCACTCTGACGCTTGCCTGGAGCAATTGCAGGGCTCGATGTTCAGCACACTTGCGGAGGTTCTCAATATCTGGTCAATGCAGTGCGCTGCATTTCTTGACAAGAGTCCCCTCGTGATCGCGCGGAAACTAGGTCTTTTGCTGAAGACTTGCAACACATATAAGGGCGCTTCTGCCTGAGACTTTTTGACACCTTAGACCGTGTGCAACGATGAAAATATTGACCCTGATCCCTGCCCGGATGGCCTCGACCCGGCTGCCCAACAAGCCACTGGCCGATATTGCGGGAAAGCCGATGATCGTGCATGTCGCCGAGCGCGCGATCGCCGCCGGTCTCGGGCGAACCGTCGTTGCGACAGATAGTCCCGACGTCAAATCGGCCATAGAAGCGCACGGCATCGAGGCGATCATGACGCGGGCCGACCACGAATCGGGTTCGGATCGTATCCACGAGGCGCTTCTCGCTCTCGATCCTGACGGCAGCGTCGATGCAGTTGTCAATGTCCAGGGCGATCTTCCGACCATCGAGGCCGATATCATCCGGCGCTCGCTCAAGCCCCTGCAATCCGGCCCTGCCGATATAGCGACGCTCGGCGTCGAAATCCGCCGCGAGGACGAGAAGACCAATCCGAACGTGGTCAAGATCATCGGTTCGCCGATTGGTCCCGACCAGATGCGGGCACTCTATTTCACCCGCGCCACAGCGCCGTGGGGTGAGGGGCCGCTCTACCATCACATTGGGCTCTACGCTTATCGGAGATCTGCGCTCGAGCGGTTTGTCAGCCTCGGGCCTTCGCCTCTGGAGCGCCGGGAGCGTCTTGAACAGCTGCGCGCGCTCGAAGCGGGCATGCGCATTGACGTCGAGATCGTCGATTCGGTGCCGCTCGGCGTCGATACGCCGGAAGATCTCGAACGGGCGCGAGAAATCCTCACTTCCTCAAAAGGCAGATAATAATGGCAACGACCAACCGCATCTCGTTCCAGGGCGAACCCGGCGCAAACTCCGATACGGCCTGCCGCAACATGTTTCCTGACATGGAACCACTGCCGTGCCCGACTTTTGAAGATGCGTTCAATGCAGTCGAGAGCGGCGCCGCCGACCTTGCGATGATTCCGATTGAAAACACGATCGCGGGGCGCGTCGCCGATATCCATCACCTCCTGCCGGAATCACGGCTGCACATCGTCGGCGAATACTTCCTGCCCATTCATTTTCAATTGATGGTACTGCCCGGCACCAAGCGCAGCGACATCACTTCCGTGCACAGTCATATCCATGCGCTCGGCCAGTGCCGGAAATACATCCGCAAGAACAACTGGAAGCCGGTGATCGCCGGCGACACGGCCGGCGCAGCCCGGCTCGTTGCCGATGTAAAGGACAAGACGATGGCGGCGCTCGCCCCCCGCCTTGCCGCCTCTTTGTACGGCCTCGACATTCTCGAAGAGGATGTGGAGGACACCGAAAACAACGTCACGCGCTTCGTCGTTCTCAACAAGACCAAGAAATGGGCCCCGCGGGCCTCTGATGAACTGATGATGACGACTTTCGTCTTCCGCGTGCGCAACGTGCCCGCGGCGCTTTACAAGGCCATGGGCGGATTTGCGACGAACGGGGTCAACATGACGAAGCTTGAAAGCTACCAGATCGACGGAAAGTTCACCGCGACGCAGTTTTACGCGGATATCGAGGGTCATCCGGACGACAAGAACGTGGCACACGCGCTCGATGAACTCGAATTCTTCTCGAAGGAAGTCCGCATCCTCGGCGTCTATCCGGCCGACACCACCTTCCGCAGTTCGCAGGCCGAGGAAGAGTAGCGTACCCTCAACCTTCCACCCAGCTGCGAATGAGATGAGCGGCGATGGCGCCGGGAGGAGGGGTGATCAGGCCGTCCGGATGGGTCCGGTCGAGCATCGACACCACCTCGTCGCGTGAGAACCAGCGCCCGTCCTCCAGCTCGGCCCGGTCCAGGATAAAGTCATCCGAAAGCGCCTCGGCATGACAGCCGATCATCAGGGAGTAGGGAAATGGCCAGGGCTGGCTCGCGTGATACAGCACCCGGCCGATCTTGAGGTTCGTCTCTTCGAACGTTTCGCGTCGCACGGCGTTTTCGATCGTCTCGCCGGGTTCGATAAAGCCGGCCAGACAGGAATACATGCCCGGACCAAAATGCGCCCCGCGCGCCAGGAGGCACTTGTCGCCACGCACCACCATCATGATCGCCACGGGATCGGTCCGGGGAAAGTGTTGCGCCTCGCAGTTGGGGCAGGTTCGCCGGTAGCCGCCGTCGCGCATCAGGGTCTCTGTGCCGCAGCGCCCGCAGTATTTGTGATTCTCGTTCCAGGTCAGGAGCGAAACCGCGTGCGCCATGGCGCCGAGCTGGTCGGGCGGGATGATGCCCTGCGTATAAACGGAGCGGTAGTCGATTGCCTGGACCGCCTCGGGCAGCGCGGTGAAATCAAAAGCGCTCGGTGCAGCAAGAATGGGCGCGCCGTCCTGCAGGCCGAGATAAACTGTGGAAGACTGCGCGGGCAGATAAGACGCTGCGTCCTTTAGCGTAAAGAAAGCATTGCCGTCAGCCACCAACACCTTGCCTTGCCCGATCAGGAGCATCCGTGCGTCGGCATTGGCAAGCGCAACATCGACTGCGTCATCGCTGCGCTTTTCAGCGTGGCGGTTGATCCGGTTGCCGGCAAATCCGACGAAATGGCTGGGTTCCTTTTCCGGGATATCGAAAAGGCGAAACGACATGCTTGGAGCTCCAGAAACGGACCCGGGGGACAGGGCATTGATGATGTTGATGGATTAAATAGCGTTGAGTATGGCGCTGGCAAAGGCCCGGGCATCTTTTTCGCCGTAGGGCTCACGGGTGCCATGGCCCCAGACCGGGCCAGGCCAGGCGGGATCGCCACTGTTGCGGGCGATCACATGAAGATGCAGTTGACGCACGATATTACCTAGTGCGCCGGTGTTGATCTTTTCGCAATTCACAACGGATTTCAGGGCTTGCGCGGCAATGCCCGCCTCGAAAGTCAGAATGGTCTGGTCGAGCGGGGTCAATTCATGAATCTCGCATATCCCCGGCCGCTGCGGCACGAGGATGAGCCACGGCCAGCGACGGTCATTCATAAGGCGCAGATCGCAGAGGCCCAGCCTTGCAATTGAATAGGTGTCTGCTGCAAGTTTGTTATCCAGAACAAAAGTCATGATCGATAAGAGATAACAGTTTTTTCGCGGTTTCGCTTGCTTTTTGCGCGCGGATTGACGATATGAGCCTCGGGAGGTTGGTGGTGGACGAGCCACTCGCCAACCGGGTCAGGTCCGGAAGGAAGCAGCCCCAACGAGCCAGGCACGGGTCGCCGTGCCAGCCTCCCACCTTTTCCTGTCACCTTGCCTGTGTCAAAGCCGTCCCCGGCATTGACGCTGCAGCGCATGCGGTTAGACTTCGTGAAGGGCAAGGGTCGGGAGCCTTAGCGCAGGAGCCAAACAGGACGCGATGGATACAAGAACGCCAGACAGCGCCTATCGCGTGCTCGCCCGCAAATACCGCCCGCAGAATTTCAACGATCTGATCGGCCAGGAGCCGATGGTCCGCACGCTGACCAATGCGTTCGAAACGGGGCGCATTGCCCAGGCCTGGATGCTCACCGGTGTTCGGGGCGTTGGCAAGACGACGACGGCGCGCATTCTGGCGCGCGCGCTCAACTACCAGACCGCCGATATCGACAAGCCGACGATCGACCTCACCGTTCCGGGCGAACATTGCCAGGCGATCATGGAAGGCCGTCACGTCGATGTCATTGAGATGGACGCGGCGTCGCACACGGGCATCGACGACATTCGTGAGATCATCGAGCAGGTGCGCTATCGCCCGGTCTCGGCGCGCTACAAGGTCTATATCATCGACGAAGTGCACATGCTGTCGAACCAGGCCTTCAATGGCCTGTTGAAGACGCTTGAAGAACCGCCGCCGCATGTGAAGTTCATTTTTGCAACGACTGAAATACGCAAAGTGCCGATTACCGTGCTTTCGCGCTGTCAGCGGTTCGATCTTCGGCGCATCGATACCAGTGTCCTCGTTCGCCACCTGCAGAAAATCGCCGACCTTGAATCGATTGCCGTCGATGACGTTTCGCTCAGCATGATCGCGCGTGCCGGCGAGGGTTCGGTGCGTGATTCATTGTCGATCTTCGATCAGGCCATTGCCCATGGTGCGGGCCGTGTCGAGGCGGAAGAGGTGCGTTCGATGCTCGGCCTTGCCGATCGCGCCCGCATCATCGATCTCTTCGAAATGCTGATGCGCGGCGACGTCGCTTCGGCACTTAGGGAATTTCGTGCCCAGTATGATGTCGGCGCCGATCCTGCCGTGGTGCTGACGGACCTTGCGGATTTCAATCACCTGGTAACCCGCATCCGGTTCACGCCCGATGTCGCCGACGACATTTCGCTTTTGGAAGACGAAAGGCTGCGCGGCAGGGATTTTGCCGAAAAGCTGTCGATCCGCGTCCTCTCGCGCACCTGGCAGATGCTGCTGAAGGGGATCACCGAGGTCGAGGAATCAAGCCGTCCTGTCCAGGCGGCAGAGATGTTGCTGATCCGCATTGCCCATGCCGCCGATCTTCCGACGCTCGACGAGGCGCTGAAGTCCCTTGAGGACGGCGGCATTCCGGCATCGCCGAATCGCAGCGAGGGATCACGTCCGGGAAATGGCGGTGCGCCGACCGCGCGCGCAGGCCAGGTCGATGCGATGGCATCGCAACGTGGTGTCGTCACTTCGAATGGCGGCGCGACGATGCGTCTTGTCGAGCCTGCGCCGAAGTCCGAACCGAGTGTCGCTCCTCCGGTGGTTGTCGAGCAGCCGCAGTCTCCAGCCGTACCCGTTGAAAACATCGAAGATATCGTGGCGCTCGCCGACAAGCACCGCGACATGCAATTCAAGATCATGGTCAAGAATTGCGTACGGCTTGTCAGCATGAAGCCCGGGCGGCTCGAAATCAACCTGACCGAAAACGCTCCAAAGTCCTTGCTGACGGATCTTTCGCAAAAGCTCAGCGAATGGACCGGTATTCGCTGGATGGTGTCGCTGTCGCGGGAACCGGGAAACGCTACGGTCAACGAGACAGAAACGGCCAAGCGCGATACGCTGCTCAGCGATGCGCGCTCCGACCCGGATGTCGCGGCGGTCCTTGCAAAATTTCCGGGCGCCAAGATCATCAACGTGCGCATTACTGCCCCGGCTGGACAGATGGATGATGCCGTCGCAGCGGGAGATGATACGCTCGCACCGGTCGAAGAAGACGATTGACGAACAGGAGTTTTCCCCATGCGTGACATTATGGGCATGATGAAGCAGGCCAAGGAAATGCAGGCCAAGATGGCAGCCATGCAGGAAGAGATCGCGGCTCTGGAGGCCGAAGGTCATGCTGGCGGCGGCCTTGTTACCGTCAAGCTTTCCGGCAAGGGCGCGATGACGGCGCTCAGCATCGATCCTTCCCTTTTTAAGGAAGACGATATCGAAGTCATAGAAGACCTCATCATTGCCGCGCACAACGAGGCAAAATCGAAAGTCGAGGCGATCATGGCTGAAAAGACTCAAGCTTTGACGGCCGGGCTTCCGATACCTCCCGGTTTCAAGCTTCCGTTCTAAGCGCGGTCCACAACTGGAAGCTTATTGGAAAGCGAGATCAACTCAGCTATATCGAGTTTGGAGCGGGAACGAGCTTTCGCCCGTTCCCTTTTGCTTTATCTGAATTGAACCCGGACGGTCCATGACCAGCTCGTCCGGGTTTCTCATGATAAGGCTGATACTCCCCGGAAATTTCCGCATCGTTTCACTCCAAGTTCGAAAGCAAGGCTGTTGCCGCAGTCGGGGAGCCCATTCTACCGATGCGCCGGCTGGTGCGGCACTGCTGCTTTCGCCTTCGAACCGCGGCATCATCGTGGTGCAATTCGGAATGGCAACGAATGCAGGGTTCTATCGCTTTTGGCATTCGGGCCGTCGAGGTTGTGCGCCCGCCAATTCCATAAATCGTCAAATTGCTCTAAACCGACGCTATGTCGAAACGAATCGCCGGTCCCGAAATCGAACGCCTGATCCAGCTCCTCGCCAAGGTGCCGGGGCTAGGGCCACGATCGGCGCGCAGGGCGGCGCTGCATCTCATCAAGAAGAAGGAAGTCTTGCTCATCCCGTTGGGTTCGGCCATGCAGGACGCCGCCGAAAAGGTGCGTGTCTGCTCGACCTGCGGCAATGTCGATACCGCGGATCCGTGCATGATCTGCACCGATCCGCGTCGCGAACCCTCGACGCTGATCGTCGTCGAAGACGTGTCCGACCTCTGGGCGCTCGAGCGGGCGGGTTCGATGAACGTGCGCTACCACGTGCTCGGCGGACGGCTGTCCCCACTTGATGGAATTGGCCCCGATGATCTCAACATCGCTTCGCTTGTCGGGCGGGTCGCTGAGGGCGAAATCAAGGAAGTCATCCTCGCTGTCAACGCCACGGTGGAGGGACAGACCACCGCCCATTACATCACCGATCAACTGGCCGGCTTCGATGTGCGGATTACCCGCCTTGCCCACGGTGTTCCGGTGGGCGGCGAACTCGATTACCTTGATGAAGGAACCCTGGCCGCAGCCTTGCGGGCCCGAACGTCGCTATAGGAGATGACTTGATCATGCGCCCATGGATGAATGCCCTCTGGGCGCTGATCGGACTGATCGTCATGCTTTACACGCCGGCAGGCCTCGCTGCGTCCAGGCCCCAGGTAGAAGCCGAGTTCCAACAATGGCTGGACAACGATCTTTGGCCGGAAGCCAAGGCCAAGGGGATATCCAGGGCGACATTTGACCAGGCCCTGAAAGGCGTGACGCTTAACTTCGATCTGCCCGATCTTGTCATGCCGGGCGAGAAGCCGCAGACACCGCAAAAGCAGGCACAGAGCGAATTCGGCTCCCCGGGAAAGTACTTTAACGACAAGACCGTCAACAACGTAACTTCCGGCGGGACGGCGCGTGCTGGCCAATATGCGCGGATATTGCAATCGGTCGAAAAGACATATGGCGTGCCCGGCGAGATTGTCCTCGCCATATGGGGCCGCGAAAGCGGCTTTGGCAGCGTCAAGATTCCGTACAATGCCTTTGCCGTCCTGGGGACGAAGGCTTTTCTCGCAACGCGCAAGGACATGTTCCGCAAGGAGCTGCTTGCTGCGCTTGAAATTGTCGAGAAAGGCTATATTGGCGCCGGCAGCATGAAGAGTTCGTGGGCAGGAGCCCTTGGCCAGCCGCAATTCATGCCGACGTCCTACCTCGAGCATGCCGTTGATTTCGACGGCGACGGCAAGCGCGAGATCTGGAACTCGGTGCCCGATACGCTGGGGTCGATCGCGCACTACCTTGCCCAATATGGCTGGCAGCGCGGCCGTGACTGGGGCTATGAGGTGAGCGTTCCCGAGAGCGTCAGTTGTGCACTGGAAGGTCCGGACCAGGGCAAGCCGTTCAGCACCTGGGGAAAGCTCGGCATCAAGCGCGTCAACGGCAAGCCATTTCCTGCGGCGGAAGCCAAGGGCGAAGGGTTTCTTCTGATGCCGGCCGGGAGGCACGGCCCGGCGTTCATCGTCACAAAGAATTTCTACGTACTCAAGGAGTACAATATGAGCGATCTCTATGCGCTGTTCATCGGGCATGTCAGCGACCGCATCGCGAATGGCGCGGCGAACTTTACCGCAGGGTGGGGCGATGTCGGCGGGCTCTACCGGTCCGACATTGCCGCCCTGCAACGGGCGCTGGAAAAGAAGGGTTACGACGCTGGCGGCGCCGACGGATTTCCAGGGTTCAAGACGCGCCGCTCGATTGGCGATTGGCAATCGAAGCAGGGCATGGCGGCCACATGCTTCCCCGACAAGGCGCTGGTTGCCGCGATCCGCTAATGCCATCGCACATTGCCGGTCTGCCGTTTGACAGCCGTCCTCAAGGAGCGTCAAATCGCTTGCCTGAACAGGAGGTGCGGCCATGGCAGCCAATGAGCGTTCCAAGCACATCACCGAGGGTATAGCGCGGTCGCCGAATCGCGCGATGTATTATGCGCTCGGCTATGAAAAATCAGACTTCGCCAAGCCGATGATCGGCATCGCCAATGGCCATTCGACCATTACTCCCTGCAATGCCGGCCTGCAGCCGCTCGCCGACGCGGCCGTCGCCGCAGTAAAGGCGGCAGGCGGCAATCCCCAGCTGTTCGGCACGCCGACCATTTCCGACGGCATGGCCATGGGCACCGAGGGGATGAAATATTCGCTGATATCGCGCGAGGTCATCGCCGACTGCATCGAGACGTGCGTCAACGGCCAGTGGATGGATGGCGTGCTCGTCATCGGCGGCTGCGACAAGAACATGCCGGGCGGCATGATTGCCATTGCCCGCACCAATGTCCCGGCAATCTATGTCTATGGCGGTACGATCAAGCCCGGCAGATGGAAGGGCAAGGATCTTTCCATCGTCTCGGCCTTCGAGGCGGTGGGCTCATACATGGCCGGCAAGATGAGCGAGGAGGATTTCGAGGGCATAGAGCGTCATGCCTGCCCGTCGACGGGCTCATGCGGCGGCATGTATACGGCCAACACCATGAGTTCGGCCTTCGAGGCGCTCGGCATGTCGCTGATGTATTCGTCGACCATGGCGAATCCGGACGCGGAGAAGATCGACAGCACGGCGGAATCAGCGCGGGTGCTCATCGAGGCGGTCCGCAAGAATATTCGCCCTCGCGACATCATCACCCGCAAGTCCATCGAAAATGCGGTGGCATTGATCATGGCGACAGGCGGTTCCACCAATGGCGTCCTGCATTTTCTTGCCATTGCCCATGCTGCGGAAGTCGAATGGACGCTCGACGATTTCGAGCGCGTGCGCCGCAAGGTTCCGGTCCTGTGCAACCTG
The DNA here is from genome assembly GCF_056399405.1 of Phyllobacterium sp. 01N428. Lineage (NCBI taxonomy): Bacteria > Pseudomonadati > Pseudomonadota > Alphaproteobacteria > Hyphomicrobiales > Phyllobacteriaceae > Phyllobacterium > Phyllobacterium sp. 01N428. The sequence continues at coordinate 805,066 of NZ_JBFTRH010000001.1, forward strand.
CGTCCCTCCGGCCAGTACATGGCGGTCGACCTGCACAAGGCCGGCGGCATACCGCAGGTCCTGAAGCTGTTGCTCAATGCCGGCCTGTTGCACGGCGAGTGCCTGACGATCACGGGGCGCACATTGGCCGAAGAACTCGCCAATGTTCCCGACGCGCCGCCCGAGGGCCAGGACATTATCCGGCCGATCGCCAAGGCACTCTACAGTGAAGGCCATCTTGCGATCCTCAAGGGCAACCTTGCAACGGGCGGAGCGGTCGCCAAGATCACCGGGCTGAAAAATCCCGTCATCAAGGGACCTGCACGGGTCTTCGACGACGAACATTCGGCAATGGACGCCATACTCTCCGACAAAATCAAACCGGGGGATGTCCTCGTGCTGCGCTATCTTGGCCCGCGCGGTGGTCCAGGCATGCCGGAAATGCTGGCGCCGACATCGGCGATCATCGGCCGGGGCCTCGGAGAAAGCGTTGGTTTCATTACGGATGGGCGCTTTTCGGGCGGAACCTGGGGCATGGTGGTCGGGCATGTGACGCCGGAAGCCTTCGAAGGCGGCACCATCGCGCTTGTCGAGGAAGGCGACACTATCACCATCGATGCGCATAAGCAGTTGCTGCAACTTGAGGTCAGCGACGACGAGATCGAACGCCGCCGCAGCAACTGGAAGCAGCCACCGCCGCGTTATACGCGCGGTGTCCTCGCCAAATTCGCGCAATTGGCGAAATCGGCAAGCGAAGGCGCGGTAACGGGTTAGCAGCCACTGTTCCTTGCCGGAATACAGTCTGTCAAAACGGCGCCGGTAGGAAACGCGCGCGCGACGTGCAATCTTGGTCTTTTCAACAGAAGATCAGGATTTAGCACATGCCGGCATTGGTGAATGGAGAATGGGTCAAGGGCGACGTTGCCGCCAGCGAAATGAAGGATGGCGCGTTCCATCGTGAGGCGACGCATTTCCATAGCTGGATCACTCCGGATGGCGCGCCGGGTCCGTCCGGCCAACCCGGTCTGCCTGCCGAACCCGGACGCTATCAGCTTTTTGTCTCTTACCTCTGCCCCTGGGCGTCGCGCACACTGATCTTCCGCAGTTTGAAGGGCTTGCGCGAAATCATCCGGATATCCGTCGCGGAGCCGGCAATTGGCGAAAATGGCTGGACCTTCGCGGACCCGCAGGACGCAGGGCCGAAGGCGCCGCCCATTCGCTACCTGCACCAGCTCTATACGGCGAGCGAGCCCAACTATACCGGCAAGGTTTCTGTTCCGGTGCTTTGGGACCGTAAGGAAGGGCGGATCGTCAACAACGAGTCAGCCGATATCATCCGCATCCTCAATACGGCATTCAACGAACTCACCGGCGACCACCAGGATTTCTATCCCGAACCTCTCCGCGCGGAAATCGACCGCTGGAACGGGCTCGTCTATGACAATGTCAATAATGGCGTCTATCGCGCCGGCTTTGCCAAATCGCAGGCGGCTTATGAAGATGCTGCCAAAAGTGTTTTCAAGGCCCTCGACAAGATCGAGGCACGTCTTGCCGATCATCGCTATCTCGCCGGGCAATATCTCACGGAAGCAGACTGGCGGCTGTTTGTAACGCTTGTGCGGTTTGACGCTGCCTATCATGGCGTCTTCAAGTGCAACATTCGGCGGATCGCCGACTACCACAACCTTTCCAACTATATGCGCGAACTATACCAATGGCAGGACGTGCGCACGACTGTGAAGATCGACCACATCAAGGCCGGCTACTATTCGATTGCCCACATCAACCCGACACTCATTGTTCCGCTTGGACCGGACCAGAATTTCGATGCGCCGCACGACCGCGAGCACCTTTTGGGCAAGGGCATTTTCAAAGGTTAGTAAGCCAGACCGCTTGCCATTTCCACTCATATGTGAAAATATTATTCACAAGAGAAGATATGGGAGGCAATCATGGGACGCAACTGGAGCAATCCGCACGTGGAAAGCGTGCGGCGATGACCGGCCTTACGCCTACAGTCGGCGTATCCTCGACGCATCCAAGAAACATGCCGGAGGCCCATGCAGCCCTGCCCGTATGGAACGCGGAAAACTGGTATTATGAGGATTGGCCTGTTGGTCAGAAGATAAGATCGCTGCGGCGGACAATATCCGAAAGCGACAGCCATCTTTTCAACGTCCTCGTCACCGACATCCACCCCTATGTCCAGGACCAGATGTTCGCGGAAACCGAAGGCATGTTTGGCACGCGTCTGGTCGCGGGTGCCTTTGTCTTTTCCGCCGGCCTCGGTCTGGTAGCCACCAATTGCGTCAACGCCTTCTCGTACGGCTATGACAAGCTGCGGTTCATCAAGCCCGTCTTCCTGAATGACACGATCTACACCATCCGCACCAACCTCGACAAACGGCCGCGCTACATGGACCTTGGCCTTATCCGCGCCAGCTATGAAGTCTTCAAGAATGAGGGGGAGCTCGTCCTCTACTGCGAACACCTGCAAACGGTGAAATACAAGAATCCTGCTGATTTTGTTGGAAAGACCGAAAAATAATGACTGCGAACGAATTGCCCCTGACAGGCCTGCTTGTCGTCGATATGAGCCAGTTTCTGTCGGGACCCTATGCGTCCCTGCGCCTGATGGATCTTGGCGCGCGTGTCATCAAGATCGAGCGGCCCGATGGGGGCGACCTTTCACGGCGCCTTTATCTCAGCGACACCGAAATCGGCGGGGATTCGACGATTTTCCATGCGATCAACCGCGCCAAGGAAAGCCTCGCGATCGATTTGAAGAACGAGGCTGACCTTAAGGCGCTTAAGGCGTTGCTCGCGCGTGCCGATGTGCTCATCCAGAACTTCAGGCCCGGCGTCATCCAGCGGCTGGGCCTCGATTATGAGGCAGTAAAGGCGATCAACCCGCGTCTGGTCTATGCCAGCATCAGCGGTTACGGCGAGGAGGGGCCATGGGTGTCGCGTCCCGGTCAGGACCTGCTGGCGCAGTCGCGCTCCGGCCTGATGTGGCTCAACGGTGATGAAAGCCAGGGACCTGTGCCCTTCGGCCTCGCCGTCGGCGACATGCTTGCGGGGGCGGCGATTGTGCAGGGCATCCTCGCGGCCCTCGTGCGGCGGGGGATCAGCGGCGAGGGCGCCCATATCGAGACGAGCCTGATGGAATCATTGATCGATTTCCAGTTCGAAGTGCTGACGACGCACCTCAATGATGGCCGCCGATTGCCGAAACGCTCGGATTTCCGCAGCGCGCACGCCTATCTCTCGGCACCCTATGGCGTCTATCAGACAAAAGACAGCTATCTCGCGCTCGCCATGACACCTTTGCCCAAGCTCGCGGATCTCCTTGGTCTCGATGCGCTTGCTCCCTACCGCGATCAACCTGCAACCTGGTTTACGGCACGTGATGCGATCAAACGCATTATCGCTGAGAAGCTGGCGACCGAGCCAACCGATCACTGGCTCGCCATCCTCGAACCTGCGGATATATGGTGCGCAAAGGTGTTGAACTGGGAAGAGCTCCTGCAAAGCGAAGGGTTCAAGGTGCTCGATATGCTGCAGACGGTCGAGCGCGACGACAATGTGTCGATCGAGACAACGAGATCGCCGATCCGCGTCAATGGCAAGCGGGCCAAGTTCGATCGAGCCGCGCCACGCATCGGCGAGCATAGCGACCGGATTCGCAAGGAATTCGGGCTGTGAGCGGCATTGTTCTCAAGGGAATGACGTGGAGCCATCCGCGCGGCTACGACCCGATGGTGGCTTGCTCGCAAATGTGGAAAGAGAAATCCGGCGTAACCGTCGAGTGGGAAAAACGCTCGCTGCAGGATTTCGAATCCTTTCCCGTGGATGAGCTTGCCCGCGCCTACGATCTGATCGTGATCGATCATCCGCATGTCGGGCAGATCACCGCGGAGAACTGCCTCCACCCGCTGGACGTCCCGGGCCGTGATGCGGAGCGGGACGCGCTCCTTGCCGGCAGCGTCGGACAATCTTACCAGAGCTATTGCTGGCAGGATCGCCAATGGGCGTTCCCGATTGATACGGCAAGCCAGGTTCTGGCGTGGCGCCCGGACCTGCTCGAGCGGCCGCCAACGACATGGGCAGAGGTGATGCGGCTCGCCCGCGAAGGCAAGGTTCTGCTGCCGCTGCGCCCGCCACATACGCTGATGACGTACTATACGCTGTGCTCCAATCTGGGTTCGCATTGCGCGACCACATTCGGTGACCTCGTAGCACCAGACGCAGGAGCCAGGACATTCGAGATGATGCGCGAGATTTCAGCGCTGATCGATCCCGCCTGCTTCGACATGGATCCGATCGCGGTACTCGAACGGATGGCGCAAACGGAGGCGCACATTGCCTGTTCGCCACTGATTTACGGCTATGTCAGTTATGCGATCGAAGGCTTCAGGCCCTCGCTGATTGCTTTCGCTGACATCGCAGATGCGGGTGGAAATGGTCCCATTGGATCAGCGCTTGGCGGTACCGGCATTGCCGTTTCCGCATTTTCGGCACATCGCGATGCCGCGAGCGACTTTGCCTATTGGATCGCAAGCGGCGACGTTCAGCGGGGTCCCTATGCCGCGGCCGGCGGGCAACCGGGCCACGCCGCGGCCTGGGAGGATGCTGCGGTAAATGCCGCTTCGACCGATTTTTACGCCGCAACCCGAAGGACACTCGAGTCCGCCTGGGTCAGACCCCGGCACAATGGCTACATGGCATTTCAACAGAAGGCCTCCGACCGGATCAATGCTGGGCTCATGAATGGACATGAGGCGGCAGCCGTTGTCGCGGATTTAAACCGACTGTTCCGGGACAGCTTCTCGGCTTAAGGGCTACATGTTCCGGCGCATTTGGCCCGCGCGCCCGTATGCGCCAGGGCAGATGCCGATGCCGCGCTGGCAATCGACCGGGCTTGACTGGGCCACATCCGGCGGCCGCGGCGACCAGGACGCATAGGTTCCACCGCCGCAGGCGCTCAAGACGAGACTGCTGAGCAAAGTGGCAAGGGTCATAAATTTCATTCTCGGCCTCGGCTGCAAGATTCCTCGCAGCCTGATAGCCGGAAACTGCGTTGAAAGTCAAAGTTGCAATTAGTAGCGCGCTCTACCCAAGGTGGGCCTGAAGGCATTATGCGACGCGCTGCTCGGTGCCATCCTTGGTTCCGCTGACCGTTGGATGCGAGTTCACCGCAATCACAACCGCCAGCGCAGCAAGCGAATTGATATCGCGATTGCCGCGGTTGAAAGCAGTCATTACGGTCTCGGCAATGACCTTCGCCTCTTCATCCGAACTGGACTTGACCACGAGCGTCGCAGCGGCCTTGTCGTAGGCTGCTTGCATGATGTCCCAGTCGTCTTGAGAGTACATTGGATTCAGAGGGTTATCGAAAGCCATGGAGGTGTTCCTCTTCATTATTATTGCTCCAGCGACGGCCAGAATCGTAATCGCTGGATTGTGGCATGGCAAATCGAAACGGATTTTCAGGTCATTTAAAGGAGTTACCGCAAAGCAGCAATGAAATGCGCGCTGCGAAATGTGGCAGACGCGCTCATTCAATCGAATTGATTACAAGGGGAACCGACGCTAAAGCGTCGGCTCGGCTTCGGTGCGCTCACGGATGGCACGGGACAGGCGCGACCAGCGCGGGCTGAACCATGGGGTCAGCAACGACACTTTATCGAAGCGCTGGCGGTTGAAGGAAGGGTCGTGCTCCTCGAACGTCCAGACCTTGAAATTGGTCAACTCATGCGGTCCGAACGTATGGATCAGCGGGATATCGGCAGCGTCGCGGCCGCGCGCGACCACGATGCGACCGATGCGACGCTGGTTGTGACGGGCATCGAAGGTGTGCCACCGGTCGCCGAGGAAAACCTCGATCCAGGCGTTGAAATCCATTGGTGCGGGATCGGCCGGCACGCCGATATCGCCCATATAGCCGTTCACATAGCGTGCAGGAATATTCATGCAGCGGCAAAGCGCAACGGCAAGGTGAGCGAAGTCACGGCAAACGCCAACCCGTTCCTCATGTGCCTGGGCGGCGGTGCGTGTCGAGCGGGCAAAGCCATAGCTGAAGGTTAGCCGCTGGTTGACGTAGTCGCAGATCGACTGAACGCGGGTCCAGCCCGGCTTTATATGGCCGAAAAGGTTCCAGGCAAGCTGGCTCAACTCGTCCGTCTCGCAGTAGCGGCTCGCGGAAAGGTAGGCGAGGCATTCGGTCGGAAGCTTGTCGACCGTGATCTCGGCCGCATCTTCATGGACCGGATCCGGCAGGCCGTCGTCCTTGACCACGGCATCATAGGTCAAGGTGAGATTGCCAGCCGGCGCGAGAAGGCGGATAGCGGTATTGCCGAACAGATCCTTGAATTTTTCAAGCTTCAGTTCCGGGCTCGCTACCGGCCCATTCTCGCACTTGATGTCGGCAGTCCGCGCCGATTCGAGATTGAGATAGGTGGTCATTGGAGTGGGCTGGTTGCACCTAATGGCAATCTCATAACCGACACGTATCAACATTGGCATATCCTTTAATGTTTGGAGGACAACGCCGCTTTTCCGTTAGAGTTCCGCACCCGATCATTAAAATACGATGGCAAGCTGAAGAGCGAATGCGGCTCGGATTCCGGTCCCGCCGGTCATATTCAGCATTTATTGACCATAGACCCATAGGATTTGAAACAAAAGCCTTCCGACCCCTTTATAGGGTCATGGATGTCGAAGCATGGAGTGAAAATGATGGCGCCAGCTTCAGAGCCGATTGGAAGTATTATGACTGGAAAACGAGTGGCTAAGCCTCATCCTACGGCAAGCGTCGTCCGCGACCAGCTTCAGCGCCCGGAATTCCAGCACGCTATCCGCACGACAAGCGCCGCCAGGGTTGAAAAGAAGATGCCCAAGCAATTTCTCGACTTGCTGGAACAACTCGACATCGCCGAAACCCGCAACAAGAAGCGCAGCTGATCGCTTAGCCCTGACGATAGACAAGGTTACCGTGCATGTCCGGATGGGCGATGCGCCCCGATTTCGTGTAATTGATAAAGCTGCCAAACCCCAATGCGAAGACAAGGAAAATGGCAAATACGATGCCAAGACGTTGAACAAGCATGACAAAATTTCCCCAGTGACTGCTTGAAACTAGACAAGGGCATCTGAACGCTGGCTGAACCATCCATTCACCTGGCGGTTCAAATGATTGCCGAATTCTTCACACGTTGGGCGCTCCGACCGTGACGCTGAAACGCCGCTGATCTATGCTTTGCGCCAAAGTTGTATGATCCATCGCTTTGAAGCCCGCAGGCAAGGGAGGTTCCGGCATGAGCAAGTCATTCGACGCCATCGTCATCGGGGCAGGACAAGCTGGCCCATCGCTTGTCAGCCGGCTCACCGGAGCCGGGATGAAAGTGCTGATGGTCGAGCGCAAGCTGTTCGGCGGCACCTGCGTCAACACCGGGTGCATGCCGACCAAAACCCTCGTCGCCAGCGCTTACGCTGCCCACCTTGCGCGACGCGCCTCCGACTTTGGCATATTGGTCGGCGCCGAAGTTGGCATCGACATGAAGCGGGTGAAACAGCGGGCCGACACGGTCTCCTACAACGCGCGCACCGGCGTCGAAAAATGGTTGCGCGGCATGGAAAACTGTACGGTGATCGAGGGCCACGCGCGCTTCACTGCTCCACACGAAATCGCAATCGGCAGCGAGACGTATACGGCGCCCCGCATCTTCCTCAATGTGGGCGGGCGGGCAAACATACCTGACATGCCCGGGATCAACGACATCGAGTATCTTACCAACACCTCGATCCTTCAACTGGATGAGCTGCCCGAACATCTGGTCGTTGTTGGCGGCAGCTATATCGGCCTCGAATTTGCGCAAATGTACCGCAGATTTGGCGCCGAGGTGACGGTGGTCGAAAAGGGACCGCGCCTTGTCAGCCGCGAAGACGAGGACGTCTCCGACGCCATCAAGAATATTCTCGAGGCAGAAGGCATCTCCATGCGGCTCAATGCCGAGTGCATATCGTTCAAGCCGCATCCGAACGGCGTCGAGGTCGGCGTGGATTGCACAAATGGCGCCCCGAGCGTCGTTGGGTCGCGCGTGCTCATGGCAATCGGCCGGCGTCCCAACACGGATGATCTTGCCCTCGACAAGACGGGCGTCGCCGTGGACGAGCGCGGCTTTATCAAGGTCGATGATCATCTTGCGACAAACGTCGATGGTATCTGGGCGCTCGGTGATTGCAACGGACGCGGAGCGTTTACCCACACGGCCTATAATGACTATGAGATCGTCGCGGCCAATCTTTTGGATGGTGAGAACCGAAAGGTCAGCGAGCGTATTCCAGGTTATGCACTTTATATCGATCCGCCGCTTGGGCGCGTCGGCATGACCGAGAGCCAGGCCCGCACGTCTGGCCGATCCCTCCTCGTATCAAAGCGTCCGATGACCCGTGTCGGGCGCGCTGTAGAAAAGGATGAAACGCTGGGTTTCATGAAAGTGATAGCGGACGCCGAAACGCAAAAGATCCTCGGCGCGGCGATTCTCGGCACCAGCGGCGACGAAGCGATCCACGGTATACTCGACACGATGAATGCCGATGTCGGCTATCCGCAGTTGAAATGGGCGGTGCCGATCCATCCAACAGTGTCGGAACTCATTCCGACACTGCTTGGCGACCTGAAGCCTGCTTGATAGGGCATCTGCAGCTTCGGCAAGGTCATTCCATGACGGCGCTGTGGTCAGGCGGGGCCGCATCCGAACCGGGCTTGCGCAGCAGCATGACCAGCGGAATGGAGATGATCGACATGATCATCAACAGCTTGAAATCATCGATATAGGCGATGATCGTCGCCTGCTCGGTGATCATGCCGTCGAGCGCGGCGCGGCCGGCAGCTTTCATCGGGTCGAGATGCTGCATCACGGCCGGTGCATTGAATGCGTGGTTGAACGGCGTCACATAGGCGGCGATGGAGGCGTGGTTGATCTGGACGTTCTCCGTCAACAGCGCCGAGACGATGGCGATGCCGACGCTCGATCCGATATTTCGCGACAGATTGTAGAGACCTGTGCCCTCGCCGCGCATATGGGCGGGCAGGGTGGCAAAGGCGATCGTCGTCAAGGGCACGAACAGGAAGCCAAGCCCGGCACCCTGGATGAAGCCGACCGAAATGATCGTCCATTGTGAAATGTCGGGTGTCCAGCCAGTCATGTCGTACATGGCCCAGGCGGTGAGCGAAAAGCCGAAGATCAGCAACGCACGCGTGTCGATCTTGCCGATCAGGCGCCCGACGATGAACATCGAAATCATCGTGCCGACGCCACGCGGCCCCATGACGATGCCGGCGGTAATGACGGGATAACCCATCAGCGTCTGCAGATAAGGCGTCATCAGGGCGAGCGAAGCGAGGTAGGTGACGCCGATGACGAAGATGAAGAACATGCTGACGGAGAAGTTCCGGTCGAGGAAAAGGCGCGGATTGACGAAGGATTTCTTCGCCGTGAACGTATGCACGAGCAAAAGATAAAAGGCTCCGGCGCTGATTAGCGCCTCAACCTGGATTTCGCCGGAGGAGAACCAGTTCAGCTGCTCGCCGCGGTCGAGGAAAAGCTGCAGCGTAGCAATCGCAAGGCTGAGCATGCCGAAGCCGAACCAGTCGAGCTTGGCGCCGATGTCGCGCTTGGTCTCGGAGACGAAGGCGACGATGCCGAAGAAGGCGAGCATGCCGATGGGCACGTTGATATAGAACACCCAGCGCCAGCTGATATTGTCGGTGAGCCAGCCGCCGATGACGGGGCCAAGCACAGGGCCGACCATGACCGAGACGCCGAAGAGCGCCATCGCCTTGCCGCGCTCGTGCACTTCGTAGATGTCGAGGAGAATGCCCTGGGAGAGCGGCACCAATGCGGCGCCGAACAGGCCCTGCATCAGGCGGAAGACCACAATTTGCGGCAGCGTCTGGGCGAGCCCGCACAGGACCGATGCAACGACGAAGCCGACAATCGCCGTCAGGAGCACATTCTTGCGGCCGAACCGCGCCGCGAGGAACCCCGAGGGCGGCGTCATGATGGCGGCGGCGACGATATAGGACGTCAAAACCCAATTGATTTGGTCGGCGCTCGCCGAGACGCTGCCCTGGATATAGGGCAGCGCAACGTTGGCGATCGTCGTATCCAGCGCCTGCATGATGACGGCGAGGATAACGCAGGCCGTGATTGCCCCGCGGTTCGCCACCACGGGGGCCGGACCTGAAAGCGCGACAGTGTTAGCCATGGCTCTTGCTACCAAAGCCCCCAAAGAGATCTGAGATGAATTTAGGCATGCCGCGGGCGTGGCCGGTTTCGACGTCAGCGGTGACGCTCATGCCGACGCGCAGCGGCGGCTTGCCGGAAAGATCGTCGATACTGACGAGCATGGGAATGCGCTGGACGACCTTCACCCAGTTGCCCGAAGTATTCTGGGCAGGCAGAAGCGAGAAGCTCGAACCCGATGCCGGGCTGATGCTGGCAACCTTGCCCTTCCACTCGACGCCCGGATAGGTGTCGACACTGATCGTCACCGGCTGGCCCTCGCGAACATAGGTGAGTTCGGTTTCCTTCGGGCTGGCCGCAACCCACATATGCGTGGTCGAGACCAGGCTGAACCCGGCCTGCGATGCCTGCAGATAGGCGCCGACCTGCAGCGCGGAAACATTGGTGACTATACCGTCAAACGGCGCGCGCACGATGGTGCGGTCGAGGTTGCGCTGGGCATTGTCAACAGCCGACTGAGCCTGAAGATAGGACGGATTCTGTTCGACCGGCTGGTTCGGGTCATTGCCGAGCTGTGCCAACGTGGCAGCGGCTTCCGCCTTGGCAACGTCCACTTTCTGCTGGGCGGCGTCGAGGTCGTGCTTCGCCTGGTCATAGGCAGCCTTGGAAACCGCCGCCGTTGCGGTCAAGTCCTGCTGCCGCTGCAGCGTCTTGTTGTAGAAGGGGATGTCGGCTTCCGCCTGCGTGATTTCCGCGAGCGATTGCTTGTAGCTCGCCTCGAGGTTCAGGATCTGGTTGCGAACGACACCAAGCTGAGCCTTCGCGCCGGCAAGGGCGATTTCATAGGCGCTTGGATCGAGCCGGAAGAGCACGTCGCCTTGTTTGACCACCTGGTTGTCGTGGACCTCGATCGACTGCACCATCCCGGAAACATCGGTCGAGACGCCGACCATGTCGGCCTGCACATAGGCGTTGTCCGTGGACATGACTTGGCCGCCGGTAACGTAGAAATAACCGCCGACGATCAATGCGAGCGGCAGCACCGCGAACAGGAGCGGCCGCTTCAGGCTGCGGCGCGGCCGGGCCGGTGCTGGCGGCGCTTCCTTGGTCACCGGGATTGCTGGCGTCTCGATTGTCGTGTCGCGCTTTTCCAGGACTGTCTCGCTGCGCTGTGAAGGAGCAGGAGCCTGATCCGAATTGGCGGGAATGCGCATGGAAGGTGAACCATCAGCCATGATTTTTCTCTCTGTCATCGACCGGCGTCTGGCATGCGTCGATCAAGTTCGTCTTCATAAGGGTAAGGGTGCGGATGAGGTGATCGCGATCTTCCACCGAAACGCCGGCGAGCGCCTCGCCCCGCGTAGCTTCACCAATCACGCGCATGTCGGCGAGAAGCGGGCGCGTCTCGTCGCGCAGGAAGAGCAGCCATATGCGCCGATCCGTCGGATGACGGCGGCGCTCGACCAGGCCGCGCTCTTCGAGCTTGTCGAGAATGCGGACAAGCGTGATCGGTTCGATTTCGAGTATCTCGGCAAGTCCCGCCTGGTGGATACCTTCATTATTGGCAAGGTACGCCAGCGTCTGCCACTGCGACCGCGTCAATCCGAGATGCTTCGCACGCTGTTCGAAGCGCTTGCGTAGCAGGCGCGCGACGTCGTGCAGCAGGAAGCCAAGCGTCTTTGTGTTGTTCATGGGTGTGAAAGCATTTCATAAGGGTGCTTATTACATTGGTGCATATAACAATGATGCTAGGCAATAAAAAGATGACAGCTTGCCTCAGCCTGCAAAAATTTGGGCTTTGCCCTCAATTTGTTGTGAAGGCGCCCCGGGGGGGCTCGGTTTAACGGTCAGTCCTGGTGGAGTTCCAGCAGCCATGTCTGCCCGATAAGGTCGTGGCCGAATGAATGGTGCTTCTCCTCATCGATCAACCGGAAGCCGGCAGCTTCGTAGATGCGGCGTGCTGAAATCAGTACGTCGTTGGTCCACAATTTGAGTTGGCGGTATCCCTTGGCCCGCGCCTCTTCAATGCACATTGCAACGAGTTCCCGGCCAATGCCCAAGCCACGTGCGGAAGGTTCGACATAGAGCAGCCGCAATTTGGCAACGCCTTCTTCATCGCCTTTGACGAGGAAGATCGACCCGGCGATCGCGCCATTATGTTCGGCTACCCACGCAGCCTCCCGCTCCGGATCGAAATGCGCGACGAATTTGCCGAAGATGTCGCAAACAAGCCCCTCATAGGTCCAGTCCCAGCCATACTCGGCATGATAAAGCGCCATCTGCCGGTGGATGATCCATCCGATATCGCCTGGCCGCAGGCCACGGTAGGTAACTGCATTCCGCTCAGCCTCGCTTGAATCGAGAAGCGCATGAATATGGCGCATCGCGGCGACGAGCTGCGTGCGCGCCTCCGCAGCGAGTGGCGCCAGCAGCCCTTCGATCTGTTGTTGCGAGCCGAGGTCCAGCGCGGCGAACGCTTTCTTTCCTGCCGGAGTCAAAGCGATCAAGCGGTGCTTGCCGTGTGCCGGACTGACGCGCACACCAATGAGCTTGCGCTTGGCAAATCGGGCGACAATCCGGCTGAGATGCGCCTTGTCCATCCCCAGGCTGCGACCGAGCTCGGCCGCGGTCTGCTCGCCATTATTGGCGAGTTCGTAGAGCACGCGCGCCTCGGCGAGCGTATAGTCGCTGGCCAGCAGGTGCTTGTCGAGAAGGCCGATCTCCTTGGTGAAAAATCGGTTGAACTGGCGGAATTCTTCGATGGCATTCATGGCTGGACCTCAATGTTGTCGGTGACAACATATAATGGGTCGTCGGCTTTAGGCAAGTGAGTTGCAACCGGAGGTATGCGGCATTGTCGTTCAACCGGTGATATGTTTAGTTTCGGTCCAAAAGGCGTGAAAGTGGCAAGCGTGGAAACAATCACCGATAAACCTCGGACCAGTGAGCAGAAGCCGCCGGTCGAGACCGAACTGAAACTGCTCGTGGCAGTCGAACGATTCGCTGCCTTTCGCGAAAGTGCCTTGCAGCGCCTGTCCGCGCGGAACAAGGGTATCATCCGCCGGCTCGACGCGATCTACTTCGACACCCCAGAGCATGCATTGTTCGACGCCGGACTGACATTGCGCGTCAGGCGCACCGGCCGGAGCTTCACCCAGACGGTCAAGCGCACGGCTTCCAACGGAGCCCTTTCGCGCCACGAATGGGAATCGCCAGTCCATGCGATGGCGCCCGATCTGGGTTCATTGCCGCTTCTGGAAATCGGCGCGCCATTCGACAAGCTTGATCCGCAATCGCTCGTTCCTGCATTCGCCACCAATGTTCGCCGGCACGCACTCATGGTCGATGTTCCGGGCGCCCAGATCGAGGTCGCTTTCGATGACGGGAAAGTCGAGGCAGGCGCCTGGCAGCAGCCGATTTCGGAAGTGGAACTCGAGCTGAAGCAGGGGCGCCCCGCGGCGCTTTATGAACTTGGCCTCAGCCTCATGGAAACCGAGCCGCTCCGGCTCGGCGTCCAGACGAAATCGGATCGCGGCTATGCACTCGCCTGCATCAAGACGCCCAAGGCGTTCAAGGCAACGCAGTCCGGGATCGGCCGCGACGATATTGTTGACGATGCCATCGCGGCTCTCCTGGCCAATTGCCACCAGCAGATTCTCGCCAATCTCGTTCCCGCCGAGCTCTCCGAAGTGCCGGATGGCGTCCATCAGTTGCGGGTGGGACTGCGCCGGCTGCGCACATTGCTTTGGCTGCTGCGCCACGAAATCGGCGCCCCGGCGCTGGCTGTACTCGAAGCCGAGGCCAAGCAGCTTGCCAGCAATCTTGGACCTGCCCGCAATTGGGAGGTCTTCATCTCATCGACCATCGCCAACCTCGAGACGGTCGAACTCGAAGATATCGACTTTTCCGGCCTGAGGATGGCTGCGCATCCCTTCAGGGACGAGGCCTATGTGAAGGTGCGTGAAGTGCTCGCCTCGCCGGGCGTCAATCGCTTCCTGCTTTCACTCGGTCTGGTGATCGAGCAGCGCAACTGGCGCAATGACATCAGCGCGGGAACCCTTGGCGTTCTGTCGGAGCCGGTGGGCAAGCTTGGTGCGCGCGTCCTTGGCCGCATCGAGCGCAAGGCGCTCAAGCTTGGCCGTCATTTCCGCCATTTGGCGCCCGAGCAAAGGCACAAAGTACGAATCACGCTGAAAAAGCTGCGCTATGCGCTGGAGTTCTTCCTACCGCTCTATGCGGGTCATGGAGCGACGGGCAAGTATCTGAAGCGCCTCTCGCATTTGCAGGATTCCCTTGGCGCCGAAAACGATATCGCGACGTCACGCGAACTGCTGCACCAACTCACCGAGGCAACGACCGATCCCGGCGTTCACCGCGCGATTGGTGCCGTGGCAGGCTGGCAGCGCTGCTATCAAATCGGCAAGGCAGATCAATTGCTGAGCGATTGGAAAAACTTCGAGCGCCAGCCGCTGTTTTCGGATTAGGTCTCATTGGGATGGACCGCTATTGTCGGCAGCAAAGCCGGTCCAGGTGGAATCGATATTCAGCCATGTGTTGGCCGGCTGCAGCGACTTGAAACCGACGCTGCGCGGCAAGGGGGCGGCCCCGCGATCAAAGCTGTTGCGATAGAGAATGGTATTGTATTTGCGCGAACTGCGCGGCGGCGCTTCCTTAAAATTTCCATCATAGGTCCACATCAGGCGGAAGCCATCGATGAACCCGAAGGGAAGGTTGGTAAACCTGTTCTTCTCAAACACCGTGCCATTATAGTCGGCGCCCTCGTAGCTCCAGCTTTCGTATTCGACGCCGATATGGGCAAGCCGATCGAATGTGTTGTTGCGGTAGATATTGCCGAGACCGCCCCAGACCCCGGCTGTTCCTGCATCCGTGAATGTCGTTCCGACATAGAGCCCACTATTGCTGTCGGAGATGTTGTTGTTCGAATATTGCAGGAAGTAGGGGCTGAGGCCCGACGTTGACGTCAATGCGACGGTCATCATGGCGTGGCGCATTTGCGAAATCCGGTTGCTGTCCACCACGGCATCGTAAACATTGCCGTAGAGCAGGACCGCCGTCGAATCCGAGTCGTGCTCGGCGTAGCTCGCGCGGCCTTCAAAGCTGTTGTTGTAGACGGCGATCTGCGATGCGGTGGCGGCGAATGCAAACCGGCTCGACCGGTCGGGAACGACGTTCCAGGGTCGGTCCAACATCGCCGTATTGGCTTTCACGTCAACAATATGGCGACGTTGCCCTGCGCCAGTGCCGCCGACGATCACCAGATCGCGGCCGCTCCGCTCATCGGTTGCAGCCAACTCGGCGAACGTGACGCTGGTCGGCGTCGCTCCGATGAAGCCATCCTTGAGCTCACTGCCGACCATTTCGAAGCAGATCTGTTCGCCCTTGTTGCAATCGACGGTGTTGCAGTCGTGCGGCGCGGCATTGTGGGAGCGATTGCCCTCCCAATACATGTTCCGAAGGTTGCCGAAATGCCCCTGCGCGACGAAGAAACGGCCAATGCCGTGGCCGTGGTCGCGGGTCTCATCGGCGTTGGCAAGATCGTTGCCGATCATCGAAAAGTCGCGGCCGCCCCAGAGCGCAGCAACCGATTCGCCATAGCCGGTCATGCGGAACCGGTTATTGGTCATGAACAGCTGGTTGCTGCTGCCATAAAATGATCCATTCTCGATAAGCTCGGAACCATCGATGTAGATGCCAGACGAACGGTCCGTTTCCAGCGCCGGAATGTTCCATGCAATGAGCCGCACCGATTGCAGCCGCAAATTCGAGACGGCGCCGAGGTTCATGAGCGGCTTCGAACCGGTATTGCCATTGGCGTCGAAGGTCAGCCGCTCGAACTGCACACTGCGCTCCGCCTGGTCGATCATGCTCGCGCCCGTATTGGCATCGAGCCTTATGACGGTCTGGTCCATGCCGTCGCCAAGCCAACGGACATTGACCGGTGCGGTCAGCGTGGAAGAAACGCGATAGGTCCCGGCGGGAAGATGTACCGTTGCGGGCGCGCTTGCTGCTGCAGCCTCGAGCGTCTCTTTGATAGCGCTGGTGTCGTCGCTGGTGCCGTTGCCTGTCGCGCCAAACGATTTTACATCAAGGATGCGCTCTTCCTGTCCCGCCCAGGGCGACTTGCCGAGTACCCGCAGCGGCAGCGGCCCACTCCAGCCGAAGCGGCCGCCATGGCCGTTATGGACCCAGACTTCGTAGGAGCCAGCCGCGAGATCCGGGACCTTGAACTCGACCCGGAAGGGGTTGACGGATGTGGGGGCGACGAACAGGCCGGGCGCGTTCGCAGGCTTGATGTAGATAAAGGCCGTCGACGTGCCGTTCATATGCGCAAGGTTGCGTCCGTAGAGCGAAATGGCCGTCCCAGCCGTTGTATTGTCCGGGCCGAGCCACCAGGCTTCGGTACGGTTGACGGCAAAGGGCTTGCCGCGCGCGCCGTCGCGTTCCGGCCAAACGAGATACATCGACCATGCCGGCAGGGAGGCGGGGAGCAGCAGCGTTGCTGCGCTCGCATCGGCGCGTAGCGGCCTGGACGAGGAGAGGGTGCCCTCGATTGCGGTGGGCGCCTGCGCGAAAATTCCAAAGCCGGTTTGCTTTTCCAGCCCGACACCCGTCATCGAGATGATTTCATCGGGTCCGGCAGTGCGCGAGATTTCGGCAATTGCGGGCGCGCCGGCGCCGGCGGCAAATACCGGTGGCGCAAAACGATCGATTTCGGGTGGCAAGGACGGTTCCGGGTTCGGAAGGGGAAAGCCAAAATCCGCCGGTTCTGCAGTTCCGGTGCCGGCCGCTGCCGATGCAGCGTTTCCTGCGGGGGCCGCAGCGGCGCCGGCCATCAGGCCCAACACCAATACGGAACCCGCAATCAGCGCCATGATCGACCGTGGAAAATGGCGCATGCCGAACTCCGCCCCCTGTTGTTCGTGCATGAAGCCAGAGCACGCGGCGATTTGATAGAAGGCGCTCGATAAATTGAACGTGATTGTTCGTGTGCAACAGAAGCGCGGCGAGGAGAAACTGGTGCCGCTTGCGTGACTCGAACACGCGACCCCATCATTACGAATGCCAGAATGCGCCCTTTGCGCAAGTTATCCACTTTTGTATGATGCGATATTATCTTAGGTAAATCAGCATCTTATTGCTGTATTGTGCTCGCTTGTGTGCCCGTACCTCTTCCCAAGTTTTCTATTTTATGGTGACACTGTGGTGACACTTGGAAAATTGAATGATGGGGTCGCAGTGCCGAAGCTCACAAAAACAATCATAGACAACGTCGAAAAACGAGAAAAGCCATACTTTCTTTGGTGCAGCGATTTGGCCGGATTCGGCGCTCGAGTGTTCCCCTCGGGCCGCATTTCCTTCTATGCCGACTATTACAACCAGGACGGTCAGCGAACGCGCATGTCGCTGGGCAGCTATGGCAAGCTCACGGTCGACGACGCCCGCAAGATGGCCAAGATCACTCTTGGCGATGTGCTGAAAGGCGAGGATCCTCATCTGGAGCGAAAGACCCGCCGGAAATCGCTCACTGTCGACCAGTTGTGCGATCACTATTTCGAAGCAGCGGACAAAGGGCTTCTCATAGGGCGAGGGGGCAAACCCAAAAAGAAGGCCTCCATTGATACCGATCGGAGCATGACGAGCGCGCATGTGCGGCCATTGCTCGGCAAACGACTGGTGATCGATTTGAAGCCGACTGATATCGTGAAGTTCATCCGCGACGTGACGGCCGGGAAAACAGCCAAGGAAAAGACACTGTCCGGTAAGCTGCGGGGGCGAGTACGGGTCTCGGGTGGCGGCGGTTCCGCAACACGCGCGGTTGCCTCATTCGGAGCAATACTATCCTACGCCGTGTCCGAAGGCGTCATCCCGACCAATCCGACACACGGCGTTAAGCGGCCGGCCATAGGTAAGCGAGAGCGCCGGCTCTCCCCTGATGAATACAAGGTGTTTGGCAAGGAACTGAGCGCCGCTGAGCACGACGAAACGAAGGCATGGCAGGGAAGCGCCATGCTGAGGCTCGCCGCTCTTACCGGCTGCCGCATAGGCGAGATTGAAAACCTCAGGTGGACCGAGGTCGATCTCTCGTTGGGTATCCTGCGCCTCGACGACACGAAGACGGGAAAGTCAGTTCGACCATTGGCTAAGGCCGCCAAGGCGGTGCTTAAGCGCCTCAGCCAGCAGGAGGGCAATCCCTTCGTGTTTCCGGCCGTCACTCTCGACAAAAGGCCTTATGCTGGGATCAAACGCTTCTACCGCGACATCTTCAAATCGGCCGGGCTAACTGACGTGACGCCGCACGTCCTTCGCCATTCGTTTGCCAGCGTCGGCGCTGACATTGGCTTTTCCGACAGCACAATCGGCGCCATTCTGGGCCATTCCGGAGTGGGCATCACAAGTCGCTATACACACCGACTGGACACGGTTCTGATTGCTGCCGCGGACAAGATTGCCAAAGAGGTTGAGAAGCAGATGCGGGGGCTGTGAACCTATTTCTGTTTTTTCGGGGGGTCCGCAAATGGATCGTCATCCGCTACCGGAACATACTCGGGTGTCTCATCCGATCGATAGGAAGACCAATTTTCGTCATCAAAAGGATCGGTCGCATCTTCGGCAGCATCGCCATCCCACTCATCAATCTGCGAAAAAACATTTGCGCGAAAATCAGTTGATGTCTTTATTTTTCCGTTGGCAACGTCGCGCAGGGTGGAATCCAGATCGTCAATAAGAGTGTCAATCTGTTGCTCGAAGTCGTTGCCGCGCTTCAGAAGCGCTACAAGCGTCGATAAATGACTGATCTTGGCCTCGAGAGTGGCGGGGGCTGGGAAGTGCCGCTCCAAGCACCAAAGAATTGCATCGTTCATAGACATGCCAGCCCGGTCGGCTTTGGATTTGATGCGCTCTCGCATTCCCGGCGGGAGGCGCAGTTGGAACTGATCATAGTCTTTAACTCTTGTCTGGCTCTTCACTATCCCCGGTCCTTTTCATTAATCATAGCAAGCATGATATATCGCGCTTGACTTAACCACAATTATCTCTCTTAATCCAATCATAGCATTAATGCTATGATAAGTTAGTCAGGTGGTTAACCCATGATGAATTTTGAACGTCCCCGCCTTCGTCGCACTGAGGTGCCGGCCTACATGCTGGAAAATCATGGCATCCCAGTTGCAGTCGCAACGCTTAACAAGCTCGCATCGACCGGCGGTGGGCCCGCCATGCAATACGCTGGGCGCATTCCACTGTATCGCCCGGAAGACCTCGACGCCTGGGCGGCTGAACGCCTTTCCCAGCCGGTGCGATCGACATCCGAACGGAGCGCAGCAGCATGAGCCGCACCGCTCAAACAGAAAAGCTCGGAGAGGCAGCAACCTCGTCCGAGCCATCGTTCTCAATTTCCCAGGAAGGAAAATGTCTATGAACACGTCGATTGATAGCACACATGCCCAGAACGTGACAATCGTCGAGGCATTCAAGGATATGGAATACGATATTAACGCCTTGGTCAGCATGGCGAATATCGCTGAAAATTTGTTCGAAGACCTGCAAAAATATCAAGAACTACTCTGCATCGAGAATGATCTTGCGTCATTCGCCTTTCACGACGCGACCAGCCGGGCAGAAGCGCTGAAAAAGAAGTATTTCGCTGCACTGGACCAGAAGGATGTGCACGCATGAGACTGTTCCGCGCTTACCTCGCCATTGGACTCCTCCACCTCGGCAACCGTTGTCACAGGATCGCCGACCGGCTCATCGATCGTATGGAAAGGAAGGGTTCATGACTGACCTTACTCCTCCCGAGCATGAGCATAGCGATATCGTCGACGAGGCGGCCCGCTGGTACGCCACCACCCCTCGCGACTTCAACACGCCCGGCGTCGTGCTACTGCGCGAACGTTTTGGCCTCACGGCCCTGCAGGCATGTGAAGCGCCCAAGATGGCCCATCTGATCAAAGCGAGGGCGTTATGACCCATAGGCAAAAATCCACGAAGGGGGCCGCACAGCGTGTCTTCGTTCCGTTGCCAAGGCAAGTCGAGGTGCCAAAGAATGCCACGACCCTGGCTCCGCGGGCACGTTTACCGATAAACTGGCCCAAGGAAAGCAAAGCACGGAAAGAAGCTTTCGAAGCCTGGCATGCCGTAGCCATGCAGGTCTGCAATCAAGCTGGCGTGAGCTTTCGGGTAATGGCCATTGTGGAGCGCTTCGTCCATTGGAATACAGGTACTTTCTGGGCGACAAACGAGACAATAGCGATGCGCGCCGGCAGATGCTCGGAGCGAACCATCAAGCGCGATATGGCGTCAATTTGCGCACTCGGACTGTTCATTGTCGAGCGAGGATGGAGGCGTTCGCGCAATGGAAAACTTGTTCGATCGAGGTTGATTCGGCTAGCTATACCCAAAGACCTTCCCGTCAAAACATGGATCCCCGGTGAGATTCATGGTGACACCAGTTGTCACTACGAATTGCTGCCGGTCGCGAACGATCATGGTGACACCAGTTGTCCAATTCATGGTGACACCAGTTGTCCCTTCACCCTTGAAGATACTCAAGAAGAGAGAGGCGATGATGCAGCTTGATCTTTTCACACATCGAAAGCCGGCAACGGTTCACGTATTCCCGCTCGCGCGTAGACGGAAACTTGTCACTGATGCAGCTGGGGCCTTGAACGCCAAAAGCTACTTGCAGGGCAAGTCGCATTGGACACGCCTTGTAAATCGGCTTTGGAAAGAAATGCATGCTTCTGGTCTCAGCGCCCCAATGATCGAAACCGAGATTGCTGCATTTGCAGATGCCGTCTCTCGTGAAGTTAATATTTGCCAGCATTACCGCGGCACGGATGGAGCGGCATGATCATCCTCAGAGCGAAAAACGAGCCGCGCAGCGGGTCGTGTGGGTTTGGGGGATCATCCCCCAATCAGGGGTGCGGGGGTGAGACCCCTGCATCTCGAAGAGAAATGACCGATGGCGGTGCCGCTTGACCTCGCCACTTGCCAAGCTAGACGGGATCATTGCCGAGCTACAGGTGCTAAGGGCGTCGCTGACACCCGCTTTGCCCCAGCAGCCGCGACGTGAGGATGAGATGATCGAAACTTGGTGCGCGGAGCAACGATTCGGCATTCCCCAGGATACCTGGAGCGCAAGGTAACGCGTTGATTGAGCGGATCGAACATCTTGAGCATGAGATGCTTCTCATCGAACAGCAGCTTGGCGTCAAAAAGCAGAAGCCGCGTTATCGGGTTCCTAGCGGGAGAGCTGATCAATGAACAATAAACAGTTCATCTACGAGGCCCTACTAGTGGACAGCCGGCATTTCGATGAGAAGTCGAAGGAAATGGTGCAGGCGTCCATCGATCGCATGATCGCGAATGGCAAAGGCCGCGAGACCATAGCTGCAACGTCGGCCGAACTGCAGGCCTTTACTGCGCTCCAAAAGGCGCAGGTATTGATCGAGCTCGAGCGAAACATACGTCAATACCTCAAGGACGAGGGCATGCTTTGATGGTCAAGTTGCTTAAGCCCCGCCTCGGTACCTTTGCACCACGCCTCGGCCCCACGCCTGGCGACAGTAAGGCGCGGGACAGACATCGAGAGAAAACTCAACACTGGCGCGCCTGGTATCACTCAGCACGTTGGCAGAAGCTCCGCCTGCAGATCCTCATCAGGGACAACTACACTTGCCGGCAAACAGGCGTGTTGTTGATTGGCAAGGCCCGATCCCCCAACAGCCCGGTGGTAGATCACATCATGCCTCACAACGGTGACGAGACGCTTTTCTTTGACCCTACAAACCTGCAGGCTGTGTCGAAAGAATACCACGACTCCGAGAAGCAGAAGCAGGACAGACGCAGGGGTCTGTTTGCATGAGCCGGCGGCAAATCTCTAGAAGCTGTTTCAAGCCGCACCCCCCGCACGCACAGAATTTTTCCTGCTGAAAAAAATCGGCCATCAATCTAATTGAGGTTTTTCCTGTCCGTGATAAGTGTT
The DNA here is from genome assembly GCF_056399405.1 of Phyllobacterium sp. 01N428. Classification (NCBI taxonomy): domain Bacteria; kingdom Pseudomonadati; phylum Pseudomonadota; class Alphaproteobacteria; order Hyphomicrobiales; family Phyllobacteriaceae; genus Phyllobacterium; species Phyllobacterium sp. 01N428. Next base: position 827,302 of record NZ_JBFTRH010000001.1, read on the forward strand.
GAATGGCTGCTTTACCCGGTTGGGCCGCGTTGTATCGGCTCTGAGGCCGTACAAGACTATGCTCGAACGCGCTCGGAGAATCAGGTGGAGCAAATCGCTTTTAGTATCAAAGAGTGTGAGTGGAAGCAGCCGGTGCTGGTCGATGACAGGCTGGAGTTTTGGCTCGGCATCGTCGCCTATATGGACAGTTCGAAATCGAGCGGAGGGTTTGCGAAAGTGTCTTATTCTGCTTCGACAACCATCCTCTGTACCGATAGGAGGCAAGGCGCTTTGACGTTAAACACAGGCGTCGCAACTTCGGCATGAGCGATGTTTCCCGGCTCTTTTCGCCAGCCTAGCGCGAGAGAAAGTTGCGAGTTGTCCATCCCTACACGATACGGCGGTTCATTCGACGCCTTATTGCCCAAAAAGCATCCTAGTTTTGTAATTCGATTATGCAAACGGGAGGAGCCAGTGCCTGGGATAATTAAACACATTTCGAATTTGGTCCGCGGCGTTGGCTGGTCTAAAACGGCGGAAATTCTGTTAAAGCGAACATTGAAAGTCAACGCCGCAACTAGAGTTGGTCCTCATAAACTCCAGCTGCGTTGCCGAGATTCTGATCTTTTCGTCTACGGCCAGGTTTTCGGCGCCGAAGAATACTCCGTAGGAGAGCGGAACGAGCGTGCGCTCAAGGGCTTGATGCAAAGATCCGTTGGGAACGGGAAAACCCCTCTTATTATCGATGGTGGCGGAAATGTTGGCTATAGCGCGGTATACTTTGCAATAACATATCCTGGAGCCCACATTATAGCCGTCGAACCCGATCCAGTAACGTTCGCTATAATGAAAAGCAATTGCTCAGCCTTTAGCAATATCTCGCCCATCTATGGGGCGATTTGGAACCATCAAAATGGTGTGAGGCTTAGCAGTACTGCAAAGGCATCATGGTCTAGAACAGTTGAAAACGAAGGAACAACACCTTCTTTCACAATTGAAGCCCTCGTCTCCGAGATCCCCAATGCGGACCCTTTGATCCTAAAGCTGGATATCGAGGGCGCCGAGGCTGAGGTTCTTCGAAGTTCTGCAGCGGTCGTGAGCAAATTTCCCTGTATTGTAATCGAGCCGCACGATTTCATGCTTCCTGGAAGGAATACAATTTCGGGCTTATACTCCATTTTAGCTGACAGACCGATTGATACCCTCATAAAAGGCGAAAACTTGATGTTTTTTGATACACAAGTTCTCGGAACTGGCTAACAAGAGTTAATGTGATCCGCGACCCTGCAAATTTACGGCAAGCTGAGACTTCTTGCTAAGTGCTGGAGCTACGGGCCTCGAATTGGATCCGTTGTGTTTGCCATCAAGTCTGGAGGGTGTCTTGTCCCAGACCATTCTCGCTCTCAAATTTCGTCATGGCTTCATCGATTTCCTGCATGAAAGCAATCTGCTTCTCAAGGAAATTGATGCGCTCGGAGAACCGGATGAGAGTATGAGCTAGTTTGTCAACTGCCGTCTGATGTGTTTCACCTTCGTTCTGCATGTTCTCGAAGGAAAAAGCAGCGGCGGCAGCAGTGTCGTCGTATCGGCGGCGAAAGCCGCTTCGCTCCAGCTCAATTTCGGAAATGGCGCGCCTAATCGCCCCTCTGGCGTTGTGGAATCGCGTGATGTCCGTTTGACGATCCCTTTCAGGGTTCCTTGTACGGAAGCCGAATAAAGCCATCGATCACTCCCTGCTCACCCAACTGTCCGCAATGACGATACCATCGCTAGATAGAAATCCATCAGGGTCGGTTTCACTGCCGTGTCCTTGTCTAGGGATAATTCCTCCAATATTCCCGGATCTGACGGTATCCCCAGGGCACAGTTCGAAAAGAGTCACGATCATATGGCGTAGTCTCCGACGAGCAACCGTTGCAGGCGTGGCTGAGAATAATCCGACTGCAGTGCGTGTTTCAGCCGTTCCACCATCGAGCGATATTTGTATAGCATCAGACGATCGAATGTTAATCCGTGATAGAGCGCCTCGTAGAGCGGGTCGGACTTTCGCAAGTCGCGGTACACCCGGCTTTGAGCATCGCTCCATGGAAAGAACGTGCCATGCCATGGCTTTGGATGTGCCATATAGTGGACAATGGACAGGGAGGACATGTTCGCAAGATGGAGGAATTGTTTAGGGAAATTCCAACGATTCGACATCATGACGAGCGCGGAGCCGCCTACGTAGTTCAGCGCTCCCTGATCGTGCTTGCCTTCGCAGACCTCCGGTTGCTCCAAGAATATCTGCAGTGCTTCCGGCCCAATCCAACCGTTACGGTGAAACTTCAGCACGCCTGCATTGAAATAGGGTCTGTCTACTCCTGTGCGCAGGTAATCAATCACCGCCGTGTAGTCCCGGGCCGCAAAGAACTTTCCTTCCGGGGCGTTGGCGTTCTCGAGCTGGGACAAATCACTGATTACTTGCGTGTCGCCATCAAGATAGATGATCTGGGTGTAGTTGGCAGGCAGAACGTCGCCAAGGACTAGCTTGGCCATCGTGCTGATGCTGATGCGTCCCTGGAAAAACGTGGTATCAAGCTTTCCAAGCGCCTCTCGTAATGCGGCTGTGGCATCGACCAGACAGACCCGGCTAGTGGCAAGAAGGCCTTTCAGCTGTTCAAAATTGTCGAGGCCCTCCGACAGGAGGATTAAAACGTCGGTCGCTTCGCTGGTGAATTTTCGGGCCTGAAGCGCCGAAAGAATAGTCGGAAACGAGTATTCGAGATCTGTAACATAGACGACACATTGGCTATTCATGACACCACCTGCCTATAGTTGATTGCCGATGCGCTCGTGATTGCACGCATCAATATATTGTCGTATTGAAATGTGGTCCGTCATATTCTTGCCAATGCAAGCGTGAGCGCGCCCAGATAAAAGTGGCTGGTTGACGACGATTTTCGGGCGCTTAACTATGGCAAGTTGACAAGAGCCCTTTATTATCATCGGGCCGCTGTTGGCGGACCTGCACAGCGAGGGATAATGACGATACTGAACGGCGCTATTATCGTCGTGTTGATTTCGATCGCAGCCGGCAGTGCCGTCCCTGTCTGGGGTTTTGCAATCTTTGCTTTTCTCGTGTCGGCCGGCTGGGGGGGCGTATCTTACGCAGGGGGCTTTTCCCTGATTGCAGCGACGATCTATAGCATCGGCGTCCTTGTGCTGATGGAAATCTCGTATTTGGTGGGAGTCTTCGTGTCGGGACTTTGTCGCCGTGCACGCAAGGTTCCGAAAGATGGTTCGGTGGCCGATCCGGCGCAGGCGACAAGCAAGCACCGCCGTAGTTAAGGCCGAAGAAGGGATCATAGGGCAGGTCATCGGACAACGAGCATCGGCGATGCCTCCCGGGTACGCGCGCTTTTCGGCCATCCTCTCACAAATTGCGATGGGGGCTGCGGCGCTGCCAAGCAACCTGTTGCCAGTCCGGCCGTAATGCTGAACAGCAAGCCGAGATCAGTACCGCTTCCGGATATCATTGCCACAACGATCTGTGCGAACGACGCAAACACAGCAGCAATTCCGATCGCTCGGTGCTGCCGGTTACCGGATGGCTGCAGGCGTGCGGTAGTCAAGAGGCTGTACAGGAAGGCGCCAAAAAGCAGCGAGCCGCATAGTCCGACATTGGACAGCAAAGCGGCGATGAAGCTTGATGCCCGCACTGTCCCTAACCCTGCGCCGAAAGTCGAGGTGTCCACGAAGGAGATCAGTGCCAAGGTGTTCCATGCGGTGCGTTCTTCGCCCGATTGAGAATCGAGTTTGTCCGTGAAGGTAGCATCAACAAGTTCCGTAATGGTATTCCAGACATCTGGCATCTGCATGATAGTGGCGACTACACAGGGAACAATGAACAGCGTGATGATCAGGAAACTCGCATGGGGGCGACCGGCCCGGCCGCCGAGCAAACGTTTCACGCAGTAGAGCACGAGGATAGAGAGAACAAATAGAGCGCCAACATATGCCGTTGTCGATGTGGAGATCAGGATTGTGACGCCAATGGACACAGCCGCCAGTCCCGCCAGGCGGGTCGGAAAGCGTTCTAGCCAAAGCATGAACGTGAATGAGAAGAGGGCCAATGCGGCGCCAGCATACGTGCTTGCTTCGGGAAAGGAGCCGACAATGCGCTTAAAACCGGCGATCGTCTCGGCCGTATGCATCGTATAGTTGGCATTGCGTATGAAATCGAGCAACTGCGACTGGTCGGTCAGAAACGTCGCAATATCCACAATCGCCAGGACGACGCAGGCCATTGTCGTTACGACCAAGCTTCTTGCAATCACCGGCGCATAGCCGAGCCGAGCGAGCCCGCCGGCGGCGGCAAAACAGGCAAGGTCGCTGAGGAGATATATGGCCTGGGTAACATTGGACGAACCTGGCGCTAGCGGCGAGGCAACCGTCGACATTGTGCCCAGCACGTTGCGGGCTGAGGAATAAACCAAGGTGGTTCCGGCAAAAATCCGCGGCAGAAAGAAAGCCGTTGCGACGGAGAACAGGACATAGGCGGCAAACCAGAATCCCGGCCCCGGATAAGCAACACTGGCCAAGGATGCCTGAGCTTGGACGGGGCGCAGTGACACGCTTGCGATGAAAAAGAGGACCATAAGATGGCCAGGTTGGATGCTGGCACCGCCGAGCCAAGGTAGCTGGAGCGCGGCCGCGGCCCCGAACAGCGTCGACAAACACAGTGCCCCGATGGACAAGGGCGCTCCATAGGCAACACCGAACATGCCCAACAGCACGACAATATACCCAAGCGGTTCTATTATCATGCTTCACAATCCCATTTGGAAAGCAACGTCGCCGACCTCGTTGGTGCCGCTATGATGGGGCTAAGCCAGAGGACTCCCAAAGCTTCAATCACGGCCGCCGCCTCCTTCGATAGCGCTTGAAACATCAGCGCGAGATGGCGGGTCCTGTCGGGCCAAATTGGAGGCAACGGACTGCGACGAACTCGATGGCAGCGACGAAGACAACTCATCAGCTCTCGCGCCAACCCCGATTTCAACGAGGTCGTGCGGCAGCAAGGCAGTTGTCTCAGTTGCCTTTATATCGCGATTGGTCCCATCCTCACTGCGCCGTGTCACTTTGAAAGTCTTTTGTGCTTTTCCGAGGGGCATGGCGTCCGCTCCAGCCCGGGCTGGTTCGGCACTGTATCCCGCATGTTCGCCCAACAATTGTGCGACCTGCATTTCGACAGCGGCCTTTCTGATGGCCAGATCGGTCGCGTTCAGCTGTTGTTGGGTGTCGGAATTTTGCTTGTCAATGATCTTGGCCTTTTCGCGTTCGCTGTCTCTGAGCTCCTGGCGGGCTTTTGTCAGAGCGACTTCGATATCGAGCATCGCGCTTTGGGCGTCGGCCAGGTTTCTGTCCGAAGAAAACTGACGGGCATTGTTCGACAAGCCCTTGCGGGTAAGGCTGCTGACGGCGTCCAGCTCCTCCTGTGCAAGGGAGATCTGTCGCGTTTGCGTGACGACCTTGGCTTCGAGCGACTTGATTTCCTGGCTATAGAGGCGGCTGAGATCATCTGCTGCAGCGATCTGACTCTCCGCTTCGACACGCCGGAGCCGCATCAAATTGGCCTCTTCAGTCTTCAGTTTCTCAACATCGGGCGTACCCGCAAGTTCAGGGGGAATCGCGAAATCCTGTTGGCCAGCGGCCTCGGCCCGCAGACGCGCCTGTTGCATCAGCAGATCGCGCCATTTGAGGTTGGCGGCCTGATAGTCACCCGCTGCCTGAATGCGGTCGCGCTCGAAGTAAGCGGCGTTGCCTTCGCGTGGGCGCATGAAACCGCCCGCCAGGCTCACCGCCTTCATTACAGTCATATTTGTTTCAAAGGGGTAGCGCCCTGGGGTCTGCACGTATCCGGTTACAAAGATCGGGGCATGTTCTGCGATCTCCAAGGCTACAAATGGCTTTCCGGGAAGATTCGCATTTCCTGCCAACGCGTTAGCAATCTCGTCCGCTACTTTTTCAGTTGTTTTCCCTGCCGCCCTTATGTGTCCTGCTATCGGGATCGACAAACTGCCTGTGTCATCAACTTGATAGTCGCCCTGAAGCGCCTCCCAGCCAGTATATTGAGGGGTTTCAGAAGTTTGCCAATCGACAACACGCAATTTAACCTTGTCCTCGGTGACAAGCGTGTAAGGATCGGCGTGCGCTACTCCCCAAAAGGTGATGGAGGAAAAAACAAGCAGGACATGGCAGACAATGGCCAAGCTATCTGACACGATCCGAAATTTCGAGCGTGCTGGACAGGGCGTTGCGGTTGGCTGGCGATCGAGTTTGAGCGAAGAAATGCATTGCATGGCGTCTCCTACCTCCGCCTTGTTACGCTGGATAATGAATCCGTTTCCTGAAGCGGGAAATTATCGAATTTAAGGATCTTAGATGGATGCGCGCGCCCTCTAAGCAAATCCGCCAGAGCGATTATGTTACCGCTGATGCGCCCCCACCGATCGATTGAGCCGTCGCCAAACAGCGTGCCAAAAGCATTTGCTGCAATGTTGCGGCCCATTTGGGCCCATGCGCGAGTCCTCGACATGGTGCCCTTCCTGATGAGATAGGTGGGATTGGCAATCTGGGAATAACCAAGCCTCAGCCCAGGCTGGCGACCGGATTTGACTCCAAGATGAACGCCGTACGCGCCCTCGACACGAACGGATCGTCCGTAACGGGCCATGATTCTGCTGAAGTCGACGTCCTCGAGCCAGCCATGAAGTGGGAGCTGCTCGTCAAAGGCAAGGCGGTGGTGAACCACGCATGACAAGCGGATGACCATGTTACACCCGTAAGCGTTGTAAGTATCCGTGACCAATAAAGGCCGCTCGGCGGTGGTTGTAATGACTTTCAGCGCATCGGACAGGGAAATGCCCATACCAAGGATGCCATCGGCTAAGACCTCGCCCGTCGCGATCATCACATTTGGTTCCCGAGCGAACACAGCCTCCATGCGGGGTATGAAATGCGGGGCAGGGATGAAATCGTCATCGAAAAAGACAAGAATGTCGGCGTCGCGGACCGCTGCCTGGACAATCCGGTTACGCTGGCAGGTCAAGCCTCTTGCGCCAATCATGAGTACGACGCCGGGGCGATCGGCAAGACCAGCAGCATCGTCACTGTCTGGCACGCAAACGAAGATCGATTCGGGGCGATTTTCCAAGTTCGTAAGATAGTCGACAGTCGTTCGCAAAACCGTCGGGCGTCCCGCCGAAGCTATGCCAACGACAGTCCTGATCTGGGGGCCTGCGCGCTCCGCAGCAGGGACGAATGGCTCAATTGAAGCCCCTTGTCCGGTAATATCTGAAATAGTGACGGTCATGACTGCATTCTCAGCGGTGCCTTGTTGATGACAGCGCCAAGCACCTCGGCGCCAACATTGCGCAGACTATCGATTGCTCTGACTGCCTCATCGATGGATGTGCGCCCGTGCCAGGCAACGACCAAGACGCCATCCAGCACAGGTGCGATTGCATTGGCGTCGGGTGATTGAGACAAGGGCGAGATATCGACGAACACGGCGTCAAATACTTTTTTCAGGCTGTCGAAGTTCAACTGCGTGCGGTTGGAACTCAAGCGAATAGCTGGGGTAACCCCCTGCACAGTGCCGAGGGGGAGAAACCTCAATGTTGGTGTAACAGCCAACATTGCGTCATGAAGAAGGTGCGCATCTTCGAGAACGTCGCTAAGGCCAATCGTGCTGTGGGGCGCAATCGAACCGCTGAGGGACGATTTGTCGGCCGCCGCATCGATGAGAAGTGTTCGGGACCCCGATTTGGCGCACAAGAATGCAAGTTCGCAGGCTATCGTCGATGCTCCGCCCCCCCGATTGACACCGACAATTCCAATGACCACAACCTTCCGTTTACGCCGCAGCCCTACCATCGTTGCACTTAATTCCGCCATGCCCGGTATGAACGGATAGGTGATGGCGCTACCACTATCTGCCTCAGCAGCCACAGGCCCACCGGGTCGGCCCTTCCGGGTTTTCCCTGATTTCGCCAGTGATGTAACGAAGGGCAAGCCTGCTGCATCCGCAAACCGTTGCACCCGAATGATACGGCGGTCCCCGGCGTGGCGAATCATGCCAAGCATCGCGCCTGCACTCGCTCCCAACACCGCCGCAAAGCCGATGATGAGCGCACTGCGCGGCCTTGCCTTGGAAAGCGGCGAGGTTGCCGGTGAGACGATCGTGGCATCGGATACGGGATCGGATATTCGCTGCTTGGCTTCGGAATATTGCGTAAGAGTATTTTCATAAAGCGCGCGGCGGGCCGCAGCCGCACTTTGCAGTTGGACGAGCTTAAACTGATCACGCGGGCTGCTCTTGAAGTCGGCAAGGTCGTTGGCAGCATCGGTTAGTCCCCGCTGTTGCTCGACCAGGAACTTTTCCAGCCAATCGCTATACTGGTGAGCGGCCTGGGCCTTCATAAGAACGTTTTTCCGGATGTATTCGCGCGCAACCGTATCGGCAATTGCCACAGCCTTCCTGGCGGTGGATGCGGAGGCCGATATCTCGAGGATCATCGAACGCCCGATCTGACGCATCGCCACGTTGTTTTGTAATCTTGCGATGGCGCGATCTGATTTGTCAGTTGCCCCTGAGGCAGGGCCTGTCGTCCCACGCGAATCCCGATCGACGGTCAAACTGCGCGCCAGCCAATCCTTTCCGATGTCAAGCAGCGACGGTGCACTGCGGGCAAAATCGGGATCGTTGACAAGGTCGAGCGATTTCGCCGTTGCACCGAATACGTCGTTGGATCTAGCAATTTCCAACTGGGCCTCCAAAAATGCGTCTTCGGCGAATGCCTTTTGCGCTTCAGAACTGTTCAATTGAGGAGAGATGTACAGCTGTGTGGTCGCAATATAGGTGGGCTGGGCAGTCAGGACGTAAATCACGGCCCCTGCGAGGAAGATGCTGGTTGTAATGACAATCCAACGCCACCGCATCCGTAGGAAAAACTGAATGTCCCGGAGAGTCAGCTGCGAGCTCTCCCCTGTGCTCGCGCTGGGCAAGGATATCGATGAAACACCGCTGAATGTGTGGCTGGAAGTCATTTCATTGTCATCCAATCGCTGGTGCCCATCTGCGCCGCAAAAAAACGGTGAGAACTCGACAGGAAGAGGGGCGTTCTTCCTGGAGCTGGGGTTAGTAGGATCCGCGGTGTGAAAACAGGACTGGAACCGTCTTCGCCATGATCACAAAGTCCCAAGCGAGCGACCAGTTCTGCAGGTACTGAACATCAAGACTGACACGTTGCTCGTAGCTGACATCGTTACGTCCGTTGATTTGCCAGTGCCCCGTCAGGCCTGGACGGCCGGCCATATAGGACGAAGCGTGCTCTCCATAGAACGGGAGTTCCTCAGAGGTGATCGGCCGTGGGCCCACAAGACTCATCTCGCCGCGCACGATGTTGATCAGCTGTGGCAGTTCATCGATGCTCGATTCACGAAGGATCGCGCCAACGACGGTAATCCTCGGATCGTTCTTTAGCTTTCTGGTAGCCTCCCATTCCATCCTCGCTGTTGGATTGGCTTTCAGCAATTCCGTGAGACGAGCGCCTGCATCTTGTTTCATCGTGCGAAACTTGAGACATCTAAATGTACCCCCGCCCAAGCCAACCCGGCTGTGAGAATAAAACACCGGGCCACCATCACTAAACTTCACGATAAGCGCGACTATCAGGAGAAGCGGCGACAGCAGTAGCAGCGCGGTACTTGCTAAAATAACGTCTACAAAACGCTTGGACGATTTGCCGATCGGTTCAGATATAGACGCTCGCTGGCCGTTTCCTTGTACGGTCTTTTCGACACCTGACCAGGATTTGCCTACTTCAATTCGCTGTGCTTCCCACGTCATGAATCGTCTCCCAGAATGATCCGGTTAGAAGCAGAGTTTGATGCAGCGCAACAGGGTTGTCTGTGACCGGGGTCATAATCGATGATAAAAATTGATGCTACTAATGCAATCAAACCACAGTAAATACCCCAATAGCTCAGCCAAGACTAGATTGCATTTGTTCTATGAAAATAGTTAGGCTTGGTCCAGTAATATTAAATGGATCTTTAGGAGAATTAAAAATAGTGGACTTATAAGTTAGCCGCTTTGATGAAATGTATTTTCGAATTTGGTGCAAGGATGAATGAAAATATTTGTTGGAGAACAGAGGATGAACGATAAAAGCCAAATCTACGAGGATCCAGTTCGCTCTGCTTATCCGACCATACTGCCACTGGAAACTTATCAGCGCGATCGCAGACAGGACTTGCTCAATACTGGTCTTGACCGTGTGGTCATTATTGATGACTACTCCACCGCTCGAGGTGGAGCGACCGCGCTGTCGCTGCTTTCTGCCAAACTCTTTCGGGGCCTCGATATCTCCGTGACTTATATTTGCGGCGACGACGGCGTGAATCCAGAGCTCGCCGACATCGGGGTCTCTGTCATGCCACTTCACGGCCGCGATCTGATGAACGCCGAACGCACCAAAGCCTTTTTTTCCGGCATCTACAACGTTTATGCGGCACGGATGATCGCAGCGTTTATTCTTGCAAACGACACTCCGAACACGGCTTATCACGTTCACGGTTGGTCCAAGATCCTATCGCCTGCGATCTTCAATGCGCTGGTGCCTGTGGCCAGACGATGTGTGGTGCACGCCCACGATTTCTTCATGGCTTGCCCCAACGGCGCGTTCTTTGACTACCAGGCGCAAGAGACCTGTATCCGACGTCCGCTTAGCATTAGCTGCATGGCGACTGCCTGCGACAAGCGAAGCTATCGGCACAAGTTGTGGAGAGCGGCCCGCAGCTCGAATATCGTCCGCCTTCTGAGAAATCGTGGCGAATTCGGCAGAATTATTCTGCCGCACGAAAAAATGGCGAGCTTCTTCCTCAAGGCCGGCTATCGGGCCCAGCGCCTGAAAACAGTCCGGAACCCCGTCACTAGACTTTCTGCCGAACGCGTTTGTGCGGAGAGCAATGACGAGTTCATATTTGTCGGTCGCCTTGACGAGGAAAAGGGCGTGGAAGACGCTGTGGCAGCAACGCGCAAAGCAGGCGCGAGGCTATGCGTGGTTGGCGACGGGCCTCTCATGAAGCGGGTCGCAACGGCTGGAGAACATGTGAGGGCTCTCGGGTGGAAGTCGCATGCGGAGATCGGACCGATCATTCGCCAGGCGAGCGCACTTTTAATGCCCTCGCGCTATCCTGAACCCTTTGGCCTCGTCGCGATTGAAGCTGCCGCGTGCGGTGTCCCCGTCATAATGTCTGAAAGTGCATTCCTGGCCGAGGAAATGGTGACTGCAGGCATAGCCCTTTCCTGCAATACGCAGGACGAGCAATCCTTCTCAGACACTTTGACGACGTTCCGGCGAATGCCAAATAACGAGGTTCGCCTGATGAGCGAGCGGGCTTTCCGGCTGTCGCGGAACCTCGCATCGACGCATGAAGAATGGCGCGACGCTCTTCTCGCGCAATACAACAGCCTGACTTCGGAAAGCAAGGGGCTCCGGCTGTCGGACGCTCTAATTTTATCGGGAGCCTCGATATGACCTTCAACGCGAGATCACCCCTGCCGACAGCAATGCCGTTTCTGGCAGATACACAAACGGTGGCAAAACGTTCGGCCGGCAAAATCCGCAGCCAAGGCGACACCGAGCATCTTCGCGTGGCCATTGTGCATTATTGGCTCGTATCAATGCGGGGCGGCGAGAAGGTTGTTGAGGAACTTTGCCGAATGTTTCCGCAAGCCGATATTTTCACGCTTGTATGCGACCCGGAGCGGCTCAGCGACCGCCTGAAAAGGCGCAACATTCGCACCTCCTTTCTGCAAAAGATTCCCGGCGCGAAACGGCACTACGCAAAGATGCTGCCGCTGATGCCGTTCGCACTCGAGCAATTTGATCTGCAGGATTACGATCTGGTGCTGTCGAGCGAATCTGGGCCAGCAAAAGGCGTTATCACGCGCGCCGATGCCCTTCATGTTTGCTATTGCCATTCGCCGATGCGTTACATTTGGGATCAATTCCATGTGTACCGACGTGGCCTTCCGTGGCTGGGTCGGGTATTGATGTCCGTCACTGCTCCAATATTGCGTGCGTGGGACGTGACCACCGCTTCAAGGGTAGATGTCTTCGTGGCGAATTCCGACTACGTGGCGAGCCGGATACGACGCTTTTACGATCGCGGTGCTGCGGTCATCCATCCACCAGTTGCAATCGAAGATTTTGCGATTCAAGAAGGCAAGGGTGAGTTCTATCTCTATGCGGGGCAGCTGACGGCCTACAAGCGCGCCGATATTGCCGTTCAGGCCTGTACCGAAACCGGCAGGAAATTGGTCGTGATAGGCGAGGGTGAGCAAGTGGGTTTCCTGAAGTCGATCGCCGGACCCAATGTCGAATTTCTCGGCCACCAACCCTTCCACGTCCTCGGCGACCATCTCGCACGGTGCAGGGCTCTGTTGTTTCCCGGAACGGAAGATTTCGGAATCCTCCCCGTCGAGGCCATGGCATCCGGGCGCCCAGTTTTGGCTTACGACGCTGGCGGTGCACGGGAAACCGTCTCATCCCCCCATGTCGGTTTTCGCTTCGCACCGCAGAGCAAGGAAGGCTTGATCGAAACGATGGCAGCGTTCGAGGCGGTCGAAGACGATTTCGATCCGCGTGCTATCCGCGCCCATGCCGAGAAATTCGCCTCAGCGGTATTCCGCAATCAGCTCAACGCCTTGATCGAGAATGAGTTGTCCAGGCAAAGGGAACCTTCCGCTCATTCTTTGCGAAGGTGGCACAGCTGATGGCCTGCACATCCCGCGGTCGGGGCATTGTTGATCTTGATAGGACCCGGGGTGTGCTCGCACCCGTTCGCAGGTCCGTGAGATTGGCAGCTTTTTCGCCATCCATTCGCTGGTACAATCGACGAGGTTAGCCGTGTCAAGCGTATCGCACCGGACCGCGATGGCGAGTTTGTGGACCATTGGTGGAAAACTACTTGCCCGAATGCTGGATTTCGTAAGTCTGCTGGTGCTGGCGAGACTTCTAAGGCCGGAAGATTTTGGCCTGGTCGCCATAGCAACGTCGGTGTTGGTAATCGTCGAAGCCATTCTCGACCTTCCGCTAAATCAGGCTTTGATCCGTCAACCTGCCCTCACAGATCGAATGCTTGACACCGCCTTTACCCTGAGCGTCCTTCGGGGATTGGCCATCAGCCTCACAATGGTCATCATCTCCTGGCCGATTGCTTTTTTCTATGGCGACCCACGACTTGTCTCGCTTGTCGCCGCTCTTTCTATCGCGCCCTCCATGCGCAGCCTCATCAGTCCTCGCATGGTACTTTTCATGCAGCGTTTTGATTTCAAACGCGAATTCGCCCTGGATATCGTTACTAAGGCAGCGTCCCTCGTGTTCGCATTAACTGTTGTCTTGAAGACTAGCAGTTATTGGGGGTTGGCTGTAGGAGCGATCGCGGGGCCATCTGCCGCGGCCGTTACCTCGTATATCTTTGCACCCATGCGTCCGCACTTGACCCTGTCTGAATGGAGCCGCTTTCGGGACATGATTGGTTGGAACACCGTCTCTCAAGTCCTGAGCTCCATTAACTGGCAATTGGATAGGCTACTGCTTCCCCGCTTTACGAGCCTATCCACGTTTGGCGCTTTCAGCGTGGCCGACAATCTTGCCGGAATTCCACACCAGACATTTGTGGGACCATTGATGCGACCCCTGATGGCCGCGTTTTCGAGTGTAGGAGAATATCGCAAACTGGAGACGGCCTATCTTAAAGCGACAAGCGCCATCACGTTGGTCGCTGCTCCCGTTCTTTTAATTATAGCCTTTCTTGCCGAACCGATCGTGCGCATCACTGTCGGGGAAAACTGGTCCCTTGCAGCGCCGATCCTACGATGGCTCTGTGTCGTCAGCCTAATTGGTCTACCATCAACCATGATGCCCGCGCTGGCCATGGTAATGGACAATACACGCTACGTCGCATTGAGAATGTTAGTGGAATTCGCCATAAGAGCTCCCGTGACGCTCGTGGCCCTAGCCTATTTCGGCCTTGTGGGAGCCATCGTTTCTCGGCTCATGGCCATGTTCGTGGCCTATGCGGCGTCAATGCTCATCGCAAAACGGCTGATTGGAGTGACGTTGGGCGCACAACTCAATGCCTTCGTTAGGCCACTAGCCGCCAGCTTGCCAATGATCGGCTTTCTGGCCTGCGTGCAGCCCATCCTGGCGTCCCTGCCGGTTGGCTTCAATCTTGTCGGAGGTTTGGCACTGTGCGGTGCCGCTGCTCTGATGATCTTTTGGGCCTGTGCCTTGGTGATTTGGCAACGCACCGAAAGACCCGATGGCCTTGAAGCCATCGTTGCTAAGAAGCTTTCGCCGCTGAAGAAGAGAGCGATCACACCATGATCGAAATAAGTAACGTTCGCTTAGCCTGGGAGGCGAAAAAGATGCATAGCTCTCTGTCCGCAAAACGGAATATGATTGTTGCTGCCTTCATTCTCCTGGTCGCGATGAACGAGCCCGCCAGAACGCAGGAGCAGATCGACATCGCCAAGTTCGAGATGACGTTCGAGGAAAACTTTGACCAATTGAACGTATCCGCCTGGGGCGAGAATGGCTCGCGATGGATTGCTCACACACCTTGGAACGGCGATTTCGGTGATGCCCGTTTCACCGACCCTTCGGATGGATTTCCCTTCACCGTTGATAATGGAATCCTGCGTATCGAGGCCAACAAAGGACCCGATGGAAAATGGCGTTCGGGCCTTCTGGCGTCAACCAATCCTAAGGGGCAGGGCTTCTCGCAGCAATTCGGTTACTTTGAGGCGCGCATGAAATTACCACCAGGCAAGGGAGTCTGGCCGGCCTTCTGGCTGATTGGGATCGACCGTTCGAAGCTAACCGCAGAAATTGATGTGCTGGAATATTACGGTAGGGCTCCCTACGAATTCAGTAGCGGATATCACATATGGCGCGCGAGTCACGGTGGTAAAGATTCTACGGACGGCCATTGGACTACGGTTGAAGGCGGAACATTAAGCACCGAGTTTCATAACTATGGCGTAGAAATTAAACCGGATAAAACAACGATCTACCTTGATCGCAAGTCCATATGGAGTTTCGCTACCCCGGGCGAGTTCCATATGCCATTCTACCCCTTAGTAAATCTAGCGCTGGGACCGGGATGGCCTCTGGACGAAACGCCAAACCCGTCCTATTTGCTCATCGACTACATTCACGTCTACAAGCGAAAGGCGCCAGTTACCGAGCGGTGACCTTACCGCTGGACGATGAGCGCCAACTTCCCTCTTGTTGCGACGATCCGCGGAAAAGGAACGGCGATTTCGCCGAGTGCAGCATCCGGCTCATTCGCGGCGCTTTTGCCGCGACGGTGACGTTTTCGCACCGTCGCGTTCCGACTGATAGTGTAGGACCGATGCCGCATGGCTAGTCGGACTAAAGTCCGATTTCGGGACGAAAAATATTTGGTAGAAATCCGCAAGAACAATACCTGCAATTTCGGTCGTTGGCCGGCTTTTGCATTGGAACTTGCCGAGGGATCGCACCACAGGGGACACTCAACCTATGGTGGATGCTTTGAAGCATCCGCCAGGGCCACCAAATTGATTTTGGGAGTTTGTCCATGGACGGATCGATTCACACGCTAGAGTACGGCACTGCCAGCTCAGCGATATCAGAAGTCGTGGAGTTGCCTTTCTTGCATTCGAGCGCTCGCAGTTTCCGCCGCGGGGAAGTCATAGCGAGGGCGGGTGTCCTAATAGACATGTTTGCTCGCGTGGAGCGCGGCTTTGTCAGCGCCAGAACGACTTTAGCCGACGGACGTGAATTCATTGTCGAAATTGTTCCTAAAGGCGGGCTAATCGGTGAACTCGAGGTGTTGCACCGTCAGGAATCAAATCTCGAATACCAGGCTAGTACCGATTGCGACCTGCACTTTTTCGAAGGTCGGACTCTGCGCGAAGCCTGCGCAACCGACCCGAACTTTCAAGCGAAGGTTTTTTCCCGGGCACTTGCGCGCGTTTATGAACTCGAGCTACGCATCGTTTCTAATGCAGCAGCGTCATTGCAGTCGCGGCTCGCAAGCGTGCTGCTGCGCCTCTGCGTAGTTTACGGCAATGAAACGACGAGAGGTCCTGACGAACTAACCATCTCGCAGCACGATCTTGCCGCAACGCTTCCGGCGTCCCGCGAAAAGGTCAATCAGTGCCTGCGTCGCTTCCGGGAGAAAAAGATTATCGAAGCCGCTCAAGGCAAGATACACGTTCTCAACCGTAGGGCGCTAGAGGCCTATGCCGAGGGCGGATGCCAGTAAAAATTCTGCAGCTTAGCGAGCTGGGCGAAGAAGTCGTCGCAACTGCGTGGCAGGCCAGTTTTACAAGCGCCTTTGCGTCGAACGTTTTATTATCTCCCTTAGCGGGCGATTTGACGGATATGCTATTGAGATTGAACCCGCTTGTGCCTTGCGGCGTTGATCTTGTGCGGTCAGACCAAAAATGACTTTATGCAGGGTTGGGGACGACTTCTGACATGCGGAGCAGAACTGCTATGATAATACCAATATCCAATAACTCGGCTGGGCGGCCTAGGGGGCGCCCCAATGTTGGAGTAGACAAACCGCTTTTGGCTTTTCTTAAGATCCTTCTGGCGGTATCTACCGTAATGGCTCCTTACGCGATGAACTCCGATAATGGAACGATCTATCTGCATATCCAATCTGCGTGGGCGAAGGATGCAGGGGGCAGCAATGGCAAGGGTCAAAACGGCAACAGTGGCAATGGCAAGGGTCAAAGCGGCAATAATGGCAACGGGCAAAGTAGCAACAAGGGCAACACCAACGATCAACGCGGCGCAAACGATAGTGCTCCTAACAGTGGCGGCTTAACGGGAGCAGGGAAAGCTTTTAGCGGATCTTCGCCCAAATCCATCGATAACCTAGAGAATGGAACACCCGACAGAAAGTTTCAACACGCCAATGGTATGATGGAAGCAATTGTAAACGGCCGCTACCTGATGAAGGATGCAAAAAACCGGACTATAATCGACCGCAAGGCAACACCCTCCGATCAACTGAGGCTGCGAACACTTACTCAATAGCCGGCGGCCTTTTGTTACCCTTATGCGCCTAATCTATCCTCGCTGACTGAAGTGGCGTCGCGTAACAGCATAGCGGCCTCTGTTCGGTTTGTAACATTCAGCTTCGCAAGAATTCGTCCCATATGGTGTTTCACGGTCTTTTCGTGCACGTCGAGCCTTAAAGCGATACGTTTATTGCTTAGACCCGCCGCCACAAGGTTTAAGACTTCAGATTCTCGATCGGTGAGATCTGCGATTGGGTCAGCGGTTTCTAGCCCGCCGGACAAAGATAGGTCGGAGAGCAGTCGCGCCGACAACTCCAGGGAAATGTAGCTTTCGCCAAATGCAACTGTGTGGATTATTTCGGCCAACGCGCGCGACCCGACGCCTTTGAGTACATAACCCTTCGCACCACTCTTCAGCGCCTTGGTCAGGTCATCTCTCGCCTCTGACACAGTCAGGATTATGATCTTCTGGTCGGGGCACAGATCAAGTATCGGTGAGATCGCACTTAGCCCTCCACCTGGCATGGAAATGTCCATCAGTATGACGTCCGGGCGCTGGTCCCGCGCGATGCGGATTGCATCATCCCTCTTACAACCCTCAGCCACAATCTGAAAGTCGTCAAATTCGTTCAAGCTACGTTTGACCCCCTCTCTAAACAATGGATGGTCGTCGATCACCGCTATTCTTATTGCCATCACACCTGCTCCATCGCATTTATGTTGAGTGACATGCGAACAATCGTTCCATTTTTCGAAGTTTCGAGGGCGAAATGCCCCCCTAGGCTCTCAACCCGGTCTTTCAAAGCAGCTAGCCCAATATTGCCGTGGCCTACCAACTTTGGGTCGAATCCGGGCCCATCGTCGGCGACCTCAATGACAAGGTACTCCGCCTTCCAATCTTGCACCACACGTTGGTTGATGCCGCCGCCGTGGCGGAAACTGTTATTCAACGCCTCTTGTACGAAGCGATAGATACAAATTTTGGCCGAGGGCCCAAGTTGTGTCACGCTTTTGGACGTGGACAAGCTCACGCTGGTTCCCGTGTGATACTCGTGCGCCGAAACCGTGCGTTGAAGGACCTCTTTTAGATCAGCGCTTTCGAGGTGTGGAAGCACCAAACCTTCGCAAATGTTTCGGATATCGCGCATCGCTTCATCGAGGCTCTCCTTGATCGCCTTGACTTCGCGCTCTCGAACTTCGCGTGTTACCGAAGCGTCCAATAGAATTTCGCTGTCCAAGCGAAGGGCGGCAAAGGAGATGAGCTGGGCAGGTCCATCATGCAAGTCGGCGCCGGTACGTCTGAGGTAACTTTCGTTTAACGCAGCCGTTCGTTGCGAGGCTCGCTGAACGCGGGCATGCAGTTTCCTGTTTTGTATGAGCAGGTCAGAAAGTTCGCCGATCCGCCGCCTCAGGTCTCGGCCTTGGCGGTCGATTGTCTTGCTCCCACGAAAAACTATAGCTGACAGCACAAGGAAAAATGCCAGTGTGAAAAGGACCACAGCTAACCAACTGCGCAAGCGCACCTGATCTAGACTGTGCTGGAACTCATCAGCAATTTCATAAAACTCCGATACGGCAACGACCTTGCCAGACCATGGTTGCAGGATCGGATTGTAGATTTCCAGAAGTGGTTTACCACTGGCGCGTTCGGCACTGCTCTCGGCATCATCGATCTCATTGAAATTCGCGACCATTTTGCCAGCGAAAGCCATCTTAAGATCTTCATTGACAGGAATGGTTTTGCCCATAAGGCTCTTGTCGCTGGAATAGAGTATTAGTCCGTCGCTACGCCAAAGTCGGAAAGAAAAAAGTCTACTTGCCAAAGGCCCGTGCCCCAGCGTTTCGTCCAAGGCGCGGTTAACTGTTTCGTCTAGTATCTGATTGGTTTGCATGTCCGGTAGGATGGGTGCGATGACGCTGTCAACGTACAGTGCAGTAGCCGCAGCGGAATTGCGGGTAACAGCAGCTTCAACGAGCGTCGTCACGAAAATACCTACAAGGAAAAGCGCCCCCAGCGCCACCAATCCTCCTGCTAGCAAAAACTGCCTGGCTAGAGACTGGGAGTGCCACCGAGCCAGCGGATGCATCAGAACGCGCTATGGTCTTGCCTATGGACAGTTGGTATCTGCATGTGCCGATTTCCCCTCATGTCCACTTCGGACGCGGTACCCAAACTTGCTCACTCATTCATGGTCTCCTCCATCCCCTTGCGTTTAGTCAAAGGAATACAAAAAAGCCGACGGCAACGGGCTAAGTGTCAATTTCAGACATTTGCAACACGAAGCCATACAACAGGTGTTGCACTAAAGCAGTCCCAATTCCATGAACCGATCCTAGGGGGATTTGGTTCCAAACATTTCGTCATTCGCAAGATTTCGTCATTTTATTTGGAAGACACAAGAGTGTTCGGCAGCAGGCAACCCCTTAGCCGTCCAACCCACGCGTCGAGCCTCGCTCTCAAAGTTTGGGCACCAAATCGGGGCGCATAAGGCGGTTGATCGTGCGCGAGCCTCGCGATCAGTTTCTCAATATCAATCTTGCGAAAATGACGGCGATCCTGGCCGACAAGGCATATCGTTGTCGGTCGTCCCGCAAATCGCGTCGTTATCGCTCTTCACTCCTTCACCGGACGCCAGATGACACGCTTCTTCTTATCATTGCCCTCTGCTCCTCGTAAGGCATCAGGTTTGCTCTGGACGTCATGGAACTATTGGGCCAATTTGCCGTTCTGAGGCAAGCTGGGGATAACAGCATCTGCTTGATAGCCTACTACCCCTTTGTCATCAAGCAGCATCGGGCTCGGATTTGCGCCCCCGTCTTTCCGAGCCCGTTTTTATGTCCGACGGTCCATTTCCAGACAAACGCGGAACATCATCAATTTTTGGTACGTTTATTGGCTGCTGACGGAGCATCCAGGTCGGCTGGGCGCCCTTGGCTCAGTGCCATCCGAGGCCTCGGGCTCAAGACTTGGCGGTGGTGTAAGCTCACCGCCGTTTTAGAACGGTCATCCGCGCAGTAATTTTAATGCGACCCTTCTCGCCTACAACGTGGGGCGCTGGCGCTCGGCGGCATCCAAGCCCTGGCCCCTCGCTTGGTGCTGGCAATCGGAGTCATAGGAGTGCGGCTCGGTGCCGTTGTCGCCGGGTTAACCACGGTCTTGTTGCGCAGGGCTATAGCCAACCTGGATCAAATGCGGCAGCGGCCCTTATCGTGGCTCGCCTGAATCAAAGCCTGTTGAAGCGCCAAACGATCAAACCGGGGACTGACGACAATAGCCGAGATCAATTGCCAGCACCGAAGCGAGGACACAGACATCGGTTTCGCCGCCATTTACGATAAGGGTTCGGATAGCTACCCGATTGAGCTGCAAAAACAGTTCGCCGGATTGCCAAAGCGAATACACAACCTTGTCAAAGGTCCGCGCGGGCGGAACATGCCGCGCAAGCTCACGAACGATATCAACCTGGCCAGCATCCAAATCTCCAGTAGCGGATCACATCCGTCTGCATGGTGGTGATGAGACCCTATCTTCGATCCTTCCAACCTCCCAACGGTTAGTAAGGCCTACCACGACAGCGAGAAGCATCGCGAGGACAAGCGGAGAGGACTGTACCGATGAGGGGGCGGTTGAACCCTTAACAACCTCTCGCCGCGCCGCACCCGCGTCCCTGCAATGCGCACAATTTTTTTGCCTGAAACGAAATTTTGGCGGAAACGGCAAAATGACCGAAAAACCCTGCTTTTCAGGGCATTTTAGTTCGGGATCGAAGGGTTTTTTTTTACTGCGTGGAAAGAGCAAACGTTGCTGATTGATTTTATTTGCCGTTGACCTTTCGGGATGGTGGGTCAACCGAGCCCACCCCGAAAAAGAAGCCTGTGTGGAGGCCGGTGCTAGATTAGTCACACCATCAAGTCTTTGGAATAGTTCCTATGTCTTTCGTAGGATTTGGCCGTTCTTCATTTCGAACACTCCATCTTGGCCACCCTGTCTATTGAAGTCGCGTTCGAGCTCTCCCCAGTAGCCAAGGAATTGGCCGCAGGTCGAGCAATTTATCGGCGTGACGCTGCGCACATCGTCAGGAATCTTTAGATAGATCGTACCGCAGGATTTACAGTCTAATTTGTGATCCAAGCGTTCCATGGCAATACCCGCTACTGTCAGCAAATCACCAACACTAATGATATTGTTGGTCTCTAATCTTGTACAGTTAAACCTATCGGAAGAACGACGCCGCGGCGATTGCCCCGGAACCAATGCGGAGGGGCGTAAGTTACGGGTGTAGGCTAGAGCGGAGGTGGCTTATGACTGGTGAGGACGAAAAACCAGAGCGCTCCGACGTCAGATGTGTGAGGCCCGATTACACGGAAGCTCTCCGCGCATATCACAAGCCGTTACCCAATGATGAGAAGTTCAAAGAATTGCTGCGACGCCTGGATGAAGCGGAGGAGCGCAAAAAGAAATAGGCCAGTCTCGATTCGAAGGCTGGCCCTCTTCTGGGGTGTATTTGGCGCGCCTGGCGGGTTACAGGATTCCGCATCAATCAATTTATTTATCGAGGGAACAGCAGCCTGTCTGGACGCTTGTTGATTTGCGGTCATTTCAACGGGAGCTATGGCACAATGCCAATCTTTCAGTTCGCCTATCACGAGGGAGACGGGCTCCCTATTGATGTGGTCGAAATAGAATGTGCCGACGGTGAGGCCGCCCTTCGCGCCGCCGTAGAAGCCGCACGCGACAACATTCGTGAGGCTGTCGGGAAGAATATCGATCCTTCCAAGTTCCTGGTTCATGTATATGACGATACGAACCGGCTTATCGGAACGATGCGCATTTCCGACGTTATGACATAAACGGGTGGGTGATAGTCGCGCACGCTCACATGGTTAAGGAAATGAAAATGGGCTCGGACACGACGAGGGTCGCATGTCCGAGCCCATTGCTGCTTGATGAGCAAGGGTGGCATCAAGCAGATCCTATGGTTCCAACAGGCTGCCAACGGGAAGCGCCTGCGATTTCCGTAGCCTAGTCGTCCTTTTTCACAATCTGGCCATTCTTCAATTCGAATACTCCGTCATAGCCGCCTTGGATAATGAACGAATCTTCGAGTTCACGCCACGTTCCCAGCGGCGTCTCGCAAAGGCTGCAATGGATCATTGTCGTATAGGTCAGCGTCTTCGGAATGCGCAGATAAATCTTTCCGCACTTGGGGCAGGTCAGCTCGAAGTCCAGCTTTTGCGGCACGCTTTCTTCTCCAAGAGGCGAGAGCTCAGCTCATCTCCCAAGCACCAGCGGCCGTTGTATCCCTGGCGACGTTTATAATGTACGCTAACCACGGCCCCACGCAAGATTTTGAGTGCACTTCGAACATTGGCGATGGGAGATTAAAAGTATCGGAACGTAGTCGTGAGGAAGCGCATTGCTTCCGCCAAAGTTTCGACAGATGGCGGATGAAGACGGCAAAGATGAACGGATCAGGGTTGTGAGAAAGCACCTACTGAACCCGGCATTTAAAGTGGCTTTGCGGTCTCGGTGCGGCAATGTGCCTGGCGATGAGCGCTTCAAAAAACTTCTCGACCAGCTTGACGAGGCAGAGCGCCGTCATCGTAACAGACAACGTTAAACCGACTTGGTCGCGTCAATAATGCGGGTATCATGTGCGTCGCTTCATCACTTTTTGCAATTGGGTCTCGACCGAAAGTAATTGCTCGCGATGCATCGCAAGTTGGGTAGTATCCGCAACCGCAACGATGGCAGCAAAGACTTCGTCTTCGGCCCATCCGGCTGCAACCGCTTCACCGAAGAGTTCAAGCAACTTATCTTCGATCGCTCTCTGGCAGTCGCTCAATCGATCCTTGTGGCCGGATGGCTTGCGTGGTCTTTCGATCTTCATGTGAAGCGCTCCCATCATCCGTCACGGTACGGCGTTTTTTCGCACGGTCCTGGGCCAGTATCCGCTCGCGATTTTTAGCATACCACGCGTTTTGCTGCTCTCGATATTTATCCGGATTTGCAAGCCGCCATTGTTTTGCTCGCTCGGCTTCCTCTGCTTTCTTTTCGACCGAGAGCGGATTCTGGGCACGCCACTGCCTCATCTTCTCGGCGTTCTTCGCTTTGCGAAGGGCAGCTTTTTCTTCAGCACTTTTGCTCATGTCTTCCTGCTCGCTACGCCGTCGCTGCGGAGTTCTTATTCTTCTCCATCCCGCTTGTGCTCACGCAATACCATTCCAGTCAAAATCGCTTTTCAAATCCGAATGAGCCCTACAACCAGGATGCTTGCAATAGTGCTCGACGATGGACGCTGGGCCTTTGTCCACGTTCTGCGGGTAGGTAGGCTTTGGCGGTCCTGTCTCAGACATCGGTTTTCTTTTTAAAAGCCAAGCAAGAAAAACGCCCAACATAATGCCCAGAAGCACCAGCGCGAGGTACCTGTTCGTCCTCCGAACTTGGCGAGCCTCTTCGGACGACATAACGCGAAGCGCCAGTTGCAAGAACTCTTCCGCAGAAATCGCGAACCGGTGCGTCACACGCTCAAACCAGGTGAGTGGTTATTTCGGTTGCTATCGTGTGTGCCAAGCGAGCGGCCAACGTGATGGCGCTTAAAGTCGGATTAGCTTGCCCGGAAGTGGGGAATACGGCGCTGCTGGCAAGAAACAGATTCCTGACCCCGAATACGCGACAATTACGATCGACGATACCGGTCTTTGGGCTTAGTGCCATTCGGGCGGTTCCAATCTGATGGACGCCATCACCGGCCTGATCCATGACACTCGGTTGACGTTCTTCCGGTGGGCCATGCCAGATCAGTTCTCCTAGTCCGGTTGATTTCATCCAACGGTCAAGGTGATTATGAGTGTCGACTACGGCTTCGGCGTCTTTCGACTGAAAACGCAGGTCAAGAATCACCTTTCTTAAACCGAGCGCATCGCGTTCATTAACAAGACGGATGCGCGAATCTACGTTGGGAAGATGCTCGGCGTGATAATGCAAAGGGTAACGCCGAGCACCGTTGAGCAGATGCAGCCCAGGGAGCCTTCGGTTGGAAAGCGACCTCCCGTATATGAAGCGTGGGAGAAATTTCGCGATCGCCGGCAAACCGCGAGCGACATTGAGTGCGTGCGCCGCTTTATGCCCACCGTCGCCCACATTAATGCGGCGCAGCGACTCACTTACCAAAACACGTCCCACCGGTGGTACGGATAGAGTGAGATAGGCTAGCGACAAGACTGCATCTCGATGGCTTGCATCGGCCATGGCGGGAAGCTTCGGCCAGAACGAAATATTGGTCAGGTTTTCCTTTGCCTGAAACTCACCGCTGCCGGTAATCCGCCGGCGCCCGAAAGCACCGTCCGGCCCGCGGAAGAAATCCAATGCTTTGTCGAGTCCAGCATGAGAAAAATGTATATCGGCAACATCGCCGGAAAGATGTCCCATATAGAATCTGCCGAGCGGACCCTCTTCTCCCCCAAAACGTTTTGGTGCTTCCGCTTGTGCAGCCAGTAGGAGACGGGTCGTTTCGACCCCACCGCAAGCAAAGATGTAAGCCTTGGCTTTAAGCAACCCCATCGAGCCATCGCGGCCCCTGACTTTGATTGCTTCTATACCGTCATCATGCGCGAAGCACATATCGGTCACCGTCGCACCGAGGCATGCCGTGATCAAAGGCGATCGCTCGATTTCCTTACGATAGGCCACGCCGAAGCTGACAGGCTGAGCATAGCGCATCAAATTGCCGGTAGAAAAGCTATTATCCACGAGCTCCAGCCCGCGAACAGGCTGCTGGAATGACTCGCCGCAATTGGCATAACGGCAGGCAATCTTCAGATAATCGGCAAACTCACTGTAGGCTATTGGCCATATCGCGTCTGCAGTAATTGGACGGTAGGCAAAGTCGATCGGATCAAGTGGAACGCAGCCCGCTCCCCAAAGATTTGATGTCCCGCCAAAGCTTCTTTGAACTGAAAGCGTCATGTCGCTGTTGCGTCGGATGTCCGCGCGTTCTGCATCCGACAGCGCCTGTGCGGCGGCATCAGGCTTGAACAGGCCGGACTCGATGAGCGTTATCGATTGCCCGAGCCGCGCAAGTTCCAATGCTGTTACGATTCCTACCGGTCCTGAACCGACCACACAAATATTGTGTACCTTCGACAGAAGGTTGGTTATATCACCGACGAACATGAAATCCCCCAGTTCTGTTCTCGGTCTTCAGTGCGCATTTGAGCCTGAAGGCTCGCTGAGTATAGTTGAACGCGACACCATTGGGCAAATCATCCGTTTGGGCAGGTGTGCTAGTCGTGGATTGGCAGAATGCGCCAGGGCTGAACGGTGGCGGCGTCGCCCTATTAAGCACGTTCTTGGTGCAATTCATCGCTGCTGATAACGACACGTTTCCAAGTGTTCGCGTTTTCTATCTTAATCGCGTTAAGGGTCACCGACGAAAATGATGGCCGGCGTTGCTACAGGGCGAATGAGTTTAATTGGCTTTCAGATTTCGTGCTGCAAGCTGGTCGGCCTGTCCTCGTTGCGGCAAAGGGAGCAAAGCGCATTCCTACCAATACCGCCCTCATTGCGTGGAAGGATACGCGCGAGGCCTGCCGTGCAGTCGTGGATGCCCTTCCGTTGATATGTCAAGCCAGCGAGGTGGTGGTCGTGACGGTGGACCGGGGCGCGGACACGGTCACACAGGAAAGTATCGATGACTCTGCGCACTAGCCAACTCTCGCCCGGTTTCAGTGAAAAGGATGTCATCCCGCCGTAGGCAAAGTCGATGGTCACTGTTAGAGCAAAGTCAGCATACTCTGGATGTTTCATTCCTCGCTTAAACCAAGTCCGCTTTCTCTTTAGCGGGCCTTCATGCGGTTTTATTGCTAAGCGTTCTGCTAATGGTCGCGCAAGTTCTGTATCACACGCGACGCCTTCCGGTGATGGAGGCTCCAACTCATTTTTCATTATATTGTTCCCGCTAGCGTTGCCAAAACCCACTCCCGCCGGATAACCGGCGGGCTTTTTTTAAGAAGGGCGTGGTCTCAGTTGCTCCTCGATTACTTTCCGCGCCATTTCGAACACTGTTGCCGGTCCCTCTGGTTGGTTCTGTTCCAGCAACTGGAGTGCGAACTCGTAAACCTCCCGCTCGTCCTGCTCGGATATGAGGTCCTTTCGCTTCAGGTGGGACACTAGCGCCGCAAGGCTAGCTGACGTCGATAGAGCCACAGACGTTGCGGACTGCACAGCAGGATCGTCGCTCATCGTCTTGACGCTTTCCTTTTGCCCCATTTCGGATCAGGCTTACCCGTACAAGCGGGCCGCAGCGTTCTGCTTCCATATAGATGGCGGCTTCCCTTGCAGCCTCAACAAAGCAACGCATGCAAGGCCCGCTGAGGAACCGCTTTTGAGGCAATTCAGCAAGAGATTGAGGTTAATTGCAAACAGTAATTTACCGTAACATCGATAGTCCCGGCCTAGGCAAGCCTGCAAACCCCACCTATCCATACTTGGTGCTGTCACCTTGCGTGGCGCTTCACACGATCGGTGGCGCAAGTGGTTTCTGAATATTGCGCGGTTACATTTTTCAAATGGGGGAACATCATGACGACAAGACGGGACTTGCTGCTGACAGCCACCACAGGAGCACACTGCAAATGTTGACGAAGCGAGATCTACTCCGTTCCGCCGCGGCGATCGCAGCTGTCGCAACGATTGCAAAGCCAAGCCTTCTGATGGCGCAGAGCTACCCAGACATTGTCGAGGCCAAGGACATCGCCGAGGAAGGTTTCATCTACGGCCTGCCGCTCGTGATGAATTATGCGGTCATGTATGAGTTCGCAGTCGATCCTAAGTCCAGCCAATTCAAAGCGCCGTTCAACAAGATCGCCAACCTCAATCACGTGGCGACCTACAAAGATACCGCGGTCGTCACGCCGAACAGCGACACGCCATACTCGATACTGTGGCTGGATTTGCGTGCTGAGCCTATGGTGATCTCTGTGCCGGAGGTGGCAAAGGACCGCTATTATTCGGTGCAATTGATAGACGGCAATACCTACAACTTCGGTTACATTGGCAGTCGCGCTACTGGGGGCGGTTCGGGCTCCTATCTCGTTGTCGGTCCTGGCTGGAAGGGCGAGAAGCCCACCGGCATCAAGCAGGTCTTTTCTTCCACCACCCCGTTCGTATTCGCTAACTTTCGGACCCAACTTATCAACGCCGAAGATATGCCGAACGTGGAAAAGGTGCAGGCCGGCTACAATGTGAGGCCACTTTCGGTGCACCTCAAGCAGCCGACTCCGCCCGCTGCTGCAAAGATCGACTTCGTGCCGGCCACAACGCAGGGCATTAAAGACAACTTCTTCGATTATCTCGATGCTGCCCTCGAGTTCGTGCCGCCGACGGAAGAGGACAAGGCCATTCGTGCGAAGCTCGCACGCATCGGCGTCGGTCCGGGTCGATCATTCGATTTCAAGGACCTTCCGATCGCTCACAAATTGGAAATCGGCCTTGGCATGAAGGAGGGCGATGATAAGGTCGCCAAGTTCGCCGCGACCGGAACGAAAACCATTAACGGCTGGAGTGTGGGTTCGTTTTTTGGCGATCGCTCATTTTACAGTGGAGACTGGCTGAAGCGTGCCGCAGCTGCTAAGGCAGGCCTTTACGGAAACGATGCCGTAGAAGCGATGTACCCCTTTACCCGAACGAATGCCAAAGGTGAGGCTCTCGACGCCAGCAAGCACGACTACACGATCACCTTTCCGGCAGGGCACTTACCGCCGGTGAACTCCTTCTGGTCGGTTACGATGTACGACGGCAAGAGCCAGCTTCTGATCAAGAATCCGATCAACCGCTACCTGATCAACTCACCGATGTTGCCGGGCATGAAAAAGAACGAGGATGGTTCGCTCACCCTCTATCTCCAGAAGGATAGTCCTGGCGCGGACAAGGAACCAAATTGGCTGCCTGCGCCCGATGACACAATCTATCTTGTAATGCGCTTGTACTGGCCGAAGACGGAAGCACCGTCCATACTGCCGCCCGGCGAAGGCAGCTGGGAGCCACCGGCGGTCGTAGTGAATTCGTAAACTTCAGGTTCGCTCGGAAGGCACGGACATAGTACTCTTGGAGCGGTATCGTTTTCATCGGCGGGCCGCCTTTTTGGGGTCTGCCTTCACGTGTGGGCCGTCCGCGAGGGCTCGGCCTCCATGTAAATGCCGGCTTCCCTCGCCGGCTCGACGAAGGCAACAGCGGCATGAGTAACCACCCACCTCCAAGGCATTTCGATAAGGGATGGCGATTAATGCGAAACAGTAATTTACAGTAACAATTGCGCGTAGTTATAGGCCCCATCCAACCTGACGTGTAGCCTCGTGACGTGACGCTTCAGAAATGATGATCGGTAGTCGCCGGCGATTGTGCCGCAATATTTATTCGCGAATGATCCGCGGTGCCGGATGTCGATGAGGAGAGAGCAATGATAGGAACGACGAGATTGCTGTGTGCCACCGCTGCGGTGATCCTGACGGGTTTGGGCGCCGCTTCCGCCGATACAGCGCCGAAGACCTACAAGATGACGACGCCTTTCTCGTCTGGCGTCGCCGTGCCCGATAAGATCGACTCCTCGATCGGCACGCTGAATCTCGATTATGGCTACCCGTCGACCGATACCGTTGACAAAATCTACGACAACCTGGATCGCTCGCGCGCGCTACAGGCTTATCTCCTGGCGATTCCGATCGTAAATCAGGCGGGCATGCGTGACTCGATACGCAAGTTCGGGCCTGATAACCAGACCGACGTGATCTGGGAAAATCTGGTCGATCCGAAGTCCGTGGAGCTGACGGCCAACGACAACACGATCTACAACTACGTTTGGGTCGACACGAGCAAGGGACCGTTGGTGGCCGAGATTCCGCCCAAGGTCCTGGGGATGGTCGACGACTTCTGGTACAAGTGGGTGGCCGACATCGGCATCACCGGGGCCGACAAGGGCCAAGGCGGCAAGTACCTCCTGTTGCCGCCTGGATTCAAGGGCGACGTACCACCGGGGTATCATGTTTTGCGGCCGAACACCTTCGGCAACTACCTAGTATTCCGCGCCTTCGTTGAGGACGGTTCCACCAAACCCGGGGTTGACTCGGTCAAGAAAAATTTGCGGATCTATCGTCTGGACGAGGCCGCCAATCCGCCACCGATGAAATTCGTCAATGCCTCGGGAATTCCATCGAACTTCGTCGCCCCGGGTGACTACTCGTTTTGGAACCTATTGAACCAAGTCATCCAGGAAGAGCCCGCGGACGGTTCCGATCCCACTACCCTAGGCCTGTTCGCCTCGATCGGCATCGTCAAGGGCCAGCCCTTCAATCCCGATGAGCGGATGAAGAAGATCCTCACCGACGCCGCCAACATCGGCGCCGTGACGGCGCGGACGATCGCCTTCAAGGTTCGAGCGAAGGATGCGTATTTCTATCCGGAAAGCACGTGGCGCCTGCCGTTTTTCGGCGGCTACAAGTTCGAGTCGGCGCCCGGTGTCAGCAACTTGGACGGTGCTGTCTTCTACTATTACTTCGCCATCGGCGTCACACCGGCGATGGAAGAGAAGATGGTGGGCAAGGGCTCGCAATATCCCTGGTCGGTTCAGGATTCACAGGGCAATCCCTTTGATGGCGGCAAGACTTATAAGCTGCGCCTGCCGCCAAATGTCCCGGTCAACGATTTCTGGTCGGTCATTGTCTACGACAACCAGACCCGCTCGATGGTGCAAACCGACCAGCAAGCCCCAAGCGTCAGTAGCCAGAACAAGGGCGTCAAGGTCAATGCGGATGGTTCGGTGGACGTCTACTTCGGACCCGAGGCGCCGACAGGAATGGAGAAGAACTGGGTGCAGACGATTCCGGGCAAAGGATGGTTCATGATCCTTCGCCTCTATGGCCCGCTGGAACCGTGGTTCAACAAGGCTTGGAAGCCGGGCGAGATCGAGCTAATGCAGTGATGCGATCTTTATTTCAGTCTAGCGGGCGCTTTTTTCCCGCTTCGGATGAGATTTGCCGGTAAACGGCGTCCGCCGGGGTTGTGCTTCCATGTATACCCGCTTCACGCGCTGCCTCGATAAAGGCAACACGCGCCACCGTGGCCGAACAATTGCCTTCAAGGCACTTCAGCAATATTTCCCGCGCCATGAGATGCTTCGGGCCCGTCGTGTCCGGCCATTGCTCGAGCACGAACCTTGCAGCGTCATACGCTGACGACACGCTGACCAATTGGGCTTGGCTGCCGGCCCAAAATCTGCACTCGCGGGAATGTTTACAATCCTCGTAAACCATGGCCGGGAATATAGGAGCGGTGTTTTGAGATTCCGAATAAATCAATTTGCATATTTGGGGAACTTTACCCGCATCTCTTGCTTTCACAGGCGTGCGACACAGAGAGAGGTAAATGCCACTTTTTCAATTCACTTTCCAAGAACAAGGACGACTGGAAGAAGAGGTCGTACATTTGCCGTTGCTGACGGCAAAGCCGCACTTGAAGCTGCGGCCGAGGCAGTATGGGACAATCTCAAGGATAGAAGAATCAGGTCTCTTGACCCAATCGAGTTTATCGTTCGCGTCCACGATGACGAGGATAACCTTGTGGGAACCGTTGCGGTGCGTTTTCAATCTACAGAAGAGTGACCTGATGGTTACTGCCGATGGTCTCCGAGACGAAGTTCCAATGTAAAGCCCGCCGTTGCAAGTGTTCAACGACGGGCCACCTTGGATCAAGGAACCGGGGGAGCATTCACATGATCGATTTGATTCACCCCGTGTACCACCGAAGGCCCATTACGGGCCGGCGCCATCTATTTCGTGCTTGCGCAATATAGCCGGGAGGGCATGAGCGAGCGAGAGCCATCTGCAGACCTTATACGCCGCGCATTTGGCCGGGTGAAGCTCACGCCCGACGAGGCCATCGAGGCCGGGCGAAAGCTGCTCAAGGTGAAGGCCTCATTGCCTCATGGTCAGTTTGGCCCCTGGCTCGAAAAGAAATCAGGTGTCTGTCACAGCACTGCGATGAAATACATGCGCCTCGCCGCCAAAGAGGCCGCGTGAGGCCCTCGCCAGGTCATTGAGCAGCGGGCCAGTACTTAAGAACGACCTGAAGCAATAAGTACAATATGGTGATAATTCCGATGAACCATATGCTTGTCATCGACAATAACCACCAATGGGGCCAGATGCGTTGAGGTCCCATAGGGATCTGCTTCGCCGTTCCTCCAAGCCACCGAACGTTTAGGACCACTGGCAAATCCTGGATCGTGTCGATCATCGAAATTGTGAAGAACTCTCCGTTGGAGAGGGTCGGGAATGTCACTGCTAACCGGCCATCTGGTAGAATGACAGAGTCGAAGTGCCTTGGATCCCAAACCTCGAAATGCTGAGGCTTCCAATTAAGCACGACCTCAATCTTCTCGACGGGGAGGCCGCCGACATTTTGAACCCAAATCTGTTGAGTCCTGACTGGAAATAAGCCCTTCTCGTCGATGCGAGGCATGGCATAAAAATGCTGATGGGATACAGACCAAACCAGTTTGCCCTTGCTTCTCCAGAACCTTGCGCAGATAGCTGTTACCGCAGCGATTAATAACGCTTGCACGATCGAGTTGTTCAGCAACTCTTTGGCCGTTTCCATCATTCAATGTGTTCCCCATGCCCCATTTCCATATCGCGCTCATGTTGAAGAGATTCGATTGAGAACGCCATATGGTCCAGCGTGGTGACACGTTGGTGACACGTCCACTCAATGAGAGACCGATATCTGTACTAAGTACCTGAAAAGATTGGTGCCGCTTGCGTGACTCGAACACGCGACCCCATCATTACGAATGATGTGCTCTACCGACTGAGCTAAAGCGGCAGGGAAGATGCTTCCCGATCCCTGAATTCGGCAGAGACAATCATGCCGAAGGATGACGCGCCTGATACCCGCATTGCGCGCCGAATGCAAGCCTTGAGATCGCTGCTTTTTTGGGGCGTTCGAAGAAGCGCGCGCGATTCCACCATGTGATGCATGCAACAAGGCGCACATTAGAATTTTTCTATTTGCCGATAGACAAGTGCGTAGGAGCGATTAATCTCTTCTTCGCGCAGATGGGTCTCGGGAGAAGGCCGGTCTGCTGCCAAGTCAACGGTCTGGGAGGAACCTATGGCGAAGGTTGAACTGGTCGTGAACGGGCGAGCCGTCAAGGGCGAAGCCGAAGATCGAACACTGCTCGTACATTTCCTGCGTGAAAATCTTGGATTGACCGGCACCCATGTCGGCTGTGACACGTCGCAATGCGGTACCTGTATCGTCCATGTCGATGGCAGGGCGGTCAAATCCTGCACGATGCTGGCGGCGCAGGCGTCGGGCTCTACGGTCACCACCATCGAAGGGCTCGGCCTCAATGGCGAGTTGCACCCGTTGCAGGCCGCCTTCCGCGAGCATCATGCGTTGCAATGCGGCTTCTGTACGCCAGGCATGCTCATGAGTTCGGCGGACCTGATCCGGCGGCACCCGGACGGGCTCGATGAAGCCACGGTGCGTCTCGAACTTGAAGGCAATATCTGCCGCTGCACCGGCTACCACAACATCGTCAAGGCCGTGCTCGACGCATCGGAAAAAATGGGGAAGGGCGCCGAAAAGGCTGCCTGATCAGCGGATTCAAGTGTAGCAGCGGCGTCGCCCCGGAGCGCTATTATCTCTCCAGCCAGGCCGCCTGCGACAGGGAGAACTAACCATGGGCGTTGAAGGTATCGGAGCACGGGTTCTTCGCAAGGAGGACAAGAGGTTTATCACCGGCAAGGGCAAATACACCGACGACATGGTCGTCTCCGGCATGAAGCATGCGACTTTCGTGCGCAGCCCCCACGCCCACGCCAGGATCACCGGCATTAATGTCGATGCGGCGAAGGCGATGTCCGGCGTCGTCGCGGTGCTGACGGGCAGCGAACTCAAGGCCGACGGCATAGGCAACCTCATCTGTGGGTGGATGATCCACTCCAAGGACGGCACGCCGATGAAAATGGGCGCCTGGTCGCCGCTCGCAACCGACAAGGTGCGTTATGTTGGCGACGCTGTCGCCATCGTCATTGCCGACACAAAAGGCGAGGCCCGCGATGCTGCCGAGGCAGTCGAGGTGACCTATGAGGAATTGCCTGTCGTCGTCAACGCGCTCGACGCGATGCAGCAGGGCGCGCCGGAGATTCATGCGGAAGCGCCTGACAATCTGATTTTCGACTGGGATCTTGGCGATGAAGCAGCAACGAATGCGGCCTTCGCCAAGGCGGCACACGTCACCAGCATGGACATCGTCAATAATCGCCTTGTGCCAAATGCGATGGAGCCGAGGGCAACGCTCGGCGTCTACGATTCCGGTGAGGATCACTACACCTGCTGGACGACCTCGCAAAATCCGCACGTTGCCCGCCTGGTGATGAGTGCATTTTATAATGTCGCGCCAGAAAACAAGCTGCGTGTGATTGCGCCGGATGTCGGTGGTGGTTTCGGTTCGAAGATTTACATTTATCCCGAAGAAATCACCTGCCTGTGGGCATCGAAGAAAGCCGGCGTTCCCGTCAAATGGGTGGCTGACCGCACCGAGAGCTTTCTCACCGATGCGCATGGGCGCGATCACGTCACCCACGCGGAAATCGCCTTCGACAGCGACCAAAGGATTCTTGGCCTCAAGGTTGCGACGATCGCCAATCTCGGCGCCTATATGTCGCTGTTTTCGAGCTGCGTCCCGACTTATCTCTATGCGACGCTGCTCTCCGGGCAATACGCCATTCCGGCAATCCACGCCAATGTGAAGACCGTCTATACCAATACTGCGCCCGTCGACGCCTATCGCGGCGCGGGGCGGCCGGAGGCGACCTATGTGCTTGAGCGCATCATGGAGACAGCGGCCCGCGAACTTAAAATTTCCCCCGCCGAACTGCGGCGCAAGAACTTCGTAAAATCGTTCCCGCACCAGACGCCGGTGATCATGTGCTACGACGCCGGCGATTTCGATGCGACGCTCGACGCGGCCATGAATGCCGCCGATTATGCCGGATTTGAGAATCGCCGGCAGGAGGCAGCAAAACGCGGCAAGCTGCGCGGCATCGGCATGAGCTGCTATATCGAGGCTTGCGGCCTAGCGCCCTCTTCCGCTGTCGGCTCGCTGGGTGCGGGCGTCGGGCTCTGGGAGAGCGCGGAGGTGAGGGTCAATGCTGTCGGCACGATCGAGATATTGACCGGATCGCATTCGCACGGCCAAGGCCACGAAACCACCTTCGCCCAGCTAGCGGCCGAGCGGTTCGGCGTGCCCATCGATAGTGTTTCCATCGTCCACGGCGATACGGACAAGGTGCAGATGGGCATGGGCACCTATGGTTCGCGCTCCGGTGCCGTCGGCATGTCGGCGATCGCCAAGGCGCTCGACAAGGTCGAAGCCAAGGCCAAGAAGATTGCCGCCCATTTGCTTGAAGCTGACGAAGCCGACATCGAAATCAAGAACGGCGATGTGCGCGTTGCCGGCACGGACAAGAGCGTGCCGTGGTTCCAGGTGGCGCTTGCCGCCTATACGGCGCACAACCTTCCATCCGGCATGGAGCCGGGCTTGAAGGAAGGCGCATTCTACGATCCGTCGAATTTCACCTTCCCGGGCGGTTGCCACATCTGCGAGGTCGAGATCGACCCCGAGACCGGCACGACCGAAATCGTCCAGTTTGTGGCTGCCGACGATTTCGGCAACATCATCAATCCGATGATCGTCGAGGGGCAGGTGCATGGCGGTCTTGCGCAAGGCATAGGCCAGGCATTGCTCGAAGCCACGCACTACGATGCGAGCGGGCAGCTTCTAACGGCAAGCTACATGGACTATACGATGCCCCGCGCCGTCGACCTGCCATCCTTCACCGTCACGAACACCGTGACAGCCTGTCCTTCCAACCCGCTTGGGGTCAAGGGATGCGGGGAAGCAGGCGCCATAGGCTCGCCTCCCGCCGTCATCAACGCTGTAACCGATGCCATCAACAACAATAATCTGGCCATGCCGGCGACCCCGCAAAATGTCTGGGCTGCACTGCAGGCGGCGAAATAGAAGAGGCACGCCATGTATGAGACACAATATCATCGCGCCACCTCCGTCGAAGGCGCTGCCCGGCAGATGGGCGAGGCCGAGGATGGCAAGTATCTTGCCGGCGGCATGACGCTCATCCCGACGATGAAACAACGCCTGGCCTCACCGAGCGATCTTGTAGATTTGCGCCGTATCGAAGCGTTGAAGGGCGTAAAAATTACCGGCCGCACCGTCCGTATCGGGGCGGTCACCAGCCATTATGACGTATCGACAAACGTGGAACTGGCAAAAATCTGTCCGGCGATTACCAGCCTTGCCGGCCATATCGGCGATCCGCAGGTTCGCAACATGGGGACGATCGGCGGGTCGATCGCTAATAATGACCCGGCTGCCGACTATCCCTCGGCGCTTCTCGCGCTGGATGCGACGATTGTGACGAACCGCCGCTCGATAGCTGCAGCGGACTATTTTACCGGCCTCTTCGAAACAGCGCTTGAACCCGACGAAATTATCACGGCAGTCGAGTTCACGGCGCCGGACCGGGCTGCCTACAAGAAGTTCCCCAACCCCGCGTCGCTCTACGCGATGGCCGGTGTGTTCGTCGCCAAATCCGGCGATACGGTGAGGGTCGCGGTGACGGGCGCCGGCGAGAACGGTGTGTTCCGCCTGGAAGATGCCGAAACGGCGCTTGCGGCGGATTTTCACGCATCGGCGCTGGACAATTTGACAGTCGATCCGAACGGATTGCTGTCCGACCTGCACGCCTCGGCGGAATACCGCGCCAATCTGGTGAAGGTGATGGCCAAGCGCGCCGTTGCCGAAATCGCCAGCCGGCCGATGTAGCCTGCCTTACTTCAACTCATCGGGTGGTTGCGGCGGTTGCCATATTCACCCGGCTCAGAGCTTCGCCTTCGCCTCGTGGTATTCCCGCTCCAGCCGCGTAACAAGTTCGCCGGCAGGAACGATCTCCTTGATGGCTGCGATGCCCTGGCCGCAGCCCCAGATGTCCTTCCAGGCCTTGGCACCTGTCGTTGCCGCTTCGAAGTCCATCTTCGACGGATCGGCTTCCGGCAGGTGCTCGGGATCCATTCCGGCCTTCGCGATCGAGGGCTTGAGATAGTTGCCATGGATGCCGGTAAAATAGTTGGAATAGACGATGTCCGTCGAGGTCGAATCGACGATCATCTGCTTGTAGCCGTCGATGGCCCGCGCTTCGTCCGTGGCGATGAATGGCGAGCCGATATAGGCGAGATCCGCGCCCATGGCCTGTGCGGCGAGGATTGCGCCGCCATTGGCGATCGCGCCCGAGAGCAGTAGCGGACCGTCGAACCATTCGCGGATTTCCTGGACGAGGGCGAATGGCGACAGCGGGCCGGCATGCCCGCCGGCGCCTGCCGCCACGGCGATCAGCCCGTCGGCGCCCTTGCGGATTGCGGAATTGGCGTGGCGGTTGTTGATGATGTCGTGGAGGACAATTCCGCCATAGGAGTGGATCGCGTCGTTTACCTCGGGCACTGCTCCCAAGGAGGAGATGACGATCGGAACCTTATATTTGACGCACATGCCGAGGTCATGTTCGAGGCGCTTGTTGGAGCGATGGACGATCTGGTTGACCGCGAACGGCGCGGCGGGGCGGTCCGGGTTCTTTTCGTCGTGATTGCGCAATTCTTCGGTGATCTCTGCGAGCCAATCATCTAGCTGCGCTTCGGGCCGCGCATTGAGCGCCGGAAATGAGCCGACAATGCCGGCCTTGCATTGCGCAAGAACCAGTGGCGGATGCGAAACGATGAACAGCGGCGCCCCAACGACGGGAATGCGTAATTTCGACTTAAGTACATCCGGCAAAGCCATCGACCACTCCCAGAAAATTTTGACGTTTGCGTAAACGTAACTCTTGTACCAGACCTGCGATATTCGGCAAGCGAAACCAGAACCATGGGATCAAGCCGCATCGCCGCAGGCAGTGATCTTAATGAATAAGCGTCTGTTCTTGTCGCAAGGCGCCTCAACCCTTTTATGGGGTGTATCTGGGGCTCCGCGGCCTGTACCCTCCAGGCAGCGGGCGAAGTGCCATCATTGCGCCGTCAAAGTCTTGAATAAGCAGTCGAATGCGCTATGGCTAGCCATTCATGACGAAATGATTTGAAGGAAGCGGCTGTTGGAAGCGATCGAACAAGCGATCCGGAACGCATTGGCGAAAGCCGACGCGAGGAACCCTGCCATTCGTCAGAAAATCTACGAATCAGCATGGGGTGCGCATGAGCGCTCGCTCGCGGCCAATGGCGCGCTCGAAGAGAGCCAGCGCGACGACCGTCGCGAAATGCTGAAGGCGGCCATTACGCGGATCGAGGACGAAGTGCAGGCAACCGGCGCGATTACCCCGCCGCCGGCGCCCGAGCCCGTTGCGGAGCCGCGCGAAGCGATGTTCGTCGCAAATCCGGCGCGCCAACACGGGGTCGATGAGCGGATCGAGCCATCGATCGACATGGACCCGCCAGAAGTGGAAGGACCCGCTCTTGCGTCCGAGGAGCCGAGCTCCGACAATTATCGGCCGGGCAAGACACGCCGGAAAGTGCGTCGGGACGCCGAGCGGCGCAAGGCGAGCGGCTTTTCCAAGGCGCTGATCCTTTTGGCCCTGCTGGCTGTGGCCATCGGCCTTTTCTGGGTCGTCGCTTCCGGCATCATCAAGCCGGTTCCGAACATGGGGGCATCGAACACCACGAGCGCGCCGGCCTCCAGCAACAGCCAGGAGCCGATGAAGGAAGGCCAGATGTCGGCGACGGGCAACTGGATCGAGGTGTTCAATCCCGCTGACATGTCGCAGGTTGCCCTCGAGGGCCGCGCGACGGCGACGATCGCAGGCGACCAACTGGAGAAATTCGTGCGCATCCAGTCGCCGGAGGATGCCGATACGATCAGCTTCAAGGTCGGACAGGGCGTACTCGACCAACTCGCCGGCAAGACCGCCGTGTTCGATATCATTGCCAAGACTGACGACGGCAAGAACTCGCAGATTGCCGTGAGTTGCGACTTCGGCAATCTCGGTGATTGCGGGCGCAAGCGCTTTGATGTTTCGGATGCGAGCAAGGAATATCTGGTGCAGGTGCAGTTCCCGCAGGGCAATGCGCCTGCCGAAGGCGGCGTGATCAAGCTCAATTCGGATGTCACGCAGTCAGGGAAATCTGTCAATATCATCGCCATTCGCGCCCAGGTCGCCAATTGAGCAAGCTGGCGCGGGCGTTTCTTTCGTCCGGCGATCTGATCGCGGATCGTCGTGCTTCCTACGCGGACATGCTGTTCGAGAGCGGCGAGCATGCGGCCGCCGCGGATCTGATGCGGCAGGCGCTGGAGATTGTCCCCGAATGGGCGGCGGGATTGTTCCGCCTCGGTGAAATGGAAGAAGCGGCCGGAAATGGCAATGCTGCGGCCATCGTCTGGAAAAGGCTGGTCGAACTTGACGTCGAAGACCGTTTCGGCGCCCGCCTCAAGCTGGCCGCTTCCGGCAGAGGCGACATCCCGGTTACGCCGCCTAGCGCCTATGTCGAAACACTTTTTGACGCCTATGCGCCAACCTTCGAAAGCGCACTCCTCGAAAAGCTCGACTACAGGGTGCCGGGGCTTCTGGCAGCGGCGGTGGAAAACGCCGCGCCCGGCAGGCGCTTCGCCTCAGTGCTCGACCTCGGCTGTGGCACCGGTTTGATGGGCCCTTTGCTGCGTGCCAGGTGCCAACATCTCGTCGGGATCGACCTATCCGAGGTCATGCTGCAACGTGCCGCGGAAAAGAACGTCTACGACAGCCTCGCCAAGGGCAACGTCAACGAACTCGATGTTCCAGCGAATGAGGCTGATCTCATCATCGCCGCCGACGTCTTCGTCTATGTCGGAGCGCTCGACCGCGCCTTCGCGAAGATTGCCTCTGCTCTTGCGGCGAATGGGCTGTTTGCCTTCTCGGTCGAGACGCATGACGGCGATGACGGGTTGGTGTTGCAGCACTCGCTGCGCTACACGCACTCCGAAGCTTACGTGCGCCGGCTTCTGGCGGTCTATTCGATGACGCCGGTGAGCATTGACCGCCAGACGATTCGCATGGATCGCGGCGAGCCGCTTAGCGGGCTCATTGTCGTTGCGAAACACTTTTGATCAATCCTTGCGGAAGACGAGGCGTCCGGCCCAGCCGGTGACGACAGCAAGAAACACTGCAAAGAGGCCATAGAGCAGGCTGTGCTGGTTGGCGGCACGGAAGATGCGGAATTCCAGTCCGGCCTTGACGATGTTGAGGCTGGTCGAGCTTTCACGCAGGAACTCGCCGTTGCGGAAGAGGTAGGCGCGCGCCACGTGCTTGCCAACGGGCACATTGGCCGGGAGCGACAGCGTCGCGCGAAACAGCGTCGAGGAGAGAAACTGCACATCCCCGACACGCTGGTTAT
Source organism: Phyllobacterium sp. 01N428 (assembly GCF_056399405.1). NCBI lineage: Bacteria > Pseudomonadati > Pseudomonadota > Alphaproteobacteria > Hyphomicrobiales > Phyllobacteriaceae > Phyllobacterium > Phyllobacterium sp. 01N428. The sequence continues at coordinate 866,907 of NZ_JBFTRH010000001.1, forward strand.
AGAGGAGCTGTTTCTGTTTCAGTCGCGGCAATTCCTTGGTGAACTCCCGCAACGATGCGCTCGAATCGAAGCCTTCCGGCATCGGTTCGTAATAGATGTTGTTTACGCCAAGGCTGAGCTGGGCGAAGATCTTCGGCGTCGTGATGTCCTGCAGGCTGCGCGTCGATGCCAGTGAGTAGGATGCGGGAATGTTCTGGAACGAAACGGATTCGGTATTTACCCAGATGCCGAAATACCTGTCCTTGCGCCGGACGACAAAGTTCCGGGGCGGACCCTCAAGAATGACGACTACATCGTAGCGGCCCTGCCGCTGGATGAGCGGATCGGCATTGTCTAGCGCGCCGAATACGGTAAGGTCAGTGCCCCGAAATCCCGACGTAATCGAGATCGTGTCGGTGGAAAGTCCGATCTCGATCGTTTCCTTGCTGGCCGGGACCGGTTGCTGCGCCTGGGCAGTCCGGCCGGCAACCAGGCACAGCATCATGAGCGGGATCACGGCAAGGCGCATTATGAGCCTCCCGAGACCAGGGCGAGCGTTACCGAATAGATGTCGTCCGGGGTGACGAAGAGTTCGATGGCGAGGCGAAGACCGACTGCCAGCACCAGCGTTGCAAGGAGTGCGCGCAGCTGTTCGCCCCTGAGCTTCTGGCCTATGCGTGTGCCATATTGCGCTCCAACGACACCGCCGCTCATCAGCAGCATCGCCAGAACGATATCCACCGACTGGTTGGTCGTCGCCTGCATGACTGTGGTGAACGCAGTCACGAAAACGATCTGATAGAGCGAGGTCCCGATAACGACATTGGTCGGAACCTTGAGGAGGTAGATCATGGCGGGGACCATGATGAAGCCGCCGCCAACGCCCATGATCGAGGAAAGAAAGCCGATGGCACCGCCAAGCACGAGCACCGGAATGATGCTGACATAGATCTTGGAGGCGCGAAAACGCATCTTGAACGGCAGCTTGTGCACCCAGTTGTGCTGGCCGGGCCGCTTCAACGTCGCAAGCTGGCCAGCGCGGGTACGGCGCATCGCCTTGATGCTTTCATAGAGCATCAGCCCGCCGATCGTGCTCAGGAACACGACATAGAGCAGCGAAACAATGAGATCGAGCTGACCGAGCTGGCGCAGGAGTACGAAGACATAGATGCCTATCGCCGAGCCGACGATACCGCCGACAACGAGCAGCGACCCGAGTTTCACGTCGAGCGAGCCGCGCTTGAAATGGGTAAGCGCGCCGCTGAAGGACGAGGCGATGACCTGGTTGGCGCCGGTGGCCACCGCGACAGCGGGGGGAATATTGTAGAAGATCAGCAGCGGCGTGATCAGGAATCCGCCGCCAACGCCGAACATGCCCGACAGAAAGCCGACCGCCGCGCCCATGAAGAAAAGCACGAAGATGTTGACCGAAATCTCGGCTATTGGCAGGTAGACGCCCAATTCAAACCCCGAAACCATTGCGGTGCTACGCCTGCGGCGTGACAGCACAATGACAGTAATTCTTTAAGGTTTCTTGCCCACTTGCGGGCTTCACGTCAAACTTTGACTTAACGGCGCGCATTGGGCCGGTTCAAATGCGAAGATGCGTGTCGCTTCGTTAAAACGAAGCGCATTTCCGATTGACTTGGAGGCCGCTTGAAACGCGCTCCCCTCCCGGTCGAACCGGGAGGGGAAACGCAGTTCAGATCTGCTTGTTTTTCTGCAGAAGGTTCCTGACGAAATCCTTGTCGATATTGCCGGTCGGCTTCAAGCCGTTGTCCTTCTGGAAGGCCATGATCGCATCGCGTGTCTTCGTGCCGATCTTGCCATCCGAGCCGCCCGCATCATAGCCGTTCTTGTTGAGGATCAACTGAACGTTGCGGATGGCCTTCTCCATGTCGAGCGCTCCTGAGGTCACGGAGCCGGTAACAGCCGGGGAATCGCGCCATTCCGCCGGAACATTGGTGGCGTTCGCGTCGGGATTGAGGGGCTTGGCGTTCCAGAGTTCGACAGCAGCCCGGGCTCGCTCGAGCTGCTCGGGTTTCATGACTTTCGCTACGTCCTCACGCTTCTGCGCAGCGTCGACATCACCAGCCTTGGCTGCAAGCGCGAACCATTTGTAGCTTTCCTCAAGGTTCTGGGGCACGCCCATGCCTTTGGCGGAAAGGATGGCAAGGTTGAACTGGCTGTCCTTGACACCGAGTTCCGCCGCCTGGGCAAACCAGCGCGCGGCTGCCTCGTTGTCAGGGGCGCCATCGGCGCCGCCTGCAAAGAGCACCGCCAGATTGTGCATCGCGCTGGCATTGCCCTTTCCGGCCGCCAATTCGTAATAGGACTTCGCCTTGGCAAGATCGCGCGTGACCCCAAGGCCCTTTTCGTAGAAGTTGCCAAGCCGGTATTCCGCCGGAGCAAAGCCACGTTCCGCAGCGCGATCGTACCACTCGATGGCCTTGGCGTAATCGCTTTCGACACCACGACCTTCCATGTAGCGGTTGCCAATCTCGAACAGCGCACGGCTGTCGCCCTTGGTCGCAGCATCGCGCAGCGGCTCCGGTCCCGCCTCGACCGGGATGAACGGCAGCACGGCGGAGGACGCGCCGGTTGCCGGCACGGTCGCGGGCACCGGATCGATCATACGCTCGGAATTGATGACGCCGGCTACCGGGTCCTGGACGGGCGCAGGCTGCGACACTGCCGACGCATTGTTTTCGGCAGGTGTTTCGGGTGCAGCATTGGTGTGAGGCTCTGCCTGTGGCTGCTCCTGCGTGATCGCGGGCTCTTCCGGCGTAGCTGGCTCCGGTGCCTTGGAAGCGAGGTCCGTTCCCGGATGATCGACAAAGGCATTTTTCAGCTGCAGACCGGCAATCGCGATCATGATCGCACCAATGGCGAGCAGGATGGGCTTGCGCTGACGCGAGAAGATTCCGCTCTTTGCAGTGCCGTCGGTCGCGCCGTCACCGAATGCGATGCCGCGTTTCTGATTTTCGGCCTCTGTGGCGGCTGCCTGCGCTGCGCGGCGGGCCGCCGTAATGAAATCGGCCTTGCCGCCGGCGATGTCAGTCGCAGCCGACATGTCGCGCCGTTCGTCACGGACGCGTTTGAGGATGGAATTGAGGTCGGGCATGCCAGACCCGGGCTCGAGCGGGCGGTTAAGAATGTCGGCGTCGATCTCTGTCGCCGGCTCTTCCTTGATGTCGTCCGATAGGTCGAGTGACGGTTCCTGTGCCGCTGCCTCGCGCTTGCCGCGTACCTTGAGGCTGCGTGCGAGGCTGCCGAAGAGTGATTTGCGCTCCCGCGGCGTTTCCGTTGCAATTTCGGCGTCGACGATTTCGTCATACGCAGGCTGTTCTTCCCGGGCGGATATAAGCGGCGCATCGAAGGCAGGCGCACTTTCTGCGACAGTCTCCTTGGTGAACGCTGCTGTTTCGGCCAGCGGCGCGTCCGGAGCGGCGATCGCCGTGCTTTCGGCGGGTCCAAAATTCTTGTAGATCGGAACAGCGCCGCTTTCGAGCGAAGCCAGGCGATCGACGATCTTGAGCAGCGTATCGTGAATGGCCTCGAAGGTGCGGCCGTTGCGCTCGTCGGACCGTCGCGCCAGCTTCTCCAGCGTCTTCAGGTCGTCGGCGAGCTCGCGCGCGATCGAATTGTCATGATCGCTGCCGAAGTTCGCTGTATTGCGGATTGCCTCGGCCGCCGCATTACGGGCTGCCTCGACGACGAGATCGCGATTGCCGGCGATGGCGACTTCGATGGCTTCAAGGCGCGGCGAAATCTTCGCGATTTCAGCATCGCGATCGTTGGATTGGGCGAGACGTTCGGCAAGACCGGCAATCTGCAGTTCGAGATTGCGTATGGCGTCCTTGGTGCCGTCTGCTTGCGGCAGGTTCTCGGCAAAGTAGCGGGCCATGTCATCGAAGCGTGCTTCGAGATTGTCGGTCAGGCGGATATCATTGTGCTCGACGAGCGTATGATGCTGGTCGAGGCGGCGGGTGAGTTCCTCGAAGCGTTGATCCATCTTCTCGATGAAGGCCGGGTCAACCGCCTCCTGCTGTCGCGCGGCATCGAGCTTGCTGATGATCTGCAGTACGCGGCCCTCCAGGTCGCGGAAGTCCGAAATGCTGATCGCGGCGGGCGCACTCTGCAAATGCCGCGCCACGGCCGAAAGCTGTTCGGCCAGAATGTCGAGATTCTGCGTCGTCGTCCCATGCTGCTTGTTGAGTTGCTCGATATGATGCGCGAGTTCACCCATCCGCTTGAGAATAACGTCCGAGGTTCTGTCGTGCGTGGCTGACTCAATTGTCGAGGCAAGCGACGAAATACGTGCCTCGACGCGTTCGAATGCATCGGCCTCGGCATATTGCAATGCAGCCGGCCGCGCGGTGGCGACGATGGCGCGGCTGATCTCGTCAAGGCGCTCGTCCATCTGTTGCATGAACTGCGTCGGGATGCCGGAGCCGTGGCGACGCGACATCTGCTCAACGGCCCCGGTGAGGAGGTTGAGCTTTTCCTCGACGTTATGCAGCGGCAGCATGTGCGACGGCGCATCGACGGTGCGATGCATTTCATTGAGGCGGCGTTCCAGCGAACCCAGCGCAGCCTCGGCCTCATTCGCATAAGAAGTGCTGCGGCCATAGGGCGCGCGCTCATGCGTGGTCGAATGGCGCAGCCGGTTCATGGTCTCGCCATGAAGCTCTCCGCGCGAAGTAGTCTCGATATCGTCGCGCATCTCGTCGCGCAATTGCTTCAATTGGGCGGCGATTGCGGACAGGTCGTGCTTCTCTTCCGAAGGTAGGCTCGCGGAAGAGGTGGCAGGTTGTGCTGCCTGCGCGATGCGTTCGGGCAGGGCCGATTGTCCTGCGCGTGAGGCGAGGGCGGCGAAACGGTCGGCGATGTCGGGCGTTTCCTCGCCGACCTCCGGCTGCATCGAGCCGCGCAACTGCGCTTCAAGGGTTTCTAATGTGCGGTTGAGGCTGTCGAGCGACGTCGCATCGCGGCGTGCGCGGTTCACATTGACCTGTTCCATTAATGACCTTTGGTTTGTCATGGATGTCTGCTGCCCGAGTTGACGCGCCGGCCTGGCGCTTCCAGATTCGACTGGGCGGAAAAGGTGGCCTTGGTCTGCCGAAAAGCGAATGCGCCGCAAGACGATCATTCGGGCCAATTCGGAAAGCCGGGACCTTTGCCCCACACAGTCCGACAAGCCGTGAAAAACCAACCACACATAGACACGGATCACCGACACGTTGACATTGGCGAAACGTGGTAAACAACTCGTTAAGATTAGGCGCTAAAAGGTTAAAAATCTGCTTGGCTACTGCCGTCGCGGTTGCGCCCTTGTTTGCAACTGGGAATTGTACGGGTGCACCCAAGTCTTGGCACTGCCTGTGAACTTCGACAAACTTTGACGTTTACGGAAACGTCAAAGTTTGCTAGACAAATATAAATACGGCGGTGCCGCGTGTGGGCGCCGCATCTGCTCGTTTATGTTTTGGAGGAAACCTGATGCCGAGTTACCGCGCGCCCGTTGAAGATACGTTGTTTGTCCTGAACGATGTCCTGGGATTTGAACGCTACAACAACCTCCCGGGTTTTGCCGATGCGTCGCCGGATATCGTGGAAGCCATCCTTGGCGAAGGCGCCAAGCTCGCCGAGAACACGTTGTTTCCAGTGAACCAGATCGGCGATCATGAGGGCTGCGTGCGCCACGATGATGGTTCGGTCACGACGCCCAAGGGCTTCAAGCAGGCTTTCGATGCCTATCGCGAAGGTGGCTGGGTTGGGCTTGCCGTTCCGCAAGAATTCGGCGGCCAGGGCCTTCCCTATACGCTGCATGTCGCAGCCGGCGAATACATGGCATCCGCCAACATGGCGCTGGTCATGTATCCCGGCCTAACCCAGGGCGCGATTGCTGCCATCGTCACGCATGGCACCGACGAGCAGAAGCAGGCCTACCTTCCCAAGATGACCGACGGCATCTGGACCGGCACGATGAATCTCACCGAGCCGCATTGCGGAACGGATCTCGGGCTCTTGCGTAGCAAGGCGGTACCGAATGGCGACGGCTCGTACAAGATTTCCGGCCAGAAGATCTTCATCTCGGCCGGCGAACACGACATGGCCGAGAATATCATTCACCTCGTTCTCGCCCGCATCGAAGGAGCGCCGGAGGGCGTGAAGGGCATTTCGCTGTTCATCGTGCCGAAGTTCATTCCCGATGCGAACGGCAATCCGGGCGAACGCAACGGCGTTTCCTGTGGCTCCATCGAAGAAAAGATGGGCATTCACGGCAATTCGACCTGCGTCATGAATTATGATGAGGCGACCGGCTACCTCCTTGGCGGGGAGAACAAGGGCCTGCGCGCCATGTTCACCATGATGAACGAAGCACGGCTCGGCGTCGCGCTGCAGGGTCTGTCGATCGGTGAAGTCGCCTACCAGAACGCCGCCATTTATGCCCGCGACCGTATTCAGGGCCGCGCGCTGACCGGCCCCAAGGAGCCGGACAAGAAGGCTGATCCGATCATCGTCCACCCCGACATCCGCCGTATCCTTTTGACGATCAAGTCGTTCAATGAAGCGGGCCGCGCCTTCATTCTATGGTCTGCGCTGAAATCCGACGTCGCGCATCGCTCCGGCGATGAGGCCGAGCGCCAGCTTGCCGATGACATGCTCGGCCTAATGACACCGGTTCTCAAGGGTGTCCTCACCGACAAGGGCTTCGAACATGCCTGCATGGCACAGCAGGTGTTCGGTGGCCACGGCTACATCGAAGAACACGGCATGAGCCAGTATGTGCGCGACGCGCGCATCGCCATGATTTACGAGGGCGCGAACGGCATTCAGGCAATGGATCTGGTCGGACGCAAACTCGGCCTCAATGGCGGCCGCGCCGTCATGGCCTTCTTCAAGGAAGTCGGCGACTTCTGCGAGGAAAATCGCAGCGACGATAATCTCGCCTTCTTCACCAAGCACCTGAAGAAGGGCTTGAACGACCTGCAGGCCGCCTCCATGTGGCTGATGCAGAATGGCATGGCCAATCCGGACAATGCCGGCGCGGCATCGACCGATTACATGCACCTCTTCGGTCTTGTCAGCCTCGGCTATATGTGGGCCCGCATGGCGAAGGCGTCGCATGCGAAGCTCGCGGAAGGCACCGAGAACAAGGCGTTCTTCGAGACGAAGCTCTCCACCGGCAAATTCTTCATGGAGCGAGTGATGCCGGAGACGTCGGCGCATCTCGCCCGTATCCAGACCGGAGCGGATACGATGATGGCGCTGCCCGCCGAAGCATTCTAAGCTGCCGGCGAACGCTTTTCCGAGCCGCGCCTCACGCGGCTCCTGTAACCGAAATCGGGAGGTTAGTGATGGGTCTGCGACCGGAAGAAGTATTGGGTGTTCCGAAGCCTGCGTGGAAGACCGATGATGTCGTAATGCTGGAGGATATGGCCACAAGGTTCCTTGAGGCCGAGGTGGTGCCCCACTACGACCGCTTCGAAAAGCAGGAGATTTTCGACCGTTCCATCTGGGAACTCGCCGGGCAGAATGGCTTGCTCTGTGCTTCGATGCCGGAGGAATATGGCGGCGCCGGCGGTACCTACGCCCATGAAACCGCAATCCTCGAAGCGATCAGCCACGTCGGTACCGACGGGTTTGGCATTGCACTCCACAATTCCATCGTCGCGCCCTATATCCTCCACTATGGCTCGGAAGAGCAGAAGCGCAAATGGCTGCCGAAAATGGCGACCGGTGAGCTTATCGGTGCCATTGCAATGACGGAACCGGGAGCAGGCTCCGATCTCCAGGGCGTCAAGACCAGCGCCAAGAAGGACGGCAACCACTACGTCATCAATGGATCGAAGACGTTCATCACCAATGGCCAGCTCGCCAATCTGATCATCGTCGTGACCAAGACCGATCCGTCGCAGGGCGCCAAGGGCACGTCGCTCATCGTCGTTGAAACCGATGGCCAGGAAGGCTTCGAGCGGGGCCGCAACCTCGACAAGGTCGGCCTCAAGTCCAACGACACTTCGGAGCTGTTTTTCAACGAAGTGCGCGTGCCAACCTCCAACCTTCTCGGAACCGAAGAAGGGCAGGGCTTCGTCCAGTTGATGCAGCAATTGCCGCAGGAGCGCCTGCAGATCGGCGGTTCGGCGATTGCCATGGCCGAACGCGCCATCGCGTTGACCATCGATTATGTGAAGGAGCGCAAGGCGTTCGGCAAGTCGGTCATGGAGTTTCAGAACACGCAGTTCAAGCTCGCCGAACTCAAGACCGAGGCGACCATCGGCCGGGTTTTCTACAATCATTGCGTCGAGCGTCATGTGAACGGCGGTCTCGACCCCTTTACCGCATCCATGGCGAAATACTGGCTGAGCGATCTGCAGAACAAGGTCGTCGACGAATGCCTGCAACTGCATGGCGGCTATGGGTACATGAACGAATTCCCGATCGCCCGCATGTTCCGCGACGCCCGCGTCCAGCGGATTTATGGCGGCACCAACGAAATCATGAAGCTTTTGATCGCCCGCAGCCTGTGAGCCGCGGGTTCGAACAGGGAGAATGAAATGACTGAGGCATATATTTACGACCACGTGCGCACGCCGCGCGGCAGAGGCAAGAAGGATGGCAGCCTGCACGAAGTGCCTGCCGTCCGCCTTGGCGCCCATGTTCTCGAGGCGCTGCGCGACCGCAACGGCCTCGACACGGGGTTGGTCGACGACATTATCTATGGCTGCGTCGATCCGGTCGGCGAAGCGGGCGCCGTCATTCCGCGCTCCTCGGCTTTTGAAGCCGGCTATGATTTCAAGGCCCCCGGCATGCAGATATCGCGCTTTTGCGCCTCCGGCCTCGATGCGGTGAATTTCGGCGCTGCGAAGATCATGCAGGGCGCGGACGATATCGTTATCGCCGGCGGGGTCGAATCCATGTCGCGCGTCGGCATGGGCATGTCCGGCGGCGCCTGGTACATGGACCCGTCCGTAGGGCTCCCCGGCTATTTCATGCCGCAGGGCGTTTCCGCCGATCTGATCGCCACCAAATACGGCTTCAGCCGCGACGATGTGGATGCCTATGCCGTCGAGAGCCAGAAGCGTGCGGGCGAGGCCTGGAAGAAAGGCTATTTCAAGAATTCGGTGCTCGAGATCAAGGATCAGAACGGCCTGACCATTCTCGATCATGACGAACACATGCGCCCGTCGACCGATATGCAGGCGCTCGCCGCGCTCAACCCCTCGTTTGTCATGCCCGGCGAAATGGGCGGCTTCAATGCGGTCGGCATTCAGGCGCACCCCGAGGTCGAGACGATCAACCATGTGCACCATGCCGGCAATTCCTCCGGTATCGTCGATGGCGCGGCCGGCGTTCTCCTCGGCTCGAAAAGTGCTGGCAAGGCGCTTGGCGCCAAGCCTCGCGCGCGTATCCGCGCCTTTGCCAATATCGGTTCCGACCCTGCATTGATGCTTACCGGGCCGGTGGATGTGACGCACAAGCTCCTGAAGCGCGCCAAGATGAAAATCTCGGATATCGACCTCTTTGAACTCAATGAAGCCTTTGCCGCAGTCGTGCTCCGCTACATGCAGGCATTCGACATCCCCCGCGACAAGATCAACGTCAATGGCGGGGCCATCGCCATGGGCCATCCGCTCGGTGCAACCGGCGCGATGATCCTCGGCACGGTTCTCGATGAACTCGAACGCCGCGATCTCAATGTCGCCCTCGTTACCCTGTGCATCGGTGCGGGCATGGGCACGGCAACAATCATCGAACGCGTCTGAGGGAGAACGGACTTATGAGCTATACCAACTTCAAATTCGACGTCGACGCGGACGGCATTGCACTCGTCACCTGGGACATGCCTGACAAGTCGATGAACGTCTTCACCGAAGAGGTGATGAAGGAACTCGACCAGATCGTCGATCGCGTGACCAAGGACGATACGGTCAAGGGCGCGGTGATCACCTCCGGCAAGGATACCTTTTCCGGCGGCGCCGACCTCACCATGCTGAAGCGCATGTTCCAGATGTTCCAGGCCGAAAAGGCAAGGGACCCGAAGAAAGCGGTCGAACTGCTGTTCGAGAACACCGGCAGGATGGGCGGGCTCTTCCGCAAGCTCGAAACCTGTGGCAAGCCCTGGGTCTCGGCGATCAACGGCACCTGCATGGGCGGCGCATTCGAAATGTCGCTGGCCTGTCATGGCCGTGTCGTCTCCGACGATCCGTCGGTGAAGATGGCGCTGCCGGAAGTCAAAGTCGGTATTTTCCCGGGCGCCGGCGGCACGCAGCGCGTCCCGCGCCTGACAAACCAGCAAGATGCTCTGCAGATGATGACCACTGGCTCCAGCCTGACCGCATCGCGCGCCAAGGCCATGGGCCTGGTGCACGAGATCGCTCCGGCCAAGAAGCTTGTGGAGGCCGCAAAGAAGATGATCAAAGGCGGCCTGAAGCCGGTTCAGCCCTGGGACGAAAAGGGCTTCAAGCTTCCAGGCGGCGCCATCTATTCGCCGGCAGGCGCCAATTTGTGGCCAGCCGCAACTGCGATCCTGCGCCGTGAAACCTACGGCAATTATCCGGGCGCAGCCTCCATTCTCAAGGCTGTCTATGAGGGACTGCTGGTCCCGTTCGATACCGCCTTGAAGATCGAACAGCGCTATTTCACCAAGATCCTGCAATCGACCGCAGCCGGAATGATGATCCGCTCGCTCTTCGTCTCGCTGCAGGAACTGAACAAGGGTGCGCGCCGACCGGTGGACGTGAAGCCTACAAAGTTCAAAAAGGTCGGCGTCGTCGGCGCCGGCTTCATGGGCGCCGGCATCGCCTATGTCACTGCCAAGGCCGGCATTCCGGTGGTGCTTCTCGACCAGAGCCTCGATGCCGCCGAAAAGGGCAAGGCCCATTCCGCCGATCTTGTCACCAAGGATGTGCAGCGGGGCAAGGCGACGGCCGAGGACAAGGAGAAGCTTCTCGCCTTGATAACGCCTTCTTCCGACTATGCCGATCTCGAAGGCGCAGACCTTGTCATCGAGGCGGTGTTCGAAGACCGTGAGGTCAAGCGTGTGGTGACCGAGAAGGCCGAGGCCGTACTGAAGCCTGCCGCGGTATTCGCATCCAACACCTCGACGCTGCCGATCACCGGGCTTGCCAAGGTCTCGCAGCGCCCGAAGAATTTCGTCGGGATCCATTTCTTCTCTCCCGTCGACAAGATGATGCTGGTCGAGGTCATTCTCGGCAAGAAGACCTCGGACAAGGCGCTTGCGGTGGCGCTCGACTACGTGCGTGCAATCAAGAAGACGCCGATTGTCGTCAATGACACGCGCGGGTTCTACGTCAACCGCTGCGTGCTGCGCTACATGGCCGAGGCCTACAACATGCTGATCGAGGGCGTGCCGCCGGTGATGATCGAAAACGTCGCGCGCATGGCCGGCATGCCGGTCGGGCCGCTGGCGCTCAACGACGAAACGGCGATTGATCTGTCGCAGAAGATCCTGAAGGCGACGCTCGCCGATCTCGGGCCCAAGGCGATCGATCCCCGCCACGTTGAACTGGTCAATACCTTGGTCGACAAATACGACCGCCGCGGGCGCAAGAACGCCAAGGGCTTTTACGACTATCCTGCGAAGCCCGCAAAGAAGCAGCTCTGGCCGGAATTGAAGACGCTCTACCCGCAGCAGGACCCGGACAAGATCGATATCGAGGTGCTGAAGCAGCGCTTCCTCGTTGCGATCGCCCTGGAAGCTGCCCGCGTGATGGAGGAAGGCATTGTTACCGACCCGCGTGAAGCGGACGTCGGCTCGATCCTTGCCTTCGGGTTTGCCCCTTATACGGGCGGAACGCTCTCCTATATCGACGGGATGGGCGCAGCCAGGTTCGTCGAGATCGCCAAGGGTCTGCAGCGAAAGTATGGCGCCCAGTTCAAGGCGCCGAAACTCCTTCTCGACATGGCGGAAAAGGGCGAGACCTTCTACGAAAGGTTCAATCCTTATCCGGTCGATGAGAAAAAGCAGGCTGCTTGACGGCGTCTGCATGAATCTGAAAAGAGTGGGCAGCTTATGCCCACTTTTCTTTGGATAATAAGAAAGTTTTCCGTAATTCCCCTCGACTTTTCCAAAATTCCTTCTTAAAACACCTCTGAAGGTATTTTTTCCTTTTATCCGAGACCCAACATGTTCTCACATGACCGCATTTGGGCGGCCATAGACGCATTGGCAGAACGCCATTCGCTTTCCGTTTCAGGATTGGCGAAGCGCGCGGGGCTTGATCCGACGACCTTCAACAAATCAAAGCGTTTTGCGGTCGACGGGCGGGCTCGCTGGCCCTCGACCGAATCCCTCGCCAAGATCATGGAGGCCACGGGTGCCTCGCTCGATGAGTTCATGATGCTGGTCGTGGGCAAGGCTGTGCGGGCGGGCGGCACGGCCATCCGTTCGATACCGCTTCTCGGCTTTGCGCAGGCCGGCGCCGGCGGATTCTTCGATGATGGCGGCTTTCCGGTCGGGCAGGGTTGGGACGTGGTCGAATTTCCCGTGGGTTCAGGCGATTCCGTCTATGCGCTGGAGGTGTCGGGGGATTCGATGCTGCCGCTTTACCGTGACGGCGATACGATCATCGTCGCGCCGGGTGCTGCGGTTCGCCGCGGCGACCGCGTCGTGGTCCGCACCAGGGACGGTGAGGTCATGGCCAAGATTCTGGCCCGCCAGACCGCCCGAACGATCGAGTTGCAGTCGATGAATCCCGAACATCCCAATCGCACCTTTGACGCGGTCCATATCGACTGGATCGCGAGGATCCTGTGGGCAAGCCAATAGGACTGATCCGCATGCGCCAGCTGCCGCTTTATATCCTGACGGTTCTGGTTGCCCTGACGCTTGTTTACGCCTTCGTTGCCCCATTCAACGGCGCGCTGGAGACTGCGCGGCCAGCCAGCGGGGACGAGCCAACGGTAACGACCGAGAATTTCGAATTGCCCGCGGAAATGCAGGACGCGCAAAGCGATGAGGCGAGCCCGGCGCCGGATGAGCCAAAGGCAGCGCCGAAGGCGGCCCGTACGGTCAAGCCGGACCTGATGTCGCCTTCGATCGGTGACGCAACGCCATTGCAGAGGGTCGCGCCGCGCCAGCCCTTGAGCGAACTCGGCCAGGCCCTGCCGCCTAAACCGCCGGCGCCACCGGAACCGCCGCCATCGCTCACACCCCCGCCACCGCCGGTGCCGGTAGACGATACGGCAAAGCCGACCTTGCTCTACCGGCCCGTTGCAGTCGCGGCCGGTTCGCTCGAAGTTTCGGGCTATCGCATCACGCTCGACGGCATTGATGAGGTCAGGCCGAACGAGACTTGCACCAGCGAGGGTACGACCTGGCCCTGCGGAATGGCGGCCCGCACCGCGTTTCGCAACTGGCTACGCCAGCGTGCGGTCGAATGCGACGTGCCGGGCCAGCCGCCCGAAGCTGTCATTGCGACCCATTGCCGGCTCGGTGGTACCGATCTTGCGCAATGGCTGGTCGAGAACGGCTGGGCTCGCGCACCGGATGGTTCGCCCCAGTCGGAAACGATGAAGAAGGCGCAAGAGGCGAAGCTCGGCATATTCGGCAGTCCACCCCCAGCGCTCCCGATTACGCAGGAACTGCCGGTGCCTCCGCTCCAGGATAGTTTACCGCCGGAGGAATTGGCGGCGCCGGCTGTCCCTGCGCCGTTGCCGGTCCCGGGCGCGCCGTTCCCGCCGCCACCGCAGCAGTAGGGGTGCAAGGGCTGATCAAGCCGTGAGGACCCCCGGGTAAAGACTTGCGGCTCGATTTGTCCTTAGGACCCTTGTGAGGAAATGGGGCAGCCATGAGGGGGTGTCGCAATAACCCGCCTGTCAACCCTCGTGGCAGACGGCCTCGATATTATGTCCGTCGGGATCGCGAACGAAGGCGCCGTAATAGTTGGGATGGTAGTGCGGCCGCAGCCCCGGCGCGCCATTGTCGGTTCCGCCGGCGGCAATTCCCGCATTATAGAAGGCATCGACGATGTTCCGGCTGCCAACACGAAACGCCACGTGGACCGTTGGCCTGTTGGGTTCGCCGCTGGCGATCCAGAAATCCGGCTTGCCGCCCTCACCAAAGCCCGCAACGTCCGAACTGCCGGTCACCGAGGCCGGAAATTCAAGGATCAACTCATAGCCGATTGACGCGAACAAATGGCGATAGAACGCCTTGCTCTTTTCGAAATCGCTGACTGAAACTCCAGTATGATCAAGCATAGAGGACTCCCGCTGGTTTGCCCCTGACTACGACAGATCGCCGGCCAGGGCCTTTGCAATGAGGGCACGCGTTTCCGGGATGCCATAGAGGGCGACGAAGGAGCCGAAGCGCGGGCCGCGCTCCTGGCCGATCAGTACCTCATAGAGCATCTGGAAGAACGACACCGAGACGCCTGGACCGCCTTCCGGGCTTTTCTTCGTGTGGTCCTGATAGCGCTCGATGCTGCGGGCGACATCGAGAATGGCGTTCTGGATGTCGGTCCCGTCGGCATCGTCCGCGAGCGTCGCGAGTTTCTCGTCCATGGCAGCGAGGGCGCCGCGTTCCACCTCGTCGGGCGCGCGGAATTTCTTGGTCGGCTTGACGAAATCGTTGAAGTAGCGGATCGCATAGCCGACCAGCGCGTCGAGTTCCGGATTGTTTGCCGGAGTCACATTCCTGGCATGGCGCGAAATGAAACCCCAGAGCACGCTGCTGTTTTCAGCATTGGAGGCGCTGACGAGGTTCAGCAGCAGTGCGAAGGGCACCGGCAGGTCCACGGTCGGCGGGTTGCCGTCATGGAGATGCCAGACAGGGTTGTTCAGCCGGTCCCTCCAGCTTTGACGTCCATAGGCCGAAAGATAGGTGAAATATTCATCGACCGCCTTGGGAATGACGTCGAAATAGAGCCGTTTTGCCGTGCGCGGCTTCTGGAACATGTAGAGGCCGAGACTTTCGGTCGGGGCGTAGGTCAGCCATTCGTCAATGCTGAGGCCGTTGCCCTTCGACTTGGAAATCTTTTGGCCGATCTCGTCGAGGAAAAGCTCGTAGACGAAATGTTCGGGGGCCCGGCCACCCAGTATCTCGCAAATGCGGTCATAGATGATCGCATTTGTCTGGTGGTCCTTGCCGAACATCTCGAAATCGACGCCGAGCGCTGCCCAGCGCATACCGAAGTCGGGCTTCCATTGCAGCTTGACATTGCCGCCGGTGACCGGGAGCGTCGTCTCTTCACCGTTCTCATCATCAAAGGTGATCGTGCCGTTCCCCGCGTCGATCTTCTTCATCGGCACATAGAGCACGCGCCCGCTTGTCGGCGAAATCGGCAGGAACGGGCTATAGGTCGCCTGGCGCTCTTCCCCGAGCGTCGGCAGCATGACCTTCATGATATCGTCGTAGCGCTCGGCGGCACGCAGCAGGACGGCGTCGAAGCGGCCCGCTTTGTAATATTCCGTTGCGCTCGCAAACTCATAGTCGAAGCCGAACGTATCGAGGAACCGGCACAGCATGACATTGTTGTGGTCGGCAAAACTCTTGTAGTCGCCGCCGAACGGGTTAGGCACTGCCGAGAGCGGCATGTGCAGGTACGGCGCCAGAAATGCTGGATCCGGCACGTTGTCCGGTATTTTGCGCATGCCGTCCATGTCGTCGGAGAAGCAGAGAAGCTTGGTCTTTACCTTGTCGCCGGTCAGAACGCGGAAAGCATGGCGCACCATTGAGGTACGCGCCACTTCGCCGAAGGTGCCGATATGCGGCAGTCCCGAAGGGCCATAGCCGGTCTCGAACAACACCGTTTCAGGAAAGCCGGATTTGGCGTAACGCTTGATGATCTTCTGCGCCTCTTCGAACGGCCATGCTTTGGCCTCTGCCCCCGCCGCGATCAATTCGGGGGTCAGTTCGATTTCGGTGTTTAGGCGCGGGTTCATTCGTTATTCCTGTTAACGCTTGGATTTAATGAAACGCTCTACGTCCGCGGGTCGTCCGCGTCAATCGCACGGGCCGCGCGGAGGCGCAATCGGCAATAATTTCGGGATTTAGACGATCAATTAGTAGAAATCGACGGGAAAGTATCGCAGATAGAGTTCCGATGTGATGCCTTTTTCCTCGATCGCCTTCAGTGCGAAATCGAATGCATCGACAAGTTTTTTATTTTCGAGCGTGGTTGCGATCATCATCCCTTCACCCAAGAACTGCGGCGCAATGTAGGGGCCGCCGACAAAGGCGCAGCAATCCTTTGCCTCGGGGCTGCCGATCCAGAAGGAAAGGTCCGAGCCGTCGCCAAATACGGCATCGATCTTCTTGGCCTGCAGATCCCTGAACATGAGTTCGCGCGTCGGAAAACCAACCCAATGACTGTTTGGAAAATAATCGGCAAAAATCGCCTGGTGCACTGAACCCGCAATTACGCCGATGGTCTTTTGCTTCAGCGTATCTGCGAAGGGTTCGGCAAAGGACGTTTCCTTGAGCGCCATGAAGCGCGCAGGCAGGCGGATATAGGGAGCCGTAAAGGCAAACTTCTCGCGCAGCGCTGCGGTTGGCTTTAGGCCGGCGATGATCGCCTCGGCTTCGCCGCTTTCAAGCGTTGGTTGCAACTCGTTCCACGGACGAGCCTCAATCTGGCAGATGGCGGTCACGCCGAGCTCGTTGCAAAGTGCCCGCGCCAGATCGACATTGAATCCCGAGATGCGCCCCGTCGCATCGACGAAGTTAAAAGGCGGATAGTCGACGGTCGTCACGAAGCGAATGCGCTCGACGGTCGAAAGATCGGGCTTGGCGACATGCTCGCGTCCATCCCAGTAGTGCGGAAAATCGGATTCCGCGGCCATAGCTGGCAGGACTGCCAAAATGAAGGCGGCGAGAAACGAGGCGATCTTGCGGAAAGGCATGCGATACCTTGATGCGATTTGATTTGGAGCCAAGCTAACACGATCTCTTCACCTCAAAAAGCGCAATTGGCTGGCGGGCCTTCGCAAGCAAAACATGCTGGGTATATTGACTTGCTTCACGCATTGATCTCTACTAATTGCAATATATCTCATATATTACTACCAAGAGTATACTTCAATTTATAAATTCAATCTATAATTGAAAGAATTAATCATGGTATTATTGTATATATTGCGAATTGCATCCCGAAACGAGAACGGTCGGCCTGATCATCGGCCCTTACTTTAGGCGGGCGCCGCAATGCGGCAGATCGAGGCTGCCCTCGCTGCAAGACTATGCCAGGCGGGAACGGCGAAACACGCCATTATCGCGGCCTTTCGCGAGGCGGTTGCCAACCGCACCTCGCTGCTCGAAGAAGTTGCGGCATACGGCGTAGCGGACGAGGCGGCGATTGGTCGGGCCATAGCGGGGGAACTTGGGCTGAGCTTTGCCTCAATTCCGGAGGGAGCGATAGTCATCGGCAAAAGTTCGGCTGTTGCACCGGATCTGCATTCACGCCGGCTGATGGTGGTGACAGCTGAAGGCGAACTTTTGCTGTTCGCGGCGCCGACGCTTACCGAGATAGGCGACCTGAAGCACAGCCTGACTTCCGATCCGGCGGCGAAGGCGCGCACAAGAATAACAACGCCAACACAGCTGCATGAATTCATCCATTCCTACCGCGAGCGCGAACTGTTGCTGAACTGCGTGAACAGGATGGAGATCGGCGGGCTTGAGCGTACGTCCCGGGTGGTCCTGAGTGGCAATCAGGGGATCATGCTAGGCATTGCGATAAGCCTCGGCATCATCGGACTGATGTTCCATCTTTCCACCCTCTGGGATGGCTATCACTATTTTTCGCTGCCCTTCTTCTTTGCATGCATAGCGCTTCGCTTCCTGGCAGCTGGCAGGACCGGCGAAATTTCCGCCGAAACCGGCTGTCTTGCACAACGACATGGTGAACTTCCGTTCTACACCGTCATGATCGCACTTTATAAGGAAGCGGCGGTGGTGCCCCAACTGGTAAGGGCGATGCAGCGGCTCCATTGGCCAAAGTCGAGGCTTGAAGTGCTTTTTCTCTGCGAGGCAGACGACACGTCAACATTGAAGGCTTTGGCAGACCAGACCTTACCGCCGGGTTTCAAGATCGTCCCCGTTGCCAATTTCGGCCCACGAACCAAGCCAAAGGCGCTCAACTATGGGCTGCAATTGGCGAAGGGCGAATTTGTCGTGGTCTACGATGCGGAAGATCGGCCTCATCCCGACCAGTTGCTGGAGGCCTGGCGCCGCTTCGGCATATCCGACGTGAGGCTCGCTTGCCTGCAGGCGCCGCTGATCATTTCGAATGCAGGCAGCTGTCTGCTGGCGCGGCTGTTTGCCTTCGAGTATGCAGCCCATTTCGGCGGCCTGCTTCCATGGCTGGCCCGCCACGGCTTCATTCTGCCGCTCGGAGGAAGCTCCAATCATTTCAGGCGCCATTGCCTTGAAGCGGTGCGCGGCTGGGATCCATACAACGTCACCGAGGATGCCGAGCTCGGCGCGCGCTTGGCGCGCTGTGGCTATGATGTGGGTGTGATCACCAGACCAACCCTTGAGGACGCACCGGTCCGCGTCGATATCTGGCTGCGGCAAAGGACGAGATGGCTGAAAGGATGGGCGCACACATGGCTCGTCGAAATGCGCAATCCAAGAGCTTTCCTGCGCGACGTAGGATTGCAACGCTTCATGGTGTTCCAGACGCTGGTTGCGGGGATCATCGTCTCATCGATCGTCTATCCGTTCATGCTGCTCTGGATAGGCTTTGGGATTGTCCACATCGCGCGCGATGACGCCTTTACCTGGCACAATGCGATACTCGCCCTCGATCTCGTGTGCGTTGTCATGGGCTTCCTGTCATTCCACAGGCTCGGCCAAAGAACACCGGTCGCCGCCTCGATTTCTGGATCGATCCTGCAGTGGCTGCCGCTCTATTGGCTGCTTACCGCCATGGCGGCATGGCGTGCCATTTGGCAGCTCGGCCGAGCGCCCTCGCTTTGGGAAAAGACGCCGCACGACCCTTCAGGGACATTATTGCCGGAGAAAATCAGCCCGCGCCCTCACAGAAACTCATGGCCGGAGCCGATGATCAGCGCGTCTTCATTGCCGACCACATCCATGTCCCGGCCCTTATATGGCAGGCTCAAGAGAATTCTGCGGATGACGGCGATGCGGGCGCGCCGCTTGTCGTTGGACCTGACAATCGTCCATGGGGCATAGGCCGTGTGCGTGCGTGCCAGCATTTCGTCGCGCGCCTTCGTGTAGTCGTCCCAGCGCTTGGCCCCTTCGATGTCGATGGGCGAGAACTTCCAGTTCTTCAACGGACTGTGCCTGCGGTCGTGAAATCGCTTCAGCTGCATGAGTTGACCGATATCGAGCCAGAACTTGAAGAAATGAATGCCATCCGCAACGAGAAGGCGTTCAAATCCCGGCACTTCTTCCAAAAAGGATTCATGCTGCTCGGGCGTGCAGAACCCCAGCACTTTTTCAACGCCGGCCCTGTTGTACCAGGAACGGTCGAACGTGACGAACTCGCCTGTCGTCGGGAAATGCGAGATATAGCGCTGGAAATACCATTGGCCGCGCTCGATCTCGCTGGGCTTCGGCAGGGCGACATTGCGGGCCGAGCGCGGGTTCATATATTGGCGCAGCGTGAAGATTGTGCCGCCCTTTCCGGCGGCATCACGCCCCTCGAACGCGCAGATGACGCGATTGCCGGTGTCCTGCAGCCAGTACTGCATTTTGACGAGTTCGATCTGCAGCCGCTCGACAGTCTTCTCGTATTCGTCGTTCGGCATCTTGTCGTTATAGGGATAACCCCCTGAAGCAAGATCGCCGTCATCGATCCAGTCCGGCAGTTTGGGATCGTCTATATTGAAAGTGCGTTTCTTGCCGTCGATCTTGAGTTTGAGAGTGGTGTCTATCCCCGCTACGGGTTTATCGGTTTTCTTTTTCGAATCTTTACCCACAGCAATCGTCCTCAATTGACACAATGGCATGTTATTGAGAGAGCGTTGTATCGTCCAGAGCCAAAAAAGGACGCCGGGCCAGGAGTTTAGTGCATGAGCATTTTGGGGCAGGAGGGCCGTACGTTTCGTCAAAAGGCCGTCGAGCGTGTGATCCAGGCACGCTTCGTGCTCGGCGCCGCCGCCTTCATTACCGCTCTTGTCCTCAGCACTCAGGCGACATGGTGGCTGAGCTTTGCCGTCCTCATGCTCGTCCTCCTGGCGGTCGTTGCGCTTTCTGCGACGCTGCCGCGCAGCGATGCACCAGCGGAATCTCCCGCCAGCGATCCGGCAATTTTCCGTCTGTCCGGCCAGCAGCTTGCCGCGCAATTGCCCGACCCCCTTATCATCTTCGACCATGGCGGGACGATCCTTTACGTCAATCCCGTCGCCAATGGCGCGTTCGGGCCGCTGGCGCGCGGCGGGGCTTTGCTCCTGCATTTCCGGGCCCCCGAACTGCAAGCACTGGTTCAGTCAGTCATGGCCGATGGTGTAGCCCGGTCGGTAGACTTTGCCGAAAGGGTGCCGGTCGAGCGCTGGTATCGCGCGACGGTCCTCCTCCTCGACCGGGCCGGTGGCAAGGACCGGCAATATCTTCTCTCCTTTCGCGATCAAACTGAAGCGCATCGCCTTGAACGCATGCGCAGTGACTTCATCGCCAATGCCAGCCATGAGTTGCGCACGCCCCTCGCATCCTTGACCGGGTTTATCGAGACGCTGCGCGGGCCGGCCCGCCGCGACGAGGCGGCGCGCGACAATTTCCTCGAGATCATGCAGAAGCAGGCGGAGCGCATGGCCCGCCTGATCGATGACCTGTTGTCACTGTCGCGGATCGAAATGAAGGCGCATATCGCGGTCAAGGACCAGGTGGACCTGACGACGTTGATCAATCATGTGGTGGATTCGTTGCGCCCGCTTGCGGATGATCTCGGCGTCGAAATCGAACGCAAAATCGATCCCGATCCCGTCATCGTGCTTGGCGACAGGGATGAGCTGACGCAAGTCTTCCAGAACCTTGTCGAAAACGGCTTGAAATACGGCCAGTCGGGCAAGCGCATCATCGTTGAGCTCAAGCGCGGCGACGATGGCATCAAGGCCATGGTACAGGATTTCGGCCCTGGCATACCGGAGGAACATATCCCGCGCCTGACTGAACGCTTCTACCGCGTCAATCTTGAAACCAGCCGGGCTCAGAAAGGCACCGGCCTCGGACTTGCGATCGTCAAGCACATACTGACGCGGCATCGGGCCCGCCTGGTCGTTCGCTCGCGGGTGGGCGAGGGCTCGACCTTCACCGTCGTCTTCGGACCTCAGAAGGCCTGACGCCAACCGCTCGTTGAGCTTGGTGCACCGCAACAAAAAAAGGGCGCCGAATGGCGCCCCAGTCAGAAGGAGCTGAGATCAGCGGACGCGCCTGCGATCGGACGCCGGCTGATAGGCTAGGCGGGAGTGATAGCCGCAATAGGGCCCGGACTCGCCGACATCGTTGCCGCAGAAATTGAAGTCCGGCTGCAGCGGATCTCCCATCGGCCATTTGCAGGTGCGCTCGTTGAGCTGCACCAGTTCGAGGCGCCTCGAGATCGGCACGACGACATCCGTGACAGTCTTCATGACCGGCACGAGTTCCGTGCTGTATTCGGTCTGCAAAGCGGTCGCGCCGATGCTGCGGCTGACGACGCGGGTCGCGACATGCCCCGACGAACCGCCGCTGCGCGCGCCGGATGACCCCGTGTTGATCTTCTTGCTGCGTGTCTGGGTGGACGTGGTCTTGCCCCGCCCGGACAGCTTCAGCCTGTGAACCTTGCCGATGACCGCATTGCGGCTGACACCGCCCAGCTGTGCTGCGATCTGGCTTGCACTCAGACCTTCGGCCCAAAGTTTCTTCAGCTGTTCTACGCGCTCATCTGTCCAGTTCATCGTTTTCCTAGCTCCATATGGGGCTTGTTTATGTAGACTCCGGACTGAATCCTTCCTCGCATCTGGATTGCTCCAGATTGGTTCGATACCATATCTATTCAGATGACGAGGACGCCGTACGAAATCTAGCTTTTTCGATTACCAAGCTACAATATGCGATGACTCTGTGACAAGAGTCGGGCGCCGATCCCAGGGGTGCTTTTTTGGGTTTTCCCCAACTTGCGCGATAGACTGTTGCAGAAATGACGAATTGCAGAGTCGGTGGCAAATATTCCAGCGAATACGCGCAGAAGTTGTAGTTAATGGATCGGCTCATCCGGTTCGTGTTGGTGATGAATGGGATCAAAAGTGTTCATTTGACAATTGGGGTTCGAATGACGATATTACTGGCATATGGCCGCCCTCAAAATGGCATTGTGGGGCGGCTTTTTGATTTCAACACGGCCGTTTCTTCTTTGTAATCAGCAGTTTCGGCAAACAGGGTATTGGAGGCCCGTAACGATATGACGGACGCAATCGCGCAACCGCTTTACGACACTTTTGCTCGTGCGGATCTGCGCTTTGAGCGAGGTGAGGGTGTGTGGCTGGTGACCGAAACCGGCGAGCGCTATCTCGACTTCGCCGCAGGCATTGCCGTTAATTCGCTCGGCCATTCGCATCCCCATCTCGTCGAAGCGCTGAAGAGCCAGGGCGAAAAACTGTGGCACGTCTCCAACGTCTACGAGATCCCCGGCCAGCGCCGTCTCGGCCAGCGTCTTGTCGACGCGACTTTCGCCGACAAGGTGTTCTTTACCAATTCCGGTGCGGAAGCGCTTGAATGCGCGATCAAGACCGCGCGGCGCTACCACTATGTCAACGGCAATCCCGAACGGTTTCGCATCATCACCTTCGAAGGCGCGTTCCATGGCCGCACGCTGGCAACGATCGCGGCTGGCGGCCAGGAAAAATACCTTGAAGGTTTTGGACCCAAGGTCGAGGGTTTCGACCAGGTGCCTTTCGGTGACGAAAAGGCCTTGAAGGCTGCCATCGGGCCGGAGACGGCTGCCATCTTGATCGAGCCGATCCAGGGAGAGGGCGGCGTACGCCCCGTCCCGGATGAAGATCTGCGCGCTCTGCGCAAGCTCTGCGACGATGAGGGTATTTTGCTGATCCTCGATGAAGTGCAGACCGGCGTCGGTCGAACCGGCAAGCTGTTCGCCCATGAGTGGTCGGGCATCAGGCCGGATATCATGGCGGTCGCAAAGGGCATCGGCGGCGGCTTTCCGCTTGGCGCCTGCCTTGCCACGGCCGAAGCCGCAAAGGGCATGACCGCGGGGGTTCATGGGACGACCTACGGCGGCAATCCGCTTGCCATGGCCGTCGGCAACGCCGTGCTCGACGTCATCCTGGAGGAGGGCTTCCTCGAACACGTCCAGAAGATTGCCCTCACGATGAAGCAGGGCCTTGCGTCCATTGCCGACCGCTATCCGGCCGTAATTTCGGAAGTGCGCGGCCGCGGCCTCTTGATTGGCCTTAAAAGCGTCGTGCCCAATACGACGCTGGTCCAGGCATTGCGCGACGAGCATTTTCTGACGGTCGGCGCCGGTGACAACGTCATTCGCCTGCTTCCACCTCTGGTTGCATCTGAAGAAGAGGCGCGCGAGGCGCTTTCACGCATCGAGACCGCGGCCGAACGCCTTTCGGTTGCCGCCAGACAGAAGAGCGCGTGAGGGGCCAGCCATGACAATCAAGCAGGACCTCCGGCATTTTACCGACCTTTCAGCGCTCTCGTCCGGCGATCTGCGCACGATCCTTGACGACGCCCGCGAACGCAAGACACGGCTGAAAGCCGGCAATATCGAAAAGCCATTTGCCGGCAAAGTATTGGCTATGATCTTCGACAAGCCGTCGACGCGCACACGCGTTTCCTTCGATGTCGGCATGCGCCAGCTCGGCGGCGAAACCATCATGCTGACCGGTTCGGAGATGCAGCTTGGCCGCAGCGAAACCATTGCCGATACGGCAAAGGTGCTATCGCGCTATGTCGACATCATCATGATGCGCACGACGACGCATGACCGCCTGACCGAAATGGCGCAAAACGCCACGGTGCCCGTCATCAATGCTTTGACGGATGACACGCATCCCTGCCAGATCATGGCGGATATCATGACGTTCGAGGAACATCGCGGGCCGGTGCAGGGCAAGACGTTCGCCTGGACGGGCGACGGCAACAATGTACTGCACTCGCTGGTCGAGGCGGCAGCCCGTTTCGATTTCAATCTCAATATCGCAACGCCGGATGGCAGCGAACCCAGCAGCAAATATCTTGACTGGGCCCGCGGCGCCGGCGGCAAGATCAAGCTAACCACCGACCCGGTCGCTGCGGTCAAGGACGTCGATTGCATCGTCACCGACACCTGGGTGTCGATGGGACAGGAAGGGCGTGCCCGCGGCCATAACGTGTTCATGCCCTATCAGGTCAACGATGCATTGATGCAGCATGCCAATCCCGACGCTCTGTTCATGCACTGCCTGCCCGCGCATCGCGGCGAAGAGGTAACCGACTCCGTCATCGACGGACCGCATTCGGTGGTCTTTGATGAGGCGGAAAACCGGCTGCACGCGCAGAAGGCAATTCTCGCATGGTGTCTTGAAGGAGGACGTTCCAGTGTCTGATACCGGAATTCGTTCCGACGAATATGTATTTGCCGGCGACGACGCCGTTGTGCCGTTTCAGGTTGCGGATCTCGATGCCCGCGGCCGTGCGGTGCAATTGGGGCCGACGCTCGATGAGATCCTCAATCGCCACGACTATCCCGAACCCGTTGCAAAGCTGCTCGCCGAAGCCATCGTTTTGACCGTGCTGCTTGGTACCTCGCTGAAGTTCGACGGCAAGTTCATCTTCCAGTCGCAGTCGGATGGCCCCGTCGACATGCTGGTCGTCGATTTCCGCACGCCAAATTCCGTGCGCGCCTATGCGCGCTACGACGAGGAACGTCTGGCGGAGGCGATTGCCGAGCACCGTACCGCCCAGGAGGAATTGATCGGCAGCGGCACGCTCGCGCTGACCGTGGACCAGGGCGAATACACACAACGCTACCAGGGCATCGTCGCACTCGACGGCTCGAACCTCGAAGAGATTGCCAAGACCTACTTCCGCCAGTCGGAGCAGATTCCGACCGATGTGCGCCTCTCCGTCGCCAAGCTCGTGGAGCGAGGCCCGGACGGCAAGCCTGTCGAACAATGGCGCGCCGGCGGTCTCATCGTGCAGTTCCTGCCGGAATCCGAGCTTCGCATGCGCCAGCGGGACCTGCCGGCCGGCGATGCGCCGAGCAATGAGGAGGACGAGTTTTTCGAGGATGACGACTGGGCCGAAATCAAGGCGCTGGTCGCGACGATCGAGAGCTCTGAACTGACCGATCCGCAGGTTGGCGCGGAACGTCTGCTCTATCGGCTGTTCCACGAGCGCGGCGTCCGCGTCTTCGATGCGGTCCGCGTCAACGACGACTGCTCCTGTTCGCGCGAGAAGATTGCCGGCGTGCTCTCAGGCTTCACGGCCGAAGAGATCGAGGACAGTATCGAAGACGGCAAGATCAGCGTCACCTGCGAATTCTGCTCGACGCACTACGAGTTCGATCCGGGCGAGTTCCTGCCGAAAAACTGACCGATCCGGCGGTCAGACCCGCATCGAAGCCGTCATTTCATGGATGACGGTGACGGCGATCAGAACAACGACGAACCCGCCGATAATCAGCCATAACGGCCATGGCTTTGGCGATTTCTTGGCAAACAGGCCGACAATCAGTCCGGGGACCAGGGCAAGGCCGAACAATCGGCTGGCCGCGTCGGAGGCGCTGGTGAAACTCGGTAGGGTATAGCCGAGGAAATAGGCGCCGATCGCCAGTGCGAAGACGATAGCGGAGCAGGTGAGGGCCTTCAGATAGGGCGCGTTGGTGCGTTCGGTTTCGGCCATCAGTTCAAGGTCCGCAATTGATCGGGAAGGTCGAGCGAGAAGGCCGGAATTTCGATATCGAAGCGCTCGCCTGACGTTGTCTGCATCGAATAGCGCCCGACCATGACCCCTGATGTCGTCGTCAGCGGACAGCCGGATGAATATTGGAAGGAGTCGCCCGGATCGAGAATGGGTTGCTCGCCGATGACGCCCGGTCCGCGGACCTCCTCGATATGGCCGTTGCCATCGGTGATCCTCCAGTAGCGGGCGCGCAATTGCACCGTCAGGTCCGAGTCATTGGCAATGGTTATCCGGTAGCCCCAGACATAGCGATTTTCCTCCGGGTTGGATTGATCCTCCAGATAGAACGGCTCGACCGTCACTTCGATATCGCGCGTTGTCGCCTTGTACATGCCTGCTCTCGATTTCACTCCTTGATATCGCCACTCACGGCCGATGCGTCAACCATTACTGGTCACGGATCGAACTAAAACCTTCGTCGGTCACGGTTCATTTGGTAGGATCGGGGATGCAAAAGGAGCCAGTCATGATGACCCTGGAAGCCTTCGCCGCCATGGCGCACTCATTTCCGGAAAGCACGCAACGCAGCCACTTTGGCACAACCGATTTTCGTGTGAGCAACAAAATCTTCGCCACCTTGCGTCCGGAAAAGCAGCGCGGGGTTCTGATGCTGACGCGAGACGACCAGGCCATGATGCGCGAGACCTCTGCAGACATGTTCGAACAGGTGCCGGGCGGCTGGGGCGAGAAAGGTGCGACCTTTGTCATCCTCGCCATGGCCGAGCCAGATGTCGTGCGCCATGCCATG
The DNA here is from genome assembly GCF_056399405.1 of Phyllobacterium sp. 01N428. NCBI lineage: Bacteria > Pseudomonadati > Pseudomonadota > Alphaproteobacteria > Hyphomicrobiales > Phyllobacteriaceae > Phyllobacterium > Phyllobacterium sp. 01N428. The sequence goes on from NZ_JBFTRH010000001.1 coordinate 893,522, forward strand.
GCCATGGCGTGGCGGAAGGCCGCGCCAAAATCAGTGTCGGTGCGCCACCAGCTATAGCCAGGCCCTAGCGCGATGCGTTCAGTGCCGTATCGAGATCGTCGATGAGATCATCGACGTCTTCGAGACCGACGGAAAGCCGCAGCAGTCCATCGGATATGCCGAGCTCGGCACGGGCCTCGTCCGTCAGGTTCTTGTGCGTCGTCGTTGTCGGGTGGGTGATAAGGCTCTTTGAATCGCCGAGATTGTTGGAGATCTGGATGATCTCCAGTGCATTTTCGACCGCAAACGTAGCCTTCTTGCCGCCCTTGACCTCGAAGGCGATCAGCGTCGAGCCACCGCTCATCTGCTTGGCGACGATATCTGCCTGCGGGTGATCGGCGCGGCCGGGATAAAGCACTTTCGAGACGGCCTGATGTCCGGCAAGGAAGTCGGCAATCTTGGCTGCATTGTTCGTCTGCTGGTGTACGCGCACGGCAAGCGTTTCGAGCCCCTTCAGCATGACCCAGGAATTGAACGGGCTAAGCCCGGGTCCCGTGTGGCGGAAATATTCGTGCAGGTTTTCGTCGATCCACTGCTTGTCCGATAGGATCATGCCGCCGAGGCAGCGGCCGTGGCCGTCAATATGCTTGGTCGTCGAATAGATGACGATGTGGGCGCCGAGTTCGAGCGGCTTTTGAAAGAGCGGCGTTGCGAACACATTGTCGACGATCAGCTTGGCGCCAACGGAGTTCGCGACCCTGGCGACGGCTGCAATATCGATGACTTCGAGCGTCGGATTGGTCGGGCTTTCGAGGAACATCACCTTGGTGTTGGGGCGAACCGCCTTTTCCCAATTCTCGATCCTGGAGCCGTCGATCAGCGTGAAGTCAACGCCATAGCGCGGCAGCATGGTCTCGATGATGTAGCGACAGGAGCCGAACATCGCCCGTGCGGCAAGCACGTGGTCACCGGCTCGCACCTGGCAGAGGATTGCGGCAGCAACGGCGGCCATCCCCGAAGCGGTGGCGCGCGCATCTTCCGCGCCTTCAAGGGCGCACATGCGCTTTTCGAACATGTCGGTCGTGGGATTGGCATAGCGCGAATAGATGAATCCGGGCTCTTCGCCCTTGAAACGCGCCTCGGCCGCTTCTGCGGACGGGTAAACGAAGCCTTGCGTCAGGAACAGGGCTTCGGAGGTTTCCCCGAAGCCGGAACGCAGGGTGCCGGCATGGACGAGCTGGGTGGCGGGACGCAGTTTGCGGGTGGTATCCTTGGTCATCGCTGTCTCAATCTGCCAGAAAACTGGCCAATAAAAAACCGGCCTTGCGGGTATCGCAAAAAGGCCGGACGAGACCGGGCCTCTTTTAGCAAATTATTTTACGTGGCTGCAAGCCGGCCGGCCAAATCACCACGGGATAAAAGTGCTTTAATCCTCTTGGCCGCTTGCGTCAATCGGGTGAGGCGCTAAAGCTTTTCGTCTCTTTGTATGGATGGTCGACATGGCGAGACGAGAAGCGGGCATATTGGCCGATAGCGGCATCAGGGCGCTGTTTGAGGCGCGAGCACTCAAGACCGAGCGCGAATTCGACGTCGACCAGATCCAGCCTGCGAGCCTCGATCTGCGCCTCGGCAAGCGCGCCTACCGCGTACGCGCGAGCTTCATGCCGGGCCCGGGCACGCCGGTCATCGACAAGCTCGACCGCCTGAAACTGCACGAAATCGATCTGACCGAGGGCGCGGTCCTCGAGACCGGCTGCGTCTATATCGTTCCGCTCCTTGAAAGCCTGGCGCTGCCTGGCGAGGTTTCAGCCTCCGCCAATCCGAAGAGTTCGACCGGGCGCCTCGATATCTTCACACGGGTCATCGTCGATGGCGCGCAGGAGTTCGACAAGGTTCCGGCCGGCTACCATGGCCCGCTTTACCTTGAAGTCAGCCCGCGCACCTTTCCGATCGTTGCCCGCACCGGCTCGCGCCTGTCGCAGATCCGCTTCCGGACCGGGCGCGCGCAACTGGAGGAAACAGAGCTTGCGGAACTTCACGCCGCCGAGACGCTCGTTGCCTCCGAAACCCCCAATATTTCCGGGGGTGGCATTGCCCTTTCAATCGACCTGACCGGCGACCAGAATGGCCTTGTCGGCTATCGCGGCAAGCATCATACAAGTGTCGTCGATGTCGACCGGCGCGGCGTCCACGATCTCTTCGACTTCTGGGAGCCGATCCATGATCGCGGCGCCCGGGAACTCGTGCTCGATCCCGATGAGTTCTATATCCTCGTCTCGCGCGAAGCGGTTCACGTGCCGCCGCTCTATGCCGCCGAGATGACGCCGTTCGACCCGCTGGTGGGCGAATTCCGCGTGCACTATGCCGGTTTCTTCGATCCGGGCTTCGGCCACACGGCGGCGGGTGGCACCGGCAGCCGCGCGGTGCTCGAAGTGCGCAGCCATGAAGTGCCGTTCATTCTCGAACACGGACAAATCGTCGGACGCCTGATCTACGAGCATATGCTGGAGCGCCCGCGCGCCCTCTATGGAACTGATCTCGGCTCCAACTACCAGGCGCAGGGCCTGAAGCTTTCAAAGCACTTCCGGTGACGGCGGAGCCCGCTCGCGACCCCTTGACAAAGACCGCTATCAACGGTCACTGATAGTAAAATGCGGGTGTAGCTCAATGGTAGAGCAGCAGCTTCCCAAGCTGAATACGAGGGTTCGATTCCCTTCACCCGCTCCACCAATCTTTTCAATGATTTAACTGATATTTTACGATGCCCCTTTTGGGGGAGTTTTACACAAAGTTTTACAACCTATGTTCTCTTTCTGGCCTCATCGATCTGTCGAATGATGGCTTTTGTGGCGGCTGTCCTGTCCACATAGCGACGAATAATTTTCGCCACCGAGTCCTCTTCCCAACCTAGAATCTCAGCAATAACACGCTCCGGTAGGCCGGCGGTATAGAATTTTGTCGCAGCCGTGCCCCGCAAGTCATGGAAGTGAAGGTCCTTTCCCTTCATCCCAGCATCAGTCTTCGCCGTGTGGAACGACGATGCCAGGCCGTCGTTCGTCCAAGGCGTTCCACGGCTGCTTGTCAATATGACGGGTGAACGTTTAGGAACGCGATCGAGCAGCGTCCGGAGATCCTCGTATAGCGGGATAACGGCCTCGCGCTTGTGATTGCTCTTTCCGGTTGTGATGACGATTGCGTCCTCGCCGACATGTGACCAGGACAGGCGCACCAGATCACTAACTCGTAAGCCGGTATGCGCTGCAAGATCTACAGCAAGCCCAACCTCAAGCGAGCAAGTCGCGTTGCCCTTGTCATCGGTTGCAGTCTTTAGCTGCTTGATATCCTCATCAGTCCAGATGATAGCAGCGCGGTCATTGCCATAAATCTGTTTGATGCCTTCACACGGGTTCGATGTAATTTTTCCGAGGGGGTCAACCGCATAGGATAGGACGCGCGATAGCACCTGCATGCCATAATCGGCCGTCCGTGGCGTCTGGGCATACGTCCCGCGCCACTTTCGGATAATCGGACGGATTTTCTGGGGCCGGTCAAATTGAGCGATGCTCAAGGTCCCGAAATGATTAGCGATGCGATCGAGCCAGCGCGACCATTGGCGTTTCGTGCTATCGGCAAGCTTCGCATAATCTGGACTTCCTTTGTAGATTACAACCAGAGAGCGAAATTTTGCCGTGTCTGGCATAGTCCGGCTTGCGATGGCCTCGTTATAGGAGTCCATGAACTCGGCTGATCCCGGCTCGCCATCAAGCTTCGGGCCGCCACGCCAGGCGTAATAATAGTCGCGCCCCTTGGCTTTAACCTTATGGATGCCCTTCAATTTAATTGTAATCATGCTTTGCCTCGAACGCAGCCAATTCGCGATCAAGGTCTTTATCGTCGCTCTCGTCAACCGTTTCCGGTTTGTGAACATCGGGGAAAACAACAATCGACCCGTCAGGATTGAGCTTTACCCCAACACCTTCAGTCCTCGCGATCGAGGCTACGCAGCGAATCTGGGCTCGGGTGAAGCGGAGTTTTTCTGTCATTCGGGCTTCCCCTCCGAAATGAGAACGCGAAGGGCATCGGTGATTTTCATCCTACGCACCTCACAAAAGCAGCCAGCAGGATAAGGCCGACGACAACGAACGGCCCGGCGATCACGGTGAAGTCGGTAAGCCAGCCTTTGAAGCGCTGCCCGTACATCATGGTTCGATCCTTTCGAATAAACGGCGAGGCGTGAGGGACTTGGTGTGAGCCGGCTTGGCTTTGACAACCTTCGCGAATCCGGCGGATTTGACCGAGCCCTTCGGCCGAGTGACGCCGGTGTGCTTGGCGCGCACCTTAGCGACCTTGGCCTTCTCCTTGACGTCCAGCGCTGTCTTGCCGAGGTGACAATGAGAATGCGCCGGCGCGAGATTGCTCTCGGCATTCTTCCCGCCATTGATCAGGGCCACAACGTGATCGGCTTGCCACGTCTCGCCCGTCTTGATCTGCAGCTTGCAGAGATGGCAGACGCCACTGTCCCGGTCATAGATGCGCTGGCGCACGCGGGGCGGGGCCCTCGTGTCATCCGACTTTCCGATCCACTCGTTGACTTGGCGGGCCATCAGCGCACCTCGTCAATGTTCTGCTTGAGGACATCGAAGGTGACAGCGACCACCCATGGATTGGATTCCCATGATCCCGCGCCGTTTATTCGGTCCCAAAGGGACGCGTACGCCTTCACCGCATCGCGCTCGTAGTCTTCCGTTCCCGGCACGGGAAAAACCCAGCTACCATCGTCATGCTCAACGATGTCGATGCCTTCATCCCGGGCGTCCGCCTCACTATAATCCTGCAGCCGCTCCACGCGAACATCGGTGACGATGAGCGTGAGACGGGAAGCCCAACGCGGCATATGCATGGCGTGCCGATGCTTGCCGAATGCTGCTGGATCGTCTCGATCGCCAGACCAACGCTGACCTTCTCGGGTAACCGCGAGTCCGAAGCCATCCGCAATATAGAGGATGCCGGCCTCATGGCCGCAGTTAGGTGACCATAGATCGCGAGGTGGCGTGACGTCGAGACTGGCAAACGTGCGCCAATGCTCGCGGACATAGAGCCGGTCGCCAATGGCGAACCGCAATTCGCTCGCGCGCCATGAGGCGTTATCGGGATCGAGCACATAGTCATCCGTCCACGATCCATCGAACAGGCTTGCGTGACCGCGTGGCTTGATGACCCGCCGTGTCTGCGTCTTCCGGCCGGCAAGAAGTGCTTGGACCATCGGAGCGCTGAAAAGGATTGGACGGTCAGTCATAGGTTCATCCCCAATTCGAGCACGTCGACTTGAGCAATGCCGCAGGCTTCCTCGATGACCTCGGCTTCCCGGCGACCGCCACGGCAGACAGCTTTGAAAAGCTCAACGAGCTTCTTGGCCTTCGCGACACCCAATGGGGAAAGCTTTCGGCCCTCTGCCGCGAAACTGTGACCGGTCGCGAGAACAACAGTCTCGTCGTCGCCGATCGAGGCTTTCAATCGCCGGATGAAGGCGAGGAGATGGCCCTTATCTTCATCGGTTAGAGAGGTAGAGCCCGACAATTCCGCGGTGGGAGGAGATGAGGAATCGCCGGGCTCTGTGGCCGCTTGCGCGGAATGGTCGGAAACGACGCCGTTTGGGGCAGCATCGTTTCCTGCATCGGAGGCATGGGGAGTCTCCGACGGTTCGATATTGGGTTCATCATCGCGGCCGAGGTCGCCAACTTCCTTGCGCCACTCGTCCGGATCGACTCCAGTGATGCGATGGATAAGCGCCATCATCTGCTCGACGGCTTCCTGCAATTCAGGATCCGTCAATTCGGTGAGGCTCTTCGGATAATGCATGAAAGCGCCGCTGACCGTCTTCGCCAGATTGACGATTCCCAGCGCAAGCTTGATCGCCTCGCTGGCCTCGTCGCGCGTCTTCCAAGGCGTGTTGCACTCTTTCACGGCTTTGCCGACGATCGCCCACCACTTGCGCACGAGAACGCGGTCTTTCTCCTCGGTAAAGCGAACCTTCACCCTGGTGCCGCGACGATAGCTGTCGAGGCGTTCGGCATCGTATGGCGTGGCCGGAATCAACCGGCCTGCCTCGATCACCATGTTGAACGGCGGGGCTTCGTGCTTGGTCACATCAGCCTCCGATCCGCTTCAAGGCGCGCTTCTCGATTGCCATCGCGATCGACTGGCTGGTCTCGTCGCCTTCAAAGCGGGCCATCGGGTCTGCTTCGGTCCAGACCTCCTCGATGCTTGCCTCGTCCTGCGCGACTGCCAGGTCCTCCTCGAGGCGCTTGAAAAATGCGGTGTCGTCGACTATCTCGCCATTCTCGGTGATGTCTCCGTTGAAGTCCTCTTGCTCGACAGTGGTCTCGACCTCGGCGTCAACGACGGTGGCGGGTTGCTCCTCCTGTTCGATCGCGGGCGGCGCCGGCGGCTTAGGTGGCGTGCGCTGGGCCGTGGCTGGCGTGACTTCGCGGATGGGCTGGTGGTCTTGAACCTCCTCGGCAATTCCAAGGCCGCGAAGCACATCGGCAAATCCGTCGCGGAGCGCAAAGGCTCGGGCGCGCATGGAAAGCATACGTTTCGGATACTGCTGCCATGGCCCTGACTTACCCCAGAGACCGGCCTTTTTCGCATCGTCGATCGAGAACCGGCCCTTGAGCGGGTCTGCCTCGCCCTTGCGCTTGGCCTCGCAGATGGCAACCATCTTGTCGCCTTCGCCCTCGATGCGCTCCTTGATCCATTCACACTTGCCGGATCCTCGCACTAGGCCGATCGCCCCATCACCCCAGATCGTGGGGCGGCCATTGACGACCGCGATCGACTGCAGGGCGGCCATCGGCGTCATGCCGACTTCCATTCCGTGCATGATGGCGACCATCGCCTTCTCTGGGGTGTCGAGGCCTTTCGGCGCCATCCCGGCCTTGCAGACCGCCGTTGCGATGCGCCATGCACCTTCGAAGTCCTGCGGGACGATCGCTCGAACCTGGCCGCCTGACTGCAGCGAGGGAAGCCTCGGGGTTTCGTGTTCGACTAGCGCGTTCATACGACTTTCTCCACTTGCTTGATTTCCATGCCGTCGAAGGGCATCCCGGCCTTGGCGGCTCGCTGGGCCAGAGTGTCGATCACCGTGAGGAGATCCTTATGGTTCATGGCGACGAGGGCGGCGGCGGCCTTGGCGTAATCAGTGACGGCGCCGACCTTCTCGACCCGAACCGACACGCGGGCACCGGTGCGCCCGGCGCTGGCGTTGCGCGCCTCGGCCTGCTTTTCGGCTTGTTCCGCCTTCTGGAGCGCTTCGACGCGCTGTTCCTCGCTCTCGGCCTGGGCCACCTGCTGGCGCTGCTTCTCGGCTTCCTCGCGGGCCTTGCGCTGCTGTTCCTCCTGCTTGCGCTTCTCGGCGATCAGGAAAGGCTCAACGTGGCGCTTGAGCGTGTTCGCAAAGTCCTTCGCATCGGCGATCGGATCCCGCCATTTATCGTCGACCTCTCGCGACGCTGCCAGATGCGGCTCCTTCTCGATGACACGGAGGTTGTCGGCGCGCTTGGCGAGATCGGTCATCCGCTTCGCCCAGATGCCGGCCTTGTCGGCTTGCGCCTGCGTCTTCACCTCGCTTTTGAGGAAGGATTCGGCCATTTCCTTTTCGCCGGCGAGCTCAATCTTGATCGCCTCGAACGGATCAGCATCGCCGGAATTGTGGCCGACTGGCGCGGCGGCCTGTTGCGGCTCGTCGTCAAACCCGCCGCCGGCCATTGCCTTTTCATAGGCCTCATGGGTGATCGGGTTGCGGCAGCACCACGTCCAAATCTCATCGGCCGGTACGTCGCGGCCATTGCGATATGCCAGCCAGCCGCCGACCTCCTCATCCCACCAGATTGCAACCGGCTCCCATGGGCCGTCTTTCTTGCGGGTGCGGAAATATCCCTGTTCGGGCTCGGAATGGATCGGGCCAAATCTGCCCTTCAAAGCTTCCTGCCACCAGGCCCAGCGCGTGACGACGACAGCCGAAAGGCCACCGATGGATTGAAATGTGTCTGTCATGTTGATTTCCTTCTTCGGGGCAGTGGCTTACGGCATCTTCACCAGCGAGCCGGCGATGAAGCAGAGCCCCATGACCGCAATCGCGATGTGAAAGCACCAGGCGGCGCGGTGAGCGCGGTTCTCTCTGATTTCGTGAATAAGGATGCGATCGTGCTGCTGCTCGAACCGGCGGTTCATTGGTCGATCTCCACTTTTGAAGCTTCGTAGGCCGCATCCACGTCGCCTGCGAAAACAACCGCAGCGAACAGACCGGCGAGGGCGATAAGGATTGGGAGGAGTTCCATCAGTGCTTACTCCTCATCAGCAGCCCGATACCGAGGGCGTTCTTGTGATCGACAAGGTTCTTGAGGCGCAGACTGTCGTATGCTTGATGACCTGCCTGCCTGAGAGCGACCTGAGATTCGATCAGGCGATCGAGCCAGCGCAACGCAACATTGACCTCGGTATCCCGCGGCATGTTGAAAGCTTGCTCAAGCACTGTGAGAGTGTGGCGACCGTTGCTCAACTTTGAGCAGATCATCTCGATCGTAACGGGCTTCAAAGCACCGCTGATGGCGTGAAACGCTGAATTGGCGAGAACAGTATTCATTTGCTGGCCCTCGCGACCTTCCGGTCTAAAGTCTGGCGCTCGCGATACCAGCCGGGGCAGAGCAATGGCCCACCGCCGCTGTTCGCAGTTGTGTTCCAAACGTAGGTCTCAATGCACTTGTCATTTGCGTCGGGCTTGTAGTCACCGATCGTCGAGCGGCCGCTCAACTGCAGCGAAGCAGTGACAGCGGCGACGACAAACGCCGTTCCTAAGAGGTATTGGTGAGGGTTGGTCATCGTCGGCCCATCTGAGTTGATGGGCCTACTGTATACGCATGAAACGTAAAAGCAAGAATTATTTACGAACAGTGCGTAAAGTAAATTTGACCGCGATGCGTACGGCGCGTAAAAGAAAAGCGCCGGAGGGATGATCCTGCCGGCGCCTGAGGCGTCATTTAAGTCAATCCTTAAGTATCACATTACAAGTGAAGCGGCAAGGAAAAGTGACCGTTCAGGTGCGTGAAAGCCGCGATATCTTGGGTCTGCTCGGAGGTTCCCGCCAAGATAAAGCAGTCGGAGCGCAGAGGCGGCGGTCTTTTTCTGGGCATTGACCCGCAGCACCGATCATCCGGCGCATGAATTCCCAAGCGGTTTGTGATTCCAGGCTAATCACGCGGTCCGGACGGGTAGACGCCGTCTGAATGATTTGGATGCGGTCTGACGAGTAAACTGAGCAACATACCCTCAAGCTTGAGACAGTTTGGCCTACTGGTGAAAAAGGCAGCTCAGGATATCCGGACTTCATAGCATCCCGGTCTGCCAGCATAGGGCAGGGCGAAAGGGCGGAACCCCTCGTGCTTGAGGGTGAACGTCTTGATAGGGCGATGTGTGTCTATTTAACAGGTTTTAGAGCCGCGATCGTTCGTTCTAACTCTGAAATGCGGTCGTTAAGTTTCCCGATTAATGACATCTCATTAAGTCGCGATGTTTCGGCTTTCGTGAGTTCAAGGTATAATTGAAAATTGCCAGTCATCTCAAGTTTTCTGGTTTTCACCATAAACAGCGTGCTACCGTCTTGTGAAACAGTAACAGCTTCAGGGATTTCACCCTCAAATATTTTATGGTTGAAGCCTGTATACTTCGACCATGCGATAGCGTTCAATTTCACGATATCTCCCCCTACCTCACCGTGCCAAATTTCCTCATTACTCGCCCAACAACGTAGAGTTCGTCCGCCTTCCAGGATTTTGTCTTATGGCGCGGATTGTCCGAGATGACGGATACGAGTGTTTCCTCGGCACCAGGTTCACTTGAAACTTCAAGACGTTTAATAGCGAGGCCGCCGATCTCATCAATGATCGCGTAAAGGCCATCGGGCGAAGGGCGGCGATGACGAGTGTCGATAAATACGACGTCGCCTTCATCAAGCGTAGGTTGCATAGAATCGCCTTGAACGGGGAATATCGCGATATCCTTTGCGGCGAGTCCCAGCGTAACGAGAATCGCAGGCGGAAGTTTCCAGTAGTCCTTCACTGATTCTGCAGAGAAGGTCATTCCGTGTTTGCCGGGCACGCCTTCATTAGTGATGGCCAACCCGCCGGCGCCCATACCTGCTGTTATGTCGATCTGAGGGGAGCTCCCGTCCGGAGCACCATTGAATCCTGTTTCAGATCCAATGGTCATTCCTTCATCATGTTCGCGATTGGGATGATGATGATCGTCGGGATCAAAGCTCGATACCAATCTGGGTCGAGACGAAATGGGTCGCGTCGCAAATTCAGGACCGGCCAACTCCCAAACCTCTTCTTTGCGGATCGCAGGATCCCCTTTACCCAAAACAGCATTTTCTATCTTGGACACGAGATCGCGCTTCAAGTAGCCGCCGGAATACTCAACCGCACTTTCGTAACGTTGAACACTGGATGCGTTCTTATATCCGAGAGCCTTGGCGAACTCGGTCATATTTAGCCCGGCCCGCGTTCGGAGTGCTCTGACCCGTCCGGTGATTGATTCCGCTGAATTATCCATGGTGCGTATGTGCGCACACAGTTTTTACGTTTTCCACGTTGACATGCTTTACGGTTAATGCGTATATGTACGCATAAGATGTGCGACGACAGGAAACCATCTATGCAAACTCCCGCAGAATATGTGATCGGAAAGTTCGGAGGTCTGACCAAGACGGCCAGGGCGATCGGCGTACCGATCTCCACAGTTCAGGGATGGAAAGAGCGAGGCAAGGTTCCTCAAGAGCATTGGCTGCCGATGATTGATGCTGCTCGCGATTGCGGCATGACGATCGAGGTGACTGACTTTTTGAATGATCATGAAGTTCCATCCTCCGAGGTGGCGGCGTGAGCAACAAAGCGCGAAAGAAGATGCAGCGTGCCGCTGCGAGAGCGCCGGGATGGCTCCGAACAGGAGCCTCGGCAACGTTTGATCCGCAGGGCACGCGCAAGTTTTCCATTTTGCTCGGGCGAGGTTCCGCCCGTGAAAACAATTCCAACTGCATCGGCTTTTGAGTTTGGCGACCGTTTGTCCGCTGCAGCTTCATCTCAGTTCCTTTCAAAACCCCATCGTTTCGATGCCTCAGAACGTATCGAAGGATGGGAAGAATGTACGGCAAAAGAGTTTCCGAAAACGGAAAAAGGATTTCCGAGGACAGCATGAGTACAACCGCGTTAACCGAAGCAAAACAATGGGCTGATGCACTGATGGAAGCCGAATGGCGCGGTCGCAAAGACCGTGACGGGCCTGTCAGATACCGGCTTTCAAAGAAGACGGGCGTTCCCGAAAGCTATCTCTACCGACTTCAATACAAGACTGCAGAGATGAAGGACGTGGCCGGTTCAGTCTACCGGTCACTGATGCTCGCATACGAGGATATGTGTGAGCGAAATGAGAAGGCCGCCGACGCGATGCGCGAGCAGCGGCAGACACTAAGGATCACCAATGAGGCTAATCAAAAGTCTGCTTAAGCGGGCTCGAGAATGGCTGCTGCTCGAATGGGAGAAGCGGCAACAACGTAGAAGGGATTGAGCATGTCGACGACTGGACACAATTCGAAGGAACTCACCGAAACCGAACGGAAGGCTTTGTTCTTCCACCATATGCGCAAGCGCATCGCGCACAATGCAGTCATCGAGGAAGTGAACGCGGCGAAAAAGGCCGACGCCAAGCTCGCCCAGGCTGACAAGATCGTGGTCGGCGATCTCGATTACGCGATCAAGACCCTCAATGCCGAGGACAGAGTTACGATTACCGATCGCTTCCTTGCCCACGGCGAGGTGCTGACATGGCTCAATGTCATTCCCGGCTTTCAGTCCGACTTGCTCCGCGACCGGGCGCCGGCGATCGAGCGTATCGAAGGCGAGGGCGAGCTCGCTGGTCTTGCTGGCAAGGATGCGATCAGCCCCTACGACAAGGGATCTAATGAGGATCTCGCCTGGCTTCGCGGCTGGGACAAGGGCCAAGCCATCATGCGCGACAACCTCCAGAGCGCGATGGAGAAAATCAACGCCAAGATCGCTGGCGAAGATGAAGACGACGACGAGGCCGGTGATCCGGACTTTCCGGCCGCAGCGGAGTAGCGGCAATGGACGACATTCAGGAACGGGCCAAGCGCATCGTAGCTGTCAGTCCAGCGCTGGCCCGAGAGATCGTGAAGCAATATCGCCATGAACCTGTCGGATTGACCAAGCGCCAAGCCAACGCGCTGCAGTTCTTAAAGGACTTCCACGACAAACACGGCATCGCGCCAACCTTCCGGGAAACCGCGGAGGCGCTCGGCGTTGCGCCTTCGGCGGCGTTCAACATGGTTCATCGGCTCGAGGAGCGCGGGCATATCCAACTTATGTCGAATCGTTGTCGGTCGATCGTTCTGCGCGAGGACGCGGCATGAACGACAATCGCACGCCAGTTAGAGCCTGGGAGATTGTCGTTTTACTGATCGCATCCGCAATTCTCGCCAGCCTCATCCTCCTCCCATATGTCGCGCTCGAGATGCAGCTATGAACGCGCCTTCCGCACGCGGGCTGTTTCGCGCCACCGGCAAGAAGTCAAAGCCGGTTGTCCAGCGCAGTCTCGACGGCTCCTATGAAAAGGTTGAGCACCTCGAGCGCGAGACTGAGGATTTTTACCCGACGCCGCCAGAGCCTACCCGAGCACTGCTTCACGCCGAGATCGAGCGGCTGCGTGACTTCCGCACCATAGCTGAGCCGGCCGCCGGCGATGGCGCCATGGTCCGCGAGATGGAAGCCCTCGGCCTCGATGTATTTGCGTCCGATCTGGTCGATCGCGGGTTCGGCGCGGTGATCAAGAATTTCTACGACTTCACTCTCGAGACGTTCCCGTCATACGCGATCGTGACCAATCCACCTTTCAATGAGTGCAACAGCCGCGACGGCAAGGGCCGTTGGATTTGGCACGCGTTGGAGACGCTGCAGGTCGAATATATGGCCCTCTTGATGAATTGGTCATGGCCCGGCGCGGGCGGCCACGAACGGCTCTGGGCGCAGCATCCACCGGCGCGTGTCTACCTGATGCGTTGGAAGGTCGATTTCACCGGGCAGGGCGCTCCGCCGATGCTCAACGCCTGGTTTGTCTGGGATCGCAAGCATAAGGGCGAGACCGTTCTCCGCATGCTTGATCGCCATTCCGATGCTCGCCAAAGCAGCCTTTTCGGGGAGGACGCCGCATGAGCACCGACAATCAACTCCACACTGATAAGCGCTGGAGGGCGGTGCTTGAATATCGCTCCGATCATGGCGTGGTCGACGTCGAGCATTTCTTCGAAGAAATAGCAGACCTTCACGCAATCATCGAGCGCGGCCCCAATTGGGCATGCCTGCTCAAATGCACCGTCACCTTGAACATTTCACTTCCCGGTTTGGAAACCCTCACGATTGAAGGGGAGAAGCAGCTTTGAACCTCGCTTACAACCAGAACCGTCTTGATCATCCTCTCGACCGCTCGTTGCTGGCCTACTTCTATGACCGCAAAGGCAAGTGGATTGATAGCAACGTGGCGATGAAAGCCTGCGGGTTCGACAGCCCGACAGAGCATCCGGTCGGCGCATACGTCCAGTTCGCGCACTCGGTCAACCGCATAAATCGCGAGATCGCTTATCACGGCCTGAGCCTCATCCGGTCGGAAGACGCTCTCGACTTTTTCAGCCTTCAAAACGCAGTGGAGTATTACGGTGCACAAACTGGCGCTTGATCCATCAACGGCCTTCGGCTGGTGTCTCTACCTCGATAAAAACGAGATGCCCGAGCGCGACGAGCCCTACGCAATCAATGAACTCCTGTTCTATGGGACATGGAACCTCGGGAAAAACCTTCGCCGCGGTCAGTTCTATCTCAAGCTCTGGGAATGCCTCGCCGACCTTCGCCGGTCACATGGCATCGACGAGCAGGATCTCGAGATTGTCCTCGAGGCCGAGGCTTACGGCGCCCAGCGCTCGGAAGCGTCCAGACAGATGGCGGGGGGATGGCTGACCACCCTCGAGATTATCTCCGAGCGCCGGCGGCTCACCTATCCCCGCACGGTTACGACAACCGGTTGGCGCGCGGCATTTATCGGTGTCACTCAGGCGCCGAAGGCTATCAGAGACACAAAGGAACGGCGCGACTGGCTCAAGAAGGCCGTTCTCGCAGAATGTGAGCGGCGCCGGCTGTTCCCCAAGAACGACAACGAGGCCGACGCGATCGGAATCATGTTCTGGATGGTCCAAGGCGGGAAGAAGCGCCAGGACCGGCTCAAGGCTGAAAAGAAGGCCAAGACTGCCGAGAAGCGGGCCCAGAAGAAACTCGACCTGGCGGTGGCGGCATGAAAGAGCTTCGCGTTCTCGTCGCTTGCGAGTTTTCTGGAACGGTGCGTCGGGCATTTGCCGCAAGAGGGCATGATGCTTGGTCATGCGATCTGCTGCCGGCCGATGACTGCAGCAACAAACATATAGTCGGCGATGCTCGCCACATACTGAATGATGGCTGGGATTTGCTGATGGTCGCCCATCCACCTTGCACTCGACTGTGCAATTCAGGAGTTCGCTGGCTTTCAGTGCCGCCACCGGGTAAGACTGCCGAACAGATGCAGGAAGAGCTTCGCGAAGGTGCTTCGCTGTTCTCGGCATTCTGGAATGCACCGATCGACCGGATATGCGTTGAAAATCCCGTCATGCATCGGCATGCGAAAGCACTCATCGAGAATTATCAGGAGCCAGCGCAATCGGTCCAGCCGTGGCAGTTCGGCCATGGCGAAACCAAGCGCACATGCTTTTGGCTCAAGAACCTTCCCCCACTGACACCGACGAATGTAGTTGAAGGCCGCGAGCAGCGCGTTCACCGCATGCCGCCCAGTCCCGATCGTTGGCGCGAGCGCTCCCGCTTCTTCCCCGGCATTGCCGAAGCGATGGCCGACCAGTGGGGCAGACCATTCCCGACAGACTTGTTTGAGGCAGCCGCATGAACGAGATTTGCAACATCGAGGTTGAACAGCTTCTCCTCGGCGCGCTCCTGATCAATAACGAGGCCTTCGGTCTTATCTCAAGGCAACTCCTCCCCGAGCATTTCTATGAGCCGCTGCATCGAGCCATCTACGACAATGCGTCGAAGATGATCCGCGCAGGCAAGGTAGCGAACCCGATCACGATCAAGTCGTATCTCGACGAGAACGCAAAGGTCGGTGGTCTTAGCCTGGCGCAATACCTCGCCAAGATGGCGGCAGAGGCCATGCCGGCAATGATGGCGCCGACTTATGCCAACGAGATTTACGATCTCGCTGTCGATCGGTCGCTGATCAATGGTGCCGAGGATCTCATAAAGGCAGTCCGGAACCGCGCGCCCAATGTGAGCCCGAAGGAACTCGGCGAGCAGGCGATGTCGGCAATCTCGAGCGCCCTGTCGGATGAAGACACGATCTATGGTGCGACTTCGTTCGCGGATGCTCTCGACGACGCGTTGGCAGGCACAAGCACGGCCTACAGCGGAAAGAAAGCGGTCGGCGTCACGTATCGGCTACCACCACTCGAGCGCCTCGTCGGCCCGCTTTGCGGCGGCCAGTTGATCATTCTCGGCGGCGCCACGAAGCAGGGTAAATCGGCGCTCGCTGGTCAGATTGCCATGGGCGCGGCCACCGAGGGCACGCCGGTGTGGTGGTATTCCGGAGAAATGACGGCGATGGAACTTGCCATGCGCGAATCCAGCCGCGAGACGAAGATATCGGTCAACCGCCAGAAGCGCGGCAAGGTGCAGGAGGCAGAGTACGAGCGCCTCATGCAGTTCCGGAACGACAACCGGGACAAGCCAATTTACATTCAACAAAAGCGCTTGACGCTCGACATGCTGGTCGAGCGGTGTCGCAACTTCGTCCAGAAGAAAGGCAAAGGCCTGATCATCATCGATCACATAGGCCTGCTCGATCGGAGCAAGAACGAGAAGAACATGGCGGATTGGGAGTTCGGCCAGGTTGCCACAATGCGGCTCAAGCAGTTGGCGCGAGAGTTGGATTGTCCCGTCATCGGCTGCGCTCAGTTGAAAAAGAACGTGTTCAGCGAGAACCGCGGCCCGCTCAATGAGAAATTCCTCCAGCAGATACTCCAGCGCCGGCCGCGCTACACCGACCTGATCGGCGCCGTCGAGCGAGATGCTGATCACGTCGTCATCCCGTTCCGTCCCTCGGTGTTCCTTATGGAGCATGAGCCGTCACCAGGCACTGAATTGCACGGCATATGGGAATTGATGGTCGCCGACCAGCAGGCAAAGGCAAAGCTCGTCCTGGCGCTGTCTCGGGAAGCCAGATGGCCGGCCGATGTCGACGTGGGCTGGGACGGCCCAACGACCACGTTTTACGAGGTGGGCTCGATGTCGAGTGAGCCCAGCAGCTACCGCAACGAAGTTTTGGTCAATCCCATGGGGCTTCTATAAATGAACCGATACGCATTCTATGTTCAAGAGCTACTGCCCGGCCAATGGCGGGCGATGGTGCGGTTTGCTAAGGATGGGCAGCCAAATCCCATCATGGCGAAGGGCAATAAGCCGGAAATCTACAGATCCGAGCCCGAGGCGTATCGAGCGCTTCACCGAGAAGTCATTGCATATTTCAATGGAGACTATCTGAGGTGCGGGGAGACGATCTCGAAGCGGGAGGCGAATATCCGTCGAGCAGAGAGAATATTCGTGGGTGGCGGCAAGGTCATCCCGATCGAACGGACGAACGTAAAGGCGTGATGATGTTTTGCTATGAGCTTTCTGACAATGGCGTTTGGGAAGCTGTGGTCTATAGGACCAATTTCGGGGGACCGTTGCTCGATGAACGCGTGCGATCGTCGTTGGTCCGCGTCCCGGCCGATTGCATTGGAAGCGACGGGGAGCCGATGTTCGGAAGACTGCGCGAGCGGTTTCCGCTTGAGGTCGCTGATGGCTAAAGGAAAGCTCGATGCGCTCCTTGATGGCTTGGGGATCAAGCTCGTGCCGGTATATCGCCGTCGTGCCGCGGCTCAAAGCCACGCCCGCGGCACGATGCATGAGATCCGGAATCAATACGGTGACGGCCACCTCATCTTCGTTCTTCGGTGCATAAAGCAGACAAAGAACAATCGCGATGAGCTGTGGAGTGAGACCATCGGTGCAATCTCCGATATCATCATTCAGCGTCCCGATTGGGCGGAAAGGGCAGGTGAGCTGCTCAATGCCTTCGACAACATCCGTTTAGGTGTCCTGCGTGGTGAAGCGGTGGCAAGACGTCCATGGCCAGTTAGACCATCACTCCGCGTCCTGATTTACAAACAATTGGAGAGCATTCTCGATGAGCCAGAGCACCGCCTTGCAGTATGACATCTCCGAGCAGATGGCCGAACTTTCCGACATGAGCCTTATCGTCAAAGGTCGTATTCTGGAGGCTGCCGATACAATTGCACACATGGACATCGGTGGCCTACGTCCGGCAAAGATGCGCACTTTCTGGCCAGCGATCACGCCAGACCCGGCCTCTTACGGATACAACGATTTTGTCGTTCCGTATCGGCCTTCCAGTGATGCAATCTCCCGCGCCGAGGAAGTGAGCTATGGCTGGATGCTGAAATATGTGCATGATGATGAACGTCGCATAGTCCTCGGCAAATGGGCTATGTGCATAGCAGTGCCCCGAGTGGCCGGCTCGTTCAGAGAATTCTGCAAGAAAACGGGCAGAGTTCGTAGGACGGCAGAGCGGCGCATAGATACTCAGATCATTGAGATTTCAGCCGCGATAAGAAAAAATAGTCAATCGTTACAAGCACCTAACTGGTTTAGGGTGTCGCCACTGATGCCAAATCAGGCTAGTGATTTGGATAAGATGAGGTCATCTGTGCATTGGATGGCCGATGACGCCAAGCCCAAGGGCCACGCCCATCTCAGACAGGTGAAATAGCCCCGCTTCGGCGGGGTTTCTTTTTGGAGTAGTGGCATGAACTTCTTTGAAGCGCTTGCCAGGCTCGAACTATGGGTGTCACTCAAACATGCTGAACGCCTGACCATTGATCAGGCCGCCGAGATGATGGCTTTCGTTGCAAGACTGCTTCGGATGCAGAGTCCGGCGGTGCTGCCGCAGATCAGGCTTGATACGGGAATGACCAGCCTTGGTCAGTTCATCTTCGACATTCAGGTGGTCGCGCTCAAGCGCTGGAACGGCGGATGCTTCGATCAGGGCGTCGTCGTTCACGAACTGGCGCACTACGTCCAGCAGTTCAACGATCGGCCATTCTGCGAAAAGCAGGCCATTGAGGTTCAATGCCGCTGGCTGCAGTCGATCGGCGCGTATCCTGAAGATTATCCATCTGCTGCTGTTATCTTCCGACTTACGGGAGACGAAGAGTTCGCGAAACTCGATTGGCTGGAGGCAGCATGAAACGGTCGTCGTCTCCACCTAATAAATAAGCGGCGCTCCTTTGACCTACCCAACCCACGATAGGAACAAGTCTTTCAATCGTACCGGATCGCCGGAAACAGCCGCCGCGAACATTCATGTACGGGCTGTGAATTGGGAAAGTGGGATTAAACCAGATGGCATTGACCACCCTCAAGCCTAAGGTCGGGATGATAGCTCCTCGCCTCAAGCGATATGCACCAGGCAACGAAGCAGAGCGCTCTCAGTATAGGGATGACACCCAGCCTTGGCGTAAGTGGTACAAGACGGCTCGTTGGCAAAAGCTGCGAATGACTATCCTCGTCCGTGATCTATTCACCTGCCAGATGTGCAAGAAACTGGAGATCAACACCTCGCAGTTGGTGTGTGACCACAAAGAGCAGCATCACGGTAACGAGGAAGCATTCTGGTCAGGTCCATTCCAGACCCTATGCAAGCCATGCCATGACAGCACCAAGCAGAAGGAAGAGAGGCGGAGAAGCCCCTCCATCTAGATCACTTCTTCTTCTTCAATCTATCTGCGGCCTCATTGGCTGCATCCCTATCGTTGCCATGCCTTTCGATGATCTTGAGAGCCTGCTCCTTCGTGATGCCGTGCTTGTTCTTGAAATAGTTCACTTCGTAGGGCTGATTTGCAGCAATCTTGTTTCGGTCCTGTCGGCCTCGTTTGTTCGGATCATCAGCCATTTGCTTCCTCCATAACGGCATGAAAGCGCAAATGAACAATGGAACTGAAGCAATGACAAGCCCCGGGGGGTGGGTGAAAGTCCAATGCCCTCCTGCGGCTAGACCCGCGTGCCCCGCATTCGCACAATTTTTTCCGCCACATCGAAATTTCCGGCAAAGGACCGAAATGACCGAAAAAAGCAAAGCATCTGACAAGAGAGGGCGCCCGTCGTATCGGCCTTCTCTCGCGGATCGGCAAACGGTCGAGGAATTGAAGTTCGTGGGCGAAAGCGACAACGTGATTGCTCGCGCCCTGGGGATCGATCCTGACACCCTTCGAAAGCATTTCGCAGATGAGTTGGCTGACGGCCATGCGCAGCGCCGAAAAGAAGTAATCGGACTTCTGTTTAAGTCTGCACGCGAGGGCAACGTCGCGGCACAAAAAAAGCTCGAGGAGATGGGCAGGACTGCCGACGCTATCGAGGCGGTCAAGGGAGGTGAAGAGCCAAAGCGGTCGAAACTCGGCAAGAAAGAAGAGCAGCAGTTGGCCGCGAAGGGCGTCGGCGGCAAGTTTGCTCCTCCTTCGGCACCGAAACTGGTTGTCCATAACAAGTGATGGAGTGGAGTACTGGCTGTCTCGATTGGGAGGAGCGCATTGTTGCCCGGCAGTCCCTGATACCGTTCGAGCCGCTGTTTCCCGACGAGGCGGAAGCAGCGCTCGCGGTGTTCAAGTCGCTCAAGATTGTTGATGCGCCTGGACAGCCGACGTTTGGCGAGGCTTGCGAGGAATGGGCGTTCGACTTCGTTCGGGCTATTTTCGGAGCCTATGACCACGAAGCGGCCAAGCGGCATATTCGCGAATTCTTCCTGCTCATCAGCAAGAAGAACAGCAAGTCAACGATCGCCGCCGGAATCATGGTCACGGCGTTGATACGCAATTGGCGGCATTCCTGCGAATTGCTCATCCTCGCGCCGACGCTTGAAGTCGCGAACAACAGTTATAAGCCGGCCGCCGACATGGTGCGGGCGGATCCTGAATTGACGGACCTCCTGCACATTCAGGACAACTTTCGCCAGATCACCCACCGGTTGACCAAGGCGACTTTAAAGGTAGTCGCGGCCGACACCGATACGGTCGGCGGCAAGAAGGCAGCATTCGTCCTCGTCGACGAGCTTTGGCTGTTCGGCAAGAAGCCGAACGCCGACGCGATGCTGCGAGAAGCGACCGGCGGCCTGATCTCGAAACCCGAGGGGTTTGTAATCTACCTGTCGACGCAATCGGACGCGCCGCCGGCTGGCGTGTTCAAGGCCAAACTCGATTATTTCCGCGACGTTCGGGACGGGAAAATCCCAGATCGCAAGAGCCTCGGCGTGCTCTATGAGTTTCCGAAGGGGATGGTCGAGGCGGAGACTTACCTCGACCCTGATAATTTCTACATCACGAACCCGAATATCGAGCGCTCCGTAAGCCGGGAATGGCTCGAGGAGGAGATGGTAAAGGAACTTAACGGCGACGGCGACACAAAGCGAACGTTCCTCGCCAAGCACCTGAACGTCGAAATCGGCATGAACTTGCGGGCCAATCGTTGGCCGGGCGCCGACTTCTGGGAGGCTCGGGCGGACAAAACCATCACGCTCGAGCACATTCTTGAGGTGTGCGAGGTCATCGTTCCCGGCGTCGACGGCGGGGGTCTCGACGACTTGTTCGGCCTGACACTTGTCGGGCGTCATCGCGTGACGAAAGATTGGCTCTGCTGGTCTCATGCCTGGTGCCATGTCGGCGTGCTCGATCGGCGCAAGTCTATTGCTTCAAAGCTACGGGACTTTGAGAGCGCCGGAGAGTTGACCATCGTCGACGACAAACTCGACGACCTGTCAGAGATCGTCGATATCATCCGAGACATCAAGGACCGGAACCTCCTTGCCGCGGTGGCAGTCGATCCGGCTGGGCTCGGCGAACTGGTCGACGCTCTCGACGATATCGGCGTCAACGACGATGCCAAGAACATCATTGGCGCACCGCAGGGTTACGCCATGATGAATGCCATCAAGACCACCGAGCGCAAGCTTACGAACGGCACGCTGCGCCATTCCGGCTCAGCGCTGATGAATTGGTGCGTTGGCAATCTCAAGATCGAGCCGACCGCAACCGCGATCCGCGCGACGAAACAGAACGCCGGTGATGCGAAGATCGACCCGGTGATGGCGTTGTTCGACGCCGTGACGGTGATGAGCCGCAATCCGGAAGTGAAGCGAGAGCCGAAGTACCAAATGCTGATGGTCGGCTAAGGAGACCCCAAAATGAACCGTGCCTATTCAATCTTGACCGTGAAAGCGGTCGAGGAAGAACGTCGTGTCATACGCGGCACTGCCACCACACCCAGCCCTGACCGGGTCGGCGACATCGTTGAACCCCTTGGCGTTGCCTTCAAGAACCCCATGCCTCTTCTTTGGCAACACAAGTCTGACAAGCCAGTCGGCTTGGTCAAATTCGACAAGCCAACCAAGGATGGCATCACATTCGAGGCGGAGCTTCCGACCATTGATGAGCCGGGCGCGCTGAAAGACCGTGTCGACGAGGCTTGGCAGTCCGTCAAAGCTGGCCTGGTCGCCGCTGTGTCAATCGGCTTCCGCGCCATCGAATACGCATTCCTCGACGATGGCGGTATCCGCTTTGTCAAATCGGAGGTTTACGAACTCTCCTTGGTGACGATCCCGGCAAACGCCGACGCCACCATTTCACTGATCAAGTCGATTGACGCCCCCGTGCTTGCCGCGACCGGCAATGAGCCCAGGGACAGTGATCGACCTGTAAAGCCCGGCGCTTCGGGAAAAGTAGTCATCACACCAGACCCGAAGAAAGGGAAAGCAATGAAAACCATTGCCGAACAGATCGCTTCGTTTGAAGCGACCCGCGTAGCCAAGTCGGCGCGCATGGAAGAACTGATGAATGTCGCTGCAGAAGAGGGTGTGACCCTCGATGCAGAGCAGACCGAGGAATACGATGGCCTTGAAGCAGAAGTGAAGTCGATTGACGCTCACCTCGTTCGTCTTTCGGCCCTTGAAAAGTCTAATGCGGCAAAGGCCAAGCCGGTTGAAGTCAAAGACCAGCAGTCTGGTTCCGATGCTCGCGGCGGTGCCGTACCGGCTGTTGCCAAGTCCGCCCTGCCAAAGGGCACCGCATTCACCCGATATGCCATCGCTTTGGCTCGCGGTAAGGGTAACCTGATGCAGGCGGCCGAGGTTGCCAAGGCTTGGGGCGATACGCCGGAGGTCGAAACCGTTCTGAAGGCTGCTGTTGCCGCTGGCACCACGACGGATGCTGATTGGGCCAAGCCGCTCGTCGAATACCAGAACATGGCTTCCGAGTTCGTTGACTTGCTGCGTCCGCAGACCATCATCGGCCGGATTCCGGGGCTTCGTCGTGTTCCGTTCAACATCAAGATACCCCGTCAGACTGCCGGCGCTGCGGCACAGTGGGTGGGTGAAGGCAAGCCGAAGCCGGTAAGCGAACTCTCGTTCGACCAGATCACTCTCGGTTTCGCCAAGCTGGCTGGTATCGTCGTTTTGACCGATGAACTGGTTCGCTTCTCCAATCCTTCAGCTGAGGCGCTGGTACGCCAGGATCTGATCAACACGATCGTTCAGACAATGGACAAGGACTTCGTTGATCCGGCAAAGGCGGTATCGGTTGGCGTGTCGCCGGCATCGATCACCAATGGCGTAACTCCGGTCGTTGCCAGCGGTACCGATGCTGATGCGGTTCGTGCGGACGTCAAGGCGTTGTTTGCCAAGTTCCTCGCAGCCAACATGTCCATGGCCGGTGCGGTCTTTGTCATGACGGAAACGCAGGCTCTTGGTCTGGCGCTCATGCAAAATCCCCTCGGTCAGCCGGAATTCCCGGGTCTTGCTATCAACGGTACGAGCGGAGGCACGTTCTTCGGGCTTCCTGTTGTTCTTTCTGAGAACATCCCCGCTCAGGCTGAAGTTGCGGGCCCGCCTGCAATTCCTGCTGGCTCGCGCATCATCCTTGCCAAGGCAAGCGAGATCCTTCTCGCTGACGACGGTCAGGTAATGCTGGACGTTTCCCGCGAAGCCTCGCTCGAGATGGATAGTGCACCCACCAGCCCGCCGACTGCCTCGACCGTTATGGTTTCGCTGTGGCAGCACAACATGGTCGGCATTCGCGCCGAGCGCTTCATTAACTGGGCCAAGCGCCGCGCCGATGTCGTTCAGTACATCACAGGCGCCAACTACGGCGGCTGATCCAGCCATTGAAGACCGAAAGGCCGGGTTCGCTCGGCCTTTCTTCGTATTGTTCGAATGGAGGCCTCAGATGAAGCTTATTGCCACCAAGTCCATGACCTACGCCACTCGCCGCCTGCAGGCCGGTGAGCAGTTCGAAGCTGGTCCACGCGATGCCAGGCTCTTGATTGCGATCAAGAAGGCCAAGCTTGTCGATGATAAGGCCGGCACATCCGTTCCCCCCATTCCTATGCCTGAACCGGTTGGTGATCTCGCTGTATTACGCGCCGAGTACAAAGCTATTGCGGGCAAAGCTGCATTCAATGGCTGGAATGCCGAAAAACTGCGCGAGAAGATCGCCAAAGCCCAGGCAAAGGCTTGATCCATGCGAATTCTTGGCCTCACCATAACCCGCCAGAAAGCAGCGGGATCGCTATCTCCTGTCGACAATCGAGGCGGTTGGTGGGGAATTGTACGAGAGTCATTCACCGGCGCCTGGCAGCAGAACGTTGAGGTTAAGCTCGACGCCGTCCTCACTTATTCGACGGTGTTTCGCTGCCTCTCGCTTATATCATCCGACATTGCCAAAATGCGCATGCGCCTTGTTCAAAAGGACGCGAACGGCATCTGGGACGAGGTGGACAATCCAGCATTCTCACCGGTGCTGCGCAAGCCGAACCGCTTTCAGAACAGGATCCAGTTCTATACATCGTGGATGGAATCCAAGCTGATCCATGGCAACACATATGTGCTCAAGGAACGCGACCTGCGCGGGATTGTGGTTGCCCTTTATGTGCTCGATCCCTGCCGCGTGAAGCCTTTGGTTGCCGAAGATGGCGCGGTTTATTACGAACTGATGCGCGACGATCTGTCTGCGCAGCACGCCAACAACGTGACGGTTCCCGCGTCCGAGATCATTCACGATCGCTGGAACACGATCTATCATCCCCTCGTCGGTACGTCGCCCATCTATGCCTGCGGGCTTGCTGCTATTCAGGGCATCCGCATTCAGAGCAACAGCGCCCAGTTCTTCGGCAACGGATCTAATCCGGGCGGCATTCTTGTCGCTCCCGGTGAGATCAGCGACGAGACTGCAAAGCGTTTGAAAGACCACTGGGACCAAAACTACAGCGGTAAGAATGTGGGCAAGGTTGCGGTTTTAGGCGATGGCCTCAAATACGAAGCCATGACCATGAAAGCCACCGATTCTCAGTTGATCGAACAGCTCAAGTGGTCGGCCGAGACGGTCTGTTCGGTGTTCGGTGTGCCCGCTTACAAGGTTGGCGTCGGCGCAGCCCCTCTCAACAACAATGTGGAAGCGCTTGATGCGCAGTACTATGCGCAGTGCCTTCAAATCCACATCGAAAGCATTGAGCTTTGCCTAGATGAAGGGCTCGGTCTCGATCGTACCAAGGAAGGCAAGACCCTCGGTACCGAGTTCGACCTCGATGACCTGCTTCGGATGGATACGGCAACTCAGATTAAGTCGCTCGCCGAGGCGGTTGGCGGATCCATAATGACGCCAAATGCTGCACTCAAAAGGATGAATCAGCCGCCGGTCAAGGGTGGCGATACGATCTACATGCAGCAGCAAAACTACAGCCTCGAAGCGCTGAATAAGCGCGACCAAGGCGACCCGTTCGCCAAGCCCCCTCCGGCAGGAGCGCCAGCGCCAGAAAACGACAACGAAGCCGAGGCCGCCAAGGCGATGGCAGAGATTATAAAGGGGTTCGCCTAATGTTTGATGGCAAAGCATTTGGCCAAGAGGTTGTTGCGACCGTCAAAGGCTATGTCGAAAAGGCCGTGTTCACCGTCTCAGCACGAATTGAAGCTTTGGAGAAGCGCGAACCGCTGAAAGGCGAGCGTGGCATTGACGGCGAACGCGGCGCAGATGGCGAACCCGGCAAAGATGGTCGTGACGGTGTCGATGGCAAAGACGGTGCGCCGGGCCTGAGTGGCAAAGATGGTGTGAACGGTGCGCCGGGCGAACCGGGTAAAGATGGCCGCGACGGCATCGATGGCAAGGATGGCGCCCCAGGTAAAGACGGCAAGGACGGTGTCGCTGGCGCGCAGGGGGAACCGGGTAGGGACGGCGACCCCGGCCGTGACGGGGTCGATGGAAAAGAGGGCCCTCCGGGCATAAATGGCAAAGACGGCGTCGACGGTGCGCCCGGAGAGCCCGGCAAAGACGGACAGCCCGGCCGCGATGGCGTCGATGGTAAGGATGGTGCTCCGGGACTTAACGGTAATGACGGCGAGCGAGGTGCCGACGGCCGCAATGGAAAAGATGGCGTCGGTCTTGCCGGCGCTCTCATAGACCGTTGCGGCTCCCTAGTCGTTACCCTGACCGATGGAACCACCCGCGACCTTGGTCCGGTTGTCGGGAAAGACGGTCAATCAGGTGAAAAGGGTTTGGACGGCAAGGACGGTACCAATGGTAAAGATGGCGCCGACGGCCTTGGCTTTGACGATCTGGAAGTCGTTCACGACGACGAGCGCGGCTTTTCTTTCAAGTTCATGCGGGGCGACCTCGTCAAGGAATTCAAGTTCGCTGTTCCGATGATGATCTATCGCGGCGTTTTCAAGGACGGGCAAACCTATGTTCGCGGCGACACCGTGACATGGGGAGGCTCACTCTGGCATTGCGATGAAGCGACGGTAGATAAGCCGGAGGTCAATAAAGCATGGACTTTGGCAGCCAAACGCGGCCGAGACGGCAAGCAGGGCGAAAAGGGCGGCGATGGTCCAAAGGGTAAGGATGGTCGGGACGGCCGGGACCTCACTCAACTTGGGCCGGACGGGAGCAAATGGTAATGGCCGATCTTGCGACGCTGGAACAGGTCAAGCAGGGACTTCGTGTCGACGCGGATAATACCGACGACGACGCACTGCTCGCCTTGCTCATCAAGGCAGCCTCCGAACGCATTGCCGGCTACATCAAGTCAGATATTCCCGACCCTGTCCCGAATGCCGTGGCCTTGGCCACCATTCTGCTCGTAGGGCATTTTTACCAGAACACCGACAGCGACCCCGATAAAGCATTCGATCTTGGCACGCTACCGCATCCGGTGACGGCGCTGATCTATCATTTGCGTGATCCGGCGCTCGCATGATTTCGGACGGGTTACCTCTTTATATCGCCGGATGCATCCATAGGAGACACCCATGGCCCGCGTGAAATTCACGAAGAATTTTGATTATCGCCCGGTTCAGGGAACGACCATCGGTTATCTCGCCGGCATGGAAATAACCGTCAGGCAGGAATGCGCCGATCTCGCAATTGCCGCCGGCGCTGCCGTGACAGTCGAGAAGCCTCGCAAGGAGCCGATCGATGGCGAAAAAGCCTAATGCCGGTGATCTGTTCTATTCCGTTGCCTTCGGCAAGCGGGAAGAGGTCGAGGACGGATATGGCAACACTCGGGGCGCATTCGTCGAGGAGTTTTCGACCCGCGCCGCCTACATTCACCTTCGCGGCGGCGAGAGCGTGCTGGCGAGCCGCCTGGAGGGAAAGCACACGCAGGTCATTCGCGTTCGCTCTACCTCACAGACGAGGAAAATCACGCCAGATTGGTTCGCGCAGGACAAGCGCTCGCTGACCTACTTCGCGGTTCGAGACGTGACACCGGAATTGGACCGGCAGTTCATCGATCTTCTCTGCGAGAGTGGCGTAGCGCTCTGATGATCAAGGCAATCGGGCAGGACAAACTTGTGCGCAAGCTCAAGCTGATGCCGAAATTCGCAAAGGAAGAAATTCGCGCTGCCTTGGCAAAGGGTGCCGACGAGATTGTATTGCTGGCTCGATCGCTTGCCCCGAAGGACAGCGGAGCTTTGGCTCGCTCGATCGGCTGGTCGTGGGGCGCGGCGCCGAAAGGCTCCATGGTTCTGGCAAAGGCGAACGCCGGCGATCTTTCACTCGTCGTTTTTGCCGGCAGCGACGAGGCCTACTATGCGCGATGGCTTGAGTTCGGGACGCAGAAAATGCAGGCGCATCCGTATTTCTTCGTTTCCTATCGGGCGCTGCGAAAGCGCACCAAATCACGCATCACGCGCGCCACGACCAAGGCCGCCCGGAAAGTCGCCGCATCATGACATCGCCAATTCTTGAGCTACAGGGCGCCATTGTTGCGCGCTTGAAAGCTGAAGCGACCGTAACGGCACTGATCGGGCAACGCGTCTATGATGCTGTTCCGGCCACGCCAACATTTCCTTATGTGAGTTTCGGCCCGGCCGATGAAATCAGCGACGACGTTGATTGTGTCACCGGCTTTGAGATCACCATACAAATCGACTGCTGGTCGCGCTCCTCGGGTTTTCCCGAGGTCAAGCGCATCAGCGATGCCGTTCGCGCTGCCCTGATCGGCACGGATTTGACGATCGCAGACAATGCGCTCGTCTATTTCAGGCACAACATCACTCGCGTTTTCCGAGACCCTGACGGGTTAACGAGCCATGCCGCCATCAGCTTTCAGGCTTTTGCGGAACAACCCTGATTGCCATCGATAGGAGACACCAATGGCACAAGCTACGACGATTAAAGGCGGCAAAATCCGAGTCCTGCTCGGTGATGACGCGACCCCGATTGTCTACTCCGCACCTTGCGGCCTGACGCAGCGCTCGATCACGCTGACCAAGAACCTCGAAGAGGTTCAGATCCCAGACTGCACCGATCCTGACAAGGTTGACTGGCTGGGCCGCGATGCAACGAGCCTTTCGATGAGCGTCACTGGCGAGGGCGTTCTGGCTTCAGAAAGCGTTGACACCTGGCTTGAAGCCTTCGTCAGCATCGAATCCGTTCCGGTAAAGGTCGAGTGGGAGTTTCCCGCAAAAACGATCACTTGGACCGGCAAGATGCATATTGAGAGCGTCGAAGTCGGGGCGAACAACGGCCAGCGGGCGACGATCAATGTTTCCCTGCAGTCCGATGGCGAAATGGTTCGGGCAACCGCTCCATGAGCCGTGACGCATCGATCGAACTCGATTTCGGCGATGATACCTACACCTTTCGCCTCGCTTGGGGCGAATTGGTGAAGGTGCAAGAGGCCTGCAACGCCGGGCCTTATGTCGTGCTCCAGCGGCTCTACTCCCAGACATGGGAGATGAACGACATTCGCGAAGTGATCCGCTGGGGTCTCATCGGTGGCGGGCTGGAGCCCGTCAAGGCGCTCAAACTCGTCAAAGACTTCGTTGAAGCGCGCCCGCCGCTCGAATCCATCATCTACGCTCAAGCTGTGCTATCGGCCGGGCTTATGGGGGCTCCGGAGGAAAGCTTGGGAAAAACCGAGGCAGCGAGTCCGGCGGAGAGAGAATTGACGACCTCCCCAACGGAAAGCTGAGATTTGCTGCCATCTATGGCAACGGCGCTGCCATGGGCTTCTCACCTAATGAAATCGACAAAATGTCAATGTGGAAGTTCATGGCGGCGGTCGAGGGCTACGTCAAAGCCAACACGCCGAAAGACGACGGCAAACTGACTGACGCTGAAAAAGACGAACTTTTTGATTGGATCACAGGCTGATGGCGACAGATTTGGAGCGGCTCGTTGTTCAGCTTTCGGCTGACATCAAGAAGTACGAAAACGCGATGAACCGCGCCGTAGGTGTCACCAACAAGCAGATGGGCGCGATAGAGAACCGCGTCCGTCGTGCAAACAAGAGCATTTCCGCATCCTTCGCCGGCGGGTTTGGCAAAGGTGCCTTGGGTGCCTTCGCCGCTGCCGGTTCTTTGAAAGGCGCGCAGTCACTTATCGACGCATCGACGCGCATCAGCAATGCGCTCAAGGTTGCCGGCCTATCGGGTCAGGAACTCAATAAGGTCTACGACAGTCTGTTTGCCAGCGCCCAGCGTAATGCGGCGCCGATCGAGGATCTTGTCACGCTGTATGGCCGCGCAGCTCAGTCCGCCAAAGACCTCGGCGTCAACCAGGCCGAACTCCTCAAATTCACCGATAATGTTGCTCTGTCGCTTCGTGTAGGGGGCAAGTCGGCCGAAGAGTCGAGCGGCGCTCTCCTCCAGTTGAGCCAGGCGCTCGGCAATGGCGTTGTCCAGGCCGAAGAATATAACTCCCTCCTCGATGGTGCGCAGCCGTTGCTGCAGGCAGTCGCCGCCGGCCTGAAAGAAGCTGGCGGTTCGGTATCGGCGCTCACGCGCCTGGTGAAGGACGGCAAAGTCTCGTCCGAGGCCTTCTTCCGCGCGTTCGAAGCTGGCGCGGTCATCCTCGAGGATAAGGTCGGAGGATCCCAGCTTACCGTTTCCCAAGGCCTCACGCGCCTGCAGAACATCCTCATCGATACGGCCCGTGAATTCGACAACAATTCGGATGCTGCAAGCCTGCTTGCCCAGATGATCGACAAGATGGGCAAGGCGATGAGCGAGTCCGCGGCCATCATCACGACGCTGATCGGGCCGCTGCAAACGCTTCATGAGTGGGT
The DNA here is from genome assembly GCF_056399405.1 of Phyllobacterium sp. 01N428. NCBI lineage: Bacteria > Pseudomonadati > Pseudomonadota > Alphaproteobacteria > Hyphomicrobiales > Phyllobacteriaceae > Phyllobacterium > Phyllobacterium sp. 01N428. The sequence continues at coordinate 923,326 of NZ_JBFTRH010000001.1, forward strand.
GAGTTCGGTTACGGACGCCGCCCTCGAAATGTCGGCTGCATTCGGTGCGGCGACCGGGCTCGATGAAATCGGCCGCTCGACGGGAGCCTCGCCGTACCGGTCGCAGCGTCAAATCCAAGACCGCATCAATAATGCGTTTGGCTCCACGGCGACCGAAAGCAAGCCCGGCACGACGGCCGACATAACCGGCGGCAAGACAATCCGCCCGGTAACGCTTGCCGATTACAAGGTTCCGGCGAAGGAAAAGAAGACTGGATCGAAGAGCAAAGGCGTCCCACGCACTGCGGAAAGCCGGTTCAACGACGACATTCAGTCGATCAGGGACCGCACGGAGGCGTTGCGTCAGGAAACCGAGCTCGTCGGCAAGTCGTACGAGGAGCAGGAAAAGCGCAAGATGGCGCTCGAACTTGAGCAAAGCGCTCTCGCCGACCTGCGCGAGGAAGCCCGCAAGAAGGGCGAAACCGACCTCAACAACATCAAGCTTTCCTCGGAACAGATATCGCAGATTGATGCCATTTCGGCCGCATACGCGCGCCAGGCGGATGAACTTCGCAATGTGCAGGAAGCGCAGGACCGCGCCGAGCAGGCCGCGACCGAGCTCTATGACAGTTTCAAGAGCGGCGTCATGGATGCGATCACCGGCGCTGAAAGCCTCAGCGATGCTCTTTCCGGCATACTCAAGAAGCTGGGCGAGATGCTGTTTAACAATGCCCTGGACGCGCTGTTTGCACCGCAGACAAGCAATTCGAGCGGCGGCGCATTCGGCGGCATCTTTGGTGGTCTGGGGAAAATGATAGGATTCGACCGCGGCGGATACACCGGCAAGGGCGGGAAATATCAACCCGCCGGCATCGTCCATAAGGGCGAGTTCGTCATGGATGCGGCAGCGACCAAGCGCATAGGTGTCGACAACCTTCGCAAGCTTCAAGGCTATGCCTCGGGCGGTCTGGTCGGGTCGGCGCCGAGGATGCCGAACCTTCAATCCATCGCTGGTGGGAATGGTGGGGTAAATGTCACCTACGCGCCACAGAACAATTTCCAAGGCACCAGCGAGGAATTGGCGCAGTTCCGGCGCGAGCAGTTGAAAGACAAGCAAGAGTTCTCGGCTCGGGTCGTCGATACCGTCCGCCGTGCTCAGAAGACGAGAAACCTGTAATGGCGATCACATTTCCCTATGACCTCCTGACCGAGTTCCCCGGCTGGTCCACCGAATTCGACCTGTTGTGGCGTCAGGAACAGAGCCGCACGGCAGGTGGGCAAACGATCGTCAAGGATTTGGGTTCGCCTCTCTGGACCGCTGTGTTCCAGTCACGCTTGCTAAAGCCGAATGAACTCGATCGTTGGCGCGCGCGCTTCAAGGCGCTGGAAAACGGCCTCAATCAGTTTCGGGCGTGGTCGAAGTCGCGATGCTATCCGATCGCTTATCCTGGCGGTGTCGGCATAGGAACGGTTACGGGATTGCAGGTCGACACGATCGCGACGAGCCGCAAAGCCATTCGGATCAAGAACCTGCCGGCCGGATATACCGGCAAGGTTGGCGACTATATCGAGATTGGCAACGGCAACTTGCATCAGGTGCTCGAGGATTTCACGGCGAGCGGTGTGGGTCTGTCGCCATTGTTCGAAATCCGGCCTCACCTGTGGCCGGTGACTGCGATCAATGATGCGGTGTCGGTACTGCGTCCGGCTTGCCTGATGACGATTGTTCCTGGCTCGTTCAGTTCGACCGCCGACATCGCGACGGGTCGGGGCATCATTTCCTTTCAAGGTGTAGAGAGCCGCTGATGCGCAATATCTCTTCTGGCAACCTGGCATTGCTGCAGGCAAGGCGTCTCGTCGCTCGCGACTTCCTCTGGCTTAAAGCGCGGGCGCTCGTTACCGGCGCACCTTTCAATTATGGCTTTTGGTCCGATGTCGGCGATGTTCAGGCGCAGGTGCTCAATCCCGACACGGGGCTTGCCAACACGCGCAATTTCGAGGGCTCGGGCTCGCTTATCCAGATCAGCGACATTCCCGAGACGACGACGATCGCCGTGCGCAATGTCACCATATCGCTGTCGCAGCTTGATCCCGGCGTCGAGAACATTGTGCGCGGTTATGATCTGAAACAGGCCGGTGTCGAGATTTACCGTGGGCTGTTCGACGTGGATTCGCGGCAGTTGCTCGTCCCGGCGTTCTGCCGGTTTGTCGGGTTCGTCGATCTCGTCGAGATCAACACGCCGAAGGAGAACGAGGCCGGCACCATTGTCCTCACTTGCGCCAGCCATACGCAGGAGATGACGCGCGGCAATCCCGACACGCGTTCAAACGATAGCCAGAAGAAGCGCAATGCGAACGATAACTTCTATCAGGACGTGACGACTGTCGGCGAGACCGAGTTTTTCTGGGGCCAAAAACAGGGGAAGATCACGACAACTGGCTCATCCCGCCTTGCCAGCGCTGTCGTATTGAGGGGCGCATGATCCGGCGCGCCACGATGGCGGATAAGTTCAGGGTTCTCCTGCTCGCCAAGAACTTCCATGAGGCGTCGGGCCTGCCGATTCCGTTCAACCCGGCCTATGCCTCGATCCTCTTCGATCAGTTTCTCACTGCTACGGAAAAGGTTTGCATCGTATTGGAGCGGGACGGTGTGCAGGGTGTGCTTGCCGCTCAGGTCGGACTCTTGCCGATCGCGCCGGTTCGGGCGGCCACCGAGGTCATTTGGTGGATTGAGCCGGAATATCGGGGCAGGGACGCGCTGCACATGCTCGCGGCCTATGAGGCTTGGGCCGAGGAGCAGGGCTGTTCCTTCGTCAACATGGTAGGGCTGGGTTCCGATCCGCTCCCCACGAAGTTCTATGAGCGCCGCGGCTACATCGCCGCCGAGCGCCATTTCATGAAACCGATCGCGTCTTAGGGCAAATCAATGGCTGTATTTACAGGCTTGGCGACCGCTATTGGCGGCCTGCTGGGCGGCACCTTTCTGTCTGGTGGTCTTGGCGCCATCCTGCTCAAGGCAGCCGTTGGCATCGGCCTCAATCTCATTGCCAAGGCCATCGCCGGCAAGTCCGAAAAGCCTCAGTTCAGCATCAACGGCCAGTTGCAGTCAGGCGGCGACGTTGCCCGCTCGATCATTCTCGGCCACACGGTCACGGCCGGATCGCTCGTCTACGCCAACACATGGGGCGATGGCGGCAAGACGCCGAACGAGTATTTCACCCAGGTCATTGCCATTTCGGATATTCCGATCAACGGCATCATTCAGCTTTGGGTGAACGGCGAGCCCGTAACGATCTCGGGCACACTCGATCCGGACGACAAGGGTTTCCAGATCCCCGAATACCGCAAGGGCAGCGACAACCATCTGTGGATACGCTTCCACGATGGCACGCAGAGCGCAGCAGACAGCCTGCTTGTCAATCGGGTCTCGTCCTCGTCGCATCCATGGCAATCGAGCCGCATCGGCTATGGCGTTGCTTATGCGGTGGTTACGGCCGAGGTGGATCCGGAATTCTTTACCGGCTTCCCTCAGTTCAAGTTCGAGGTGCAGGGCGCGCGTCTCTACGATCCTTCGCGCGATAGTTCGGTCGGCGGTGTCGGGGCACAGCGCTGGGATAATCCGGCCACATGGGGCGGTGACGGCGACGATCTGCCAGCGGTGCAGATTTATAACCTTCTGCGCGGCTTCAACTACGGCTCGCAGTGGTTCTACGGCCTGCAGGGTGTGAGCGCTGCTCGACTGCCGCCTGCTGACTGGATCGCCCAGATCAACAAATGCCGGGCATTGATTGCCGGTCCGGTCGGCCCGGAGCCACAATATTACACTGGCGGCGAAATCCACGTCGGCGCGCAGATCGCCGATGCCATCGAGGCATTGCTGACTGGCTGTCAGGGCAAGCTTTCTGAAATCGGCGGTGTCTACAAAATCCATGTCGGCGAGCCGGATGCGGCGGTCTTTGCCTTTGCGGACTCTGACATTCTGTCGACCGAGGAGCAGGACTTCACGCCGTTCTTTGGCCTCGCCGACACGATTAACGGCGTAAACGCGACCTATCCCGAGCCGGCCGAGGGATGGAATAGCAAGACGGCGCCGGCAATCCACAACGCCGCATTTGAAGCGCTCGACGGCAATCGCCGGCTGATGGCCGATATCCAACTCGATATGGTGTATCGCTCGTCGCAGGTGCAGCGCCTGATGAAATCGGCATTGGCCGAGGCGCGGCGGGCGCGGCGCCACACGCTGGTGCTTGGCCCTGCAGCCTGGGTGCTGGAGCCCGGCGACGTGATCGCCTGGAATTCCGAGCGCAACGGCTACATCGGCAAGCTGTTTCGCGTCGATGGTGTGTCCGATCGCGCCAACCTCGATGTGATGCTCGATATCACTGAGGTCGATCCATCCGACTACGATTGGGATCAGGGGCACGATTACACGCCGCCGGTCTTTGGTCCGGTCGGCCCGGTTCGGCCGCAACCGCAGCCGATCGTCGATTGGTTCGCAGAGCCTGATGAGGTCGACGACAATGCCGGGCATGCGCGCCGACCGGCCATCCGTTTATCATGGGACGGTGACCAAGCCGACGTTATCGGCGTCGAGTTCGAGGTGCGCAACGCCACGACCCTTGAAACCCAGTACCAAAGCAGAATGGATCAGCCGAGCGTCGGCTTCATCAAGATCAGTCACGGCTTGCTGCCCAACAATACCTATGGTGTTCGCGGGCGCTACATTCCTGGCACGCCCAGGACAACGCTTTGGTCGGGCTGGCTCAACGTCACCACGCCAAACATTCTGCTGGGAGCCGACGACATCTACCTGCCGGGCATGGTGGATGAGGTGTTGCAGAATTTGCAACAGCACCTCGAATGGATCGCCGAGAGCACCAACTATGCCCGCGACGAACTTGACCGCCTCAATCTGCTCGCGGCCGAAACCGGCGCTCGATCGGCCAGCGAAAGCAAGGAACTGCGCGAATCGATCGGGAATGTCACCGCTTCATATAAGGAAGATATCCTAGTTGTAGTCGCGGCGACGAAAGCAGCGGTGATTCGCGTCGAAGACCTCGAGGCGGTGATCAACGATCCGGTGACCGGCCTTGCGGCGACGGCCAGCGCCGTCGATACCCTCTCAGTCACGGTCAACGATCCCGGAACAGGCCTTGTCGCAACAGCCAACCGTGTCACGGCCCTGACGGCAACCGTCGGGAATTTCTCGGCGTCGGGCCTGTTCCGGACAACGGTCGAGGCAACTCAAGCGGGCGCACTTGCCACAATTGGCTTGAGCGTTGCGGCGACAGGGCCGGGAGCAACCTCGCAAGCTGCCTTGTTCCTCAGTGCGTTGACGGGCGGTCTCAGCGAAATCGGCATGGTTGCCGACCGCATCTACATGGTGAACGGCGCCAACAAGCGGCGACCGTTCGTCTTTACCGGAGGTGTGCTCTACCTTGATGATGTGCGGGTAACGTCACTATCCGCTCTTTCAGCAACGCTCGGTGCCGTCGACATAAGCTCGGCCATTATCGGCTCGCTGATTGTCGGCACCTCAAACCTCGGCATTGACTCAGTTACATCAACCGGTTCTGCCGGGCCTGCTGCGCCTCCCTTCAGCCTCACGGCCGACATGCCAAGCGCCAACAGGTCGCTGCTCCAATTCAAGTACAGCGTGAGCGTGAGTAATCCCGGATCGTCAGGGGTGACACGGTTGGCGACGTTCTCTGTCGTCAACAACACCACTGGAGCCACGGTTTACTCCAAGAGCTTCAGTGTCAATTCCGGCAATTCGCTCAACATCGATGAGACCGAATTCTTCTTCGGCCAGAACGCGGCTGGCGTGAACTCATTCACCGCCACGTTCCAACTTTCTGGTTCGATGAACACGACAGGCCTCACCGGATCGCTGATCGCGCTCTGGTGGAAGCGATAATATAAAGGGAAATTCATGTCAGACCGTATTCAGATCGCGCCCATGGCTGCGCTCAATGAACAGTTGGCGCTTGTGGAATTTTACAAGAACCGGACGCTTGTGCTTGCCAACCAGGTGCACGAGCTGACGGCTGCTCTTGAACAGGCGCAGGCCACGATCCAGCAGTTGCGGCCAGCGGAAGCCGCCGATGCTGAAAGCGGCGCGGCCGGAAAGGCGCACTGATGGCTATCCGTCCCGACTATACGGCCGGTACCGTCTCGATCGCGGCCAACGGCACAGTGCTAACTGGCGTCGGCACCATTTGGGCCGCCGCCGGGCTCAAGCCAGGCGCGACCTTCAAGACCAAGAACCTCGACGCGATCATTGCGTCCGTCGATAGCAACACTCAAGTCACGCTGACGGAGCCATGGACGGGCGGCGCGCTCGCGGGCGCAACCTACGCCATCCGTTACCAGCCCGACGGCTCCAGCCTGACGGCCAAGCTCCAAGAACTGATCGAAATGCTCGGCAACGGCAATCTGCAGGCGCTCGCTGCACTGGCCGGCGCGTTCGATATGATCCCGATTTTTACCGGACCGGGCGCGCTGACCCTCATTGCCAAGAATGATCTGATTGAGGGCGTACAAACCGACGCTAAGGTTGCAAACCTGGCGGGCAGAGCCGCTTACGATGCATCGCCCACCGGCTTTTCGGTGCTGGTCAACGATGTTGGCGACGGACGCGCTGCAATCTTTTTCAAGCTTACGTCGGCGTCGGGCGATTGGTCGACGCCGGCCTACCTCACCGGCCCGAACGGCACGTTCCAGTCGAAAGGCAGCTATAGCGGCGCCACAACCTATCAGATCGGCGATGTCGTCCTGCAGAACGGATCGTCGTGGATTGCGCGTGTCATCACAACGGGAAACCCGCCGCCGACGTTGCCGACTACCTCGAACACGCAATGGTTCCTGCTGGCCGCTGCTGGCAATGGCTTTACGTTCCGCGGGGCTTATTCAGGCGCAACGCCTTACGTCAAGGATGATGTGGTCGTTGATCAAGGGTCGTCGTGGATTGCGCTTCAAGCCACCACCGGCAATGCGCCCCCTGCGCTCCCCACGACGAGCAACGCCAACTGGCAATTGATTGCGCAGGGCGCTGGCACGTTCAAGGGAGCATATTCCGGCGTAACCGCCTACCAGGCGGGCGATGTTGTTTTCGACCAGAATTCATCGTGGGTGGCGAAGATCGCGACGACGGGCAATCCGCCGCCGACGCTTCCGGCCACGTCGAATACGCAGTGGCAAGCGGTTGCCGTCAAAGGTACCGGCGATACAAATGGACCGGCGTCCTCGATCCAGTACAACCCTGCCAAGTTCGCAGACCCGTCGGGTAAGGTGCTGAAGGATGCGGGCTACAACTTCGCTTCGATAAGCGGTGGTTGGCGCAACAAAATCCGCAACGGTTTCTTTGACCTTTGGGAAGTTGGTGTCTCGACAACAGCGGTCGGGTTCTTTGCTGACAATGCATGGAATAACGATCATGGGTTGGGTTCAAAGACTGTAAGTCGACAAGCGTTTCCTATCGGTCAAACCGACGTGCCGGGAAACCCTAAGTTTTTTTCTCGTAATATACGAGTAACAGGCAACGCGGCCGGTTCGTATGGTATGAAACGTCAGGCAATAGAAAACGTTTTTACGTGTTCCGGTAAGAAAGTAACTGTAAAATTCTATGCAAAAGCTGATGCACCTAAAGTTATGGCTTTTCAGTTGTCGCAATATTTCGGTACGGGTGGTTCACCTTCCGCACTGTTAAGTGTTGATTTGCGAGCAATCAATCTCATAACAGCATGGCAAAAATTCGCGTTCACTGTGAACGTTCCAAGCGTCAGCGGTAAAATTCTCGGCACGAACGGCAACGACGCTTTGTTACTCGATTTTTGGTTTGACGCCGGGTCGAGCTATACCGGTGTTACCGGGATCGTTGGTTTGCAGTCCGGTACATTTGACATTTCTTCGGTTGAATTGGTCGAGGGTGACGCCACCGACGAAGACGGACCGTTTGAAATCCGCACCCTTGGTATCGAAGCGCTCATCAATCAGCGTTACACGCACTGGATGGATAGTTCGGAAAATGCATTCAAAAACTTCGGTATGGGTGTATTTCTATCCACTACAAACGCGGTGTATCAAATTTCCCATCCTGTGAAATTGCGTGCACCCCCTACATTTTTCAGCGGCGGAGCGGCTTCGTTTGCTGGTGGCACTCTCACACAGGACGTTCCGGGTCGGGATATGTCGCGTTTGAATATGTCTGGCGGTTTACTTTCAGGACTGTCCGGTGGTGCCGCAGCACTTCAGGCGAACAACACGACCGGTACATTCCTATACTTCCTTTCGGAGATTATATAATGGGCGTCGAACTTGCACGGTATACCGAAACCCGTCAGATTTTCGCGATCATTGATGGAATGGAATGTTCCTTCCCTGACGATGTGACCGAACAGCAAGTGCGGGATCCAGAAACCGAAGAGCTGACAGGCGAAACGATTCGAGTTAGCGCCAATCGCCAGCGGCAAATGGTGCTCGATTGGGAAGCGGAGGGCAACGCCATCGTGCCCTACGTGGCGTCGGTGGTCATTCCAGATCGCGTGTCACGCCGGCAATTCCGCTTGCAGCTCATTGATGCCGGTCTACTTTCAACGGTCGAAGGGTGGATCGCGGCACAGGACGAGCGCACGCAGGCTGCCTATGCCGACAGTGGCACATTTCTGCGCAGCGATGAAATGTTGCAATCGGGATTTGCGGCGCTCGGGTTTACAACCGAGCAGGTGGATGAGTTTTTCACTGAAGCGGCTGCGCTTTGACGAATGGCCCAACCTGCCTGTTACGCGGTACATGGGCAGGTCGGGCCGGCTGATGTTGGCCTATCAACCAATGGAAGCCTGCGCTGCCATGGTTAAAATATCGTGAAAGTTGCCGGCGTTGCCAATAGGTCAAAAGCGGTATCAGCGGCACTAATAGAAACGGGCTCTGAGCGAAACGGGGGGCCAAAGCTCAGAGCCCGATTTACGCTGGCTCTCTGCCGGGTTGCAACGGGGAGAACAAGCTGGTGCTGACGGAAAACTCAGCACGGGGGGAACGCGATTTTCGCAGAATCGTTCCCGGGTCGCCAAACGCCGTCAATCATCTTGGGAAGAGAAGGGGTCGGGCGAAACCGCCTGCAGAGCCATAACGCCCGACCAGGAGGCCGCTACGGGCGTCGTTGGGGCCGCCCTGACGGCGATACGAGTTAAGCTCGTCGCTGTCTCGGACGGCAACGTTTGATTGCAGAATTCACGAAATTGTTACGGATGCAGCCTGATGCCGAGACGTGTGGTGTTGCTTGGCTAAGCCCCGCCGTTGTTTCGGTCCCCGTGTCCTAGTCGCCACCGGCTGGCTGTTCTGCGCAACCATGGCGCATCAGCCCGATCTAACGCGCCCATCGCGCCACTGAATCACCCCACCAATCAAGGAAACTGAAATGCCCTCCTTTGGATCAAAATCCAAAGCGGCCCTGGCTAAGTGCCATCCGCTTTTGCAAGATATAGCCAATGAAGCGATCAAGGAAATCGACTTCATGGTGCTTGATGCCACGCGCGGCCGGGTCGAGCAGGAGCGGGCCTTTGCCGGCGGCAAGAGCAAGGCCCGGTTCGGACAGTCGGCCCACAACTATGTTCCGGCCATCGCCTTCGATTTGTTCCCGGCTCCCTACGACTGGAACAATAAACAAGCGTTCATCGATCTTTACCGGGTGATGATGCGGATCGCCAAGGCAAAGAATATCCCGTTGCGCAGCGGTCTCGACTGGAACGGTGACGGCAACTTCGCCGACGGATGGGACGCTCCGCATTACGAACTGAACCCTTGGCGCGATTGGGCCAAGAAGTCGAAGCTGTACGAGGGTTGATCATGATCGATCCTGACGCATGGCGTGTTCGGCGCAGCCTGGTCATCGGCACCATTCTTTGGTGCGGTGGCATTGTCACATTCATCACGCTTGCCGGCGGAGAGAGTTCGCTTCGCGAGACCGTCGCCGTCGGTGCGCTCACGCTCGCCGGCAGCACGCTCGGCTCCTATGTCTTCGGCGCAATTTGGGATGATCAGAACAAGCGGCGCTTCGGCGCAGGCGGACGCCGGGTTGAAACGCGCGTCGAGGAGGTCACTCCAGCGGCACCGGTCAATCCCGTGGCTCCGATCGCGGAGGAGGGGCCATGACAATCCTCGAAACAATTAAGGCTGCCCTCTATGCGCTCGCCGGGGGAGCAGTAACCGCGGCGTTCTATTCGCTCGTCATCATTCCCATCGAACGAAATGACGCCCGGCGCGGCTATGTGGCCGAGGCCCGAGCAACTGCTGCCGAAGCCAAGGCCGACAAGATCGAGCGCGAGCGCAAGGCCGATCAGATCGTTATCGACGCCTACCAGGTCCAATTGAAGAACGCGCGTGCCGCCGAGGCGGAGAAGGTCGAACAGCATGAAACGGAGATTGCGGATTATGAGGCGAAACTTAAGGCCGCTGGCCGTTCCTGTCTTGTTGACGATGCTGATCGCGACTGGTTGCTCAAGCCTTAACAAGCAGCTGCACGAGGCAGCGACGACGCAAGGTGAAGCCCAAGCCGATCGCAATCTCCCGGTGTGGCCGGATGATTGCCGCAATATCGAACCTCATGCGCCGGTGGTTGTCGGCGGAGAAGCCCTCTCGGGCTGGAAGAGAGAACGGCATGCACTCGACAGGGCAAATGCGCGGGTAGGGCGCTGTGCGGGGTTCTATGACGGTTTGGCGGGAAAGCCGCGATGATGGGCGAGCTCAATCTGAATGACATCTATAAGTCCATCGGCATCCTGACCGCAGAGGTTCAAGGCCTGCGCCGCGATATGGAAGCTTCAGAGCGACGCGCTGCGCTTGAAAACCGCGAAGCCGACGAAAAGCGTGCCATCGTTCATCGCCGGATCGATGAAATGGTCAGCGAGGTCGGCGACATCAAAACCGATATCGCCGCGATCACCGAACAGGTAAAGGACAGCAAGGTTGTGACCGACGAGGTTCGTAAATGGAAATTGATGGGCCTCGGCGCGCTTGGCGTCGTTGGCATCGGGGGCACCGCTCTCGGCGTCAGCATCGCCAATTCGTTTGAGTGGGTGTCGAGGTTATTCCATAGATAACGCGCGTGCGGGAGGTGCCGTCTGTGCGATCGAAAGATGGTTGCAGAAGTCGTAGCGCCAGCCTGCACGCGGAACCTCCTTGGTAGGATGCCGTTTGTAACGTTGCAATGATTCCGATGCAGTTGGATGCTTATTCTTCATTTACGATCGCTGAGCTGCACCGGGGCTTTCCTTTACCCGAAGTACCATCGAAGGCCCATTACGACGGCGACGCCCAAGAGAAGACCCAAGCCAAGCATTATGTTGGTTCGGTCTTTTGGGGGCTCTAATTTGCCATTTTGATCCAGGCGATGTTGCATCAGTCCTTGCGCACGATCTGGCCATCGCTCATTTCGAACACGCCATTCTGCCCGCCCTGACCGTCGAACGATGAGACAAGCTCGCTCCATGTGCCGAGGAGCGCGTCGCAACGGCTGCAGCGGATCAGCGTGAAACTATCGACGTCATGCGGGATGCGAAGGTAAATGGTGCCGCAATTCGGGCACGTCAATTCATGATCCAGGTATTTGGGATTACTGCTCATAGCGCCCCTCCCGACGGGCGACGATCGCCGAGGCCAGCCGTTCCACGCTGGCGGCCGCATATGCCAAGGCGGCCTCGTCACGCAGTCCGCGATCAAAGAACAGTATGACGCGCCGGGCGAGGCGGTCCGCATTTTCGTGTGAAGAAGGACTGCGTCCGAGTGCTTCAGAGGCGGCAAGATGTGCTGCCTGCATCAGGCGCCATTCGTCAGCGGTATAATAGAGTTTTCGCATTCTGTGGGGTATGAGACGGACTCCACTTTGCCGGGTTAGGCGGGAGCACATCGCATCTCTCTAGCACCAGCGGCCATTACATGCCTGGCGACGCCAATAGTCTACGCTCAATTCGGGCATTGGCGAGTCATTTGTAGGTGCGGTTGGGGCAGTGCAAAGGCAATTGAGGCATTATAGGGTGAGGCCCGACACCAGGTTGTACGCCGTAGTGCCGAGCCTCTTTTTCGGTGATGTCACTCCCCGAATAGATGAAACAAGGCAGGTAGGGAGTTGTTCCGGGAAGCTGATATGAAAAGGGCGATGAACCACATGCCAGAAGCCCACCGCCCAGAATAAGCCCGGGCCTCGGGTGGCCATGAGCACGGACTTTACTGACGTGGATGGACGCCAGCCTACAGAAACCATGTAAAAGGGATGGGGTTCCCAGTCCAAAAGCGGACAATAATGTTGGCTACTAAACTGGAAAGCCCGTCATTGAACATTCAATGGCGGGCTCCCGGGGGTTGCAAGCATATTGGGCGAACTCGCAGTTTCATTTTATACCTGCGGAGGCAATGGGCCAAGCTGATTCCGAGCGCGGCGTCTCTCGCGCTCTTTGGCAAGTATCCGCTCGCGATTTTTGGCAAACCACGCGTTTTGCTGCTCCCGATATTTCTCCGGATTTGCATCCCGCCACTGTTTTGCTCGCTCGGCTTCCTTGGCTTTCTTTTCGGGGGAAGCTGGGTTCTTGGCACGCCAGCTCCTCATCTTTTCGGCATTTTTCGCTTTGCGTAGGTCTTGTTCGATGACGCTGCTGCTCATGTCTTTCTCATCCGTCAAAGGACTTTTTTTTACTATTATCAAGAGCTTATCGCTACCGCTAGTTGCAGATCATTTTCTAGGCGTGGGTACGTTAAAACACGGTTCCACCTGTCGCTCTGGCCCTTCGATTGTGTGGGCATTGTCGTCGAAATACCGCCCCAACAATGCCATCGGATCGCGCTTGAGCGCGTGGCAAAGCGCAATCAACGTCGAAACGCTTATGCGGTTTGCGCCCCGCTCGTACTTTTGAATTTGCGTAGCCGAAACGCCGATGGCGCCGCCGAGGCGCTGTTGGCTCATACCGCCGGCTAATCGCAGAGCTTTTAACTTCTGTCCAAGTTCTTGGTCGATGAGGTCGTGATGCATGCTTAGTCGTCTGCCGATTTGCGCTGTAAGCGCTGCCTTTATTGTCACTTGAATATTACGCCAGTTTCTTTCCAGCATCCATGCTGGAACCGCTCTCACGATATCCTCGCGCCATTTGTGCGTACTTCGGCAGCTTGGGTTTTTCAGGAATGATGGTCCCGCGCCGCTCATCCTTTCAGCACTCTTCGCATTCCGCAGGCCTTTATCCATCAGGGATCTCGGTCATGAATAGAATCTGCGGCAAGCGGCCGTTACGGCATGTTCGTGCGGGTCGGCTGCGGAAAATGCGAAAGGTAGCGACTTTCACGTCAACCGACGGGGCCCTGGGAGGCTGTCGGTAAGGCTATCGCGCTCTTCAAACCGCAGGAAGGTGCAAACTCCTTCGCGGCATGCGGATATGATCCCTGATAAAGTGGACGTGCTCTAGCTGCTGCTTCACACGCACGTATGTTGAATCTTCGACGACTGTTTCCAACCGGGAATTTACCAAGTAGTTGACGGCAAGGATGGGAACTTGTGGGCTCGATCAGCAGCCGACCAAGTTGCCTGTCGAGCCCCGGCTGACGATAGCATGTCAGTGAATCTGGAGCTGCGTTTAGGAAATAATGTTCCCACTAACGAAGGAGACTTGGCGTCATTGCGTCTTGGAAGAATACCCGCATCCAAATCGCTTTTGCCGAGCTCCTCCGGATCTGTGTACGGTTCGCCATTTTCGGTGAGGTAGGAGCAGGTGCGGAAACCGCGATTGCGATAGTCTGCTCGATGGGGGCATTTCATTTCTTCTCGATGGGTACGGAGCCGCACCGACATCCTCCCTCGATCTCGTCCAGTACCATGGGATTTTCCAATTTTGGTTTACCGACCTCCTAACGTCGCGCGCACAAGTTCCACCACGGCGGTGGAACCATCAGGGTGTTAGGCGGTTATGCGGTAAATTTCACTTTTACCCTTCGAGAACCCGAAGCCGCGGCGCTAGACCGCAGGAGCGCCGTCATTAATGATCTAGTAGCGGTTCCCGTTATGGAGGTGACGATGCTAATGGAGGCCGTGGAAGCTGATGACGCAGACCACAAGGATAATGGTTAAGGAAACCATTGAGATTGGAAGCCCTTGTTTTGGCTGGTTCGCACCCATATTCATGGCTGCTGCCGCCCTCCGCATGCTGGTTAAAAATGCTTCTCTAGTGGGATGGCGACCGTGGCGAGCGGATTAAGATTTGGCCCCATCGATGCAGTGACAGTTCACCTTTGTGTCGACATGCAGGGCATTTTCCGAGGTCACAGTCCATGGGCCATGCCATGGTTCGACCGGGTCTTACCGCACATTGAAGCCTTGGTAGGCAAAGACCCCACGCGGACAGTGTTCACCCGGTTTGTTCCTCCGCGCAATGTACAAGATGCAGGTGGAACTTGGCTGCGCTATTATCAACGCTGGAATAACATGACCCTTGATAAACTTGGCGCCGGCCAGGTTGATATCGTTCCTGAGCTTGCGCGGCATGTTCCGCCCGCGCGGACCTTTGACAAGGTTGTGTATTCGCCTTGGCAATCCGGCGAACTGTTTTTGCACCTCAATCGCGGAGCGGTCCGCACCCTTATCGTAAGTGGCGGCGAAACAGATGTCTGTGTCCTCGCTTCGGTGCTTGGCGCAATTGATCTAGGCTTTCGAGTGATTGTGGCGAGCGACGCGGTTTGCAGTTCGTCGGATGCGGCTCATGACGCCATGCAGTTGTTTTACAGTCAACGCCTCTCGCAGCAAGTTGAGACCGCAGAAACGGAGGAAATCCTGGATTGTTGGAGTGGTTGTCCTCAGTCCCCGGTTTGATCGTTTGGCAACAGGCTATGATTCAGGCGAGCCGTGCGTGAGGTTGCGAGGATACCGATTTTCTCGCCTGGATGTTGATCGAAGTTGGCCATTCCGTACTTCTACAGGAGCCTCGCTCCAGGCTTCCCGCCGCCCAGATCAGATGGCGTTGCCAGATAATCGACGAATGCATGTATTACCTGTTGCTCAGCGACTTTGCGCTTGGCTACGACCCCATTCATTGCACTCGTGCGAAAGGGCGAATGCCCGAGCTGGAAATTGAAATACCAGTCTCCGTGCCGAGGCCCACCATAAATCCGATAGACCCGTCCCACGGCCATGCCACATGCGACTGCTATAAAGTCGTCGGGTCTACCGCGCTCGTCCGAATGCACCGCTTTCCATCTGATATTGACCACTGCGTCGATCAGTTTCATAGAAAATATGCAATGCCGGCCGCGATGGCCACACCAGCGAAAAACAACGCGCCGTACATCAAGGATGTTCGAAAATCAGGAGCGGGTCGCTTCGCGTTATATTCGTCATAGGCTTTTGGCATGGCGATAAGTCCTCCTTTAGCACGAGCCAAGTTCCCCAGGGTTTCGAGCGAGCTCTCGCTCTGGGTGATTAGCGACAACGAAACATAGATTTTATTGTTCCGTGCTGAAGCGGACGAGTGTCGCGCGCTGGCATGTAGCCGCCGGCCCGCTCGAATGAGGGCGGTTTACGCTGCGAGCTTCTCATCCGCATCTGCTTTTCTTGCGGCGGCTTCGCATTGATCCCGAAATCGGTAGACTTCGTCTTCCGTCAAATGTTCAATCCCGATGAACGAATTGAGAGCATCGCTCGTCCGCAAAATTTCATCGAGTTTTGCTTGAATGGCGGCACCGTCGCGGTTCTGGGTGTTTTGAATCAGAAACACCATGAGAAAGGTGATGATGGTGGTGCTGGTATTGATGATGAGCTGCCAAGTTTCAGAGAAGTCAAAAAAAGGCCCGCTGATTGCCCAGACCAAGACTAGAAACAGACACGTAATAAAAGTAAGGGGTCGGCCGGACACATGCGCCACTAAAGTGGCGGCCTTGTTGAACCATTTATCCAAGATGCAAGCTCCATTCAATTGAAAGCCCTGTAGCAACGACCTTCTGAGGAATTTGGTCCCGGTGGAACCTTATGGGCTTGTGCACCTTAAGGGACTGCAACTTGCGGTAATTAACAAAGAGGAGATTTCGCCGTGGCTGACAAGACCCTGGAAACGCTGTTTCATGAAACGCTGAAAGACATCTACTACGCTGAACGAAAAATTCTGAAGGCTTTGCCAAAAATGGCGAAGGCCGCATCTTCTCCCGAGCTCAGAGCTGCGTTCGAAAAACATCGCGAAGAAACCGAAGGCCAAGTGGAACGGTTGCAGGGGGTATTTGAAGCTCTTGGCAAACGCCCGCAGGGTAAAACCTGCGAGGCCATTGAAGGCATTATCGCCGAAGGCGAAGAGATAATGGAAGAATTCAAGGGTCAACCAGCCCTTGATGCAGGCTTGGCTTCGGCCGCCCAGGCCGTTGAACACTACGAAATTGCCCGCTACGGGACTTTGGCGAGATGGGCGGAAGAGCTGGGGCTGGCCGATGCCCAAGCGCTCCTGGTGGCAACGCTCGAAGAAGAAGAAGCCACCGATCAGGCCCTGACGGCCCTTGCCGAAAGCAGCCTCAACGCTGCCGCCAGAGCAGCATAGTTAGAAATTGCGATCTTGACTGCACCTAACAGTCAGATCGCAGCGGAGCGAAATCCATCGCACCGATTGGGAGAAGGACATGGACCACGCTGCGCCGGAAAACTTTCCGACCTCCAAAAAGGAAATGCTCGCTGCTATTCCGGCGTTGCGCCGATTTTCCCGTACTTTTCACAAATCACAGCCGGCCGCCGACGATCTGGTTCAGGAGACATTGGTGCGCGCCTGGCATGCGCTCGATCGATACCAGCCCGGAACCAGCATGAACGCATGGCTTTTCACCATCATGCGCAACGTCTTCATTACCGATTATAGAATACGCGCCCGGGAGACGACGGGATTTACGACAGATATTGCCGAGTATCAAGGCGCACAAGCTGCGCCGCAGGAGTGGAAACTCCGAGCCCGCGACGTGCAAACGGCCCTCCATAGCCTTCCAACAGAACAGCGCATAGCCATCGTTCTATGCTGCGTCCTCGGTCACAGTTATCAAGAAGTGGCGGATATATGCGCCTGTGAAATCGGGACCATCAAAAGCCGGATCAGTCGGGGTAAACTGACTCTTTTGGCATTACTCGGCGAGGAGAGCCGGCTATCAGTCCTCGAAACCGATTATCGTTCTTCGACTGCAGCAGCCATCAATGCCTTTGCCTAGCATGCCCGGAAAGAAAATGGGCTCGGAAAAGACGGGGGCGCAACTCCGAGGCGTTGCCGACGCGCGATGGCGGAACTATCATTTCTGGCCTCAGTTAGCTTTGATCAAAGGAGGAAGTGAGCATGGTTTTAAATTCATCAAAGCACGGCGTTAAGGGCCCGGATCAATCGCCATCCAAGGACTTTGATGCCAACGGCGAAAGCAACAGCGACCCGGAGGCTAAAAGGGTTTCTGATGTTTTCACGACCAAAGACGCCTGATCTTGTCACAATCAGGAACTTCGCGACCTCGGGCTGAAAATGGCATACTCCCCATGCCAGGGAAAATTGCTCTCGTAATCATTTTCTGCGCGGGCGCCGCGATCACTACCGCGTGGTATGTAACTGCAGCCCGGCCGCCGTTCTCAGAAGGCGATTGGCAGTTCAAGGGCAGCGGAGACGTCGCGCGCGGGCAGCTAATTTTCGCGGCCGGCGATTGCGCTTCCTGCCACGCAACACCGGGGCAATCCGATCGGCTGAAACTCGGCGGCGGCGTGGCGCTTGCCTCGCCATTCGGGACCTTTCGGCCGCCCAATATTTCTCCGGATACGGTGGACGGCATCGGTAGATGGACGGTGGTTGATATGGCGAACGCGCTCGTCGGGGGGGTGTCGCCGCAGCATGAGCACTATTATCCCGCTTTTCCCTACACGAGCTTCACTGGCATGACGATCGCCGACATCAAGGATCTCTATGCCTATCTCATGACCCTCCCTAAAGTCTCAGGACGCGTGCCGCCGCATGACCCGTCGATCCTGTTTCGCATCCGCCGATTCGTCGGGTTTTGGAAGCTCCTGTTTTTTCGCGAGGGCCAGTCAGTTGCACCACTGAGCGGCGACCCGGTCTACGATCGGGGCGCTTATCTTGTTGAGAGCATCTCTCACTGCGCCGAATGCCACTCGAGCCGGAATGTGTTGGGCGCCATCAAATCCGACACCCGGTTCGCCGGGGGTGTCGATCCCCAGGGTACGGGATTCGTGCCGAACATCACGCAGCTGGGCCTTGCTGAGTGGAACGAGCAAGACATTGCAACGATGCTAAAAACTGGCACTACGCCTGACCATGGCCGTGTCGGGTCATCAATGGCCGATGTCGTAACCAACACTGCCATGTTGGCTGAGAGCGACCGCCAGGCGATCGCACATTATATCAAAGCACTTGCGCCAATACCGACTGCACATCCCTGATCTCAATGGCTGTAGAGATAGGCAGCGAGGTCCCTGGCTTCCTGCTCTGAAATGCCAGTGTTTGGCATCGCCGTCTGCGGCGAAAAGCTCTGCGGCGAAACGATCCATGCAACGAGGTTGTCGGGGCGGTTTTGGAGCACGCCAGCGACATAGATTTGCTTAGATAACCCCGCTAACGGGGCGCCGGTCTGGCCGTCGGCACCGGGTATTCCCGGTATCCTGTGGCAACCTGTACAGCCATAGCGACGAAAAAGTGCAGGGGCGCGCGCTGGGTCGCCACCGGTCAGCGCGACAGCGGCGGCCGCCTTTGTCTCGTGATCACGCACCATATTGGTTATGATGAGCGCGGCCATCCCAGCGATGACGGCGGCGGCTACCCCGGCGGCCTGGTGAAAGGCCGGAGCGAGAGCCTCAGGCATTTTGCGCTCCTTTCTCGCTTGAGCGGTGAATCCAGAGTGCCAGCATCGTCATTGCCGCGGCTGCATAGATGGTGCCGGCCGGCACCCACATGATCATGCCTGCCAATTGCTGATCCTCCAGAGGAGTCAGCCCCCAAGCAGACGCGGTTTGTGTCTGAGCGATATAGAGAACGCGCGGCGCCAGTGCCATCAAGGCCCCGAGAATGCTGGTATGAATCATCGTCAGAAAAAGGTGCCAGGTCGCCGCGCCGTGATTGCTTTTCCAGACGACTGCCCACCAGAAGAGAATTGCTGTTGCGAAAAAGCTGAGGTGCTGGAGGCGATGCATAGCAGTATTGGTCACGGCTGCATCGAACAGCAAGGGGTAATGCCAACCCCATATGGCGACGCCGTGAATTACGGTCGCGTTGATCGGTCCCGTGCACCAGGCCCACGACCGCCGGATGAGAGGAGATTGCATGGCAGCGCCCAAGTCGCGACGCGCCGGCCTCGGCAATCCCCATAGAAGGAACCCGACCGGCCTCGCAAGCACGATCAACGGTGCCGAGACGGCCATGAGGATCTCATGCTCGATCATATGAAAGGTAAAAAGGTGCTCTCCAAGCCAGTGGAGCGGAGTGATGAGAGCACCCGCCAAAGTCAGGATTCCGCCGCAGAAGAACAGGTCCTGCCAGTGCATCGGAAAGGAGCGGTGTGCCCGGCGAGAAAGCCTGATGCGTCCTGTGACATAGAGGAGACTGATCACGATAATCGGCCACACGATCCACGGATCGAACGTCCAGCCCAAGGTTGCCTCATGAGCATCATCACCATGCGCCATTGCCGGCGCCGCTATTATCAGAAAGATCATGGCGCTGATCACCGTTGACATGGATCCAGCAGCATTGAAGCCGCTCCCTGGAGTATCAGCGCAAACAGGAATGTTGATGCGATCAGAAATCCCGAATCGACGATAAATCGCTCCGTCCTGCCGATGGGCTTAGGAGACAGACGAGATACAGCCACCCCCGCAATCGAAACGAACAAGAGTGCTGCACAAAAGGCGGGCGTCCAAGCCACCTGTTGTCGGCAATCGATATAGGGGGTGATCTGCCCCAGCTGCATTCCGACGGTCCAGGCCAGCGGTGGGACGGCAAGTCCGCCATGTCGCATTAAAGTTTTGGTCATAGGCGTGGTATCCAATAAAGGCAGATATATATTGGCAGCCAAGTCGCCACCACGAAGTTCCAGTACATCGCATTGTCGCTGACATCCCCGTAGCGCCGCGGATTGTCGCCATGCCTGGTAAACATCAGGCACGTCAGCACCAGCGTGTCGACCAGGTCGGTCAGAATATGCGTCGTATGAAGCCCAAGCATCACCCAGACGATCGAACCATAGGCATTTTGGTCCCACGAGATATGCATTGCTGGAAATTCGAGGACACGCAGAAACAGCGGCGCAACTCCCAGCAGGGACATAATGATCAGGCCGATGCGAACCTTCGCCAAATTCTGCTGACGTGCCCAGCGGGCAATCAGCAAGTTGGGAACCAGGCTGACTATGAGCAATGCCGTCAGACCTGATCCCGGCAGCAAATCAGGTGGCGGGGCATCCAACGGCCAGTGCGGTGCCAGGCTCATGAGGTAGAGGTAGACGACGATCGAAAGCGCGAAGCCGGTGCCCTCGATCAGCATGAAGGCGAGCGTTCCCCACCAGGTCAGGCTTGCGGTGCCAAGCCCGTGCGGGGGAAGCTTCGACAGATCAAGCACGACGGATCGTTTCATGCGTCGTCCTCCGGAGTGCCTTTCGGCCAGAACCAGCCGATCAGGGCAATCGACACAGGGATCGATCCCCACACCACTGCCCACGGCGTGAAGATCGACCAGATCAGCAAAACCGCGGTTGCGAGCGCCGACCAGAGCGGCCAGATCGAATTTCCAGGTGATGACTCGCGCGCCTCCGGAAGCGCTTCGACGATGCTGCTGACGATCACTTCGCGGCGGTCGACAGACAGGCCAGCGGCAACCGAAAGCGTTTCGGAATTATTGGACAACGGTTCAAGGCTGCCGACCACCGGCAGTCGCGCGAAATTATACGGCAGTGGCGGTGACGATGTCGCCCATTCGAGTGTCGACGCGCCCCAGGGATTATCCGGCGCGGCCGGCCCTGAGGCCGCGCTGCGAATGGCGTCGATAAAAAACAGCAGGAAACCGGCCGCTAAGATGACGGCGCTCAGGCTGACGAACATGTTGAGTCCCGACCACGGCATTTCTGGCTGATAAGTATAGATGCGGCGGGGCATGCCCTGCAGCCCGAGGATATGCATCGGAAAGAAAGTCAGATTGAAGCCGGTAAAGATCAGGCCGAATGTCCAGCGACCGAGCGTCTCGCTCATCATCCGGCCGGTAATTTTCGGAAACCAGTAATAGATCGCCCCGAGAAGCGGAAAGACCGCGCCGCCCACCAGCACGTAATGGAAGTGAGCAACCACGAAATAGGTGTCGTGAACCTGCGTGTCGAACGGCACGGACGCCACCATCACGCCTGTCATCCCGCCGATGACGAATATCACCATGAAGCCGATGACGAACAGGAATGGCGTCTTGAACACCGGTCTGCCGGCCCACATCGTTGCCAACCAGCAGAATATCTGCAGACCAGCGGGAATCGCGATTGCCATGCTCGACGCGGTGAAAAAGCTTTCGCCCAAGCGGGGAAGACCGGCGACGAACATATGATGCACCCAGAGCCCGAACGCCAAGACCCCTGTCGTAACCAAGGCCATCACCATGGCAAGATAGCCGAAGACAGGGCGTCGGGTGAAGGTCGCAACAATCGTAGAGACCATACCGACGGCCGGCAGGAAGATGATGTAGACCTCCGGATGGCCGAAGAACCAGAACAGGTGCTGCCACAGCAATACGTCGCCCCCTTCGGCCGGATTGAAGAAGTGCGTGCCGACCAGTCGGTCGAGGATCAGGGCCGTGCTTGCGATCATGATTGCCGGCATTGCCAGGATGATCAGAAACGATGTGACCAGCATCGACCAGACAAACAACGGGATCCGGTCAAGGGACATGCCCGGCGCCCGTTGTTTAAGCACGGTAACAACGATCTCGACGGCGACGGCGAGCGCGGAGACTTCTGTAAAGGTGATCATCTGCGCCCAGATGTCGGCGCGCTTTCCCGCGGCATATTGCGGCCCCGACAGTGGCACGTAGGCAAACCAGCCGACGTCCGGCCCGGTATCAACCGCAAAGGCGATCCACAACAGCAGTCCGCCGGCGAGATACATCCAGTAGGAAAACGCGTTAAGTCGCGGGAACGCGATGTTGCGGGTGCCAACCATCAGCGGCACGAGGTAGACGGCCATCGCCTCCATCACGGGCACGGCAAACAGGAACATCATGTTCGTGCCGTGCATGGTGAAGATCTGGTTGTAACGATCGGGGCCAATGAACCGGGCTTCGGGCTCGGACAGTTGCAGCCGCATCGCCAGCGCCAGGATCCCGCCGAGCGCCAGAAATATGAAGGCCGTATAGATGTAGCGACGTCCAATGATTTTATGGTCGACGGTCGAAAGTGCACCCCATAACCCCGTACGCGTCGACCAGGTCTCTGAAAGACGGCGGTCGAGTTGCACCTCGTCCAGTGCCGTATCGCGCAGATCCTCGACTTCATCCCTGACGATCATTTGAGGCTCTCCATATAGGCGGAGATATCCCGCAGCTCGACGCTGGTGAGGGGAACCATCGGCATGTTGTTGCCGGGCTTGAGTGTCTGCGGATCGGCAATCCACGCCGCAAGCGATCCGCGTGTGGTTTCGAGAAGTCCGGCCGCGATCGTCTGACGGCTTCCGATATGGGTCAGATCGGGGCCGGTAGTCCCCGCGGCAGACGTTCCGCGAACCGTGTGGCAGGCAGCGCACGGCTTTGACAGGAAGGCAGCCTTTCCGGCGGCAGCGTCCGCGTAGGTCGGCATCACGCTGTTTTCGCGTTGTGCCGCAATCCACCGCTGATAGTCCGCAGGCTCATCGGCGATGACCATCATTGCCATATGGGTATGCTGAAGTCCGCAAAATTCGGCGCATTGACCGCGATAGGTGCCGGGGCGTTCCGCCCTTAGGAGCAGACTGTTGCTGCGCCCCGGGACGAGGTCCTGTTTGCCGGCAAGGCTCGGCACCCAGAACGAATGCACGACATCGGCGCTTTCGAGCTGGATCTGAACATCCTGACCGACCGGGATATGGATTTCGTTGGCGGTCTGGAAGCTGAACGCCGGATTGGCGTCGGCGTAGATAACCTGCCACCACCATTGCTGCCCTCTGACGGTGATCGTCAGTGCGGTGTTTCCCGGCAGGCCGATGCTGCGGGTGGTGTAAAAGCTCGCGATCGTCAGAGCTGCGATGATGACAACCGTTGCTGCGACGGCACTGGACACGATGGTCGTCAAGGGCCGGTCACGGGGCCGGCCGCTGTCGCTGGACCGTTTTCGCAAGAGTGCCCAGCCGAGCACGATCATAACCAGCAGCCACACGACAGCGCAAACGACGGTTATGCCGATGATCAGATGCTCGACATGGATGGCGGGAGCGCCCTGGGAATTCAGTGCCGACTGGTTGCCGCTGCCGCCCGCGGCGGTAGCGCTGATCGACAGCAGAAGAGCGAGCGCGGTTCTCAAGGGGAGGGCCCCTGGTCCGGGTGGACGCCGACCGGTCCTTCATCGAATAGGATTCTTGCTGGCGCCCGGTTCTCAGCCGGTCGCGTCTGACGGTCGTCCTTGCGACCCGTCGCCCCTACCTTGGCCGAATAGGCGCCGATGGTCTGGACATAGCCGGCCAGTTGCCAGATCTGCTCGATCGTCATCCGGTCACGAAAGGCCGGCATGCCGTGCGGGCGACCGTCGCGGATTGACGCGACAATGGACACCATCTCAGGGCCGTAAAGCCACCAGCCATCGAGGAAGGAAGGACCTACGTTGCCACGTCCGTCTCTGTGACACGACGGACATCCAAACCAGTCATAGAGGCGCTGGCCCTGGCTAAGATTATAAGCATCGCTTTCGTAGAGTTTCCCTTCAGCAAAATAGCTTTCAGGCGGCGCTCCGCTGATGCCATTGGGCATCAGCCGAAACCGGTCAAGATCGGCCGCAATAGGTGGATCGGTGCGGAGTGCCCGCGGCTGCCGAGCCCAGCCAAGAAACGCGCCCGCTACAACGAGCAGAACAAAGGTTGCCAGAAGCGGCCATTTTGCATCGTTTATCCCTTCGAACATCATGCGCTCATTCGGCCCCCTTCACTCACGCGGAATTTCTACCGATCGGCTGAGACGTACCGGGAGGAGCTTATAAGATGGCGTTTTTGACTTAGGATCATGGTGAGCCAGCGGAAACAGCGGGTTCGTCTCCGGATAATACGCGCCGCAGCAGCCCTTGGGAATATCGTATTGGACGATCCTCAAGGCCGTGACTTTGCGAACTTTGTGCGCATCGATTGCGGTGGTTAGATCGACGCTCTCACCATCTGCGAAGCCCAATCGGCCGATATCTTCCGGGTTCATGAAGACGATCTTCCGCGCACCCTCCACTCCGCGAAAGCGATCGCTGTACCCATAGATCGTGGTGTTGAATTGGTCGTTGGATCGCAGCGTCGCCAAATGGAGGACGTCAGTGCTCTTCGCTGTCGAAAATTCGGGAAACAGTTTTTCCGGCGTCAGGAAATTCGCCTTGCCGCTCTTCGTCACCCACTTACGTTCACGCGCCGGAAGCGGCCTGACAAATCCGCCCGGCGTAAACAAGCGCTTGTTGAAATCCTTGAACGTCTCCGGATAGGTTTGCTCGATCGCATCACGGATCTCCGCGTAGTTCCCCACCCAACTATCCCAGGGCACCTTCGTTTCGCCGAGCGTCGCCTTTGCGATGCCGGCGACGATTGCCGGCTCGGATAGAAGCTCCGGGCTTGCCGGTTTCGTTTTGCCCTGGGAGCCATGGAAATGGGCGATGGAACTCTCAATCGACACGGCCTGCGGACCGCTTGCCTGCTCATCCACTTCGATGCGGCCAAGACAGGGCAGCAGATAGGCAATTTCGCCATGGACGACATGGCTGCGATTGAGCTTGGTGGCGATCTGCACGCTCAGGCGCATCTTGCGCCACCCGTCTTCCATAGCGGTGGTGTCGGGGACGGCTCTCAGGAAGTTGCCGCCGAGACTGATGAAGGCTCGCGATTGCCCGCTCATGATCGCCTCACACGTCTCGACCGTTGAGCGGCCCGTCCATCGGGGCGGTTCGAAGCCATAGAGTTCAGAGAGCTTGTCGAGGGGCGCCAGGCCTGGCTTCTCGGTGATGCCGACGGTCCGCTGTCCCTGGACGTTGGAGTGACCGCGGACGGCACAGATGTTGGCGCCCGGTTTGCCGATATTGCCGCGCAACAGTGCCAGATTGCAGACCATGTGGACGTTTTGGACGCCCATGAGCTGTTGCGTCAGGCCCATGCCATAGACCATCATGACAGCATCGGATTTCGCGTAGGTGGCCGCTGCTTGCGTCATCTGATCCCGGCTGAGGCCCGAAATTCGCTCCAGTTCCTCCCACCGATGGCCGCGTGCGGCGTCGGCGAATTCCTCGAAACTGGTGGTGTGCTCCTTGATGAAGTCGTGATCGAGAACATGCTTCTTGTCGGCCGCGGCCATCGAGGCGGCAAAGGCGACCATCGCAGCGTTTTCCGGATCTTTTGGGCTCCCATCGTCGCCAGCGACACGGCTTTGATGAGAGGCTTTCAAGGCATCGTCGGCTTCGATGAGCCCCTTGCAGACGCCGAATAGGGCCGCGATATCACCGCCGTTTTTGACCTGATAATATTCGGAGGAGATCAAGGTTTCCTTGCCGGTGACCATCTGCGCCGGCGACTGCGGGTTGACGAAGCGTTCGAGGCCGCGTTCCCGCAACAGATTGAAGGTTACGATCTTGACGCCGCGATCGACTGCGTCCTGCAGATCGTGGAGAAGGCGCGGCGACGACGTTCCGACATTCTGAGCGATGTAGAAGATGCAGTCGGTATTCTGGAAGTCCGACAGAACGGCGGTGCCGACCGACGCGCCGATGCTTTCAGGCAACGCCACCGAAGAGCTCTCGTGACACATGTTCGAACTGTCGGGCAAATTATTGCTGCCGTACATACGGGCGAATAGCTGATACATGTAACTGGTTTCGAGCGATGCTCGGCCGGACGTGTAGAAATCGACTTGATGCGGGTCGAGGGCGCGCAGTTCCCGACCGATCTCTGCGAACGCTTCGGCCCAGGCCACCGGGACATATTTATCCATGGCCTCGTCCCAGCGCATCGGATGAGTCAACCGACCCCGTTCCTCAAGGTCGTGATCCGACCAGCGTTCGAGTGCTTTAAGTGTATATTTGTCGAAGAATTCTCGATCCGCACGTCGCGTTGTCACTTCCCAGGCCGTGGCCTTCGCGCCATTCTCGCAGAATTCAAGCGGATGGGTTTTCGCAGGTTTTGCCCAGGCGCAACTCACACACATATAGCCTTCCGGCTTGTTTTGCGTCGACAGTAGCTTAGGCCCGCGCAGAGCGACATGCTCTTTCAGGGTGATCTCGGCGACGGATTTCGCAGAGCCCCATCCACCGGCGGGGCCAGAATAAGCTTTGATTTTGGCAGAACGCCTCTTTGATGTCATGGATGCCTCACGCGATACGACGAGGTGAACCATCCCGCTGGCGGCTCCTCGGCACACGATAACCTTCAATGTCGCAACATGTTCCAACCCGCGCCAGGAATGACGCTGGTATGAGGAGATGCTCTATCATCGAACTCGCCCTCGTTCATACCGCTCGTCATAATTGGGGCTCGAGCGGCTGCCTACCCGTTTGGTCCGGTCGAGCCCCTGCTGACGATCAGACGTCAGTCGATTGAGAACCATGTTCAGGTTAGAATGTTCCCACCAGTCGGGGAGACGGGGCAGCCAAGTCTCTACCGGGTGTGGGAAAAGGGCGGTGAGCTTCCCTATGCGAAGTCGCAATTCTCGAGCAACCGTGATGTTTTCGCACTACGACGAAAGCCGTTTTGTAAAGGCAAGCAGGGTGGTCACACAGCTAAATTCTAACCGATGGGGAACATTTGGGCTTCCAGGTCCTGCAATTACAGCAATGACGGCTGCGCTGCTTCGGCAGCCGGTTGGGGCAGCAGGATCAACTGCTCGTCGGGCAGCGGACGCTGCAGTAAGCGCCTCCTCGGCGGGAGCATTCATCCAGACGTCGATTTCATCAGTGGTGGTGAGAATAACCGGCATTGCCTTTGGGTGAATGGGCAACGACGCTGTTGGCATCCGTAGTCAGGAAAGCAAAGATATCGGCCTGTACCGGGCCTTCCTTCTTCTTGCGGACGCTGTACCAGCTCGTCCAGATGCCGGCGAACCAGAAGAGCGGCTTTCCTCGTTGAGCGCAAACCAATGAACAGGCTTTTTCTTGGTAGCGGGATCGGCGACCTCGCCATATTCCGAAAAGCTGGTCGCCGGAACGACGCAACGGTTTTCGGGACCAATCCACCGGCGCCAGTGTGAGGACGTCGGGTTGCGAATGTTGGTCACCCCGCTATCGACCTCGGATTTCAGGTATTGCCGGGGCGTCGGCATACCCCAACGGGCGAGGGCAAGCTCGCGCTTACCGTCGGCGTTCGTGCGGCCGATCGGCGCGTGGTAGTCGGGGAAAATATCGATCTGCGGCGTCAAGCGGTTGGTAAGGTCGTGGATGGGCAGGAAGAGTTGCCGCATGGCTTCGAACGTCGTCGTGGCGTTATAGAGATTGCACATTTGATCCAAGATAGTTGACAAACCGCGGTGTGCAAGTGGGGTAAGGCTGCATCGTCCTTGACTTGCAGTGGGAATATGTTCTCATTTCGTTCTCATGACAAGGACAATCAAGAATCTAGGGCAGGCGGCCCGTCACGGCATGTTCGTGCGAGTGACCTGCCGGAAATGCGATAAGGTTGCGACCTTCACTTCCTCAGACCTAGCCGCCGTACACGGCCACGGGAAGACGTTCCGGAATCTGACCTTTCGCTGTCGCGACTGCGATTCCAGCGACTGCGAAGTGATGCCCTACGAAGATCAGTCAAGCACAGATCAAAAGCGGATCATCTGGCGACCGGTGAAGGAGTGAAGAGCGATAACGACACGATCGGCGCGATGATCCACAACCGGTATGCCTTGTGGGCCTATTGCTGCGCGAACACTGAACTCACTGGAATGTCTTGTAATCCTCGTAAGCCATGGACGGAAATATAGGCGCCAAATTGCGGATTCCGTTTCAATAGAATTATTTATGAAGCGTTATGCGGCCGATCTGCCATTGTCCGAACGGGTCTCGCTGTGATTTTTCCCGTTCCAACCAACCGCTAACCAGACGCTCAAAAAGAGGAGGAGGGAAACGCCGAAGGGCTGCCGTTTCGTTCTCCTCCGAGGAAGGCCGACCGCCGGCTTTTGGGGGTAGCGGTCAGTATAATCGATATACTAGGTTCGGCGTGATCTTGGGGTGACTCGGAACCTTCGTATTCCACCCAGTGCACGGGCCAGGGGCGCTAGCGCCTTGCATCCAAAAGTGCGTTGACCTCATCAACCTGATCGTCTGTCAGCGTTCGACCGAAATTTGCTTCCAACGTCGTCACGGCATCATCGAGTGCTTGGTCGCGCAATATCGGATCGGTCAGCGCCAGCGCCGCCTCGCGATCGCGCTTAAGAAGCGTGGTGAATAGTCGTAGAAAACTTGGTAGTCGGAAAACCTCGGCTACGTAAGCTCGCCCCACTCCTCGTCCCAGAGTTGCAGATCATCGACAATGACGACGATCTCGCTGAAGCCGTAATGCTCCTTCACGTCAACTGCCCGTTCAATCGCCAAAGGAACATAAGTCGGGTAAAAATAATCGCCCGCCACGGTCAGATCATTTTCCGGCCACTCTACCTCGGCCACCCTTCCGTCGCCATTCGTTAAAACGCGTATACGCACCGCATCATTGGGTATACTATCCCAACTGGAAAGCCTGCGAAATCTTGCTGTAGCTTCCATACTGTCGTCTCTGCGCGCAGG
Organism: Phyllobacterium sp. 01N428; assembly: GCF_056399405.1. Classification (NCBI taxonomy): domain Bacteria; kingdom Pseudomonadati; phylum Pseudomonadota; class Alphaproteobacteria; order Hyphomicrobiales; family Phyllobacteriaceae; genus Phyllobacterium; species Phyllobacterium sp. 01N428. The sequence goes on from NZ_JBFTRH010000001.1 coordinate 952,228, forward strand.
CTCTTAAACCAAGACATTGTCGGCTATTTCTACCGGTTTGTCTGCTGGAGGACAATGCATTGTCGTTGCCTGCCAATCGGTTATTGATTGTTCTCTCAAAAGCGATGGACGAGCCATTTGTTCCGCGCAGGAAGGAACAGTATGACCGTCGTTCAAATGGCGCTGCGCAATAAGCTGCTCAACAGTCTGTCGCCGGACGACTTCCATTCGCTTCTGCCGCATTTCACGCTCCGCGATTTTGAATTGCGGGAGGAGCTCGAGAAGGCGGGCAAACCCATCAAGGAGGCGGTGTTTCTTGAAACTGGGATTGCCTCAACTGTAGCAAAGAGCCCCAAAGGGCGCGATATCGAAATCGGTCTGACCGGCTTTGAGGGCGTGACAGGCACGTCCCTCCTGCTCGGCCTCAAGGTGGCGGCACACTGGACCTATATGCAGCTTCCAGGTTCTGGCTACGCTATATCAGCCGATTTTCTTCAGGAAGCTATGGCGAAGCGGCCGACGTTAAGAGCGCATCTCCTGAGGTTCGTAGAGTGTTTCATTGTACAAGCGGCAGCGACCTCGCTTGTCAACGCTCAAGCGAATGCTGAAACCAAACTGGCGCGTTGGTTGCTGATGGTCCACGATCGCAGCACCGGCCATGACCTTTATCTAACGCACGAATTCATGGCCGTCATGCTAGGGGTGCGGCGTCCCTGGGTGACCGAGATTCTTCATGTGCTCGAAGGCAAAGGCTACATTCGTGTTTCGAGAGGTAAGGTGACGATTACCGACAGGCATGGTCTCACCCAGCAATCCGAAGGTTATTATGGCGGGCCGGAGGCAGCTTACAAGCGCATTTTTGTGGATCCAAGGTCCGAATAGTCGGAACATCTTCCTTTATTGTCTGTTAGCAGACATTGAGGAAGGATTTTTTGAATGACTGCGCGGAGGCATGAGCATGCGGACCTTCGCGAAATGCTGGAAAAGCCAACCTTCCAAGCAGCAATGGTCACGCGGTTTACACTTCAATCGAATGCAGATTTTGCGTCGCTGCTCGAACAATTGGATGTGGCCGAAGCTGAGCATCAGCACCAGGATCAGGCCGAGCCACCTGTCGATTCCTCCGAAGGTTGATTTCGATTGGCTGGCGTCTCGATGCGAATGATTTCGCCGTCTCGCATATAAAATATACCATCTTGTCCACCCTGACGGGCAAAATCGTTTTCAAGTTCCCCCCAAGTCGCCAGAAACAGTCCACAGGAGCTGCAATGGATTGGCGTACTGCGATCCCTGATGTCAGGAAGCAAGAGATAAATGGTCTTACAGCTTGGACATTCGAGCTTGTTATCAAACCGACGGGACATGATAACTGCCCTTCGCTCTATTGGTCAGGATGTCTGTGACCAAGCCCTCCTGAAATGCCGCCGCTGACGCAATCGCATCCTCATCCCGCAGCCCCTCATCAAACAGGGTCATAACTCGGCGAGCCAGACGGTTGGCATCCTGATGCGATCTTGGACAGCGTTTCAATCGGCTCGACGCCTTCATGTGGGCACGCTGCATCAAATTCCAGTCTTCGCTTGAATAGAAAAGTTTCCTGAGACGACGCATATGATGTCCTCCCGCGCTCTTAAGGCGACAGCGTTCAAAGCAGGCTCGCCTATTGAAAACTCCGGTGACCAAAGAATGAAAATACTATCGCCAATTTCCGTCAAGGCTCTGTCCGCCAAGGGACAATGGGGCTTAATTCGGAGGACGCGCTAAAACCCCAGACCAGCGACCCTGGCTCGCTGAAAAACCTCCGCCAATCGCGTTTGAGCTTAAAGCATGTCCGCTGGAAGACAATTCATTTGCTCTTTCCCCTGTTCGGGCCCAGAGTGCGGCGCCTACGCCGCTCAGACCGGACTTCAGCATCACGGCGCGCACCTTCACGGCCAAGTCCACTGAGCACAGGAGATGCTACGGGGGTCAGTATGTGAGGAACATGTCTCTTTGTCTTGGCCTAACCAAACAGGAGCATACCGATGGCAGACCAAGCAGTAGTTGAAGCTCTTCGCCCGTTTGAGGTTAATTTTCCGGATGAGGCACTCGCGGATTTACGTAATCGCTTATCCAAAGCTCGCCTACCGGAGAAGGAAACCGTCAACGACTTTTCTCAAGGTGTGCCGCTCAAGACCGTCCAGCAGCTGTTAGCACACTGGCGGGACAAGTATGACTGGCGCAAGGCTGAGGCCCGGCTCAATGCTGTGCCAAACTATATCACCGAGATCGACGGGCTAGATATTCATTTCATCCATGTTCGCTCCAAGCACGAAAATGCCCTTCCTATAATTGTGACGCATGGATGGCCAGGATCCATCATGGAGCAATTGAAGATCATCGGGCCGCTGACAGATCCAACCGCATACGGCGGGCGTGCTGAGGATGCCTTCCACGTGGTTATTCCGTCAATGCCCGGTTATGGCTTTTCCGGCAAGCCGACTACGACCGGCTGGGGACCAGAGCGGATCGCTGATGCTTGGATCACTTTAATGAAGCGTCTCGGCTACAAAAAGTTTGTGGCGCAGGGTGGTGATTGGGGAGCAGTCGTCACTGAAATGGTCGGTGTGCGAGCTCCCCCGGAATTAGTCGGCATCCATGTCAACATGCCCGGTGCAGTCCCTGAGGATATAAACGGGGCAGCTTTCGGCGGGGCCCCGGCGCCAGCGGGTCTTACCGACGAAGAGAAAAGCACATACGAACAGCTCGTTTCCTTCTACAAAAAGGTCTACTACGCATTTTGGATGGCAACTCGGCCGCAAACAGGGGTCGCATTTGCGGACTCGCCTATCGGTCTGGCAACGTTTTTACTCGACCACGATGCCCGCAGTCTGGAGATGATTGCACGCTCGTTCGACGGAAAGTCCGAGGGTCTTGCGCCTGACGATGTTCTCGACAACTGCACATTGTTCTGGCTGACAAATACCGGCGTGTCATCGGCTCGCCTCTATTGGGAGAACAAACTTCCGTTCTTCACCCCCAAGGGCGTCAAGGTGCCCGTCGCCGTGACCGCATTCCCGGATGAACTTTACCAAACGCCGCGCAGCTGGGCAGAAAAGGCTTATCCTAATCTGATCCACTACAACAAGGTCGACAAGGGCGGTCACTTTGCCGCTTGGGAACAGCCAACGCTGTTGACGAAAGACCTTTGGACCGCGTTCCGTTCGCTGCGCTGAAATCTAGTCTTTGGGCGACGCTGCATGAGCGTCGTCCAATTAGTACCGGCAAGGAGCTATGAAATGCGTGACACGCTCGAACTGCGGTTCGATTTGACTCCTCCCACTGAAGAGCAGGCGCGAGGGTTAGCGGCAGATCTCAGCGAGGAAGAGCGGCAATTGCTGCTTGAACATGGTGAAGAGTCCCCGTTCTGCGGTGTTTTCCTCAACGAGAAGCGTGGGGGGCTGTATACCTGCCGTTTGTGCGGACTACCATTATTCAAAGCCGTGGCGAAGTTTGAAAGTGGTACTGGCTGGCCCAGTTTTACGGCGCCGGTCGCACAAGACCATCTCCGGCGCATTCGCGATACTAGCTATGGCATGGTCAGAACGGAGATTGTATGCGCCCGTTGCGGAGCGCACCAAGGGCATGTCTTTCCGGACGGTCCGCCTCCGACAGGCGAGCGGTTTTGCATCAATTCAGGATCGCTTGAATTTACCCCAAATGGGGAACCGCTCCCCGACAAACTCAGCCGAGGTGCTCCCGAAGGTGAACCGACCGATATCCTTGAAATCGCCTTGGGCAACTCAAACCGACGCTGATCATGTAACGTTCGCTTGCACGTCCGGATTGAGCCGGTGCGCTTGATAGGCAGCGAAGGTGCGCTTCGAACTCCCCTACGGGTGGTTTCAACCTGACCATGCGTCTGTACAGCCCAAAAACGGAAGCGCTAACCGGCAAGTGGAACCGATACTTAGCTTCATACAAGCGCACTGGCCCGCAAATCGGGTCAGTGCGCATCCGTCAGGGGACGGCGTCTTCTCGCACGCTGCTGGGCCAATTCCCGCTCCCGATTCTTAGCATACCAGGCGTCTTGCTGCTCCCGATATTTCTCTGGGTTAGCTTTCCGCCATTGTTTTACTCGCTCTGCTTCCTTCGCTCTCTGCTCGGCGGAGAGAGGATTTTTGGCACGCCACTCCCTCATCTTCTCGGCGTTCTTCGCTTTGCGAAGGGCCTCTTTTTCGTCGGTACTTTTGCTCATGTCTTCCTGCGAATGCGCTCGACCCGCCCGCTGCGAAGGTCCTCGAGGAGTACTACATATTCCTGCGGATTATTTTGGCGCAGAAACCCCAGGTGCATCGAACGTTGATCGCTCGGCCACTCCTGCGGATCGGTCTTGCCCTTTTCGGTTGTCAGAAAGTGAGCGAAGCGCTGCTCGACCCATCCGATTGCGTCCTGGCGACTCAAACAAGCCTCGCTCGAGGCGTTGCCAATCTGCATATTGGCAGACCAAACCGGCTGGCTGCTCGAATCCTGGCTTCGAAAGATGCGCGCGATAGTGATGTTACCATCGACTACAGCGCAAAAGTCGTGGTTCAACTCATCACCACCGATGACCGTACGTTTCCAAGTGATGTGCATTCTGCTAGCCTAATCGCGGCACTAGGAATTGCAAATGTTCGACGTCCGCAATAAGCCTTATAGCCGACCAAAAAGTTTTACGCTGGTCCGCTAAGTCGTTGATGTGATTATGGGCAGTTCGGGCGGGTTTTACAGTATAAGTTGTTGAATATGCACATACCGGTCCAGCTTCCCAAGCTGAATACGAGGGTTCGATTCCCTTCACCCGCTCCACCAATCTTTTCAATGACTTAACTGATATTTTACGATGCCGTTTCTACGCTGGTAGCCGACCGCAAGACACTCCATCGCGGTAGTGAGTACCTGTTCTGAACCCTGTTCAATGATCGGCCTTGAAGGAAATCAAGCGGTCGAAAGGCATTGGACGGGAGATAAGCCAGCCTTGTCCACAACAGCGGGGGCTCGCAGATGCAAAAAAGCTATACTGCGCCTCAGTTTCGATCCCCTCGACGACAACTCCAAGTCCTAGTGAATTTGCCATTCCGAGGATTTGCGGAACGATCGAGACCTTCACAGACTCTGTGCCTACGCTGTTCGTAAAGGCTCGATCCAGCTTTATGACATTGACCTTGAGCTCCTGGAGGTGTGCGAGGCTGGAATAGCCGGTACCAAAATCATCGAGGTAAACAGGATGACCCAATTGTTGCAGCCGTGCGATGGCTGGAACGGCGATATCCAGGTGTGCGGTGGAACGTTCGGTCAACTCCAGTCCGATTTGATTTCGATGAATGCCAAACAGGCTAATGGTCTGGTCGAGTGTCGCGTAGAAGTTGGGATCGCTCAGATCCGACGCAACGATGTTGACTGTGATGACGAAATCCCGATGCTCGCTGAGCAAAAGCTTGGCAGTCCTGCCTACCTCCCTAAGTACATAGGTGGTAATTTCGCCTGCCGTTCCGTGAGCCTCCGCTTCGGCCACAAAAATGTCGGGTGGAATGTTGTTGCCCTGACGATCTGTCCAACGCACCAGCGCCTCAGCGGAAACCATGCGCCCTGACCGTAAATCCACAATGGGTTGAAACATCAAAGATAATTCATTCGAGCGCAACGCATCCTTCAATCGCGCTGCCAAGGGCTTTTGCGTTCGGTAGAGCAGGAAACCCACCAGAGTTAAAAATCCACCGAGCAGAAATCCGAGAGCACCAAAGCCAAGAATGAACGTTGATTGCCGCGCTACGGCTTCGCGCTTGTTTAACGCCGCCACACTGCAAAGAAAGTATACCTTCGAACAATCAATATGGATGATATCCGTAGCAGTGTCAGTAGAAGTATCCTTACGCGCCACCAAGATACTCTCATCGACCACGGGCTGGCCCCATGATCGGAATACATGGCCCTTCTCGGGATCGATGATGGCGACGGAGTAGCGAAAGGGGTAGCGAACCAAATCCAAAAATGCGGAAGGATCGGTCACCACATTTGCATTGCCGGCCTCGATCACCAATGCAGTAACCCCATCTGCCAATCGGAGCGATGCGTTCCCCCAAATTTTGTGACCATCCTCAGTGATGATATCCGGTGGCGGGTTGACGAAGGGCGGCGTCACGACGCCCAGATAGCTCGAGCACATAAGCTTCTGATCGTTCACCCTCCCGACATCCTTGATATAGCGTGCGGTGAAAGCGATTCTTCTCATATTATCGAGGTCAGTTGACCCGCATGGCTCACCTTCAACATGGTTTGCTTCGGCAAGCGCGTTGTTTGTCTCAAGGGCGATCCCCTCAGCCCTCTTGAGCAAATTGCCGGCATATTCGGCGACATCGGATTGGGCGAGGGAAAGCGCGATACTTCGCGCTCCCATCATCGCGAGTGCGGTTGTCGCAGCGCCCGCAAGCAAGCACGCGGTGATGGCTGATTTGTCAAGAAGTCGAACTATGTACTTCATGCCCATCCGATCACAGTGCTGAGCAATCTTGTGAACACTCTACCACGCCAGCCATTTAGCTTGCCGCCGTAGAGAGACATATCTACTCGGTCAGGACCGAGATAGACTAATACGCCTATCACTTCCCGGTAACCAGCAGTTCCCAACGCTCTTCGGGAGGGGGGCTCCACACTTCACTGAGCGTTCTCCTGAATGCCGCCGCCACTAGCCCGCTAATAGGAGGGTTCGATTCCCTTCACTCGCTCCAACAATCCTGAATAGCCGGTCAGTCGCGCGCCGCCGTCGAATTGCGCACCACCAGTGATGCTTCCAGCAATTCGTCGTCGATGGGAAGCGGGCTGGTGCCGGTTGTCAGGGCCACGGCGCGCGCGGCAATCTGTTCGACGGGCTGGCGGATCGTTGTCAGGCGCGGCGTGATGAGTTCGGCCAGCGGAATATCGTCGAAGCCGACGACGGAAATATCCTGCGGGACTTTCAGGTCGAGATCGTTGGCGGCGCGCATCAGGCCGATCGCCTGCTGGTCGCTGGCCGTTGCAATGGCGGTTGGGCGCTCGCCCGGTGCCCGGTCGAGCAGCATGCGGCCCAGTGTTTCGCCGGATGCATAGTCGAAATAGCCCTCGAGAATTTCAGGCGTCACCCCCTCGGCGGCAAGGGCGTCGACGAAGCCGTTGCGCCGCTCGCGTGAAACGGGCGCTTCTGGAGGTCCGGCAATATAGGCGATGCGCCGGTGGCCGAGGGCAAGAAGATGCCGAGCGGCAAGGCCGGCGCCGGCCGCATGATCGACCGAGATCAGCGGATAGCCCGCAAAGCGCCGGTCCACCGCAACAGTTGCCACATTGCTCTTCCAGCCCTCCGAAGCGCCAAACTGGGTCGGAACCACTATCAGCCCGGTCGGATAGCTCTTCAACAAGCTTTCGATCTGGTTCAGCTCGATCCTGGGGTCTTCATTGGTAATCGACAGCAGCACCGAAAATCCCGAACGGGACGCGATCGCCTCGACATGCTTGGCAAGCTCGGCAAAGAACGGGTTGGTAATATCGGGGATGACCAAGCCGATCATATCGGTGCGGCTGCGGCGCAGGCCGCGCGCAACGCCGCTCGGTCGAAAGTTGAGTTCGCGAATAGCTTCGGTGACCTTCTCGCGCAGGGCCGTGCCGACGGTCTCGTTATTGGCAAGAACGCGCGACACCGTGCCGACCGAAACATTGGCGCGTGCCGCAACGTCCTTGATGTTCACCACTTTCGCATGCGTCTTGTGTCTGGTCCTGTCGGGCGCGTCGGGTGCACTCATGCTTTGGTCAGTCTTTCGCGGTATTTGTCCAGTATCACAGCGAGGATTATCACAAATCCGGTTATCATCTGTCGCATAAAATCACTGAGGCCAAGCAGAATAAGCCCATTGGCGAGAACGCCGATAATGCAGGCGCCAAGCAGCGTTCCAACGACGCTGCCGCGCCCGCCGCTGAGGCTCGTCCCGCCGATGGAACGTTTCACCGGATTCTCGGCAAAACGATTTCTGTACGGAAATGGGCCATATCGCGTCAAGCTTGTCAATATGAAACGTTTCATTGCTGCAGAGCAAAATTTTATGTCTTGGGTGAGAAGAGTTGGAAAAAGACGGGTTGCACGGCCGCATCGCAATCGCACAACCCGTTTCTCATTTTGCTTGCTATTGCGGCGTCAAGCTTTCCAGTTCCTTCAGGCGTTGCAATGCCGCCTGTTGTCGGAGCGTTCCGTAGTTGATCGCTCCTGCGTTTAGTGAACTGCCCTGTTGCGACGGAAACTGATCGAAATCGGCAAAGAACTCCTTGATCTTCCCTTGGATGGGCACGAGGAGCCAGATATTGCGCGCGAGGAAATCCGTGGCGCCGCCGCCTTCATCCATCCCGCGTTCGTAGGGGTCCATGCGCAGATTGGCGATGAGAGCCCAAGCCGGCACTTCGCGCGTGGCCGTTGCGATATTGCCGTGACTGGCGATGGCAAAGCTGAGCTTCCAGTCGTTCCAGCGGATGGCGTTGAGATTGCCGCCCTGGTCGAAGTAGTAAACGGTATCACGCGGAGGCTCCTTGGCCTCGCCCTTGAGCAGCGATGTGAGGTCGTAGCCGTCAAGATGCACCTTGAAGTTCTTCGAGCCAGCCTGGAAGCCGGCCTTCATTTTGTCCTTGATGTCGGGAATGCCGCCAGCCGCGGCCAATGTCGGCATCCAGTCCATCAAGGTCACTATATCGTTGACCTGCGTTCCCGGCTTAACGACGCCCGGCCAGCGCACCATCATGGGGATGCGGAAGCCGCCTTCCCAGGTCGTTCCCTTTTCGCCGTGGAACGGCGTCATGGCGCCGTCCGGCCATAGCGCGATTTCGGCGCCGTTGTCGGTCGTATAGAGGACAATCGTATTATCGGTTATGCCGAGATCGTCGAGTTGCTGCAGCAATTCGCCGACCATGCCGTCATGCTCGACCATGCCGTCCGCATGAATGCCCTTTCCCGTCTTGCCCAGCGACTCTTTCTTGAGATGGGTGAAGACATGCATCCGCGTGGAATTGAACCAGACGAAGAACGGCTTGTCGGCCTTGTGCTGCCGGTCGATGAAATCCTTGGCCGCCGACAGGAACTCCTCGTCGATCGTCTCCATGCGCTTCGTGTTCAGGGCGCCGGTATCTTCGATCTTGCCGTCGGCGTAGGAGTGGATCACGCCGCGCGGACCGTATTTCTTGCGAAATTCCGGATCCTTTGGATAGAAATAGCCTTCCGGCTCCTCTTCGGCATTCAGGTGGTAGAGATTGCCGAAGAACTCATCGAAGCCATGATTGGTCGGCAAATGCTCGTCGTGGTCGCCGAGATGGTTCTTCCCAAATTGGCCCGTTGCATAGCCTTGCGTCTTCAGCACGTCGGCAATAGTCGGCATCCAATCCTGTATGCCATGGGGATCGCCCGGCATGCCTATTGTCAACAGTCCGGTGCGGAAGGGTTCCTGGCCAAGGATGAAGGACGCACGTCCGGCAGTACAGCTCTGCTGGCCGTACGAATCCGTGAAGATCGCGCCCTCGGCAGCGATGCGGTCGATGTTGGGCGTGCGGTAGCCCATGAGGCCCATCGTGTAGGCGCTGATCTGCGGAATGCCGATATCGTCGCCGAATATGACAAGAATGTTCGGGGTCTTGCCGCTTGGCGCCGCAGCCTGCTGGGCACGGGCCGGGTAGACAGACCCTCCTGGTGCCAGCACGGACGTTGCCGCGAGGACTGTGCCTCCCAAGAGCAGATTGCGGCGGCTGACATTGTTGGGACTTGTGTCTGTGACTGGTGGGGTATTGTCGATCTCGCCGAGTTTACTCATCGCCGTAGCTCCCTGTTCGAGGATGTTCGTTCTGGACATGCGGAAATTCGACGGGACATTCGTGACGCACGGGCTGGTGCAATCCAAGTACGTAACGGTTACAACCGATGGATGCTTATGGTTGCGTACCGCGACACGCGATGCAGAGCGCGGGTTATTCACCACCTTGAACGCTATCCCGTATCGCCGTATGTCATTGCCAGCGCAGACAAGGATAGACCGGAGAAAAAATGTCGGATGGAGTGAACCGTTTCCTGGGCGATACGCCCGCCCGTGTTCTCATAAAGCTCATCATCGTTTCGCTTGTCGTCGGTGTGGTCATGAGCGCATTCAACTGGTCTCCGATGGATATTCTCTACGGCATCGAGAATTTCTTCCGCCGCATCTGGAATCTGGGCTTCGGCGCGATCGAACGCTTCGCAGGCTATTTCCTGCTTGGCGCAGTCGTCGTCATTCCGTGCTTCATCCTGTTGCGGCTTTTGAGCTATCGTCGCTAAAACTGCAAAACAGTGTGGTTGAGCCTTTCCGGGGCGCAAAGGAGCCACATTTCACCGATATCGGCTAAACCCGTCGTGAGGAAAGCTCCATGGACGAAACAAAATTGCTAATGCCGCGTCGTCATTTTCTCGGCCTTGCCGCCGGCGCTGCGCTTCTGCCGCTTGCCGCGTGCCAATCGACGCCACCGCAACCGCGGTTGACCGGCAAGCGCGCGGGCGTTTCGGCTTCAGGCAGCGCCAATCTGCGGGCAATACGGTCGTCAAGGGGGCTCGGTCCGCTTGCTCCGTCTTCTGCATTGGAGCAGGCGGCCTTGCAGCAGGCGGGCTATATGGCGAGCGCCGGACGCATGAGCCACACGACGAGCTGGAACCGGGACTTTGCTTCGCGCATCCGCGGCGCGGGCATTCACGGTCCCGCTGCGGAAAATATCGCTAGGGGCCGGATGGATATGGACCAGGTCTTCGCGCAGTGGATGAATTCACCGCCGCACCGTCGCAATATGCTCGACCCGCAATTCAGCCATTTCGGACTTGCCTACGCTGAATCGGGTGCAGAAAGGTATTGGGCGCTGGTCCTCGGCGTGTAGTCCACGGGCGCTGGAATGCATCATCCTTGATATGACTGGTAAACGCCGCGAACCAGTGGCATAGAGCTTGGACAGCCTTTCAGGCTCGCAATCTCGGTGCCTTCATGAATATCGATGTGCCTTCGTCTGCCGGTTCCAAGGTCGTCCGCCCCTTCGAGGTGACGAACCGGTTGATGCTTGCAATCACGATTCCGGTCATGCTCGCATCGTTGACGACGCCGCTGCTTGGTCTCGTCGATACCGCCGTCATCGGCCAGGTCGGCAATCCGCATCTGCTTGGCGGCCTTGCCATTGGCGCCCTGGTCTTCGACTTCCTGTTCTCGACGATGAACTTCCTGCGCGCTGGCACGACAGGCCTTGTTGCGCAGGCCATGGGCCGCCACGACGATGTCGAGCAGCAGGCGGTATTCTGGCGTGCTCTCGGCATTGCCGTTGTCGCCGGCTTGATCTTCATCGCGGCCACCCCGCTGATCCTGCAGGCGACCGTCAGCTTCATGAATCCCGATCCGGCTGTCAGCGAAGCCATGTCGACCTATGTGTCGATCCGTCTCCTGTCGTCGCCCATGGCACTCGGCAACTTCGTCGTATTGGGACTGCTGCTCGGGCAGGGCAAGGCCATGCAGGGCCTTTATCTGCAATTGCTGCTGAATGGCGTCAATGTCGTTATGACCATCTGGCTCGGTCTTATCATGGGTTGGGGCGTCAAGGGCATCGCCTGGGGGACGGTTCTTGGCGAGACGTCGGCGCTGATCGTCGGCCTTTCGATGATCTACATGCAGTTCCGAAGCATTGCCAATCCATCGCGCAAGCGCGTTCTGGATGCGCATGAAATCCGCCGCATGTTCGCGGTCAATCGCGACATCATGCTGCGCTCGTTCTTCCTGCTGATCGCCTACGCCTATTTCACCCGGGCGGGCACCCAGGCCGGCGCCGTGACGCTAGCGACCAATGCGGTACTGATGAATTTCCTTCTGATTTCAGGCTATCTGATCGACGGCGTCACCACCGCTGCCGAACAAATCTCCGGCCGTGCCGTCGGCGCGAATTACCGTCCCGCTTTCGACCGGGGCGTAAAGCTCTCGTTCCTCTGGGGAATGATCCTCGCATCGGTCATGGCACTCTTTTTCCTGATCTTTGGCGACAGTATCGTCGCTTTCCTGATCAAGTCCGAAGAGGTTCAATCGATGGCCGCGATCTATATGCCCTGGGCCGCCCTTGCGCCCGTCACCGGCCTTCTCGCCTTCCACATGGACGGCGTCTTCATCGGGGCGACCTGGTCACGCGATATGCGCAACATGATGATACTGTCGCTCGCGGGCTATTTTGCCGCCTACTACGTCTTGCCGGTTTACTTGGGCAATCATGGCCTCTGGCTAGCGCTCCACCTTTTCCTTGGCCTGCGCGGCATCTCGCTCCTGTCGATTCTGCCGAGCCGGGCGCGCCTGCAATTTGCCGAATAAGCTAGCGACACGCTCTAGGCCGGCAGCGGTTCGCCTGCCCATTCGTTGACGTCGCAATCGCGCAGTGCAGCGATGGTGGTGATGCGGTCACGCTTCAATCTTGCCGAAAGGTCCTTGACGATGTACCCGGCAAGTCCTGGCCCCGCATAAATCATGCTCGTATAAAGCTGAACGAGATCCGCGCCGGCACGTATTTTCGCAATCGCCGTCGCCGCGCTGTCAACACCGCCAACGCCGATCAACGGCAAATCGGACCCGACACGCTGGCGCATCTTGGCAAGGACGATCGTCGAGCGATTGAACAGTGGAGCGCCAGAAAGTCCTCCGGTCTCGCGCGCATTTTTCGTCCCTTCGAGGCCGCTTCGCGACAGCGTAGTATTCGAAATTATCAAGCCGTCGAGCGGGTGAAGCGCGATCTCGGCCGCGATATCGTCGAGGCTCGCCTCTGGAAGATCGGGCGCGATCTTCAGAAAGACCGGTCGGTGCACACCCTTTTGCGCGTCGCGCGCTTCGAGCACCTTGCCAAGCAATTCGCGCAAGCTTTCGCGCGCCTGCAGATCGCGCAGTCCCGGCGTGTTCGGCGAAGAAATGTTGACGGTGAAATAGCTCGCGACTGACTGAAACTTGCGGATCCCGGCAACGTAGTCGGCAATCCGGTCCGTTGAATCCTTGTTGGCGCCTATGTTGACGCCGACAATGCCGGCATGCTTGCGCCGTTCGGTAAGCCGCTGGAAAGCCGGGTCGTGGCCTTCATTGTTGAATCCGAGGCGGTTTATCACCGCGCGGTCTTCGATAAGGCGGAAAATCCGCGGCTTGGGATTGCCGGACTGCGGCAGGGGGGTCAGCGTTCCGACCTCGGCGAACCCGAATCCGAGCTTTAACAGGGCGTCCGGCACTTCGGCATTCTTGTCATAGCCTGCCGCCATGCCGAGAGGATTGGGAAAGCTGAGACCTGCCACGGTGACCCGCAGCGCCGGATCGTTCAAAGGCGCGCAACCGGGGACGATGCCGCTTTTCAACGCTTTGATCGAAAGCCCGTGAGCATCTTCCGGATCGAAAGAGAACAGGACCTTCCTGCCGATCGCCTGGAACAGCCTGTTCATTGTTGCATCTCCGGAAATTGATGCCCGTCAGGCCCGAGGGGCAAAGGCTTTACCCATTCGACCGCGTCGAGCGGCAGCGATGCATAAAGGTGCGGAAAGAGATCGCCTCCGCGCGAAACCTCGTACTTGAGCGCATCGCCAAGCCGGTCGGTCGCAACCGCAATGAGCAGAAGGTCGTCCTGGCCGGCGAAATGCTTTGTCGCCGTCTCCACGGCCTGGGCGGCTGTCGAGAAATGAATGAAACCGTCCGCATGATCGATGGGCGCGCCGTCAAAGACACCCTTTGCTTCGGCGGCCTGCCAAAGGGTGCGCGGCGCAATCTTGTATATCAGGTGAGTCATGGAAATTCTTAGTAGTCGCAAAACCCGTCCGCGCAAAGTCCGGAGTCGAACGTTTGAGCGAATTCTGTGCCTGGTTCAGATTTTCGGCGTATTATTGCGATAGGTTTGCTGCATGCAAACATGGAGGTCCGTCATGGCACCCTTTCGCACAATGCTCATTGTTCTTGCACTTGCTCCGCTGGTCGGCCAGCCGGCACGTGCCGAGGAGAGCCCGGGCTATACGCTGGAGAAGACTGCCGACGGCTTCGTGCGCATGAACAACAAGACGGGTGAGATGTCGATCTGCCAACAGCAATCGGCACAACTCGTTTGCAAGGTCGCTGCGGAGGAACGTACGGCCTATGAAGAGGACATAGCCGATTTGAAGGGCCGCGTCGCCAAACTTGAGGATACTGTGGCCGCCATGGGCAAGATTCCGCCGATTGTGCGCGACGCGCTGCCTTCGGACGAGCAGTTCGAAAAGAGCCTCGGCTACATGGAAAAATTCATGCGCCGTTTCATGGGTATCGCCAAGGAGTTCGGCTACAGCCCCGAAGACAACAAGCCGGCGCCGGACACCTTGGAAAAAACCTGAATCATCCTGACAACCATCTGTCAGGAGTGGCCGGTTTTTGGCAGGTGCCGTTCTTGATATGTTCAAGCTTTTGTCGGACACTGCCCGCTCACAACTATTCTTCCGGGAGCGATGAGATGACTGCAGTGCCAACACTGATTGGAGAGGTATCGATCAGGCTCTTTGTACGTCATGGGGACCAGCAGAAGGCGCTCGATTTCTATGAGAACGTCTTCGGCGCCAAAATTGTCGGACGGCCTTATCTGCACAATGGCGAACTTATCGCTGCGGAAATGCGCATGGGCGCATCGTTCCTCATGATCGTCGGTGCCAACCCGAAGCGCGATGCCGACGCATCGCTCGGCGGTCCGCGCTCGGTCCATGCTATCGGAGCGACGCCGGTCATGCTCGATATTCATGTCGATGATGTGGACCGCGTGCTGCACCACGCCCTCGCCGAGGGTGGCAGGATACGCAACGCCGCCGAAACGCTCGATGGCGGTGATCGGGCGGGCGTGCTGGTTGATCCGTTCGGGCATTTGTGGGTGCTGAAATCGCGGCAGAAGCACCTTGCCGCCTGAAGTGCCGGCCCCATGGCGGGGCCGGCCGTCGTTAGCTAGGCAGCAAACCGCTTCGTCGCGTGGATGAGTTCGTGGACGATGCCGGGCTCGCTGACGGCATGGCCTGCATCCTCGACAATACGCAAATCCGCTTCCGGCCAAACCTTTTTCAGGTGCCAGGCGTTGAGCAGCGGCGTGCACATGTCATAGCGCCCATGCACGATGACGCCCGGAATATCGCGGATCAGATGTGCGTTGCGCAGCAAATGATCGTCCGTTTCGAAAAAGCCGCGATTCTGGAAATAGTGGCATTCGATACGGGCGAAAGCGATGGCAAAATGATCGTTGGAAAACGCCTCTTCACGCGCAGGATCCGGAAGCAGCGATAGGGCCGATCCCTCCCAGCGCGCCCATAGTTTGGCTGCCTGCAACTGAACGGCCGGGTCGGCATCGGTCAGGCGCCGGTAGTAGGCAGCGATCATGTCATCTCGCTCGTCTTCCGGTATATGCGCCTGGTAGGCCTCGAAACGATCGGGGTAAATTATGCTCGCGCCGTTCGAATAGAACCATTCGATCTCGAAACGGCGGATCATGAAAATACCGCGCAATATCAATTCGCTGACGCGGTCCGGATGTGTCTGAGCGTAGGCGAGGCCGAGTGTCGAACCCCACGAACCGCCGAAGACCTGCCATTTGTCGATGTTGAAATGATTGCGGATCTTCTCCATGTCGGCAACGAGATCCCATGTCGTGTTCTCGTTGAGCTCCGCATGCGGCGTCGATTTTCCGCAGCCGCGCTGGTCAAACAGAATGATGCGATATTTTTCCGGATCATGCAGGCGCCGCATCGTCGGATTGATGCCGCCACCGGGTCCGCCGTGTACCATGATCACCGGTTTGCCATTCGGATTCCCGCATTCCTCCACATGAATCGTGTGAAGCTCGGAGACCTGCAGCATTTCCTCCGATGTCGGTTGAAGTTCTGGATAAAGAATGTTTGTGATCATGCGTCCCACTTTCAAGAATTTCATCCCCACGGCAAATAATTGCGCGGGAATGCGGTTTTGCCAAGGCATTTCAACCGGATCGCCTCACCTAGGCGGATAACAAAACTTTGGCGTGTACCGAATTGCTCTTGATATATCAGTCATTTCAGATTTAGTCGTTAGCATTACGGCTTTTGGATTAAGACTGCTGCAATTTCAGCAACAAGGATTTTTTAAATCATGAACTACCGATTTCTTATTGTGGATGATCACCCCCTCTTCAGGGGAGCCTTGCGGTTGGCGCTTACTTCTCCAAGAAACAACACCGAGATTATTGAAGCTGGCGATATCGAGACTGCAAAATCTCTTATCCAGGAAGAAGCCGATCTTGATCTTCTTCTGCTTGACCTTTCGTTGAACGGTGTCGGTGGGCTCACCGGCTTTGTGGCGCTGCGTTCCCTGCAGGCATCACTGCCGATCGCCATCATCTCGGCAACCGACGATCCGGTTACCATCCGGGCCGCCCTCGAACTCGGCGCATCGGGCTTCATTTCCAAGTCGTCGGGGCCGGACGTTATCAAGGAAGCAGTGCAGACGATCCTTGACGGGGGCATCTGGTCGCCGCTGGCCGATGGTGACGACGACGTGCTGGATCCGGAGATGATCGAACTCATTCGCTGCATCCGCAAACTTACGCCGCAGCAGGCACGTGTATTGAGCATGATGGCTGATGGCATGCTTAACAAGCAGATCGCCCATGAACTGAACGTTTCGGAAGCGACGATCAAGGCACACGTCTCCGCCGTTCTCTACAAGCTCGGCGTCGAGAGCCGCACGCAAGCAGTCATCCGGCTGGCACGCTTCAAAGAAGAGTCGATGCCCAGCCAGTCTCTTATGTAATCAAGTCCTCATTCCGCTGCGATTGCCTGGCGGAAATGCGAAAGCAACGCCCGCAGCGCAGCAGGTCGGACAGGCTTTTGGATGACGGCGATGTCCTCGGCGTTGGCTTGATCGCGCGTGGCATTCGAGCGATCTGCCGTAACCAGTGCCGCTGGTATATGGCGCTGGAAGTGTTCGCGTGTGTAGGCGACCATTTCTATTCCGTTTTCATTGCCAAGATTGTAGTCCGCCAAGATGACATCGGGAACGCCTGGATTGTCCTGGCAATAGGCTTTCAGCGCTTCGCCGCTATCCAGCATGACGACATGACAACCCCATGTTGCCAGCAATTCCTGCATGCCGGCAAGCGAGTGCGGGTTGTCATCGATGCACAGCACAGACAATCCCGACAGGGGCGCCGCAGGCCGAATGGCCCGGACATTCTCGGCAGCGGGAGCCGCGCCCGCCTTCGAGACCGGGATTGTCACCGAGAACATCGATCCCTTGTTCGGCGTCGATTGCACTTGCACGGAAAGGTCGAGGATTTTCGCGATGCGCTCGACGATGGAAAGCCCGAGGCCAAGTCCGTCCGAAATCTTCATGCCTTCGGCGAGGCGGGAAAACTCGCGGAATATGTTTTCGAGTTGCGACTTTGGAATGCCGATGCCGGTGTCGAACACCTGCAATTCAATCCTGTCGCCGCGCCGGCGGGCACCGACAAGCACCTTCCCGCTGCGACAATATTTGATCGCATTCGAGACAAGGTTCTGAACGAGGCGGCGCAGAAGATTGCGGTCGGTCGCCACGACCACCGAACTCATGACCACGTCCAGCGTCAGGCCCCTTGCATGCGCCGTCGGCGAAAAATCGCGGACGATTTGTTCAAGCAAAGAATCAAGGCGGAAGACGGATACAACCGGTTTGAGCGCGCCCGTATCAAGGCGCGAAATGTCGAGCAGGGCGTTGATGATGACCTCGACAGCCTCAAGCGACGAGTCGACATTGCTGACGAGTTGCTTTTCGCGCGAATTGCCGAGGCGCTCCATCAGTGAGGAGGAGTACAGCCGCGCCGCGTTCAAGGGCTGGAGAATGTCGTGGCCCGCATCGGCAAGGAAACGCGTCTTGCTGATATTGGCTTCTTCGGCCCGCTGCTGTGCCTTGGCGAGTTGCTGGTTGGCGAGCGTGAGCTCGTTGGTGCGGTTCCGTACACGCTGTTCCAGAGACTCATTTGTCTGCCGCAAGAGATGGTCGGCATTTACCGCTTGTGTGACATCCGTCAACGTCGTGACGATGCCGCCGTCCGGAATGGAGTTGGAACGGATTTCGATTGTTTGGCCGGTATCCGCCAGCGTGATGCGCCACGGCGCGGTTGATTTGGCAAGATCGTTGAGGAGCGCCGGGTCGGCGCTTCCGAGATCGCCGCGCTCGTAGAGATAATGAACGATGCTGCGAAACGGGGTGCCCATGCGCTGCAGGTCCCTTGGCAGATTGAGCAACACGCGGAACTGGGCGTTCCAGCAGCTCAGCCGATATTGCGGGTCGAACACGCAAATCCCCTGATCCATCTGATCGAGCGCCGTCTGCAGCAGATATCGGTTTTGTGCCGGTGCATCGGTCGCATGCTCGAGGAGCATCTGGGCGCGGCGTTGTGCGGGGCCTGTCGGCCCCATGGCGAGCGACAGGATCATGCGGGCCGAGGGCGAGCCGACAATGCCGGAGAGCAGTTGTTCGGCGAAATGTACCGTCTTGAAGTCTGCTCCATCCTCGTCGTCGAGCAGAATGCCCTCACGTTTGTGAAAGGACGCGAAAGCCAATTCAGCTTGCTCATAGCCGATATATCTTGAGATAGTCGCCTTGAGCTGCCCGACGGTGATGGAGGGCTGAAGTGTTCCGACCGGCGTCGACAGCGGGGCTTTATCGGTGATGAATACCGAAGCCTGAATGCGCTCAAGCGGCGTGGCGCTGCGCGATAGTGAGCCGGCAACATAGCAAACAATATTGGCGGCAAGGCTGAAGAAAAGGCCGTGCACGTAGCTTGCCGCCTCGACGCCAAAAAGCGCCTGCGGCTTGAGCGCTGCAATCCCAAGCGGACCGTCGGTCAAGAGCGCGGAGCCTGGATCGATCAGCGTCGGGACGACCATCGTATAAAGCCAGACGCTGAATCCCGCGATCATGCCCCAGTTAGCGCCGCGCGCCGTCCCCCGGCGCCAAATAAGGGCGCCGACGAATGGCGGCACCAACTGGATGACCGCGACAGCCGAGATCAGCGCGAGTTCGGAGAAGTCCATCTTCCAGGATACGAAATACTGATAGGCCCAGGCTATGCCGAGAATGGCGACGAGGGACCAGCGCCTGATCCGGGGAATGACCTTGGTATAGTCCTTTGGCTCGGCTGGATTGCCGGCTGCCGGGCGCAAAAGCAGGGGGAGCATCAAATCGTTGGTGATCATGATCGACAGCAATATCGATGGCGCAATGATCATCGTCGTTGCTGCCGGAACGCCGCCAAGAAAGGCGATGCCGGCAAGCAATTTCTGGCCGGCAACGATTGGCACGCAAATGAAGTAAAAGTCCGACGCAGCCTCCGGCGGCAGGGAAATCGCCCCTGCCACGGTTATGGGGATGACAAAGACACCGCCGACCAGCAAGAGGAGCGGTGTGAACCAGCGCGCAAGGCGCATTTCTCCGCCACCACGATGCTCGACGATCGTCAGATAGAACTGGTTGGGCAAAAGCAGTACGGTCGATGCGCCGACAAGCATCAGGGCAACGAGGTTGGCAACGGATATGCCGTTGTTGAGAAGCGGAATGTCCTGCCGGCGCTCCATTGCCTTGGCGAAAAGTTCTGTCGGTGATCCGAACAGGAACGTGACGGTGGCAATGCCGATAAGCAGGAAGACACCAAGCTTGATCGTGGCCGCCACGGCAACTGCCTTGATGAAACCATCGTATCGGTCCTTCTGCTGCGGACCACGTGCGGCGATGTAAACGGTATAGACGGCGATCCCAAGCTGGACCAGGGCAATGATCATGTGGTGGTGATCCGCGCCTTCGCTCATGTGGTTGGAATAGATATCCATCATCTGGTGGATGGCGGCGAACTGCAGCGCAATGTAGGGGATGAGCCCGATCGTCGTGATCGCAGTAACCAGCGCTGCGACGGAAAAGCTCTTGCCGTACCGTGCGCCGACAAAATCGGAGATCGATTTTATACCTTCCGATTTGGCAAGCTGGCTGACTTTGCCGAGAATTGGAAATCCCAACGTGAACATGAGACCAATGCCGAGGAAGAGCCCGACAAATTCGATCCCGTTCTTGGCGGCGTAACTGGCGCTGCCGTAGTAGAGCCAGGACGTACCGCTTGCAGCAAGGCAGATCGAGTAGACAAAGGGCCGCGGCAGACGAAAACGGCTGGGAAGCCGGTTCGCGCGCCTTACCACGATCGACTGGAACGCGAGGTAAAGCACAATGATAAGGACTGCAATATACAAGCCCGACATGGGCTTCACCTTCCGTTACTTTGCTTTGGCACGCTTCGCGTTCAGGCTTTTTCGGCTTGCCCGCCGATTGCCCAGGCCGTTAATACTGGTAGAAGAAAACGAACGCTCTATCAATAATTTCAAAACTTCTGTTACAGTTTTCAGGTTATGGCAAATGCGATGACCGTTGGTTTGGATTAACACATAATACTGGAGAGTGGTACATCATGCTGAAAGAATTCAAAGAATTCGCCTTGAAAGGAAACATGGTTGATCTCGCCATCGGTGTGATCATCGGTGCTGCCTTCGGCCGACTGGTCGAGTCGATCGTCGCCGATATTTTCATGCCGATCATAGGTCTGCTCACGCGCGGCACCGACTTTACCAACCTGTATCTCCAGCTTTCGGGCGACGCGCAGCCGACCCTCGCGGCGGCCCGGCAGGCTGGCGCGACCATCGCTTACGGAAATTTCATCACTCTGCTCATCAACTTCCTGATCGTGGCCTGGGTCCTGTTCATGGTGGTCAAGGCAATGAACCGCTTCAAGAAGAAGGAAGCCGCCAAGCCTGCCGAACCGACGAAGGAAGAAGTGCTTCTCACGGAAATTCGCGACCTTCTCGCCAAGCGCACCTGACAGATGTCGCTCAAGGGTTGCCCTGAGGGCAGCCCTCCGATCTCGAGCCGCCATCGGCCATTATCCCAATACCTTTGCCGTCATCCTGTGCCCAAGGCCCGAGGATGATGGTGGTCAGGTCGCGGAGTGCCTCTCCCGCCATAACGGTGGCGGGAGCCCATCACTTGCGATGATGGAAACATCACAAATATCCACGTGCGAAACAGAATTCGTTGTTATAGGTCTGCGGCAGGCAGACTGGAGACACGAATAATGAACCTCGTTCAGCAATTGCGGCATGAAGCAGCGGTGGCACCGGAGAGCGGCATCGTTGCCGTCATGAATCATGGTCGTCGCCAGGAGGGCGTCATCCCGCTCTGGGCCGGCGAGGGCGATCTTCCGACGCCCGATTTCATTCGCGATGCCGCATCGACAGGCCTTGCCAATGGCGAGACCTTCTATACCTGGCAGGCCGGCATACCGGAACTGCGCCACTCGCTCGCGGCGTACTACAAGCGCCATTTCGATGCGGATCTGCCGGTCGAGCATTTCTATATTACCGGCTCGGGCATGCAGTCGATCCAGCTTGCAATCCAGGCAACGGCCGGCGCAGGCGACGAAGTCATCTATCTCTCTCCTGCCTGGCCTAATTTTGCCGCCGCCGCAGGCATTGCCGGCGCAACCCCCGTAGCGGTGACGCAGGACTTCACCGGCAACGGTTGGGGATTCGATCCCCAGAAAATACGCGATGCCATCACGCCGCGAACCCGGGCGCTGTTCATCAATACGCCTTCCAATCCCTCCGGCTGGACCGCCGACATCGATACGCTGAAGGAAATCCTGAGCATTGCCCGTCAGCACGGATTGTGGATTGTTGCCGACGAGATCTACGCGCATTTCTACTACGGCGCCCGCCGCGCGCCCTCCTTCCTTGACATCATGGATCCGGATGAGCGCATCATCTTCGTTAACAGTTTTTCCAAGAATTGGGCGATGACGGGGTGGCGGGTCGGCTGGATGGTGGTTCACCCCTCGCTTGGCAAGACGATCGAAAATCTCATCCAGTACTCGACGTCGGGCGTTGCCCAATTCATGCAGCGCGGCGCAGTTGTCGCGCTCGATCAAGGCGACGACTTCATTCGCATGCAGGTCGAGCGCGCCCACAAGGCCCGCGATATTCTCTGTGCCAAGCTCGCGGCGACGGGAAGGGTGCGGCTGTCGCCGCCCGCAGGCGCGTTCTACCTGCTTTTCGGCATAGATGGCATCAGCGACTCCTATCGCGCCGCCTTTGATATTGTCGATGAGGCTAAAGTCGGCCTTGCGCCGGGGACTGCTTTTGGCGATGGTGGCGCCGCCTTTCTACGGCTCTGCTTCGCCCGACGGATCGATCAGGTCGAGGAGGCGGCCGACCGCCTCGCAGACTGGATCCGGAAACGTTGACGCCGAACCCCGTTCATCTCGACAAGATCAAAGCCACCCTTCTTTCATTGCTGATAGCCACGGCCGGCGGCTTGACCGCCTGGCTGATCGACCTGCCGATTCCTTTCCTGCTCGGTTCGACCATAGCCGTTACGGCCGCCTCGCTGTCGGGGGTAAGAATTTATATTCCGGACCGGCTGCGCGGCTTCGTCTTCTTTTCGCTGGGCATTCAGGCAGGTTCGGGCGTCTCACCCGGCATCCTCGACCAGATGGTGCTGTGGCCGGTGAGCTTCCTGATGCTTTTCGTGGCGCTCGTTCTCGTGACGTCGCTCACCTACCTCATGCTGCGCAAGGGTTTCGGCTGGGACGGTCCGACGGCGCTCTTTTCGGCGCTTCCGGGCGCACTTTCCTTTGTCCTCGTCGCGGCGATGGGCACCTCGGCCAACATGGTGAAAATCACCGTCATCCAGTGCGTGCGCCTGTTGCTTCTCATCGGGTTCCTGGCGCCGCTTCTCGCCATCATCGCAAGGAATGCGCCGCATGTCGTCGTTGCAGTCAATTATGACTGGACCATTCAGGAGGCTGTCATCCTCCTCGTCTGCGGCGGCGCCGGCGCCTTGCTCGGCTACTATAGCCGCATTCCTGGAGGCATGATGCTCGGCGCCCTTCTTGCCAGCGGTATCCTGCATGCCACGTCCATCGTGACAGCTGTCGTTCCCCGCTCGATTGCCGATATCGGCCTTATCGTGCTCGGCGTGCTGATAGGCTCGCGGGTCGGCGTAGAACATAGAAGCCAGTTGGTGCGCTATCTGCCGGCGGCGCTTCTTGCCTTCCTGATCGGAACGGCAGCGTCCTTCGTCGCCGCCCTGGTCGTCTGGCTGCTTCTCGACATTCACCCGGCACAGATAGCGCTTGCCTTTGCACCGGGGGCGCTCGAGGCGCTCACCGTGATCGCCTTTTCCCTCGGCGTCGATCCGTCCTATGTGGCTTCGCATCATGTGGTGCGGTTTCTTATGATCGCCTTCTCGGTGCCGTTTCTCGCCCGCCTTGTTGCGCGCTGAACCACAAACAAAAACCGGCGCTCACGCGCCGGTCCACTTGCGTGCAACCAGATGCAATCAGCCGCCGGCCTTTGACACAGCGAGCGTTACGACCCGCTCGCTCGTTTCGATGGCGGGTTCGCTGTCCTTGGAGAAAGGAATGCCAAGCGCGGTCCACACCTCGACCAACGCGTCCTTCAGCTCGACGACGAGTTCGTTGGAATGGAACGGCGTCGGCGTGATGCGCAGACGTTCGGTGCCGCGCGGGACGGTCGGATAATTGATCGGCTGGATATAGAGGCCGTGCTTCTGCAGGAGCCGGTCGCTGGCTTTCTTGCAGAGTTCAGGGTCGCCAACGAGAATCGGAACAATATGCGTCTCCGATTTCATCACGGGCAGATTGGCCTGGGCGAGGACGTCCTTGGTGAGCTTTGCCTGGCACTGGTGCATGCGGCGCTCTTCCTGCGACACTTTGAGGTGCCGGATCGATTGCGTCGCTGCGGCTGCAATTACAGGAGGCAGTGCGGTCGTGAAGATAAAGCCGGGTGCATAGGACCGGATGGCGTCGATGACAGTCTTTGGGCCGGCAATATAGCCGCCCAGCGTTCCGAACGCCTTGGCGAGTGTGCCCTCGATAACGTCGATACGGTCCGACAGGTTCTCGCGGTCGGTAATCCCACCGCCCCGGTTGCCGTACATGCCGACAGCATGAACCTCATCGATATAGGTCATGGCGTTGTATTCGTCGGCAAGGTCGGCGATTGCTTGAACGGGGGCGATGTCGCCGTCCATCGAATAGATGGATTCGAAGACGATGAGCTTGGCGCGCTCCTTGCCCGCCGCTTTCAACAGCTCTTCCAGATGAGCAAGGTCGTTGTGGCGGAAAATCTTTTTCTCGGCGCCCGAACGCCGCACGCCTTCGATCATCGAGGCGTGGTTCAGCTCGTCAGAAAGAATGAGGCAATTCGGCAGGAGCCGCGCGATCGTCGAGATCGACGCTTCGTTCGACACGAAACCGGACGTGAATACGAGGGCTGCTTCCTTCTGATGAAGGTCTGCCAACTCATGTTCGAGTTCAACCAGCGGATGGTTATTGCCGGAGATGTTGCGGGTGCCGCCGGCGCCGGAGCCCATGCGGCTCGACGCGTCATGGATCGCTGCAATCACGTCCGGATGCTGGCCCATGCCAAGATAATCGTTTGAACACCAGACCGTAATTTCGCGTTGCGTACCTTCGTCGCGCCAGATCGCGCGCGGAAAACGACCCACGATCCGTTCCAGATTGGCAAAGACCCGGTAGCGCTTTTCAGCGTGCAACTGGTCGATCGCGTCTTCGAAAAACCGACGATAGTCCATGAATTGCTCCTGTATCATGAACGTAGTACCGTTTTTGCCTGGCAAAATCCATTGTGAGTTGAGGGTCAATTTGCCACGGTTTAAACGAAACTCTAACCCCTAAATGTTGAAGCCGGCAAAAATAGTCGAAGACAGCGCGTGATGTCGGGCGCAAAGTCACGGCGCCGGGAACGGGCATTCACCTTACTCACATTTTGTCGGTTCCCTTTGTCCGCATACCACGTAAGTTGCATCACATTGTCTCGATGATTAGCTTTCAACGTCTGACTCGATGCGACAAGATCAACTCTGGGCAACAGAATGGGGACCAAGGGGCTGTGTCAATGACCGTGCTTGTGACCGGCGGCGCTGGATATATCGGCAGCCACATGGTCTGGGAATTGCTCGATGCTGGCGATTCCGTCATCGTGCTGGATCGTCTTTCAACGGGTTTCGAATGGGCCGTGCCGCGCGAGGCGAAACTGATCGTCGGCGACATCGCCGATCAGAGCCTCGTGCGCCAGACGATCGAGCGCAACTATGTCGATGCGGTGATCCACTTCGCCGGATCGGTGGTGGTGCCCGATTCCGTCCGCGACCCGCTCACCTATTACGAGAACAATACCTGCAAGTCGCGTGCCCTGATCGAGGCCGTGGTAAAATCGGACGTGAAGAACTTCATCTTTTCATCCACCGCGGCCGTCTATGGCGACGCGGGCATGAAGCCGGTCACCGAGGATGCAGCGACACATCCGGAGTCGCCCTATGGCCTATCCAAGCTGATGACCGAATGGATGCTGCGCGATACCGCCGCCGCCCATGATTTCCACTATACGGCGCTGCGCTATTTCAACGTCGCCGGTGCCGATACCAAGGGACGCACCGGTCAATCGACGCGCGGCGCCACCCATCTCATCAAGGTTGCCTGCGAGACGGCGCTCGGCAAGCGCCCGTATATGGAAATCTTCGGCCACGATTTTGCAACGCCGGATGGCACGTGTGTGCGCGACTATATTCACGTCAGCGACCTTGTGGCGGCGCATCGCCTGGCGCTGGAGCGCCTGCGCTCGGGTGGCAGCAGCATGGTGGCGAATTGCGGCTATGGACGCGGCTTTTCCGTCAAGGAAGTGATCGAGAGTGTCGAGCGTGTGCATGGCAAGCCGATCGACGCAAGGTTGACGGTGCGCCGGCCCGGCGACGCGGCCTCCGTGGTCGCGGACAGCAGCAAGGCGCGCTTAGACCTCGGCTGGAAGCCGAAGCTCGACAATCTCGATACTATCGTCGAGTCGGCGATGAAATGGGAAAAGGCGCTGCAGCACCGCAACAATAAGGGCTGAAGCCGACGTATCAATCTTCTTTCTGCTCCTTCTTAAGCGGCAGCATGAGGCGTAGCGTTAGAAGCGTCAGCACGGATATGATAATCGCGACATCGTAGCTTTCGAGCCCGACCGAAACGCCGATGGCGCCAGTCGACCAGATGCTCGCCGCGGTCGCCGTGCCGCGTACCGAGTTCTTGCCCTGCAGGATTGCCCCGCCTCCGATAAAGCCGACGCCGGTGATAAGGCCCTCGACGATGCGCGCCAGCGCTTCGGGATTGTCCGTCATCAGGCGTTCGGCCCCTTGAACGAAACCGCAACTCGCCAGCGCTACCAGCGGGAACGTGCGCAGGCCGGCGCTTCGCTCCTCCTGTTCGCGCTCCCACCCGATGGGAAAGGCAAGGATATAGGCCACCGCCAAAGCAAAGGCATGTGGGAAAAGCGGCAGGGTATTCAGGTAATGAAACGTTTCGAACAAGCGCAGTCTCCAACCATTATGAACGTTGAGCACAACGCCAGGTAGTGGTCAGCGGTTCCCAGAGATCGTACGACGCGCAGGCCTGCGGCGCCGCGACACATTGCCATTGAAGTCTTAAGGCTTGAAAAGGGGAACCTTCTTCTTGGGGAACGGTTGTTCTTTCAACGAGGCACTAGTTGGAGCTTGATTGATGGACGGCCGAAACCGTACCTACGAAAAAGAACTCTCGCAGATTTTGAGACGGCAGATTTCCCAGTCGTCCTATAGATCGGCGATACGAGCTGCAGGTATCTACAAGGTTGATGAAACCGTCCCGGAAAGTCTTCTCGACCAGCTTAGGCGTCTTGATGACGCCGAGCGGACCTTGCGAAAGTCCTGACCAAATAAACTTTGTACAAAAAAAGAGGCGGGCCAAAAGCCCGCCTCTTTCGCGATCAGCGCATTACCCTTAGGCGGCAAGCGCCAGGTCGCTGGTAAGGTCGAGAGCCGACGATACGGCCTTGGCTTCTGCATCAGGACCCATGGCGACGCCCTCGATGCGGATAACTTCGACATCGGTCATGCCAAGGAAGCCAAGCGCAGTCTTGAGGTAAGGTACAGCATGATCGAATGCTGCTGCCGGACCGCTCGAATAGACACCGCCCGAAGCGATGACGATGTAGACCTTCTTGCCTGTGACCAGGCCCTTGGGGCCTTCAGCGCCATAGCTGAACGTCTTGCCGGCGCGGGCGATATGATCGACCCAGGCCTTCAGCGTCGAAGAAATGTTGAAGTTGATGAGGCCCGTGGCGATAACGATACTGTCGGCGGCAAACAGTTCATCGACGATGGCATCCGATACGCCAACGACGCTCTGCTGACGCTCCGAACGGGATTCGACCGGCGTATAGATGCCCGACGAATAGTCCGCATCGATATGCGGCAGCGGCTGGCTGGCAAGATCGCGCTTGACGATGGCGCTGCCGGGCGTCTTTGCCTGCAGCTTCTGGGCAAGTTCGGTAGCGACGCGCGTCGAATGCGAAGCGGCACCGCGGGGGCTCGATGTAACGAGAAGAATGGAAGACATAGCCTAAGTTCCTTCAATTGATATTCTCGGGTGAGAACTGATGGCCGTAATTTGGTGCTCGACATCCATTTAGAAAACTGGGAAAATATCGATCAATTCCATCTAATAGATCGATAGGTCAGGCAATGCAGGCAAATCCGACGCTCGACCAGCTTCAGGTGTTCGTGACGGTTGCGGAATCCGGCAGCTTTTCGGCTGCGGCGCGCAAGCTCAATCGCTCGCAGTCGGTGATCAGCTATACGATCGCCAATCTCGAAGCGCAGCTGGAACTGCAATTGTTTGAACGCGGCGGAACGCGCGAGCCCCGCCTGACGGAAACCGGCAAGGCCATGCTCGAGGACGCGCGGCGCATGGTATCCGTGCTGCAGAGCCTGCGTTCACGTGTCGAAGGGCTGAAAATGGGCCTCGAAGCCGAGGTTGCCGTCGCCATAGACGTGTCATTGCCGTCGCCCGTGATGACATGCGTGCTCAAGGCGTTCCAGGAACAGTTTCCGACAGTGAGTTTGCGCGTTCATGTCGGCGCGCTCGGCATGGTTTGGGATCTGGTCCTGAAGAAACAGGCGGATTTCGGCATCGCCGGTCCTCCTCTCAACGCCCATGACGAACTTGTGCTGGTGCAAATCGGCCAGACGGCCATGACCCCCGTTGCGGCACCGAGCCACCCGCTTGCGCTTTATGAGGGGCCGGTCCCGCTTTCCTTTATTCGCGATCATACGCAACTGGTCATTACCGATCTTAGCGAACAGACCAAGGGGCGTAATTTCGGCGTGTTCGCCTACAAGATCTGGCGCCTTACGGATGTCGGAACCAAATATGATCTCACCGTGGCCGGCCTCGGTTGGGGCGGCCTGCCGAAATGGATGGTGAAGGATGATATCACTGCCGGCCGGCTGGTGCAGCTCGATCTCGAACCCTATCCGGAAACCGAGTATCCGCTCTTGGCTATATACCCTGTCGACCGGCCGCTCGGACCGGCCTCAAACTGGCTGATTGATCGGTTCAAGCAGGAATTGGCACGGTTTGGGAGCTGACCGAAACAGTCACCATGGCCCCCGCCGGGTCCGCCCAGGCCATCCTCGGGCTCTCGTCCCGAGGATCCATGACACTTGGCTGAGACCTCAACGCATCAGTTTGAAAGAGTGGATCCTCGGGTCCAAGCCCGAGGTGACCGCGTAGCTCACCGCAGCGGCCCCCCTCAAATCAGCTTGTCCATTGTAATCGGCAAATCGCGCACCCTTACGCCTGTCGCGTGATAGACCGCATTGGCGATGGCCGGCGCGACCCCGACGATGCCGAGTTCGCCCACCGCCTTGCCGCCGAGCACCGATGCATGCGTATCGGGTATGCCGACCGAGATCACCTTGAGGTCCGGAATGTCTGCATTGGTCGGCACGAGATAGTCCCCGAGATTATTGTTGATCACCCGCCCGTTGCGCGCATCGACGATGCCTTCCTCAAGCAAGGCCTGGCCGATGCCCATGATGATGCCACCCTTCCATTGGCTTTCGGCGAGCTTCGGATTGTAAAGCCGGCCCGAGTCCAACGCCGAGACCATCCGCGCCACCCGGACGGTGCCGAAATCAGCATCGACCCGCACCTCGACGAAGTGGACGCACCAACTGTGCAGCGAGTAGTCGCCATCGGTCGGCGACAGCATCGTCGTGATGGTGGTGAAGTTGCGGAAGTGATCTTTCTCGTTGCGCAGGTTCTCCGGCAACGTATCGCGCAGAGCTTCGATCCGCTCGCGGCCCGTCCGCTGCATGATTTCAGCAATGCCGACGCCGGCGCCGGTATCGCGCGGTGACGATATTACGCCGTTCTCGACAATGAGCGTATTCGCCTGGAGGTCGCGGAACGGCGAATTCGGATCGTTGATGGCGAGACCGATCAACTCGTCGCGTGCGGCAAGCGCCGCCTTGTGCACGGCGCCGGTGATCAGGTTGGCGAACTGCGAACCGCCGGCGACCGGCGCCCGGGGCAGCGAAGAGTCGCCGAGCTTGACGCGCACTGTCTCGACTGTAACGCCGATGGCCTCGGCAGCCGTTTGGGCCAGGATGGTATAGGTGCCCTGGCCCATGTCGATGCCGCTGCTGGCGACCTCGACCGAACCGTCACCAAGGATGCGAACCAATGCTTCGCCTGGGGTCCTGCGTACCGGGTACGTGCCCGCTGCGACACCGTAGCCGATGAGCTGGTTCCCTTCGCGCATCGAACGCGGCTTTGGCTGGCGCCTGCTCCAGCCGAAGGCCTCCGCTCCGGCCGCATAGGCTTCGCGCAGGCGGCGGGTCGACCACGGCTTCCTGGCATGCGGGTCTTCCTCGGCGTAGTTGAGAAGGCGGATCTGCAACGGGTCGATGCCGACTTCATAAGCGAGTTCATCGATCGCGCATTCAATGCCGAAGGCGCTGGGATTTTCACCGGGCGCACGCAAGGCGCCGGGCTTCACCGTGTTGACGGGAACGACGTTCTGGCGCGAACTGAAATTCGGCGTTGCATACATGATCGACGTCACCGAGCCCAGCGGCTCGACTTGAACGGCTTTCATCGAAGTTTCGTTGGCGCCTGTCTGGACGATGGAGACAAGCTTGCCGTCGCGCGTTGCGCCGAGTTCGATCGTCTGGCGTGTCGCCGGCCGGCCGCCATAGGCCGTAAAGGTCTGCGCCCGCGTGACCGCGAGCTTCACCGGGCGGCCGAGCATGCGCGCAGCATTTATGGCGATAGCGCCGTGTTCGAGGGCGAGCGCCTTTGATCCGAAGCCGCCGCCAATATAGGGCGAGCGCAACTCAACGTTTTCGAAGGGGATGTCGAACCACTCCGCATAGGTCCGCGCCATGCCGTCGATCCACTGGCTGGGCTCCCAGACCGTCAGCCTGTCGCCTTTCCACTCCGCAATGAGCCCGTGCGGTTCGATCGGCACATTATACTCGCGCGGGGTCCGGTACTCATGCTTGATGCGGATCGGGGCGTTGGCAAGCGCGCCATGCGCGTCGCCCCATTCGATGGTCATTCGGTCGAGTGGCATTCCGTCCCCGGCCTTGGGATCATCGAGGCCCGCGATCGCCGGCGCCTCTTCGTCGTAAACCTTGACCAGCGCCGCTGCCGCCGTTGCCTGCTCGAAAGTTTCGGCAATGACAGCCGCGATATGCTGGCCGGCAAAGGTGATGTTACGGGCCAGCGGTTCGTAGGGCGCATCGGAAGGCGGCGTGTTGAGCCAGTCGGTTGCCGATTTGATCGGCAGCGCATTATCGGGGGTCATTACCAGCAGTACACCCGGCGCGCGTTCGGCGGCACTTGCGTCAATGGAAACGACGCGGCCCGACGCGATCGCGCTTTCGACGAGGACGGCGTGTACCATTCCTTGCGGATGGTGCTCGAGGGCATAATCGGCAAGGCCGGTTATCTTTGCCGGCCCGTCGATGCGCGACAGACGTCCGCCCAAGGCGCCGTCGGCGGCGTCACCACGCTTTGCTCTGGTTTCAACGATAGTCATGCCGCGGCTCCAATCTTGAGGATGGCGCGTTCGACAACGCGCGGGGCAAGTTCGATCTTGTAATGGTTAGCGCCATGGTCGATCGCGCCCTCGACGGCCAAACGGCTCGCCTCCTTGATAGCGTCGGGGGCGAAGACCTTGCCGCGCAAGGCGTCCTCGACGGCCCGCGCGCGCCAGGGTTTTGTAGCGATGCCGCCAAGGGCGATGCGAATGTCGGTGATGGTGCGGCCATCCCCGCCAAGTTCGATGCCGACGGCAGCGCTCGCCGCGGCAAATTCATAGGATTGCCGGTCCCGCACTTTGAGAAAGGTCGAGCGCCGCGCCGCTGGCGAAGCCGGGATCGAGATCGCGGTTATGATTTCGCCCGGGCGCATGGCGTGTTCCTTGTCCGGCGTTGCACCCGGCAGCAAGAAGAAATCATCGATGGGCACCTGGCGGTCGCCGAGATGCACGAGAGCATCGAATGCCGTCAGTGCCACCGCAAGATCGCCAGGATAGGTGGCAATGCAGGCGCTGCTGCCGCCGAGCACCGCATGCGAGCGATTGACGCCGGTCAGTGCGGCGCAGCCGCTGCCGGGATTTCGCTTGTTGCAATTGGGAAATGTTGCCGGATCGCGAAAATAGGCACAGCGCGTGCGCTGCAGGAGGTTGCCGCCAATCGTCGCCATATTGCGAATCTGGGCCGATGCCGCCTGCCAGAGCGCCTCGGAGATTGCCGGGAACTCGCCCTTGATTGCTGGGTCTTCGGCAACGCGGCTCATGCGCGCGAGTGCGCCGATCGTGGCACCTCTGCTGTCGATGCGCACCTCATCGAGGCCTTTGAGATGGCTTATATCGACAACGCGCTCCGGCTCGGCCACGCAGCATTTGGCAAGGTCGATCAGGGTGGTGCCGCCGGCAAGCAGCATTGTCGCCGGCATTGCGGCGGCGCTCAGCGCCTCGTCAATCGTAGCGGCGCGAACATAGGAAAAATCCCTCATGACAGCTCCTTTGCAGCTTCGCGCACGGCATCGACGATGTGCGGATAGGCGCCGCAACGGCAGAGGTTGCCGGACATGTATTCCCGGATTTCATCGTCGGAGCCGGCATGACCCTCGCGAATGCAGGCGACGGCGGACATGATCTGTCCGGGCGTGCAATAGCCGCACTGGAAGGCGTCATGCTCGAGAAACGCGGCCTGTACTGGATGCAGCGCGTCGCCGGGCGCGGATAGGCCCTCGATCGTTTCGATCTTGCTGCCTTCGACCTGTGCGGCGAGCGTAAGGCAGGAGAGGACGCGTTCGCCGTCCACATGCACCGTGCAGGCGCCGCACTGGCCGTGATCGCAGCCTTTCTTGGTGCCGGTCAGTTCCAGATGTTCGCGCAAGGCGTCGAGCAGCGTCACGCGTGCCTCAACTGTCACTTGCCGCGACTTTCCGTTAATATCGAGATTGAGGCTGATTTGATTTGTCATCGGCGTCTTGACTCCGTTCTGATGACAGTAAGTCCCAAGGGCCGCCGGGCGTTCCACGAGCAATAGCCCAAAAAACATGACACGACGGGTCCAGATAGGGTATTAGTTCAGAGATCACGCTATAATCGGAGGTGCCTCCGTTTTTGAAACATAGCGGTTGGCCGAGGGTGGTTCAAGCCCCAGCTTTGTATTTTTGGAGTTCGACAATTGGTATCCCCGCCGGAGAAAGCGAGAGAGGCAAAGGCACCGAGGCCGTTGCGCGCCGATGCCAGCCGCAATCGCGACAAGCTGGCCGAGATTGCCGGCCACGTCTTTGCCGAGCGCGGCGGCAACGCTTCGCTTGAGGAGATTGCCCGGCAGGCCGGCGTCGGCATCGGCACGCTCTACAGGCATTTTCCGACGCGCGAACATCTGGTGGAGGTCGTCTACAGGCGGGAGGTCGAAGGGCTTTGCGCCGCCGCGGACGAATTGGCACTACACAACGCGCCGGATGCGGCGCTTGGCGAATGGATGCAGCGTTTCGTCGATTACATCGCCGCCAAGCGCGGCATGGCCAATAGCCTGCGCATTCTCTTCGACGGCAATTCGCAAGTTTTCGCCAATACGTCCGGCATGGTCGCAGGGGCCCTGCGCAAGCTCGTAGACGCAGCGGTGGCTGATGGCTCGATCCGCAGCGATATCAACAGCGCCGACCTCCTGCAGGCGCTTTCGGGCATATATTCGGCGCCGGATACGCCCGAGTGGCGCGAACAATCGCGTCGCCTCGTCTCTTTGCTGATGGACGGATTGCGCTGGGGTTCGAAGAAGGCGCGGTTGTAAGCGCTTGAAATCCTATTTGATCGCATTCGGGCGGTTCCTGCCACACTCGGGCCGCAAACGGCCGGTGAGTTGAGACATGGGGTAGTGCGCATATCAGGAGGTGGAATATGATGCAGCTCAAGTTCGGTCTCGTTGCAACCGCTTGTCTAGGGTTGGTTTTGGCAGGAACGGCCACCGGCCAATACAATTTTGTGGGACAAGCTCTCGCCGACAAGGGTGGCAACGGCAATGGGGGCAATGGCGGGGGCCATGGAAATGGCGGCAAGGGCGGCAACGGCAAGGGCGACAGCGGAGATCACGGCGGCAAATCGTCGAGCCAGTCCAAGACGTCCGGTCACGCCAAAACAGCCAGCTCCAATGATAGATCGAAGGTTCAACACGACAAGTCCAAGGTGCAGAAGGCTTCGGTCAAGGTCAGCGATGATTTCGTCGTTGACGATGATGACGATAACACGCTTGGCGCATTGAATGCGGCGCATGCTTCGGCGCGGGCGCGCGAACGGGCGGCGCCGAATTCCTCGGTTGGCAAGATTGCAACTTATGAGCGAAACCGAGAAGCAGCCTTGGCATTGGCAGACCCCGTTATGCGCGATCATGCGCTCGATGACGCCGTATCGCGGCTCGAGTCGGATTTCGGACGGACCCTGACGGACGACCAGATTGGTCAGGTCAATGCATTACTGGATGCCAGGCAGTAGACTTTTTGGCTGACCGAGGTAAAGCCTTGGATAGCGGCCGTGGTCGCTGTTCGCGCTTAGCCGTCGCTCCGGACATTCTTCTGTCCTAACTCAAACATGTTGCATCTGATTGCGCCCCATCCAACGGGCCGACGGGGACCCATTGTAATCAAAGCAGCGTTTATATCGACATGCGGCGGCTTTCCACCGGGTGCAATCGTGAACCAGTTTCTGCGTTAAAAAGGAGAGACGGTGTGCGAGTTGATCAGAGATTCGCTGGTGCTGCGAGAGAGGATTGAACTCTCGACCTCTCCATTACCAATGGAGTGCTCTACCACTGAGCTACCGCAGCCGATTTGCGAACGCGGCGGACTTCTGCCATATCATTGGTAAAATCGCAAGCAAGCAATCGCAATCTTTTTGCGCCCGATTATTCATAAGGCGCCTAAGCCACGTCTGCTTGTGGATAAATTGGCACCTTATTCGTCCGGGATATGTGGGACAGGACATGAATTCGTCGTCGAAAAACCCGAATCGCGAACAATTAAATCGCGAGAAGCGGCGCTCGGATGAGCTTCGTGCCAATCTCGCACGGCGCAAGCAACAGGCGCGCTCGCGTAGGGCTGGCGCCGCCGACGACCGGGACGAGGGCATTGTCGCGGCCGCAGAAAAACCTGCCGGTTCCTCCAAAGGGGACCATGATTGACCGGAAACCGGTCATAAGCCTTTCTTGAACCATTCCGTGGGATGGTTTACAGCAACCGGCTCCGCATGGGGCTCAAACGTTAGGACGGGGACTTTCCCGCGAAAGTGATAGATATGGATCGCATCAAGATTGTTGGCGGTAACAAGCTCAACGGCGTCATTCCGATTTCCGGCGCCAAGAATGCGGCCCTGCCGCTGATGATCGCCTCGCTGTTGACCGATGACACGCTGACGCTCGAAAATGTCCCGCATCTCGCCGACGTCGAACAGCTGATCCGCATCCTCGGCAATCATGGCGTCGACTATTCCGTCAACGGCCGGCGCGAGCGCCAGGACGGCGCCTATTCCCGCACCATTCATTTCAGCGCCCGCCATATCGTCGATACGACGGCTCCCTACGAACTCGTATCGAAAATGCGCGCGAGCTTCTGGGTGATCGGCCCGCTGCTCGCCCGCATGGGCACCGCCACCGTGTCGCTGCCGGGTGGATGTGCCATCGGCACGCGTCCGGTCGATCTTTTCATCGATGGCCTGCGGGCGCTCGGCGCCAACATCGAAATCGAGAACGGCTACGTCAAGGCGACTGCGAAAGGCGGCCTTGTCGGCGCGCGCTTTGCCTTCCCCAAGGTTTCCGTCGGCGCGACCCACGTGCTGATGATGGCGGCGACGCTCGCCAAGGGCGACACGATCATCGAAAATGCCGCGCAGGAGCCAGAAGTCGTCAATCTTGCGGACTGCCTCAATGCGATGGGCGCCAAGGTCAGTGGCGCCGGGACGGCGACGATCACCATCGAGGGCGTCACCAGCCTTTCGGGCGCGCGCGTCCGCGTCATCCCCGATCGCATCGAGACCGGCACCTATGCGATGGCCGTTGCCATGACCGGCGGCGACGTCATCCTTGAAGGCGCTGACGCGAACCTCCTGCAGGCGGCCCTGACGACGCTTGGCCAGGCAGGTGCAGAAATCTCCGAGACCAATTCCGGCCTGCGCGTCGTTCGCAACGGCCACGGCATCATGCCCGTCGATGTGACGACGCAGCCGTTCCCAGGTTTCCCCACCGATCTGCAGGCGCAATTCATGGGCCTGATGACCAAGGCGAAGGGAACATCGCACATTACCGAGACGATCTTTGAAAACCGCTTCATGCATGTCCAGGAGCTGGCGCGCCTCGGTGCCAGGATCTCCCTTTCAGGCCAGACGGCCAAGATCGAGGGCGTTGACCGGCTGAAGGGCGCACCCGTCATGGCGACCGACTTGCGCGCCTCCGTGTCGCTGGTCATCGCTGGCCTTGCCGCCGAGGGCGAAACGGTCGTCAACCGCGTCTATCACCTCGATCGCGGCTTCGAGCGGCTCGAAGAGAAGCTCACCCGTTGCGGCGCCGAGGTTCAGCGCATCAGCGACTAGGCTTCGCAGTCGGTGGCGCAGGGTCTTGATCTGAACTCGCTCCGGATTTTGCCAAGTCTGTAATTCCATTTGTCCGCACTTTCCTCTAACAGGAAAGGGTGTGCGGCGCCGGGACGGTGCCGCGCCTCGCTTAAGCTGTGCATAGGGTAGACATGGACACTTTGAAACTCATCGCGCTCGATGAGGAAGATCTGCAAATTCTTTCCGCGCATCTGCAGGATTCCGTGCTCAAGGTGAGCGATATCGATTACCTTGCCGCCGAGAAAAAGCTCGTTCTCGCCGTCAATCGCTTTGTCTGGGAACTCGCCGCCGATGGCAAGCGCCATCGCAGCTTCGAGCGTCGCCGGACGGCCGTCCTTTTCGATCGCGTCATGAGCGTCAAGGCCACGGGGATCGATCGCAAGTACAAGGATGACATCCTGTCGCTGCTGGCGATCCGCTTTATCGTCGGCGACGCGCCCTCGGGCGCTGTCGAGCTGACCTTTGCCGCCGGCAAGGCCCTGCGGGTCGAAGTCGAGGCCATCGAGGCGCAACTCACCGACCTCGGCGGCGCCTGGGAGACCCCGTTCAAGCCCGACCATGATGCCTGACCGGCAAAGGAGCAATTGACGTGGCCATTGTCCTCAAGCAATCGCAACCGGATTTCGAGGCGGCGTTTTCTGCCTTCCTTGCCACCAAGCGCGAGGTTTCGGAAGATGTGGACCGCGCGGCTGCCGATATCATCCAGCGCGTGCGCGCCGAAGGTGACGCGGCGCTGATCGATTACTCGCGGCGTTTCGATCGCATCGATCTCGCAGCGCACGGCATTGCAATTTCGCCGGCCGAAATCGATGCCGCGGTTGCCTCGGCGCCGGCAGTGACCGTGGAGGCGCTGACGCTCGCTCGCGACCGCATTCACTCCCACCACGCGCGCCAGCTGCCCAAGGACGATCGCTACACGGATGAGCTCGGGGTCGAACTCGGTTCGCGCTGGACCGCTGTCGAATCGGTTGGGCTCTATGTTCCAGGCGGCACCGCGAGCTACCCGAGCTCGGTGTTGATGAATGCCGTTCCGGCCAAGGTCGCGGGCGTCGAGCGCGTCGTCATGGTCGTGCCGTCCCCGGATGGCAAGCTCAATCCGCTCGTCCTCGTTGCCGCGCGGCTTGCGGGCGTTTCGGAAATATATCGCGTCGGTGGTGCGCAGGCGATCGCAGCGCTCGCCTATGGCACCGGGACAATAGCTCCTGTGGTCAAGATTGTCGGTCCGGGCAACGCCTATGTGGCCGCGGCCAAGCGCCGTGTCTTCGGTACGGTCGGCATCGATATGATTGCTGGTCCATCGGAGGTGCTGATCCTTGCCGACAAGGAGAATGACCCGGAATGGATCGCAGCTGACCTTTTGGCCCAGGCCGAACATGACAGCGCCGCGCAGTCGATCCTCATCACCGATGACGCCGCGTTCGGCGAAGCTGTCACTGCAGCAGTCGAGCGGCAACTCCTTGCCCTGCCGCGCCGGGAGACCGCGAGCGCGAGCTGGCGCGATTTTGGCGCCGTGATTCTGGTAGACGATCTCGAAGCCTCGCTCCCCCTCGTCAACCGGATCGCCGCCGAACACCTCGAGATTGCCACGGCCGAGCCGGAAAACTTGCTCGCAGGCGTGCGCAATGCCGGCGCGATCTTCGTCGGCCGTCATACGCCCGAAGTCATCGGCGATTATGTCGGGGGCTCCAACCATGTGTTGCCAACAGCGCGGTCGGCACGCTTTTCGTCCGGGCTTTCAGTGCTTGACTATATGAAGCGAACCTCCATCCTGAAGCTTGGCGCCGATCAGTTGCGCGAACTGGGCCCGGCCGCAATCGAGCTTGCGCGCGCGGAAGGACTTGATGCGCACGGCAGATCGGTAGCGATCCGGTTGAACCTTTAGGACGATAATGACAGCAACGGGCGATACCGATGCACGGCTGATCGATGTGGAACTGGACGAGACGATCGGCCGTTCGACACCGGATGTCGAGCATGAGCGTGCTGTCGCGATCTTCGATTTGATCGAGGAGAACAGTTTTCGTCCCGTAAATGACGATGGCCCCGGGCCCTACCGTCTCAAGTTGTCGCTGGTCGAATCGCGGCTGATCTTCGCGATCGCGCGCGAGAACGGCGACGATGTTGTTACGCACATCCTGTCGCTGACGCCGCTCCGCAAGGTGGTCAAGGACTACTTCATGATCTGCGAAAGCTATTACGAGGCTATCCGTTCGGCGAGCCCGAGCAAGATCGAAGCGATCGACATGGGGCGGCGCGGTCTGCACAATGAGGGCTCGCAGACGCTGATGGATCGCCTCAGCGGCAAGATCGAGGTGGATTTTGATACCGCGCGCCGCATCTTCACCCTGGTTTGTGTGCTGCATTGGCGGGGATAGGCGAACCGACGCCCGTCGGTCCGGAGCAGTTGCCGGACGATGAAGGGCCCGCCAAATCCGCGATGCCAGGCGCGGTGCTGTTCATCTGCGGCCAGAATTCGATCCGCTCGCCGATGGCCGAGGCGCTTGCGCGCAGTCTCCTGCCCTCTTCCGTCTATGTTGCCTCCGCAGGCGTCGAGAAGGGCGAGCCCGATCATTTCGTCGATGAAGTTCTGGCGGAGATCGGCCTCAAGCGCATTGCTGTCCAGCCGCGGACCTTCGAGGAACTCGAGGATCATTATTTTGATCTCATCATTACATTGTCGCCCAAGGCGCACCATATGGCACTTGAGTTGACCCGGACGACGTCAGTGCATGTGGAATATTGGCCGACGCCCGATCCGACGCTCGTACGCGGGCGCCGCACCCAGATTCTCGATGCCTATCGCGACGTGCGCAACAACCTGAAACGCCACATCGAGGAACGTTTCAAGGCGGCGAACTGACCCGCCAAACCCTTGCGTGCATTTGCTGAACTCCGTTGTTCACAAATGGCGCGCAATACTATAGGTTCCGCCCAAAATTGCGGTCGAGCACGACCACAAATTGCCCTTTCGGAGATAGAACTACGCATGGCGAAAGAAGAAGTACTAGAATTTCCCGGCCTCGTGACGGAACTGCTGCCCAACGCGATGTTTCGCGTCAAGCTTGAAAACGATCATGAAATCATCGCCCACACGGCAGGCCGCATGCGCAAGAACCGCATCCGCGTTCTCGCCGGCGACAAGGTCCTTGTCGAAATGACCCCCTACGATCTGACCAAGGGTCGCATCACCTACCGCTTCAAGTAATCGGCCCGGACCCGTCCGCAGGAAATGCCTTGATGAGCGATCAGCCAAAATTCGTTCTCGCGTCCGGTTCGCCGCGTCGTCTCGCCCTGCTGGGCCAGATCGGCATCGAACCTGACCGCCTGCTGCCTGCCGACGTGGACGAGACCCCGCTGCGCGCCGAACACCCGCGCTCGCTGGCACGCCGCCTGTCCCGCATCAAGGCGGAGCGGATCGCCGAGGAGTTGAAGGGCGATGCCGAGTTCGGTGAAGCCTATATCGTCGCCGCCGATACGGTGGTCGCCGTAGGACGGCGCGTCCTGCCGAAGGCCGAAATTCTCGATGACGCCACCGCATGCCTTCGCCTGCTCTCCGGCCGCTCCCACCGCGTCTATACCGGGCTTTGCCTGATCACGCCGAAGGGCAAGCAGCGCCAGGACCTCATCGAGACGCGCGTACGCTTCAAGCGTCTTTCCCGCGAGGAACTGGAGAGTTATCTTGCGTCAGGCGAATGGCGCGGCAAGGCCGGCGGCTACGCCATCCAGGGCCTTGCCGGAGGTTTCGTCGTCAAGCTGGTTGGCTCCTACAGCAATGTGGTCGGCCTGCCGCTCTACGAGACTGCAAGCCTCTTGCATGGCGAAGGCTACCCCGTCTATGCCAATTGGCAGAATTCAGGTCATTGAGGGGATCGGATCCCGTGACTGACGATAACAAGAGCACAGCCAAGGTCATGCCGCTTCGGTCGACGCGTCCTTGCCCCGAATGCAAGCGCCCATCGCACCGCGAACATTATCCCTTCTGTTCGGCACGCTGCCGCAATGTCGACCTCAACCGCTGGTTGACCGGCGCCTATGTGCTGCCGGCGGTGGAAAGCGCCGACGACAGCGACGGCGAGGACTGATCAGAGCTTTATGATGCGCTGTGTTGCCGGCTGCGACAGCACGATGTTGACGGCGCGCAGTGCATTGATGCTGTCGGCAAGCGGCATGAGTTCAGCGCCCGTCTTGCCGGCCCGTATGGCCGCCATGACCGCCATTGTCTGAAATTGCAGACCTGTGCCTGAGAAGGGGTGATCTTCGACGACCCGTCCGGGAACGGGCAGGCGGGCGAGGAGGTTGCCGAGGAGACCGCGCGCTGCCGGCAGGGGCCCGAATGGCGGCGTCAGCGCAAAGCCGTGAAAGGTGGTCAGGCTGCGCGCGCCGGTAAATGGCGCGTCGATCCGGATCGCACCCTTTGTGCCTTCAATGACGAAGTGATTGGCGCCATCCTTATCGAGGCCTGAGGATAGCCTGGCTTCCGCCTCATCATAGTGCAGGACAATCTCGCAGCGCATGTCCACGCCGTTCGGCGCGGCGTGCCAGAGGCCGGAGACCTTCTGCGGCTGGCCCAGGAAATGCATGGCGAGCGAGACACAATCGATGCCGAAGGTGAGCCCGGCGCCGCCGCCGAGCGAGCGGTTGAAGAACCGGCTTTCGGCGTCAAAGGCGTGCAAGGCCGACAGTTCGGCGGTTATCCGCCGTATCGCACCGATTTCGCCGGCATCGACCTTCTTTTTGGCCGCAATCACAGCGGGCAGGAAGCGCGCCGAGGACGCTTCCATGGCAAGGATATTGCCGCGTGTGGCTTCGCGCTGGATAACGGCGGCTTCCGTGTGCGAAGGGGCGAGGGGCCTATCGATCAGCACCGGCTTGCCCGAACGCAGCGCCTTCAGCGCCTGTGCGAGATGCAGCGAGCTCGGGGTTGCGATGTAGACGGCGTCGATAGCGGGATCTGCGATGAACGAATCAAGGTCGGCATAGGCGGATGCGCCGCCGAAAGCCTCGCGGAATTTTTCGGCGCTGGAGAGCATTCTCGAGTGATTGGCGACGAGCGCCGCATCGGGAAGCAGCGAAAGATCGGACGCGAAACGGCGGGCGCTCTCCCCGCTGCCAATAATTCCCCAGCCAAAGGCCCCAGCCTTGGCGGACTTCTCCCCCGTCTCGACCATATGTTGCGAATCCCGTCTCCGATGCCATCAACAAACGCATCAATGCATGCCCTTGGCAAGAGGCAGAAAAACGGCAAAAAATTCGCGAGTTGATGCTGGACAGGATGATTTTTAGTGTTATAACCCACGCGCTTCTGACGGAAAGCCAACCCCGTCCACAAGCTTTGCCGGACAACGGAAAAAGCCTTGAAGTGCCCAGATAGCTCAGTTGGTAGAGCAGCGGATTGAAAATCCGCGTGTCCGTGGTTCGAATCCGCGTCTGGGCACCACTTCTCTCTCGTTATCGTTCTAGATCAATGCGTTAGAGCGCAATTTTGTCTCGCCGTATGTTCATTCGTCAGAAAGTGGGGCACTTGTTTATGACGCTTTCTGAAGGCGATCGAAAGCTCGTTTCGACCGCTCCGAGTGCGCAAACCAAAGACAGCAAGGCGGCACTGAAGCCTATTTAATGATCCAACGTTCGATCAGTGTGCGATTTGCGGTCATAATCTGGCGCCATTGGGCCAAGGCGTCGTAAGGAAAGATTCCTGTGATCAATATTTGCAAATCGCTTAAGTAGAATTCGTATCTACAAGTCGGATTGAGCGTGTCCGGATGGCATTCCAATCGAATTTCCTCGCGCGGATCAGCCAGGCGGACGTAGTCTTCCGTACTTACTGCGGGGCTGCTGCCGGCCTCGAGATCGATGACGCGCAGCAGTCCATTCACTTCGGGTCTCAAAAGAAAGCGGTTGTCGTAGACACCCAACCAGGTGAAAAGCCAGCTCGAGGGCAACTTATGCTTGGCATAATCTGCGTCCGTGGCCCGCTCAACAAAGAGTGCCTGGACTATATAGTCATCGGGACCGGGTTTCGGATGCCCATCCTCCTGTACCCGGAAATAGGCCAACCCATAAGGGTCTTTTTTTGGCGCCCTTAGATCGGGCATCCAGAAGTTAAAGCGAAAGACATCCCGCAACGGCTGACAGTTCACTAATTCCGGAATTGTTAAGCTGTGATAGCCGTAAGGTATTGCAAATGCGGGACCATCCTTGAGCTTGAATTTAACCAGGTAGCCGGGATCGATCGGCGAGGAGCGCGTCCATACCTTCGTGTCGTCCGGAGAGACTGGCTTGCAAGGATATTCGTTGGATAAAGCGGCCGTCGCCCATAGGAGCGTGACAATAGCCAATAGCATTCGTCCCCATCTGGACGCTGCAGTCACGATAACGTGCCTTCTGGGATCTGAGGGGCTGTCATCGAGCCTACGAGTCGCTTCCATCGGCACAAACTCTCAGCCTTTGTCGATGAAAAGAAAGTCGGTGCTCGCCCACGCGATCGAACCGTATATGCAGAATCCATCGACCGGTCCCCATTGGCGCCGAGGGAATCCATGCATAAAAGGTTGCGAAGTAACAATTCTACTTTGTGCTAACTGCCTTTATGACTCCCCTGAAAAGGCCGCGTCTGGGCACCACTTCTCCTGTGACCTCATCGATTTACGACCCATCACGCCAATGTCGTGGCAAACCGAGTGTCTCCCAGCGAATGACCCTATGACCGGCTGCCCCAGTGCTATGCGGTGCGGCGCAAATCCAGCATGAAGCCGCGTTCGACGAGGTCTTCGGAACCGCTAAAGCGCAGTGATCCGGGGTAGGCGAGCGAGAAATCTTCAGAAAAATGCGGGGAGGCGAGAATGGCGCCGTAATGGGCGCCGCCGTCGGCATGGCCGCCA
Organism: Phyllobacterium sp. 01N428; assembly: GCF_056399405.1. Classification (NCBI taxonomy): domain Bacteria; kingdom Pseudomonadati; phylum Pseudomonadota; class Alphaproteobacteria; order Hyphomicrobiales; family Phyllobacteriaceae; genus Phyllobacterium; species Phyllobacterium sp. 01N428. The sequence continues at coordinate 995,206 of NZ_JBFTRH010000001.1, forward strand.
ACTTCGACGATCTTGCGAAATTCGTCGATGGAGTCGGATGAAAAGCGGTAGTGCAGCAGGACACCCGTAATCGGCGTGAAATTTCGCATCGATGGCGCCGGTCCATGGATGCTTCCGAGGCGGTAATGCGTTGCGTCATCGACCCACAGCAATGGAAACTTCGACAGGCGCATGTCGCGGCCGAACAGACGCTGCCGCGGGCCGCCGCGCAGCGCACTGCCGTAGCGCTCATGCTTGACCGTGTAGCCATCGCCGTCAAAGTGGGAGGAGATCTCGAAAGGCCATTTGCTGCCATCATCGACGAAGACGCCGCTGCTGAGCGCGCCCGCCGGATAGATGTCGATCATCGGGCAATGCGCCCGCGACATGCCGGCGCGTTCAAGATCGCCGATAAAATCGCGGATCGAGCGGCTCTCCGAGCCTGGAAAGACTAAAAACTCGTCGGCGTCGAGCGACAGGTACCAGCGATTGCGGCCATATATGTCGAAGAAAGCATCGCGCCAGTCCTTGCCGCGATCGGTATCCTTGTACTCTAACTCCGAACTGAACAGATCGACGTCCGGCTGGTTGGAAAGCGCCGCGGTCGTGCCATCCACCGAGCGGTCGTCGATGATGATGAAGCGGGTGACGCCGAGCGAGCGGTAATAGCGCAGGAACGAACGGATGTAGTTGTTGGCGTTCCTGACAACGCAGATCGCCGGTATATCGTGTTCCAAGAGCGGATGGTGGGGCCCGGATTGCCGCACAAGCTTCGGGTCGTTGACGCGAACCCCGATTTTGGATTTCGCGTGCCGAAAGAAGGATTTCAGCTTCCGGACGACAGGCACGCTCCCCTGCTTGTGCCAATCGGCAGTGCGTTTGACGGGGTATTTGAAACTCATGCTGGTCCGATCCTCTGTCCCGCCTTCAACTACGCGAAACCAGAAATTGCAAGCGCAATCTTTATCGGTGGAACCTTTGGATAGTTGCAGGGTTTCCCTTTGCGCACGAAAGAGCCCGAAAGCCAACTACCGGATCCGGTAACGCTTTCGCTCGTTCTCAAGCGCTTGGATGGGCAAAGTTTTACAATTGCATGAAAGCTTGTGGTTGAAAGAAACCGGTTTCACTTTGGCAAATGAATATTTGCGGTTGCAGTATTATTGTCATATAAACCCGCCATTGTCGGGTAGAGCCGCGCTGCCACTGATTTAGTCCACACGGGGCCTTTAGGGGCGAACATGCTTGGAAATCAGGGCGGTTAGGAGAAATTCATCAAAGAAATTGGGCTGGAATCAGGGAAACCTTAATTCCTATTTATTAGACTTTTGTCGTAGAGACCCTATAGTGAACTACTTCAAGCTATAGTAGAGTTAGCTTATAAGAAGCATGGCAACAACTACGGCAACAGGGCAACGGCATACAGAAAAGCAAATAAAATCTGGGGTTTAGCATAGAATGAAACTGACGGTTTTTGGAGAGGCGACTGTTAGTCTGGGCGGCCAGCCTGTGCCGCGCGTCCCCGCAAATTTCCTTCGCATCGTCGTCTATCTGCTGCTCGTCAATGCCAGCCATTCCGTCTCGCGCGGCAAGCTCTCGCAGGTGCTCTGGTCGGATACGGATCAGGCCCATGCCTCGATGAACCTGAGGCAAAGTCTCGCTCGCATCCGCAAGTTCCAGGAACAGTACGGCCTGAACCTTATTCAGGGCGATGCAACCTACGTCTACCTCAACCTGTCGCAGGTGAAGGCTGAGTTGTTGAGCATCGACCTACTCGAATACATCAACAATGCGCGCCGGGGCGATATCGAATCCGTCCTTGCCCTTTGCGAGCTCTACAAGGGCGATCTGCTTGCGCCCAACGAGCCGCAGAATTCCGATTTCGACGAGTGGCTCGACATCGAGCGGGTGCGCCTGCGCGACGACATGATCACGATGCTGCTCGGCATGGTCAACCAGCCTGTCGGCGTCAGCATCGATGAAAAGCGCCAATGTGCGCGCAAGCTCATCGAGATCGACCCCTACCAGGAAGTCGGCTACCGCACCCTGATGCAGACCGCCTCGCAACTCGGCCTCATCGCCAAGGTGGAGCGCACCTTCCGCGAATGTACCAAGCGCCTGCGCGACGATCTCGACGTTGATCCCGAAGAAGAAACCGTCGAACTTTACCAGCAACTCCTGCCCAAGCTTTCGCCCGCAACGACCCGCAGCCTGATCCTCCCGCTTGCGCCACAGCCCTCCAACGGCAATGGCCTGGAAATCCAGACCCCGCGCGCAATGCAGGCGAAACATCAGATCGAACAGAACAAGCAGGTGGGGCTGCCGCGGCTGATGGTGCTCTATATGCACCACAATGCCGCCGATCCCATGGAGCAGCTTGCCGCCTCGCTGGTCGACGACATCACCATCGGCCTTTGCCGCCTGCGCACAATCTCCGTGCTCGCGCCCTATACCTCGGCGCGGGTAGTTACTGAATCGCCGATCGAGAGTTTCGGTGGGCTGAACGATCAGTTCGGCGTCAACTATGTGGTCGACAGCAAGATCACCCGGCGCGATGGCTTCTGCTTCCTCTCGGTCAAGCTTGTCGATGTGGCGACACAGGAAATCGTCTGGGCCGAGAAGCAGAAGTTCGATTATGTCCTGCCCGAGCAGCAATATCGCCAGCTTTCGATCCGTATCATCCTCTCGGTCGTCTCGGTCATCGAGAAGTCGGAACTCGACCGCTACAACCGCCTGATCCAGGATCCGAACGCCTATTACTGGTATCTGGTCGGCAAGCGCGATTTCGAAAAGCTCGATCTGTCGAAGCTGCGCCAAGCGCGCCAGTCGTTCAAGAACGCGCTTACCGCCTCTGCGGATTTCGTGCCGGCGCTGAGCGGCATTGCCCGCACGATGCAACGCGAGTGGCTCGTTCTGGCACGAAGCGACAAGGATATCCTTATCGAAGGCGAAAAGGTTGCAAAGCGCGCGGCTCCTGCTGATCCTGACGACGAGCGCCCCTTGCGCGAACTCGGCACGATCAGCATGTATCTCGGCAAGTTCGACGAGAGCCTGGAATATTTCGACCAGGGATCAACGATAAATCCCCAGCACGCTGACCTTCTTGCCGACTACGCGGATGCGCTTACCCACTATGGCGCACTCGAAGAAGCCTTGGAGAAAATCCGGCAGGCCGTGGCCCATAACCCCCTGGCTCCCGACTATTACTACTGGGTAGGTGGAGGTGCTCTACACAATCTTGAACGGCATTCTGAAGCTCTTGAATGGCTGCAGCAAATGAAAAACCCGCGGGCGGCGGCTCGATTGATCGCGGCGTGCTGGGCCATGCTTGGCGAGCGCGAGAAAGCAGAAGAATACAGAGCGTATGCGCTCGAGGACAATCCCAATTTTAGAATTGATGACTGGATCAAAGGATTAGGCGTCAGGTTACCTGAACAGCGCCAGCGATATGAAGCATCTCTGCGACAAGCAGGCTTCCAATAAGCACCTCCAAACTAACAGCAACAGAAGGACATCAGCATGGCGAAGTATTTCATAATCGGCGAGACTGGAAGCGATGACTTGTGGCTCGTTGATGTGGACGAACGGCGTGTAGAACCGCTAACGGAAACCACTCTCACAAGATCGAGTGTCGCCAACGCTGACCTGATGCAGTTTGTGAGTAAGGCACGCAAAGTTGGAATTGCGACGCTAAAAGGCATCGACATAGCAATTGCAACCAGTGGTCGTTCCGATATTGAGGCTCAGATGTTCTCGGGAGATCCAGTGGAGCCAAAAGACTAAAAATAGTTCCGAATTTTTGTAACAATCAATAGTTCTCCTTGATCTGTTTCAGAATCGTCATACCTTTGCCATGTGGGCTCTCCTTCATAGAAAGGTTATTCGCATGGCAAAGTTTTATATCGTGGACGACGTGGATTCCAACAAGCTCTGGCTTGTAAATACGGAAACCCGAACTGCTGAGTGTCTTGATCGTGATTTGATCGGTTCGCTGGGATTGGCCGGTCAGGAGTTTCTTTCTTCAATAGGCGGGTTGTTGAACGACCGCATTGCTGCAAGCGACGGCCGTAGCGATGCGTCCGATCGTGCTTTTTCGTTCGACGGCCGCAGTGACGCGTCCGATCGTTCTTTCTCATTCGACGGCCGTAGCGATGCGTCCGATCGTGCTTTTTCGTTCGACGGCCGTAGCGATGCGTCCGATCGTTCTTTCTCGTTCGACGGCCGCAGTGACGCGTCCGATCGTGCTTTTTCGTTCGACGGTCGCAGCGATGCGTCTGATCGTGCGTTTTCCTTCGATGGCCTTTCCAATGCGTCCGATCGATCGATCTCTACACATCATGCAGGGTTGAACTGACGAAAACGGCATTCGGAGTTGATTTGTGTTGAATGCGTAATGTGCGGCCAGATGGAGTTGCAATGAAACCATTGGCCGGGGTTCGCGATCGGTTGGCGGCTGACGAAGCAAGGCTTCGCACCGCCTTCCGCGCCGGCGAACCATCCTCCACGCGCCTGATCGATGCGGATGCGACGGTAAATCGTTTGCGTCCGCATTTTTCTGCGCTCGGCATCGTGCGCATGGCCGAGGTCACCGGCCTCGATCGCATCGGCATTCCCGTGTGGATGGCTGTGCGGCCCAACGGCCGCACCCTCGCCGTCAGCCAGGGCAAGGGCGTCACCGCGGCCCACGCCCGCGCCTCGGCGGTCATGGAAGCGGCCGAAATCGCCATAGCCGAAAACATTCCGGTGGCTTCCTTCGCCGCCAGCCGCCGCGCCTTGCGCGATGCTGGCCACGAAGTCTTTGACGGGCGCATGCTGCTGATGCGCGGCGCGGACGAGGCCGGCCCCGACGAGACGGATCATTGGCTCGAAGGCTACGATCTTCTGAAGGACAGGCCGGTTTTCGTGCCGCGCGAACTGGTGACGCTCGATTTCACGGCGGAACGGCAGTCCTTCCACTATTGCCAGTCGACCGACGGCCTTGCTTCCGGCAATTGCCTGCTCGAGGCGGTGATTCACGGGCTTTGTGAGCGCGTCGAACGTGACGCCACCGAACTGTGGCGCTTCCAGCGCGATGCCGGCGTTCATGCGCGCTGTGTCGATCCCGCGGTTTTTGCCGATGCCGGGATCGACTGGATGGCCGAGCGCATCGCGGCGGCAAATTTCGTCCTGCGGCTCTTCAACACCACATCCGATATCGGCCTGCCGGTGTTCATGGCGACGATCAGCCCCGCTACCCAGCACGGAACCTACCTGCATTTCGACCTCGCCGCCGGCTATGGCTGCCATTTGTCGCCGCGCGTTGCCGCCATGCGCGCCATCACCGAGGCGGCGCAGACCCGCATCACCAATATTTCCGGCGCCCGCGACGATTTCGACCCGTCGGAATATCACCAGCGCCTCGCGCCCGACCTTGCCGTCTACATACATGCGACGCCTTCGGACCATTGGCGTTTCGAGGAGCCGGAGCCGCATACGCGCGCCAGCCTCGAAACCTATCTCGAACCGCTGCGTCGGTGCGGCATCGGCAGCGTCATCGCCGTGCCGCTCGGCGGCGAAGCCTATGGCCTGTCGGTGTGCCGCGTGCTCGTCAATGAGCTCGAAAGTCCCGCCGGCACGCGCAAGCACCGTTTCGGCGGGCGTGCGCTCAACGCCATGCTGCGGCAGTAGGAGGGGCGATGCAGGTTCTCTTTGCAGGTCCGAGCCTGTCCGGCACCAAATTCGTGCCGCTGAAAAGCGGCGAGGACAGGGTTCTCCCTGAATATGGCCTGACGTGCCGCGGCCCGGCGAAATGCGGCGACATCACCCATGCGGTCGATCAGGGCTTTGACGTCATTGCGCTCGTTGACGGACGCTTCGAGGATGTCGCGGCCGTCTGGCACAAGGAGATTCTGCACGCCCTCTCGGCCGGCGCGACGGTTTACGGCGCGGCGAGCATGGGTGCGCTGCGCGCCGCCGAGTGCCACCCCTTCGGCATGATCGGCATTGGTCATGTTTTCGAGCGCTACGCCCATGGCGGGCTCGAGGACGATGCGGCGGTCGCGCAGGTGCATGCGCCTGCCGAATTTGGTTATCGTGCCTTCAGCGAAGCCATGGTGACTGTCGACGCCACGCTCGACGCCGCACTCGCCGCTGGCTCCATTCATCGGGACGAGCATGATCTGATCCGCACCAGGGCGGATGCAGTGTTCTTCAAGGAGCGCAGCTGGCGGCGCATCTTCGACGCCGTCGCTGCGGATATCGAAAATCCGGCTGACCGGCTGAAGCCGCATATGCGCAACATCAAGCGCGAGGATGCGCAAGCGCTTCTCGGCATCCTCTTGGAAGGCAAGCCTTCGGCTCCTGGAGACGTTTCTCCTGAATTTGCCGGATGGCGCTTCAACGCAACGACGCAGTGGCGCAAGCTTCGCGGCTGAAGGCTTCTATCTCCTGAAATGATAACTGGCGCAGTTCAAAGTGTTCGGGACGACACCGCCGGAAGCCGATCGCGCATGAATGAATTCGGTCTAATTGCGCCTAGACCCAATTAATTATCCGAATCTGCGACTTTAGTCGCAAAAACGCGGTTTGAGTCACGCTTGCGTAACGGGAGCATTCATAGTCTCAACCCGTGGTCGCAAGTTTAACGCATGAAAACAAAACAAAAAAGCATTCAAGCGTGTGTGGGAGCAAGCGGGCAGTCAGTGGGGGACCTACGCCGGAATTCTATAGTATGCCAGTCAGAATTTCGGCGTAGCACCCCTGTCCCGGACCATAATCACTTCGATTCCATTCCAATCCCGACAGCGGGAAAATGCGCGTACCTCCAGGTGAACGCAGCAAAATGTTGTGCGCTGAGCATCGTGATGAAAGATTTCCCTATTTCGACTGTTCGTCCTCATCGCCAGCTGCAAGCCATTGCACGAGAATGGCCACGGACATAGGTCCGAGGTTCGGGATGAGCGTCAGGTCGAGCTGCCGCGCCCAGGCGCGTTCCGGCTCCCAGTCGGGAGCCATGTTCCATGGCGTGCCGCCATATTCGATCCACAAGGCATTGACGATCCGTGAATGCACTGTCTTGGATGGGCAGAAGTTTTGCAGGCGGTTACTCATGATACCCTTGGCATAATGTTGCGTGAAATTGCATTTTCTGTTCACTCGGTGGGCTTTAGGCCCGGTCGACATTCGCCGCGGAACGGGAAGTGCAACGACTGAACGCGTTGTCACGCATGGCCGGGTAAATTCCGGTCAGTACCACCAAGGACCCGTCAACGAGTCCGGCAATCGAAGCGATAGCGCGCCGTGTCTCTTCTTGATCCTGGCGTCGTATCGTCGTCTTTTTCCGCCGCTGTTTGTTCAGCGGTTCTGGCATGTGTGTCACGTTGCAGGCCCCCCAAAATGACCCTTTTCATTCTTGCCTGCGTCCTCCCCCACGGCGACGCAGACCGTTGCTTCATTCGTAGCCGCAGCTTTTAAGCGGCTAGACGTTTCTTCTTCCACAAAAAGAAGCGTCGCTGGTTGTTTAGTGTACAAATCAGGAGAATTTTCGGATTTATATTTGAATATTAGCGGTTAGTCTTTATATTTCACGATTTCCTCAATCATTGTACCAAGAATAGGGTATAGTATATTGATATTTCGTCAATAATTAATAATGATTAACGGTGCCATAAACGCCATAGCAATAACTACTAGAAATGATGCAAAACGAGGTTCCATGCCGCGTCGGCGACATGGGCCGGTGCACCGGGAATCACGATGGATCGAACTGGGGGGCTCCTCATACCGGTATCCTGTACAGCTTGATGAACGCCCATATATCCCGATTAACTTCGATGATGGCGTCGATCGTTGCCTGGATGCGCTGAAGCTCCTGGTCGTCCAGGGCTTCGACCTTGCCGTATTTGAGGTTGTCGTCCATGTCGACGATGCGCATCAACTGCGTCGATGTCAGCACGCCAGCCTCATCGAATGAATAGATGCAATGGTTGTATTTGTTCCGCAGCCGCTGTTCGCGCGACATCCGCCCGGTGATCTCGAGCACTGCGGCCTTGGTTTCTGGCGGCGTCGAACTGATCTTCGCCAGCCGCTCGATCAGGTCGATGCGGGCGCGCGTCGTGTTCAACGTCAGGAAGATGACGGTCGCCGCTTCCTTGTTGGTGTCCAGCAGGTGGGCAATCAGGTAGATGAACAGGCTTTCGGTGTTCGTCCACGTGTAGTTGAGTTTGCCTACCAGCATCAGTACGTCATTGATGCGGGACATTTGCCTTGCCTCGGATTAGCTCAGACGGCCTGGCTCATCACATATGTGCTCTGCGGATGCTGGAGTGGTGCGCTATACCCTCTAAAAGGGGGCCGGGCCTCCTCCTGATCGATACTGTCGCGATAGATCGCGGCAGCCTGGGTCCGGTTATGGACGCGCAGCTTGCGGATGAGATTATGGACGTGCACCTTCACGGTGTGCTCCGACAGGGCCAGCCGATCCGCGATGATCTTGTTCTGCAGTCCTTCGGAAAGCAGTTCGAGGATCTGATGTTCGCGAATGGTCAGCGACTTCATCGGTCCGGCCGCGCTCTTCGCCTGGCCGTTCGCACCATGCGACTTGGCAGGCGCCGTCTTTTCCATCGAGCGAACGATGGTCGACGGATAGTATTCACCGCCATTCAGCAGCAGCCATACGACTGCAAGCCAGATGTCGAGCTTCAGGCTGAAGGGAAGCAATCCCTGGACCTGCTTGCTGTCAAAGAGTGTGTTGTATTCGTGAATGCCGGTGCTGTTTTCATCGATCATCAAAGTGATCGAAGCATGCGGAAAGCGATGCTTGCAACGTTCGACGCTATCTGCGAGATCGAAGCCGAAGCCGGCATGAATAAGGACGAGACCTGTGTTCTCATCCGATTCTTCGGTTTCGTTGAGCTTGCTCGAAAGGCGGATCTTCAGATCAGGGAAGGTGCGTTCCAGTGATTGTACCAATCCCTGGAAAACCACTCCAGCTTCGGCATAGATAAAGATGCCGTTTCTGAATTTAGAGCCGTCTTCATTCTTCGCCCCATGATGTACATGGTCCGACCTGGTATGCGATATTGTTGCGCTCATAATAAGCCCCTACGCCCTTTTAGTGAGGGAAGTATTTTCCCTCCGGATTTGTTTGCTCTTATTGTTTTTTTATTCGGGTGAGTTCGTTTATTTAGTGTCGTTCTGCTCCCTGCGCCTCAACTATCCCTGTTGATTAAGGAAGGATTAATAAATCGTGCGTGACACGGCCGTGACCGCCGAAAACTCAATAGTTTGTTGTGCCTAGCAGGATGGGCGCCGGAAGGCGGAACTAGTGCGCGAAGGGCCACCTCGACAATAGGGACTAAGACCTGCCGGACGCCCCTAATCCATGGCTCGCTCCACCTCTAAAAAGCTGCTCCGCGACGATGCTGAAAAGATTGCACTTTTTGATGAGCCGGCCAGCACCTTAGGTTGTGTGAAGTGGTAATCCCACCCCTAAACAGAATTGGTAGCTTAACCTTGGGTGGCTTTGGGGCTAACCTTACAAGGCTTGCGCGACGTTTGTGTGTGGGGAAAACGCAAGTAAAAACTCTCGTGTAAAAAACAAAATCTATACCATTGGCAATAGCAATCCAGAAACACGCTGGTTTGTTATCATAATAACCGACGTCTGTTAAAATAAAAGACCAATGCGAGCTCGCATAAAAACCTCGTTGGAAATGCATAGAGGTTCTTGCTAGCTCCGAAAACAAAACATCGGAGGGCTTTTTATGAGTAACAGTAAGAACAACACCTACAATTTCCACCCAGGCGGCGATCCGTCAGCGACTGCAGATGCCGATGCGTCCGCTGTGGCCGCCGCGCTGGCCTTACAGTTGCAGGGGCAAGCCCAGGGGCAACTGGAGGCTCAAGGGCAAGGACAGGGGCAAAGCCAAAGCCAGGATCAACATTCAAGTTCGGACAATTCGAACTGGAATGGCAACGGTAACCTCAACGGCAATGGTAACCTTAATGGCAATGGCAATCTGAATGCCAATGGCAATCTCAATGCCAACCTCAATGAAAGTGACAACCACAACGCAAATACCAACACCAACACGTCGGATACGGCCGTGCATGTGGATGTCGGTGTGAACCTGGATGGATATCTGCCAACCGACAACGACTTTGCAGATCTCGATCTGAGCCACACCAACTTCGACAACATGTTCATAACCGACTCGGGCAGTATCAACTTCGATCCAGGCAACGACGTTCACTTTTCGGACATCTTCAATGGCGCGTTTAACGGTGCGGGAACAAACACCGGATTCGCCATTAATCAGGTGGCCGATCTCGTCGACAACGATCAGCTCTCTCATGTCAGCCAAGACAACTCGGGCAGCGTAACGCTGGATGCAACCGGGGGCGCTGCTACAGCGGGCGATGGTATCGGAAGTGGTGCTGACGGTTGGGACAGCTGGTTCGGCAATCACGGCGGCGGCGCACATGCCGGCGACGATGTGGCTGGCTCCAGTGCGGCAAGTGCCGCAGCCAATCTGACATCAACAGCGTTCACGCAGGATATCGTTCTAGGCGCTAACCTGCAGCAAAACGCATTCGACGCTACCGTTATCAATGGAACCTACACGCATACCACCATCAGTGGTGACAGCGAGTAACGGTAACACGCAGGCAAACTGCCTGACATTGGTCTGCGCGAAATTTGCGCAGACCTCTTTGTCCAAAAGGCAGATGCCGTGAATGTGGCGGGGACTGCAATGCTGGGTTTCAGTGATCAGATTTCAGAGTCAATTGCCCATTTCGTAGGTTATTTCCACACATCCATCGAAGCCGCGAGAGCGCGGCTGGAATACCGCGAATTCAAGATCACCCCCGACGCCGATCCGCATTTCAAAGACATTCTTGCAATCGATACCCATACGACCCCGCAATTGCCGCCGGCGTTTTCAGACGCGCATATTGATTACACGCCGGTGCCATGGTCGCCGGTCGGCCTGCCATCGATGCCCTGGGTCGAAGTCAATCTCGACGAAATCGAAATCGGCATGCACCGACTGCCGCACACGCCGACCCATCCGCACGGATCAGGTTCAGATGTCGCGCATGGGGTCGTGGAAGAGGGGCCATATTTCGGGTCCGGTGCCTCCGAGACGTCGATGGTCTTGAAGCAGACCAACCACATGCAGGACAACGACGTCGTCATCATGGGCAACAAGATGCCGGTGAATCTCGACTTCACTGACGATGCTGGCTTCGCGCACCTGTCGTCGCAGGCATTCGCGGTCTCCGAATCCTTCACATCAGCGGCCGTTCCGGGTAACGGCGCCGAGGTTGCGCAGTTCTTCAACGATCAGCTTGGTTTCATCCATGCGGCAGCGACAGGACCGCTCGCGGCGACACCGGGTGTCACGGTTATTGCCGGACCGGCCATCGACGGCCTGTTTGTCAATGGCGAGCAGGTGACGAGCGCGCCGGGCATCAGCCAGTCGCTGCCGGATTTCATCAAGGCGACGGACCATGACGCGGCACAACCCACCATCGTGTCGAGCCAATCCATATTGACCGATGGTTCGGACCTTGCGGGTTCGGTGACCGTTCAGGCCGGCGCGAACCTTATGGTCAACCAGGTCGTCCTCACGAGCCTTGATGCGATAAGCGGGCATTTCGCGGTGGCCGGCAATCATTATCGCATCGATGCGATCGTGCAGACCAATGCCTATAGCGACAGCGATACTTTCGAGAACGGTTTCGCGGGACAGCAATCCCTGTGCCAACCTTCCACCAACGCGATGAACATCGCCAACTTCGTGCATCAGGCGGATAGTACCGGTGGAACCCCAGCATCGTCCGGCGATACGACGCATCTTCCGCAGAACTGGCAAATCACCGTCATCAATGGCGATCTCCTGCAGATGAACTGGATCTCCCAGTACAGCTTCATCTCCGACAATGACATGCATGTTCTCAACGCAACCGGTTCCTATACGACGATCACCACCGGCGCGAACATGTCGATGAACACTGCGACCTTCGCCGAACTGTGCAACACCTACGATCTCGTCATGATCGGTGGACACTATTACGACGGCAATTTCATCTTCCAGACGAATATACTGTTCGACAACGACACTCTGACCACGGGCGGTGCAGCCGGCGCATATAACGGCAAGCTTTCAACCAGTGACAACCTGTTGTGGAATGCCGCCAGTATCCAGAGTGGCGACGCGACCAACTGGGTTACGGGGATACCGCAGCATTATCGGGACGCACTCACAGGACTTGCCAGCGGCAACTATAAAATGCCGGATGGTTTTGGCAGCGACCCGAACTTTCACGGCATCGAGGGCCTCCGCGCGCTCTATATCACGGGCAGCGTCTACGATCTCAACTATGTCGAGCAGGTGAATATTCTCGGCGATTCCGACTATGTCGCGCATTACGAGGATTCACTTCTTGCCGCAACATCGAACACGCAATGGGATATCAGCACGGGTTCCAATGCATTGGTGAATATCGCAGCCATCGTCGACCACGACACCCACGGCGCCGGGCTATCCTATGTCGGCGGCGCGCTCTATTCCGATGCCATTCTGATCCAGGCTGAAATCATCGGATCACAGCCGCCGAGCACAGGGCCGGGTCAAGGACAGCCTTTGGCCAACGAGGTCGTAGCGTTCCTCGATCACGACGCAGACGCTTCGGCGCCGGCAGACCATTCGACATCCATTCACGTGCCCGACACCAGCCACTCAGTCGATGTCATGCAGACGGTCCTCTCGTAAGAACAAGAAGACGTGCGCCAGGGGGGCGCGAAATAGATGAAACATGAAGAGCAGGCAAATTTGCGGGTCGCCATGGAAAATGGGCGGCAGGCAGCGCGCGGAAATGAGCAAAACCGCTTCGACAATCTTCTCGCCGAGATGGAGGAAACCATCCTCAAGCTCTACCGCCGTGAGCCGGAAGAAGCCGCCACCGCTATGCCCGCTGCCGAAAAAACGTCGGTCGAGGAAATGCCGATCCCGGCACCGGTTGATCCTGAACCGCTCGACAAGGCTGCCGCGATCCCCTTGAGCGAAACGCCCGATATGAAAACGGACAGCTCCGCTGCCGCCAGCAATCCGCTGGCACGCGAAGTCGGGAAGGTTATCGAAGGCGATCGTGGGCCAGTTATGAAGCGCGACGCCGATCGCGGCGCGGCCGGCAGCTTTCACAAGCGCGTTGCCACCGCCAGTTTCAGCGACAGTTTCAACAATGGTGTCACGGCAGTTCGCAAGAATCTGATAATCGTCATGGGCTTCACCCTGTTCTTGAACATCCTCGTTCTCGCCATACCGATCTATCTCTTTCAGATCTCCGACCGCGTCCTGACGAGCCGCTCGACCGATACGCTGATAATGCTGACGCTGGTGATTGTCGGTGCCGTCGTTATCCAGGTGGTGCTCGATGCGATACGCCGCTTCATCCTGATGCGCACCGCGGTCGAGGTCGCAGTACAACTCGGCGCCCCGATCCTCAGCGCAGCCGCGCGCGCCTCGCTGAATGGCAATGGCAAGGACTATCAGGTGCTTGGCGACCTGCAGCAGCTGCGCTCCTTCTTGACGTCGGGGACCCTACTTTCATTCTTCGATGCGCCGATCGCACCGATTTTTCTCGTTGCGGTATTCTTCGTCCATCCGCACCTCGGTTACATCGTCGTCGTGTCGTCGCTGATCCTGATCTGCATTGCCTTCATCAACCAGCGTGCAACCGCCGCCTCGTTCGCCGAGGCAACCAACTTCCAGAGCCGCGCCATGCTGCATCTCGATTCGATGTCGCGCAATTCGCAGATCATCAATGCCCTTGCCATGATCCCCGAAGCTGTTCGCATCTGGGGCCGCGATATGGCGGGTTCGCTGCGTGCGCAGGTCAAGGCGCAGGATCGCAACATCGTTTTCGCGACCATCTCCAAATGCTCGCGCCTGTTGACGCAAGTGACCATGCTCGGCTGGGGTGCCCACCTTGCCATCGACGGTCAGATGACCGGCGGGATGGTGATCGCAGCTTCCATCATCGCCGGCCGTGCGCTCGCACCGATCGAAGGTGCCATTGAGGGCTGGAACAGTTTCATCCAGTTCCGTTCCGCCTTTGGCCGCATCAAGAACCTCCTGCAGACCTCGCCGCTGAATTTCGAGCGGCTTCGCCTGCCGACCCCGGAAGGCAGGCTCGACGTCGATCGCATTCTCTACGTGCCGCCGCCCAACAAGAAGGTCATTCTCAACGGCATATCCTTCACGCTGATGCCAGGCGAGTCCCTTGCGATCATCGGCAATTCCGGCGCGGGCAAAACGACGCTCGGCAAGATGCTGGTTGGATCGATCCTGCCAACGTCGGGCAGCGTCCGTCTCGATCTCATGGACCTGCGCAACTGGGACCAACGGCAGTTCGGCGAAAACATCGGCTACCTGCCGCAGGATGTGCAGCTCTTCCCGGGAACGATCAAGGCCAACATCGCCCGCATGCGCGAGGATGTGACCGACGAGGCGATCTACGACGCGGCTATCCTTGCTGATGTGCACGAATTGATCGCAAGCTTCCCGCAAGGCTACGAAACTGTTGTGGCAGGTGACGGTGCGCCGCTCTCGGGCGGGCAGAAACAGCGCATCGCGCTTGCGCGAGCCTTCTTCGGCAGCCCGACATTGGTCGTCCTCGACGAGCCAAATTCGAACCTTGACTCGCAGGGCGATGCGGCGTTGACCAAGGCGCTGTCGCACGCCAAGAAGCACAAGATCACGGTTGTCACGATCACGCAGCGCCCGGCGCTGCTCAGCTGCGTCGACAAGATCATGGTGCTCAGCAACGGTACGGTGACGATGTTTGGCTCGCGCGCGACGGTGCTTGAAGCGATTGCGCGCAAGAATAAGGAAGCCGGGATCATGCCGAGCATCGAAGCGGCGGAATAGGTGGGATAAAAGATGGCCACGCACGCCGTTAACGATCTTCAATGGTACGATGGGGTTCCGCGCTCCATCAAGCCCTACACCAGGTTCGGCATCATGCTGATCATCGTCTGTTTCGGTGGTTTCGGCACTTGGGCGGCTACAGCGCCGCTTGCCGCAGCGGTGATTGCACCTGGCACCTTCGTCGCCACTGGCAAGAACAAGATAGTGCAGCATCTCGAGGGCGGCATTATCAAGGACCTGCTGGTCCGCGAAGGCGACCGCGTCAAGGAGGGCGACGACCTGCTGACGCTCGATGAAACCGCACCGCGCGCCAATGCGCAGCAACTATACTTGCGTCAGGCCCGCCTTGAGGCAATTCTTGCCCGGCTGCACGCGATCGTACGCGGGGAAGACCGGTATCAGCCGCCGGCAATCATCCTCGATAATATCGCCAATCCCGAAATAAAGGCGGTCAATGACAGCCAGAGCGACAACTTCAATGCCGCTCACTCCAAATATGCCAATGAATACCAGATGATGCAGCGTAACATCTCGGCGCTCGAATTTCGCCGCATTGGCCGTAACGCGCAGATTATCTCCACCAAAAAACAGCTGGCCCTCTTGAAGGACGAGTACGTAGCAAAGGATTCTCTCTTCCGTCAGGGACTGATGGCTCGCTCTGAAGTGAATGTGCTGGAGCGCGCCATTGCCGATGGCGAGGGCACGATCGCCCGGCTCGACGCCGAGATCGAGGAAGTCAACGCGCAGATCGAGAAGCTCCAGAAGGAAATGATCCAGACAAAGGATACTGAAAAGCAGGCAGCCCTTGACGAGATACAAAGCGCCGAAGCCGAACTCGACACTGTACGCGAGCAATCGCGCCAGGCAGAAAACATCCTCGAACGCACCGTCGTAAAGGCGCCGGTCGCCGGCACGATCATACGGCTCTACTATCACACGCCGGGCGGCGTTATCGAGACCGGCAAGCCGATCATCGAGATCCTGCCAGCCGGCGTGCCGCTTATCATCGAGGCGCAAATACCGCGCATGCAGATCGATGAGGTCAAGGAAGGGCAGGTCGCGCATGTACGCCTCAGCGCGCTCAATCAGCGTACCACGCCGATCATCAACGGGCGGGTCGACTATGTATCGGCCGACTCGATGACCGACACCAACCAGCACCAGGAAGTCTATCTCGCCCGCGTCAGCATTCCGGCGGACGAACTTGCGCGGGTGCACGGATTCACGCCAACGCCCGGCATGCCGGCGGATATTTTGATCCAGACGCATGAGCGCACATTCTTTGAATATCTGGCCAAGCCCGTGATCGACAGCATGTCTCGCGCCTTCAGGGAGTATTGAGAAGCGGCCGCCAACAGATTGCCTCCGCGCAGGATTTGGCTCAAATATCAAGCGTGCTGACGTTTGAGTCCATTGCAACGCGGGGAGGGGCAAGATGAACTGGCGCAGGCTTCACAAAGCGCTCGCTGGTATCCCCGCGCGCTATCACCTGTTTGCCTGGATTGCGCTGGCGCTGATCGTCATCGTAACAGTTGGGCCGATCGGCCTGCGTCCGATCACGCCGTTTGGGCCGGATGTGGAGCGGTTCGCCGCCTTTGTTGTGGTTGGGGGGCTGTTCAGCCTGACCTATCCCACGCGACGGGTTGCAAACACAGTCTTGATCGTACTCGCATGCGGATTGCTCGAATACGCGCAGCACTTCATCCCGGGTCGGCATCCGGACTTCGGGAATTTCCTGGTCAAGAGCGCCGGGGCAGTGGTCGGTATGTTGGCGGGAACGCTCATTCGCTAGCCAAAAATGCACATGGCGCTCGCGACTACACGGTCACGAACGCCATATATCAATTGTGCGGCAATTAAAGTGCGGCCTGCCAGGCAACGCGGCGGATGTCAGCGCGGGCAATACCAAGATCGGCGAGATTGCGATCGGTGCAGCGGCTGAGTTCATGAAGGTTCTGGCGGTACTGGCGATACTGAAGAATACGGTTGCGAAGGCTCATTTTTTATACCCCTTTGATTTCATTGGCCTCCCTGAAAGGAATATGCGTTGCTTCGGCGGGCAAGAAAATTGCCAATGTTGCAGAGCAGCATTGATGATGCTGCATAGCAGCAACCGAATGTTTGCGCGGTGCTCTTCCAAAGTTGGATCCCCAGCAGCTATATCTCGGTGCAAACAACTGCAGCGGGTAGAGATGCAAACGGTACCATCAGCACGCGAACGGCTCGAACTGGCGCTCGCCAAACTCGATGCCAGACGGGACGACGAGCGTGTCTTCGTCAAGGTCTATGCTGACGCGGCGCGCAACGCCGCCGAGGCCGCGGACAGACGTGCCGCTGAAGGCGGCTCCCTCGGTCCGCTTGACGGGCGCATCGTCTCGATCAAGGACCTTCTCGATGTCGCCGGCGAGCCGACACTGTCGGGATCCGTCATCCGACGAACCGCTGCAGCCCCCGCAGCCGACGCATTGGTGGTGGAAAGATTGCGCAAGGCCGGTGCCGTGATCATCGGCAAGACGCTCATGACAGAGTTTGCCTTTACAGCGGTCGGCCTTAATCCGCACTATCCTGTCGCAGGAAATGCAGGTGATCCTGACCGGGTCGCGGGCGGTTCTTCGATAGGCGCCGGTATTTCAGTTGCCGAAGGCACGAGCGAAATCGCCATCGGTTCCGATACTGGCGGTTCTATCCGCATTCCCGCGGCGTTGAATGGCGTCGTCGGCTTCAAGCCTACGGCAAGGCGCATCCCGCTTCAGGGCGCCTTTCCGCTGTCTCCCAGCCTTGATTCTCTCGGTCCACTGGCGCGCTCCGTCGCGGATTGCGCGCTGGTGGATGCCGTCATGGCCGATGAATTGCCGGCTGTGCCCATGCCCATCGCGCTGAAGGGCCTGCGAATCGGTGTGCCGCGCGGCCAACTCTTCGACCTGACCGAACCATCGATCGCTACGGCATTCGAGACTAGCCTAAGCACCTTCGAGGCCGCCGGTGCCATCCTTGCAGATTGCTCGATTGACGATCTCATCGATTCGATGGCTGTCGCAACCTCCGTCGGCTCGATCGCCGGCATTGAGGGAAGCAGGGTCCACGCCGACTGGCTGCATGATGAGGGCCTCGATGTCGATCAACGTGTTCGTCGTCCTCTGCTTCGCCGCCTTGCTGTCCCCGAGAGTGAATACATCGCGTTGATGCAGCGCCGGCGTGCGCTTGTAGAGGCGATGGATCGGCGGATCAGCGCCTTTGATCTTATTGCGGTGCCGACCTGTCCGATCGTTGCACCGCTGATCGAGGAAGTCGCCGCCAACGAGCAGCGGTACCGGGAGATCGAAGGATTGCTTCTGCGCAACACGCAGGTTGCCAACCAGTTCGACCTGACGGCGATCAGCCTGCCGATGCCCGGCATGGCCTTGCCGGGCGGATTGATGCTGATTGGGCGTCACGGCGCGGACCGTCGACTGCTTGCTATGGCTCTCTCTGTTGAACAGCTTCTTTCGAAAGCGATGTAGTCCTTGCTTCGCCTGATGCTATTTTGCCTCAAGGCGGAAATAGCGCTCGCAATTTCCGGCAATCTGTTCAGGATGCGCAGCCGGACATTACGACGTCCAGCCCGTGCATTATTCTAGAGGGGTTCCGGTCTTGATCCGCCATTGTGTTTTTCTCCGCTTTCGTGATGAGGTCACCGCGCAGGAGCGCCAATCGATCTATCGCGATCTGCGAAAACTTTGCGACAATCTCCCCGGTGCGCTGGCAATGGCGTATGGCGGCAATGTCAGCCCGGAGGCAGGCATGGACAAGGGCTATTCCGAGGGGTTTATTCTCGATTTTGCCGATGCTTCGGCGCGTGACGCCTATCTCGTCCATCCCGAACACCAGGCCATAGCAGGGCGCATCGTTGCCGCCACGGCAGACGGTGTTGCGGGCGTTTTGGTTTTTGATCTGGAAGTGTGAAAATGGGTGAGGACAAGGAATTCTTCGTAAAACTGTTTCGGGCCGCAGTTGATGCCGCTGATCCTGAGCGGACGATTGCTGCACACTTGCCGCCTAAGCCGAAGGGCAGGACCATTGTCATCGGCGCTGGCAAGGGCTCGGCGCAGATGGCGAGCGCCTTCGAGAAGGTCTGGGACGGTCCGCTCGAAGGTGTCGTGGTCACCCGCTACGGCTTTGGCGCGCCCTGCAAACATATCGAAATCATCGAAGCATCGCATCCGGTTCCCGATGCTGCTGGGCTGGTCGCGTCCAAGCGCCTGCTTGAAACAGTGTCGGACCTGTCGGCCGACGATCTGGTGGTGGCTCTTATTTCAGGCGGCGGGTCGGCACTTCTCCCTTCGCCTCCCGATGGCATGACGCTTGACGACGAGATTGCCGTCAACAAGATGCTGCTTGCCTCGGGCGCGCCTATTTCGGCGATGAATGCGGTGCGCAAGCATCTTTCGACGATCAAGGGCGGGCGGCTCGCCGCAGCGGCACATCCGGCCCGCGTCTACTCACTGATCGTGTCGGACATTCCCGGCGATAACCCGGCATTCGTGGCCTCCGGCCCCACCGTCACCGACGAGACCACACGCGAAGACGCGTTGCGCATTGTCGAACGCTACAATCTCGATTTGCCCAAGGCCGCGCTCGCTCATCTCAACTCGGCCAAAGCCGATGCGCCCAAGCCCTCGGACAGCGTCTTTACGGAGCATGAACACCATGTGATTGCATCTGCTGCGGTCTCGCTCGAAGCAGCTGCCAAGGTGGCGCGCGACATGGATATACAGGCTGCGATCCTTTCGGATGCAATCGAAGGCGAAGCGCGCGAGGTTGCCCACGTCCACGCAGCGATGGCCAGGCAGGTTCTGGCGAAGGATCAACCGTTCAAGAAGTCGGTCGTCATTCTTTCCGGCGGCGAGACGACCGTAACCGTTCGCGGCAAAGGCAAGGGCGGGCGCAACAGCGAATTCCTGCTGTCGCTCGCCATTGATATCGACGGTGTGGACGGTATCAGCGCCTTTGCGGCCGATACGGACGGCATCGACGGTTCCGAGGACAATGCCGGAGCATTTGCCGACAGCACGACAGTGGCGCGGCTCCTTGCCAAGGGACACGATGCGTCGGCACGCCTCAACAGCAACGATGCCTGGACTGCATTCGCAGCGATCGACGACCTTTTTGTGCCGGGCCCGACCGGGACGAATGTCAACGACTTGCGCGCCATTCTCATTCGCTGATGCCTTGACGCGGTATCGCCACGATTGAATGGTCAACGGGGTAGCGATTCTCCAGCGCCCCCTTTGGCGCCATCACGCAAAGGAATATCGAATGCGAGCAGCACTGTCCGTCATCGCCCTTGGCCTCCTCGTCGTTGCGGGCTGCACCACTGGAATGAAGGGCGGCAGCACGGCCGCATCAGGGCCGTCGCCGGCCAAGGATACCTACTACGTGCCGCCGCCGAAATCATTGACCACACGCGCATCGCCGTCGAAGGAACCGAGCGTAGCCGATGCGGCAAAGCCGGCGAAGCCCGCCGCGCCTCAATAGTTTTATCGAATTCGACCGTGCTTAGTGCAGCCGCCTGGCGATTTCGCGAGGCGGCTTTCTTCATGCCGGATGATCGACGTCAGGGCCTGAAACGACAAAACCCACCGCGGGAGGAGGTGCGGTGGGTTTCGTTGGGTATGGAAGGCCTTCTGGGAGGAGAGAGGCCATCCGTTTCGACAGAGCCGGGAGGAGGTGACGCTGCCGAAAATTCCTGATTTGAGAATAACTCAACTGATCTGATTTAATATGCACAATATTGCATAGCAGCATTGCATTTGGTGCATTGCAGCAATTTGCGTGCAGTCGTCACGCCTCTATCACGGAGCGTTGACTATATAATTGGAACGGAACCAGTCCCCAATCCGTTAACAACCTATGAATGAGGCGAGTAGCAATTCTGCGAGCGCCGTTTGAACTTGGTTGGAAGGGGCAGGGCAATGCAATTCTCTAAATCATGTATCCCCGTACTCGCAGCAGGGCTGATGATATCAGTTGCCGCGGGCTATGCACCTGTTCAGGCTTTCAGCATCAAGAGCGAAGTGCAGTCTTCAATACCAAAAGGCGGCGAGGGCGACGAAGTCAACAACCCGCAGCTTGAACGTGCGGCCTATCTTGAGGCGCGCGCATACATTTGCGGGACCAGCGAGGCCAGCGAAACTGCGATGCGCAAGGGCATGAAAGAGACTGGCCTTCCGGAGGACATCGCGGTCGAGATCGTCTCGGACCTAGCATCGGGAATTATCGATCAGGCCGTAAAGACGAAATCACAGAAAATCTGCGGCAAGGCCGAAGTTCAACTCTCACATTTTTGATAAGTCCTTAATTGCGGCTTGACGTAATAGGTCAGGCTTTTCAGTGGCTTGTGAAACGTCATGTAAAATTTTAATGAAAGTTTATATTACTATTACAAGTTGTCACAATGATTTGAGGATATATGGGGTCTTTTCAATACGAGCAAGTTGCGATTATTGTTTGTGCGAAGTCTTGTCGGAATCAACAAGCACAATTAACTATGACGGGGAAATTCCGCGGAAGTATCGTGGAACGTCTTGCACCCCGCGTTGCTCGCATGGCTAGTGCCGGCGGACCGATGTGATGGGGCAAGCCGGGATTCATTGGATGGATGGAACGGAATGACGAAGAGAGCCAATAAACTTGAAGAATTAAAAGAAGAACTCTCGAGACTCTGCGCCATGGCAGATGATGAAGGTTTTGAAATGATCGCTTATTTCATCGAGACCGCTATTCGCGAGGCCGATGAGCAGTTGTCGCAGGAGACGCGTGCCCTCAAGGGGCCGGAACTGCGTCTTCACTCCCGTTCGCTCTGAGACCGGCCATTGGGCTGCCGTGTTCGCCTCCAAATTCAAACAAGCTTCAATATTTGTGAATCATGAAACGGCGGGCGTGCATTGCGCCGCGTAGGCGCGCGCCTATATGAAGCCGATGACCCCAATATCCGTCCTCGACCTCTCACCGATCGCCGAAGGCAGCAATGCCGGGCAATCGCTTCGCAATTCACTCGATCTTGCCCAGAATGCCGAACGGCTCGGCTATAACCGCTTGTGGCTCGCCGAGCATCACAGCATGCGCGGCATTGCCAGCGCGGCGACTGCGGTCGTCATTGCTCATATTGCCGCTGGAACTTCGACCATCCGCGTGGGCGCTGGCGGCATCATGTTGCCCAATCATGCGCCGCTGATGGTAGCAGAGGCCTTCGGCACGCTCGCTTCGCTGCATCCGGGTCGCATTGATCTCGGCGTCGGGCGCGCGCCCGGAACCGATCAGATCACGGCGCAGGCGCTGCGCCGCAATCTCAATCAGGACGTCAACGGTTTTCCGCAGGATGTGGTCGAGTTGATGGGCTATCTGCGCGACCCGGAACCCGGCCAGCGGGTCATCGCGGTACCGGGTGCCGGCACGAACGTGCCGGTCTGGATATTGGGCTCCAGCCTCTTCGGCGCGCAGCTTGCTGCGGCGCTCGGACTTCCATACGCCTTCGCGTCGCATTTTGCGCCAGCGGAAATGGAGCGGGCGATCGAAATCTACCGTGCCCGCTTCGAGCCTTCGGGACATATCGATCAGCCCTACGTGATGCTCGGCCTCAATGTCTTTGCGGCCGAAACAGATGCGGAGGCAAAACTCCTGCAGAGTTCGCAGCAACAGGCCTTCGTAAACTTGCGCACAGGCAGGCCCGGCCCGCTGCCGCCGCCGGTCGAAAACTACGAGGAAACACTCGACCTGCACTCCAAGGCCATTCTTCGCCTGGCATTGTCATGCAGCGTCGTTGGCTCGCGCGCGACGGTCAAGGCCGGTGTAGAGGAATTCATTCAACGCACCGGCGCCGATGAAGTCATGGTCACTGGACAGATTTTCGATCACAAGGCGCGAATCAGGTCCTATGAGATCCTGGCCGAAGCGATGATCGGACCCAGCGATGCGCTAAGCCGCCTGGCGTAGGCCGCCGGCTGCCTCGATGAAGGCAATGACGGCATCGAGCCCGTCGCGGCGCAGCATATCCGTAAAGACATAGGGCTTGCCGCCGCGCTGGGTCTTCGTGTCTGCATCCATCACCTCGAGATCAGCTCCAACATAGGGCGCAAGGTCCTTCTTGTTGATGATCAGGAGATCGGATCGCGTGATGCCGGGGCCACCCTTGCGCGGGATCTTCTCGCCCTGGCACACCGAGATCACATAGAGGGTGAGGTCAGCAAGATCGGGCGAGAACGTCGCCGCCAGATTGTCGCCGCCCGATTCGATGAAGATGATGTCGAGATCGGGATGCCGCTTGTTCATCTCGGCAATGGCCTGCAAATTGATTGTCGCGTCCTCGCGGATGGCCGTATGGGGACAACCGCCGGTCTCGACGCCCACGATGCGGTCCTCCGGCAGGGCCTGCAAGCGGTTGAGAATGAGCGCATCTTCCTTCGTATAGATATCGTTGGTGACGACCGCGACGGAATATCTGCCGCGCAACGCCTTGCACAGCATTTCCGTGACGGTGGTTTTGCCCGAGCCGACGGGTCCGCCAATGCCGACCCGCAATGGTCCATTCTGGGAAATCATGAGCGAAAGACCCTCGAATATTGTGTTTCATGTTGCATGGCGGCGATTTCCGACATGATCGCGGCCGAGCCAAGATCATCAAGGCTGGACCGTGCTGCGGCACTTGCCACGCCAAGGATCGCCGGTTCAAGCGAAGCCATCAGGGCCACGCCCTGGCTTTGCCCGAGGGGTACCAGCCTGACCGCGCCCTGGATCAGGTTGGACAGGACGGCATGGAGATAGGCGGCAAGCGCCGGTTCGAGTTCTACACCGTTTGCGGCTGCGACTTTTGCGACAGCTACGGGGTAGGGTATATCGTCTGCGGATCGCACGTCCATCCAATGGCTTGCCGCCTGGATGAAAGCGCTGCCTTGCAGCGTCGTTTCCATGTATCGCTCAGCCGAGCCCGCCATCGCCGCGCCAAGCGCGGCGATATCCTCACCGGCATCAGGTTCACGCCACGCCGCAGCAAAAAGGACGGCATCATTCCATACAGAGCCCTGGTGGAGGAGGTCGCGCAGCCAGTCTTCAAGCGTCGCCCTGTCGCGAATTATGCCGTCATGGATCACCCGCTCGATGCCATGGCTGTACGAAAACGCCCCGACGGGGAAGGCCGGCGACAGCCAGGTCATGAGGCGGATGAGGTGAGGGGTGTTCACGACATAGGCCTCACGTAAGCGACGGCCTCAATTATGCTCATGCTCATGCTCATGCTCATGCTCATCCTCGTGCTCATGGCCGTGCCCGTGATGATGGTGCCCGTGCCCGCCATGGTACGCCCCGCGCAGCGGTTGAAAGGGGGCGACAATCTCATTGACCCTTGCCCCCAGCCCCTCGAGCATGGCCTTGATGACATGGTCGCGCAGGATCACGATCCGCTGTTCTTCCAACTGCGCCGGCAGGTGACGGTTGCCGAGGTGCCAGGCAAGCTCCGAAAGATGTTGGCGATCGCGCGGCAAGACCTCGTAAAGCTGCTCGTCGGCGGCGATGATTTCGGCCATGCGCCCGTCTTCGAGCACAAGGACGTCGCCATGGGCAAAGGCGATCGCCTCGGGCAGGTCAACGAGAATTTGTTCGCCGTTGCGCAAGGTCAGAACCTTACGCCGCAAATGCCGCTCATCATGGGCAAGGACGACGCTGTCGAACGGTGCGCCATGATAGTGCCCGGCGTGGTCGTGATCGGTCACCCGTTTCATTGCAAATGGTCTTCCTCATTGAAATCGTCGTTCATGCACAAGAAGAAGTCGAGCGGCGGCGCATTGCCGGTCAACTGGCTGAGCAGGGTGTGTACTTGCCCGCGATGGTGTGTCTGGTGATTGAAGTTCTGCGTCAGGCAGCGATCGAGCGTCGATGCATAGGGCGCACCCTCCATCGTCGTCCAGCGGAACACGCCGGTGACGCGATCCTCGCCGAGGTCACCGATGACATCGATGATGTGATTGTCAAATGCGTCGCGGGTGGCCCGCAAATCCGCGAGGTTGTCATGAAGGATGACGTCGAGGCTCGGCGGAATGTAGGGATCGCCCGTAATCCGCCCGAACCACAATTTGTCGATGGCGAGAATATGATTCAGCGTGCCGTGCACGGACCGGAAGAACGCCCGCCGGTCGGCATAATAGTCCTCGCTGTCGAGCGCCGCGGCAGCGTCATATATGCGGGTATTGGCCCATTTATTATAGTAGGCCAGCCGCTTGAAGTGCTCTTTCATCAATTTACCATCCATCAGAACAAGAAATAGCGCTGCGCCATCGGCAGTATAGTGGCCGGCTCGCAGGTCAGCAATTCGCCGTCGGCCCGCACCTCATAGGTCTCGGGGTCGACCTCGACATGAGGCGTCGCGTCATTATGGATCATCGAAGCCTTTGAAATGCCGCCACGGGTGTTCTCGACGGCGATGAACTGCTTGTCGACGCCAAGCGACTGCCGCAGGCCGGCTTCCTCAGCCGCCTTGCTGACGAATGTCACCGACGAATTGCTGACATTGCGGCCAAAGGCGCCGAACATGTAGCGGTAGTGCACCGGCTGCGGTGTTGGGATCGAGGCATTGGGATCGCCCATGGGCGCGGCGGCAATCGAGCCGCCAAGCAACACAAGATCGGGTTTGACGCCGAAGAAGGCCGGGTTCCACAACACAAGATCGGCCCGCTTGCCGGTTTCGATCGAACCGACATGCCGCGAGATGCCTTGCGCGATGGCAGGATTGATCGTGTATTTCGCTATATAGCGCTTCACCCTGAAATTGTCGTTGTCGCCGGTCTCCTGCGGCAGGCTTCCGCGCTGCCGCTTCATCTTGTCGGCCGTCTGCCAGGTGCGGATCAGCACTTCGCCGACACGGCCCATCGCCTGGCTGTCGGACGAGATGATCGAGAAAGCTCCGATATCGTGGAGTATGTCTTCAGCCGCGATCGTCTCCTTGCGGATGCGGCTCTCGGCAAAGGCAACGTCCTCCGGGATCGACGAAGAGAGATGATGACAGACCATGAGCATGTCGAGATGCTCGGCGATCGTGTTCTTCGTATAGGGCCGGGTCGGATTGGTCGATGAAGGAATGACATTCGCCAGTCCGCAGATCTTGATGATGTCGGGCGCGTGGCCGCCCCCGGCGCCTTCCGTGTGAAATGCATGGATGGTGCGCCCCTTGAAGGCGTTGACCGTATCCTCGACGAAGCCGCTTTCATTGAGCGTATCGGTGTGGATCATCACCTGTACGTCGTATTCATCGGCAACAGTGAGGCAATTATCGATGGCTGCAGGGGTCGTTCCCCAATCCTCGTGCAGTTTCAGCGAGCAGGCGCCGCCGAGGATCATTTCCACAAGCGCCTTCGGCCGCGAGGCGTTGCCCTTGCCGGAAAGGCCGATATTCATCGGAATATTGTCAAAGGACTGGATCATTCGTGCCAAATGCCAAGGCCCGGGCGTGCAGGTGGTGGCCAAGGTTCCATGGGCCGGGCCGGTGCCGCCTCCGAACATCGTGGTCACGCCCGACATCAGCGCTTCCTCGATCTGCTGCGGACAGATGAAATGTATATGTGCGTCCATGCCCCCAGCGGTCAGGATCTTGCCTTCGCCTGCGATGATTTCCGTGCCCGGCCCGATGATGATCGAAACGCCGGCCTGCGTGTCGGGATTGCCGGCCTTGCCGATGGAGGCGATCAAACCGTCTTTCAGGCCGACATCGGCCTTGTAGATGCCGGTATGATCGACGATCAAGGCATTGGTAATGACCGTATCGACAGCGCCGTCCGCCCGTGCGATCTGGCTCTGCCCCATGCCGTCGCGAATGACCTTGCCGCCGCCGAATTTCACTTCTTCGCCATAGACCGTGAAGTCCTTCTCGACTTCGATAAAGAGTTCGGTATCGGCAAGGCGCACACGGTCGCCGGTCGTCGGGCCGAACATGCGGGCATAGGCGGGACGGCTGATTTTAGCGGGCATGAACATTCCCTCTTGCATGAGTAGGCTGCGGTATTGCCGGTTCAGTGCGACACATTCTCGCCGTGTTATTGCCCCGACAAGACCCGATTGCTGACCGCTTCAGATCGAATTCCGCATGTGAACTGCGCCCGTCATCAGTAGATGATCGTTCGCCAATCGCATGAAAGGAAAAACGATGCGAAAGATGATAGTCCTGACGCTGTGTGCGGCATTCCCGCTGGCGACATCCGTTGCCTACGCGCAGTCCGCCGCTCCGCAGGCCCCGTCGGCTGAACAGCCGGCAGGCAAGACCGAGGCGCCAGCAAAAGCCGGAGCGACGCCGATCACCACCATCAACATTGTCGATATCAACGAACTGCCCGAAGGGACGAAGAGCCAGGTCAACGAGGCTATCGCCAAGCGCAGCGATACGGACGTACAGAAGCTCCGGACCTCGATTGACAAGTCGCCCCAGGTTTCGGCCGCCCTCAAGGAAAAGGGCCTGACGTCCGCTGCCGTTGTCATCGCAAGTCTTGATTCCAAGGGTCTGCTGACGCTGGTCACCAAGAAGCCGAGCTGACCGCCCGCTTCTGCCCGGCAATTCGGTAGGCGCGTTGCGATCGGAGATCTTCCGGTCGCTTTTCGGCATGAAAGATTCAAGCGGTATTCTCAAAGCTTGCCCATGATCTTTTGCTGGAATCCATAGACGGTCCGGTTCCCGCCGAGCTGCACCAGCGTGACGTCGCGCTCCTGTCCGGGCTCGAAGCGGACTGCGGTGCCGGCGGCAATATCGAGGCGCATGCCGCGGGCTTTTCCGCGCTCGAAGTCGAGGGCGGAATTGGTCTCGAAGAAATGGTAATGCGAACCGACCTGAACCGGCCGGTCGCCCCTGTTGGCGACCTTCAAGGTCACCGTGATCGCGCCGGCGTTGAGTTCGATGTCGCCCTTGGCCGGGATGATTTCTCCTGGGATCATCGTCTGCTCCTAGCGGATCGGTTCATGTACGGTGACAAGCTTCGTACCGTCCGGGAACGTTGCCTCGACCTGGATGTCGTGGATCATCTCGGCAATGCCCTCCATGACCTGCTCACGCGTAATGACATGAGCGCCCGCTTCCATGAGATCGGCGACGGAGCGTCCGTCACGGGCGCCCTCGACAACGAAATCGCTGATCAGGGCAATGGCTTCGGGGTGATTGAGCTTGACGCCGCGCTCGAGCCGCCGGCGCGCGACCATTGCCGCCATGGAAATGAGAAGCTTGTCTTTTTCCCGTGGAGTGAGGTTCATCGTTTCCCCTAGAAATTGTACTTACATTCGCGTCTAGATTGCCCAGACTATAGGCACGCCTGCCTCTTCGTTCAGCAGTTCGATCAAAGGAACCAGCCGCTTTCGCAGGTTATAGGCATCGCCGTCGATCAGTCTCGCAAGAAGCTTGCCAGACCAGAAGGAGGCACCGCCTTTCGCGCCAATTATTTTCCGCGCTGCATCGAGATGGCGCTCCGCATCGGCGCCAAGCAGCAATACCGTTGCGATGGCTCGAGCACCGCCGAGCAGCGCTGGTTGGCGGAGCATTGAACCGGCATCGGGACCAAGACGAAAATCCTCGGCATGGACGAGCCTGTTGTCGCGCCAGATGCGCCAGCGATCGTGGAACGTTGCGGTCTCAATGTTTTCGCCCATTGCCTTGCGCCCGAAAATGATCGGCTCGATGATCAGTGCGCGGCTTGCCCCGGCAAGACTGATATTCAGGCTGCGGCGCAACGCCGATTTCTCGAAGACAATGGTTTCCTGCGGCAGCCACGCCAGCGAAGCCTGTTCGCCGACGTGAAGCTTCGTTTCGACTTCGGCGGTATCGGCGGACGCGCGATAAATGCGCTCGCAAGCCTGCGTCGTGATTTGCGCCCTGCAGTTCTCCGCGACATCGAACTCCCAGCGCATCCTGTCGCCGCCGGTCAGGCCGCCGGACGTGTTGATCATCACCGCCTCAAGACCGTGGTCGTCGCGCTCGGGCAGGCGAATCTTGGCACAACCCTCCTGATAGAGCGAGGCGATGCGGGTTCGGCCATTCACATGTTTGACGGAAAGCCGCGCGGCGCCGTAAGCGCGTTGCGGCGTGGCCGCGACAATATCAGGGGACGAATGAACGTTCATGCACGCAGGCTAGAGCAAGCCTTGCAGGGGTGAAAGCTCAAACTTTGCCAAGTTCAATGGCGCGCTGGTGCGCCGCATCGACAGCCTCGGTAACAAGCTTTTGCATTCGGTTCTCCCCCATTAGCACGTTAAGCGCTGCCGCGGTTGTGCCGTTCGGGCTTGTCACCTGTTCGCGTAGCGTCGTTGGTGTGTCCTTGCTCGAAGCGGCAAGCGCACCCGCGCCATAGACGGTCTGCATCGCCAATAGTTCTGCGGTGCTGCGTTCGATCCCTGCGGCGACTGCTGCCTCGGTCAGGCATTCGATGAAATGAAACACGTAGGCCGGGCCCGAACCTGACACCGCGGTCACCGCGTCGATCAGGCTCTCGTCGGCGACCGAAGCGACAGCGCCGCTCGTCTTGAACAGTGTATTGACGAAACGCGCATCCTCGTCTTCCACATTGCTGTTGCGGTAGGTGACGATCATGCCTTTTCCGATCGCCGCTGGCGTGTTCGGAATCGTGCGAATAATGGCGGCGTCCTTGCCGAGGTTCTGTTCAAAGAATGCGACGGTGATGCCGGCAGCGACGCTGACAAATGTCGCCGTCCTGGCGAAACGCTCATAGGCTGGAAGCACGTCGCCCATGACCTGCGGTTTGACCGCGACGAGGATGACGCGCGGTGCAAGGTCGGCAGGCAGGCGGCTGGCATTGGCAACGGCTTCCACCCCCAACCCTGCCGCCCGTTCCCTTAACGCGTCGGTCGGTTCCACGACATGCACCTGGCCCGGCTTCAGCACGCCGGCATCGAGCCAGCCCTTGAGCATGGCAAAACCCATATTGCCGCACCCGACCAAAACCACATTCTCAGCCATTATCTTTCTCCCTGATTTTGGCGCACTTTGATCCGCTCCGGTGCTTCGGGTCAACCGCCGATCGCCACTGACCTGTGCAGGTTCCGATTAACCATTTATTTTTGACGTGACTTTAGATTGAATTAACCTTCGTCTATGAACGAAAGACACAGGTTACGGCAGTGCTGGAGTTGGGTTGCAGATGAGTAATCGCGAGAACGAGACGAAGAAGCGGCCACGGTCGCTGCTCTCGTTTGCGGGCCAGCCGGAGGAGCCCGCTGGAGAGTCCGGGCCATCGTTTCGTCACGAAAGCGAGCTCGAACGCTATCATCGGATGCGCGCTTTGCGTCTGGCCGCAGCGAGCGACGATCTGCAGCGATCGTGGCCGGAAACGGCCCGCAGTCTCACCCCGGAGGAAGCCGAACAGGAGGCAGTTGATCGCTTGCGCGCCGAGATGGCCGCGATCAAGGCCGAACTCAACCGGCGTGGCGACGAAGAACCGCGCAGCGTCGTGCCAGGCGATGGCGACGCTCAGCCTGTGCCGGTAGAGGATCTGGCGGAAACCACTCAACCTTCGCAACCGATCGGCGGCGCAGCCGAAGGTCCGGCTTTGCCGGAAGATGTCGCCCCCGTTACTGAATTGCCTGCGAATACAGACGCCGCCCCCGAAGAGCAAGCGCATGGCATCCGGCCGCTGCGGTGGCTTATCGTTGCCGTGGTCATCATCGGAACGCTATTCAGTGTCGATAAGGGCATTATCCTGCCGGTAGGCGTCGCCTTGGGTATTGCCTTGATAATCGGAATGATCGAGGCATCCCAGGTCCGGAGGCGCAAGGCTTCCGCATTATCGGAAAGGCCGGTGGAGCCGACCTCGCTCGTCGCGGAAACGGCCCCCGTTCCGGCCTCGGATATTGCACCCTCGAGGCTCGATACTGCGATCAAGCAGGTGAAGGACCGGAAGACGCCCTAGTGCAGTCTCGGAGTGGGACCCTGTCCCTTGTCGTCAATGACATAGCCGCGATAGAACCGGTCCAGCGTAAATGGCGCGGAAAGCGGGTGCGGCTCATCCTTGGCGATGGTCCAGGCGAAGCATTTTCCCGAAATCGGCGTCGCCTTGAACCCGCCATAGCACCAGCCGGTGTTCAGATACATGCCGGGCAGCGGCCCCGTGGTGATGATGGGGGAGCCGTCCATCGTCATGTCCATGATGCCGCCCCAGGAGCGAAGCAGCTTGACGCGTGCCAGTGCCGGGATGACGGCGACGAATTCGCTCATTACATCTTCGACGACCGGAAGGTTGCCACGCTGCGCATAGGAATTATAGCCGTCGATATCGCCGCCGAACACAAGCCCGCCCTTGTCCGACTGGCTGAAATAGAGATGTCCGCCGCCGAAGGTCGCGACCGTGTCGACGACGGGCTTCAGCGCCTCCGAGACAAAGGCCTGTAGCACATGCGATTCAAGCGGGAGGCGGTCGACGCCGGCGCGGCGCATGAGTTCGCTGGTATGACCGGCCACCGCGCAGCCGACCTTCTTGGCCTTGATCGGACCGCGCGTCGTCATGACGCCTGTAATGGTATCGCCGTCCTTGAGAAAGCTTGTGACTTCGCAGTTCTCGATGATATCGACGCCAAGCTGGTCGGCAGCGCGGGCATAGCCCCAGACGACTGCGTCATGGCGCGCAGTTCCGGCGCTGCGCTGCATGAGCCCGCCGAGAATCGGAAAACGCGCATTGTTGCTGATGTCGAGGCCGGGGATCAGTTTCTTGATTTGCTGCGGGTTCATCAACTCGCAATCGATGCCATTGAGACGCATCTGGTTGCCGCGACGGGCGTAAACGTCGAGCTGCGGCAGCGTATGGGCGAGGTTGATGACGCCGCGCTGGGAAAACATCACATTGTAGTTGAGGTCCTGGGATAGCGTTTCCCAGAGCTTCATCGATGCTTCGTAGAAGTGCTGGTTTTCGGTGAGGAGATAGTTCGAGCGGATCGCGGTCGTGTTGCGGCCGATATTGCCGGAGCCGAGCCAGCCCTTTTCGACGACCGCAATATTGCGAATCCCATGCTCCTTGGCGAGATAATAGGCTGTCGCAAGACCATGGCCGCCGCCGATGATGACGACGTCGTAGGCCGGTTTCGGGTCGGGTTTGCGCCAGGCGGGCTTCCAGTCCTTATTGCCGTTGAGGGCGTTCTTGAGCAGGCTGAAAGCTGAATAGCGCATCGAAAATTCCGGATTCGGGAGAGATTCTGTGATCATGCATGGATTTGGCGTCCCCGCCAAGCAACGATTGGAAGCCTGACGCGCCTCTGGGGCACATCATCGCATTGCTGTTCCCGACCGCTTTCGCTATTGCGTCAGCGAACGCCGCTTTGACGGTATTATTCGGCCGCAAAATCAACACTATGGTGGCCGATCCACCAGTTCGACGCCCGGGAGCAGCACATGGCAGTGACGATCAATGGCAAGGAAATTGCCGAGGACGTGGTTTCGAAGGTCAAGGCGTCGGCCGCCGAACTGAGAGAGTCCGCCGGGATCACGCCCGGTATCGCCGTCGTTATCGTCGGTGAAGATCCCGCAAGCCAGGTCTACGTCGCCTCAAAGGGCAAGAAGGCCCGTGAATGCGGCTTCAAATCCGTACAGCACACCCTCGCCGAAGACACCAGCGAGGAAGAGCTCGTTGCTCTTGTCGAGAGCCTCAATGCCGACCCGTCTATCCACGGCATCCTGGTGCAGCTTCCGCTGCCCAAGCACATCGATTCCGGCCGCATTATCCAGGCGATTTCGCCGGACAAGGACGTCGACGGCTTCCATTTCATCAATGTCGGCAAGCTCGGCACCGGCGAACTCGATACAGCTTTCGTTCCGTGCACGCCGGCAGGCTCCATGCTGCTGATCGAGCGCGTTCTGGGCCGGGACCTCTCAGGGCTCAACGCCGTGGTAATCGGCCGCTCGAACATTGTCGGCAAGCCGATGTTCAATCTGCTCCTTGCTCACAATGCGACGGTGACGATTGCCCATAGCAGGACCAAGGATCTGGCGGGCATCTGCCGCAACGCAGATATTCTCGTCGCCGCCGTCGGCAGGCCGCAAATGGTCAAGGCCGATTGGGTCAAGCCCGGCGCAACCGTGATCGATGTCGGCATCAATCGCATCCCGGCTCCGGAAAAGGGCGAAGGCAAGTCGCGCCTTGTCGGCGATGTCGATTTCGCCGATGCGGCGACGGTTGCAGCCGCGATCACACCGGTCCCCGGCGGCGTCGGTCCGATGACGATCGCCATGCTGATGGCCAATACGCTCTTCGCGGCCTACCGCTCGGTTGGGAAGGTGCCGCCGCGCTTCTGATCGATTTGCTCTAACAGGGAATCTCGCTAAAAGAGCACATGGCCCAAGCCCTCAAGGTCAGCAGAACCTTTGCCTTTCTGCTCGTCGACAAATTCCCGATGTTCAGCCTTGCCGCTGCCATCGATACGATGCGTACGGCCAACCGCATGGCCGAGCAGCCCTATTATTCGTGGATCATCGTATCGGCCAATGGCGAGGCCGTGACCGCTTCTAACGGCCTGCAAATTAACGTGGATTATGCGCTCGCCGACCTTCCGTCGTCCGATATCTTCTTTGTCTGCGCCGGCCTTAAGACCGACTTCGACGACAAGCAGAAGGTCATTGCAGCGTTGCGCAATCTCGGACGGCGCGGCGCGGCGCTGGGCGGGCTCAATATCGGCAGCTATATCCTTGCCGAAGCCGGCCAGCTCGAAGGTCATCGCTGCACGATCCATTGGGAGAACCGCGCCGGCTTCCAGGAGAAGTTCCCGCAGATCGAATGCACGGGCAATGTCTTCGAGATCGACCGCAAGCGTTATACCTGCGCCGGCGGCACCACCTCGATCGACCTGATGCTTGAAATCATCCGGCAGGATTTCAGCCCGGCGCTCGCCAACGAGGTCGCGAACCAGTTTCACCACGAGCGCATTCGCTCGCAGACCGATCGCCAGCGGATCGGGCCGGAGCGGGACCTGACCGGCAAGTCGGAAAAACTGCGCAAGATCGTGGAATTGATGGCCGACAATCTAGAACAGCCGAAATCGGCGGTCCGGCTTGCCAAGGCGGTGGGCCTGTCGGTGCGGCAGGTCGAACGGCTGTTTCTGCGCCACCTCAACATGACGCCGGGCCGTTACTATATGAGCCTGCGGCTCGAACGGGCACGCGAATTGCTGCGGCAAACCCATTCGCCGATTCTCGACGTCGCGCTCGCAACGGGATTTACGTCGCATTCCTATTTCGCACAGAGCTACCGCGCGCAATTCGGGCGCTCGCCTTCGGACGAGCGCCGCACGACGTATTAGCGCTTCATGTTCTAGCCGAACACAGAAGCTCCGTGGTCGGCCCGGCCGACTGCCTGGCGGAATGTCGCGAAGAGTTCGCGGCCCATGCCATAGCTGTTGTGGCTGATATCAACTTCAGGGGCGGGACGGCCCGCCAGAACGTCCGGATCCTCGAGCACATCCAGCGCGCCAATTTCCGCGTCGAGCCGGACGACATCGCCATCCCGGATTTTGCCAATAAGGCCGCCGTCGAGTGCCTCGGGCGTCACATGGATCGCGGCCGGAACCTTGCCCGAAGCGCCGGACATGCGCCCGTCCGTAACGAGCGCAACTTTGTAGCCCCGATCCTGCAGGACCCCCAACGCCGGGGTCAGCTTGTGCAATTCGGGCATGCCGTTCGCGCGAGGGCCCTGGAAACGCACCACAGCCACGAAATCTCGGTCGAGCTTTCCCGCCTTGAACGCATCCTGCAGCTCAGCCTGACTGTCGAAAACGATGGCCGGCGCCTCGATAATATGGCGGTCGGCCTTCACGGCAGAAGTCTTGATGACGGCGGTGCCGAGATTGCCCTTGAGCATCTTCAGTCCGCCGGTCACCTGGAACGGTTCCTTGTAGGTGGACAGGACCTTCTTGTCGCCGCTCTCGGCAGCGATAGGCTCACGCACGACAGCGCCGTTTTCGCCGAGCTTCGGCTCGATCGTATAGGCGCGCAGTCCCTCGCTGCCGCCCCAGACCGTTTTGACGTCCTCGTGCAGGAGCCCGGCATCGAGAAGTTCGCGGATGATATAGCCCATGCCGCCAGCGGCATGGAAATGGTTCACGTCGGCAAGACCGTTTGGATAGACGCGGGCGAGCAGCGGCACGATGTCTGACAGGTCGGAAATATCCTGCCAGGTCAATTTGATACCGGCTGCAGCCGCCATGGCGACGAGGTGCATCGTATGGTTGGTGGAACCGCCTGTCGCATGCAGTCCCACGACGCCGTTTACGATCGTCTTCTCGTCGATCATCTCGCCGACCGGCGTATATTCGTTGCCGAGAGCGGTAATGGCGAGCGCCCGCTTCGCAGCTTCGCGGGTCAACGCTTCGCGCAAGGGGGTGCCCGGATTGATGAAAGAGGCGCCCGGCATGTGCAGGCCCATGATCTCCATCAGCATCTGGTTCGAATTGGCGGTGCCGTAGAAGGTGCAGGTGCCGGGGCCGTGATAGGACTTCGATTCCGATTCGAGCAGCGCATCACGCCCGACCTTGCCCTCCGCATAGAGCTGGCGCGTCTTCGCCTTTTCGTCGTTGGGCAGTCCGGTCGTCATCGGTCCGGCTGGAACAAACACCGCTGGAAGATGACCGAAGGTGAGCGCGCCGATGACGAGCCCGGGCACGATCTTGTCGCAAACGCCAAGATATACCGCGGCGTCGAACATATCGTGCGATAGGCCGATCGCCGTTGCCATGGCGATGACATCGCGCGAGAACAGGGAAAGTTCCATGCCCGGCTGACCCTGGGTGACACCGTCGCACATGGCAGGAACACCACCGGCGACTTGCGCCACGCCGCCAGCTTCCTTGGCCGCCGCCTTGATGAGCTGGGGGTAGGTTTCAAACGGTTGATGCGCCGAGAGCATGTCGTTGTAGGAGGTTATGATGCCGAGATTGGGCACCACGTCGCCGGCAAGCGCCGCCTTGTCGGATGGACTGCACGCGGCAAAGCCGTGGGCAAGATTGGCACAGGCGAGCGCGGAACGTTTCGGCTTGCGCGAGGCCGCCTCCCGCAGGTGATCGAGATAGACATCGCGCGTTGGTCGTGATTGTTCGCAAATGCGATTGGTAATGCTTTTTACCCGTTGCAGGACGGTCATCTTCTATCTCCTCTTGGCGGCTGCCCGGAAGTTGGGAGCTTCCCGATGCAGCAACGCAGTCGGGCCGCTCACGGCGCCCAGAAAATCTCAAGCTCGATCGGCTCATAGCGCAGAACCGCACGGATCGGCATGTCGAGCGCGCTGCCTTCGCCAAGCGCCGCTTCGAGCACTTCCTTCTTCGCCGCGCCTTCAATATGCAGTGCCACGAAGCGCGATCCGGCAATCGTCGGAAGCGTCAGCGTCAGTCTCGGTTCGCCCGCGCCTTCCGCCTGCATGGGCAGAACCGGTGCTGTCTGGTCCGGCGCAATCGCCTCAGCAAGATGGTCGCCGCCCGGAAAGAACGATGCCGTGTGCCCGTCGTTCCCCATGCCAAGTACGGAAACGTCAAACGGGCGTCCAAGCCGGCCGATTGCCTCGGACGCCAGTTTAGCACCTTGTTCGACATTGGGCGCAGGATTGTAGAGGCCGACGAAATTGGCATCCGCCGCTTCGTTTTGCAGGAGCAGCTCGCGTACGAGCTTCTCGTTGGACCGGTCGCTCGTCGGCGGCACATACCGCTCGTCGATGAGGGTGATCGTAATGTTCTTCCAGGGCAGCCGCTTGTTGGAAAGGGCTTTGAAGAAGCGGGCAGGGGTCGTGCCGCCGGAAACCGCAAGCACGGCACTTCCGCGTTCCTCGCATGCGGCGCCAAGCCGTTCGGCGACGGCGGATGCGAGTGCCGCTGCGAGCGCATCACCGTCAGCGAAACTGTTCAGCTTGTGATCGATCACCATGGCGCGTGCGACCTTCCTATGCTTCCGCTTCGTGCCAGGTCCGACCGTCGCGCTCGATCAGGGCGATCGCAGCCGATGGTCCCCAGGTGCCGGCCGTATAGCCGTAGGGCGGCTGTCCGTCCTCGGCCCAGGCCTTGAGAATGGGGTCGACCCACTGCCAGGCTGCAACCACCTCGTCGCGACGCATGAACAGCGTCTGGTTGCCGCGCACGACATCCATGATCAAGCGCTCATAGGCATCGGGATTGCGCGCCTGAAAGGACTCGGCAAAGCTCATGTCGAGCGGAACATGGCGAAGCCGCATACCGCCCGGACCCGGATCCTTGATCATCATCCACTGCTTGACACCCTCGTCCGGCTGCAGGCGGATCACGAGCTGGTTGGCGACCACGCGGCCGGCGCTGTCGCCGAAGATCGAGTGCGGGATCGGCTTGAACGAAACGACGATCTCGGATGCGCGCGTGGCGAGGCGCTTCCCGGTCCGCAGATAGAACGGCACGCCGGCCCAGCGCCAGTTGGCGATCTCGGCCTTGATGGCGACAAAGGTCTCGGTGCTGCTCTGCTTGCCGAGTTCGTCCAGATATCCCTTGACCGCGCCACCGGCGGACGCCCCGGCGCGGTATTGGCCGCGCACAGTCAATTCCTGGTAATTCTTGTTGTTGATCGGGCTGAGCGAGCGCAGCACCTTCAGCTTCTCGTCGCGCACCGCATCGGCGTCCATCGACGACGGCGGTTCCATGGCGACGAGGCAGAGCAACTGCAGCATGTGGTTTTGCACCATGTCGCGCAGCGCACCCGCCGTGTCGTAATAGCCGGCACGGTTCTCGAGCCCGACGGCTTCAGCCACGGTTATCTGGACATGGTCGATATGAGCGGAGTTCCACAAGGGCTCGTAGAGGGCGTTGGCAAAGCGCAGGGCCATCAGGTTCTGCACGGTTTCCTTGCCTAGATAATGGTCGATGCGGAAGATCTGCTGCTCGTGGAAGACGTGGCCAATCGTGTCGTTGAGGGCGATCGCCGAGGCGAGGTCGCGGCCGATCGGCTTCTCGACTATGATGCGGGTATGATCGTGCACGAGCTTGTGGCTCTTGAGCCGGCTCGTGATATCGCCGAACAGTGACGGGCTGACCGCTAGATAGAAGGCGCGGATCCGCTTGGTGTCGTTGCCGATCGCCGCCTTGAGTTCCTCCCAGCCA
The DNA here is from genome assembly GCF_056399405.1 of Phyllobacterium sp. 01N428. Lineage (NCBI taxonomy): Bacteria > Pseudomonadati > Pseudomonadota > Alphaproteobacteria > Hyphomicrobiales > Phyllobacteriaceae > Phyllobacterium > Phyllobacterium sp. 01N428. Next base: position 1,033,197 of record NZ_JBFTRH010000001.1, read on the forward strand.
TTATCGGACGTGGCATCCACGGCGACATAGAAGATCCGGGAAAGAAACTGGTCGAGCTGCTTTGGATCGATCTCGTCGGCCTTGACGAATTCCTTGATCGCCGCCGCCGCAAAATCGCGGTAACCCTGGTCGGTCATGGCCGAACGCGAGGCACCGATGATGCGGGTCGGCTCAGAGAACTGCCCGTCACGCTGGCGCTGGTAGAGAGCCGGTATCAGTTTGCGCTCTGCAAGATCGCCTGTGCCACCGAAAACGATACAATCAAAGGGTTCAACCGGGATTATCTGGCTTGTCATACGGATGCTCTCGTTATGCCTGAATGCGTCGAAGGGCGCAGCGTTGTATAATCTAATCGATTTAAAATGACCAGTCCCAGCGCACGAACTGCGTCAAAATGCATTCCCAATTCGTGTCGGTTCACTTACGATTGCAACGAACAGGAAGTAGTCATGGTACAGAATCTCTCCAAAGTTGTCGCGCAGGATCAGAAGTTCCTGAACATCATCAACGGTCGGCAGGTCGCGGCACTTTCGCAAGAAACGATCACTGTTTTGTGTCCATCGGATGGCCTCGCCTTTGCAAGCATCCCGGCAAGCAAGGCAAAGGATGTCGACCGGGCCGTTGGCGCAGCGCGCGCCGCCTTTGATCATGGACCCTGGTCGCGGATGTCCGCTGCGGAACGCGGCAGGCTGTTGACCAAGCTCGGGCAATTGATCGAGCGCCACGGCGACGAACTCGCTGCGCTCGAATCGCGCGACACGGGCAAGCCGCTGCGCCAGGGAAAGGCTGATGTTGCCGCTGCGATGCGCTATTATGAGTTCTATGGTGGCGCCGCCGACAAGATCCACGGCGATACCATTCCTTTCAACGATGGCTACACGGCGCTCACTCTGCGTGAACCGCATGGCGTCGTTGCCGGGATAATCCCCTGGAACTATCCGCTGCAGATCCTGGCAAGGGTCGTAGGGGCAGCGCTTGCCATGGGCAATACGCTGGTGGTCAAGCCTGCCGAGGATGCATCGCTTTCGACGATCCGTATCGGAGAACTTGCCATCGAAGCCGGCTTCCCGGCGGGTGTGCTCAATATTATCACGGGTTATGGGCGCGAGGCGGGGGCGGCGCTATCCGCGCATGCTGGCATCGACTACGTAACATTCACCGGGTCGCCAGCCACCGGCACCGCCATCCAGCAGGCAGCCGCCTTCAACAATCGCGGCGTTACCATGGAACTTGGCGGCAAGTCGCCGCAAATCGTCTTTGCCGATGCCGATATCGACAAAGCCCTGCCGGTCATTGTCAATGCGATCATCCAGAATGGCGGCCAGAGCTGTTCCGCCGGCAGCCGCGTGCTTATCGAGCGCAGCATCTATGGCGAGGTTGAGGGCGCGCTCGCCGAACGCTTCAGCAAACTTGTCGCCGGACCGCACGATGCCGATTTTGACCTTGGGGCCGTAATCAACCCGGCGCAGAAGCGCCGCATCGATTCCTATGTTGCCGGGGCCGTGGAGGCCGGCAACGAAATCGTTGCGCGCGGGTCAATTGCTGCTGCCGCGCCGGCGGCCGGTTATTACGTGGCGCCCGTGCTCTTCGGTTCGGTCGATCCCTTGGCGGTGATCGCACAGGAGGAAGTGTTTGGTCCTGTCCTATCGCTCCTTGCCTTTGACGATGAGAGCGACGCGATCAGCATTGCCAACAACACTGAATACGGACTTGTCGCCGGGATTTGGACGAAGGACGGCGCGCGTCAGCATCGCGTCGCCAAGCGGGTCCGCGCCGGGCAGGTCTTCGTTAACGCCTATGGCGCTGGGGGCGGCATCGAACTGCCCTTCGGCGGTTTCAAGCGATCCGGCCATGGCCGCGAGAAGGGGTTCGAGGCGCTTTACGATATGTCGGCGACCAAGACGATCGTTTTCCGCCACGATTGACCGCGAATATCAAGCAATTCCAGCAATGAGCATATCCAGGAGACGAAATGACCCGTTTGGCAGGCAAGACAGCAATCATCACCGGCGCAGCATCAGGGTTCGGCGAAGGGATGGCAAAGCGCTTTGCCGAGGAGGGCGCCAATGTCGTGGTGGCCGACCTCAATCTCAAGGGTGCGCAAAAGGTTGCCGCAGCTATCGGCGCGAAGACTATTGCCGTTCATGCCGACGTGACGCGCAAGGACGAGGTAGAGAGCATGGTCCAGGCGGCAGCCGACCAGTTCGGCCGCATCGACATTATGGTCAATAATGCCGGCTTCACTTACCGCAACGGGTCGATGCTGGACGTTGATGAGAGCACGTTCGATCTCATCACCGGGGTCAACATGAAATCGATCTACTATGCGGCGCTCGCCGTCGTTCCGATCATGGAGGCGCAGGGCGGCGGCGCGATCATCACCACGGCGTCGACGGCGGGATTGCGGCCGCGGCCGGGCTTGACCTGGTACAACGCTTCCAAGGGATGGGCGATCAGCGCCACCAAGTCCATGGCCATCGAGCTTGCACCAAAGAAGATCAGGGTGAATTGCCTCTGCCCTGTGGCGGGCGAAACGCCTATGCTCGGGTTGTTCATGGGCGAGGACACGCCGGAGAAACGCGCGCAGTTCAAGGCAACCGTGCCTCTCGGACGCCTGTCTACGCCGCTCGATGTCGCCAATGCTGCGCTATGGCTTGCCTCGGATGAAGCGGAGTTCATCACCGGGGTTGCGCTTGAGGTGGATGGCGGGCGTTGCATCTGAACGATGAACTCAGGTTGCATCAAATCTTGAATCAGTTGCCGGGTGGTCTACATTGCACGCGTAGTCCAGCTTTTCCCACGACGCTCCTCTAATCCGTTTGGACCCTGCGGCGCCTCATCATCAAGGACATCATCATGACATCCAAACCTGTCTGGTTCATCACTGGCTGTTCAACCGGTTTTGGCCGCGAACTCGCGCGGCACACGCTTGAACTCGGCTATCCGACCGTCGTTACCGCGCGCAATCCAGCGCATGTCGAAGAACTTGCCAAAGACCACAAGGACAATGCCCTCGTTCTGAAGCTCGATGTGACGAAGGCCGAAGAGATTGCCAGCGCAGTCAAGGCGGCGCACGAGCATTTCGGTCGGATCGATGTGCTCGTGAACAATGCCGGCATCGGCTATTTCGGCTCGCTCGAAGAGAGCGACATGGATGAAGTGCGCAAGATGTTCGACATCAACGTCTGGGGTCTCGCCAACATGACGCGCGCGGTCCTGCCTGTCATGCGCAAGCAGCGTTCCGGGACGATCGTCAATATTTCCTCGCAGGGCGGTCTCATCGCCAATGTCGCTGTCAGCTTCTATGCAGCGACCAAGTTCAGCGTTGAGGCGCTTTCGGAATCGCTGTCGAAGGAGGTGGCGCCGCTCGGCATCAAGGTCCTGATCGTCGAGCCCAGCGGCTTCCGCACGGACTGGGCGGGCCGCTCGGCCAATGAAGTGCCGGAAACGATGGAGGACTACCGGACCACCGCCGGCGCGCGGCTCGATATGCTGCGCAAGGTCAGCGGCAACCAGCCGGGCGATCCGGTGCGGGCGGCAAAGGCGATCGTCCAGGCTGTTGAGGCGGAAAATCCACCGCTGCGTCTTCTCCTCGGCAAGGAAGCGCTGGAGAATGCCCGCAAGAAGATCGGCGAACTGGCGCGCGATTTCGACGCCTGGGCCGAGGTGACCGTCGGCGCGGACGCACCGAAAGGCGAATAGCCCAGCAAGGTTGGTTCAACCTTCGTTCCGGAACGGACATGTTCGCTTTCAGCTACTGTAAAGCGAAGTTGTGTGCTATTAGCTAAGTTAGCTAATCTGGAGAACTCCGATGCAGGTCAATGTCCATGCAGCCAAATCAAATCTCTCGAAGTTGATCGATGCCGCCTTGTCGGGAGAAGAGGTTATTATCGCCAAAGGCAACAAACCGGTGGTGAAGCTGGTTCCGATCCCCAAAAGCCGCTTTAAAGCCGGAGCGCTCAAGGAACTTGCCGGTACGGCGCCGGATTTTCTTGAGCCTATGTCCGAGGAGGAATTGGCGCTTTGGGAACGTAGTGAATGAGAGTGGTCTTGCTCGATACGCATGTCTGGGCATGGTTTCTGCTTGCGGATAAACTTCTTCCGAAAGCTCATTTGTCGATGATTGAGGAAGCGGATGAGGTTTTCGTTTCTCCCGTGAGTTTTTTTGAAATCAGCCACAAGGTGCGGCTCGGCAAATGGCCGGAGATGGCGCCCTTTGTTGATCGCCTTCTTCCCATATTCGAAGCACAATTGGGCCGTGTTGCAACTTTGACGCCTGAAGTAAGCCTCAAGGCAGGCCTGCTGGATTGGTCGCATCGCGATCCCTTTGACCGGATGCTCGCTGCGAGTGCGATTCACTATGAGTTGCCCCTTGTCTCCGCCGATGTGGCATTCGACCAATTGGCGGAGCAGAAAGGTTGGGTTGCGCGCATATGGTAGTGGCCGGCATCGCCGGCCATTTCTCGTTTGAGGCCAGTTATTTCAGATCAGATGACGCAAGATCACGAACAGCGTGAACGACAAGGCGATCGAAACGGGCAGCGTCAGCACCCACGCCATCAACAGGTTGCGCACGGTCGACATCTGCAGTCCCGATCCGTTCGCAACCATCGTTCCAGCGACGCCCGACGATAATATGTGCGTTGTGCTCACCGGCAGGCCGAGCGTATCGGCGGTGAAAATGGTCCCCATGGCCACCAGTTCGGCGGAAGCGCCCTGGCCGTAGGTCAGGTGGGTCTTGCCGATCTTTTCGCCGACGGTCACGACGATGCGCCTCCAGCCGACCATGGTTCCAAGCCCGAGCGCCAGCGCCACGGCCACCTTGACCCAGGTCGGGATGAACTTCGTCGCATTGTCGATCGCCTGGTGATAGGTCTTGATGACGGCAAGGTCCGCCGCTTCCATCGGCAGCAGCTTCTTCTTGTCGATCAGCTTGAGCGCCTCACCCGCAAGATACATGTCGTTGCGGGTATTGCTGACCATGCCGGTCGGCACATTGGCCGCCGAACCGTAGGGCGAAATGCTCGCATTGGTATCGACGATGAATTGCTGTAGCGCGACAGTCGTGGCATCGCTCCAGGTTTTGGTGCGCACGGCCTCGCTGACGACGGCATGCGCATCCGTCACGACGACGCCGGGCTTTTCGTATTTCTGGAGGACGGCGCCGGCCTGCGTCGCAGCGGCCTTGTAGGCATCGAGATAGTTGATGTCGGGAGTCCTGTTGAGTGCAAAGGCGGTCGGCACGACGCCGATCAGGATGAGCATGATCAAGCCCATGCCCTTCTGGCCGTCGTTTGAACCGTGGGCGAAACTGACGCCGGTGCAGGTGAAGATCAGCATTGCGCGAATCCAAAGTGGCGGCGGCGTATTGCCCTTGGGCGCCTCGTAAAGCGCCTTGTTCCTGATGAATAGCTTCATGGTGAGAAGCAGGAGCGCCGCCGCGCAGAAGCCGACAAGCGGAGAAATCAAAAGCGACATGCCGACTTCGGTCGCTTTCGACCAGTCGACGCCGCTGGTTGCCGTGCCTGTCGGCGCGACGAACTGGTTGGCAAGACCGACGCCGACGATCGAGCCGATGAGCGTATGCGAACTTGACGCGGGCAGACCGAAATACCAGGTGCCGAGGTTCCAGATGATCGCCGCCGCCAGCAGGGAGAAAACCATGGCAAGGCCGGCGCTCGAACCCACCTGCATGATCAGTTCGACCGGAAGCAATGAAATAATGCCGAAGGCAACCGCACCGCTCGCGGTCATCACACCGAGGAAATTGAAAAAGCCCGACCAGATCACGGCGAATTCCGCCGGCATCGAATTGGTGTAGATGACCGTCGCGACCGCATTGGCGGTATCGTGGAAACCGTTGACGAACTCAAAGCCCAAGGCCGTCACGAGGGCAAGACCGAGCAGGATCCACGGCACCGCGACGGCACTGGTCAAATCCTGCGTCAGCGACCAGCCGACATAGATAAGGCCGGCGATCAGGATCGCAACGACCGCATAGTTGGGCAGATTGCCGAGGCTCTTGGGCTTTTCGAGAGGGTGTTCGCTGAGGCTCGTTGCCGCCAAATTCTCCGCCGTCATAGCCAGTTCCCCTACCAATCATTATCGAAATATGGGGAAAGCCTATGGCCCGTCGATGAACCTCTTATGACAATACGGGATTACTTGCGCCGGGCGCCGGGAGTCTCTATCGGTTTTTGGAAAGAAAAACTGGAAGCGCCATGCATAAGGTCGTCATCAGCGGTACGGGCGTTTTCACGCCTGAACAGTCCATCAGCAACGCCGAACTGGTGGAGGCGTTCAACACCTTTGCGACGCGGCAGAATGAACTTCATGCCGACGAGATCGCGGCGGGAACGCGCGAGCCAATCGCCATGTCCGCCGAGGATTTCATCGTGCGCGCATCGGGCATCGAGCGTCGCCACGTCCTCAACAAGTCAGGGGTGCTCGATCCGGAAATCATGCATCCGGTCTTGCCGGAACGCCGCGACGACGAACTCTCGGTCATGGCGGAAATGGCGGTGCAAGCCGCAACGGACGCGCTCGCCAAGGCTGGACGCACCGCCTCGGAAATCGATGCGGTCATTTGCGCCGCCTCCAACCACGAGCGGCCTTACCCTGCCATCGCCATCGAGGTGCAGCAGGCGCTCGGCATCGAGGGTTTCGGCTTTGACATGAACGTCGCCTGTTCGTCGGCGACCTTCGGCATTCAGGCGGCGGCTGACATGATCCGTTCAGGCTCGGCCCGCGCTATCCTCATGGTCAATCCCGAAGTCTGTTCGGCCCATCTCGAATGGCGCGACCGGGATTGCCACTTCATCTTCGGCGATGTCTGTACGGCGGTTTTGCTCGAGCGTGCCGATCTTGCGACGGCGCCCGATCGTTTCGAAATCGTGTCGACCCGCTGCCTCACCCAGTTTTCCAACAATATCCGCAACAATAACGGGTTCCTGCGGCGGACCCGCGAAGGCCATATGAGCGACCGCCGCGACATGCTGTTCCGCCAGGAGGGCCGCAAGGTGTTCAAGCAGGTCGTGCCGATCGTCGCCGACCTTATCCTCACCCACCTTGCCGACGAGAACATTGCGCCCGCGCACCTGTCCCGACTCTGGCTGCATCAGGCCAATAAGGGCATGAACGATCTGATCGGCGTCAAGGTGCTCGGGCGCGAGCCGCAGCCGGGCGAACAGCCGAACATCCTGCAGGACTACGCCAATACGTCGTCGGCCGGATCGATCATCGCCTTCTCGAAATTCTCCGACGATCTCGCACCCGGCAGCCTCGGCGTCATCTGTTCCTTCGGCGCCGGCTATTCTGTCGGCAGCGTGATTGTCAGGAAGGTATAGCCGCTAGACCCGGTCCATCAGCGCGTACCAGCTGAGCGCCAGAAACAGCAGCGGCGCCCGTAACGCGCGTCCGCCGGGAAATGCCGGGACCTTAAGCTCCTCCAGAAGCTTGAGCCGGTCGCGGTTGCCGGCCACGGTCTCCGCATAGAGCTTGCCGACATAGTTAGCCAGCATAACCCCATGGCCGGAATAGCCGCCGGCCGAGATCACATTCGGCATCACCTCGCGCACGAAGGGTTGGCGCGGAAGCGTGATACCGACCGAACCGCCCCAAGCCTGGGTAATCTCGACATCGGCCAGTGCCGGATAGATTTCGGCGATCTGCCGCCGGATATGGGTGCTGATGTCCTCCGGATTATCGGCCGTATAGGCCTCGCGCCCGCCAAAGAGCAGGCGACCGTCGCGTGAGCGGCGGAAATAGCGCACGACAAAGCGGGAATCGTCGACACTTTCCCCGCCTGGGAGGACGGGGCTGTACTCACCGAGCGGAACCGTGGCGCCGATGAAGGAACGGATCGGCATTACATGCGCCGCGCTGACGGGTTCGAGATTGCCGCCATAGGCGTTGACCGCGATCAGGGCCTTGGCCGCCGTCACGGTCCCCGAACCGGTCGTGACAGCAACGCGGCCGTTTTCGGAGCTGATCCCCGTGACCTTGGTGTTTTCGAAGAGATGCGCGCCGGCTTTTGCTGCTGCCCGGGCGGTTCCGACGACGAGTTTCATCGGCTGGATGTGGCCCGTGCCCTTGTCGTAGTTTCCCCCAAGGAAACGGCTAGAGCCGAGCCGTTCGGCAGTCTCCGCCGCATCCATGAAGTGAATATGCGGATAGCCGAAACGTGTCGCCATAAGCTCCGCATGCTTTTGGTAATGTTTCAGATAGCGCTTCTTGTGCACCACCGACATTTGCCCCGGCACATATTCGATGTCGATGCCATGGGTTTCGGCAAATTGCAGAAGGTAGGCTTTTGCCTCTTCGGCAAGATCGAACAGTGCCTTGGCGCGGGTGAAACCATATTGCGCTTCGAGGTCCTCGGCCCAGGTGCGCTGGCCGGTGCCAAGCTGGCCGCCATTGCGTCCCGATGCGCCGTCGCCGAAGCGATAGGCTTCGAGGAGCACCACGTCGGCTCCCGCGGACGCCAGGTGGACGGCGGCTGAAAGGCCGGTGAAACCGCCGCCGATGATGACGACGTCCGCCTGACGCGATCCGTCGAGTGCCGGATATTCGGTCCGGTCAGGAATAGTGGTTTCGTACCAGGAGATGCCGGGTGAAATGGGCGATTGATAGGGCATGTCGTAAGGCAATTTTCGTGTCAAACGTTGAGCAGCAAATATTCGCGCTCCCACGGGCTGATCACCTCCATGAAGGTCTCGAACTCGGCGCGCTTTATGGCGGCGTAGGTTATGACGAAGGCTTCGCCAAGCATGCCGATCAGGTCCTTGTCCTGCTCGAACAGGATTGTCGCTTCGATGAGACCGCGCGGCAGTTCGATCAGGCTGTCATTGACCGTGGTCGAGGCCGGTGCGTCGGGCTCGAGCCTGTTGTTCATGCCGATCAGACCGCAAGCGAGCGACGCCGCAAGCGCGAGATAGGGGTTGGCATCGGATGAGGGGATGCGGTTCTCGACGCGGCGCGCCGAGGGATCGGAGCGCGGCACGCGAAACGCGGTCGTACGGTTGTCATAACCCCATTTGACGTTGACGGGAGCCGAGGCGGCCGGCGTAAGACGCCGGTAGGAATTCACATAAGGCGCGAACATGACAAGCGATGCCGGCACATGCTTTTGCATGCCGCCGATGAAATGCCGGAACGCTTCGCTTTCGGTGCCATCCGGATTGGTGAAGACATTGCGGCCCGTCTTCTTGTCGATAATCGACTGGTGGATATGCATGGCCGAGCCCGGCTGGCCCTGGATCGGCTTGGCCATGAAGGTCGCGTACATGTCGTGCTTGAGCGCGGCCTCGCGGATGGTGCGCTTGAACATGAACACCTGGTCGGCAAGCTCCACGGGATCGCCGTGGCGCAGGTTGATTTCGAGCTGCGCCGCGCCTTCTTCGTGGATCAGCGTGTCAATCTCGAGGCCCTGGCCTTCGGAGAAGTGGTAGATATCGTCGATGAGCTCGTCGAACTCGTTGACGCCGGCGATCGAATAGCCCTGGCCGCCGCCGATGGCGCGGCCGGAGCGGCCGACCGGCGGGGTCAGCGGGTAGTCGGGATCGGGGTTCTTGCGGACGAGGTAGAATTCGATTTCCGGGGCGACGACCGGCTTCAGGCCTTTCTTGCTATAGGCGGCCATGACGCGCTTGAGGACGTTGCGCGGCGTGAACTCGACGGCCTCACCCTCCTTGTTGACGAGATCGCATATGACCTGCGCCGTCGGATCGCTTTCCCAGGGAACCTCGGAAAGGGTCGAAAGGTCCGGCATCAGCTTGAGATCGCCGTCGTCCTCCGGATAGGAAAAACCGTGGCCGTCTTCGGGATAGGAGCCGGAGATCGTCGCCATGAACACGGCGGAGGGCAGGGCGAGCGAGGTATTGGAGGTGAATTTCTTCGACGGCATCATCTTGCCGCGGGCGACGCCTGCCTGGTCCGGGGTAATGCATTCGATGTCTTCGATATCCCGCCAGGCCAGCCATTCTGAAGCTTCGCGCCAGTTTTTCACCCCGCGCTTGGATTTGACATAGGCTGGCGTTCGCCGCCGTGTTGTTGTCCGCGCGGGCTTCTTCTCAGGGGTTTCGGAAGGCATCAATCACCAGATTTCGTTTCGATGCCAAAATGATAGAGCAAAATACTTGCCGATGGGAGGCAGGCCCCGGATATATTTGTGGAGGGTCGGGTCTGGCCATAGAAGGAACGCCACACGACCGGTGGCGGGCGGGGTGCGAAACTGGCGCGATGGCAGATGAATAGGTTCGCGCTGGTTATCGCAGCGTGTGGTAGAGATCATCCCACTGCGGGTTCAAGCCTTCGATCAAGCGTATCTTCCATTCCCGGTACCACCTCTTCATCGATTTCTCCCTCTGGATGGCATCGACGATGAGTTCATGCTGTTCGTACCAGACAAGCCGCTTGCAGCCGTACTTCCATGCAAATCCCGGCGTCAGGCCCTCTCTGTGTTGATAGACACGGCCGGGTAGGTCCGCCGTCACGCCAATATAGAGCGTGCCCCTTCTGGAATTGGTGACGATGTAAACGTAGCCGCTCATTCTGGACCCCGAGGTTTCGACCCTGAGTCTGGCTACTCGCCGTGGACGTGTAAATTGAACGAAGGTCGAAGAAGGAGCCTCTCGTCGTCCTCGCACCACCCTCGCCGTCATCCTGGCCCTTGATCCTACGATCCACCCTTTCGCTCTCACGCTGCAAGGCGGAAAAACTAAAAACCGCCCGCAATCGCTTGCGGGCGGTCTTTGCGCCGTGCGGGCTCCAGACCGAAGCCCGAGAAGGCCACGGCTGCAGTTATTGGCGCGTGACCACGACCGGGATCAGAAGATCGCCCCAGTTGCCGTCGCCGCCGTGATGGCGGGCCGAGCGGACGAGTTCCACTGATACGCCGGCATCGACCGCCTTCATCACTGACTGGTTGAGGCGGTGCAGGTCGTTTGCGACAATGCGAATGACAGCCTGCTGGTCTGCATTCATGGCCGATGATTGCTCCTCGGCCCGTTCCTTTACGCGTGTCTGCGGTGCCATGATTTTCTCCTTGTTTGGCGTTGCAGCGGCGGTCTTGTGATCGCCGGATGGGCGAGGCAGCATATATGGGCCAGGCCGCCTCGTCGGTTGTTACTCCGCAGCCGGACGGAACTGAGCCGTCTCGGTCGATTCCTTCATGGCCGTCGTCGAGGACTGGCCGCCGGTAATTGCCATCGAGACCGCGTCGAAATAGCCGGTGCCGACCTCGCGCTGGTGCTTTGTGGCGGTGTAGCCATTGGCCTCCGCGGCAAATTCCGCTTCCTGCAATTCCGAATAGGCCGACATCTGCCGGTCCTTGTAGCCACGGGCGAGTTCGAACATGCCGAAATTGAGCTGGTGGAAGCCAGCGAGCGTGATGAACTGGAACTTGTAGCCCATGGCGCCGAGTTCCCGCTGGAACTTTGCGATCGTTGCCTCGTCGAGATGCTTCTTCCAGTTGAAGGAAGGCGAGCAATTATAGGCAAGAAGCTTGTCCGGATGCTCCTTGCGCACGCCTTCGGCAAAGCGCCTTGCCTGTTCAAGGTCTGGCTTCGACGTCTCGCACCAGATGAGATCGGCATGCGGTGCATAGGCGATCGCCCGGGCGATACAGGGTTCAATGCCATTCTTGACCTGATAGAAGCCTTCCGCCGTCCGCCCCGCATCATAATCCACGAACGGACGATCACGCTCGTCGATATCGGATGTCAGAAGCTTCGCGGCTTCCGCATCGGTGCGGGCGATGACGAGCGTCGGCGTCCCCATGACGTCGGCGGCAAGCCGCGCGGCATTGAGATTGCGGATATGCGCCGCCGTCGGGATCAGCACCTTGCCGCCGAGATGACCGCACTTCTTTTCCGAAGCGAGCTGATCCTCGTAGTGGACGCCGGCAGCACCGGCCTCGATGAACGCCTTCATGATCTCAAAGGCATTGAGCGGACCGCCGAAGCCGGCCTCTGCGTCAGCGACGATCGGAGCAAACCAGGTCTCCACCGAAAGACCCTTGCCCTCCGCCGTCTCGATCTGGTCGGCGCGCTGCAGCGTCTTGTTTATGCGCTTGGCCAGTTCCGGCGCTGCATTGGCCGGATAGAGCGACTGGTCTGGGTACATGGCTGAAGCAGTGTTTGCATCGGCGGCAACCTGCCATCCGGAAAGATAAATTGCCTTGAGGCCTGCGCGAACCATCTGCATTGCCTGATTGCCCGAGAGAGCGCCCAGCGCATTGACGAAACCTTCTTCGTGGATGAGCTTCCAGAGCATGTTGGCGCCGTTTTCAGCAAGAGTATGTTTGATCTGAACCGAGCCTCGCAGGCGCAAGACATCGTCAGGCGTATAGGGGCGTTCGATACCATCATAGCGGCCCTCCGGAGCGTTTGGTACGAGGTTGTAAAAATCGGTCATTCTTGTCTCCACAAAGAGTTTGCGTCCCACAGCCTGATGCGTTTGCGCTGCGTTGATGTGACTAAATTTACATTGCAGCGCGGTACGATCCAGAAATATCGCAATATTTGGGCACCATTTCGAGTTAGGCTGTGGCGAGTTTGACAGTCACCGGTTGTAAACTTGTAAATCTTGTAATAGGCTTGCCGATGTAAATTATTGTCAACGAGGCGGTATGCACAACGCTCACTCTGCAAATACACCAAGCCGGGGGTGCCTCAATGGGTGAGGGAAAAATCTTTGCGGGGCCGCGTATCCGTCGCATCCGCAACGAGCGCGGCCTGACGCAGACGTCCATGGCCGAGGCGCTCGGCATATCGCCATCCTATCTTAACCTGATCGAGCGCAATCAGCGACCGCTGACTGTGCAGCTGCTGCTGAAGCTTTCGGCGACCTACAAGATTGAACTCGACACGCTGCAGACGGAGACCGGTTCCTCCATGGCGGCGCTGAAGGAGGTCTTTTCCGATTCACTGCTCAACGGGGAATTGCCCGGCGACCAGGAGCTGATCGAGATCAGCGACGCGGCGCCCAATGCTGCTGCCGGAATCATCAAACTCTACCGCGCCTATAAGGAGCAGATGGAGCGGCTTTCCGACCTCTCCGATCTTTTAGCTCAGGACGGCCGCGCGCCGTCGCTTTCGGCGACGCGCCTTCCGCTAAACGAGGTGCGCGAAGTTCTGGAGCGGCGCGCCAACCATTTCCCGCGCATTGAAGGCGAGGTCGACAGTTTTGTCAGCCTCATCAAACCCGGCGACGAACTGCTTGCCGCATTGAAAGGCTGGCTGAAGAGCGAGCATGGCATTTCCGTGCGCGTGCTTCCGGTCGCAACCATGCCTAACTGGCGCCGCCGCTATGACCGCCACTCGCAGCGCCTGTTCATTTCCGAACGGCTATCTCCCTTCGACCAGCTGCGCGAAGTGGCGATGGAAGCGGTGCTTATGCGCATGCAAGTGGTGATCGCGGCGGAAATCCAGGAACTGAAACTCTCCTCGGACGAGGCCAAGCGCATCGCGCGCTTCGAGCTCGGGCGCTATGCAGCCCATGCGCTGATGATGCCATACCAGCTCTTCCAGGCGGCCGCGACCCGGGCGCGTTATGATATCGACGTCCTGCGCTCGCGTTTCAACGTGTCGTTCGAACATGCGGCCAACCGCTTGACGACGCTGCAGAACCAAAACGGCATCGGCTTCTTCATGCTTGAAGTCGACCATGCGGGCAATCGTTTCCGCCGGGCCGGGTCGCAGGGCTTTCCGCAATCGCGCTTCGGCGGGGATTGCCCGAAACTTCCGGTGCATTCCGCCTTCGCCCAGCCCGGCCAAATCCTTGTCGAGGCGGTCGAGATGCCGGGCGGCGCGGAGTTCCTGACGATTGCCCGCACGCTGGAGGGTCCGCAAGGCGCTTTCAACGAGCGTCCACGCCGCACAGCGATTCTCGTTGGCTGCGATATCGCGTTTGCCGATGATACGGTCTATGGCAGCGCACTCGGCAATCGCAGCATCAGTGCTGCTCCGCTTGGCAAGTTCATCGGCATGACGCAGGTTGGCCCCGCATGCCGGCTGTGCGAGCGGGTAGCGTGCCTCTCGCGCGCCGAACCGCCGGTGACGCGGCCGCTCGGCCTCGACGAGATGGTGACGGGTCTGAGCGCATATGATTTTCAATGAATGTGGCGATGGCGCAAAACCGATAATAGCTGGTCGCTCTGGTAGCTTGACCGCGCGCAAAGCTTAGGCATTCTCCGCGCATGAGCGCCACTGCAATTCCTATGCCTCCCGTCGTTGGTCCCGATCCCGTCAAGAGTTCGGCAGAGACCGCGATCGGCTGTTTGCTCGTTGCAGGCTCGGCGATCGCCTGGAGCACCGGCGGCGCTTTTGCGCGGTTCCTCGATGTGTCCGACAATTGGACGGTTGTTTTCTGGCGATCAGTGTTTGCGGCGCTGTTTCTCCTGTGCTTCATGCTGGTGCGCGACGGTCCACGCGGCACGTTGCGGCTTTTCCGGCACATGGGTTTGGCCGGGGTGGGCGTCGCCATATGCTTTGCCATCGCCTCGTCGTGCTTCATCATCGCGCTCTCCTATACGACTGTTGCCAATGTGCTCCTGCTGCAAGCTGGCGTTCCTCTGTTCGCCGCGCTGATCTCCTGGGTGCTGTTTCGCGAACGCGTGAGCGTTGCAACCTGGATCGCCATCGGCACCGTCATTGCCGGGGTGGCCATCATGGTGTCGGATTCGCTCGACGGCGAAGTTTCGCCCATCGGCGACATGCTGGCGTTGCTGATCGCCATATCCTTCGCCACGGCGACAGTGATCACCCGGCGTAAGGCGCACCTGCGCATGACGCCCGCCGTTTTCCTCGGCGTCGTCATCGCTGCAAGTGTGGCTTCGACCATGGCAGGCGGGTTTCGTGTCAGCGCCCACGATTTCGGACTGCTTTTCGCACTTGGCGCCATCAATCTTGGCCTCGGGCTCGCACTCTTCGTCAGCGGTGCGCGCCTCATCCCGTCGGCGCTGGCCGCGCTGATCGGAACGCTCGAACCAGTCCTTGGTCCGGTGTGGGTCTGGCTCCTCCATAATGAAGTGCCTTCACCGCGCACCATCATCGGCGGCACGATTATTCTCGTGGCGCTGCTCCTGCATCTCGGCTGGGAATACCGCCGCCAGCGCCATCTCCGGACAGCCTGACGCGTCGCGCCGATGCCAGGCGCGTGCACAAAAATCACGCTCGCGCAAAATTAAGCAGCGAAGTCTTCGCAACACGGTTGACGAAGCAGTTGCAATCTAAAAAGGTAGGTCCAGCAAGGGAACACGGCGCGCCGCGGGAATGGCGTGCCGGCAGCATGGAGACCTAAATGGGAATGAAAACTGTACTGTTGACGGCGACACTCGCGCTCGGCCTTGCGAGTTCGGCATTGGCCGCAGACCGCGTCGTCAACGTCTATAATTGGTCGGACTATATCGATCCCACGATCCTTGAGGAATTCACCAAGGAGACCGGTATCAAGGTCGTCTATGACACGTTCGACTCCAACGAGATTCTTGAAACGAAGCTCCTCGCCGGTGGAACTGGCTACGACGTCGTGGTGCCGACCGCCAACTTCCTGCAGCGCCAGATAGCAGCTGGCGTCTTCCAGAAGCTCGACAAGTCGAAACTGCCCAACCTTTCCAACACCTGGGACGAGATCACCCAGCGCATCTCCACCTATGATCCCGGCAACGAGTACTCCGTCGACTATATGTGGGGCACGACCGGCATCGGCTACAATGCCGACAAGATGAAGGAAATCCTCGGCTCCGATGAGAAACCGACCTGGGACGTCCTGTTCAAACCTGAACTTGCGGCCAAGTTCAAGGATTGCGGCATTCACATCCTCGACTCTGCTTCCGACGTCATGCCATCCGCTCTCAACTATCTCGGGCTCAATCCCGACAGCAAGGACCCGGATGAACTTGCAAAGGCCGGCGCCCTGCTTGAAACCATCCGTCCATATGTGCGCAAGTTCCACTCTTCGGAATACATCAATGCGCTCGCCAATGGCGATATCTGCCTTGCGCTGGGTTATTCCGGCGACATCCTGCAGGCGAAGACTCGCGCTGACGAGGCCAAGGCCGGCGTAAACGTTGCCTATACGATCCCGTCGCAGGGTGCGCAGATGTGGTTCGACCTGATGGCGGTCCCGGCCGATGCGCCGCACGTCGCTGAGGCTCACGAATTCATCAATTACATGCTCAAGCCCGAAGTCGCCGCCAAGGCCTCCAACTACGTTTCCTATGCCAACGGCAACAAGGCTTCTCAGGCGCTGATGGACAAGGCCGTGTTCGAAAATCCGGAGGTCTATCCGGACGAAGCGACCTTGAAGAAACTCTTCACTGTCACACCCTACGATACCAAGACCCAGCGGATCGTCACGCGCTTGTGGACGAAAGTGGTCACAGGCCAGTAACTCCAAAAAACCCCGGCATCCCCGCCGGGGTTTTTCACGTTATGATTAGAGACCGGGGCAGGACATGAAATCACTGGGAAGCTTTCGCCGTAAATTCGCACCTTGGAACGATCCAGAGGCCAAGCCTTTCATCGCCATCGAGAACGTCACAAAGAAGTTTGCCGATTTCACCGCTGTCGATGACCTGTCCCTCAATATCTACAACCGGGAATTCTTCGCCCTTCTGGGGGCTTCCGGTTGCGGCAAATCCACGTTGCTGCGCATGCTCGCCGGATTCGAGGAGCCGACCGCCGGCCGCATTCTTCTCGACGGCCAGGACATGCGCGGCATCCCGCCCTACAAGCGGCCCGTCAATATGATGTTCCAGTCCTACGCGCTTTTCCCGCATATGACGGTGGAAGCGAATATCGCCTTCGGCCTGAAGCAGGACGGCATGAACAAGGCCGATATCGACACGCGCGTCGCGGAGATGATCAAGCTCGTCAAACTCGAGCGGTTCGTCAAGCGCAAGCCGCACCAACTATCGGGTGGTCAGCGCCAGCGCGTTGCCCTTGCGCGTGCCGTCGCCAAGCGCCCGAAAGTCCTGTTGCTCGACGAGCCGCTCGGTGCGCTCGACAAGAAACTGCGCGAGGAAACCCAGTTCGAACTGATGGACCTGCAGATGAAGCTCGGCCTGACATTCGTGGTCGTCACGCACGATCAGGAAGAGGCGATGACCATGGCCGACCGCATTGCGGTCATGGACAAGGGCAAGGTCATGCAGGTAGCGACGCCAGCCGAGGTATACGAGGCGCCGAATTCGAAATTCGTCGCGGATTTTATCGGCAATGTGAACATGTTCGAAGGCATGACCGAGAACGTGGCAAACGGAAAGATCGAAATTGCCGTCGCGCCGGACAACATGCTCATTCGCACCGATGCGACCAAGACTTGCTCGGTTGGGCAGCCGGTTGGATTTGCGATCCGGCCGGAGAAAATCCGTATAAGCCGTAAGCAGCCTGCCGACGCCACGTTCAACTCTGCCTACGGCGAAATGTGGGATATCGCCTATTTCGGCGACATGACGGTTTTCCACGTGAAGCTCGACAGCGGGCGCATCATCAAGGCGGCAAGCCTCAATGCGATGCGGACGGTCGAAGACCCGTTCGGGTACGATGACAAGGTGTGGATCAATTTCGATACCGATGCGGGTATCGTGCTCACTGCGTGAGAAGGGGCGATGTCATGCAAAGACTGATATCGTCGATCGCGAGCCGGCTCGTTATTGTCGTCCCGTATATCTGGCTGCTGGTTTTCTTCCTTGTTCCGTTCTTTATCGTCTTCAAGATTTCCCTGTCGGAAGTTGCGATGGCGATTCCGCCTTATTCGCCAGTATTCGACCTTTCTGCCGGTTGGACAGCTTTCAAGGACAGCGTTTCGAAGTTCTCCTGGGATAACTATATCTGGCTGACGCAGGACCCACTCTATTATAGGGCGTATCTCTCCAGCCTCTTCATCGCCGGCGTTTCGACCGTCCTCACACTGCTCGTCGGCTACCCCATCGCCTACGGAATGGCGCGCGCGCCCGCCACGGTAAGGCCGACGCTGCTGATGCTGGTCATCCTGCCGTTCTGGACGAGCTTCCTCATCCGCGTCTATGCCTGGATCGGCATTCTCAAGCCCGAGGGCCTGCTCAACCAGTTCCTGATGTGGGCGCATGTCATCGACACGCCGCTGAACATTCTCAACACCAACACCGCCGTCTTCATCGGCATCGTCTATTCCTACCTGCCGTTCCTCGTCCTGCCGATCTACTCGGCGCTGGAGAAGATGGACTATTCGCTGGTTGAAGCGGCCGAAGATCTTGGCTGCCCGCCGATTGCCGCGTTCTGGAAGATCACCTTCCCGCTATCGCTTCCCGGCGTCATTGCCGGATGCTTCCTGGTCTTCATTCCAGCCGTGGGCGAGTTCGTCATTCCCGACCTTCTCGGCGGTTCGCAGACGCTCATGATCGGCAAGACGCTGTGGAACGAGTTCTTCTCCAACCGCGACTGGCCTGTCTCTTCAGCCGTCGCGGTCATATTGCTGTTGCTGCTCGTCGTTCCAATCGTGCTCTTCCAGCGCGCCGAAGCGCGAGCCCAGGAAAGCGAGAAATGAGGCACATGAAATGAACACGACCTGGTCCCGCTTCAACATCGCTTCGTTGGTCGTCGGCTTCGCTTTCCTCTATTTGCCTATCGTCCTCCTGGTCATTTACTCCTTCAATGAATCGCGCCTCGTCACGGTCTGGGCCGGCTTTTCTGTCAAATGGTACGTCTCGCTTTTTCACAACCAGAGCTTCATTGACGCAGCATGGGTGACGATCCGCGTCGGTCTGTTTTCGGCGACCGTCGCCACGATTCTCGGGACGCTCGGCGCTCTCGCAATGACCCGGTACACGCGGTTTCGCGGACGCCTGCTGTTTTCCGCAATGATCTATGCGCCGCTGGTCATGCCTGAAGTCATCACCGGCCTTTCCATGCTGCTGCTCTTCGTCGCCGTTGGCATGGACCGCGGTATCTGGACGATCACGCTTGCCCATATCACCTTTTCCATGTGCTTCGTCGCGGTCGTCGTGCAGTCGCGCCTTGTCACCTTCGACCGTTCGCTCGAGGAAGCCGCGATGGACCTTGGGGCGACACCGGTGACGACCTTCTTCAAGGTGACGCTGCCGGTCATCCTGCCTGCCGTCGTGTCCGGCTGGATGTTGGCATTCACCCTTTCACTCGATGACCTCGTCATATCAAGCTTCACATCGGGGCCGGGCGCAACGACGCTGCCGATGCGCATCTATTCGCAGGTTCGCCTCGGTGTGACGCCCGAGATCAACGCCGCCTGCACCATCCTCATCGCCATTGTGACCGTCGGCGTCATCATCGCGTCGATTGCCAACAAGCAGCGCGAAGTGCAGCGGGCGCGCGACGAGCAGGCGGCCGCCAGGAACTAGAACGTTTAAGCCATAGCTCTATCGATACTGCATTAGCTCAATGCGATTCCCGAATGGATCGTGGACGAAGCGACGTTCAATACCATCCAGCGGCGCTTCCTCGGTAACCCCAATGCCCGCGGCTTCCAGTTTCTGCTGCAGCAATACCAGATCATCGACCACGAAGGCCGGATGTGCCTTGCCTGCCGGGATGAAGTTCGGGTCTACACCGAGATGGACCTTGACCGTTCCGGCTTGGAACCAGCACCCGCCGCGCGCAATGAGCTGTGCGGGCTTTGCGACCTCACGCAGGCCAAGGAGCCCATCATAGAAGGCCCGTGCGGCCGCTTCACCGTTGACCGGCATTGCCAATTGAACATGGTCCATACCGATGATGCGCATTATTCAATATCCAGTCAGTTCTGCGGCGAGATGATCGGCGAAATAAAGGGATTGTCCCACGATCCACCGATGAAGAAGCGCGTATGGTTGACGGCGGGCTCCGCCGCCGGCGTTGGCTGCTCGGTTACTTCCGCTGCCTTCGGCGCGGGTATTGGCGCGGCGTAGTCGCCGGTCAGCGCAAGGCTCTTGCCGGCCAGAGTCACGATCCCGGCAAAGTTCAAGGTGCCGGATTTGTTCTGTATCTGGGCTGTGTCGATGGCGGCGACCCCATCCATGATATTGGCCTTGATCTCGAGCCGGTCAAATGCCAGCCAGGCATTGGTCTGTTCGTTGAGGCTGAAAAAGCGGTCGGTCTTGGCCTTGCCGAGCAGGCTGTTGAAGTCAAGGCTGCGGATTTGGCCGGCGCCAAAGCGCATGCTCAATGTTCCCTTGGCATTGGCGAGCGCCGATGACCAGCGCGAAATCGGCCCCTTCAGCACCAGCGAAATCGTCCCTTTGCCGAGTTCGAACCGATCGCCGAGGCTGAGCAGCGAGGCGATGGAAGCGCTGTTGACGTCGGTCCCATTGAGGCGCAGTTCGCCGAGCGTCGCGCCATCGCCTTCATCGGCAAGCTGGAAGCTTGCCGCCACCGAACCGTCAAAGGCAGATGCCTCGCCAATGTCGAATATTGCCCGGCCGTTGCGAATTTGGGCGGTTGCGGCAACCTTGGCGAGGTTGACTGATCCAAGCGTCGCCTTCTGCGTGGAGAGGCGCAGATCGAGATTGAGTTTTTTAAGAAAGGCCGTGTCGATCACGGCGTTGGAATTTTCCGGGCTGTCCGGCAGAGGCATGAAACCGGAAAAGACGGAGCGCAGGTCGAGAGTCTCGAACGCAAGCGTCCCTGTGACACTCGGCGTGCCATCGTCAAGCACGACCTCGATGACACCCTTGGCCGGATTGTCGTTCAGCGTCGCCGTCAGGCCGTCGAGCTTCATGCGCGACGCGGAACCCGAGACGGATGCGTCGAGTGCGAAACTGCCTACCGGCGCGCCGGGGATAGACACCATTCTCGACCATTCCAGCGTTCGGCGCAGCGAAGGCGAGGTCAGCGACAGAGTGCCCTCGAAGAACTGGTCCTTCGATATGTTGGCCGAACCGTTGAAGGAGAGTGTCAACGGTGTCGAACTGAGGTTCATCTGCAGCGGGCTGGTGCCCCCGGCCAAAAGCAACAGGGCCTTGGTAGCGGAACTGTCGATCTCGGTTTCCTCGTCGTGCCAGATGGCCGTGCCGCGGAAGCTTGCGACGCCGGATGTCTGGGGCCAGTCGAATACGCCGCTGATGCTCGATATCTCTTCCTCGACGCCGTTGATCGGCCGCTTGAAGGTAACTCTTGCATCTTCGAGACGCACGCGGCCGAATGGTTGCGACGAGACCGTGCTCATATCCGGCTTGGACGGGTTCGCCTCAACGGCGGAACGTGCCTCGCGCACGACGTCGCCGATGCGCCCGTCGCTTTTCGCCAGCGCTTCACCAATTTCGGAAAGGCTCTTTATCGGCTCATCGATGACAAAGCGCGGCCGCACGATTTTGGTTTCGGTGAATTCGATATTCCCCATCAATGCCGAAACCAGCGAAAGGTCGACTTCGATGCGCTCGGCCTCCATAAAGGCGGCGCCGCCACGCTGCCATGGATTGCGTATCGTGATATCGCCTAGCGAGGCGCTGAAGACCGGGAAGAACGCGATTTGCGGCGACTGGCGGGACTCGACGCTGTAGCCGGTCCAGTTGCTGATTTCCTGGATGAGGCGCGCCCGGATCAGCTCCGTGCTCACCAGATAGGGCAGGGCAACGAGAACGCCGCCGGCAACGAGAGCCATCACCACAACCGTTGCGAGAAGGTTCCTTGGCCTATACCAGGACATGAGCGTTTCCGAATTTGCCTTTGCGTGTGTTGGCCGCGCAAAACTTTATGCTTAACGACGGTTTAGCGATCATGCATGGCAATTCAAGCCGGTACAGGCATTTCCGCGTCAAATTGTTGCATATTGTAATAATTGCGTGCGTTACCGGACTTAAGTGCCGCGTACCCGCTCCTCACCGCCGCCATCCCCCCAACTGCCGTTATCCTCGGGGCATTACCGGCGTGACGGCGGAGAGGTTAAGGATCAAAGAGTCACCTGCCGTACGCTTCGTTGCCGCAAAAGGCCGACAAAGGACCCGGCCCGGCGTTATTCGGCGAGCACGCGTGTCGAGGGGAAGGTGATCTCGACCATCGTGCCGCGCCCGGGCGTCGACTCGATGCTGAAATTGGCGCGGTTTGCTTCGGCCATGGCCTTGGTCAATGGCAGGCCGAGCCCGGTACCGTCGGTGCGCGCGTGGCGCGGCGTGGTAATCTGCTTGTATGGCCGCAGCGCCTGCTCGACCTCCTGGCGCGTCATGCCGATGCCAGTGTCGCGAACCCGCAGC
The DNA here is from genome assembly GCF_056399405.1 of Phyllobacterium sp. 01N428. Lineage (NCBI taxonomy): Bacteria > Pseudomonadati > Pseudomonadota > Alphaproteobacteria > Hyphomicrobiales > Phyllobacteriaceae > Phyllobacterium > Phyllobacterium sp. 01N428. The sequence continues at coordinate 1,055,380 of NZ_JBFTRH010000001.1, forward strand.
AGTACGTCTCCGCTGGCCTCATAGCTCGTCGAAACGATGACTTGTCCCCCGGGTCCGGTAAAACGGACGGCGTTCGACAAGAGGTTGAGTGCGATCTGCGTGATGGACCGATGGTCGGCCACGATATCAGGAAGGCGCGACGTCAGGCTCGAGCGGATGATGACGCGCTCGCGGTTTGCCTGGGGCTGCATGATGGCGACAGCTTCGGTCAGTGCATCGTTGAGCGAGACGGCCTCGAAGTCCATCTCGACAGCCCCGGCCTCGATCTTGGAAATATCGAGGAGATCGTTGACAAGCGAGAGCACATGGTTGCCCGACCGGCTGATATCCTTCAGGTAATCGCGGTAGCGCTCGCTGCCGATGGGCCCGAATTTTTCGTCGGCCATCAGCTCTGAAAAGCCGATGATCGCGTTGAGCGGCGTGCGGATTTCATGGCTGATGCGGGCAAGGAACTCGCTCTTCTGGCTCGACGTGCGCTCGGCTTCGCGTCTGGCGCTAACCAGCTCTTCTTCTGCCCGCTTCCAATGGGTGATGTCACGCAGCACCGCGCAATAGCCCTTTGAGACATCGAGCTTGCCGATGGTCATGAACAGCGGAATGAACCGGCCCTGGCTTTCGCGGCCGATAACCTCGCGGCCGTCATTGAGGAGGCTGGCGACGCCGTTCTCCGAGAGGCTGTTCAGATAATCCATGGCGGCGCGCTGGCTCTCGATCGCAAAGAGCAGCGAGAAGGGTTTCCCCGACACATCCTCGGGCTCATAGCCGAAAAGCGCCGCCGCCGAATGGTTGATCGAGCGAATCGAACCCGCCGCGTCGAGCAGGACCACGCCATCGGTGGCAGTGTCGAGAATGGCATCGAGTTCATCGATGCGAGTCTGAAGTTCGAGCCGCTCTTCCTCGCCGATGACGCCCGGCGCAGCGGCCGGTTGCGGCGAGAGCGCAAGGAGAAGTGCGCGCTCGCCGTCGTCGTCCCAGCGCACGGCCTGAAGGTGCGCCGCAACGCGTAAGATCGTACCGTCGCTTCGGTGCAGGGATGTACCCGCCTCGTCGCCATCGTCAGCTTCCCGAGGCACATCGGCAAAGAGTGCGCCAAGGCCGCCGGCGTCATTGATCGCCTCCAGCGTCCCGTAGGCCAGCGCATCGAGAAGCGCCGGATTGGCGTAGAGGATTTGCCCGTTGCGGTGGATGAGAACCGGCAGGGGCAGGGCTGCCAGGATGGACGTATCGACACCCTTGCGAGCCTGTTCGCTGATCCGCCCGGCAAATGTACCGCCATGCCCCGCAACCTCGACGGCATCATCCCCGCGCGACGAGATGGCAAATTCCGGCCCGACGAGTTCGGCATCGGGCACCATGTCGGCGGCGGCGAAGGATTCGGTCTGCCGAGGTGGCACATCGACTGGAGCGGCTGGTCCGTGGGTTTCGTCCTTCGGCCGGGGCGATTCAGCCAGTACCTCGCGGCGCAGCCGCTCGGCGATCTCCCGGAACGCGTTGCGTTCCGCATCGTTGAGGCGGCCCTCATTGCGGGGCGGGCGCTGCGTAATCAAGGCAATGACATTATCGCCTGCGGTCGGCGCAATATCGAGCACGGGAGTCTCAGGGCCGAAATCCTCAGCGGGAGAGACGTCGACGGCTTGCGTTTCCGCCGGACCGGCGCGATTGCCGAGTGCAACGCCCGTTGCTCTCGGGTCCGCTTCGGTTTCGCTCATCCGGGCGACTCCAAACCCGCGAAAACCCATGAAGGTTCGATCGCGCGAATAGATCGGAAGTGCCGCGAGCTCGATCGGCGCGCGCAGGTCCGTTCCCTCGATCGGCCAGAATACGGTACGGCCGGACCAGGTGTCGCGGCGTTCGAGCAATGACGCGATCTCCTCGCTCTCGGCAAAGGCGTAGTCGGAGGCAACCTCGCGGAACGACCGGCCGACGATGGCGGCAGAGGCAGGGCCGACGGCCCTTGCGAGTTCGGGCGAAATCTCATTGAAGCGCGCATCGGCGTCGACCTTCCACACGAAACGCACCGGCGCATCGGAAGGTGCATAGCGGAAGTGTTCCGCCTTGTCGGAATCGACTGGATCCTCATCGCGTGCGGCACCGGAAGCGTCTGTTTGCGGCTGATCGGGCGCCGGCCCGGCCGGCTTGGTTGCTGCAACCGGGCCAGCCTCGTTCAGGGGCAGCGACTTTTGCTCCACGGGTTGGCGTTGCCCGGCCGGTTCTTCCTCATCGATCGAAGCAGCCTCCGCCTCGACGGCAAAAAGCAGGTGCAGGGCAGGGCTGTCTGTCAGCCGCGCAATTCCGGTCGGAACGACACCGCTCGCGGTCTTGACGGGACGCTTCACGAGACGATTGCGTTCGTGGCGCACATCACGCACCAGATCGCCGAGTACGCGTTCACCGAGGCCAAGCCTCACGAAATGCTCCGAGGCGGCCATGACCTTGCCGGCGGCGTCGAGTATGGCGGCGTGGGTCGTCTGGTCGCCGAAGCCCTGGATCGCCTGGGCAGCAGCCTGTTGATCCGAACCTTTGCGATCGCCATCGTTGATGGTCAACAGAATGGCGCGTTCCCCGCGCGGCAGGGCGATGTCGCTTGCCTGAAATGTGAGGATGCGGCTGGCGAGACCATGCGCGACGCGCAGGGAAACGATACGGCCATGGCCGATCGCCGGAAAACCTTCGAGCGCCATCAACTGGCGCCGTGTGCGCACGTCAAAAACCTGATCGCTGCCGAGGATGTCGTCGATGGAGCCATATCCCAGCATCGCAGCCCCGGGACCATTCGCCCAGATGATCGAGCCGAGGTCAGGCGCGACGACCACCAGCGCATCGCCATTGGCAAAGTGCTCGCGAATATCGTCGAGAACTGCAATGTCGATGAAAGGATAGGTACCAAACGCCATGTGCCGACCAGCTACTCCCAGAGCGAACGATCGCATTCATGCGGCCGTCTTAATACTTTGTTAATAATGGTGCGGCCGCCGCCCGTCCACTCGCAGCCCCTTATCTTACATGCCTTTCTCTTGGTTTAGTTAACTTCGGGCCGGGCCGGGCAGCCATCCACATAATAATTTCGATTGAGAAAACAGGCATTTAATTGTGCGCTGCAAAAGAAATGTTGCAACGCACAAAAAAATGGATTATATCGGAGTCATCAAATCAGATGCAGACGGAAGAACCATCTGCACAAGGAAGGATCCACTGTAATGAGCAAGACCACCAAACAGACTGCTGATGCGTTCTCGATCCCTGCTTTCGATGCCACCGCTGTAACCGACCAGGTTCGCGAATTCACCGAGAAGGGCGTTGCCCAGTCCAAGGAAGCTTATGCCAAGATCAAGGATCAGGCCGAAGCTGCTCAGAAGACCCTCGAATCCACTTTCGAAACTGCACAGTCGAACACTGCTGCTCTTTCGCTGAAGGCACTGGCTGCCCTGCGCGCCAACACCGAAGCCAGCTTCGCTCATATCGAAGCGCTGATCGGCGTGAAGTCCTTTGGTGAAGTGATCGAACTGCAGAGCGCATTCGTTCGCAAGCAGGCAGAAGCCTTTACCGGCCAGGCCAAGGAATTCCAGGCTGTCGCCACCAAGGCCGCTGAAGAAATCGCAGCGCCGGTCAAGTCGGCTGTCGAGAAGGCCTTCAAGGACGTCAAGGTCGCCTAACAGGCGACTGACAATCAAAAAGCTCCGTTGGCACTCCTCCTCCCAGCCATCGGAGACGCGAGACCCGGTCCCTCCCTCCCTCGGGGTCTCGCATTGATGGAAAAGGCCGGATTAATCTCCGGCCTTTTCTTTTTTCTGTGAGTTTTTGCCTTTGTTGCATCGAGCGCTTGCAAAAAGCGTCAATCCTCCGTATGTGACGCCTGTCAAAAATCATGACGGTACGCGGTCGTAGCTCAGTTGGTTAGAGCGCAGGATTGTGGCTCCTGAGGTCGGTGGTTCGAGCCCACCCGACCGTACCATTCCCCTTCAAAATCATTTTTGCCGAGAAATCTGGCTCACTTGTCGCCAAAAGTCGGTTCGATTTTCGTGACCGCCAAGGTCTTGCGTTGCGCGTTCTGAACCGTTTCGCCGATTGGATAAGTCCAGAAATCACCGGCTTGCGCGCAGTCGGTTTCTGAAGGAGCGGCCCCGGTTTCATCCGCCGCCAAGTTCTTCAGATCGAAGTTCAAATATTTCGCCACAAGCTTGGAATAGTCATCATTGGCGTCGGCAACGACGCCGTAATCCTTGGATTGAGCCAGTTTGACGGCAGCCAGCATTTTGGACGAGGTGTCCTTGCAAGGGAACGTAAGGACCGATGGCTGGTTGGCGCTGGTCACAATGAATCCGGATTTATCGGCATCGTATGTCCACTTGGCCGCGAGGCCGATCGATATGGGTGGTATCGGCCGGCCCGGAACGGAACATTCGTCCGTGGGTTCGGGCGCAATCTTGGTGACCTCCAACGGTATCGACGGCCCGGACGGGCAGATGAAAAATTGCACGGTGGTCGCGCTGGTTTCGAAGTAGTAGCCGCGTTCGAGGTTGCCCTCGGTATGAACGCCGAACTTGCGTTTTCCTATGGCAGCAAAGGTCCCGGCTTTATAGGTGGAGAAAAATGTCTCCCAATCCTTGCCCGCGATGTTGTCCTGCGCCAAGGCGCTCGTACCAAGGAAAGCGAATGTCGAGATCGCAAGGAGTACGGTCTTCATCGCTTGAACTCCCTTAATGGCAAAAAACCAGTCCCGTCGTTCGATTGGACCAGAAGCAAGCCCTCCGTGGGCGTCGCCCGGCATACGGCATAGGTGTATTTGTCTGTCGTAAGGATGTGCAGCAGCCCCGTTTTGCATCGTTCAAAGCGAAGCGCGGTACTCGCTGACATTTCAAATTCATATTTGGAGAAGGGCGCCTTGAAGCTTACCCACGCGGTGTCTCCACTCAAGACCTTCTCGCTACGCTGATCCGCCGCAACCTGTGCGATCTTGTTGATCAGCAATCCCGCCACGAAAACCCCGATGATCATTATGACTGCGAGACCGCTTCGCGTGGCGACCACGGACTTTAGTTTGGCATCACTTAGTGCGAGCAGCGCCACAATCGCCAGTCCGATCGATGCAAGGAGAAAAACCGGATTGGAAAACACGTTGAAGGAATAAGAAAGCACGATTGGAATCGGCAGATCGACCTCGTGCACCGAGATCGAAAATTTTGCGAGGTAGGCCGATAAATAAGCGATGCCCGCGAAGTAGGCCAACACAAGCGGGGCTGTTGCCGCGATGACTTCCAGTATTTTCTCGTTCAGTTTGTCCAAATCTTCGGACCCTTCGCGGAAACACGTGGCAAACTTAATTGTCAAAACCTGCGAGCGTGTGACGCTTCATGCGTGCAGTCAGCACGAACCGGAGGGCGTGCTACCTTGGCCGGTCGTGCATGGGTCGCCGTCGTGGCCACGTCCCTTGCCACTGTTTCCGCCGCTGCCGCCTTTTCCGCCTCCAGAGCCACCGCCGCCGCCTTTGCCGCCGCCTCCGCCGCCGCCCCCACCACCACCTCCGCCACCGCCACCGCCTCCGCCTTTAGCGGCAGTGATCTCGACGGCATAGGTACATGCGAGGATTGCGCCGGCGATGATCAATACGCGGCGCGACAGATGTGATTGACGTGAATGTTCGTCGGATGTCTTTCCCATGATCCCCTCCAGTTGACGGATGATCCGGTGAAAGCCTGTCCCTCAAGACCTCCAGCAGAAGCAGCATCCGAGCCCCGTCATTATGGACCGCAATTTCGGGAATGCATGTTGCTCTATCGGGCTACACCGATGGGACAGTTCACCGCTTCGTCATAATGTTTGCTGGCACTCGTGTTTCGTGCCAATGAAAGCGCCATGCGTATATTGCTCGTAGAAGACACGCGCGATGTGGGGGAAGCCATCTGCAAGCGTTTTGAGGCGACCGGCCATGCGGTCGATTGGGAAACCAATGGGCGCGACGCAGCCGAGATCATCGACTTCACCGACTATGCGCTGGTTATCCTCGACGTGATGCTGCCCGGTATGAACGGCTTCGAGATCCTCAAGCATATCCGCAAGTCCGGCAATGCGGTGCCGGTCCTTGTCCTGACCGCCCGCTCCGAAATCGACGATCGCGTTGGTGCGCTTGATCTCGGCGCCGATGACTATCTGGTCAAGCCTTTCGATTTTCGCGAGCTCGAAGCGCGTGCGCGCGTTCTTATGCGGCGGCGCACCGGCGGGGAGGCGACCAATCTCATCAAATGTGGCGATATCGCCGTCGATCGGGCCGCGCGCTCCGTCCATGTGGGCAAGCGCGAAGTTCAACTCAAACGCCGCGAGCTGACCTTGCTGGAAGTGCTCGTGGCGCGTCCTGGCCGCGTTTTCAGCAAGGATGAGTTGCTCGATCAGATTTTCGGGTTCGATGAAGCTGCCAATGCCAATGCAATCGAGCTCTATATCGGACGGTTGCGCAAGAAGCTTGAGGGCGCAAAGGCGCGCATTGTGACTGTGCGCGGCCTCGGCTATCAACTGGTCTCCGACGATGCGCCGTGAACCGTCGCTTTTTGCCCGTCTCGCCCGCCGTATTTCCGTCGTCCTCGGCATCGGCGCAGCCTTGCTCGTGACTGCCGCCTGGTACTATGCGGAAACGGCCGCCAACAAGGCCTACGATCGCCTGCTCGTCGGTGCCGCGCTGCAGATGTCCGAGAGTCTTGCTGTCGAGGACGGAATATTGACGGTGCGCCTGCCGACCTCGGCTTTCGAGCTTCTCGGCCTTGCCGAACGCGACCGGATTTTCTACCGCGTCATCAATACGCATGGTGAGACGCTGACCGGTTATGACGACCTCGAAAGCCCGGTTCCGCTCGATCGCATCGACGACGTATCGAACGCGCAAGAGGGGTTCTACAAGGGCGAGCCCGTCCGCATTGCCAGTGCCAAGCGCGTCCTTGCGGACCCCGCTGTGTCAGGCGAGGCTTTTGTCATTGTTGCGCAGACAAACGAGGCCCGCTCGGCGCTGACGCGGGAATTGACGCTCCGCGCGACCATTCTCGTGCTCGTCATGAGCCTCCTCGCCTTCGTCGGCGCGATGCTGGCAATTCGTTATGCGCTGCAGCCCGTCGAACATCTCGGCACGGCGGTGCGGCGGCGCGATCCGCATGATTTGACACCCGTTACGGTCGATGTTCCGCGTGAACTTGATCCTTTCGTCGGGTCGATCAATCACTTCATGGGTCGCCTTAATGAGCGTGTCGATCTCTTGCAGCGCTTCATCGCTGATGCCGCACATCAGATCCGCACCCCGCTGACAGCACTTTCGGCGCAGATCGACCTCCTTGGCGGCGACAAACTCGACAAGGCCGGGCGTCAGCATTACGAACGCGTGCAGGAGCGCGCGGGGGAACTGGCACGCCTTACCAATCAGTTGCTGAGCCACGCCATGGTCATTCACCGGGCGGATTCTGTACAACTTGAGCCGATCAGCCTGGTTGATGTGGCGCGGCGCGCCTATCGCGCCGCCATCCCGATCACCGTCGATCCGGATATCGTCATCTCCTTCGAAGCCCCCGACGAGCGTCCATTTGTCCTTGGCGACGCGGTGAGCCTGCGCGAAGCGATCGTCAATGTCATTGACAACGCCTTGCGGCACGGGGCCAAACACCGTCTGGAAGTGCGCGTTCGCGCAAACGATGCCGAGGCTTTCGTCGAGGTCGAGGATGACGGGCCGGGCATTCCCCCGGAAGGCTGGGAAAGGGCCACGCAGCGCTTTGCTACGTCCAAGTCACACGAAGGAAGTTCGGGGCTCGGCTTTGCCATAGCACTGGAAGTTGCCAAGGCCCACGGCGGTACATTGAGCTTCCGCGCGCGCGACGAAAGGGGATTTACGGTGATACTTGCGCTTCCGCTTTTGAAGGGTGGTACATCATGATCCGGATAATCCTCGCAAGCCTCGTCGTCGCCTTCAGCGTCTCGCTCGCGAAAGCTGCGGACGACGACAAGACGGTGTTTCCGGCGAGCGGTGTTGAGACAGGCCGTTTGACGATCTATTCGACCACCGATCTCGTGGCGATGAAACCATTGATCGAGGATTTTCAGAAATCGTCGCCGGGCATCACCATCAACTATATCGAATATCTGACCAACGAACTGAATTCGCTTGCGAGCGAGGCCTGCCGCAAGGGCGAGCCGCTTGGTGATCTGCTCCTGTCTTCCTCCGTGGATCAATTGGTAAAGCTTGCCAATGACGGCTGCGCGACGGCTCACCGATCCCCGGAAACGGCAAGGGTCGCCGAATGGGCCAATTGGCGCGACGAGGTATTCGGCTTTACCTATGAACCGGCTGTTTTCGTCTACAACAACCGTTTGGTTCCAGCCAATGAAGTGCCGCGCACCCACGTCGAACTCGCGGACCTTTTGCGCGAACGCCTCGACTACTATCGCGGGCGCGTCGGCACCTATGATATTCGCTTGTCGGGTATCGGCTATCTTCTTGCTTTCAACGATGCGCGCCAGACGACCACCGTTTTTGGCCGGCTGCTCGAGAGCATGGCGCGTGCTGCGGCGGTGGCGCGTTGCTGCACCGGTGAAATCATCGAGGAAGTCGCCAAGGGCAATCTCTATATCGGCTACAACATGCTGGGGTCCTATGCCTATGAGGCGGCGCTGCGCCATCCGCAACTGCGCATCGTCGTGCCGCGCGATTATACGCTGGTTCTCAGCCGTGGCGCGCTCATCCCGAAAGCCGCCAAGCAAGCCGAACTCGGCGCACAATTCCTCGATTTCTTGCTTTCCGAACGGGGGCAGGCAATCGCGCGCAGCAACGCCTTCTATTTTACCGAAACCGGTGGGCTGCCGCCCGATGTCGACGGGCCGCAGAATATGAAGGAGTCCGGCATCGCCCAGCCGATCCGCATCGGCCCGGCACTGCTTGCGGTGCAGGATCGCGCCCAGCGCCAGCAATTTATCGACGATTGGTCACGATCACTGATCGAGCTCAATAGTCCTGACTGGACGCGGGAATAATCAGAAAAGCGAGCCCTGCGAGCCGCTTGGCACTGGCGGCTTCTTGGCCGGGGCAGGGGCAGGACGTTCGGGTTTTGACTTGGCCGGGCGCTCGCTTGCCTCCGTCGCGACGGCCTGCACGTCGCCGTCCTGAAACCGTAGCGTGAGGTCATCGCCGCCGGCAATGTCCTGTGCCCGCTTTATCGGAGCGCCTGCGGGGTCGAGCACAATCGCAAAGCCGCGTTCCAACACGCTTGCATGCGATAGCGTGCGCATCAGCCGTTCGAGTTCAAAGCTTTTCCGGTTGGCGCGGTCGAGCCGAAGATCGATCGATTGACCAAGCCGCCGGTCCAATTGCTGCAGATGCTGGCGTCCGCGCTCCGTCCGGCGCCCGGTCGCTTCGATCGAAAGGCGGCCCGTCCGGCGGTGATAGAGCGCCCGAAGATCGCGCACGAAGACATCGAGCGCACGCGGCAAACGAACAGCAAGTATGCCGGTCTCGCGCCGCTTTTCGCGCAACCTGTGTTGGAGCAGGCGCGGTGACAATTGCCGGGCCCGCCCGTCGAAATGAGCGCGTTTCCCCTGGGTATTCGCCTGTAGCGCGCGGGAAAGACGCGCGGCGGTCTCGTCGAAGTGCCGTCGCGGCAAAGCCAGCAATTGATCCGCCGACGGCAACGCCCGCGAAAGGGCGCGCTGCGTTTCGCGGCGGCGGTTCAAATAGCGCGACATGCTTGAGGCGAGCCGCGCACCCATCATGGCGATGTGCGCCGCAAGGTCTGCCTTTACCGGCACGGCCATCTCCGCCGCGCCTGTCGGTGTCGGCGCCCGCACATCCGCGGCAAGGTCGATCAGCGTCCAGTCGGTTTCGTGCCCGACCGCCGAAATGACCGGAATGCGCGAGGCCGCGACGGCACGCACCACCGCTTCATCGTTGAACCCCCAGAGGTCTTCGAGGCTGCCGCCGCCGCGCGCGACGATAAGCACATCAGGGCGAGGCAGAGCACCGCCGTCCAACCCGTTGAAGCCATTGATCGCATTGGCAACTTCCACGCCGGAGGTCTCGCCCTGCACGCGGACCGGCCAGACCAGGACGTGCAATGGGAAACGGTCGGTTATCCGGTGGATGATATCGCGAATGACGGCGCCCGTCGGTGAAGTAACGACGCCGATGATGCGCGGCATGAAGGGGAGGGGCCGCTTCGCCGAAGCATCGAACAGGCCTTCTGCGCCGAGCCTGCGCTTGCGCTCTTCGAGAAGCGCCATCAGCGCGCCGGCACCCGCTGGCTCCATCTGCTCGATGACGATCTGGTATTTGGATGAGCCCGGATAAGTGGTCAGTTTGCCGGTGGCGATGACTTCCATGCCTTCTTCCGGCCGGAAGCGAAGGCGGTTCATGGAACTGCGCCAGATCACCGCCTCGATACGGGCCTTGTCGTCCTTCAGCGAAAAATAGGCATGGCCGGACGAATGCGGTCCGCGATAGCCGGAAATCTCCCCGCGCACGCGCACATGGCCGAAAGCATCTTCAACGGTGCGCTTGAGCGCGCCGGATATTTCCGAGACGGTATATTCGGCGGCATTGGTGGCAGATTCGGGCACTTCGCTCATGACGTATAACTATCGGGGCCAGAAACAAGGTCAAGTCTTGCCCAACCATCGATTGCGGCATTGTCAGCCGACGCGATATCGCCTTTAACTTGGGAAAAAAGGAATCGTCATGTCAGCAACAGCCTCCCTAACCGCCAAGCGCCTGAAATTGCGCCATTATCTGTTGATCGGAGCGCTGATGATCGCTGCAGCTGCCGCGATCCTTTTGTGGATGGGCCGTAATCCGATCTGTACCTGCGGTACAATAAAGCTGTGGGTGGGCGAGACGAACTCGTCCGACAATTCGCAGCACATCGCCGATTGGTACACGCTGTCGCACATCATCCACGGCTTCTTGTTCTACGGGCTGCTTTGGCTTGTAGCCCGCAGGACGCCGCTTGGGGCGCGGCTCTTGATCGCAATTCTGATCGAAGCGTCCTGGGAGATATTCGAGAACACCGACATGGTGATCAATCGCTACCGCGAGGGGACGATTGCTCTGGGCTACGTCGGCGACAGTGTCCTGAATTCCGTGTCCGACATCCTGTTCATGGTCATCGGCTTCTTTTTTGCGGCCCGCGCGCCCATCTGGCTGACCGTGGTTTTGGCGATCTTCTTCGAGCTTCTGGCTGCTTGGGTGATCCGCGACAACCTTACGCTCAACGTCTTGATGCTGCTTTATCCCCTGGACGCGGTCAAAGCCTGGCAAGGCGCAATGTAAGCGTCTACTTACCAGCCCGGCGCGAGTTCCGTGGCGCGCACCTGGCGCAGTCGCTGGTTCGCAAGGATCGGAGCCGCGGCCTGGGTCAACGTGACCGGCGTCGGCATCGACAGGTTGTCGAGGCTCTCGACGATATGCTGTGCCAGGGCATCGACGATCGCCGAGGGCTTGGTATGCCCGCGCATGATGCCGATGCCGAACTCCGGCAACCGGCCGAAACCATCGGCCTCGGTCAGGACGCGCATGCCTGGACGCAAGGCGCATTCCGGCAGGATGGAGACGGCAAGGCCCGCAAGGACGGCTGCCGCCAGCACGGTTGCCGACCAGCTGGTAAAGAGGATGCGGTAGTCGTGGTTCATCCGGTCGAGAACGTCGATGGCGGCAGCACGCCAGATGCAGGTCGGCCGGCCGACTGCGAGCGGCAAAACCAGCTCCTCGTGGACATTGTGATGCGCGGACGTTACCCAAAGCAATTGCTCGCTGCGCACCACTTCCGATCGCCGCTGTTCGTCGCACTGGGTGACAAGTGCAATATCGAGCTGGCCCTTGCGGATCATCTCGTCGAGATTGACGGTGGGCTCGCATACGACGGACAGTTCGACCCGCGGGTTGGAGCGCGAGAAACGCGCCATGATTTCGGGCAGGAAGCGATCGGCATAGTCGTCGGGCGTGCCAATGCGGATATGACCCTGCAACTGCGTATCATCAAAAGCGGCGATGGTTTCATTGTTGAGTTGCAGCATGCGCCGCGCATAGGCGAGGAGGCGCTCGCCGTCCTCGGTCAGCCGGTTCGTGCGCCCATCCCGTTCGAACAGCGCCTTTGCGACCCGTTCTTCGAGGCGGCGCATCTGCATCGAGACGGCGGACTGTGTCTTGTTCACCTTGTCGGCGGCTTTGGTGAAGCTGCCAAGGTCGGCGATTGCCGTAAATGTCTGCAACTGGTCAAGATCGAGCGGTGCGTTCATGGTCGTGCTCCCAGGCGGCTCATCCATCATTATTATTGAACGTTTACATTAAAAACATTCGTTTGAATAATCAATTCTTATGGATCATTCTGAGGATGTTCAGGAAGCGCTGGCAACGATAGAGGCCAAGCGTGATGCGTGGGAATGGTTCCTGCGCGGTTTAACTTTCTTGATCAGCGCCACCAAAGGAGTAACGGCGATGACGACGACGACCAGATTGACTGAAGTAACCGGTTCCACCCGCCCGACCGCAGGATTTGCGTCGCAAGTGGCCAACTTTGTCACCCGTATGCTCGTCGCTCGCCGCAATCGTAAAACGATTTTGAGCCTTGGCGAATGGAGTGACGAGATGCTGCACGACATCGGCGTCACCCGAGCTGATCTGCATTCGGCTATTGGTACCTCATTGCTCGATGATCCAAGCGAACGCTTGGGTGCGCTGGCTGACATGCGCACACGCGTGCGCGCCGCCCGCAGCATCGTCTGAGGACCTGACTGGTTAGCAGGCGCCCATTCACGCCGGAATCCCCTCCCGGCGCCTCGCCTGCCTACTGCCCGGCCCACCTTGCATCTGCAACGTGGCCGGGCTTTTTCTTTTAGCGGCTACGGTCCATGCCGCGCAGATATTGGTCGAATATCGACTCAAGTCCCTTCTGGTACTGGTCGTTCGCCTGGCGGCCGGTGTCGAACATCTGGCCCAGTATGTCTTTCAGCGGATTGTCGGACGGCGCCGGCGGCGCATCGGGATCCGGCTGCGCCTGCCGCTGCCTTGCCTGCGGTTGCGGCGGTGGCGTGCCGCGCGGGGCGCCGCCGCCCAGCATCTCCTCGAAAATCTTGCCGAGCGGATTGTCGCCAAAAGGATTTTGCCCCTGTGCGGTATCCTCGCTTCCATCGTCTTGCGGCGCGTGGCTGCGTGGTGTCGGTGCCTGCCGGGCGGCACCCGGGAGGCCACCCTTCATCATCTCTTCGAATATCTGGCCGAGCGGATTGTTTCCCAGCGGATTGGCCGATTGTCCTTGCCCCTGCTGACTGGCCGCACCGCCGCCGAACATGCCTTCCAGGATCTGGCCCCAGGGATTTGCCGAGGCGTCGGGGGCGCTCTGGCGATTGGGGGCCGGCTGACCTCCGCCCATGGCGGCCCCACCCTGCCGCATCATCTGCTCGATGAGATCGCCGATGACATTGCCGCCGCCGAGCCCTGAAGCTGCGAACTGGCCGGTTGATTTATTATAAAGTCCACCCATCATCATCGAAGCGATGACCGGCAGCATCTGCCTGAGCGTTTCCGCGCCAAGTCCTGTCATCTGCGCCGCATGGTCGGCGACAGCGCGCGACAAGTCTTTTGAACCAAATAGCTGGCCAAGAATATTATTGCCATTGGCGACGCCGGACGAATTGAAAGCTGCCTGCGGATTGTCGAAATAATTGGTGTGCTGGCCGGCCGAAAGTGCCTGAATGAAAGCGCCGAAGCCCATCGGATCGGCGGCATTTCGCTGCAGGCCTTGCGAAAATGCCGGCATCAGCGCTTGGATGGCAGCGACGGTCTGCTGTTGGGACAGGTTGAACTGACGGGATAGCGCCTCGATATTCTGGCCCCCTTGTCCCTTTAGAAACATGTCTACAAGATTCATGGCGGCGATCCTCCTTCGCTCTGGGCTGGGCAGAGCTTAGCGCCGCCAAAGGACAGACTCCAATGCTTTATTCGTGTTCGACCGAGCGACCTTCGTCGTATGGAGAAGCGCCTCTGTGCCCCTAGTCGGGCAACCCGGCAATGCGCAGTGCCTCTATATACCTGTCTCGATCATCCGGCCGCCGGAACGGCGGTAGTATCTCGGCGAGATTTGAAAGCCGCAGCGTCGGATCGAATGCGCAAAGGCGAGCAACCATTTCCCGCGCTTCGTCAATCCGCCCCGCCTTGGCGAGGCCGGCAGCCGCGACGCGCATTGCACTCGGGTAGTTGGGCTGATGCCGCATCGACTTTCCCGCCCAGGCGGCGGCCTCGTCATAGCGGCCGGCACAAAAATGCGCGAGCCCGACGTTGAACTGCCAGGCAAACAGGCGCGGATCGAACGGGCTAAGGCGCATGGCAAGCGAGGCGTGCTCGATCGCCGCTTCCGGCTCGCCCAAGCAAATCTTGACCCAGCTGCTGACGCCAACGGCGGCGGCCAGATTCGGGTTGAGAACGAGCGCCCGCTCGATGCATGCCGCACTGGCGTCAAGATCACCGCTGACATAGCCAAGAACATATCCGCCATAGGAAAGCGCAATCGCGTCATCCCAGCCGAGTTCGACCGCTCGCCGGGCAAGCCTGGTCGCCTCGCCGGTTTCCTGCGCGCGGTCGATCATCCAGCCATTGCTCTTTCGGGTCGCATAGCAGCGCGCCGCCCGCGCGTAGGCCACGGCGAACTCCGGGTCGCGCTCGATTGCCTGCATGAAAAGGCGCAGCGCCTCCTCAAGGGACGCTCTGTTTGTGATCGTCCGGTCAAATGCCGCCAGCCCCCGCAGGTAGCAGTCATAGGCGTCAAGGCTTTCTGTCGGCTTTCGCTTGGCGCGCTCGATTTCGGCCTCCTCGACCTTGGGGGTGATGGCGCCCACGATGCTTGCCGCGACCTGGTCCTGCAGATCGAAAACGTCGGCCAAGGTCCCGTCAAAACGATCGGCCCAAAGGTGGGCGCCCGTCGATGCATCGATCAGCTGCCCGGCAATGCGCAATCGGTCGCCTGTCCGCCGCACGCTGCCTTCAACCACATAGCGCACGCCGAGTTCGCGCCCGACCTGCTTTATGTCTACGGCCTTCCCCTTGTACGTAAAGCTGGAATTGCGTGCGATAACATAGAGATGGCGGAACTGGGCGAGGGCGATCGTGATGTCTTCTACGATGCCGTCGGCAAAATATTCCTGCTCCGGGTCTCCGCTGAGATTCTGGAAGGGCAAGACAGCGACCGACGGCCGGTCGTGAAGCGGGGTCGAAACGGACGGCGCCGGCGGCTTTGGCCCAGTGGCAGCGTTAGCCTCGGGTGCAGTCAGCGGAAGGTCGCCTGCCTTGCCCGCCTGCAAGGAAGCCGCGAGCGCGGCCGTTTGCGCCTCTGGTTCTGCGCCGAGGTGCCTCTTCAACAGGGCCCTGCATAATTCAAACTGGCGTAAAGCCGCGTTTTCGTGGCCGCGCAGCGTATGTATTCGCATTAGCGCTCGATGCGCAGCCTCTGCGGTTGGGTCCGACGCGAGCAGCCTTTCCGCAAGCCCTTCGCAGGCAGTTTCTTCCGGGGAGCCAGGCTGGGACAACGCAAGACTGAGCCGTTCCACCAGCTGTTGCGCCTTCTGCTCGTATTTGTTTCTGTGGGGTCCGAACCACTCGTCCATGCCGTCCGGAAGCGCTTCCCCCGCAAGCATCTCCCCGCGGTAAAGGTCTGCGGCGATCGCAAGATCCGAAGGGCGGTCCGATTGCAATTTGAGGTCGAACACAGAGATGTCCGTTTGGTCGGGATCGACGATCAGGGCGACAGACTCCTGGTCTCCGTCGATATAGGTGGTGGCATGCTCTCCGGGCGGGAACGACCGCCGGATGTCGACGAGCGCCTGCCGCAGGCTGTTGCGGGCTTGCCCGTCGCCTCGTCCCGGCCAGAAGAGTTCAGATAGCTGGTCGCGACGATGGCCGCGGCGGCCAGCGAGGACGAGGGCGGCGAATAGAAGCGAAGTCTTGCGCGTTGTGAAGCGGACTTGCCGGTCGTCCGGGGAAGTAACTTCGAGGCCGCCCAGCAACCTGATACGCACAGATCGTCTCCAGTTTATTGACCGCATTCGCAGAATAACATTCCGATGACAGGATTTAACAGCGATTTAGCGCTATTGCGCGCCTCTTTCACGCGCCGCCGAACAGCCGCAAAGCGCGCCGGTGACATTCTCCCATCTGCAAACATACAAAAAGGGAGATTGAAAAAATGGCTCACACGGAAACCCACATCGGCCGCGCCCCGACTGAAACGCAGGTATGGGGAACGAAGCTCAACATCGTTACAACAGCGATCGCTGCCTTCAGGAAGCGGAGGCAGGCCATCGCAGCCCGGAGAGTTCTCGCCGAACTGACGCCCGAACAACTAAACGACATGGGTCTGCCGCGAGCCAATCACCCGGCGCTCGATATCAAGGCGGGGCTGATCACCAATCTGATGTCTATGCGATAACTTGGATCTCGAAGTATTTGATGCGAGGGATTATTCTATGATATCCGATACCAGTATGCTTTTGGCTACGAAGTTATCACTGATTCCTTTTTTCTTTAAGTATACAAAAAATTTATTGAAAACATTTTTAAGGACTTTGCCAATGGCTCATAAATTTCAAGTAATTGACCCTGCCAGCCATCGCACGGCGATGGCGTTTCAGGGATTTTCGTGGACTTGCTTGTTCTTCGGACCGTTTCCTGCTTTGTTCAGAGGGCATATTGTTGGCTTTATAATCATGTTCGTTGTGAATTTATTTACACTCGGAATAAGCTTGCTCGTGTTTCCGTTCATTTACAACAAAATGCACTACAATTGGCTTGTAGGACGAGGCTTTCGTCTCGCTGGTGCGATGGGAATGCACAATCAAAACGTGATCAATGTATCGGTTGGGAACGTTGGCTCAGCGGACCATTCCAGAAATGCCGGTTTCGCTTTGGATCCGGCGCTTCAGACACCCAACGATCAAAAAGCAATTTCTAACCATTAACGAACAAAACCCCGCATCAAGGATAACCTGATGCGGGGTTCGATAGTGGTGGAAGCCTTTCGATTATATCAAAAGAACCGCGCCAGATTACCGCGAATACGCTCGAGCGGATCGACATCGGCGCTGCCGGGGTCGAAGGTCCTGTTGGTGATAGTTTCGTAAGCGTGGATGTAAACCTTGGTGGTCGCGTCGATCACGTCTTCCGGGATTTCCGGGATATCGTCCTTGTAAGGATCGCAGCGTTCGACCACCCAGTTGCGTACGAAATCCTTGTCGAAGCTCACGGGCCGCTTGCCCGGCGCATAGCTGTCGGCAAACCAATAACGGCTGGAATCGGGTGTGTGGATTTCATCGGCGAGCAGAATATTGCCCGCTTCATCCATGCCGAACTCGTATTTGGTGTCGGCGAGGATCAGGCCGCGGCCGGCCGCGATTTCCTGGCCGCGGGCGAACAGGTTGAGCGCGTGGCTGGAGACGGTCTCCCACTGGTCTTGCGTGAGAAGCCCTTCAGAGAGGATCGTCTCGGCTGTCAGAGGCTCGTCGTGCCCGCCGTCGAACGCCTTTGATGTCGGCGTAATGATCGGCGCTGGAAGCTTCTCATTGTCCTGCATGCCGTCTGGCAAAGTGAAGCCGTACATTTCGCGCTTTCCGGCTTTGTAAAGCGTCAGGATCGACGTGCCGGTGGTGCCGGCGAGATAACCGCGCACCACGATCTCGACCGGCAGGATCGTCAGCTTGCGGCAGACGAGCACATTCGGATCCGGATACTCGATTACATGATTGGGGCAGATATCGGCGGTCTGCTCGAACTGGTAGCGCGCAGTCTGCGTCAGCACCTGGCCCTTGAGAGGGATCGCCGCAAGAATGCGGTCAAAGGCGCTGATGCGGTCCGTAGCAATGATGATGCGCCGGCCATCGGCGAGGTCATAATTCTCGCGCACCTTGCCGCGGTAGTGGTTGGGCAATTCGGGAATATAGGCTTCCGCCAACGCTTTGAACTTTGCCATGGTGTCAGAAATTCCGCTGAAAAACGATATGGTCCCGCATAACACATATGCGGGAGGTGGCGAGTCAAAATTGTCGGGTAAAGAAGATTTACCGGCCGCCGGTGACGTCGAGAAGCGACCCTGTCACATAGGATGACGCGTCGCTCAAAAGCCAGACGATCGCCTCGCCAACCTCATCCGCAGTGCCGGCGCGGCCGAGCGGCGCGGTCACGCCGAGGCGCTGGGCCCGGTCGGGCTGGCCGCCACTTGCGTGAATTTCTGTCTCGATCAATCCCGGCCGGATGGCGTTGACGCGGATGCCTTCGGGGCCGACCTCCTTGGAAAGTCCGATGGTCAACGTATCCATTGCACCCTTGGAACCGGCGTAATCGACATATTCATTGGGTCCGCCGATGCGGGCCGCTGCGGAGGAAAGCAGCACGATCGATCCGCCTTTGCCGCCGCGCGAGCGGGCAAGATGGCGCACTGCCTCGCGTGCGCAGAGATAGGCGCCAAGCACGTTGACGTCGAAGATGCGGCGCATGCGTGCCGTGTCCATGTCCATCAGTTTTGCGGCCGGGGCAACGATCCCGGCATTGACGACCACTCCGTCGAGCTTGCCGAGTTCGCTTGCCTGTTCGAACATCGAAACAACATCGGCCTCGACCGAGACATCGCCCCGGATGGCCCTGGCTTTGCCGCCAGCATCGGCAATTGCCGCGACGACCTCGTCGGCGGCAGCTTTGTTGCCCGCATAGTTGACCGCGACCGACCAGCCCATTCGCCCGGCAAGAATTGCGGTAGAGCGGCCGATGCCCCGGCTGCCGCCGGTGACGAGAATTGTCTTGGTCATGTCAGAGATCCCTCAGTAGGCATATTCCAGGAATGCGGGTTCGACCGAGCTGCCCCAGACCGAGTGATATTGGGAAAGCATCTGTTCGGCCGAGGTCGTTCCGCGCGCAACGACCTCTTCCAGCGAGGCGAGATAGTGTGTTTCGTCGAAACCTTCGCTGTTCAAACGGGCACGATTCTTGAGGCCGAGGCGCGAAATGGCAAGCGCCTCCGTTGCAATCTCACGCACTGCCCGGTTGCGGAGGGTAGCATTGAGCCCCTTTGCCGGAACCTCATCGCGCAGCGCCTGGACTTCCGGATAGGTCCAGTCTTTCGTCATCGCCTCGGCGGCGTTCAATGCCTCCCCATCATAGAGCAGGCCGACCCAGAAGGCCGGAAGGGCGCAAATGCGCCGCCATGGACCACCATCTGCACCGCGCATTTCAAGAAAGCGCTTGAGGCGAACTTCCGGGAAAAGCGTCGAAAGGTGGTTCGCCCAATCACCCATGTTGGGCGTGCCTTCCGGTATTTCGTGCTTGAGCGCGCCGTTCATGAACTGACGGAACGTGACATGGGTGCAGTCGTGGTAGCGACCATGGCGCATGACGAAATACATCGGAACGTCGAGCGCCCATTCGACATAGTCCGCAAAGCCGAAATTTTCATTGAAAATGAACGGCAAGACGCCCGATCGGTTGTTGTCCGTGTCGCGCCAGATATTGGAACGCCAGGAGAGAAGCCCATTGGGCTTTCCTTCGGTGAACGGAGACATGGCGAAGAGGGCTGTCGCGATCGATTGCAGTTTCACGGAAACCTGCATCTTGCGGCGCATATCGGTCTCGGAGGCGAAATCGAGGTTCACCTGGATCGTGCAGGTACGGTACATCATGTTGAGACCATCCTTGCCGACCTTCGGCATATAGTTGGTCATGATGTTGTAGCGCGACTTAGGCATGCGCGGCGTCTCGGCCAGCGTCCATTTCGGGCTGCCGCCAAGGCCAAGGAAGCGGATGCCGAGCGGTTCGGCAATTTCCCGGACCTGCGCGAGATGCGCATTGGACTCCCGGCATGTCTGGTGGATCGACAGGAGCGGTGCGCCGGAAAGCTCGAACTGCCCGCCGGGTTCAAGCGAAATCGCGCCCTGTCCGGTCGGCTCGACGAGCCCGATGATGTTGCCTTCATCGATGATCGGCTCCCAGCCAAGCTTCGATTGCATGCCTTCAAGAATCGCCCGAATACCGCGCGGGCCGTCATAGGGGACCGGGCTGTTGTCTTCGGTGTAGAACGGAAACTTTTCGTGCTCCGTACCGATGCGCCAGGCAGACTCCGGCTTTGATCCCGCGGCAAGATAGTCAGCCAGTTCTTCGGTGTTCGAGATCGGTGTTTCGTCTGTCGTGTCGCGCGCCATGGACGGTGCTTTCCGCTTGGATGGAGGTGGTTGCGCGTGATTGGCCGTTTTCAGGCAGGAGCGCAAGCGAATTTCTTTTATCGTCTTATCAAGAGAATTTGTATCTCACCAATCGCCGATTGTCGCCTGAATCAGGGCGAGGGCGGCCACCGCTGCGGTATCCGCCCTGAGGATGCGCGGGCCGAGCGGAATCGCGGTGACGAAGGAGAGTTTGTGCAGGGCAAGGCGCTCCTGTTCCGAGAAGCCGCCTTCCGGTCCGACGAGGACTCCAAGCGGTCCGCGGGGAAGGGATTGAAGCAGCGGCAAGGGATTATGCGTCTCGTGCCCTTCGTCGCAAAAGATCAGGCGGCGTGCCGCATCCCAGCCATCAAGCAACTTGTCGAGCTTCAACGGCTCACGCGTCTTAGGGATCGCCAGCACGCCGCATTGTTCTGCCGCCTCGATGGCGTTCGCCTCGATACGGTCAATACCGATGCGGGCAACCTGCGTATGTTGGGTTATGACCGGTTGCAGGATCCCCGCACCCATCTCCACGGCCTTTTGCACGAGATAGTCCAGCCGTCCCTGTTTCAGTGGCGCGAAGCAGTAGACAAGATCAGGCGTGGCCGGCTGGTCGCGCGTCCTTTCGAGCGGTTCAAACGCGAGTTTTTTCTTCGTTTCGAACCGAAGGGCGACCCGCCATTCGCCGTCCCGCCCGTTAAAGGCTAAAATCTCGTCGCCATCCTTCATGCGAAGCACATTGGCAAGGTAGTTGACCGCATCGGGCGTCGCATCGACGCGTGCAGCATGGGCGAGTTCACCCGTGACGTAAAGTCTCTGCATCTTGTAGTTGGCGCGCATGCTGAACCTGATCAGGAAAGAGGTGGCAAGCGACGCTTCACAGGCGACGACTTGACGATCGAGGTGTTGGTTTCAGCTTTTTCCGCGATCCGGTCAAGAATGGAATCAAGCTGCTCCATACTGCGAAACTGCAGCTTGCCGATGAAACAATCATCGCCGGTGACCTTGTCGCATTCGGTGATTTCGGGCGTTTCCTGGAGCAGGCGCTCCACGATATGCAGCATGCCGGGCAGGGGGCGAATGCGGACGATCGCCGTCAATCCATAACCGAGCGCCACGGGATCGATGTCAACCGTGAACGAGCGAATGATCTTCTTTTCCTCAAGCCGGCGCAGCCGCTCGGAAACGCTTGGCGAAGACAGGCCGACTTTCTGGCTGAGTTCCTTCAGCGAGATGCGTGCATCGTCGATAAGAATTTCTAGGATTGTTCGGTCAAGTTCGTCCATGACAATATACCCGTAAGGTGTTTCCCGCGAATAACCTGCATTAAAAAGGAGAAGCAGCTCCTTTGCCTTTCTTCAAACATAGCAAATCGTGCCGCATCCGCCTAGTCTTTGTCCCGCAGGATAAGGAGCAACGACATGGAAAAGGATATCGTCAGAGGCAGCGTCGAAATGACCGCCGCCATGATCATTTCGGGAACGATTGGCTGGTTCGTCTTGATGTCCGGCCAACCGGTATTCTCGGTGGTGTTCTGGCGTTGCGCCATCGGTGCCCTGACGCTGCTCGCCGTTTGCGCGGGTCTTGGCCTGTTGCGGCGAGACATCATTTCCCCGAAGCTCTTCGGGCTCGCCGTAGTGGGCGGCATGGCGATCGTCGCCAACTGGGTGCTTCTGTTTGCAGCTTATCCGCGTGCCTCCATCGCCATCGCCACGACGGTCTATAATGTCCAGCCTTTCATGCTCGTTGGCCTCGGCGCCTTGATCTTCAAGGAAAAGCTCACCGCCACCAAGCTATTCTGGCTGCTTGTCGCTTTCGCTGGAATGCTCCTGATCGTCCAGGCCAAGCCCGGCGCCGCCTATAGCGGCTCGGACTATATGACCGGGATCGCTCTCGCGCTTGGCGCTGCGTTTCTTTATGCGATCGCGGCAATCGTCGCCAAGCGGCTGAAGGGAACCCCGCCACACCTGATCGCCCTGATTCAAGTGTGCGTCGGCATCGTGATGCTTGCCCCGCTCGCCGATTTCAGCGCCTTGCCGCAAAGCGCCGGGCAGTGGGCGAGCATCATCACGATCGGCGTCGTTCACACCGGCCCCATGTACATCCTGCTCTATAGCGCGATCCAGAAACTGCCGACCCACATTACCGGTTCACTCTCGTTCATCTATCCGGTCGCTGCGATTCTCGTCGACTACCTCGCATTCGGCCATGCGCTGCAGCCAAGTCAATTGGTGGGGTCCGCCGCGATCCTGATCGCCGCTGCCGGAACAAGCCTGGGCTGGAGTTTCGGCAGGCGTGCGCCCGGGGGCGTGAACCTTAGAAGCCGTGCATGAGCGGCAAGTAGCCTGCGCGTAGCGCCCGCACTGTGGAGGGCGGCGTCAGCAGCATGGCGTCGCCCTCCGGCATGGCGCGCTCAAAGCCCTGCCATGACCAGCGATACGTGTTCCCGTTTCGCATGAGATAGGCGTTGTCGCCGCTGGCGATTATCGCTCCATCCGGAAGATCACGCACACGGCCACTGATGGGATGCAGCGCCTTGCCGTTTTTCGGATCAAGCCGCTCACCATGCAGGACGCGATCTATCTCCGGCGCCTTCACGAGGTCCCCATTGCCTTCCGCCCAGGCAGCCTGAAAGGCGAGTGCGCGTTGACGCTGGCAATAGAAACATGGCCGGTGCCCTGCGGAAAGCGCCGTTGCCTCATCGAGAAAGAACAGCTCCGTCCAGCTTTGCCGCGCCATGACCGGGCGGCGCACGTTCTTGAACTTGCAGACGCAGATGATCCAGGCGTGATTGGTCCAGCGCCGCTTCAACAACGTCCGCGTTGCGGGATCATGGATGATGCCGCGATTGCCCATCATCGTGCCGCGATAGGGTGCCGCGACGATCTCGCCAAAAGGTGTCACTCGGTTCTGCAGGGTCATTTGACGGCTTTCGACTCGTTCGGCGCCATGCTATCCGACAATCCACTTGGGTTTGGGGCAGGCATCATGCGCGTTCTCGTCGTTCAGAATTATCAGGATACAGGGCTTGGGCAAGTGGGACGGGCGCTGGCGGAAGCGGGGGCTGCCATCGATTTGCGCCAGGCCTATCTCGGCGAGGCCCTGCCGGCCGATGCCTCGGGCCACGATGCGCTGGTGGTACTTGGAGGCGATCAGAACGCGCTTGCCGACGCCACACATCCATACCTTCCGGAGCTGGCGCAATTGACGAAGCGCTTTGGCGACACAGACAAGGCTGTGCTCGGCATTTGCCTTGGCAGCCAGTTGGTCGCGCGGGGCTATGGTGCTGACAATATCCTCGGCCGCACGCCGGAATTCGGCTGGCACGAAGTCACCCGCAACGAGGCAAGCGAAGCCGATCCGGTGCTGGCATCCGTCCCCGTTCGTTTTCCGATCTTCCACTGGCACAGCGACACGTTCACGCTCCCGGAAAATGCCATCCGCCTTGCATCGAGCGATGTGACCGCCAACCAGGCATTTCGCATCGGCCGCGCGGTCTACGGCATTCAGTTTCATTTCGAGGCGGATACAACTCTGGTCGAGGAGTGGCGGCGTGTCTTCCACGACCAGATCGCGTCCAATTATCCGGGATGGCTCGACAATTACGACAGCTATGTTGCCCGCGATGGCGCGGCGGCAGATGCCGCCGGGCTGGCGCTGGCCCGCGCCTGGGTCGCTCAGATCCAGCGTTAAATTAGGCTTCTTCTTCCCTCGCAAGTAGCACGCGCCACACGGATTCGTTGCAACTCTGCAACAGGTAAATCCAGAATCGGATAGCGACTGGCGATTCCTTTGGAACGTGTCTTCGATTCACTAGTTGGTAAGCAAACTGTCCTGTAGTGCCCCCACGGCTAACCGGCATCAAGCCGCGCCCTAAACGATGGAAACGCCTAAAATGACCACCAAGAGTGCTGCACTTTTGACTGCCGTAATGCTCTCAGCCATTCTTTTCATGGGCGTAGGTCTTTTCTCGGTGGATGCCGGCGGGCGTGTCGTCTCCAGCGATGGTTACGGCGTAAGCACGTCGTCGCGCTGAGTCACCTCCAGCAACAGCTTCCTGTCCTCTTCGATCATCAAGCCGCTGAGCCGGCCACTGGCAAAGGCGCCGGTATCGAGGTTCACGCGGTTTGGCCGGACGTCCGCGTCGTCGACCGGCGTGTGGCCGTGCACGATGACCTTTGGATGGAGCGTTGCATTGTTGAGGAATTCGCCGCGTATCCAGATAAGGTCATCCGGGTTCTGCAGGTCGAGCGCGACGCCGGGCCGGATGCCGGCATGGCAAAAATAAAAATCGCCGAAGGCGACCGAACGCTTGAGCCCGCGCAGGAATTGCTTGTGCGCATCGGGTATGGCGCGAACCAGTTCTTTCCATCCCGCAAGCACCGAGACCGCATCGTCGAAATCGATATCGACACCGTAAGAAAGAGCGGTCTGCCGTCCGCCATTATGGGCGAAAACGCCGAATGCATCGCCGGTTGAAAGAAAGTCCAGCAGTCCGATATCGTGATTGCCGGCAAGTGCCAGCATATTGCGCGACTGCAACGTCTCTCGCGCCAGCAGATCAAGCACCTCTCGCGATCGCGGCCCGCGATCGACATAGTCGCCGAGGTGGATGACGAGCCAGTCGTGCGGCGGCTGTTTGGCGTTTTCCCTGGCGATCAGCCGGTGCATCCCTTGCAGCAGATCGAAACGGCCATGGACGTCGCCAATGGCATAGATGCGCAGTCCTGCTGGCCCGCGCGCATGGTCGAACCCGATCATCCGCGTTCCGACTCGCGCTGGTTGCGGCGCAGGCGCGATACGTTCTGCCAGGCGCTGCTGCGCGCTGCTTCGCTCTGCGCCTGCTCGATGAAATCTATATGTTGCCCGACTGCCGCGCGCGCCGCCGTGGGATTTGAATTGATGATGGCCGCGAATATCGCCTTATGCTGGTCCAGCAGTTTTTCGCGCGCCCCGGGGAAACCGTAAATCACCGTACGATTATAGAAGACGTCGTCGGCAAGCAGCCGGTAACAGGAGCGTAGCGTGTGCAGCAGGATAATATTGTGCGCGCATTCGCCGATGGCATTGTGCAGTTCGACGTCGAGTTCGGCTTCGCGCTTGAAATCATTGGCCTTATAGGCCTCCTCCATCGCGCTCATGATGCGATGTAGCATGAGCCTGTCATCCTCCGTCGCGCGCCGTGCGGCGTATTCGACAGCGACGCTCTCGATTTCGCGACGGTATTCGAGATAGTCCGCGGCGGCCTTGCGGTGGCTGGATATGAGATCCATCATCGGCTTGGAAAACACCTCGCCGATGACATCGGCGACGAAAGTTCCGCCGCCATGCCGCGTCACAAGCAGGCCCTTAGTCTCCAGGAGTTTCAATGCGTTGCGCAGGATCGGTCGCGAGACGTCGAACTGTACGGAAAGGTCGCGCTCGCCGGGGAGACGATCACCGACGCGCAGAACGCCTTCGAGGATAAGCGTTTCGATCTGGCCGACAATATCATCGGCCGTGCGGGAGGATTGGATGCGCGCGAAGATAGGGCTGCTCATGGATAGCGGGTCCGCAAGAAAGATATCGATCCGCAGCCTAGCGGCAAAAATCGAAACTGGTCAAATCAATGATCCAGTTGCAAGGCAGGGCGGGGTCTTATTTGCCGCAGCCACGACAAAATAGAATCTGTTGAAAGCCGGACCCAATCCGTTCACGATCCTGTGACAGCCGATCAAGCCTAAGACCGGTCAGGGGATATATGGCCAAGAGACTAAAATCAGTCGCGACAGCTGCCGAGCTTGCGTCCGTTGTCGGTGGCGTTCTCGGTTTTCCCGCGCATGCGGAACGCGCCGTCGCGCTCGGCGAAGTGCATGCGCGGCCCTATCCGCTTGTCGATACGCCCCGCCTCCTGATCCAGCTCGCCTTCATGACCGAAGGCGGCTCGACGGTCGATCATGCGGTTCTGGCCGAACTGAGCCGCAGCATCGGCATTGCGCCGCCTGCGCGCGATGCCCGCCACCACGTCATGCCGTGGGGCAATGGCACCTTGCGCTGGGAACGCCATACCGAGTTTTCGACCTATCTCTGGGAAGGCCCGATGCCGCGCAGCGGCGCGGGAGCGCAGCATCCTTTCGGCCATGGTTTCAACCCGCCCGGCACCGTCATCGATGGCGTGCGGCTCGAAATCGTCAAGAAAGACGCAAATGCGCTGGCGATGATCAGCGAGTTCGATCCCGCAAGCCTTTGCTACAGCGATGTGGAAGGCGGTCTCGCCTCGATCGTCACGGATTTCCGCCAGGACCGCGACGGCCTGACCCGCATTCTCATCCTCGACAATGGGCTGTCGCCAGCGCGTGCGGGCGCACTGTCGCAGCGTGTCATCGAGATCGAGACTTACCGGACGCTGGCGATGCTCGGCCTCCCACTGGCGCATTCGCTGTCGCCGCGCATCCGCCGGATCGAGGATCGTCTTGCCGGCCTCACCAATGAGATGCGCGATGCAACCTCAGACAGCCACAAATTGCTCGATGAATTGACCTCGCTTGCGGCCGAACTCGAAGCGGACGCGGCTTCGAGCCTCTACCGCTTCGGTGCCAGCCGCGCCTATAACGGCATCGTCCTTGAACGCCTTGCGGCGTTGCAGGAGGAACCGGTCACCGGCTATGAAACCTGGGGCGCCTTCATTCAGCGCCGCATGGCGCCGGCGATGCGCACGTGCCGCTCGGTCAGCGAACGGCAGGAGAGCCTCTCCGAGAAGCTTTCGCGCCCGGCGACATTGCTGCGGACTTCGGTCGATGTGGAGCTCGAACGCCAGAACCGCGATCTCCTGACCTCGATGAACCACCGCGCGCAACTGCAGTTGCGGTTGCAGCGAACGGTCGAGGGGCTGTCGGTCGCGGCGATCTCCTACTATGTCGTCGGCCTGTTTTATTACCTGGCCAAGGGTGCGGAAACTTACATTCCCGACCTGCATTCGACAGTCCTTACCGCCATATTCGTGCCGGTTGCGATCATCGCCATGTGGTTTGTCGTAAAGTCGATCCGCAAGTCGCATGCCGACGATTGATCAGTGCCTGTCCCATGGCGGCACCGGTCCATAGAGCGCCGCAAGATAGTCGATGAACAGGCGCACTTTCGCCGGCAGGAATTGCCGGGACGGATACACTGCGTAGATGGCGACGTTGCGCGAGGCGGCATAGTCGCTAAGAACGCGCACAAGTTGTCCCGTCGCCAGTTCAGGACCGATATCCCAGGTGGAACGCAAGGCAATGCCGAGTCCGCCGAGCACCGCCTCGCGCACCACTTCACTCGAATTTGTCAGGAGCGGCCCTGATGGGCGCCAGACCACAGCGCCGTAAGGGCCGACCAGACGCCACGGGTCGCCATTATGCGCCGCAAGGCAGATATGATTTTCGAGATCGGAGAAGGATTTCGGCGTGCCGTGCTCGGCTACGTAGCGCGGCGAGGCGACCAGAAAGCGCTCGACCGGCGCAAGCTTGCGCGCAACGAGGCTCGAATCGGAGAGTTCCGCAATTCGGACCGCAAGGTCGTAGCCTTCGCCGACGATATCGACGAACTCATCGGCAAGCACCAGGTTGACGGCAAGGTCGGGATTGGCGCGCATGAAGGGTTCGAGGTGCGGAGCGATATGCATGCGCCCGAACGTCGTCGGCACGGCAACCTTAAGCATCCCGTGCGCCTGTTCGGAACGGCGCGACACGAAGGCCTCGGCCTCCTCGACCCCGGCGAGGATCGCAAGCACGCGCTCGTAATAGCCTTGCCCGGTTTCGGTAAGCGCGATCTGGCGCGTCGTACGCTGCAGAAGCCGCGTGCCGAGCCGTTCTTCCAGCCGCCGCAGCCGCTTGGATACGACCGCTGGTGAAAGGCCAAGCTCGCGGCCCGCTGCCGACATGCTGCCGGCGGCAACCACGCGGGCAAACACTTCCATATCGTTGAATTCACTCATGCGCGCACTCTCACTGGCGCAAATCAAACGTCAAGTCCCCAGGCCTTGAAATTCATCGCAGGCGAGATCGCCGCACGGCCTGTTCTCTCCGATCGAGAAAGGTTCTAAACTATTTACATTCGTGCTGCGCAAGAGGTAAAGATAGTTTACCAGTTGCGCCAGCGGTGCTGGCAATGGAGAGGCAATGACCGGACTGACAATGCCGAAAAGTGATGAAGCGACGCTTGGCCGCCGGGCCGAGATCGTTGCGGCATTGCGCGCGATCGTTCCCGGCGAGGGCGTTGTCGACGTCACCAACGAAATGCGCGCCTTCGAGTCCGATGCATTGACCGCCTATCGGCAATTGCCGCTCGTGGTGGTTCTACCGCAAACCGTCGCCCAGGTTTCCCGCGTCCTCAAATATTGCTGCGAGAACAATGTGAAGGTCGTGCCGCGCGGCTCTGGAACCTCGCTTTCCGGCGGTGCGCTGCCGCTTGAGGACGCCGTGCTCCTCGTCATGTCGCGCTTCAATCGCATCCTCGAAATCGACTTTTCGAACCGCGTTGCCGTCGTCCAGCCCGGCGTGACGAACCTCGGCATAACCAAGGCCGTCGAGCACGAGGGCTTCTACTATGCCCCTGACCCATCGTCGCAGATTGCCTGCTCGATCGGCGGCAACGTCGCTGAAAACTCCGGCGGCGTGCACTGCCTGAAATACGGGCTGACGGCCAATAATGTCCTCGGCATCGAGATGGTCCTCATCAATGGCGACATCATTCGCCTCGGTGGCAAGCATCTCGATAGCGATGGCTATGATCTGCTTGGGCTGATGACCGGCTCGGAAGGGCTGCTGGGGGTCGTCACCGAAGTGACCGTCCGCATTCTGCAGAAGCCGACAACGGCACGTGCACTGATGGTTGGCTTTCCGACCAGCGAGGAAGCCGGTCAGTGCGTGGCCGATGTCATTGCCGCCGGTATCATCCCGGGCGGCATGGAGATGATGGACAGGCCGGCCATCCATGCCGCCGAGGACTTCGTCCATGCCGGCTATCCGCTCGATGTGGAGGCCCTGCTTATCGTGGAACTTGACGGTCCCGTGGTCGAGGTCGATCACCTCATCGCCATGGTCGAGGCAATTGCGCGCAAGAATGGCGCAACGACTTGCGTCGTCTCGCAGAGCGAAGAAGAACGAATGATATTCTGGGCGGGACGCAAGGCGGCATTTCCCGCAGTAGGCCGTATCTCGCCGGATTACCTTTGCATGGACGGCACAATACCGCGCAAGGAATTGCCGAAGGTGCTGGCCGGCATGCGCGAACTCTCGGAGAAGTATGGATTGCGCGTTGCGAATGTCTTTCACGCCGGCGACGGCAACCTGCATCCGCTGATCCTCTATGACGCCAACATCCCGGAGGAATTGCACAAGGCGGAAAGTTTCGGTGCCGACATCTTGCGGCTCTGCGTCAAGGTGGGCGGGGTGCTGACCGGTGAACACGGCGTTGGCGTCGAGAAGCGCGATCTGATGCCGGAAATGTTCAACGACACCGACCTCAACCAGCAGATCCGCGTCAAGTGCGCCTTCGACGACAAGCATCTGCTCAATCCCGGCAAGGTCTTCCCGCAACTGCACCGCTGCGCTGAACTCGGACGCATGCACGTGCATCAGGGTAAGATGCCGTTTCCCGACATTCCGAGATTCTGAGCGTGAGCATTTTCCAGCCTAAATCCGAGGATGAGATCGTCGAAGCGGTGCAATGGGCCCTTGGCGCCAACGCGCCGGTGGAAGTCGTCGGCCAGGGCTCCAAGCGCGGGCTCGGCCGGCCGTTGCAGACCGAGCATACGATCGCATTGTCCGACTATGCCGGAGTGACGCTCTACGAGCCGCATGAACTCGTCTTGAGCGCCAAGGCGGGCACGCCAGTTGCCGAACTCGAAGCGCTGCTTGCGGCAAGCGGGCAGGCGTTTCAGTTCGAGCCGATGGATTACGGACCGCTTCTGGGACAGCCTGCGGGGCAGGGGACGCTTGGGGGTCTGCTTGCCACCAATCTTTGCGGACCGCGCCGTCTCAAGGCGGGATCGGCGCGCGACCACGTGCTCGGCGTGCGGGTTGTCTCCGGCCGGGGTGAACTTTTCAAATCCGGCGGACGCGTCGTAAAGAACGTAACCGGTTACGACCTGTCGAAGGGCATGGCCAATTCCTGGGGCACGCTCGGCATCGCCACCGAGATCACCTTCAAGGTGCTCCCGGCGCCCGAGACCGAATCGACGCTCGTCATACGCGGTCTTGCCGATGACGAGGCGGCGCGCGCCATGGCGATCGCCATGGGGTCGAGCGGCGAGGTTGCATCTGCCGCCCATCTTCCGGGCAATGTTGCGGCAAGGGTCATCGATGGCGCGCTCGGCGGCGAGGCTTCGACCCTGCTGCGGCTCGAAGGGTTTGCGCCTTCGGTTGCCGACCGCATGACCATGCTGAAGAACCTCTTGGCCTCGGCAGGCGAGATGGCGGACGTCTCCGGCGACCAGTCCCGCCGGCTCTGGCAGGAAATCCGCGACGTCATCCCTTTCGCCGACGGTACGGAGCAGCCGGTTTGGCGTGTTTCCATGGTGCCGATGGAGGCCTACAAGCTCGTCGCCTCGCTGCGCATGGGGGCGGCAGTCGATGTCTATTACGACTGGCAGGGCGGCCTCGTCTGGCTGCGCATGGAGGGCGAGCCGGAAGCGGACGCCGTAAGGGCGCTCTTGCGCAAATATGGCGGCGGGCATGCAACCTTGGTGCGGGGGCTAGCGAGTGTTCGCGCGGCCGTCCCCGTGTTCGAGCCGCAGGCCGCCCCGCTGGCGGCGCTCTCGAAGCGCCTCAAACAGCAATTCGATCCAAGCGGCATCCTGAATCCCGGCCGCATGGTTGCAGGAGTATAGCGTGCAGACAAATTTCAGCCCCGAGCAGCTTCTCGATCCGGGTGTCGCCGAGTCTGAAAAGATCCTGCGCAAATGCGTGCATTGCGGCTTCTGCACGGCCACCTGTCCGACCTATGTGACGCTCGGCAACGAACTCGATAGCCCGCGCGGGCGCATTTATCTTATCAAGGATATGCTGGAAAACGGCCGTCCGGCCGACGAGCAGATCGTCAAACATATCGACCGCTGCCTTTCGTGCCTTTCATGCATGACGACCTGCCCATCGGGGGTCAACTACATGCATCTCGTCGACAATGCGCGCGCCCACATCGAGAAGACCTACAAGCGTCCGCTTATGAACCGGTTGACCCGCGGCGTGCTTGCACTCGTCCTGCCCTATCCCCGGCGGTTTCGCCTGGCGCTCAACCTCGCAAGGCTTGGGCGGCCGTTAACTGGACTGTTCGGCTCGTTGACGGCAACGAAGCCACTGGCGGCGATGCTCGAACTTGCGCCGAGTTCCGTCCCGGCAACATCGTCGTCGGCCGTACCCGGGGTACACAAGCCAAAAGGCGAAAGAACCGGCAGGGTGGCGCTTCTCAGCGGCTGTGCGCAGCCTGTCCTGAAGCCGGGTATCAATGAAGCGACGATCCGGCTTCTCAATCGCCTCGGCGTCGAGGTGGTCTTGCCAAAAGGCGAAGGCTGCTGCGGCTCGCTGGTTCACCACATGGGCCGCGAAGAGGAAGCGCTCCAGGATGCGCGCCGCAACGTCGATGTGTGGACGCGCGAACTTGAGACAGACGGTCTCGATGCGATCATTATCACCGCCTCGGGTTGCGGCACGACGATCAAGGATTATGGCTACATGCTGCGGCTCGACCCGGTCTACAAGGACAAGGCGGCGCGCATCTCGTCGCTTGCGAAGGACGTCACCGAATATCTTGCGACGCTCGACATGCCGGCCTCGCACCAGGCATCCGGCTTGACCGTCGCCTATCATTCCGCCTGCTCGATGCAGCACGGCCAGAAGATTACGCGCCAGCCCAAAGACCTGCTGAAGGCAGCCGGGTTCATCGTCAAGGACCCGGCCGAGGGCCATTTGTGCTGCGGTTCGGCCGGCACCTACAACATCATGCAGCCGGAAATCGCCCGCACGCTGCGGGATCGCAAGGTCAAGAATATCGAGGCGACTGGTGCCAGCATCATCGCCACCGGCAATATAGGCTGCATCACCCAGATCGCCGGCGGTTCAAGATTGCCGATCGTTCACACGGTCGAACTGCTCGACTGGGCCTATGGCGGCCCGAAGCCGGAAGGGCTTCCCGCGCCGAAAAACATCCTGCAGGCGGCCGAATGAAAAAGGGCAGCGGCTTTCTCGAGAAAGCCGCTGCCCGTTCCCGGCACCGCCCCCGGTGCCGGCCCCCACTAACCCTTATCGGACGATGACTTTCGTGCCGACATTGACCCGTGCATAGAGCTCGGTGACATCTTCGTTGCGCATGCGTATGCAGCCGCTCGACACGGCGTGGCCGATGGTCCACGGCGCGTTGGTGCCATGGATACGGTAGAGCGTGGAACCGAGATAGAGCGCACGGGCGCCAAGCGGATTGGCTATGCCGCCCTCCATGTGCGCCGGAATATAGTGGCCCTTTTCGGCCTCCCGATCGATCATGTCCTGCGGCGGGTACCAGTCAGGCCACATGGCTTTGCGTGTTATATTGTTCGTTCCGGACCACGCGAAGCCTTCCTTGCCGACGCCCACGCCGTAGCGTCGCGCCTTGCCGCCGGCTTCAACAAGATAAAGAAAACGCTCGGACGTATCGATAACAATCGTACCCGGCTGTTCAGCGCCATCATAAGCGACGCTTTGCGGCAGGAACTGCGGATCCATGGCCTGCTTCTTGGGCTGGTCCTCGCCCAGCGGGACATCCGGGCGCTGGAACGAGACCTCCCGCGCGGAAGGATTGGAAAGATCGCGATTGCGGCGCGGCCTGGTCACGCGCTCCGGGCGCTCGCTGAACACGACATAGCCACGCGGGTTCACCGGCCGTCCGACCTGGTTTACCGCCTCGCCGACTGGCCGCTTGCGCAGTTGCGTCACCCATGGCGCGGAAAGATCGGGGCTCATGACGACAGGAGGCTTGGTCGCATAGCGTTCGCTCGCCCTTGCGGACGGGATCGTCGCTGAGAGAACTGCCGATGCCAAAACCAATAATGCCGACTTCATTGAAATTACTCTGGAACTCTCCTGACAGGATTTGTCAGGTTTCGGATTGAGTTTGCCGATTGGCAGGTAGAAAAAAGTGAATCAGAATCAATAAAACATAAAATGCCGCGAAAACCGTGGGTTATAGTTACCGGCGGGTTTGCGAGCACGGTTAACAATAGGAAAGGGACAGGCGCGATGCAAGACGAAACTCCCCCGAAAACCGGACTTATCACGGATGATGCGGGCGAGACGCGATGTTTTTGGCCGGGAACACTGCCTGAATATGTCCACTACCACGACCACGAATGGGGACGTCCGGTGACAGACGACACCCGGCTCTTCGAAAAGATCTGCCTCGAAGGCTTTCAGTCCGGGCTTTCCTGGCTGACGATCCTGCGCAAGCGCGAGAACTTCCGCAAGGCGTTTGACGGTTTTGACTATCACAGGATTGCAGGCTACGGCGAGAAAGAGGTGGACCGCCTGCTCGCCGATGCCGGCATCATCCGCCATCGCGGCAAGATCAACTCGGCGATCAACAATGCCGGGCGCGCCATCGAACTCGTCAAGGAAACCGGCTCGCTCGCGGCCTATTTCTGGCAGTTTGAACCGCCGGCGGACGAGCGGCCGAAGGTGGTCGACTACCCGACCTTGATCGCCAATCCGACCTCGCCGACATCGGTCCGTCTTTCCAAGGATTTGAAAAAGCGCGGCTGGAGCTTCGTCGGCCCGACGACCATGTATGCGCATATGCAAGCCATGGGTCTCGTCAACGACCACATTGAGGGCTGCAAGTGCCGCCAGGAGATCGAGAAGCTGCGTTCGAACTTCAAGCGGCCGGCTCTGGCTTCCTAGCGCCGAGACCGGCGCCATCAATCCTTGCCCTGAACACCTCTATGCGTTAGAGCAAACCGGCTTGGGCTCAGGACCGTCCTGAACTCGCGAAAAGCTTCATTTCAGGGTATCGGAACAGCATCATGACGACGAAGGCAGACAGGGTAAAAGCGCGGCTGCCGCGCGGTTTTGTGGACCGCGCGCCTGACGATTTGCGCGCTGCCGACAAGATGATGGCCGAGATCCGCAAGGTATACGAGCTTTATGGTTTCGAGCCTGTCGAGACCCCGCTTGTCGAATATACGGATGCGCTCGGAAAGTTCCTGCCTGACCAGGACCGCCCGAATGAGGGCGTGTTCTCGTTCCAGGACGATGACGAACAATGGCTGTCGCTGCGCTACGACCTCACCGCGCCGCTCGCGCGTTTCGTTGCCGAGAATTTTGAAAGCATCCCCAAGCCCTACCGCAGCTACCGCGCCGGCTGGGTGTTTCGCAACGAGAAGCCCGGCCCCGGCCGCTTCCGCCAGTTCATGCAATTCGATGCCGATACGGTCGGCGCGCCATCGGTCTCGGCCGATGCCGAAATGTGTATGATGATGGCCGATGTCATGGAGGCGCTCGGCGTTCCGCGCGGCGATTACATGATCCGAGTCAATAACCGCAAGGTGCTCGACGGCGTTCTCGACGCCATCGGCCTTGCTGGAGATGACAATGCGGGACGGCGGCTGAACGTGCTGCGCGCCATCGACAAGCTCGACAAGTTCGGGCCGGACGGCGTGCGTGAATTGCTCGGCAAGGGCCGCCTCGATGAAAGCGGCGATTTCACCAAGGGCGCCGGCCTCGACGAGGCGGCGATCACCAAGGTGCTCGATTTCACCTCAGCCGGCGGCGCAACTGGCAGCGAAACCATTGCCAATCTCGAACGCGTCATCAGCGGCAACGACAAGGGCGTCGAGGGCGTCGCCGAACTTGCCACGATCGAGGCGCTATGCTCGGCTGCCGGCTACGAGGGCCGGGTCAAGATCGACCCCTCCGTCGTGCGCGGCCTCGAATATTATACGGGCCCCGTCTTCGAAGCCGAACTGACCTTCGACGTCACCAATGAAAAGGGCGAGAAAGTCGTCTTCGGTTCGGTCGGCGGCGGCGGCCGTTATGATGGTCTCGTTTCACGCTTCCGCGGCGAGCCGGTACCGGCGACCGGCATTTCCATCGGCGTCTCTCGCCTGATGACGGCATTGAAGAACCTCGGCAAGCTCGACGTCTCCGACAAAATCGGGCCGGTCGTCGTCCTCGTCATGGACCGCGATACGGCAAGCCTCGGACGGTACCAGAAGATGGTGTCGGACCTTCGGCAGGCCGGCATCCGGGCGGAGATGTATCTCGGCGGATCCGGCATGAAGCCGCAGATGAAATATGCCGACCGCCGCGGTGCCCCCTGTGTCATCATCCAGGGTTCGCAGGAGCGCGACAATGGTGAAGTGCAGATCAAGGATCTCATCGAAGGCGCACGGCTGTCGGCCGAGATCGAAGACAACGTGACCTGGCGCGAAAGCCGCCCGGCGCAGATCACCGCGAAGGAAGGCGATCTCGTGATCGAGGTGCGCAAGATTCTCGAGGCGCAGGCCGAAGATCGCGCCAAGGGTCTGAAGTAAAGCTGACGCACATGCTGCCATTTGTCATTTCACCCCCCTCTGGGCTGCCGCCCATCTCCCCCACAAGGGGGGAGACCAGCATTCCTGCACGTCTCGACGAAACGCAAGTCGTTGACGCTGAATGCGACGCTGACGCCGTTTCGATCTCCCCCCTTGTGGGGGAGATGTCCGGCAGGACAGAGGGGAGTGAGTGCTGCCATTCGCGAGGAATGCGCCAAGCATGACCGCATCCCGCGCCCCTGCCTTTTCTGCCGATCTCGCGGCGCTGATTGCCGGCCGCGATGCCGAGCTTGTGGATATTCCGGTCATCCAGCCCGCTGACCAATTTCTCGACATGGCGGGCGAAGATCTGCGCCGGCGTATTTTTCTCACCGAGAATGAAAACGGCCAAAGTCTCTGCCTGCGTCCCGAATTCACCATTCCGGTCTGCCGCAACCATATCGAACGGAATGCCGCGACGCCCAAGCGCTACGCCTATCTCGGCGAAGTCTTCCGCCAGCGCCGCGAAGGCGGCAATGAGTTTTTCCAGGCCGGCATCGAGGATCTTGGCGACGCGAACCGCGCCCGTGCCGATGCGCGGTCACTTGCCGATGCGATTGCATCGATCAGGCTGGTTGCGCCCCAAATCCAACTTGAGACGCTGCTGGGTGATCAGGCCATCTTCGAAGCTGTGCTCGCCTCCCTTGGCTTGCCGCGCGGCTGGCAGAAGAAACTAGCGCGCGCTTTCGGCAATCATGGCCAGTTGAAAGGTCTGCTTGCCGATCTTGGCTCGGACCGTGAAAAGGGAACGCTGCCGGATCGGCTGGCCGCACTTGTCGAAGCAGGTGACGAAACAGCGCTTGCCGCCGAACTCGAAAAGGACATGCAGGCCGCCGGCATCTCACCGGCATCCGGGCGGGCGCCGGTGGAAATCGCCCGGCGTCTCATCGAAAAGGCGAGCCTTGCCTCGGTTCGCCTGCCGGTGCGCACCATTGCGGCGCTTGAGGAATTTCTGGCCATCCGCGTGCCTCTCGCTGAAGCTGCCGGCTATCTTCTCAGCTTTGCCCGCGCCAATGAGTTCGATCTCGGCCTCGCCCTGGAACAGTTCGAGGCGCGCGCCGTATCGGTCAAAGAGGCAGGGATCGGCAACGAAGCCATCGTCTACGATGCGGCCTTCGGACGCCCGATCGATTATTACACCGGGCTTGTCTATGAGACGCACGCGATCGACCGGCCCGACCTAGGCGCAATTGTCGGCGGCGGCCGCTATGACCGGCTGCTGACGATGCTCGGCGCGGTCGGTTCCATTCCCGGTGTCGGCTTTTCCGTTTGGCTGGACCGGCTTGAAGAGATCGCGGGAGATGCACAATGACCGTCACTCTCGCACTGCCCTCGAAAGGCCGCCTCAAGGAACAGGCGCTGGAGGTGCTGGAAAATGCCGGCCTCAGCGTCATCCTGCCCAAGGATCAGCGCAGCTACCGGGCGAAGGTCAAAGGCCACAGCGACATCGACATTCTGTTTCTTTCGGCGTCCGAGATCGCACGCGAACTTGGCTATGGAAGCGTCGATCTTGGTGTCACGGGTGAAGACCTGATCCGCGAAACGCTTGCCTCCGCCGACGAACAGGTTCGCGTCGAAGCGCGGCTCGGATTTGGCCATGCGGATGTCGTCGTTGCCGTGCCGGAGGTCTGGTACGACGTATCGACGATGGCCGACCTTGATGATGTCGCTGCGGATTTCCGCCAGAGGCATGGCCGACGCCTGCGCATCGCCACGAAATACTGGCGGCTGACCCAGCAGTTCTTTTCGCAGATGCACGGCATCCAGGTCTATCGGATCGTGGAGAGCCTCGGCGCTACCGAGGGCGCGCCTGCTTCCGGCGCGGCCGACATCATCGTCGATATCAGCTCGACTGGATCGACGCTACGCGCCAACCATCTGAAAATCCTAGATGACGGGGTTATTCTGAAATCGGAGGCCTGCCTGGTCTCGTCCCGGCAAACCGCCGAAACCGGGGCCGTTGCCGAGCTTTCACAGCGTATTGCGGCGGCACGCGCAAAGCACTGATCCATCAACTCTACGTGATGGACGGGTTGTAGTGTAACCTTTCGGTCGACCCTTACGTATTTCCCTGCAGAATACCGGGCATCCTCGGTATCTTTATGCTGGGAGTTTTCTCATGATGACACGTCGAACGCTTTTTGGCGGTGCGATTGCAGGGCTCGGCGCCCTCGTCGCGGCAAGGTTCGCAAATGCGCCCAAGGCCGTGGCGGCAGGCACATTCAAAGTCGAGCACAGCGACGCCGAATGGAAGAAGTTGCTGACGCCCGAGCAATATTACGTCTTGCGCCAGGAAGGCACGGAACGTCCGTTCACAAGCCCGCTCAATCATGAAAAGCGCAAGGGCACCTTCACCTGCGCCGGCTGCGACCTAGCTCTCTTCGACTCCGACACCAAATTCGACAGCGGCACGGGCTGGCCAAGCTTCTGGACAGCGATGAAGGGCGCTGTCAACGAGACCAAGGACAGTTCGTTCGGCATGACGCGTACGGCGGTGGAGTGCCACCGCTGCGGCGGCCATCTCGGCCATGTCTTCGACGATGGCCCGAAGCCGACGGGGCTGCGCTATTGCATGAATGGCGTTGCACTTAACTTCAAACCGGTTGCTGCTTGAACGCGCAAAGGGATAAGATCATGAAACCATATCATTTTATGCTTGCTGCGGGCCTGTTGCTGTCACCCGGCTGCGCGCTTGCCGGTGAAGACGTCACCATGGTGCCGCCCCCGGCTGTCGACCAGACGGCATGGGCGAAGTCCGAATCTATTGTGCTTGCCGGTGGTTGCTTCTGGGGCGTGCAGGGGGTCTACCAGCACTTGAAAGGCGTAACGAGCGCCGTTTCCGGCTATGCCGGCGGCAAGAAGGAAACCGCGAGCTATGAAATCGTGAGCGGCGGCGATACCGGCCATGCCGAGTCGGTGGAAGTCACGTTCGACCCGAAGGTGATCAGTCTCGGCAAGGTACTGCAGGTCTATTTCTCCGTCGCGCATGACCCGACGCAATTGAACCGGCAGGGCCCGGATTCAGGGACCCAGTACCGCTCGGCGATCTTCACGACCAGCCCCGATCAGGAGAAGATAGCGAAGGCCTATGTCAGCCAGCTCGATAAGGCGAAGGCCTATCCGAAGCCGATCGTCACCAAGATTTCTGCGTTGGAAAAGTTCTATCCGGCCGAAGCCTATCACCAGGACTATGCGACGCTGCACCCTTCGCAGCCTTATATCGCCTATAACTACCTACCGAAGATCGCGAACCTCGGCAAATATTTCCCCGGCGACTATAGGGAAAAACCGGTGCTTGTCGGCGAGGCGAAGCCGTCGAACTAATCGTCAAACAAAAAAGGCCGCTCGAAGCGGCCTTTTTTATCGATGCTGGATTCGATCAGCCGCGTTTTGCGTCGAGCGACAGTGCGCCTGCGCCGCATGCAGCAAGCACGAAGAAGCCGCCGGCGACGCCAAGGTTCTTCTGGAAGAACATCCACTGCACCATGCCGGCGTCGCCCGTCCAGTTCAGGTGGGCCGCAGCAGTTGCCGCGAGCGTGAAAATGCCGAGCGCCAGAGCAGCGATCCGCGTCTGGAAGCCAACGAGTACGGCAAGGCCGCCTAAAAGCTCAAGCAGGCCGACGAGCACCGCGACGATAGTCGGCGCCGGAAATCCGAGGCTGCCGAAATATCCGGCGGTGCCACCGATGGCGGTGAGCTTTCCATAGCCAGCCAGGATGAACATGAATGATAGCAGTATGCGACCTATAAGAATGAGTGCGCTGTTGTTCGCCATAGAAAGTCTCCAGGGTTTGTCGTGACAGCCCAATAGCTAGATTCGATTGTCAAACAAAGCCACTATTTTCTCGACAGATTGTTCACAATAGAATGATTTTCCGACGTTACTCCGGAGAAATCATTCGCTCGGGACGCACGAGGCGATCATAGTCCTCGGCCGAGACGCCGCTGGCGAGTGCTTCTTCGCGCAAGGTCGTGCCGTTCTTGTGGGCTGTCTTTGCGATCTTGGCTGCATTGTCATAACCAATGGCAGGGGCAAGCGCAGTAACCAGCATGAGCGAACGATCGAGCAGGTCCTTGATGCGGACCTCGTCGGCCTCGATGCCGTCTACGCAATTATCTGCGAACGATACCATGGCGTCGGAGAGAATGCGGATCGACTGCAGCACGTTGAGCGCCACCACGGGTTTGTAAACGTTGAGCTCAAAATGGCCCTGGCTGGCTGCGATGGTAACCGAGGTATTGTTGCCGAACACTTGCGTCGCAACCATGGTCAGGGCTTCGGCCTGGGTCGGGTTGACCTTGCCCGGCATGATCGACGAGCCCGGTTCATTTTCCGGAAGCTTCAGTTCGCCGAGGCCGGAACGTGGGCCCGAGCCGAGAAAGCGAATGTCGTTGGCCATCTTGAAGAGATCGGTCGCCAGGGAATTAAGGCTGCCGTGGAAGTTCGTAAGAGCGCCATGGCTCGCCAGTGCTTCGAACTTGTTTGGTGCCGTCTTGAACGGCAGGCCGGTAATGTCCGATACGGCCTCGGCGAAAGCCGTATCAAATCCCACCGGGGCGTTCAGTCCCGTTCCGACTGCGGTACCACCCTGGGCAAGAAGGAAAATGTCGGCAAGGCTCTGCTCGATGCGCTTGCGCGCATACTCGAGTGCGGCGCGATAACCGGAGAACTCCTGCCCGAGGGTGACAGGTGTCGCATCCTGCGTATGGGTACGTCCGATCTTGATGATGTCGGCGAAGGCCTTTTCCTTCTTGAGTATCGCCTCCGTCAGGTGGGTGAGAGCCGGAAACAGCCGATGCGTGGCTTCAATTGCGGTTGCGATATGAATTGCCGTCGGGAATGTATCGTTCGACGACTGGCTCATATTGACGTGGTCATTCGGGTGGACCGGCTTCTTCGATCCCATTGTGCCGCCGAGCATTTCGATGGCGCGGTTGGAAATGACCTCGTTGGCATTCATGTTCGACTGCGTGCCCGAGCCGGTTTGCCAAACGACGAGCGGGAAATGATCGTCGAGCTTGCCTTCGATGACTTCCTCGGCGGCAACGGTGATCGCGCGGCCGATGACTTCATCGATCTTTCCGAGGGAGAGATTGGTTTCGGCGGCTGCGCGCTTGACGATACCGAGCGCCCGCACCAGCGGAATGGGCATTCTTTCGCCACCGATCTTGAAATTGTGCAGCGAACGTTCCGTCTGCGCGCCCCAATACCTGTCGGCTGCAACGTCGATTGGGCCAAAAGTATCTGTTTCCGTACGGGTAGAACTCATCGTGTCATTTTCCTGGTGGGAGTTGGCAAGAGCACTACTGCGAAGCTCCCCGAGAGGCAAGGTTTGGCGATGGAATGTTGGTCTGGTTTTCGCCCGGCTTTCGGATAAAATCGATTAAGCGCTTATGATCAATCAACATTGGCAATGCGGCGGCGTGAGACAGTCAGGCAACGAATCCATCCCAGCGCATTCAGCCGGGCGCTATCGCGAGTTCTCGCCGACGCCGGAGTTGCGGCCGCATTTCCTCTGCGCGTGGAACCACGAGGGTATCGGCGAATTGGCGGCGCCCGTGGCGGTCTTTCCCGATGGTTGCGTCGACATATTGTGGTCGGAAGGCAAACTGACGATTGCGGGTCCCGACACGGCCCCACATATCGTCGATCGTTCCCTGGCCAATATCGTCGGCATCCGCTTTGCTCCAGGCGCTGCGAGCAAATGGCTTGGCATTCCAATGTCCGAACTCGTCAATCAGCGTGTTGACTTGTCCGAGCTTTGGGGCGCGCGCGCCGAGGCTCTCGCCGAAAGACTTGTCGCGGCAAAGACCATCGGAGACGCGACGGCACGGCTCCAGGCTGCCTTGTCGGACGTCGCTCCATCGATTGCATCGCCCGACAGGGCCATGGTTGCCGCCTTCGACACGCTCAAGCGCTCGAAAGATAGTGTGGCGATTACCGAATTGGCGACAATGCTCAACGTGAGCGAGCGCACCTTGCGCCGGCAGTTCCTGCACAATTTCGGATATGGGCCAAAGACGCTGGAGCGCATCCTGCGTTTCCAGAAATTCCTGAAGCTCGGCCGGCGCGATCCCGGAAGCGGCATTGGTGCTCTGGCGTTCGACGCGAACTATGCCGACCAGGCGCATTTGAGCCGCGAGGCAAAATCCCTGTCAGGTCTTTCGCCCTCGGCGCTCCTGCAGCATCTCGCGGCATAAGTGGCCGTTTTGTTCAAGACAGAAAGTCGTTAGGCGCATAAGCTTGCCGTACGCGATGAGGGAGGACAACCATGGCTACACATGAAGCAAGGACCCTTCAAATTTCAATCGGACGCAATTGGCAGGATGTTTATGACTACGTCAGCGTTGCGGAAAATCTGCCGCAATGGGCCTCCGGCCTGACATCGGCCTTGCAAAAATCCGGTGATGAATGGCTGGCGGATGGGCCGGCGGGCAAACTTCGATTGCGCTTTGCGCCGAAGAACGAAGTCGGGGTTCTCGATCATTGGGTGGTTATG
Organism: Phyllobacterium sp. 01N428; assembly: GCF_056399405.1. Taxonomy (NCBI): domain Bacteria; kingdom Pseudomonadati; phylum Pseudomonadota; class Alphaproteobacteria; order Hyphomicrobiales; family Phyllobacteriaceae; genus Phyllobacterium; species Phyllobacterium sp. 01N428. The sequence goes on from NZ_JBFTRH010000001.1 coordinate 1,097,617, forward strand.
GAGACCGGGGACGAGGTCTATATCCCCATGCGGGTGGTGCCCAACGGCGACGAGAGCGAACTCATATTTACGCTTTTTCGCGTGCCGGGCATGGATGACGAAAAATTCAACGCAGATGCGGCCTGGGTCAAGCGTGATCTTCAGGCCCTGAAGGACCTGCTCGAAGCGCAACTTATAGGATGAGGACGATGGCCAGTTCAGGCAAGGACAAGTGTATCGACTATGTTGAATTCAATGTCAGCGATATTGGCGCGGCGCGCAGCTTCTATGGCGATGCGTTCGGATGGACATTCACGGACTATGGTCCGAGCTATTGCGAGTTTTCCGACGGGAATCTCAAGGGCGGCTTTACCACCGAAGGCAAACCGCGCCCCGGCGGCGCGCTGATCATTCTTTTCGCCGATGATCTTCAAGGCACGCTCAAACAGGTCGAAAAAGCCGGTGGCAAGATCACCAAGCCGGTATTTACCTTTCCCGGAGGCCGGCGCTTTCACTTCGCCGACCCGGACGGATACGAGCTTGCCGTCTGGTCGGATAAATAGCCGACAGTTCAGCGCGCCAGCGTCAGCATGTACGCTTCATATTTTTGCAGGAAGGCGCGCAGTAGCTGCGGATATTCCGGCGTTACCGCTTCGCGGACGCTTGGACGCACTGCGAGGGCTGCGCGCCATGCCCGCACCTTCGGGTAGTCGGTGAAAATGCCGAGTCCCACGATCTGGTCGAATGTATCGAAGTAGCGAAAAATCGGGGCGTAAACCGCATCGACGAGGCTGAAGCCAGCACCTGCAAAGAGGGGACCGTCGCCAAGAACTTCTTCGACGCGGCCGAACTTTTCAGTGATCGCCTTGCGCTTCTCTTCGAAAACCGCAGCGTCCTTCGTTGTCTCCAGCGCCCAGAGGTCGGAAAGGATCGATGAACCAAATTCCATCCAGCCGCGATGGCGTGCCCGCGTCAGCGCGTCGGCGGGATGAAGTTTCGGCCCCGGCTGGGATTCGTCGATATTCGGCAATGACAGAACTCTCGAAGAGAATCGCCTCGCCGCCATCCGTCTGGGGGACACGCAGCAGCGGCACCTTGCCGAGCGGCGAGATCTTCAGGAACCCATCGGGTTTCGCTGCAAGGTCGATATCGATCTTTTCAAAGGGCACGCCCTTTTCAGCGAGCGCGATTGCAGCACGCTGGACATACGGGCACAGCAGATGGCTGATCAGAACGAGTGACGGCATGACGATGATCCTCCGGATTTGCCGGCTGGGCGATCGCGGTGCGACCGCCCAGCCAAGCGATCAGGCCGTGCGAGCGGTCTTCAAGGCATTGGCCCACCAGACGAGCTGGTCGAGCTGGCTGGTTGCTGCTTCATTGAGATGCGGGTAGTCGCCGAGCTTCTTCTCGCCCTTGACGGCGCTCAGATACTCGGAATAGGCGATGTGAACGCCGGTCTTTACCGAAGCGGATCCCATTTCGACGAAGATGAGGCGCAGATGCTCGATGGCGCGCGCGCCGCCGACGCCGCCATAACCGACAAAGGCGACCGGCTTCTGGATGAAATCGCCAAGGTCGATAGCGTTCTTAAGGACGGCCGTCGGGCCGTGGTTGTATTCGGCGACCGTGAAAACATAGCCATCGAATTCGCGCAGCTTCTTCTTCCAGCGTTCGGCGGTCTCGTTCTGGGCGTCGCTTGTGCGCTCTTCGCCAAAGAAATTCATGGGATAGTCAAGGAGATCGATAATTTCGACCTCGACATCTCCCCGCTGTGCAGCGACGTCGGCAATCCATTTGGCGGGAAATTCGGCGAAACGGCCGATACGGGTGCTGCCGACAATAACGGCGATCTTGGCTTTTGACATAAAAAAATCCTTCGTCTTGGGGGATGGTAACCAATAGTGCCCGGCGCTATATAAGTGACTGTCCGAAACCCCCGCAAGGAGGCACTTTTGTGAAACCAGATCACTTTCAGGTAACCTCGGCATGCACTGCGGTTAATCACATTCTCGCGCGCGTCGGCGACAAATGGACGGTTCTCGTCGTCAATTATCTCGGAAATAAATCGATGCGCTTCAATGAGTTGAAGCGGACCATCAATGGTATCTCGCAAAAGATGCTGACGAGCACGCTGCGCGGACTCGAGCGCGATGGTTTCGTGACCCGTACCGTTTACCCGACGATCCCGCCACGCGTCGACTACGAACTTACCGATCTCGGCCGCGACCTTCTGGTGCCTGTCCGCGCGCTTGGCGACTGGGCGATCCGCAACGAACAGCGGGTCGCCGAAGCACGCGCGCGATTCGACGCCGTTCATGCAGGTTCAGAGCAAAAGCAGCTCTTCTCCTATGCGGCTGAGTGAAGAAAGTTCGACGCGATTTGCGCCGGCACTCCCCTGATAGAAGGATTCTATCGGCGTCTTGAAACTTGGGTAGAAAGCGGTCTGCCACGAGGGCGGCGGATGGACCAGCCGCGCGAGCGGAAAATTGAAGAACACGCAAATCAAAACAAAAAAGGCGGGTCGAAACCCGCCTTTTCCGTATGTCGCTGGATGAGGACTTCTTAGAAGTCCATGCCGCCCATGCCGCCCATGCCGCCGCCCGGCATTGCCGGAGCAGCCGAGTCTTTCTTCGGCGCTTCAGCAATCATGGCTTCGGTGGTGACGAGAAGGCCGGCAACCGAAGCTGCGTCCTGGAGAGCCGTGCGAACGACCTTGACCGGATCGACGATACCGAGCGTGATCAGATCGCCATACTCGCCATTGGCCGCGTTGTAGCCGTAGGTGTCCTTCTTGTTCTCAAGGATCTTGCCGACAACGATCGAAGCTTCATCACCTGCGTTCGTTGCGATCTGGCGGGCAGGAGCCTGCAGAGCGCGGCGAACGATGTTGATACCGGCGTCCTGATCGGCATTGGCGCCCTTGATCGTAAGAGCAGCCGAAGCGCGAAGCAGGGCGACGCCGCCGCCAGGAACGATGCCTTCTTCAACAGCCGCACGGGTTGCATTGAGGGCGTCGTCGACGCGGTCCTTCTTTTCCTTCACTTCGACTTCCGTCGCACCGCCGACGCGGATGACGGCAACGCCGCCAGCGAGCTTGGCAAGGCGTTCCTGCAGCTTCTCGCGGTCATAGTCGGAAGTGGTCTCTTCGATCTGCTGCTTGATCTGGCCGACGCGAGCGTTGATTTCGCCCTTCTTGCCATTGCCGTCGACGATCGTGGTGTTTTCCTTGGTGATCGACACCTTCTTGGCGCGGCCGAGCATGTCGAGCGTAACGCTTTCGAGCTTGATGCCCAGGTCTTCGGAAATAACCTGACCACCGGTGAGGATCGCGATGTCTTCGAGCATGGCCTTGCGGCGATCGCCGAAGCCAGGAGCCTTGACAGCAGCAATCTTCAGGCCGCCGCGCAGCTTGTTGACGACGAGCGTTGCAAGCGCTTCGCCTTCGACGTCTTCGGAGATGATGACGAGGGGCTTCGAGGTCTGGACGACAGCTTCGAGAACCGGCAGGAGAGCCTGGAGGTTCGAGAGCTTCTTCTCGTGCAGAAGGATGTATGCGTCCTCGAGGTCAGCAACCATCTTTTCCGGGTTGGTGACAAAGTACGGCGAAAGGTAGCCGCGGTCGAACTGCATGCCTTCGACGACTTCGAGTTCGGTCTCGGCGGTCTTGGCTTCCTCGACGGTGATGACACCTTCGTTGCCGACCTTCTGCATAGCCTTGGCGATCATTTCACCGATTTCGGATTCGCCATTGGCAGAGATCGTGCCAACCTGGGCAACTTCTTCCGAGGTCTTGATCTTCTTGGCCTTCTTGACGAGGTCCTTGACGACTTCGGCAACAGCAAGGTCGATGCCGCGCTTCAGATCCATCGGGTTCATGCCGGCTGCAACGGCCTTGCCGCCTTCCTGAACGATGGCCTGGGCGAGAACGGTAGCGGTCGTGGTGCCGTCGCCGGCAATGTCGTTCGTCTTCGAAGCGACTTCACGGACCATCTGCGCGCCCATGTTTTCGAACTTGTCTTCGAGTTCGATTTCCTTGGCAACAGTGACACCGTCCTTGGTGATGCGCGGTGCGCCGAAGGACTTGTCGATGACAACGTTACGACCCTTCGGGCCGAGCGTTACCTTTACTGCATCGGCAAGGATGTTGACGCCGCGCAGCATGCGCTCGCGCGCATCACGGCTGAATTTTACTTCTTTGGCTGCCATTTTATCTCTCCTGGGATTAAACCCGGTTTGATCTAAATTCGTTGATTGCGGGATGCGCGGCGTTTAGCCGAGGATGCCCAGAATGTCGGATTCCTTCATGATCAGCAGGTCTTCGCCGCCGATCTTGACTTCCGTACCCGACCACTTGCCGAACAGGATCAGATCGCCTGCCTTGACATCGAGCGGTACGAGCTTGCCGGCTTCGTCACGAGCGCCGGTGCCTACGGCGATGACTTCGCCTTCCTGCGGCTTTTCCTTGGCAGTATCCGGAATGATGATGCCGCCAGCGGTCTTTGCTTCGGATTCGACGCGGCGTACGACGACGCGGTCATGAAGCGGGCGGAACTTGGTCTTGGCCATGGTTAGAACCCTTGATGTTGGTGTCAAAACGATGACGCGAATGGCAGCGCCATTCGCGGTATTAGCACTCGCTTGGGGTGAGTGCTAACTGCGGCCGGAGATAGTGGGATCGGTAAGAAGAGTCAAGGGAAAGCATCATTTAAAATGGCCTGGAGAGGCGATGCTTGGAAGCCGGGCCCATCTACAAACCGCTTTATGGCATATTCATGTGAAATGCGAATGACGTAACACCAGAATTCACACAATGCTGCAAATCAGCGTGCGCGATCGGGCTGAAAGACGCGCGCCAACCGCGTCAATCCTCGGTGCTTTCTTCGCCCACGTGATGCGTCATGTCGACGAGCATGTCGCTGACGTGCTTGTCGGCCAGTTCGTAAAAGATCTGTTTTGCCTGCCGGTTGCCGCGCACAAGCCGGGCGCCGCGCAAGAGCCGCAGATGATGGCTGACCAGCGATTGCGACAGGTCGAGGCTGGCGGCGATATCGCCGACGGAACGCGGCGCTTCGAGGCAGAACAGGAGGATGCGCAGCCGCGTCGGATCGCCAAGGAGACGAAAGGTTTCGGCGAGAACCGTGAGTTCAGGGGGGAGAGGAGGGGTTGAGCTCAATGTTTGTGCCCCTCATGCCCGTGCTCGTGAGCGGCATGATCATGTCCGCCGTGATCATGATCCGCCTCGTCGTGGGCATGGCCGGAATGGTCGTGCTCGTGAACTTGCTGGAGATCATCGCCAAGGCAGCAATCGTCCGTCGCTGTATCCTCCGGCCAGTCAATTGCAATCGTTGCGTGCGATATCTCGAACTTCTTCATGAGTTCGGCTTCGACCTGTTTGACCAGAAGCCGCGGATTGGTATCCGGAGCAGGGCGCACATGCAGCGTTGCCAGCGGCTTGCCGGAGGTGATCATCCAGACGTGGACATGGCGGACGGCGGCAAGTCCCGGAACCGTCTGCTTCAGATACTGCTCGATGGCTTCAGGTGCGGCATTGTCGGGCGCGCCTTCGAGCAGGATATGCAGCGAGTTGCGCAGGAGCGCCCAGGCGCTGCGCAGGATCAGCAGGCAGACGAAGACGGAGAGGATCGGGTCGATTGGCGTCCAGTCGGTATAATAGATGACGATGGCGGCGACGATCGTGCCGACGGAACCCAGGAGATCGCCGAGTACATGCAGGACCGCACCCTTGATGTTGACATGCTCGGTATCGCCGCCGCGTGTCAGGATCCAGAAAACGAGCATGTTCACGATGAGGCCGATGGTGGCGACAATCAGCATGGGGCCGGCCAGGACTTCGCCGGGATTGCGGAAGCGATCGATGGCCTCATATGCGATCCAGAAGAGAATGGCGAACAAGGCAACGGCGTTGATCAGCCCGGCAATGACCTCGAAGCGCAGATAGCCGAAAGTGCGCTTTTCATCGGCAGCGCGCCGGCCGAAACGGAAGGCAAAATAGGCGAGTGCCAAAGCGCCGGCATCGGTCAGCATATGGCCGGCATCGGCTATCAAGGCGAGCGAGCCCGACATGAAGCCGCCTATCACCTCGACGATCATGAATGCGAACGTGATTGCGAATGCGATCAGCGTTTTCATTTCATTGTCCGCAGTGACTTTCGGCGTGTGATCGTGGCCGGCGTGATCGTGTGACATCATCGAACCTTAAGCAAACATATCAATACGTATTCATGTGTTTGATAGGCGAAGGCAAAGGTCGTGTCAATCGCAGATAGGGCCCGGCCGAAACCCCGAACGGCACAACGTGAGCTTTTTCAAACATAACCGGCGTGACAGGTCAGGCACGATCCGCTAATCGAGACAGTCTCAAGACTCTCGTCGCATAGTATTTTGCCTGAAGGGACCGGCATGACCGACATGATACATTTGCAGCGCCTCGATGCATTGATGGATCGCTACGACGTGCTCCTGTGTGATGTCTGGGGCGTTCTGCACAATGGCGTCGATTCCTTTGCGCCCGCCTCGGCCGCCTTGCGAAGGGCCCGGCAGGCCGGCCTGACGGTGGTTCTCATCACCAATGCGCCGCGTCCCTTTGCTGGCGTTGCCGAGCAGATCCATGCGCTTGGCGTGCCAGAATCGGCCTATGACCGGATCGTCACATCGGGCGATGTTACGCGCGAATTGATCCGCAACGCGCCGCGCCGTGTGTTTCATCTCGGGCCGGAGCGCGACGAAACCCTCTATGACGGCCTCGACGTGGAACTGGTCGAGGAGCGCGAAGCCGATGTCGTCGTGTGCACGGGTTTCTTCGATGACGATACGGAAACGCCGGAAGACTATGCCGACATGCTGGTGCGGTTCCGCTCGCGCAACCTGCCGTTTATCTGCGCCAATCCGGATATCGTCGTCGAGCGCGGCGATCGCCTCATCTGGTGCGCCGGTGCGCTTGCCCGCGATTACGGGCAGCTTGGCGGCCGCACGCTCATCGCAGGAAAGCCGCATCGGCCGATCTACGAGGCGGCGGTTGCCGCGGCGCAGGACGTGCGCGGCACCCCTGTCGAACGTTCGCGGGTTCTTGCCATCGGTGACGGCATGCTGACGGATATAAAGGGCGCCGATCTTTTCGGCATAGATGCCCTCTATATCTCCGGCGGTATTCATGCCGGCGATTATGTGATGGGCGGTGTCCATGACCTTGAGAAGCTTCTGGCGTTCCTCGCAAAGCACGGAAGCAATCCCGTTGCGACGATGCCCGCCCTGGCGTGAGACAAAGATATGCCGATCCTGCGTCTGAACGATCCGTCCCATTTGCCCGATGAACTAAAGGGCGCCATCGTCGCGATCGGCAATTTCGATGGCGTGCACCGTGGGCACCAGGCCGTTCTGGGCCGGGCGCTGGAGACCGCACGCGCCGAGGGCAAGCCATCGCTGGTATTGACCTTCGAGCCGCACCCGCGCAGCGTTTTCGTGCCGGACCAGCCGGTGGACCGGCTGACACCCGCCGCCGAGAAGGCATCGATCCTCGAAGCGCTGGGATTCGATGCGGTGGTCGAATGCAATTTTACCCGCGAATTCTCGCAATTGACGGCGGATGTCTTTGTGGACCGCATTCTCGTTGATGGCCTTGGCGCAACCCGTATCGTTGCCGGTTTCGATTTTCATTTCGGCAAGGGCCGTCAGGGTGGCCCGGCGTTCCTGATGGCAGCGGGCGAAGAACGTGGCTTCCACGTCACGCTTGTCGATGCCTTCCGTGACGAGGGCGGCCATGCGATCTCCTCAAGCCGCATTCGCGATCTGTTTGGCGCAGGTGAGGTAGTTGAGGCGGCCGGGCTCCTTGGCTACCGGCACCGCATTCGCGCCACGGTCGTCGGCGGCAAGCAGCTTGGGCGCACAATCGGTTTTCCAACCGCCAACATGGTGCTTCCGCTAGAAACCCATTTGAAGCACGGAATTTATGCGGTGCGCTTCCGCCGCGCCGACGGTACGCTTCTTGACGGCGTCGCCAGCTTCGGCCGCAGGCCGACCGTCGATACGGATGGCGAGCCGCTGCTTGAAACCTATGTGTTCGATTTCAGCGACGATCTTTACGGCGAAACCTGCGCTGTCTCTTTCTTCGGCTATCTGCGCGGCGAGGAAAAATTTGACGGTCTCGAGCCGATGATGCAGCAGATCCGGCGCGACGAAGAGGAGGCGCGGGCGCTGCTTCAAGGTGTCAAGCCGCTGTCGCCGCTGGACCAGAGGATCAATTTCGACTGAGGAAGATGGGCGCTTTACCCATGATTTCACAATAACGGGAGTGGTGAAATGAGACTGATCGGCATGCTGGATTCGCCCTATGTACGGCGGGTCGCAATATCACTGAGAATGCTGAACCTGCCATTTTCCCATGAGTCCCTGTCGGTTTTCCGAACCTTCGAGGCCTTTTCGAAGATCAATCCCGTCGTGAAAGCACCCTCGCTCGTAACGGATGAAGGCGTCGTCCTGATGGATTCGTGCCTGATCCTCGAATATGCCGAGCGCATTGCTGAACCCGCGCTGGGGCTGACACCGGCGGAAATTACGCATTTTACGCGCTCGCAGCGGATCATCGGCCTCGCGCTCGCCGCCTGCGAAAAGAGCGTCCAGATCGTCTATGAGCATGACCTGCGGCCTTCGGAAAAGCGGCATCAGCCCTGGCTTGATCGCGTGCATGGCCAGCTTGCCGATGCGTATCGTTTGCTCGAAGCCGAAGTGCAGCAGGCGGACCCATGGATCTTCGCAGATCGGCCGCTCCAGGCGGATATTACGAGCGCCGTTGCCTATCGGTTTACCCTTGAGATGCTGCCGGACGTGATCGCAGCCGGCGAATATCCGGCACTTGCTGCCCTCTCGGAGAAATCCGAGGCGTCGGAGGCATTTCTTGCTTTTCCATTCAGTTGACGCCAGTGTGGTAAATTGTTTACCACGTTGCTCAATGCAATTTTATCTATCACTCGATTAGTTTTGACGCGTACGCTTGCCACCCCCCCAGACAGGCCCCGGAGTTATTTCATGTCTATTCGCCTTGTTAGCGCTCTCGCGAGCGCGATAGTCCTTTCCGTTGCAGCACCAGCTTTTGCCGATGAATATTATTCCGACAACCAGACCCAGAGCTCGCGCGGCGACCATTGGTGGTCCGGCGACTGGTACATCACGCTCGGTGCCAAGGGTTTCGTCGCTCCGGACTATGAAGGTGCGAAAAATTACAAGCTCCGCGCCGCGCCGGTCATCTCGATCGGCCGTCCCGGCAGTTCGCTCAAGTTTTCTTCGCTCAACGACAATCCGTCCCTTGGCTTCATCGACACGGGTGTGTTCCGCGCCGGCATTACCGGCAAGCTCATTACCGGTCGCGATTCCAGCGACTACGATGAACTCAAGGGTCTCAACGATGTCGATTGGGGCGTCGAACTTGGCGGTTTCGCGGAATTCTATCCGACCGAGAACGTTCGTGGCCGCGTTGAGGTCCGCCGCGGTATCGGCGCGCATGACGGTGTCGTCGCCGATTTCGCCATTGACGCCTTCAAGAACCTGACGGACACGGTCCGCGTTTCAGCCGGTCCCCGTGCAACGGTCGCGACCAAGGACTATTTCAGGGAATATTACGGCGTAAACGCCAGCGAATCCGCTGCATCCGGCCTTCGACAGTATTCGCCGGGCGGCGGCCTGAACTCGCTCGGCTTCGGCGGCCAGATCACCTGGCAGACGACCGACAAGATCACCACCAGCGCCTATGCCGAATATAACCGCTTGATGGGCCCGGCGGCCGATTCCAGCATCGTCAAGCAACGTGGCTCGGAAAATCAGGCGACCTTCGGCCTGCAGGCAACCTATCGCTTCGACTTTAAGCTTTAACATTGCGCGAGCATCCGCGAAGATAATCGCGCATGCCTCTTTATTCTGCGGGCGGTGATTGCTAAAAGCGCGGTCATGAAAAGCGATCGCCGGTCCTGCGCAAGGTCCATACCTGTTCAGACGATACGAATTACTGGCCCGGCCTTCCCGCGGACCTGAAGCGTGAGCTTCGTGGTGCGGAAGGTCCGGGATAGCGCCGTTGCGCTTCAATGTTTTTCATGAAATCCCTGCCTGCGGCGATCACGCGCGGGCCCTTGTACAAGCTGGAAAAATGACCGACACCGCCACGATACTCGATTATTCGAAGACACTTTATCTGCCGCAAACGGATTTCCCGATGCGCGCGGGCCTGCCCGCCAAGGAACCGGAATTCGTCAAGCGCTGGCAGGATCTCGATCTTTACCGGAAGCTGCGCGAAGACGCGAAGGATCGCCCGCGCTATGTCCTGCACGATGGCCCGCCCTACGCCAACGGCAATATCCATATCGGCCACGCGCTCAACAAGATCCTCAAGGATGTCATCACCCGCTCGTTCCAGATGCGCGGTTTCGATTCCAATTACGTTCCAGGATGGGACTGCCACGGCCTGCCGATCGAATGGAAGATCGAGGAACAATATCGCGCCAAGGGCAAGAACAAGGACGATGTGCCGATCAACGAATTCCGCCAGGAATGCCGCGAGTTCGCAACGCACTGGATCAAGGTGCAGTCCGGCGAATTCAAGCGGCTCGGCATCGAAGGCGATTTCGACAATCCCTATACGACGATGGCCTTCCATGCGGAAAGCCGCATAGCCGGCGAGTTGTTGAAGTTCGCCATGTCGGGCCAGCTCTACCGTGGTTCCAAGCCGGTCATGTGGTCGGTGGTCGAGCGCACCGCGCTCGCGGAGGCCGAGGTCGAATACCAGGATATCGAGAGCGATATGATCTGGGCGAAATTCCCGGTCGCAGGCGGCCGCGACGACCTTGCTTCGGCGCATGTCGTCATCTGGACGACGACGCCCTGGACGATCCCCGGCAACCGCGCCGTCGCCTATTCGCCGCGTGTCGCCTACGGTCTTTTCGAGGTCGAGACGGCGGAAAATGATTTTGGCCCGCGTCCCGGCGAAAAGCTGATCTTTGCCGATGCGCTCGCCGAAGAATCGGCTGCGAAAGCCAAACTGACCTTCAAGCGGCTGCGCACGGTTACGGCGGATGAACTTGCGGCAATGACGCTTGCCCATCCGCTCCGTGGTTTTAGCGGTGGTTATGATTTCGCCGTGCCCTTGTTACCTGGCGACCACGTCACCGATGATGCGGGTACAGGCTTCGTGCACACGGCGCCGAGCCATGGGCGCGAGGACTTTGATGCCTGGATGGACGCCGGTCGCGATCTCGAAGCGCGCGGGATCTCGTCGGTGATCCCGTTCACCGTCGACGACGCAGGCTACTATACCAAGGATGCGCCGGGTTTCGGTCCCGACCGCGAAGGCGGTGCTGCCCGCGTCATTGACGACAACGGCAAGAAGGGCGACGCCAACAAGGCAGTCATCGAAGAACTCATTGCGCGCAACGCACTTTTTGCGCGCGGCCGGCTCAAGCACAGCTATCCGCACTCCTGGCGCTCGAAGAAGCCGGTGATCTTCCGCAACACGCCGCAATGGTTCGTCTACATGGACAAGGACCTCGGCGACCACACGACCCTGCGCTCGCGCGCGCTTGCGGCGATCGACGAGACGCGCTTCGTTCCGGCGGGCGGCCAGAACCGCCTGCGCGCCATGATCGAGGATCGTCCCGATTGGGTCCTGTCGCGCCAGCGCGCCTGGGGCGTGCCGATCTGCGTCTTTGCCGACGATAATGGCAATGTCCTCAAGGACGCCGCCGTCAATGCCCGTATTCTTGCCGCGTTCGAGGAAGAGGGCGCCGATGCCTGGTTTGCCAAAGGCGCGCGCGAGCGGTTCCTCGGCGAAAAGGCCAACGAGCCGTGGATGCAGGTGACCGACATTCTCGATGTCTGGTTCGACTCGGGTTCCACCCATGTCTTCACGCTTGAAGATCGCCCCGATTTGAAATGGCCTGCCGACGTCTATCTCGAAGGTTCGGATCAGCACCGCGGCTGGTTCCACTCTTCGCTGCTCGAAAGCTGCGGCACGCGCGGCCGTGCGCCTTATAATACGCTCGTCACCCATGGCTTCACCATGGACGAGGAAGGCCGCAAGATGTCGAAGTCCCTCGGCAATACGGTCACGCCGCAGGACGTGATCAAGGATTCGGGTGCCGACATCCTGCGTCTCTGGGTCATGACAACGGACTACTGGGAAGATCAGCGTCTCGGCAAGAACATCATCCAGACCAACATTGATGCCTATCGCAAGTTGCGCAACACGATCCGCTGGATGCTGGGTACCCTGGCTCATGATGAGGGCGATGAGGTTCCCTATGCCGATATGCCGGAACTCGAGAAGCTGATGTTGCACCGTCTTGCCGAACTCGATGAGGTCGTGCGTGCCGGCTATGACGGTTTCGAGTTCAAGCGCATCACCCGCGCGCTGATCGATTTCATGAATGTGGAACTGTCGGCCTTCTATTTCGATATCCGCAAGGACGCGCTCTATTGCGACGCGCCCTCAAGCGTCCGCCGCAAGGCAGCGCTGCAGGTCGTGCGGCACCTTTTCGATCGCATCGTTACCTGGCTCGCACCAATGCTGCCTTTCACCATGGAGGAGGCCTGGCTCGACCTGCACAAGGATGCCGTTTCGGTGCATCTGGAACAGTTCCGCCCGACGCCAGCCGAATGGAGAAATGACGAGCTTGCCGCCAAATGGCGCAAGGTCAAGGATGTGCGCCGCGTCGTCACGGGTGCGCTCGAACTCGAACGCGCCGACAAGCGGATCGGCTCGTCGCTCGAAGCCGCTCCCGTCGTCTATATCGCCGACGAGGAACTGCTGGCGGCGGTCAAGGATATCGACATGGCCGAGATCTGCATCACCAGCGCGATCACGATCAAGGGTGAAGCCGGACCCGCCGATGCGTTCGCCACGGATGACGTCAAGGGCGTCGCAGTTGTCCCTGAGCGCGCGCCGGGCACCAAATGCGCGCGGTCATGGCGTTATACCCATGATGTCGGTTCCGATTCGGCCTATCCCGACGTTTCGGCCCGCGACGCGGCGGCGCTGCACGAATTGGCCCGGCTCGGAAAGCTCGTTGCCTGATGTATAGAATGGCGGGGAGACAACTTCTCCCCGCCATTGATTTGCTTGAGATTCCTGTTGGCTTGCTAAATACAACCGGTCTCATATAAAAGGCTGCCATTGAACTGCCTGATTTCTAAGGCAGGGCATTGATCAAGCAAAATTGATTGGCAGATATGCTGCCCGGCTTATCTCTGGAAAGTTGCAAGGATGAATTTGAACGGACGCATAACGGTTCTTGGTGCAATGGTCGGCGCGCTTGCGCTTGGCGGCTGCGTCTCGTCACCCACCTATGGTACGGACAAGTCCGCCGGCACCCAGCTGCTTGATGACGTCGCCAACATGGCCGCCTTGGGTCCCAAGAAGAGCAACCAGATTGCCTACAATCCGCGTCCGGAACTCGTTCGCCCGGCGACCGGCAAGCCAATGCAATTACCCGCGCCGCAGGATGCGGTCGAGACCGCCGGAAATCCGGCCTGGCCGGAATCGCCTGAGCAGCGGCGCAAGCGTATCCGCGACACCGCGACGGCCAACCAGAACAACGCCGAGTTCGTGCCGGAAGTCGCGCCCGATCCGGTCACGTCCAAGTCTGCGAGCAACAGGACCGAATACGGGTTCTTCAACGACAAGGTCCCGGCCAACCAGGGCAACAAGACCGATGTCGGTGCAGATTTCCGCGCCCGCAAGATGGCGTCTACCGCCGGATCGCCGACGAACCGTCGCTATCTGAGCGAGCCGCCGCTGGAATACCGTCAGCCCGCGGCGACAGCCGCCGCCGATCAGCTCGGTGAAGACGAGGCCAAGAAAGAGCGCGAGCGCAAGGCCGCGGCCCGCAAGAGCAAGGGTTTCAGCTGGAGCAACCTTATCCCCTGGAACTGATGCGTTCGCACGCGGGTCCTGCGCCCAAAACGTTCATACTGCTGCAATAGTTTGCTGAAACGGTGGATGCTTCGATCCGCCGTTTTCGTTTATAAGGGATCCATCGCCTCTCCAGTCGAGGACCGTAACAATTGTTCATCCTGCGATTTCTTGGGTTAGTTCTTCTTATCCTTCTGACATTTCTGGCATTTCTCTGGGGCGGGCTGGCCCTCTGGTATCAGCTGCCCCTTGGTATTGCAGCGACCATCGGCTGCCTGATCCTGTGGGTGGCAATCGCCTTCGCCGTACTCTGGCTGGAATTCAAGGGCCGTGTCTGGCGCGCGCTCATCGTCCTGGTCCCGATCATGATCGGGCTCGGCTACTGGTGGGGTACGATCAAGCCGTCGCTCACCCGGATCTGGGCGGATGATGTTGCCCAGACGGTGACGGGAACGCTCACCGGCAATTACGTGACGCTTTCAAATGTGCGCAACTTCGAATGGCGCACAACGACCGACTACACGCCGCGCTGGGAGGTGCGCACCTACGCGCTGGACGATCTTGCGACCGTTGATATTTTTCTTTCCTATTGGTCGAACCCGGCGATCGCCCACACTTTGGTGAGCTTCGGTTTCAATAATGGCGAGCACGTGGTGTTCTCGGCCGAAATCCGCAAGGAGCGCCATGAGGAGTTCTCGGAGATCGGCGGCTTCTTCAAGCAGTTCGAGCTGGCGATGATTGCAGCGGACGAGCGTGACATCATTCGCCTGCGCACCAATGTGCGCAAGGAAGACGGCTACCGCTATCAGGTCAATCTCAGTCCGGAAACGCGCCAGGCGCTGTTCCTGTCCTATCTCGACAGCGCCAACCATCTGGCGACGACGGCGGAATTCTACAATACGATCACCGCCAATTGCACGACAGTGATCTTCAGCATGGCACGGGCGATTGCGCCGGGAATTCCTCTCGACTATCGCATTGTCTTTTCCGGTTATCTGCCGGGTTACCTTTATGACCTTGGCGCGATCGATCATTCCAAGCCGTTGGACCAAGTCATCCGCGAAGCGTCGATCAATCAGCGCGCCATGGCCGCCGATACTGCGCCGGATTTTTCGGCAAGGATCAGGCTGCCCGCGAACTAGGCTAGAGCCGCTTGGTGCGGAAGAACGCCTTCAGCATGTCTTCGGCCTCCTGTTCCCGGAAACCTGGATAGACTTCGGGAACATGCAGGCAGGTCGGCTGCGCATAAAACCGGGCGCCATTCTCGACGCCGCCGCCCTTGATGTCCTGCGCCCCATAGTAAAGGCGCCTGATGCGGGCGAAGGAAATAGCCGCCGCACACATCGTGCACGGTTCCAGTGTCACATAGAGATCGCAGCCGGTAAGCCGCTCGTTGCTCAAGGCGCGGCAGGCCTCGCGGATGACCAGCATCTCTGCATGCGCCGTTGGATCGTTGAGTTCGCGCGTGCGATTGCCAGCGCTTGCGAGGATCGCGCCATCCTTGACGATGACCGCGCCGATAGGAACTTCGCCGCGCATCTCGGCGCTTTTCGCTTCGGTGAGTGCCAGGCCCATCGGGTCAGTTTTTTGCGTCACGCCGCCCCGCAATCCAGAATTTGCTCGCAAGCCAACCTCATAGCTGGTAGTGAGCCCTGCTGAAAGGCTTAACTCCATGACAAGTTCAAATGACAATGACAAGGGCGGCAAACGCCCCTTTGCAAAGCGCAGCTTCGACAAGAAGCCCGCGGGTTCGTCCCGTGGCGGGCGCCCCGCGCCGCGCAAATTCGACGATGCCGCCGCTGTAGCGGAAGAGGGCGAGCGTATCGCCAAACGCTTGGCGCGTGCCGGCATAGCCTCGCGCCGCGAAGCCGAGACGATGATTGCCGCCGGCCGCGTATCCGTCAACGGACGGCGTCTCGACAGCCCCGCGATCAATGTAAAGCGCAGCGACCGCATTGAAGTGGATGGCAAGCCGCTGCCGGAAAAGGAGCGGACGCGCCTCTGGCTTTACCACAAGCCTGCCGGCCTGGTTACGACCAATCGCGATCCGGAAGGTCGCCAGACCGTCTTTGAATCGCTGCCGAAAGATATGCCGCGCGTTCTTTCCGTTGGCCGTCTCGATATCAATACCGAGGGGCTGCTCTTGCTGACCAATGATGGCGGTCTGTCACGGGCGCTCGAATTGCCGTCGACCGGCTGGCTGCGCCGCTACCGCGTGCGCGCCCATGGCTCGATCACGCAGGCAAAGCTCGACGGCCTGAAGGACGGAATTGCCGTCGATGGCATTTTCTATGGCGCGATCGAAGCAACGCTTGAACGCGAACAGGGCTCGAACGTGTGGATCATGGTCGGGCTGCGCGAAGGCAAGAACCGCGAAGTCAAGAATGTGCTCGGTGCCCTCGGCCTGTCGGTAAACCGGCTTATCCGCATTTCCTATGGCCCGTTCCAGCTTGGCGACCTTCCGGAGGGCGCCGTGCGCGAGATGAACGGCCGCACGCTGCGCGATCAGCTCGGTGAACGGCTCATCGAGGAATCCGGCGCCGATTTCGATGCGCCGATCATCAACGTTTTCTCCAACGATGCGGTGAAGGGTGAATTGGCGCAGCCCGTGAGCGATGCGCGCGAGCGCCCGACGCGCGGCTCTTCCGAGTGGATATCGAGCGCGCCTGTCGCCAAACGGCGGCCGCCGCGCAAGACCGCCGACGAAAAGCGCGAGGAATCCTTGTCACGCCTGACGACCGATCGCAGCGAGCGGCCGGCTCGCCCTCCGCGCGACGAAGACCGCAAGCCACGCCCGCCGCGTGCAGCAGGGCCGAAGCCCGGCCGCGGCGCTAAAGAGGAAGAAATTCCGACGCGTTCCGGCCGTACCGCCAATGTCTGGATGGCGCCCGGTGCGCGCCCGCTCGGCAAGCCCAAGGCACGAACGGAAGAGAAGCGCGGCGAAAGCCGCAGCGACAGGCCGCAGCGATCGAATGAAGGCGCGCCGCGCGCACGCAGCGATCGCCCGCGCGAAGAACGCTCGTTCGGCAGCCGACCGGGCGGCGAGGAAAAGCGCCGGCCATTTGCCAATGACGATCAGGGCGCGGAGAAGCCGAAGCGCGCATTCGGTGCTGGCCGGACCGAGGGCGAACGCCCCGCGCGGCCGCCCCGTGCCGGCAAGCGCGAACGCGCCGAGATGAAAGAGCGCGAGCAGCGCGGCGACCAGTCATTCCAGTCGGAGCGGCCCGCTCGCGCCGATCGGCCCTATGGCGCGAGCGGCAAGCCCGCACGCGGCCCCGCAAAGTCCGGCGATCGTCCCTACAGCGGAGGCAAGCCGCGCGGCGATGCACCGGGTGGTGGCGGACGTCGCGGGCCTGGCGGTCCGGGTGGTTCGCGTCCGCCGCGTGGCAACAAACCGCGGGGCTGATTGTGCGCGTTGTCGGCGGCAGATTTCGCGGACGTTCACTCGCAACGCCGGCTTCCAATGCGATCCGGCCGACGACCGACCGTACGCGCGAAAGCCTCTTCAATATTCTGGTGCACAACTATCCCGAAAAGTTCGAGGCGACGCGCGTCCTCGACCTTTTCGCCGGCACCGGCGCTCTCGGCCTGGAAGCCATGTCGCGCGGCGCGCGCTATGGCGTATTCATCGAGGAATCGACCGAGGGCAGGGGACTGATCCGCACCAACGTCGAAGCCTTCGGCCTTCTCGGCAATACCAAGATTTTTCGCCGCGATGCGACCAAACTCGGTGATGCCGGCACGATCGAGCCCTTCGATCTGGTCTTTGCCGATCCTCCCTATTCGAAAGGCCTTGGCGAACTGGCATTCAAGTCCGCCCTTGATGGCGGCTGGCTGAAAAGCGACACGCTGCTGGTCCTCGAAGAGGAGGCCGACGCCGTGATCGAACTCGATGCGCGTTTTTCTGTTGTCGAGGAACGTCCGTATGGCGGAACAATCATTCGGCTTGTCACATTGAAGACGTAAACAGCGGGATTGTATCGCAATCCTGAAAAACAGTACTGGACCGATTTCAATGATCCCGACTATACGCCGCGCATTTGCGGCATTTGTTTTAATGGGCGCGCTCGCCGGCGGGGGCGTTTTTGCCCCTGCTCAGGCTGAAACTGCCATGCAAACGCCTGCGGCGACCGCTGAAAGCAAGGATGACCTCGTCTCGTCATTCTATCTCGACAACGGGCTCGAAGTCGTGGTTATCCCGGATCATCGGGCGCCGGTCGTCACCCATATGCTGTGGTACCACGTCGGTTCGGCCGACGAAGAACCCGGAAAATCGGGCATTGCACATTTTTTTGAACACCTGATGTTCAAGGCGACCAAGACCTATCCGGCCGGCGAGTTTTCGCGCAAGGTCGCTGAGATTGGCGGGCAGGAAAATGCCTTTACCTCCTATGACTACACCGCGTTCTACCAACAGGTGTCGCCTCAGGCCCTCGATATGGTCATGACCTACGAGGCGGACCGCATGGAGAACCTGATCCTCAATGACGATGTGGTGAAAACCGAGCGCGACGTCGTGCTCGAGGAGCGCCGTTCGCGCACCGACAGCAATCCCGGCGCCCTGCTTGCCGAAGAGGTCAACGCCACGCTCTACCAGAACAGCCCTTACCGCATGCCGGTCATCGGTTGGCTGCATGAGATGGAAAAGCTGAACCTCAAGGATGCGCTGGCCTTCTACGTGAAATATTACACGCCTAACAATGCGACCCTCGTCGTGTCTGGCGACGTCGATCCCGCAACCGTCAAAGCCTTGGCGGAAAAGACCTATGGCAAGGTGCCGCGCCGGGCGGAGCCGGGCAAGCGCGACCGGCCGCAGGAGCCTGAGCAGAATACAAAACGCACGGTTTCACTTGCCGACCCGCGCGTGTCGCAGCCGAGCTTCCAGAAGATGTGGCTCGCACCGTCCTATACGAACGCCAAGCCGGGCGAGGCGGAGGCTCTCGACCTTTTGAGCGAAATCCTTGGTGGGTCTTCGCGCAGCCGGATTTATCAGGCCTTGGTCGTCAAGGACGGTTCGGCAGCAAGCGCCGGCGCCTTCTATCAGGGCGGATCGCTCGACGACGGCAGTTTCGGCGTCTATGGCTCGCCGCGCGGGAATGCGACCCTGAGCGATGTTGAGGCCGGCATCGATGCGCAAATCGCCCGTATCATCAAGGATGGCGTCACCGAGGATGAACTCGAAAAGGCGCGCAATCGCTTCCTGAAAAGCATGATCTTTGCTCGGGACAGCCAGGCGGGGATGGCCCGCATCTATGGTTCGACGCTTTCCACCGGGCAGACCATCAAGGATATCCAGGAATGGCCGGATCGCATAAAGGCTGTGAAGGTCGCGGACATCCAGGCCGTGGCCAAGCGCTATCTCGTTGATGGGCGTTCCGTTACCAGCTACCTCATGCCCGAAGACGGCAAGCCCGATGTGCCCGCCGATGGGGAGGCGGCGCCCGGTACAGCCGAACAGGAACAGCCGCAAGCGCCCGCCGAAGGAGTCGTCCAATGATCCGCGCCGTTACCCCGATCACCAGACGGCTCGCTGCAACGTTTCTGCTGTTCCTCGTTGCCGTCGTCCCGGGCTATGCGGTCGAGATCCAGGAAGTGGTCTCGCCGAAGGGCATACGCGCCTGGCTGGTACAGGATGACTTCGTGCCGCTCGTGTCCATGCGCTTTGCCTTCAAGGGTGGTTCCGCACAGGACCCGAAGGGCAAGGACGGCCTTGCCAACCTCATGACCGGGCTTTTTGACGAGGGCGCGGGCGATCTCGATTCCAATTCGTTCCAGGACAAGCTCGACGATGTCGGCGCCGAGATGAGTTTCAATGCCGATGACGACAGTATCACCGGCTCGATGCGTATGCTGTCCGACAAGCGCGATGAGGCCGTCGAGTTGCTGACGCTGGCCGTCAACAACCCGCGCTTCGACCAGGCGCCCATCGACCGCATTCGCCAGCAGGTTATTGCCGGCATCAAGGCTTCGGAGCGCAATCCGAACACCATTGCCGGGCGCAAATTCGCCGAAGCCCTCTACGGCGACCACCCCTACGGCCGTCAATCGGAAGGCACGGAGCAAAGTCTCACGAGCATCACTCACGACGACCTTGCTGCATTTCACAAGCGGAACTTCGCCCGGGATAATCTGATTGTCGGCGTCGTCGGATCGATCAGCCCGGAGGAGCTGAAGCCGCTCCTCGACAAGGTCTTCGGCGATCTGCCCGAGAAAGCCCAGCTCGATACGGTCAGCGATGCAAAACTTGCCTTCGGCAAGACCACCCAGGTCGATTATGCACTGCCCCAGACCTCGATTTCGATGGTCTATCCGGGTGTCCGGCGCAAGGATCCAGACTTCTTTGCCGCCTATATCATGAACCATATCCTCGGCGGCGGGACGTTTTCATCGCGCATCTATAATGAGGTACGGGAAAAGCGCGGACTTGCCTATTCGGCCGGTTCCAATCTCGCCAACCGCGATCATATGGCGGCTTTGATGATCTCGACCGCAACGCGGGCCGATCGCGCCAGCGAAACGCTGCAAATCCTCAAGGCAGAAGTAGCAAAGATGGCCAAGGACGGGCCAACCGAGGAGGAACTGGCAGAAGCCAAGAAATATCTCGTTGGGTCCTATGCGGTGAACAATCTCGACTCCTCCTCGGCGGTCGCCAGCACACTGGTTGGGCTGCAGGATGAGAACCTAGGCCGCGACTACATCGACAAGCGTGCCGATCTCATCAATGCCGTGACCTTGGATGAGGTGAAGGCAGCGGCCAGGAAACTGTTGTTGACGGACCCGGCGATCCTGATCGTTGGCCCCCCGCTTTCATAGGAAAAGGACCGATGGTCGCGCGCGAACTTGATCAGGCAAATGGGTCGACAGGCGCAGGTAAAACCCCGCGCGAGCCGACCTTTGCCGTCGCGTTCGGCGGTGGCGGGGCGCGCGGCATCGCCCATATCAACGTCATTGAAGCCCTGGACGAACTTGGCATCAGGCCCGCCGCGATCTCAGGATCGTCGATCGGCGCGATCATGGGCGCGGGTATGGCGGCCGGCATGTCCGGGGTCGAGATTCGCGAATATGCGGTCGCGATCCTCTCCAAACGTGGTGAGATCGCAGCGCGCCTGTGGAGGCTGCGCCCGGCAAGCTTCGGCGAGATGTTTGGCGGCGGATTTCGCCTCGGCCAGTTCAACATCGAAAAGGTTCTGAAGCATTTCCTTCCCGGCCGCATTCCCGAAACATTCGAGGAACTCGCGATCCCGCTCAGCGTCACCGCGACCGATTTCTACGGGCAGCGCGAGGTCGTCATGGCCGAAGGCGATCTTTATAATGCCGTAGCCGCCTCCGCCGCGATCCCCGCCTTGTTCCGGCCAGTGCGACGAGACGACCGTATCCTGATCGACGGCGGCATTTATAATCCCGTTCCCTTCGACCATTTGATGGATAAGGCGCGGTTCGTCATTGCCATCGATGTCGTCGGCGGACCGGAAGGTGACATCGGCAGATCACCCTCGTCAATCGAGGCCATGTTCGGTGCCAGCCAATTGATGATGCAATCGATCATCGCGACCCGCCTGCGTACGCAGGCTCCGGCAATCTTCCTGCGCCCGAGCGTGGCACGGTTCGGCGTTCTGGATTTTCTGCGAATCCAGCAGGTGCTCGAGGAATCGGCGGGGATCAAGGACGAGTTGAAACGCGCCGTTGACGCGGCGATCACCTATGCCGATCGTGGCGCCGACAGCAACGCGGAATGACGGTAATCAGCGTCCGCCGATGCCGATTGTTCGTTCGGCCCGCCTTGATAGGCGCAAATTTGCACCATATAGGATGGTGCATGCGACCATACGATAAATTACCCTAATCATTCATATAATCAGGTATAGCAATGAGCGACTCTTTGAACTCCCGTGAATTTCTAGACAAAGCGACCGCGCTCGTCGAAGCTGCAAAGAAAGCTGGCGCCGACGCGGCCGACGCAGTCGTTGCCCGCTCGCGTTCCGCGGGTGTCAGCGTGCGGCTCGGAAAGGTGGAAGAGACCGAATCTTCCGAGAGCGATGACTTTTCCCTGCGCGTCTTCGTCGGTCGCAAGATCGCGAGCATATCTGCCAACGGCGGAGCCGAGCCAAAGGCCTTGGCCGAACGCGCCGTCGCCATGGCGAAAGTATCGCCGGACGATCGCTTCGAAGGTCTTGCCGCTCCTGAAAATCTTGCCCGCCAAATTCGCGATCTCGATCTTTACGACCCGACTGTCGTGGATGCCGCACAACTGACCGAAGCCGCGCTGGCCGCCGAAGCCGCCGCGCTCGCCGTCGAGGGTGTTACCAATTCGGGTGGAGGCTCCGCATCTGCGGGAATGGGCGGCCTCGTGCTCGTCACATCAGGCGGATTTGCCGGACAATATGTGGGATCGCGTTTTTCCCGCTCCGTCAGCGCGATCGCCGGCAGCGGCACCGCTATGGAACGGGACTATGATTTTTCGTCGCGCATTTTCTATGACGCGCTTGAAGACGCTGCCGCCATCGGGCGATCGGCCGGAGAGCGTGCGGTCAAGCGGCTTGGCGCGCGACAGGCGGCAACCGGCCGTGTAAGCGTTGTTTTCGACCCGCGCGTCGCCCGAGGTATCGCCGGCCATATTGCCAGCGCCATCAATGGCGCGTCGGTAGCACGCAAGACGAGCTTCCTTAAGGATCGCATGGGCGAGAAGATCCTGAGCGACGCGATCAACGTTAAGGACGACCCGTTGCGGGTGCGCGGTTCTTCTTCGCGCCCGTTTGACGGCGAGGGCATCGAGGGCGTTCCCTTGACGATGATCGAGAACGGCGTGCTGAAACACTGGTTCCTGTCGACCTCGACAGCAAAGGAACTTGGCCTCGCCACCAATGGCAGGGGCGTGCGTTCGGGCTCGACAGTCACGCCCGCCTCGACGAACTTCTCCATCGAACCCGGCGAGAAATCGCCGCAAGACCTGATACGCGACGTCGGTACCGGATTTTACGTTACCGAACTGTTCGGCCATGGTGTCGACATGATCACCGGCGAATACAGCCGCGGTGCTTCGGGCTTCTGGATCGAAAATGGCGAACTCGCCTATCCGGTCAGCGAAGTGACGATCGCCTCAAATCTCAAGGACATGTTCCTTAATCTCACTGCGGCAAACGACATCGATCGCAATTTCGGCATCGCGAGCCCGACACTCGTAATCGAAGGCATGACACTTGCCGGCAAGTAAGCTCAATCTTGAAGACCTGGAACTGATCCGGCAGGCCGCCGAGGGCGCAGGCCGGATCGCTCTGTCTTACTTTCGGCAGGCGCCGCAGGTCTGGATGAAAACCGGCAACTCGCCGGTAACCGAGGCCGATCTTGCCGCCGATAAGTATCTCAAGGACATGCTGCTGACGGTCCGCCCGGATTACGGCTGGATATCCGAAGAAACCCAGGACGAACGCGCCGCTTCGCCGCGAGAGCGCTTCTTCGTCGTCGACCCGATCGATGGGACACGGGCCTTCATTGAAGGTGCCGACGTCTGGTGTGTCAGCGTTGCCGTCATCGAAAACGGCCGGCCTGTCGCCGGCGTTCTCGACTGCCCGGCCCGCAGCGAAATCATCATGGCGACGCCAGACGGCGGGGCGACGCAGAACGGCGCCGCCATTCATGTCCAGGCCCAGCACCTTCCCTACAAGGTGGCCGGTCCCTCGGCCTTCATCAAGCGGCTGCCGGAACACTTTCTCTCCTCCATCGAACACATGCCGTACGTTGCCTCGCTCGCCTATCGGATCGCCATGGTGGCGCGCGGCGATATCGCGGGCACTTTCGTGCGGCCAAGTTCGCATGACTGGGATCTTGCAGCGGCCGATCTCATCCTATCGGAAGCCGGCGGCCGGGTCGTCGCCGCGGACCGAAAGCCACTCACCTACGGTCTTACCGACACCAGCAATGGCGACTATCGCCACGGCGCGCTCGTTGCCGCAAGCGGATTGCTCATGGATAACATGTTGGACGTTGTCGCCGAAACCGCGTTCGGATAAACAGTCAGCAACCTTCTCGATCATTTGGACAGGCACATGAGCGAAAACACTTCGGATCAAAAGCAACTGCTTCACCTTGTATTCGGCGGTGAGCTGAAGAAACTCGGCGGTGTCGAGTTCCGCGACCTCGACAAGCTCGATATTGTCGGCATCTATCCGGATTTTGCCTCGGCGCAGCGCGCATGGAAGTCGAAGGCGCAAGCGACGGTGGACAACGCCCATATGCGCTATTTCATCGTCCACATGCATCGCTTGCTGGATCCTGCCACGGGCAAGGCGGACTGACCGCGTGCGCGTGGTCGGACAAAGATCGACATGATTGACCAGAATTCAGCAACGGCTAAAGCGCCTCGCCGCAAAGCTGGAGCGCTCAAGCGCTTCTGGCGCTCGGTGCGCGGCCCGCTGGCGAATTCGCCGATCGTCCGCAGCATGATCGTATGGTTGATCACGCAGTTCTTCCGGCTGGTGCATCTGACCAATCCCCGGCTCAAGGGGTCTTCGGACCTCGAAGATATGAAACGCGGGGGGGAGCCGTTCATCGCCGTTGCCTGGCACGGCCAGCATCTGATGGCGCCATTCCTTATGCCGCGCGGCGTGCGCTTCGTCGCCATGTTTTCCAAGAGCAAGGACGCGGAACTCAATGCCCGCGTTGCCGAGCGCTTCGGCGTGGAGATCGTGCGCGGCTCGGGCGGTCGCGACCGCTCGAAAGGGACGGAAAAGGGCGGAGCACGGGCGCTGCTCGTTTTGAAAAAGGCGCTGGCCGAAGGCAAGACCGCAGCGATGATCGCGGATATTCCGCATGGAACGCCGCGCGATAGCGGTCCCGGCGTCATTCTGCTGGCCAAGCTTTCCGGACGGCCGATCCTGCCGATCTGCTACCTGACCACCCGCAGAAAAGTTCTGGAGAAGAGTTGGGACAAGACCACCATTCCCTTGCCATTCGGCAAATCGGGGTTGATTGTCGGCGACCCGATCTTTGTTCCCGAAGATGCAGATGAAGCAATGCTCGAAGCCAAGCGTGTCGAATTGACCAATAGTTTGAACGCGAACACCAAGCGCGTGCATGAACTCGTGGACGGCGCGGCATGAGCGAAAGATGGGCACGCCTGGTGCTTGGCACCTATCGCTGGATTGGCGCGGCAACATTTCCCATTGTCGGCGCCTATGTCGCCTTCCGCGCCAGCAAGGGCAAGGAGGAGCGTGGCCGTCAGGGTGAGCGCTACGGTGTGGCAAGCGTTGCCCGTCCATCCGGTCCGCTTATCTGGGTCCATGCGGCGAGCGTTGGCGAAACGTCGGCTGTCACTCCGCTTGTCGAGGCCATCGTCAACATGGACATCCATGTCGTTTTGACGACCGGGACGGTTACATCGGCGAAGATGGTGCAGGAGCGGCTCGGCGACCGCGTCATCCATCAATATGTGCCGCTCGACCTGAAGCCCGCCGTCGACCGCTTCCTCACCCATTGGCAGCCTGATCTTGCCATCATCTGCGAATCCGAGATTTGGCCGATGACGATCCTTGAACTTGGCACCAGGCGGGTTCCACAGGTGCTCGTCAATGGACGCCTTTCCGATCGCTCCTTTGCCAGTTGGCACAAGCGGCCCTCGATTGCCGAGGCCCTGTTCGAAAATCTCGCCCACGTCGTTGCCCAATCGGATATCGACGGCGAAAGGTTCCGAGCGCTTGGCGCAAGGCCGGTAACGGTGTCCGGCAATCTCAAGGTGGACACGGCCGTGCCGCCCGTGAACAATGCGGAGCTTGCCGCAATGCAGCGCATGATTGGCACCCGCAAGACCTGGGCCGCGATTTCGACGCATCAGGGCGAAGAGGAGATCGTTGCGCAGGTACATCACATGCTGAAAGCGCGCCATCGCGATCTTTTGACGATCATCGTGCCGCGGCATCCTGATCGTGCGCCGGAGATCGCCGAGGCAATCGAAAAAATGGGTATGAAGGTGGCGCTGCGCAGCAAGGCAGATCAGATCGAGCCCGATACGGATATCTATCTCGGCGACACGATCGGCGATATGGGCCTCTATCTGCGCCTCGCGGAGATCGCATTCGTCGGCCGGTCGCTGACCGCGCAAGGCGGGCAGAATCCACTCGAGCCGGCCATGCTCAAATCCGCGATCCTCTCCGGGCGCAATGTTCAGAATTTCCGGGATTCCTATCAGCGCCTGATCAAGAATGGCGCAGCGAAACTGGTGCGCGACAAGGACATGCTCGCTGGCGCGGTCAACTATCTTTTCAATAATCCGGAAGAACGCCAGGTCATGATCGACGCTGGCCTCAAGACCGTCGAGGACATGCGCGGATCACTCGATCGCACCTTGACCGCACTTGAGCCTTTCATCCAGCCTCTCGTTCTGCAGGCACGCCTCAGCAATCGCGAAGGCGGCTGGAAATGATGAGCGAGGCCCCTCCTTTCTGGTGGGAAAAGCCGGATTGGCGGGCCTGGGCGCTAAGCCCGTTTTCCAAAGTCTACGGCAGTGTGGCCGGGCGCCGCATAAGGCGGGCGAAGCCTCCCACCGTTCCGGTCCCGGTGCTTTGCATCGGCAATTTCACCGTCGGCGGTGCGGGAAAGACCCCGACCTCAATCACCTTTGCCAGGGCAGCAATCGCCGCCGGGCTGACGCCCGGCATCGTTTCGCGCGGCTATGGCGGCGCGTTTTCGGGCATGCATCGTGTCGATCCAGAACATGACAGCGCCCGCCTTGTCGGCGACGAACCACTGTTGCTCGCCCGGCACGCGGCGGTCATCGTCACGTCCGACCGCTTTGCCGCGGCACAGGCATTGCAGCAGTCCGGATGCGATTTCATCATCATGGATGACGGCTTTCAAAGCGCCCGCCTGCATTTCGATTTTGCCTTGATGGTGGTAGATGCCGGCCGCGGCATCGGCAATGGTCACGTCTTGCCGGGAGGACCCTTGCGCGCGCCGCTGATCGACCAACTGGTGCGAACCGACGCGGTGCTCAAGATCGGCACAGCGAACGGCGCCGACCGGGTCATTCGCAATGCGGCGCGGGCGGCAAAACCGATCTATGAAGGAGTTCTTAAGCCGATATCGATATCTGAGATAGCCGGCAAACGATTGCTGGCCTTCGCCGGCATTGGCGACCCGTTCAAGTTTTTTACGACGCTTCGCGAAGCGGGCGGCATCGTCGAGAAAACGCGCGCCTTTCCAGACCATCATCCGTACACGGACGAAAATCTCGCCGAACTCGCTGAAGCGGCCGATCGGGAAAACCTGACGCCGGTCACAACAGCCAAAGATCTGGTGAGGCTTCTCGACGGCAGCGAGGCGGCGAGGGCGTTTGCCGCCCGTACGTCGGTTTTGGAGGTAGAACTCGTTTTCAACCAGCCCGGCGCACCTGCTCGCATCATACGTGAAACGCGCGATCGCGCCCGTCACCGGCGCCGGGATGCCTCATAGAATGCCGGGGTACCTCCGGTTGATCCGCGGAGGCGCTTCGCGCATCGGAATATTAAGGCTCGTTCCGGTGGTCTGGCTGTAGAGCCGGTCGTTAGAGAACAGTGTTCCACCGGCGCGGGTAATTTCGACCCCAAGGGCGACGCGGGTCGAGGCTGCAGCCGGAACCCTGATTTCATAGGCGACCGGGAACGTGCCGTTTCCGTTCAGCGTAAAGCTGGTGCGGGCCAGCCGCGGCATTGGAGCCGAATTACCCCGGCTTGCGTCGTAGGCAGTGACGAACACCACTGAGCTTGCAGTGAGGCGTGCCCATGGCGGTCCCTGCAGATAGCCCCGGATTGTCTTTACCGGGCCGGTATACGCCGGCGCATTGCTGGCCGTATCGGTGGTACAACCGCTCACAAGAAATCCAGCCGCGAGAAGTGTGAACAGGGTTGCGCGGCGGGTCAGCATATCGCTCAGCCTTTGCTTCGACTGCGCAGGTCGGGGTTCACCTGAAGCTCGCGCTCGAGCGAAATGCGCGCATCGGCATAGGCCTCCTGACGCGCGACGCTCCAATATTTGAGTTCGTCCAGGGGGATCTTTTCCGAGGTAACCGCACAAAGTACATAGGAACCCGGCGACAGGACCTGAAAGTCGCCGTCGAGATAACGAATTTTGGCTTCGCGCGAGCCGGGTCCTTCAAATCTGTTCATATTCTGCCGATGTTCCAGTCGATTGAATGTTCATTTACGGCTCAGAGTCGCAGGTGGTCAAGCATTGCGCGATTGAAAGCCCCTTATCGCCGACCGAAAAGACGCTCAATGTCGCTGAGTTTCAGCTCGATATAGGTAGGCCGACCGTGATTGCAGGTCCCCGAGCCGGGCGTCGCTTCCATTTGGCGCAACAGCGCATTCATCTCTTCCGGCTTCAACCGCCGTCCAGAGCGGACCGAGCCATGGCAGGCCATGGTAGCTGCGACATGGTCGAGAATGCCTTTCAAACCGTTCGACGTATCGTGCTCGGCGATCTCGTCGGAAAGGTCGCGAACGAGTTGCTGCGCATCGATTTCACCGAGCATGGAAGGCGTTTCCCGCACGGCGATCGCGCCGGGTCCAAAGGCTTCGATACCGAGGCCGAAACGTGCCAACGTTTCTGCATGGGCCGCGAGCCGTTCGACATCCTCTTCCGGCAGGTCGATGATTTCGGGGATGAGCAGCATCTGGGCGGGCAGCGGCCGTGAATGCAATGCGTTTTTCAGTGCCTCATAGACAAGACGTTCATGCGCGGCATGCTGGTCGACAATGACAAGACTGTCCTCGGTCTGCGCGACGATATAGTTGGCGTGCACCTGCGCGCGCGCGGCTCCGAGGGGCGCGGAAAGCAATTCCTTTGGAGCCTCTGTGGCCGCACCGCGTGCATCGGCTGCCACGGCCTGTGCGACATCATAAAGGAATGGCTGCGCCGGTTCGGCAAATCCGCCACGGGTGTCGGCGGCGAGGGCGCCTTCGACTTCGAACGGACGGTATGGGGATTGTTCAACGGAGTAATTCTGATTGACGGCGGCATTGCCGCGCCAATTCTGATGGAGCGGGGCAGGACGTGTGCCTTCTGCGCCGCCAAGCCTGAAAGCATGCAGCATCGCTTCGGCCCCGCTGGTTGCGGCCCGGATGCCGGATTGACCGAGGGCTTCGCGGATCGCCCCGACGATAAGGCCGCGTACAAGCCCCGGATCGCGAAAACGCACATCCGCCTTGGCCGGGTGCACATTCACATCGACCAGCGCCGGATCGAGATTGAGGAACAGGACGACGACCGGGTGGCGGTCGCGCGCGATCACATCGGCATAGGCGCCGCGGATTGCGCCCCAGATTTGCTTGTCGCGCACGGGCCGGCCATTGACATAGGCGAACTGATGCAGGCTGTTGCCACGGTTGAACGCCGGGATGCCGGCAAAGCCGGTCAGGCGCACGCCATCGCGCTCGGCATCGATGGTGATGGCATTTTCCGGAAACTCCTTGCCGAGTACCTGCGAAATCCGCTCCAGCATGCCTGACGATCCAGCGCCGGTCGCCGCCAGCTCGATCGGCGTGCGGTCACTGCCTGCAAGCGAAAAGCGGATATGCGGAAACGCAATGGCGATGCGCTTGACGACATCGCTGATCGCCGATGCCTCGGCCCGGTCGGTCTTCATGAATTTGAGGCGGGCTGGCGTGGCGAAGAAAAGGTCGCGCACTTCCGCGATCGTCCCGCCGTTCATAGGCGTCGGGCGTGGCCCGTCCTGGCGGCCGCCATAGACGCTGATCTCGAAGCCGGAATCCGCGTCGGACGTGCGTGATTTCAGTGACAGGCGCGAGACGGATCCGATAGAAGGCAGGGCCTCGCCGCGAAAACCAAGGGCGCGAATATCGTGCACATCATTGGTGAGTTTCGACGTGCAATGGCGCGCCACCGCAAGGGCAAGTTCGTCGGAGCGAATGCCCGAGCCGTTATCGGTGATGCGGATAAGGTTCTTGCCACCACCGGCGGTGACGACCTCGATCCGCGTTGCGCCCGCATCGATCGAGTTTTCGACGAGTTCCTTGACCACGCTTGCCGGACGTTCGATGACTTCGCCTGCTGCGATCTGGTTGATGATGGTCTCGGTGAGCTGCTTGATGGGCATTGCAAAATCTATAGTGGATTCGCCGCGTCCGCGAAATCCGCGGAGCGCCGGCATCCCCCGGAAAAATCGGCCGGGAAAGCATCTGGTCATCGGATTGGATTTGATGATAGGTCTTGCTGCACATCTAAGGAGGAAAAACAATTATGGCCAATTCCAAGCCGTCCTTCGTCTGGACTGATCCCTTTCTCCTGGAAGAGCAGTTGACCGAAGACGAACGGATGATCCGGGACAGTGCACGGGCGTTTGCGCAAGGCGAACTTCTCCCGCGTATCGAAGAGGCCTATCTGGAAGAAAAGACCGATCCTGCGCTTTTCCGGATGATGGGCGAGTCGGGGCTTCTTGGGGTGACGCTTCCCGAAGAATACGGCACGGCCGGTGCATCCTACGTCGCCTACGGCCTCGTCGCGCGCGAGGTCGAGCGCGTTGACAGCGGTTATCGCTCGATGATGAGCGTGCAGTCGTCACTGGTCATGTACCCGATTTTCGCTTACGGCTCAGAGGAGCAGCGCCGCAAATATCTGCCGAAGCTTGCTTCCGGCGAATGGATCGGCTGTTTCGGCCTCACCGAGCCCGATGCGGGCTCCGACCCTGCCGGCATGAAAACCCGCGCCGAGAAGGTCGCTGACGGCTATCGCCTGTCCGGCTCGAAGATGTGGATTTCAAACTCGCCGATCGCCGATGTCTTTGTCGTCTGGGCGAAGTCGGACGCCCATGACGGTCAGATCCGCGGCTTCGTCCTCGAAAAGGGCATGAAGGGCCTTTCTGCGCCGAAGATCGGCGGCAAGCTGTCGTTGCGCGCCTCGATCACCGGCGAGGTGGTCATGGACGGGGTCGTTGTCGGCGAAGAGCATCTTCTGCCCAATGTCTCCGGGCTCAAGGGCCCGTTCGGCTGCCTCAATCGCGCCCGCTACGGCATTTCCTGGGGCGTCCTCGGCGCCGCCGAAGATTGCTGGCAGCGGACCGTCCAGTACGGGCTCGACCGCAAGCAATTCGGCCGCCCGCTCGCCGCCACCCAGCTGTTCCAGAAGAAGTTCGCGGACATGCAGACGGAAATCACGCTTGGCCTGCAGGCCTCCCTGCGTGTCGGTCGCCTGTTCGACGAAGGCAAGGTCGCGCCGGAAATGATCAGCCTCGTCAAGCGCAACAATTGCGGCAAGGCGCTCGACATCGCCCGCATGGCGCGCGACATGCACGGCGGTAATGGCATACAGATCGGCTATCATGTGATGCGCCACGCCCAGAACCTCGAAACGGTCAATACCTATGAGGGCACGCACGACGTGCATGCGCTCATCCTTGGCCGGGCGCAGACTGGTATCCAGGCCTTCTTCTGACGCTATCGTCGGATGGACTTCGGTCTGCGAAGCCAAGGGCGTTCGTATCGTCAAGTCGCTGAAAGACCAGGATTATGACTGGCGCGCCTTCGTCTTCGCCGACCCGGACGGCAACCGGGTCGACGTCGGGCAGCGGATTTAGACGCGGCCTTCGCGCTGTGCGATGAGCTTGTCCACAGCGGCAAGGAGGATGCACAGCGCGATACCTTCAGAAGCGAGACGCACCTCTTCCCGTGATGGAAATGTCGGAGCAAGGCGCAGCGTGCTGTCGTTGGGATCGCGGCCGTAAGGAGAGGTGGCGCCTGCCGGGGTCAGAACCACGCCGGCTTCGCGTGCCAGTTCTACCACGTCGCGCGCGGTGCCGTGCATGGCGTCGACGCAGATGAAATAGCCGCCATCCGGCTTCGTCCACCGCGCAACGCCAGTGCCGCCGAGGCGGGTTTCCAGCGCCTCGATGACCGAATCGAATTTCGGCGCGATGAGGGCGCGGTGCGCGTCCATATGGCGGGCCAGGCCCTCCATGCTCTTCAGAAAGCGCACATGCCGCAACTGGTTCAGTTTGTCTGGCCCTATGGTGCGTTTGCCGGCCCGGGCGAGATACCATTTCACATTTGCCGCTGACGAGGCGAACAGGGCGAGCCCCGCGCCGGCGAGCGTAATCTTGGAGGTCGATGCGAAGACGAAGGCGCGGTCGGGATGGCCGGCCTGCGCGCAAAGCTCGATAATATTGGCAATCTCGTGCCGCTCTGTCGTCAGGTGGTGCACCGCATAGGCGTTGTCCCAGAACAGGCGGAAGTCGGGCGCGCCAGTTCGCATGGCTGCGAGGCGTTCAATCGTTTCGGTCGAATAGGTTTCGCCCGAGGGATTGGAGTATTTGGGAACGCACCACATGCCCTTGACGTCGGGATCGGCGACGAGTTCCTCGACCAGGTCCATATCGGGCCCGTGCCCGGTGAGCGGCACCGGGAGCAGGCGAATGCCATACTCCTCGCAGATGGCGAAATGCCTGTCGTAGCCGGGAACCGGGCAGATGAAGGCCGGCGCGCCCGATTGCTGCGACCACGGCTCCATTTCGCCCGGTACGCCCTTCACCATCGCCCAGAGCAAACAATCATGCATCATGGCGAGGCTCGAATTGTCACCGACGACGATGCGATCGGCCGACGCACCCATCATGGGAGAGAACAATGCGCGGGTTTCGGCAAGACCCTGGAGCCCGCCATAGTTGCGGGCATCTTCGCCTGCCTCACTGTAGTGGTCGCCATTGCCTGGAAGAACCAGCATGCCATTGGCGAGATCGAGCTGTTCCGGGCTCGGCTTGCCGCGGGTCATGTCGATCTTCAGCCCCTTGGCGCGGAAGTTTTCGTAATCGCGCAGGACGCGGTTGCGCAGGGCGTCGAGTTCATCGGCGCCAAGATCAGCGATGGCGAGCATGTGGTTAGCCCTTCTGCTGCTGGACGATGCCGTAAATATTGGTCGAGCGGGCGCCCGAGCGGCAATAGGCGAGGACGGGACCCTCAGCCTCATCCAGCGCGCGCGCCATGGCGTCGACGTCGTCCTGTGTCAATTGCCCGGAAACGACAGGAACGTAGTAAATCGCTATGCCCGCTTTTTCGGCAACGTTCTTGATCTCGGCAAAGTTGGGCTGATCGGCCGATTCACCGTCCGGGCGGTTGCAAATGATCGTGTGGTAGCCTGCCGCGGCGAGATCGCGCACGTCGTCGGGTGAAATCTGGCCGCTCACGGCGTAGCCTTCGTCGATTTGACGGATATCCATCTTATGTCCCTGGGAAGTGTGAAAGTCGCCTCACCATACATCAAACGATGGTCAACGCCATCTGAAAAGCATCTCTCTCGCCCAACGGTGATTAAATTATCATCACTATTACATATATGACTAAAGTATAAGCGGAAGTGCCGAGTTTTAGCGACGCGCAAACCTCGCGCCTCCAAGCCAGCTTAGCGGGAGGAGGCGCTAAAATACCGATAAATTTGAATAATTTATAATTTTCAATGCGGCTGCCGGAGTTGGCACACTCATTGCATTTAATCCCTTGGTACACACAACCAAAAAGAGGGGTTTACCTGAATGTCCAGTCTAACAGCCAGATTTATCGGGACTTTTGCGGCCGCGGCCATGGGCGCGGCGCTGGCTTTCTCGCCTGCTATAGCTGCGGATGACACGATCAAGGTCGGCATCCTGCACTCCCTTTCCGGGACCATGGCGATTTCCGAAACCACGCTCAAGGACACGATGCTGTTCCTCATCGATGAGCAGAACAAGAAGGGCGGCGTGCTTGGCAAGAAGCTCGAGGCGGTGGTCGTCGATCCGGCGTCCGATTGGCCGCTCTTTGCCGAAAAGGCCCGCCAGCTGATCGAGCAGGACAAGGTCGCGGCCGTCTTCGGTTGCTGGACCTCATCGTCGCGCAAATCGGTGCTGCCGGTCTTCGAAGAGCTCAACTCCATGTTGTTCTATCCCGTCCAGTATGAGGGCGAGGAAAGTTCGCGCAACGTCTTCTATACGGGCGCCGCGCCGAACCAGCAGGCGATCCCTGCCGTCGATTATCTCGCCAAGGAAGAGGGTGTCGAGCGCTGGGTACTCGCCGGTACCGACTACGTCTATCCGCAGACCACGAACAAGATTTTGAAGGCCTACCTCAACGCCAAGGGCGTCAAGGATGAGGATATCATGATCAACTACACGCCGTTCGGCCATTCCGACTGGCAGACGATCGTCTCCGACATCAAGAAATTCGGTTCGGCCGGCAAGAAGACCGCAGTCGTTTCGACCATCAACGGCGATGCGAACGTACCCTTCTATAAGGAACTCGCAAACCAAGGCATCAAGGCGGAAGACATTCCCGTCGTTGCCTTCTCGGTGGGTGAAGAAGAACTTGCGGGCCTCGATACCAAGCCGCTGGTTGGCCACCTTGCCGCCTGGAACTACTTCCAGTCGGTCGATGCCGATGCCAATGCCGAGTTCATCAAGGAATGGCACGCCTATACCAAGAACGACAAGCGCGTGACCAACGACCCGATGGAAGCGACCTATATCGGTTTCAACATGTGGGTGAAGGCAGTTGAAGCTGCCGGTACCACGGATTCCAATGCGGTGATCGATTCCATCGTCGGCGTGTCGGTACCGAACCTGTCCGGCGGCTCTGCCACGATGATGCCGAACCATCACATCACAAAGCCTGTGCTGATCGGCGAAGTGCAGGACGACGGCCAGTTCGACATTGTCTATCAGACGCCCGGTCTCGTTGTCGGCGACGAATGGTCCGATTACCTGCCGGGCTCCAAGGACCTCATCTCCGATTGGCGCAAGCCGATGTCATGCGGCAATTTCAACGTCGTCAGCGGCAAGTGCGGCGGCGTGACCAACTGATGCCTACCCGGCTTCGGTTTGGGGCACATCCGAAGCCACTCCACCTCCGCGCAAGTGGGGGTGGAGCCACTCCGAGGATACTCGTACCCAGGATTGTTTTATGCAATTGATCCGCTTGCTGGCCGTATTCCTTGTGCTCTCGGGCGTGTTTGCGCCCGGAATGGAAGCGCGGGCTGAAACGGTCGACGATGCCACGCTGCGGCCGCTCATCCAGGCCCTTGCTGCAGAAAATTTCGACGAGACGACGAAGGCGGTTTCCGGCCTCGCCAAGACCGGCGATGCGCGCGTATCCGCCATCCTCAACGCGCTGACGGCCGGCGATCTATACATCGTCAAGGCGGACAAGGCCGTTTTCATCGGCAAACGCGATGGCTCGGATTACGCCGCCACCGATCCCCTGACGGGTGCCAAGCTTGCACCCGTGCCGCGCAATGCCGCGGAAAAGATCAAGGTCAACAACCGTCTGCGCCGCGATATAGCAGCGGCGATCGGCGGGCTCACGCTGATGAGCGACAATCCTGCGGAACGACGCTCCGCCGCCGAAACAATTCTGAAGACCCGCGGTCCCGAGTCCATCGCTTTGCTCGATCAGGCCATCGCGGCGGAAAAAGATAGCGGAATCAAGGCCGTGATGCAGCAGGCGAAAGCTGCGGCGGTGCTGAATTCGACCGCGCCGGATGACGCCAAGATCGCAGCGATTGCTGAGGTCACCGCCGGCAACAGCCGCGACGCACTGGGACTCCTGACGCCGCTCCAGGGTAGCGACGGCCCAGTGGGCGACGCCGCGCGTTCGGCGATCGACAGCATCAACAGCAAGCTCGCCTTGTGGAACGGCATCCAGAATATCGTCTACGGTCTGTCGCTGGGCTCCGTGCTGCTGCTTGCGGCGATCGGTCTGGCGATCACCTTCGGCGTCATGGGCGTCATCAACATGGCCCACGGCGAAATGGTCATGATCGGCGCCTATACTACCTTTGTCGTGCAGCAGATCATCCGCGCCTCGGCGCCGGGCCTTTTCGATTATTCGTTGCTCATTGCGCTGCCTGCGGCCTTCATCGTCTCGGGCGCCGTCGGCGTCGTCATCGAGCGCGGCATCATACGCTTCCTCTATGGCCGTCCGCTGGAAACCCTGCTTGCGACATGGGGCATTTCGCTGGTCCTGCAGCAGGCGATCCGCTCCTGGTTCGGCGCTTCAAACGTTCAGGTCGGCAACCCATCATGGATGGCGGGGTCGTTCGATCTCGGTCTCCTGACGCTCACCTGGTCGCGCCTGTGGATCATCGTCTTTGCCCTTTCGGTCTTCGCGGTGCTGCAGCTGGTGCTGAAGAAGACGATGCTCGGGCTGCGCATGCGCGCCGTCACCCAGAACCGGCGCATGGCCTCCGCCATGGGCATCAGGACGCCCTGGGTCGATGCACTGACCTTTGGCCTCGGCTCCGGCATTGCCGGCATTGCCGGCGTGGCGCTGAGCCAGATCGACAATGTCAGCCCCAACCTGGGTCAGGGCTATATCATCGACAGTTTCATGGTCGTCGTCTTCGGCGGTGTCGGCAATCTTTGGGGAACGCTGGTCGGCGCGATGTCGCTTGGCATAGCCAACAAGTTCCTCGAACCTTTCGCGGGAGCCGTCCTCGGTAAGATCCTCGTCCTGGTGCTGATCATCCTGTTCATCCAGAAGCGTCCGCGTGGTCTCTTCGCACTCAAGGGAAGGGCCATCGAGGCATGATCACGCAGTGGTTTTTCACCCATGTCGACCGTCGTGGTGCAATCGTCATCGCCTTGCTGGTGGCGCTGGCCTGCCTCGTGCCCCTCTCGAACCTGCTGCTGCCGCCGACATCGGCCTTGCATGTGCCGACCTATCTCGTGTCGCTGATCGGCAAGTACCTGACCTACGCCCTGCTGGCGGTCGCTCTTGATCTTGTCTGGGGATTTTGCGGCATCCTTTCGCTCGGCCATGGCGCATTCTTCGCGCTCGGCGGCTATGCGATGGGCATGTACCTGATGCGCCAGATCGGTCCGCGCGGCGTCTATGCCGATCCGGTGCTGCCCGACTTCATGGTGTTCCTCAACTGGAAGGAACTGCCGTGGTTCTGGCACGGCTTCAACCATTTCTGGTTCGCGGCGCTCATGGTTGTGCTGGTCCCCGGCGTTCTCGCCTTTGGCTTCGGCTGGCTTGCCTTCCGCTCGCGTGTCACCGGCGTTTATCTGTCGATCATCACCCAGGCTCTGACCTACGCCTTGCTTCTTGCGTTCTTCCGCAACGACATGGGATTTGGCGGAAATAACGGCCTCACCGATTTCAAGGATATTCTCGGCTTCAACATCCAGGCGGACAGCACGCGCTCGATGCTGTTTGCGGCAACGGCATTGTTCCTGGCGCTTGCCGTATTCGTAACCAGTTTCATTGTCCGCTCCAAACTCGGCAAGGTCCTCGTCGGCGTGCGCGACGCGGAGAGCCGCATGCGCTTTCTGGGCTATCGGGTGGATCGCTACAAGCTCTTCGTCTGGACGGTCTCCGCCATGATGGCGGGCATTGCCGGCGCGCTTTATGTGCCGCAGGTCGGCATCATCAATCCCTCCGAATTCGAGCCTGCCAATTCCATCGAAGCGGTGATCTGGGTTGCCGTGGGAGGCCGCGGCACTATCATCGGGCCAATTCTCGGCGCGGTGCTGGTCAATTTCGGCAAGACCTATTTCACCGCGGCATTTCCGGAGATCTGGCTGTTCGCGCTCGGCGCGCTCTTCATCCTCGTCACCCTGTTCCTTCCGAAAGGCATACTCGGCCTTTACGGCACATGGCAGACAAAGCGAAAGGACCGCATCGCTCGCAAGCGCAGCGAACCGGGCTCCCCGGCAACAGAACGTGCGACACCGATCGCCGAACCCCAGGCAGCGGAGTAGACCATGAAAGCCAAGGATACACTCCTCTATCTCGATGGCGTGTCGGTCTCGTTTGACGGATTTCGCGCCATCAACAATCTGTCGCTTGTGCTCCAGGCCGGTGAAATGCGCGCAGTCATCGGCCCGAACGGCGCCGGCAAGACAACGATGATGGATATCATCACCGGCAAGACCCGCCCGGATACGGGCGACGTTTATTTCAAGGGCGAGATCGACCTTACCCGCCACGACGAGGCGGAAATCGCACTGCTCGGCATCGGCCGCAAGTTTCAGAAGCCGACTGTTTTTGAAAGCCATACCGTCGAGGACAATCTTGTGCTTGCGCTGGCCGGCCCGCGCTCGGCCCTCTCGGCGCTGTTCCATCGCCAAAGCGCCGACGAGGCGGAACGGATCGACGACATTCTTCACACGATCCGGCTGCACACCAAGCGGGACTGGCTGGCTGCAAATCTCTCGCATGGCCAGAAGCAGTGGCTGGAGATCGGCATGTTGCTCGCGCAAGATCCGAAGCTGCTGCTCGTCGACGAGCCTGTCGCGGGCATGACAGATGCTGAAACGGCGGAGACCGCCAAGCTCCTGCATGAAATTGCCAAGACGCGCTCGGTACTTGTGGTCGAACACGACATGCATTTCGTGCGCGAGCTCGACGTCAAGGTCACGTGCCTCCATGAAGGCTCGGTTCTGGCGGAAGGCTCGCTCGACTATGTCAGCAGCGACCAGCGCGTCATCGAAGTTTACCTCGGACGATAGGAACATCATGCTCAGCGTTGAAAATGCCTCTCTCCACTATGGTGCCGCTCAGGCGCTGCGCGGCGTATCGCTCGAGGTCAAGCCGAAGTCCATCACCTGCGTTCTCGGCCGCAACGGTGTCGGCAAGACAAGCATGCTGCGCGCCATCGTCGGCCAGCACCCGCTGTCATCGGGATCGATCCGCTTCGAAGGCGCGCCGATCGACCGGAAGCCTTCCTATGAGCGTGCACGCGCCGGCATTGCCTTCGTTCCGCAAGGCCGCGAGATTTTTCCGCTGCTCACCGTCCGTGAAAATCTGGCAACCGGATTTGCCGCCGCCTCACGCGGCAATCGTACCGTGCCCGCGGAAGTTTACGAGCTGTTTCCGGTCCTGAAGACGATGCTGGGTCGCAGGGGCGGCGATCTTTCCGGCGGCCAGCAGCAACAACTGGCAATCGGCCGTGCGCTGGTGACGCGGCCGAAATTGCTGGTGCTCGATGAACCGACCGAGGGTATCCAGCCATCGATCATCAAGGATATCGGCCGCGCTATCCAGTTTCTGCGCGATCAGGCCGGCCTCGCCATCCTTCTCGTCGAGCAGTATCTCGACTTCTGCCGCGAACTCGCCGACCATGTCTACATCATGGATCGCGGTGAGATCGTTCATTCCGGCGATGCGCCGAGCCTCGACCGGCCGGAGGTCCGCAAGTTCCTGACTGTTTGAATTTGCCTTGCTGACGACACGTCAACATCGCTAGGTTCGCTCCGAAGGAGCAACCTTGATGATCGACAAGCTGGAATTTTTCATCGCGCTGGCGCGGCATCGGCATTTCGGTCGTGCCGCCGAGGAATGCGGCGTAACCCAGCCCACCTTGTCGGCCGCCATCCGTCAGCTCGAGGACACGCTCGGCGTCGTTCTCGTCCAGCGCGGCTCGCGCTTCAAGGGCCTTACGTCCGAAGGCCAGCGCGTTCTTGAATGGGCGCGGCGCATCGTCGGCGATACGCGCACCATGCGCGAGGAATTGCGCGCCGCCCGCCTTGGACTTGCCGGTCACGTAAAGATCGCGGCAATTCCGACCGCGCTCGCCATGGTGTCGCGGCTGACGACACCGTTTCGGGAGAAGCACCCGGACGTGACGTTCTCGGTAACGTCGCGCACTTCGCTTGAAGTGCTGACGCTACTCAGCAATTTCGAAATCGATGTCGGTATCAGCTATCTCGACAATGAGCCGCTCGGGCGTGTCACTTCGGTGCCGCTTTATACCGAGCGCTACCAGCTCATCACATCGGCCGGGAGTACCCACGCCGACCGGCAGTCCGTCACCTGGAGGGAGGTGGGGCAATTGCCGCTGTGCCTGCTCACCATGGACATGCAGAACCGCCGCCTCATCAACAAGCATTTGCAAGAGGCGGGAATAGAGGTGCATCCGACGCTCGAATCAAATTCGATGATCGTGCTGTTCTCGCACATTCGCACTGGCAAATGGGCGAGCATCATGCCGCTCAACCTTGCTGAGACGCTCGGATTTGCCGAACCTATCCGCGCCATCCCCATTGTCGAGCCCGATGCGCGCCACCTTGTCGGGCTCGTTGCGGCCGACCGCGAACCGCATACCCCACTGGTTTCGGCGCTTCTGCACGAAGCGCGTGCCCTTGCGCAAAGCTTGGATATGGTTTGATAGAAATCTTCTATCGAACGACGAGACTGCGATATTGATATATAGTGCCATATTTGATCTGTTCTAAAGAACAGGGAGAAACATGAGGGAGGGCACTGCACAGAATGCAGAGTGCAAGTACCGATATCGCCGAAAGGGCGATAGGCATTATCGATCAATTGAAGGGCAAAGAAGGCCCTCTGCTTCCGATCTTGCACGAGTTGCAGGCTGAGTTCGGCTATGTTCCAAGCGAAACGCTGCCGATCATCGCCAGCGCTCTCAATATTTCGCGCGCCGAGGTCCACGGTGTTTTCACATTCTATCACGACTACCGCGATCATCCGACGGGGCGGCACGTTCTGAAGCTGTGCCGGGCTGAATCCTGCCAGTCGATGGGCGGCGATGCGCTGGCCGATCGCGCCCGCGAACTTCTCGGGATTGATTGGCACGGCACCACCCCTGATGGTGCCGTAACACTTGAACCCGTCTACTGCCTTGGTCTTTGCGCCTGCTCGCCTTCGGCAATGCTCGATGGTGAAGTGATTGGTCGTCTTGACGCAGAAAGGCTTGAAGAGATCGCGACGGAGGTGCGGCTATGACCGTGACCTTCTACGTTCCGCGCGATTCAGGCGCGCTCGCGCTCGGCGCCGAGCGGGTTGCAAAGGCTCTCCAGTCCGAAATCGACAGCCGCGGTCTCGATGCCCGCATCGTGCGCAATGGTTCGCGCGGCATGTATTGGCTTGAACCTTTGGTCGAGGTCGAAACGCTATCCGGCCGCGTGGCCTATGGTCCGGTCAAGGCGTCGGAGGTGCCGGCATTGCTGGACAACGGGATGGGCGAGGGCAGGGTGCATCCGCTCTGGCTCGGTCTTACGGATCAGCTGCCGTTCCTCGCGCGACAGACGCGGCTGACCTTCGCTCGTTGCGGCATCATCGATCCCGTGTCGCTTGAGGATTATCGTGCCCACGACGGCCTCAAGGGCCTGGAAAACGCACTTACGCTGGCCCCGGCCGGGATCGTCGCCCAGGTGACGGAATCCGGACTGCGCGGCCGTGGCGGCGCAGGTTTCCCGACCGGCATCAAGTGGAAGACCGTGCTCGACACCGCAGGCGCGCAAAAATACATCGTCTGCAACGCCGATGAAGGCGATAGCGGCACATTCGCCGACCGCATGATCATGGAAGGCGATCCTTTTGTCCTCATCGAGGGCATGACGATTGCCGGTATCGCCACTGGTGCGACCAAGGGCTATGTCTATATCCGCTCCGAGTATCCGCATGCGGTTGCTGTGATGAACGAGGCGGTCGAGGTTGCGCGCCGGGCGGGCGTGCTTGGAAAATCGGTGCTCGGGTCGCCCTATGCATTCGACCTGGAGGTGCGCGTTGGCGCCGGTGCCTATGTCTGCGGTGAAGAGACTGCCTTGCTCGAAAGCCTTGAAGGTCGCCGCGGCATCGTACGTGCCAAGCCGCCGCTTCCCGCCCACAAGGGCCTTTTCGGCCGTCCGACCGTCATCAACAATGTGATCTCGCTGGCCTCGGTCCCGGTCATTCTCGACAAGGGTGCCACCTTCTACAAGGATTTCGGCATGGGCCGGTCGCGCGGCACCATCCCGCTGCAGATCGCCGGCAACGTCAAGCATGGCGGCCTTTTCGAAACGGCATTCGGCCTGACGCTCGGTGACATCGTCGATGATATTGGCGGCGGCACGGCAAGCGGCCGCCCGGTAAAGGCGGTGCAGGTGGGCGGTCCGCTCGGTGCCTATTTCCCGCGCGAACTCTTCGATACGCCCTTCGACTACGAGGCGTTCGCGGCGAAGGACGGCCTTATCGGCCATGCCGGTCTCGTCGTTTTCGACGATACGGTCGATATGCTGAAGCAGGCGCGGTTCGCCATGGAATTCTGCGCGGTCGAATCCTGCGGCAAGTGCACGCCCTGCCGCATCGGTTCGACGCGCGGCGTCGAGGTGGTGGATCGCATCGCAGCCAATGTCGAGCCTGAAAAACAGATCAAGGTTCTGACTGATTTATGTAATACAATGAAGTTCGGCTCGCTCTGTGCCCTTGGCGGTTTCACGCCCTATCCCGTCATGAGCGCGCTGACGCATTTTCCTGAAGATTTCCGGCCGGCGCCTGTCGCCCAGGCTGCGGAATAGGAGAAGACAATGTCCCTGATTCATGAAATCGATTACGGCACGCCCGCCTCGCGGTCCGAAAAGCTGGTCACTCTGACCATCGACGGAAACGAGGTGACTGTGCCTGAGGGCACGTCGATCATGCGCGCCGCCATGGAAGCCGGCATCGAGGTTCCTAAGCTCTGCGCCACGGATATGGTCGACGCTTTCGGTTCCTGCCGCCTGTGCCTCGTCGAGATCGAAGGTCGCGGCGGCACGCCCGCTTCCTGTACAACGCCCGCGATGCCGGGTCTGGTCGTCCATACGCAGACGTCGCGCCTGAAGGATATCCGCAAGGGCGTGATGGAGCTTTACATCTCCGATCACCCGCTCGACTGCCTCACCTGCGCCGCCAATGGCGATTGCCAGTTGCAGGACATGGCCGGTGCCGTCGGGCTCCGGGATGTTCGCTATGGCTATGAGGGCGAAAACCACGTTTTTGCCAGGGCGGGGACTGTCGCCAATGACCAGTGGCTGCCCAAGGACGAGTCCAACCCGTATTTCACCTATGATCCGTCGAAATGCATTGTCTGCTCGCTCTGCGTGCGCGCCTGCGAGGAAGTGCAGGGCACTTTCGCGCTGACGATCCAGGGCCGCGGCTTCGACAGCCGCGTGGCCGCCGGCCCGCATGACAGTTTCGTCGAAAGCGAATGCGTATCCTGCGGCGCCTGCGTGCAGGCCTGCCCCACCGCGACGCTGACGGAAAAGTCGGTGATCGAGATCGGTCAGCCCGAGCATTCGATGGTGACGACCTGTGCCTATTGCGGCGTCGGCTGCTCGTTCAAGGCCGAGATGCGCGGCGAAGAACTGGTGCGTATGGTGCCGTGGAAGGACGGCAAGGCCAATCGCGGCCACTCCTGCGTCAAGGGCCGTTTCGCTTACGGCTATGCGACCCACAAGGACCGTATCCTCAACCCCATGATCCGCGAAAAGATCAGCGACCCGTGGCGCGAAGTCAGCTGGGACGAGGCCTACAAGCACGTCGCCAGCGAGTTTCGCCGTATCCAGTACCAGTATGGCCGTAACTCCGTCG
Source organism: Phyllobacterium sp. 01N428 (assembly GCF_056399405.1). Classification (NCBI taxonomy): domain Bacteria; kingdom Pseudomonadati; phylum Pseudomonadota; class Alphaproteobacteria; order Hyphomicrobiales; family Phyllobacteriaceae; genus Phyllobacterium; species Phyllobacterium sp. 01N428. Next base: position 1,140,805 of record NZ_JBFTRH010000001.1, read on the forward strand.
GCGGCATCACCTCGTCGCGCTGCACCAATGAGGAAACCTACCTCGTGCAGAAGCTGGTGCGCGCCGGTTTGGGCAATAACAATGTCGATACCTGCGCTCGCGTCTGCCACTCGCCGACCGGCTATGGCCTGAAACAGACCTTCGGCACTTCGGCCGGCACACAGGATTTCGACAGCGTCGAGCATACCGATGTCGTCATGATCATCGGCGCCAACCCGACCGATGGACATCCCGTGTTCGCCTCGCGTTTGAAAAAGCGTTTGCGCAAGGGCGCCAAGCTGATCATCGTTGACCCGCGCCGCATCGATCTTGTCCGCAGCCCGCACATCGAGGCCGCCTATCATCTGCCGCTGCGCCCCGGCACCAACGTGGCGGTCGTCACGTCGCTGGCGCATGTTATCGTCACTGAAGGGCTTTTTGACGAGAGGTTCATCCGTGAGCGCTGCGACTGGGACGAATTCCAGGATTGGGCAGCTTTTGTCTCGTCGCCGGAACACAGCCCCGAAACCACCCAGCAGATTTCGGGGGTCGATCCGCAAATGCTGCGCCAGGCTGCCCGCCTTTTCGCGACCGGCGGGAACGGCTCCATTTATTACGGTCTCGGCGTTACCGAGCACAGCCAGGGTTCGACGACGGTTATGGCCATCGCCAATCTTGCCATGGCGACCGGCAATATCGGACGTCAGGGCGTTGGCGTTAATCCCCTGCGCGGCCAGAACAACGTTCAGGGTTCCTGCGACATGGGCTCGTTCCCGCATGAGTTGCCGGGTTACCGCCACATCTCGGACGAATCGACCCGCGATATATTCGACAAGCTCTGGGGCGTGAAGCTCCAGGACGAGCCCGGCCTGCGCATTCCGAACATGCTCGATGCCGCTGTCGATGGCAGCTTCAAGGGGCTCTATGTGCAGGGCGAGGATATCCTCCAGTCTGATCCCGACACCAAGCATGTTGCGGCGGGTCTCGCCGCGATGGAGTGCGTCGTCGTCCACGATCTCTTCCTCAACGAGACGGCCAACTACGCCCACGTCTTCCTGCCGGGTTCGACATTCCTCGAAAAGGATGGGACGTTCACCAATGCCGAGCGTCGCATCAACCGCGTGCGCAAGGTGATGAGCCCGCTCAATGGCTATGCCGACTGGGAGGTTACGCAAAACCTCGCCAAGGCGATGGGGCTCGACTGGAACTACACGCATCCGTCGCAGATCATGGACGAAGTTGCGCTGACGACGCCAAGCTTCGCCGGCGTATCCTACGAACTCCTCGAACGAGAGGGATCGGTGCAGTGGCCCTGCAATGAAAAGGCGCCACTCGGCACGCCCATCATGCATATTGACGGCTTCGCGCGCGGCAAGGGCAAATTTATCCGTACCGAATATGTCGCGACCGACGAGCGTACCGGGCCTCGTTTCCCGCTGCTTCTGACGACGGGACGAATCCTGTCGCAGTACAATGTCGGTGCGCAGACGCGCCGGACCGACAATGTCGTCTGGCATGAAGAGGACCGCCTCGAGATCCATCCGCACGACGCCGAGCAGCGCGGCGTGCGCGATGGCGATTGGGTCAAGGTTGCAAGCCGTTCCGGCGAGACAACACTGCGCGCCCTGATCACCGATCGTGTGTCGCCCGGCGTCGTCTATACGACCTTCCATCACCCTTCGACACAGGCCAACGTCATCACCACGGACTTTTCGGACTGGGCAACCAATTGTCCGGAATACAAGGTCACGGCGGTGCAGGTGGCGGTATCGAACGGGCCCAGCGACTGGCAGGTCAAGTATGACGAGCAGGCGCGCCAAAGCCGCCGGATTGCGGCGACACTCGACGCGGCGGAATAGCAATGAGCGAGCGGCCGACCCGGCTTTCCGTCCCGCGCATCATCCGTCGCCGTAAAGGCGCGGATGACAGCTATGCGGTGGAAGGCCGGATTGTGCCCGAGGAAACGCCGATTGCCTTCAGCTATAACGGCACCACCCACGCGGTCATGATGGCGACACCCGCCGACATGGAGGATTTCGCCGTTGGATTCAGCCTGTCCGAAGGGATCGTATCGCAGCTTGGCGAAATCAGCGAGATTGCCGTCGAGGAACATAATGAAGGCATCGATGTCCAGCTGCGTCTTGCGACCGAAGCCGGGCAGGAATTGACGGACCGTCGTCGCCGCATGGCGGGTCCGGTCGGCTGCGGGCTGTGCGGCATTGAATCGATCGAGCAGGCGTTGAAGCCGGTCGCGTCGGTGGACAAGGTGCGCCTGACGCTGACGCCGCACGAGATCGCCGATGCCATGACCTCCTTGTCGAAGCGCCAACCGCTCCACGGCGAAACCGGTGCGGTGCACGCGGCAGGCTTCTATGTGCCGGGGCAGGGCATCGTCGCGGTGCGTGAGGATGTTGGCCGGCATAATGCGCTCGACAAGCTCGCTGGCGCGCTCTGCAGGGCCCGTGTTGACGGCGAGAGCGGCGCGGTTGTCATCACCAGCCGGGTTTCGATCGAAATGGTCCAGAAGACCGCGATCATCGGCGCTTCGATGCTCATTGCCGTCTCTGCCCCGACTGCGCTGGCGGTTCGTACGGCTGAAGCCGCCGGCATGACGCTCGTTGCGCTGGTGCGGGGCGAAGAGTTCGATGTCTTCACCCGGCCGGAACGCGTCCCGCATGTACTGACGCAGGTGAAGACCAAGGCCGATGAGGCGGCGGCCAATGCCCCGGCAAAGGCCAATCCCGATTCCGCCGCATCCACGCTTATTCAAAGTCCGACAGTTCAATTGGTGCAATATGGATAGTGAAAGCCACAAGTCGACCGAACAGAAACTGGTCTACATGGCCAATCAGATCGCGGGCTTCTTCCACACGCAGCCGAAGGACGAGGCGATTGTCGGCGTCGCCGAGCATATCAACCATTTCTGGGAGCCGCGTATGCGCACCCAGCTCTTCGCCATCCTCGACAAGGACGGCAACGGCCTGGACGATCTCGTCATCGCCGCCGCCAAGCATATCCGCAAGCCTGGATCGGTTGCCGCCTGAATTGTTATTGGCGACACACCGAGCGGGCGTCGAAAGGCAAATCAGCCAACTCGTCGAGGCACATCGCGTCGAGAACGGGATGCGATAACGGATCCCGTTGCCAGTGGAGGATTTCGCCGTCGCCGCGCTCCTGCTCTACGACAGCGGACCGCCAGAAGGTGCGCATCAAAAAGAAAATCTTCATAATCGATCTCCTTGAGCTCGAGATTTGCGCTATTATTGGCCGAGCAATCAGCACGTGCAATCAAGATTGCCGATATTGGCGTGAAGAAAATCTACATGAAAAATCTCAACCGGTTTCATTTGAACGGACTGAAAGCCGTGGAAGCGATCGGGCGGCTCGGCTCATTACCGAAAGCGGCCGATGAACTCGGCGTCTCGATTAGTGCTGTCAGCCAGCAATTGATCCGCACGGAGGAACAGATCGGCCAGGCGATCTTTGAGCGTACGCGGGCCGGTCTGGTGCCGACGGGCTTCGGCCGCAGCCTGCTGCCGCGCCTTGCCGATGGTTTTCAGCAAATCTCGCAGGCTGTCGCGCTTGCCGAGAGTACCGAACAGGTACTGCTCCTGTCCGTCGCGCCCACTTTCGCCTCGAAATGGCTCGTGCCGCGGCTCGGGCGGTTGCGCGCTGCTTACCCCGATTTAAAAATCCGTATCGATCCGTCTCCGGGGCTGCTCGATCTCAACCGATCCGATATTGATCTCGCCATCAGGCTCGGCAGCGGTGACTGGCGCGACGGCACGACGGAACGCCTGCTGCCGCAATCCATGTTCCCTGTGTGCACGCGGGCCTTCGCCGCGCGCCTGACTTCGCCAGCCGACATCTTCCGCCAGCCCATCATCTGTTATGAAAATCCGATGTTCAGTTGGGATGAATGGCAAGTCGCGACCGGCCTTCAAGGGCCGCTGCCGTTTGAAGGGCCGACCTTCTCCGATCCATGGCTCGCGCTGGAGGCGACGATCAGTGGCCAGGGCATCATGCTCGCCTGGGACCTGTTCGTTGAGGACAGCCTTGGCGACGGACGGCTCGTCGCGCCGTTTCCGGCCCGGGTGCCGTCGCCGATCGCCTATTGGCTGGTTTCCCCGAAAAATGGCAAGCCGACGCCACAGATGCTGCAGTTCCAGCGCTGGATCCGCACCGAAATTCAACAGGAGGGCCTTGCAGCTTCCGTATGATCTGTTGACAAGTTACGGCGAAGTTTGAACAGTGCCCAGCGTCGACATTGAGGGCCGGAATCTGCCGGTCCTGAGCGTTGGGAGGCCCTGATGTCCATGCGTGCTGTTTTCGGCTTTTCTCTCTTGGTTTTCAGTATGTTCGCAGCTTACGCGCCAGCCGGGGCAGCAGAGACGAACCGTGATGTGGTCGTAACCAAGGACGGCGATTATTTCGGTTTCGATCTTCGAACGGAACAGGATGTTACCCAAGACCAATGTGAGGTTGTTTGCCTCGCCGATCGCACCTGCAAGGCTTTCACCTACAACCCCAAGGCCAAGTGGTGCTTTCTCAAGTCGGATTTCAAAGAGCTGAAGCCGGCGCCGGGATCGATTGCCGGAAAGGTCGTCGAAACGGCGGCAGAACCTGATATCGGAGCGCCGCCAAAGCTGCAATTCCTGTCGGATCAGCTCGTTCAGGAGGCGCGGCAGGTCAAGGGGGGCCTGACGGCGACGGACGCGCAGAAGGCGCAAGGCGTCGATGGCATTCTGGCTGCCGCGCGGGGGGAACTTGCTGCGGGCAATCTCGAAAATGCGCTGAACAACTTCAAGACGGCTCTGGCGTTGAGCCCTGATGACAGCGCGCTCTGGATCGAGACGGCTCGCGCTGCCAATCGTGCCGACAAGAACACCTATATTGCCGGCCAGGCCACGCTGGCGGCGCTGAACGGCTACCAGCTGACGCGCACGGCTTCGAGCCGTGCCGATGCGCTCGCCGCCCTCGCCGCAGCGCTGCAGAACGCCGAGAATTATCGCGCTGCCCTCAGCGCCTACAAGGCCAGCCTCGATCTCGTCGACGACAAGACAGTGGCGGCTGCTTATGCAGACTTGAAGGCCCGGCAAGGCTTCCGCGTTGTCAACCATACCATCGATGCGGACAGCGCGACGCCGCGCGCCTGCGTGCAGTTCTCCGAGCCTCTGGTGAAGATGGGCACGGACTACGCGCCGTTCGTCACGCTCAACGGGGCACCGCCAAAAGCCATGGAGGCGAGCGGCAGCGAGATTTGCGTGGAAGGTCTGGAGCACGGCCAGCGCTACAAGCTCGCCCTGCGACCCGGTCTGCCGTCCTCCGTTGGCGAGGCGCTTGAGGCGCCCGTCGATCTTGACCTCTACATCCAGGATCGCTCCGCCATGGTGCGGTTCACCGGTGACAATTTCGTCCTGCCGAGCACCGTTCGCCGCGGAATTCCTATCGTTTCGGTCAACACGGCGAGCGCCAATCTGAAGCTTTACCGGATCGGCGACCGTGGTCTTGCGCCGCTGATGACAAGCTCGCAATTCCTGACCCAGCTCGACGGCTACAACGCGCAGCGCCTGCAGGACGAATCGGGTGAACTTGTATGGCAGGGCGCGATCGACATTCAGTCCGAGCTCAACAAGGACGTCGTCACGAGCTTCCCGGTCGATGAAGCCCTGCCCCAGCGCAAGCCGGGCGTCTATGTGCTGACCGCAGTTTCGCCGGATTCGAAAGCCGAGGAGTGGGATGCGCAGGCAACGCAGTGGTTCGTCGTCTCCGACATCGGTCTGACGACCTATGCCGGTACGGACGGGCTCAACGTGTTCGCCCGTTCGCTGGCGACAGCACAGCCGCTTATCGGCGTCGAATTGCAGCTTCTCGCCAAAAATAACGAGATCCTCGGCACGGCCACGACCGACACGGAGGGAAGGGCGACCTTCACTGCCGGGCTGATGCGCGGCACCTCAGCCACTGCGCCCGCCGTAATCACCGCCAAGAACGGCGATGCCGACTACGTGTTCCTCGACATGACGCGCGCTGGCTTCGACCTCTCCGACCGCGGCGTGACAGGCCGCGCCGCCCCCGGCGCAATCGACATATTGGCCTGGACGGAACGCGGCATCTATCGCGCCGGCGAGACGGTGCATGCCTCGGCGTTGGCGCGTGACAACGCCGCCAACGCCATCGAAAAACTGCCGCTTACATTTATCTTCAAGCGCCCCGACGGGGTCGAAGACCGCCGCATGGTCAGCGACGGAGCGAATCTCGGCGGCCATACGCTCGATCTCGCGCTCCAGCCCAATTCCATGCGTGGCACCTGGACCATGCAGATCTTTACCGATCCAAAGGCATCGCCCCTCGCGGAAAAGCAGTTTCTGGTGGAGGACTTCGTGCCGGACCGGGTCGAATTCGACCTGACCAGCGATGCAAAATCGATCGAGATCGGCCAGCCGACGCCGGTCAAGGTCGATGGGCGCTATCTCTACGGCGCTCCGGCCGCGGGGCTCAATCTCGAAGGCGAGATCGCACTGAAGCCGACGCATGAAAGCGCCGACTTCAAGGGCTATTCCTTCGGCCTTGCCGATGAAGAGGTCAGTGAGGACTCACGTATTCCGCTGGAGGATCTGCAGCCGCTGGACGATGCCGGCAAGGGCACCTTCGATGTCCTGATCAGCGACGCACCCTCGACAACGCAGTTGCTCAATGCCGACATTGTCGTGCGTATGCAGGAGGCGGGCGGCCGCGCCGTCGAGCGGACGCTCACGCTTCCCGTCAAGCCGTCAGGACCGATGATCGGGATCAAGCCGGAATTTGCCGGCGATCTGCCGGAAAACTCGGTTGCGAAATTCCATGTGATCGGCATCGACCAGAACAACCAGAAACAGGCGATGCAGGGTCTCGAATGGAAACTGGTCAGCGTCGAGCGTAACTATCAATGGTATCGCGATGGCAATTCATGGAAATACGAGCCGATTCTTTCGACAAAGCAGGTCGCGAGCGGACAAGTGAACACGACAATCGACGGCGCGGAGATTTCGGTGCCCGTCACCTGGGGCCGTTTCCGGCTCGAGGTTGAAACCACCGCCGCGGACGGACCGACCTCGAGCGTCGAATTCGACGCGGGTTACTATGTCGCCGCAACATCGACCGAAACGCCGGACGGCCTCGAAATCGCGCTCGACAAGTCGAACTATGCGCCCGGGGAAACGGCGAAACTCAAGGTGTCGCCGCGCTTTGCCGGTGAACTTCTCATCGCCGTCGGCGCGGATAATCTCCTTCTCACCAAGCGCGCCAACATACCTGCCGAAGGCGGCGAAGTCGAAATTCCGGTCACTGCCGATTGGGGCGCCGGCGCCTATGTCACGGCAACTCTGTTCCACCCCGGCAACGACCAGGAAAGCCACATGCCGATGCGCGCCATCGGCGTCAAATGGCTGGGGGTCAATCCGGGCGATCGCAATCTTGCCGTCAAGCTCGACGTCCTACCAAAGACGGAGCCCCGCAAACCGCTCAACATCGCGCTGCAGGTCACCGGTGCAGGCGCAAATGAAAATGCCTTTGTCACCGTCGCTGCCGTCGATGTCGGCATTCTCAATCTCACGCGCTACGAAGCCCCCAACCCCGACGCCTGGTATTTCGGCCAGCGCGAGCTGGGCATCGAAATTCGCGATCTCTACGGGCGCCTCATCGATGGTTCGCAGGGCGTGACCGGCAAGCTGCGCACCGGCGGCGACGGTGCGCAGATGCCGATGCAGGGGAGCCCGCCGACCGAAAAGCTCGTCGCCTTCTTCTCGGGTCCGGTCAAACTCGACCCGCAAGGTAAGGCCAATGTCAGCTTCGACATACCGCAGTTCAACGGCACGGCACGTATCATGGCAGTCGCCTGGTCGAAGGCCGGGGTAGGCCATGCCACGTCTGACGTGATCATACGTGATCCGGTGGTCGTGACGGCCAGCATGCCGAAGTTCCTCGCGCCCGGCGACAGGTCGTCGCTTCGGCTCGACATCGCCAACACTGACGCACCGGCCGGCGATTATCAGCTGCAGGTAACGACCAATCCGGTCGTCAGTGTCGAAGCGGCGAACGCCTCGCAGACCATCAACCTGCCCGCCGGCGGCAAATTCGACATTACCCTGCCGCTAAAGGGCGAACATCCGGGCGACGGCATCGTTTCGGTGAAGCTTTCGAATGCGGCCGGCCTGTCGCTCGAGCAATCCTTGAATGTTCCGGTACGCGCGGCAACGCTGCCGCTTACGGTACGCAAGCCAATCAAGATCGCACCGAACAGCACGCTGAAGGTGGATGGCGAATTGCTGGCGGGCAGCATCCTGCAAGGGGCTTCGGTCAGCCTTAACGTGACGCGTTCGGCTGCCTTCGACATTCCGGCGCTGTTGATGACGCTGGATCGCTATCCCTATGGCTGCGCCGAGCAGACGACGAGCCGGGCATTGCCGCTGCTTTACATGAGCGAACTCGCTAAACAGTCGGGAATTGCCGAGGATACGGACGTGCAAAAGCGCGTCCAGGACGCGATCTACCGCGTGCTGTCCTACCAGTCATCTTCAGGCAGCTTCGGCCTGTGGAGCCCCGGCTCGGGCGATTTGTGGCTCGATGCCTACGTGACCGACTTCCTCACCCGCGCCCGCGAACAGAAATATGAGGTGCCGGAACAGGCGCTGGTGCAGGCGCTGGAAAACCTGCAGAATTCGCTGAGCTATGACGTGAGCGTCAAGGACAAGGGCAATGAGATCGCCTATGCGCTCTACGTGCTTGCGCGCAACCGCAAGGCGGCCATCAGCGACCTGCGCTATTATGCCGATACGAAACTTGCCGAGTTCCCAACGCCGCTCGCGCGGGCGCATCTCGCCGCCGCGCTCTCGCTCTACGGCGATGCGCAGCGTTCGCAAAGCATCTTCACCGATGCATTGCAGCAGTCCACACTCGTTACCAATGTCAGCCTTGCGCGCTCCGACTATGGTTCATCGCTTCGCGACGATGCGGCCGTCCTTGCCCTTGCCGCGGAAAGCCGCCCGGTCCCGCCGATCATTCCGCAACTGTCGAAGATCGTCGCCAGCGAGTGGGAGCGCAAGACCTATACGAGCACGCAGGAACAGACGTGGATGCTGCTGGCGGCGCGTGCCATCCAGGGCGGCGATCAGGATTTGAAGCTTGACGTGAACGGCACGGCGCGGACCGGCGGCTATGTCGCGCGCCTGAGCGGTGACGAGCTCCTCGCCCAGCCCGTCTCGATCACCAACACATCGGCGGAACCGGTCTCCGCAGTTCTGACGACCCTCGCGTCGCCGGCGCAGCCGTTGCCGGCGGGCGGCAACGGCTTTGGCATCGAGCGCACCTATTACACGCTCGACGGCCAGGAGGCCAATGTCAGCGAGGCCAAGCAGAACGAGCGCTATGTCGTGGTGCTGAAGGTGACCCAGAACAATAGCTGGCCGTCACGCGTCCTCATCACCGACCTTCTGCCGGCTGGCTTCGAGATCGACAATCCCGGCCTCGTCAACAGCGCCAGCCTGTCGAATTTCGAGTGGATCGGCGAAGTCGAAGCTGCCCATACGGAATTTCGCAGCGATCGGTTCGTTGCGGCCTTCGACCGCGCCAACGGCGACAATGGTGAGATAACGCTTGCCTATGTGGTGCGCGCCGTAACCCCCGGCACCTATGATCATCCGGCAGCGAGCGTAGAGGACATGTATCGTCCGCAGTTCTCGGCGCGCACTGCCACCGGCCGCATGGAGGTCGTCGCAGGACAATAATGTCGATCTGGCGCAAACTGTGCATCGGCATGGCGGCCAACCTGGCTTTGGCTACGACGCTGGCGTTTGGCCTTGATGCAGCCGATCGCGCTTATCCGCCGCCTTTGCAGAAAGCCCGCGACATCTCCCCGGAGGTCCTCGACGCCGAGGGGCAGTTGCTTCGTGCCTTTGCAACATCTGGTGGGCACTGGCGGCTGGGCACAAAAGCCACGGATGTCGATCCGCAATTCGTGCGGATGCTCATCGCCTATGAGGACCAGCGCTTCTGGCAGCATCGCGGCATAGATCCCATCGCGCTCGCCCGTGCTGCCGTGCAACTTGTCGCCAATGGCCGCATTGTATCGGGCGCTTCGACACTGTCCATGCAGGTGGCAAGGCTGATCGAGCCTAGAGAGGGGCGCTCGCTGACCGCCAAGGTGCAGCAACTCGTTCGTGCGCTGCAGATCGAGCGACGCCTCAGCAAGGCCGAGATACTCGATCTTTACCTGACGCTCGCGCCCTATGGCGGCAATCTGGAAGGCGTGCGTGCGGCGAGCCTCGCATATTTCGGCAAGGAGCCGCGCCGCCTGACTGTGGCGCAAGCGGCGCTTCTCGTCGCTCTGCCGCAATTGCCCGAACGGCGCCGGCCAGACCGCAACCTTGCGCTGGCCGAGGCGGCACGTTCGCGCGTCCTGCACCGGATGGCGGTTGAAAAGGTCGTCGGCGATGGAGAGGCGGAGCGAGCCGAACTCGCATCGATCCCGGCGCAAAGATTGCAGCTGCCGGCCTATGCTGCCCATCTCGCCGAAGCCGCAAGGCGCAAGGAACCGGACACGCTCCGGCACGTAACCACGCTGCGGCTGCCGGTCCAGCAGGGGCTCGAAGGCGTGGCGAAGGACTTTGCTGCACGGCTCGGGGCGAAAGTGTCCGTTGCCATGGTAATGGCGGATGTGCGCACCGGCGAGATTGTCGGCGAGGTCGGATCCGCCAGTTACTTCGATGCCAGCCGTTCCGGCTGGATCGACATGACGCGCATCAACCGCTCGCCCGGATCGACGCTAAAGCCGTTTATTTACGGGCTCGCCTTTGAGGACGGCCTCGTCAGCCAGGAGACGATTATCGAAGACCGGCCGGCCGATTTCTTCGGCTACCGCCCGCGCAATTTCGATATGAGCTATCAGGGCGATGTGAGCATCAGGCAGGCGTTGCAGCTCTCGCTCAACGTTCCAGCAGTGCGCCTTCTCGATGCGGTTGGCCCGGCGCGGCTGATGATGCGCTTTCGCCGCTCCGAAATCAGGCCGGTCCTGCCGCCGAATGAAGCGCCCGGGCTTGCCATCGGTCTCGGCGGCGTCGGCATAACCCTGAAGGATCTTGTCCAGCTCTATGCAGGGCTTGCCAACCGGGGCAGGCCCGTCCGTCTTGGCGACGGCATTCAGGACAAGCCTGGGCAAATCATGGCCGAACCGCTGCTCGAGCCGGTGGCGGCATGGAACGTCGCGGACGTCCTCTCGGGCGTCATGCCTCCGCTCGGTGCCGGCCAGCGTGGCATCGCCTACAAGACGGGCACCAGCTACGGCTACCGTGATGCCTGGTCGGTGGGTTTCGATGGCAATTATGTGCTCGGCGTCTGGGTGGGCAGGCCCGACAATGGCGCGGTTCCGGGACTCACCGGTTTCGGGTCGGCAGCACCGATCCTTTTTGAGGGCTTCGCCAAATCCGGCGTCGCCATTACACCGCTGCCTCCAGCACCTGCCGGTGCAGCACGCATCGCACAGGCGCAACTGCCGATCAGCCAGCGACGATTCTCGGTAACTTCGAGCGGCCTCGTCACAGCATCGACGCGGGAGCCGGCGCCGCAAATCGTCTATCCGCCCGAAGGAGCAAGGGTTGATCTCGGTGCAAAGGCGGACGGCGAAATCATGCCGCTGGCATTGAAGCTGCAAGGCGGTCGCGCCCCGTTCCGCTGGCTTGCGAATGGCAAGCCGTTGCCGGAAACGTCGCGACGCCGCGTCAATCAATGGCTGCCGGATGGCGGGGGTTTTTCGACGCTCACCGTCATCGATGCAGCCGGACGGGCAGCGAGCGTTCGCGTCTTTGTTGATTGAATCGAAAAGGGCGGCGTCTGAACGCCGCCCTTCGAATATTTTCTACGCTCAGCGAGCCTGGACAAGCGCGGAAATGATACCCGTCGCGATGCTGACCATGACGTAGTCATTATCGGCCTTCACCCACTGATAACCGCGCGGTGGGGTGCGCAGGTGATAACGATGGTAATCACGCACGACATGGCGGCGGTAGCTCGGCGGAAGCTGCTTACCCCGCGACCAGTGATTTCTTTTCACGGTCACCGTTTTCTTGACGACAACTTCGTTTTGCGGATGGCCGTAGCGGTAACCCTGGTGCGAATGTTGCTGCTGGGCGAAAGCCGCTGGGGATGCCAGCAACGATAGGGCAAGTGTTGCCAGAGCGATCTTTTTCATTGTGTTACCTCGTCTGTTGCGTGGCTGAACTAAACCACAGGTTGTCTTGGGAGACGCCCTTGGTTTAGTCCTGACGAGATGAATGAAATCTGAACGCCAATCTAAACAATTTGTAATGTTTAAAATGGGTTAGCCGTACCGCGTGATTTCAAGCGGAGATGCGTCGACATCCGGCGATTTGCCAGAGACGATATCGGCAAGGACGCGCCCGGAACCGCAGGCCATGGTCCAGCCAAGCGTGCCGTGTCCAGTATTGAGGTAAAGATTCGAATATTTGCTGGCTCCGATAATCGGCGGACCATCCGGTGTCATCGGCCGCAGACCGGTCCAGAATGTCGCCTTGGAAAGATCGCCGCCACCGGGGAAGAGATCGCCCACCGAATGATGCAGCGTTGCCCGCCGCGCGTCGCGAAGGCTCAGGTCGTACCCGGAAATTTCAGCCGTTCCGCCAGCGCGGATACGATCACCAAGGCGCGTGATCGCGACCTTGTAGGTTTCGTCCATAACCGTCGAAACCGGTGCCGAATCGGGATCGGCAATTGGCGCCGTGATGGAGTACCCCTTGATCGGGTAGACCGGGATATGGACGCCTATACGCCGCAAGAGGAAAGGCGAGTAACTTCCGAATGCCACCACATAGGCGTCGGCAGTGAACTCCTCCGTTTCCGTCGAGACGCTGGCGATGCGATTTCCGGATGTGTTTATCGATGTGATGGTGGTGTTGAAACGAAAGGCAACGCCTTTTTCGGCGCATAGCTTTGCCAGCTTGTCGGTGAACATCTGGCAATCGCCGGTTTCATCGCCGGGAAGACGCAGGCCGCCGACGAACTTGCCTTTGACATTGGCAAGTGCAGGTTCCGCACCGATGCAGCCCGCGGGATCAAGAAGTTCATAGGGAACGCCGAACTGCTTGAGCACCTCAATGTCGCCGGCCGTTCCTTCATATTGTTTCGGGGTGCGGAAAAGCTGCAACGTGCCTTGCATGCGCTCGTCATAGGCGATGCCGATTTCAGAGCGCAGCTCCTTCAGGCAGTCGCGGCTATATTCGGCAATGGGCACCATGCGCGCCTTGTTGCGGGCATAGCGGGCCGAAGTGCAGTTACGCAGCATGCGGATGAGCCAAAGCGCCATATAGGGATCGAACTTTGGCCGCACGACCAGGGGCCCGAAATGCATCAGCATCCACTTGATCGCCTTTATCGGAATGCCGGGACCTGCCCATGGCGATGAGTAGCCGGGTGAAATTTCCCCTGCATTGGCAAAGCTTGTTTCGAGGGCCGGCCCTGGCTGGCGATCGACGACTACGACGTCATGTCCCGCCTGCGCCAGATACCACGCCGATGTGACGCCGACGACGCCACTGCCGAGAACAAGAACTTTCATCGCCGCAATACTCCTTCAATGCGGATTCGTTTCCGCCGCACTGTCATATGGCGTGATGCTTCTTTCCAGACATTTCTTTGCAATGCGATGAAATGTCTTGGCTTTCCCGAATGACAAAATCCGGGCAAAATAAAAGGCCGGGAAAACCCGACCTTCTCAAATTCATCTCGCAACCAGTGCCAGTACATCCGTGGTCAAAGACCGCAGAGACGAATTATCTTTAGGCAGCCTGCAGCTGATCAGCTGTCATCTTGCCGGACTTGTTGTCACGGACCAGCTGGAAGCTGATCTTCTGACCGTCGTTGAGGCTGCGCATACCTGCGCGCTCAACTGCGGAGATGTGAACGAACACGTCTGCCGAACCATCATCCGGCTGAATGAAGCCGAAGCCCTTTGTGGAATTGAACCACTTTACTGTTCCAGTGCTCATGATGAACCCTTTCAATGGAAATATTTCTACCCTCGGCACGACGCGCCAAGCAGTTTTTTAGCTCGATTTTTGAAGAAGGATTTTTTCAGAGCGCCTAGTGGCGCAATAAAAGGACTGACAAACTACCAAATACCGATGGGACTTATATAAACACCAGGCTTTATTTCGTCAATGCCACAACCCAATAAAATATTTGCGTGTAATATAACGAATTGCCTCGGTCCTTCAGATACCCATTTCTATTTGAAAATATTTATCGCCGCCTTCAATGGACGGAGAACGGCCGTCCGTCCGTGCGAACCCGGATTGAACTTTAAGAACGGGATCATCTCGCCTTTGCCTTGCGCACAGTCTTTGATTTCGTCGCAGGAGCACGCGTGGAAACGTCCGTCTGTTCCGCAGCTTCCTTTGCAAGGCGCAAGGCCTTGAGACGCGCGGTCTTGTTTTCCCATTTTGCGGTTTCATCGTTGATAATGGCGGTCGCGGCAAGCGTTGTCGCCAGATTCTTCTGCTCGGAAGGACTTAGAACCGGTTTTGGCTTTACGCCGACCGCGGGTATTTGTTTAGGACTATGTTTCATCGTGCCTCGCTTTACTCTGCTACAAGCTTCGCACGTGACGCCGCTGAAGTCTATCGCGCCGGGGTCTGGCGTCCTGGCTTCCAGCCACGCGCAAAGCCATAAGACAGGGCGAGCGAGGCGTATTCGATCTCGCGCAGAAGGAACTCGCGTTCGGAAAGCAGCGCGGCAATCGTCGCCCGAGCATCGCCCTGATGATAGGCCAACGCTTCATCGATTTCATCCTCCGGTTGCCGGGATATCGCGTTCATCAGAATCTCCTTTTCCTCAAGATTGCCACAACCAGACCTATATGAAAAGGAATTTGTTCCTGTTTTGTTCGCGCGGAGCCTTGGTGGTGGATTGGTTTGGCGGGCCGATCGGTTGCGCTGCGGCTACTCCAGATACGTAACAAAATGCCCTTGCGCGGTTGCGGTTGGTTCGCGACCGCGCACGTTTAGCGTTCTGTTGATCAGTTTAGGAAGTGGTATGTCGGCTGGTCAACGCAACGACGCAATTACCACGCCGCCGCCAGCTGCTTCACTCTGGGTGAAATGCGGTTCGGACCGCGCAAAGGCGCTGCCAACCAGCCAAATGACCACGAGGAAGATCAGGGTAGCTGCACACAAAAGTATAAGGCCGACAACGGAAACCGGCCTGTGCTCATGCTCTGGCATAAAGGATCCATCGACTACGGTTGTACAATGATGAGATACAACCAGAAATTGCAAATAAAACGTGTTCAGCAGTTCGTTGAGGGTGTCGGCGTGGGATTCTGGCGGAAGGATCGACGGAACGCTACTAACATATGATCGCTGCTGCACATATTGGCCGCCTCTAATCCCTTTGGATTAACGTGGCGGAACATTCATGGAACAACAGGTTGCCAGATTTTACGGCGGGCTGGATAAAGGTTCGTGATCCTGATGGACCGCGCTTCGCGCTAATTCACCTCGTGCACTTTAATATTTGTCAAAGCGTGTTACATTATGTTCAACGTTAATTGAAAAAGCGTCCTGCTGCGTCCTTCAGGGTTCGCGCGGCGCTCAAAGGAAAATATCTTGAAAGACCCCGAAACGGGCGCGGGCAACGCGCCGCACGGAGGGGCGTCTGGCGGTGGGACGGTGCTGAATGGCAGCACAGGTCACTCCAAGAATGGGCCCGGGCCTCACGGGGATTCTGCGCTCGATGCGCGGAACGACCAGCCTGATTCCCAGGAAGGACGCTTCGACAAGAATCCCAGGAAACGAGCACGCCGTCGCAGGCGCGGCAAGTCGAAACAGGCGGCTGTTTCGAGTGCACCTTCGCTTGCGCCAACGCCTGTTTCAGTTTCCACCGGCGAAACGCCTCCCGCTGCCACCAAGCATGGAAAGAATCGCCGGCCCAATCGTTTTCGCAGGCGTGGCCGGGCCGGTGTAAAGCCGCCAGCGTCTGCAACGCCGGCGCCCGCGACCGTTTCTGCAAACGCATCGGCAACGCCGCAACCGCAGTCGTCTCGGCAAGACTTCCGCTTTTCTGGGCCCCTTTACGCCGCGCTCGATCTCGGCACGAACAATTGCCGTCTTCTCGTTGCCTCGCCGACGCGTCCCGGGCAATTCCGTGTCGTTGATGCATTCTCCCGCATCGTGCGGCTCGGCGAGGGACTTGGCGCCAGTGGACGGCTCGGCGACAGCGCCATGAACCGCGCCATCGAGGCATTGAAGATTTGCCGCGACAAGCTCGAGAATCACGATGTTCGCAAGGCGCGGCTTATCGCGACCGAGGCATGCCGTCAGGCAGAAAACGGTCCGGAATTTCTGGGGCGGGTCAAGGACGAGACCGGGCTTGAACTCGAGATCATCAACCGGCAAACCGAAGCACGCCTGGCCGTGTCCGGGTGCGGCACCCTGGTCGAGCGCGAGACCGATGCTGTCGTCCTCTTCGATATTGGCGGTGGCTCATCCGAAATCGCGCTGATCGACCTCACCGAGCGTCGTTCGCCGCGTCTTGCCGAGCACATCATCGCCTGGACGTCGCTTCCGGTCGGGGTAGTAACACTTGCCGAACGCTTCGGCGGGCGCGACGTGACGACGGACAATTTCGCCGTCATGGTCAACCACGTTGCCGAGCTGCTCAATGATTTCTCCGAGCGGCACAAGCTCGGCGATCTCGTCAAGAGCCAGAATTTTCATCTTCTCGGCACGTCCGGCACCGTCACGACGCTGGCCGGCATCCATCTCGGTCTTGAACGCTACGACCGGCGCCGCATCGACGGCATCTGGATGGAGAACAACGACGTAACGGAAATGACGAGCAAGCTCCTCTCCTGGAGCTTTGACCAGCGCGTCGCCAATCCCTGCATCGGGGCTGACCGCGCCGACCTCGTTCTGGCCGGCTGCGCCATTCTCGACGCCATTCGCAATGTCTGGCCGAGCCAGAAGCTGCGTGTGGCCGACCGGGGTTTGCGCGAAGGTATCCTGACTGAACTCATGTCGCGCGATGGTGCGTGGCGCAATCGCTGGCACCGGAGTGCACATGGCTAAGACAACAACGGGCGGGCGCGGCGGCACGGGAACGCGCGGCCTTCATACCAAGATCAAGAAGAAGGCGGGGACGATCAAGGAATCGTCGCGCCGCTGGCTGGAACGGCACATCAACGATCCTTACGTGCAACGATCGAAGCAGGACGGCTATCGCTCGCGCGCCGCCTACAAGCTCATCGAGATCAACGACCGTTACAAGATCCTGAAGAAGGGCCAGCGTATCATCGATCTTGGCGCTGCCCCGGGCGGCTGGAGCCAGATCGCCGCGTCGATTGTCGGGTCGCCAGACGAGCAACCGACCGTCGTCGGCATCGACTATCTGCACGTCGATCCCCTGCCGGGCGTCACGCTTCTCGAAATGGACTTCCTGGACGATGCCGCGCCGGACAAACTGATGGAAGCGCTCGGCGGCCAGCCGGATATCGTGCTCTCCGATATGGCGGCACCGACCACCGGTCACCGTCGCACCGACCATATCCGCACCACGCATCTTTGCGAGGTCGCGGCGGATTTTGCCGTTGCGGTGCTGCGGCCCGGCGGGCATTTCCTGACGAAGACGTTCCAGGGCGGGACGGAAAACGAATTGCTGGCTTTGCTGAAGAAAAACTTCAAATCCGTCCATCATGTGAAGCCGCCGGCGTCGCGCGCCGAGTCTGTCGAGCTCTATCTGCTGGCACGCGATTTCAAGGGATGATGCCAGTATCCTGACGTGGAAATAACGAGGAAACTGCTAAATTCTGTCTTGGAGTGAGGGACGAGCGTTCGCCCGCCACCCGTTTCCTTATCGAATGAATTGAACCCGGATGCAGACTTGCCAGCCGATCCGGGTTCTTTTCATTGTAAGGGGGAAATACTCCCAAAAGCACCTCTTTGGCGTTCGCCTACTCTGCAGCAGCCGGCACTTTCACCAATGGCCGGTGGCCGGAAACTTCGGCGCCTGCATCAGCTCGCAATCCCCGGAAAGACAGGCACGCGAAGCTCGATACTGCCGCGACGATGAAGAACGCGATGTGAAAATCGGAGAGTTGCAGCGGGCCGCCATGCATCTTGGTCGAGACCTCGAGGATGCCGCCCGCAACTGCAACGCCGAGCGCAATGGATATCTGCTGGGCGACGGAACTGATCGGCGTTGCAAGGCTCGTCTGCTCGTTCGGGATGTCCGCATAGGCGAGCGCATTGGTTCCGGTGAAGAATAGCGAGCGAAAGAAGCCGCCGGCAAGAAGGACGAGGATCATCAGTACATAGGGCGTTTCCGGGGTGAAGAAGCCATTGACGGCAATGAACGCTGCGGCGACCACCGATCCGTACATCAATGAGTTGCGGAAGCCGGTCTTCCTGTAAAACCATTTCGTCACCAGCTTCATGCTCATTGCTCCTGCGGCAGAGACGAAGGTAATGAGACCGGATTGAAACGGTGTCATGCCGAAGCCGATCTGGAACATCAGCGGCAGCAGGAACGGCACCGCGCCGACGCCTATTCGAAACAAACTTCCCCCGACTATCGATGCCCGGAACACCTGATTCTTGAAGAGATCGAGCGAGAGAAGTGGCTCCGGCGTCTTTCGCGCGTGAAGCAGGTAAAGCACAGCAGAAACAATCCCCAGCGCCAGCGTCGAAAAACCTACCCACGAGGGTAGGGCAGGCAGGCTCACGACGGAAAGACCGAAGACAATGCCGGAGGCGGCGATGCCACTCAGGAAAAATCCGGGAACATCCAGCGGCCGCTGGATGAGGGTTTCGATGGCCGGAAGATAGCGCGTGGCGAACCAGATGCCGATAATGCCGATCGGAACGTTGATCAGGAAGATCCAGTGCCAGCTGAAATAGGTCGTCAGAAACCCTCCAACCGGTGGACCCAGCAAGGGCCCTATGAGCGCGGGCATGGTGAGCCAGGCCATCGCACCGACAAGTTCGCTGCGCGGCGTCGAGCGGACGAGAACGAGGCGGCCGACCGGCGTCATCATTGCGCCGCCGACACCCTGAAAAAATCGCGACACAACGAAGGCAAACAGTGATCCCGATGCGGCACAGGCAATGGAGCCGAGGACAAAGACGACGATCGCCGCGCGAAACACGTTCTTTGCTCCGAAGCGATCGGCCATCCAGCCGCTGACGGGGATGAACACGGCCAGTGAAACGAGATAAGCGGTCAGGGCGAGTTTCAGCGCAATAGGGCTCGTACCGATATCAGCAGCAATTGCTGGAAGCGATGTCGAGATAACGGTGGAATCCATTTGCTCCATGAACAGAGCGACGGCAAGGACGAGGGGAACTATGCGGTTCACGATGTTTCCAGTTCTCACAACCGAGAAAACAGGAGGCAGGGCCCGATACGCAGGACTCAGTTGCTCTTGATGAAAGCTCCGATAGCACCCGCTGTTCCAGCGCTCAAGCCGCGATCAAAGAGATGTGATCCGGCAACGCCGTCTTGTGATCGATTTGCCATGGCCGCAAGGACGACGGCTTCGCATGCCGGTGTAAGCTTGGCTGTTGAACGAATACACAGGAGAGGCGTCATGCAAAGTTTCGAGATTTCCCGCCGCGACTTGCTCGTGGCCTCCACAGCAGCCATCGGAGGTTTGACGATGCCGCAATTGATTGCCGATTCCGCCATGGCCGCTGCCGTGCCCCAGTCGGACACGCCGCCGCCAGGCTTCAAGCGGTTCAAGCTTGGCGAGTACGAAATCACCACCGTCCTCGACGGACTGCGCCCCGGTGACGGACCCTATCCGACCTTCGGCGCCAACCAGACGCAGGAAGCCGTCTCGCAATTGATGCGGGCGAACTTCCTGCCTGAGACGAAATTCGTCAACGGCTTTTCCCCGGTGCTGATCAATACCGGATCGGACCTTATCCTGTTCGATACGGGCTTCGGGGCGGCCGGACGGGAGAATGGCCTCGGCAGGCTCGAGGCGAACATGAAGGCCGCCGGCTATACGCCCGACCAGGTTAGCATCGTTGTTCTCACGCATATGCATGGCGACCACATCAACGGTCTCATCAACGGCGACACGCCGGCATTCCCCAATGCTAGCATCGTTGCCGGCGAGCTTGAATATTCTTTCTGGACCGACCCGGCCCGCATGGGAACGCCGGCAGAAAACGGTGCGAAGGCCGTGGCCGCCAAGGTCAAGCCGCTTGCCGAAAAGATCAAGTTCATCAAGGCCGGCGATCCTGTCGCGTCCGGCATCACCAGCGAAGCCGCTTATGGACACACGCCGGGTCATATGATCTTCCACATTGAATCTGGCGGAAAACACCTCGTCATTACCGGTGACACGGCCAATCATTATGTCGCCTCGTTGCAGCGGCCGGATTGGGAAGTCGCCTTCGACACGGACAAGGCCATGGGGGCCGCAACCCGCAAGAAGGTCTTCGATATGATCGCGACCGACCGGTTGCCTTTCATCGGCTACCACATGCCGTTCCCCTCGGTCGGCTTTGCCGAGAAACAGGAAGGCGGCTATCGCTTCGTTCCCGTCACCTATCAATTCGACGTCTGATCGTTGGCAGCCCTGTGGACCGCCGGCCGGGCATCGCGCCCGGCGGCGTGGATTTGCCTCAATATCGTGCGCCCGCAGCGCCGCGATAGACCACCTGTAGATCCGATGGCGATAAGTTGATCGTATTGGAATTGCGTTTGAGCCTTTTCAAACGGACATATCCGTGTTACCAGCCCGTGCCAATTCATCTGAACTGAACGTGATCGGCGCTCCACCCGTGTGGTGCGCCCTTTAGTCTTTTACCGCAAGGAATTGGTCCATGGCAAAAATCGTTGAATCCGCAACAGGCGCATTGGCACTGACATTTGACGATGTCCTGCTGCAACCCGGTCATTCCGAAGTCATGCCGGGTCAGACCGACATTCGCACCCGCATCGCTCCGGATATCGAACTCAATCTCCCGCTGCTTTCCGCCGCCATGGACACGGTAACTGAGTCGCGGCTCGCCATCGCCATGGCTCAGGCCGGCGGCATGGGCGTCATCCACCGCAACCTCTCCCCGGAACGACAGGCGGAGGAAGTTCGCCAGGTCAAGAAGTTCGAATCGGGCATGGTGGTCAATCCTGTGACGATCGGCCCTGATGCTACGCTCGCAGATGCGCAGGCGCTGATGCGGTCGCACGGCATTTCCGGCATTCCCGTCGTCGAGAATGCAGGCGAAGGCAGTCGCAGGCCGGGCCGGCTCGTCGGCATTCTCACCAATCGCGACGTACGCTTTGCATCAAACCCTGCGCAAAAAATCCACGAACTGATGACGCGCGACAACCTCATCACCGTGCGCGAGAACGTGCAGCAGGACGAGGCGAAGCGTCTGCTGCATCAGCACCGCATTGAAAAGCTGCTGGTCGTCGACGATCGCGGCCACTGCGTCGGACTGGTTACGGTTAAGGACATCGAGAAGTCGCAGCTCAACCCGAACGCCGCGAAGGACGCCCAGGGACGCCTGCGTGTGGCGGCGGCGTCGAGCGTCGGCGAAGACGGCTTTGAACGGGCTGAACGACTGATCGCGGCTGGTGTCGATGTTCTCGTCATCGATACCGCGCATGGCCATTCGCAGCGCGTTCTCGACGCGGTGACCCGCGCAAAGAAAATGTCGAATGCCGTGCGCATCATCGCCGGTAACGTTGCGACCGCCGCTGGAACGCAAGCCCTCATCGACGCCGGCGCCGACGCCGTCAAGGTCGGCATCGGCCCTGGTTCGATCTGCACCACGCGCATCGTCGCCGGGGTGGGCGTGCCGCAGCTTTCGGCCATCATGTCGGCCGTCGAGGCAGCGCAGAAGGCAGATGTTCCGGTCATCGCCGATGGCGGCATCAAATATTCCGGCGATTTCGCCAAGGCTTTGGCGGCAGGCGCCTCGGCCGCCATGGCCGGTTCGGCTCTGGCGGGCACTGAAGAAAGCCCGGGCGAGGTCTATCTCTATCAGGGGCGGTCGTTCAAAGCCTATCGCGGCATGGGCTCCGTAGGTGCAATGGCCCGCGGTTCGGCCGATCGCTATTTCCAGGCTGAAGTGCGCGATGAATTGAAGCTGGTGCCGGAAGGCATCGAGGGACAGGTCGCCTACAAGGGCCCGGTCGCGGGTGTCCTGCACCAATTGGCAGGAGGCTTACGTGCATCCATGGGTTATGTGGGTGCCAGGAACTTGGAAGAATTCCGCGAAAAGGCTACATTCGTGCGCATCACCAATGCCGGTCTGCGCGAGAGCCATACCCATGACGTCACGATCACACGCGAAAGCCCGAACTATCCGGGCGGCAACTGACAAATGGGCGGAAGGCGATGTCTGACAGCGCCCTCCGCGACCACTTTTCGGCCATGGCGCGCAACAGCGCCTGGTCCAACCATCGCCTGCTGACCGCCTGCGAGCAATTGACCGACGAGGAGTTCGCACAGAAGCGCACCAGCTTTTTCCCGTCGATCCAGCTTACGCTCAATCATAATCTGATCGTCGACCATATCTATATGGCCGACATGATCGGCAAAGGCCGGCAGAATGTGGGGATCGAAGGCGACGTGCCGTTTCCGAAGGCGAGCGATCTAAAGCGCGCCCAGGAAGAGTTCGACATTAGCCTGATCGAATTTTGCGATGGCTTGAGCCCAGAAGACCTCGACCGTGTCATCGCGATTACGTGGCGTACCGGAGACACCTCGCAGGAGCCGATCCGCCTCGTACTGTCGCACCTTTTCGTCCATCAGATCCATCATCGCGGCCAGGCCCACGCAATGCTTGCCGGGACGCAGGTGCCCCCGCCGCAACTCGACGAATTCTTCCTCAACTACGACAGGCCGCGCCGTCAGGGCGAACTATTCACGCAGTGAGTCTGACTTGTATTACTGTTGATCGGGATCTCCTATTTTATACCCTTATATACCAAGGAGAATATAGTGCCGCTCTATATCAAGGACGATACAATTGATGAACTTGCCCGCCGGTATCAGGCGTTCATCAAAGCTCCCTCGAAGACCGAGGCGGTACGTCTGGCACTGCAATTCGCATTGCATGAGCAGAAGGGCAGACCCCTGCTTGCCGATATTGCGGCAAATTTCGCTCGCGAGATGCGCCGTACCGGCCATCCTGAACAGGGCCGATCCGCCGACAAGGCATTTCGCGATAGTCTCTACGAGTAAGCAGTGTTCATCGACGCATCCGCCCTCGTGGCAATGAGGTCAGACGAAGATGATGGGCGTTCTCTTGCAGCCCGCATGCAATTTGCTGCCAACCGAATTACGTCGCCTGCGGCAGCGTGGGAATGCGCAGTCGATGTTGCCCGCATTCTCGAGATTTCACTTCCCGCAGCGACGTCCGCGGTCAGGAACTTTTTGGTGTTGATGGAAAACGAACTGGTACAGGTCCCTACTCAAGCCAAGCTTCGATTTGACGGCTCACCGGAAGACCACCTTCCTTGCACTTGAAGCTTATGACCGGTTCGGCAAGAACCGACATCCCGCCAATCTCAACTTTGGCGATTGTTTCGCTTATGCGTGCGCGCGTCACTACGGCGTACCTTTGCTATACAAGGGCAACGACTTCACGAAGACCGATATCGCGGCTGGCTGAGCCCTCGCACACCTTCAGGGAATGATCTTCCTGTCGCGAAGATCGCGGAAAACCCGCATGAACATTTCCTCCGTATCGACAAATTCGTGGAAGCCGGCGCGTCTGAGTTTTGTCCCGTCGGCAAAGAAATCGTAGTTCCAGCTGAAAACGGCATCGCCGAAGCCCCATGACGAAACGTCCTCATAGGGCGTTTCAATAAGGTTGTGCTTGTCGATCATCCGCTTCCAGAGATCCGCTTTGTCCGCCATCACGACCCCGAGCGCCATCGGAAGCGGCGGCGCGACCTCGAGGTCGAAGAATTTCGCGATCTTCGGCCACATCTCGCTCCAGCGGAAAAGGTCGCCATTGTTGATGTTGAAGGCCTGGTTGCCACATTGCGGGTTTGTCGCGATGAATACGGTTGCCCGCGCCAGAAGACCGGCGTCAGTCATTTCTATAAGGCTGTCATAGGCGCCGGGCTTGCCGGGGAAGCGCAAAGGTATGCCAAGTTCCCTGGACATCGACGCATAGACGGCGATGACGGAAGCGAGGTTCATCGGGTTGCGCAGGGCAAAGCCGACCACGACAGACGGGCGAAGCGCCGACCACGTCCAAGTCTTGCCCCTTTGCAGGGCTTCGAGAAAATCCTGCTGATCGATGTTGAACTCCGGCGGCATGTGATTAGCGTCGGTTTCCCGCGCCGGCGTCTTGAATGGCCCAAGGTGCGCGCCGTAGACCTTGTATCCCTGCATGAGGCTGATGTGCTCAAGACGCGGTGCGATGGGCTCGATGGCATTGACCACATTGACCAGCATGCCGAGATTGGGCGGCACGAGCTCGGCCCAACTCGGCCTGTCCTGGTAGGCCGCGTAAAAAATGTGGGTTGCGTCGGTAAGACCCGCGAGTTTGTCCCTCGTATCATTGATGTCAAGCAAATCGACGGCAATGTGGGTGAGCTTGCCTGCCGCCTTTCCGCCGCGCCGTGAAAGTCCAACGATCTCCCAGTCGCCGAGCTCGACCAGATGGGCGATGAGATTGCCGCCAATGATCCCGTTGGCCCCGACGACAACCGCCTTCTTCCGTTCCGATTCCATTTGTGCCTCCTTGATCTGCTTCGAAGGCTAAAATGATTTATCGGTTTCAATTTATGTAGACGGGCGATATTTATAACAATCATAAGTGAAGATTTGAGGCCATCATGGATCGTTTTGCGGCTATGAAGACGTTCGTTCGGGTTGCGGAGCTGGGCACGCTCTCGGCGGCGGCGCGTGAACTTGGTCTGACCCAGCCCGCCGTGAGCCAGCAGGTCATGGGGCTTGAGCGACACCTGAATGCGCAGTTGCTGCATCGATCCACCCGCAGGGTGGCCTTGACGGAAGTCGGCGAGGCCTACTACCGGGAAGCGCGTGCGATCCTGCAATCGGTCGACGAGGCGGAGGAGAGCGTGGCAACGGCAACGATCGGACTGCGCGGCAACCTACGGGCGCATGGTCCGGTCGGCTTCGGCCAGATGCATCTTTCCCCGGCCGTCATCGAATTCCAGCGGCTGCATCCGGACCTAGTGATCGAGCTTATCCTTGACGACCGCATCGCCGATGTAATCGCCGAAGGGGTCGACGTCGCCATCCGGCTTGGCGAACTCAAATCGTCCGGGCTGATTGCCCGCAAGCTTGCAACGTTCGAGCGCATTCTCGTGGCTTCGCCTGGCTATCTTGCCGAACATGGTACGCCGCAATCGCCGGACGATCTCATTCATCATCGGCATATCCGTTTCGCGTGGACGCCGCTCGGAGAGGCGATCCCGCTGATTGGGCCGGAAGGGCCTGTCACTGTCCCGGTTCGCTCGACCTTTCTTGCCAACAACGCCTTCGTGCTCAACGACGCGCTTTGCGCCGGTCTCGGCATTGGCGGAGCACAGGTGCCGCTCGTCAAGGCGCATCTCGATAGCGGCCGCTTGATCCGGGTGCTTCCCGACCATGCCTACGCGCCGCTCGATATCCACGCTGTCTACGCGACCTCCCGCTTTGTCCCACGCAGGGTCCGCGCGTTCATCGATCATCTTTCGACTTCTATGGCGAGGATTGAAGGCTTGCGCATGATCCACAAGCCTGACTAGAACGTATTCAACAATGGAGGGCTATGGATGTCACAGACCGCAATTTTCTGGCCGATGATCGCGCTGACCTTTCTGATCTGTTGCGTTTACGCCGTGGTATTTCTGCGCCGGCGCGAGGCTGTAATCAGCGGTCAGGCGAGGCCGTCGGACTTCAGGCTGCCGCTCAACGAGCCGGAAGCAAGCGTGAAGGCAATTCGGAATCTGATCAATCTCTACGAACTGCCGGTTCTCTTCTACGTCGTCTGCCTGTCGCTCTATGTCGTCAATGGTGCCAATATTCTTGCAGTGGTTCTCGCCTGGCTTTTCGTCGCCTCGCGCGTCGCGCATTCGATCGTGCACATCACGTCCAACCGCCTGAGGCTGCGGCAGCCGCTTTTCATGGTCGGGTTTATTCTGAACGGTGCACTATGGGTGATGCTGGCGCTGCATCTCGCATTGCCGCCCGTCGCATAGGTCCTCCCAATCACACTACCATCATCCTCGGGATCTCGACCTGAGGATCCATGTTCGCCTGATGACGCTAGTGGGGAACTATGCGGCGAGCGTCTTCAATTCGTCCGCCGAGATGGCGAGTTGCCTGCCGCAATCGACGATCGTCGCGGCGAGCGCCTCGAAATCATCGCGCCGCTCGCTCTGCTTGCGCCAGATCAGGCCGATATCTCGCGCAGGTTCAGGATCAGCGAAAGCCACGATTCGCACATTGTTGCGTGTTGCTTCCGTGCGGACGGCGATTTCCGGTATCAGGGTCAGGCCCATGCCGTGGCTCACCATCTGCAACAGCGTGGCCATGCTCGTCGCCCCGTAGTTGACGAGTTGTCGCCGCTTCACATTGGTGCAGACGGCGAGCGCCTGATCGCGCAGGCAATGGCCTTCCTCCAAAAGCAGCAGCCGCTCGACGGCGACATCCTCCTGGGTCATTGGCGAGGTCAGGACATCGATATCGTTGGTCGAGGTCGCGACGAGAAAACGGTCGCGAAACAGCGGCCGGGCGATAGTCCCTTCCGACTCGATCGGCAAGGCGGCGACCAGCGCATCGAGATCGCCGAGGCGCAAATCCTCGACGAGCTTGGAAGTGACCGCTTCGCGCAATTCGATTGATAGCTCGGGATACGCCTCATGCAGCGCTGGGACGAGCAGCGGCAGGAGATAGGGTGCGATTGTCGGAATGATGCCGAGCCGTAGCTGACCCTTGAGGATGCCGCGCTTTTGCGCTGCAAGCTCTTCGAGCGAACGGATCTCATCGAGAATGGTGCGGATGCGCGGCAGGAGCCGCTTGCCCATGTCGGTGAGGACAACGCTTCTGCGGGTCCGCTCGAACAGCGCCGCACCGAGCCGCATCTCCATTTCCGCGATCTGGGCCGAAAGCGCCGGCTGGGAAATACGAGCCATTTCCGCAGCCTTGCGGAAGTGCAGCGTAGTAGCGAGGATCTCGAAATAGCGCATTTGCCGGACGGAAAACATGATAACCAAATCCTATCAATAATTATTCTAAATACAATTGGAAACTATGATTAGAATGGTTCTATGGTGCGCGCGGATGCGGCAGCGCTGCACCGTGGGATTCTTTTTTCAACATGAAGATATTAGGGAGAGGCCAATGGCTGATCGTCCGACATTGACAACAACTGCCGGTGCGCCGGTTTCCGATAACCAGAACAGCATAACCGCCGGCGAACGCGGCCCGGTGCTGATGCAGGATTACCAGCTTCTCGAAAAGCTTGCGCATCAGAATCGCGAGCGCATTCCCGAGCGCGTCGTGCACGCCAAAGGCTGGGGCGCCTTCGGTACCCTGAAGATCACCGGCGATATTTCCCGCTACACCAAGGCGAAGGCGTTGCAGCCGGGCGCCGAAACGCCGCTCCTCCTGCGCTTCTCGACCGTTGCCGGCGAGCTTGGTGCGGCTGATGCCGAGCGCGACGTGCGCGGCTTTGCCATCAAGTTCTATACAAGCGAAGGCAATTGGGACCTCGTCGGCAATAACACGCCGGTCTTCTTCGTGCGCGATCCGTTGAAGTTCCCCGATTTCATTCACACGCAGAAGCGCCATCCGCGCACCAACATGCGCTCGACGACTGCCATGTGGGACTTCTGGTCGCTTTCGCCGGAAAGCCTGCATCAGGTAACGATACTGATGTCGGATCGCGGTCTGCCCGTCGCCCCGATGTACATGAACGGCTACGGTTCGCACACCTATTCATTCTGGAACGACCAGGGCGAGCGCTTCTGGGTAAAGTTCCACTTCAAGACCCAGCAGGGCCACAAATTCTACACCAATGCAGAGGCTGAAAACCTGATCGGCAAGACCCGCGAATCCTATCAGGAAGAGCTTTTTGGCGGCATCGAACGTGGACAGTTCCCGAAATGGACTGTTCAGGTCCAGGTCATGACGGAAGCCGAGGCCGAGAGGACCTCCTATAACCCCTTCGACTTGACCAAGGTCTGGCCGCACGGCGAATTCCCGCCGATCGAGATCGGCGTCATGGAACTCAACCGCAACGCCGACAACTATTTCGCCGAGATCGAACAGGCGGCCTTCTCGCCGTCGAATATCGTTCCTGGCATTGGCCATTCGCCCGACAAGATGCTGCAGGCCCGCGTGTTCTCCTATGCGGATGCCCATCGCTATCGCCTTGGCACGCATTATGAAGCGCTCCCGGTCAATGCACCGAAATGCCCGGTCCATCACTACCACAAGGATGGCCCGATGAATTTCTTCGGCCAGAAGACCGGCAATGTCGATGCCTATTACGAGCCGAACAGTTTCTCGGGAGCCGTCGAACAGCCCGCCGCGAAGGAACCGCCGCTGCCTCTGTCGGGCGCTGCCGATCGTTATAACCATCGCATCGGCAATGACGACTATGGTCAGGTCGCGGCGCTGTTCGGCCTGTTCGATGCTGGCCAGAGGTCGCGCCTCTTCTCCAACATTGCAGCAGCGATGGAGGGCGTTCCGGGGGCGATCGTCGAGCGTCAGCTGGCACATTTCAAGCGCGTTCATCCGGACTACGAGGCGGGTGTCCGCGCCGCGCTGAAGGAAGCGCATGGCTATGAAGCAAGCTCGATCTCGCAGGAAGAAAAGTCTGAAGCGGCCGAATAATTACGCTGCATCGATCTGAACCGAGAAAAGCCGGGGCAACACGCTCCGGCTTTTCTTTTATGGCTGCAACGCCAGCGGATGGTCGATCAGGGCGCGGTCAATCGTCGCCAGGGCCAACCCCTCGACATGGCACTGCGCAAGCAGCAGCCGATCAAACGGATCGCGCGTAGGTGGTTCCGGTTGGGCCGCAATAACGACATGGCGCGCCTCGATTGGCAAAAGCGCAATCCCGACGGCATCGACAAATTCGACAATGTCATCGAGCGGCATGCCCGGATCGAGTTTTGCTAGCTGGTCTTCATTGAGAAGGGTCGAGCAGGACGCGCATCAACTATGTGGAGCAATGAGAAAATCTTCAGGTAGCTCGGCGTCAAAATCCTTGGCGATAGAGGGTGCCGGCTGCTTGATTCCTCGTGCCTGCAAGTAGGTCTCACCAGCAATGAGGTCGAGCCCGCCACGCTTCTGGTGCGGGATGATGTCTATCACCGGCCGTCCGTTGCGAGTGACAACAATCGTCTCGCCCTGCTCGACTTCGCGGGCAAGTTCGGTCAGCCGGTTCTTGGCATCGCGTATCGAAACTGTTTTCATCAAATGAAAGTGGCTGCACGTAGCCACTTCGTCAAGGCGATCGTGGCGTTGATACGCTCCGGCTTTTCTTTATTGCCGCGGCCATGTATGCGACAGGGAAGACAGAAAAAGGAATGCACATGCGACTTGGCGGACGCCTGCAGGCGGCAATCGAAGTTTTGGACGATATCGAGAACCGCAAGCGGCCGGCCTCCGATGCCTTGAAGGATTGGGGCCTGTCGCACCGTTTCGCCGGCGCCGGCGACCGCGCGGTCATCGGCAATATCGTCTACGACGCCCTGCGCCGGAAGCTTTCGTTGGGCTGGCGCATGGATAGCGATGCCGCGCGCCATATCGCCTTCGGGGTCCTGCTTTCCGATGCCGAACTCGACATGGACGAGATCAATGCAGCGCTGGACGGCGACAAGTTTGCTCCCGCGCCGCTCGAAGCCGAGCGCCGCTCGATCTGGGAAGCGCGTGACCTTGCCTCGGCGCCTGACAACATCCGTGCCGACGTCCCGGAATGGTGCGTGCCGCATTTCGAGGCGATATTCGGCAATCGTTGGGTCAGAGAGGCGGCAGCTCTCAGCGACCGTCCACCGGTGGACCTGCGCGTCAACACGCTGAAGGCCGACCGCGACAAGGTCCTGAAGGAACTGGCGCGGGCCGGCGCCAGCGCTGCGCCGCTGCTCGAAACCGCGGTGCGCGTCCCGCCTTTGCGGGCCATGGGGCGCCATCCCAACGTGCAAGCCGAGCCGGCCTTCCAGCGCGGGCTCTTCGAGGTGCAGGATCTGGGCTCGCAGATTGCGGCAAAGCTCAGCGATGCCAAGCCCGGCGAGCAGGTGCTCGACTATTGCGCCGGCGCCGGCGGCAAGACACTCGCGCTCGCCGCTGAAATGGGCAACAAGGGACAGATCCATGCCTATGACGCCGAGCGCGCACGGCTCGCGCCGATCTTCGACCGCCTGCGGCGGGCAGGGGTGCGCAATGCGCAAGCCCACGCAAATGTCGAAGACCTCGCCGTGCTCGAGGGGCAGATGGATCTGGTACTCGTCGATGCGCCGTGCACGGGTTCGGGAACGTGGCGCCGGCGGCCCGATGCGAAGTGGCGCCTCAGCGACCAGCAGCTTGAGCGCCGTGAAGTCGAACAGCGCGAGGTGCTCGACGCTGCCAAGGTCTACGTCAAGCCGGGGGGCAGGCTCGTCTATATCACCTGTTCCCTCTTCGCGCCGGAAAACGGCAACCAGGTCGATGCTTTCTTGAGCAGCAACCCAGCCTATGAACGCGTCGACACAAAGCCACTATGGGACCGTGCGGTCAGCGAGGCCAAGGATCTTTCCCCGCTTTTCAAGGACGGAACAGCAATCCTTTCGCCGCTTGCGACCTCGACGGACGGGTTCTTCATTTCAGTTCTCAGACGGGAAAAATAACGTTACAAAAGCCGCAAGGCACGTCCTCCAGCAGAAGGTTCGAGCATGTCCCGTTCCATGGCGCTTCTCTTGTATCTCGTGTTGGTTATCGGCGGTGGGCTCGCCATAGGCTACATCACGCTGCCCGGCGAATGGTATGCGGGTCTGGTGAAACCCTCGTTCAACCCGCCGAACTGGATCTTCGCCCCGGTCTGGACAATTCTCTACATATTGATCGCCATTGCCGGCTGGCGGGTCTGGGATTACGGCCTGCCACGGCCGCAGCAATTCTGGTGGGCTCAACTCGTTCTGAACTTCCTTTGGTCGCCGACATTTTTCGGCTTCCAGCAGATGGGACTGGCGCTGATCCTCATCAGCCTGTTGCTCGTCGCCATCATCGGTTTCATAAAAGTCACATGGGAGCCGGACAGAAGTTCCGCGCTGCTTTTCCTGCCCTATCTCGCCTGGGTGGCGTTCGCGACACTTCTCAACGCATCGTTGTGGATGCTCAATGCAACAGGATGACATGTACGCTTACCTGACGCCGATCGCCGGAAAAAACGTCGTCTTCGCCATGGCTGTCGATGCCGAATATGGTCCGCATCTGCGAAGACTGTTTACCCCGATGATTACCGGGGTTGGCCCGGTGGAGGCGGCGGTAAGCGTCGCCGCAACGCTTGCGAGCCTCGCTGCCAACCGCGCGCTCCCCGATCTTGTCGTTTCGCTTGGCTCTGCGGGCTCGCGTACGCTCGAACAGGCCGAGATCTACCAGGTGACGATCGTCAGCTACCGCGACATGGATGCCTCCCCGCTGGGGTTCAAGAAAGGCGCGACGCCTTTCCTCGACCTGCCGGTTGTTGTTCCGCTGCTGCATCGCATTCCGGGCATCAAGGAGGCTTCCCTGTCGACGGGCGCCAACATCGTCTCCGGCGAGGCCTATGACGGCGTCCACGCCGAAATGGTCGACATGGAGACGTTCGCCGTGCTGCGGGCCAGCCAGCGTTTCGGACTGCCGCTCATCGGCCTACGCGGTATTTCCGACGGCAAGGAGGAACTGCGGCATCTCAACGACTGGAAGGAATATCTCCATGTCATCGACGAGAAGCTGGCCCTTGCGGTCGAGGCGATGGGCGCGGCGTTGGCAGACGGGCGCATTGCTGTTTGAACTTTAATATCAGAATTTTATTGATACTATTTAGTGATACTATTATATGAATTTAAGCACCAAGCATAAAGCGACGCTCGCCGCAGTTTATGCCGATACTGTTCGGACCCAACTTCCGTGGCGGGATATCGAGGCATTGTTTATCGCGTGCGGGGCCGAGGTGAGCGAGGGCCATGGCTCTCGCGTTCGGGTAGCACTTCGCGGAGTTCGCGCCGTTTTCCATCGGCCGCACCCGCAAAAGGAAACCGATAAGGGCGCGGTTGAAGCTGTAAGGCGCTTCCTGAACGAGGCGGAGGTAAGGCCATGACGATGATGCATTACAAAGGCTACGAAGCCGTCATAGATTTTGATGAGGAAGCGGACCTCTTCCACGGCGAAATCATCAACCTTCGCGACGTAATTACATTTCAGGGTTCGTCGGCATCCGAACTCAAGACGGCATTGGCGGCTTCGATAGAAGATTATCTCGCCTTCTGCGCTGAGCGCGGCGAAGAGCCGGAAAAGCCATTCTCCGGCCAATTCGTGGTGCGCACCGAGCCGAGCCTGCACAAGGCCATCTCAGGCGCTGCCCGGAGAGCCGGAGTGAGCCTCAACAAGTGGGTTGTGGCGACACTCGAACGCTCGATCCGGTAGGAATTGAGCGACTTACTTGAATCAAAATCGCAAGCTCTTCACCTCTTCCCTCAACAACCGGAATCACTTTTTCAGTGCGGCGTGGTAACCCATTGCACCGACTCGACATTTGCTTTAAAGGCCCGCCATGAACACTCCCGTGCACCCAGATACAGTCCTCATCGTCGATTTCGGCAGCCAGGTTACACAGCTGATCGCCCGCCGCGTGCGCGAGGCCGGCGTCTATTCCGAGATCGTTCCCTTCCAGTCCGCCGGCGAGGCTTTCCACCGCATCCGGCCCAAGGCTGTGATCCTTTCCGGCAGCCCGCACTCGACCGTCGACATCGGCAGCCCGCGCGCGCCGCAGGACGTTTTCGATGCGAACATTCCGGTCCTCGGCATCTGCTATGGCGAGCAGACCATGTGCGCCCAGCTTGGCGGCAAGGTCGAGGGCGGCCATCACCGGGAATTTGGTCGCGCCTTCCTCGATATCCAGGAAGAGTGTGCGCTGTTCGAAGGCGTCTGGGCCAAAGGCACGCGCCACCAGGTATGGATGAGCCATGGCGACCGCGTGGTTGAAATCCCCGAAGGCTTCAAGGTCGTGGGCACATCGACCGGCGCGCCCTTTGCCGCGATTGCCGACGAGGCGCGCAAATACTATGCGGTCCAGTTCCACCCGGAAGTCGTGCATACGCCGGATGGCGCCAAGCTTCTCGAAAACTTCGTCCATCGCATCGCCGGTATCGAGGGTGACTGGACGATGTCGGCCTATCGCGAGCAGGCCGTCAATGCCATCCGCAAGCAGGTGGGCGACAAGAAGGTGATCTGCGCGCTTTCGGGCGGCGTCGACTCCTCCGTGGCCGCCCTTTTGATCCACGAAGCCGTCGGCGACCAGCTGACCTGCATCCTTGTGGATCATGGCCTGATGCGCAAGAACGAGGCCGCCGACGTCGTTCAGATGTTCCGCGAGCACTACAATCTGCCGCTCATTCTCGTCGACGCCTCGGAGCGCTTCATCAGTGCGCTCGAAGGCGAATCGGACCCTGAAAAGAAGCGCAAGACGATCGGCAGGCTTTTCATCGAAGTCTTTGAGGAAGAAGCCAAAAAGCTCGGCGGCGCCGATTTCCTCGCGCAAGGCACGCTTTACCCGGACGTCATCGAAAGCGTCTCCTTCACCGGCGGTCCGTCGGTGACCATTAAGTCGCATCACAATGTCGGTGGTCTGCCCGACCGCATGAACATGAAACTGGTCGAGCCCTTGCGCGAACTCTTCAAGGATGAAGTGCGCGTCCTCGGCAAGGAGCTCGGCCTGCCGGACCATTTCATCGGGCGCCACCCATTCCCGGGTCCGGGTCTTGCCATCCGCTGCCCGGGCGGTATCACGCGTGAAAAGCTCGAAATCCTGCGCGAAGCCGACGCTGTCTACCTCGACGAAATCCGCAAGGCCGGTCTCTACGACGTGATCTGGCAGGCCTTCGCCGTTCTTCTGCCGGTGCAGACCGTCGGCGTCATGGGCGATGGGCGCACCTATGAGTTTGTCTGTGCGTTGCGCGCGGTCACTTCCGTCGATGGCATGACGGCGGATTTCTACCACTACGATATGGGCTTCCTCGGCCAGGCGGCGACGCGGATCATCAATGAAGTCAAGGGCATCAACCGCGTTGTCTACGACGTGACTTCAAAGCCGCCCGGCACGATCGAGTGGGAATGATTAATTAGAGATGCAAAGCGCCCTACGTCTTGGCACTCGTCTTCAATGAGCTTTGACGACGCGATAAAAGCACTAGTCAGTTCATAACGCGGGACTGACCATTGCGCATAGACGCTGGACATCGACGCAAGTTACAGAGGCAGGGGGCTCGATATGGAACTGATCAAATTCAAGGTTGAAAACTTCAGGTCCGTTGAAAACAGCGGATGGATCAGTGTCGAGCGCATCGGTGCCTTCATCGGCGTAAACGAGTCTGGCAAGACCAATTTATTGACGCCACTTTGGAAGCTTAATCCAGCCCAAGAGGGAGAGATTCAGCCAACATCAGATTATCCAAAAAAGCTGTTTGGCACAATCCGCGCCAAACCCGCGAACTACTGGTTTATAACGGCGATATTCAGGACTGGCGACCTCGCCGACAAACTTACTGAGGTCACAGGGCGGAAGAGCGAAGAGCTTGAAACGGTCCAAGTCTGGCGGAATTTCGCCGGCAACTATCACGTAAGCTTCCCGGGCTGCAAAACGCTGGACACCGTTGCGGCTACCGAGATCGAAAGTGCGCTGAAGACCACTTTGGAAGCAATCGAGACATTCGCCGCGCGCGCCAAAGAAGACGCAATACGGGCTAAGATGCTCGCCGTGTTGAACACCGAAGTTGGACAACTGGGTGCCGCCTCCCTAAAGGCGCCGGCTCTCAAGGCGCTTATCGACCGGCTCGTCGCAGCCCAACCCGAGGAACCAGCAAAGACGAGCGTAATTTCACCGCGCTTCGCCCAACTCATTGAAACGCTTCAGGGGCACCACAACCTCATGTCCGTACCCTCACCGGGATCGAAGGGGCACGGACTTGAAGAGGTTTTAGAAGCGCTACCCAAGTTTGTTTACTACTCGAACTACGGCAATCTCGATTCGGAGATTTATCTGCCGCACGTCGTTCAAAACCTCAAACGCCAAGACCTCGGCAGCAAAGAAGCCGCCAAGGCTCGGACACTTCGTGTGTTATTCAAGTTCGTAGGACTATCGCCAGAAGAAATATTGGAGTTGGGTAGGGACTTCAAGGACCCGGCCAATCCGAACCGGGAGCCGACTCCGTCTGAAGCAGCCGCAATCGGCGAGAAAAAGCGCGAACGCTCTATTTTGCTGCAGTCCGCGAGCGCGCTCCTGACAAAGCGATTCCGCGAGTGGTGGAAGCAGGGGGATTACCGTTTCCGCTTTGAGGCGGACGGTAACCATTTCCGCATTTGGGTGGCCGATGAGCGGCGCCCGGAGGAGATAGAACTGGAGAGCCGCAGCACGGGCCTGCAGTGGTTCCTAAGTTTCTATCTCGTCTTCCTCGTGGAAAGCGAAGAAGCCCATCGCAATTCAGTTCTGCTGTTGGACGAGCCCGGCCTGTCGCTTCATCCTCTCGCACAGCGCGACTTATCGGAGTTCTTCGAAGGGCTGACCGAAACTAACCAGATTCTCTACACGACCCATTCACCATTCTTGGTCGATGCGGACCACCTTGACCGCGCGCGGAAGGTCTATGTCGCACCCGATGGCACAACAAAGGCTACTGAAAATCTGCGCGAGGGCGCTGAAGGGCCGGGCCAGGGCGGCGCTTCGTATGCCGTCCATTCGGCGCTTAACCTCACAGTGGCAGAGAGCTTGCTGCTCGGATGCCAACCGACGCTTGTCGAGGGTGCCTCGGACCAGCACTACCTAACGGCAATCAAAACGCTGCTCATTCGTTCGGGAAAAATCAAACCGAAGCGCGAGTTGGTCTTCCCTCCGTCCGGCGGCGCTAAGACAGCCCGGATGGTTGCCAGCATTCTGACCGGCCGGGACGATGCACTGCCGCTTGTCCTCCTCGATAGCGATAATGCCGGTCGCAAGATGGCGAATGAACTCAAAAGCTCCCTCTATCAAGACGGCCAAGACCGAGTGCTAGAGGTACAGACTTTCGTCGGTTTCGGCGAGGCGGAGATTGAAGACTTAATACCGCCCGCCTTCTTGGCTGACATTGTCGACCGTTGGCAAAGAATGTCCGACCCGGAAGACGAATTTTCACCTGCGCTGCAAACGGGCAAGCCGATTGTTCCACAGATCGAGGCGTGGGCGGCTAAACATGGGCTCACGTTGGAGAAAGGCTGGAAGGTTGAGATCGCGAAGCGCTTTAAGCAGCTCGCCCTAACCCGTGGTATCGAAGCGTTCGATGAAGCCGTACTGGCAAAATGGGTAAGCCTGTTTGAAAAGTTGGCCAGCTGATCGTGTGCAACATCGGACAGTTATTCATCACCGTGACCGCGGCTTATGGAAGCGCTACTCCCTCGCATTGATACAAATCCTCGGATCATAGCGGCTCAAAACTGCAGTATCAACTTGCCAGAGACGCGCAGGACGTTTCTGGCTTGCTTAATCGCCACTGCCAATGCCCGGTCCAGCGATCTGTGGAGTGGCCGAGACATCGGCGCAAATAAGGCGACAGACGATGCGTGTGATGGTGCTTGTAGAAGGCGACCGAAGACAGCGAAAAGGTGCTCCTTCCTACTCCCGAGATGCTCGATACAAGGGGCAGGTGCAATCACGAATGCCTCGCCGACAGCCGCATGCCTTAAACCATGCTGCCACGTGCTTCGAAGATAAATTAGTATTGACTAATGGATTAGCATTCACTAATGTATTCTCATGCTCGATGCTGCTCCCATCACCAACGTCATGCGTACGCTCGCCGATCCTACCCGGCGCGCCTTGTTCGAGCGGATCGTTCGAACTGATGAAATCACGGTGGTGGAGCTGACGCGGGGAAGCGGCGTGACGCAGGGCGCCATATCGCAGCACCTGAAGTCGCTGAAACGTGCCGGCCTGGTGGCCGAACGGCCCGAGGGGCGCAACGTCTACTATCGCGCCAGGCCCGAAGGGCTGGAGCCGCTGTTCGACTGGATGAACCACTACGGCGTCTTCTGGCGGGAGCGGTTCGCTAATCTTCGCAGCCTTCTCAAGGAGATCGATCCATGAACGACGCCGCATTGAACGCCGATACGCACGACATCGTTGTCGACGAGGTCTTCCCGCATTCGCCGGAGACGATCTGGAAGACGCTGACCACCGGCGCATTGATTGGCCGCTGGATGATGGCGGCCAAGGGTTTTGAACCCGTAAAGGGCAACCGCTTCACCTATCAGACCACACCGGCGGGTGAGTGGGACGGCACCATTCATTGCGAGGTTCTCGAGGCCATACCCAATGAACGCTTTGCCTATGCCTGGAAAGGCGGTCACGAGAGCAACACCGGCTATGGCTCGCGCCTCGACACGATCGTAACATTCGTCCTGAAACCGGTCGAAAACGGCACGCGGCTCACGCTGACCCATTCCGGCTTCATCGCGCCGAAGAACGATACAGCGTTCAGGAGCATGAGCGACGGCTGGAGAAAAATCATCCCGCGCATCGGCGATGTCGCCGACGAAACGAACTAACTTCCCAATCCGGACTCAACCATCCTTGGAGGAAACTCATGAGCAAGCCTTATACCGGCGGCTGCGCCTGCGGCGTCGTTCGCTATGAAATCGCGGCCGAACCCGTATTCTCTAACGATTGCCAATGCCGCGACTGCCAAAGGCGCAGCGGCACCGGACACGGATCCTACATGACCTTTGCCGGCGCTAACCCGAAACTCAGCGGCGAGGCGAAGCTGTGGGCGCTTGCCGGCGACAGTGCCAATATAAAGTCGCACGGCTTTTGCCCGACCTGCGGATCGCCGGTCTATCTGACATTCGCGACCATGCCGGAGCTCTTTACCATTCATGCGGCGAGCCTCGACGATCCGAACCGCTACGTACCGCAGGTCGTGACCTACGCCATGCGCGCACTACCCTGGGATCATGTCGATCCGGCCCTGCCAAAGTTCGAAAAGATGCCGCCGGACATGTGATCTCGTTCCCTATTCTGGGCGGATGGTCGCGGTTCGCACGGCGACCGCCAGTGCAACGAGCGCCAGAACCGCAGCAGCCGCGAAGGTCACATGCATGCCTGCGATGATCGCATCGGCGGGTGCTGCTGCGATATCAAGCGCCGCGGATGCCCGGGCAAAAACCGCTCCCATCACAGAGGCGCCGGTAATCAGGCCAAGATTGCGGGAGAGGCTGAGCATGCCCGAGATGACGCCGCGCTGGTCGACGGCGACGTTCTTCATGGTCGCGGTATTATTGGCCGCCTGAAACAGGGCATAGCCCGGCGTGAGTATGGCAATGGCGGTGACATAGCCGGCAATGCCGAACGTCGCCGGTATCAGGCAGAGCGCAAGTGAACCCGCCACCATAATGGAGAGGCCGGCAAGAATGATGGCGCGCGTACCGCGACGATCGACCATCCGCCCCGCCGGCACGCCGCTCAAGGCTGAGATGATCGGCCCGCCCGACATGACAATGCCGACGAGGGCGGCGCTCAGCCCAAGCCCGCGCGCCAGGTAGAAGGGGCCGACGACCAGCGTCGTCATCATGACGGTCGAGACGAGCCCGTTCATGGCAAGGCTGCCGCTCAAAACCCGGCTGCGCAGTATCGCCAGCCGAACCAGAGGAGATTTCGTCCTTTTCTCCACAAGCACAAAAAGCATGCCCGCCACAACCGCAAGCCCGATCAGGCCTGCGCTGAAGCCGTCGAATCGTCCCCGACCAATCGTCATCGCCAGGGCATAGGCGGCAAGTGTCACCGCCAGCAGTAGAGTGCCCGGCATGTCGAAGCCGGTGCAGGTTGAAAGGCCTTTGCGGCCTTCGCCCGGCAGATAGCGATAGGCGAGAACGAAGTTGCCGATGCCGATCGGCAGCATCACGAGAAAGATCGCGCGCCAGCCAGCGCCGGCGATCAACACGCCGCCGAGCGAAGGACCGAGCGCCGTTCCGATTGCCGACATTGTTCCGAGCAAGCCCATGGCGCTGCCGATCCTTTCCTTTGGAACCGCTTCGCCAACAAATGCGATGCTGAGCGACATCAGGATAGCCGCTCCAAGCCCCTGCGCCGTGCGGGCGGCAACCAGCATCCACAATGTGGGGGCCGCGGCGCACAAGGCGGAGGCAAGGGTGAACAGCAGGATTCCGGCGAGGAGCACCTGCCGATGGCCGACAACGTCCCCGAGGCGTCCCACGCTTACGATGCAAACCGTGACGGCAAGAAGATAGGCGAGGATGATCCATTTGCACGTGCTGGAATGGCGCGGAGAATGCCTGCGCCAGCGTCGGTAACGCGACGTTGGCGATGCTGACGCCAAGGGCGGAAAGCAGCGTCGAGAGTGCAAGCGCGGTGAGCGTCAACCGAGCGGATACCTCCTTGCTTCCGGCTACCGGTTCCGTTCGATCAATCGCCATCTGGTCCATCCTTGGGCTCCTTGCCACTTCGCCCGGTAGGCTAAGCGCTTGCGACAGATGGCGGAAGACGCAGCATTTGCACTTCAATCGTGCGTTTGACGCCATATCTTGAAGTCCTTATTGTTGTGACATGACGCCGCCCGACCTGAACCTGCTCGTTACGCTCGATGTGCTCCTCGCGGAGGGCAGCGTCGCGCGCGCCGCCAAACGTCTGAGACTGAGCCCATCGGCGATGAGCAGGGCGCTCGCGCGCCTGCGCGAGACGACAGGCGACCCGCTCCTTATCCGTGCCGGGCGTGGTCTTGTCCCGACACCGCGTGCGCTTGAACTGCGCGAGCGGGTGGGTCCACTCGTGGAAGATGTGCGGGCCGTTCTGCGTCCACAGGAATCACTCGACCTCAGGGGCCTCAAGCGAAGCTTTACCTTGCGCACAAGCGACGGCTTCGTCGAAACGTTCGGGCCGCAACTGATGGCACGGGTCGGCGCAGAAGCGCCGGGTATACGCCTGCGTTTTGTGCAGAAAGCCGATAGGGAAAGTGCCTCGCTTCGCGACGGCACCGTGGATCTCGAAACAGGCGTCGTCGGCAAGGCGACGAGCCCGGAACTGCGCATCCAGACGCTGTTCCGCGATCGGTTCGTCGGTGTGGTTCGCAAAGGCCACGCACTCGCCGCGGGCGAGGTGACCACCCGGCGCTACGTCGGGGGGCGGCATGTCAGTGTCTCGCGGCGCGGGGTCGACAGGGGACCCATCGACGAGGAACTGGAATTGCTGGGGCTTGAACGAGAAATCGTGGTGACCGTCGGCGGGTTTGCGAGTGCGCTCGCGCTTGCCCGCGGTTCGGACCTGATCGCCAGCGTGCCGGAACGGCACACGACCGCCTTGCGCATGGGCATGCACAGCTTCCCGCTTCCGGTTTCGATGCCTGTCGTCACCGTTTCGCTGCTTTGGCATCCACGCCATGATGCCGATTCAGCGCACCGCTGGCTGCGAGACTGCGTGCAAGCGGCCTGCGCCGAACAAGTCGAGCAGGAATAAAACTGGCTCGCTTGACATTGAGATAAGTGTTTGCTTATCTAAATCCATGGAACAAATCGTTTTCAAAGCCCTTGCTGATCCGACGCGCCGGGCCATTTTTGAAAAGCTCGCAGCCGCGCCGCAGAATGCCACCGAGTTGCGTCAAGGCTTCGGCATAACCCAGCCTGCCATGTCGCAGCATCTGTCGGTCCTGCGCGAAGCGCGGCTTCTGAAGGAGCGCCGCGAAGGGCGGTTCACGCAATATGAAGTCGAGCCCGATGGCCTTTTGATATTGGTCAACTGGCTTGCCAAATATCGCACCTATTGGCCTGATCGCGCTGCCGATCTGGCGGACCTGCTCAAGGAGATGGACCAGTGAATGAAGCCCCTTCACGTTCCGAGCCGCAGCTCGAGTTTAGCTTCGAATTCGAGGCCGATCCAGACAAGGTTTGGAAGGCGATCAGCGTCGAAGCCTTTCGCAAGCGCTGGCTTCCCGACCAGAATGTGCTCGAGGTTCTGCACGAAAGGCAACGCGAACAACTTGAGTTGCTGATCGAGGAGACCGAGCCGCCGCACCACCAAGGCATCGTGACGTTCAGCATACATGCAAATGGCCGTGGCGGCACCATTTTTGGAATCGTTCACCGGCGAACCATAGCCCGGGCGGCTGCGAACGACGCCGTGCCCAGAATGCTGCTCGCCGCTTAATACTCAAAACATCAATCGGAAATCTGGAGGTTGCGCATGCGCGACACGATGCAACTCGTCCCCATGGTGGTGGAACAATCCTCGCGTGGAGAACGCTCGTTCGATATCTATTCGCGCTTGCTGCGCGAGCGTATTGTGTTTCTGAACGGCGAGGTGAACGATGCCATGTCGGCAACGGTCTGCGCGCAGCTGCTTTTCCTCGAAGCGGAAAACCCCAAGCTGCCCATCGCGCTCTACATCAATTCCTACGGCGGCGTTATCACCAGTGGGCTTGCCATGTACGACACCATGCAGTTCATCCGCGCTCCCGTACACACATTGTGCATGGGAACTGCGCGATCGATGGGGTCTTTTCTTCTCATGGGCGGCGAGCCGGGGCACAGGGTTGCCTTGCCGAACGCCAGCCTACACGTTCATCAGCCGCTCGGAGGATTTCAGGGCCAAGCGTCCGATGTCCTGATCCATGCCGAGGAAATGGCGCAGGTCAAACATCGCATGATCACACTTTACGCCAAGCATTGCGGGCGAACCTACGAAGAGGTGGAAAGGACACTCGATCGCGACAAGTTCATGAACGCCGAGCAGGCCGTGGAGTGGGGGTTGATCGACCGGGTGCTGACGTCACGAAACAACGATATGGAGGCGCGCTAGGGAGGGACGCTCCTGCCTGATCGGAGGATGCGGAGAAGCCGCTGGCTTGCCCTGTCGCATCAACAAATTTTGACCGGCCGTGGCTCGCGTTAAACGTGCAAGCACTTTCAATTTTTTAAGGGGTATGAATCGGCCCTTGTTTGGCTATTGAGGAAGGCGTTATCTGGATTTCGAGGCCCGCCTTCGGCGGGAGACGCAGAGGAAATGGCCATGGCTCAACGAACCTATTCCGCTCCCCACGGGGGCGCACCCGCGCAAACGCAGCTCCTGACAGACCGCGCGGTGTTTACCGAAGCCTATGCCTTGATCCCGAAGGGCGTGATGATGGATATCGTCACAAGCCTCCTGCCGTTCTGGGACGACACCCGGCTTTGGGTGCTTTCGCGTCCGCTCTCCGGCTTTGCCGAGACATTTTCGCAATATATCATGGAAGTAGCGCCCGACGGCGGCAGCGATCGGCCGGAACTCGACGCTGGCGCCGAGGGTGTGCTTTTCATTCTTGAAGGCGAATTGAGCGTCACGCTCGATGGCAAGAAGCAGGTGATGCAGCCGGGCGGCTTTGCTTTCATCCCGCCGGCAAGCAACTGGAAGGTTCGCAACGAGAGCAGCGAGCCGGTCCGCTTCCAGTGGATACGGAAGGCTTACGAAGCCGTCGAAGGTATCGACATGCCGGAGGCCTTTTTCACGAATGAAGCGGATATTGTGCCGGCGCCGATGGCGGGCACAGAGGGCAAGTGGGCGACGACGCGTTTTGTCGATCCGTCGGATCTGCGTCACGACATGCACGTGACGATCGTGACTTTCGAGCCTGGCGCCGTCATTCCCTTTGCCGAAACCCACGTCATGGAACATGGCCTCTACGTGCTCGAGGGCAAGGCCGTCTATCGTCTGAATCAGGATTGGGTTGAAGTGGAGGCGGGCGATTTCATGTGGCTCCGCGCCTTCTGTCCGCAGGCGTGCTATGCCGGCGGTCCGGGCAAATTCCGCTATCTGCTCTATAAGGATGTCAACCGCCACATGAAGCTCAGCCTCACGCCACGGCGCTAGGCTCGGTTTCTAGCTTGCATCTTCGAGCGACTTCGGCGTCTCGAACCGCTTGAGTTCGCCGCGGTCGGTATCAACAGCTGTCCAGTCCTTGGCATTGAAATCGATCACGGCAATGCCGGCGGTCGGAAATTTTTCGCGCAGCCGCGAAAGATCGGGTTCCGGCCCACCCGCCACATGCTGGCGCGCGAATTCTTCAAGCCCGGGATTATGGCCGACGAGCATCAGGGTCGAGATGGTGGCGGGTGCCTGCCGGACAACGTCGAGAAGCGCGTTGACGGGTGCATCGTAGAGGCGCGGCTCGGCTTTCCATTCGAGCTTTGCTCCAAATTCGGCGGATGCAAGCTCAAAAGTCTGCATGGCTCGTCGCGCGGTCGAAACGAGGGCGAGATCGGGAAGCAACTGCTGGCGCGCTAGGAACGCACCCATCAATGGCGCCGTCCGCCGGCCACGTTTGGCGAGCGGCCGTTCATGGTCCTCGACGCCGGCCGGCCATTCCGATTTTGCATGCCGAAAGAGGATGAGCCTGCGCATCGAAGTCCTCGCATTTACGACGTTATCCGAAATTCCCCCGACAGATTTTCCGCCTCTGCAGTCTCAGACACGACATCCTTTACCGACGCACCGGGCGGTCCCTGCCAGAACCGATCGACCATCGACGATACCGCATTCTCCGGCCCCTCGATAAAGGCCAATACGCTCCCGTCCGGTTCGTTGCGGACCCAGCCACCCAGTCCGAGCTTGCGCGCTTCCATTCGCGTCCAGACGCGGTAGCTTACGCCCTGTACGCGGCCCGATATGCGAATAAGCTTCGCCTGATGCTCCTCCGGCATCGCGCCTCCCTGCCGATTATTCGGTGGCGGCCCCGAATGTTATCAGTCCGACAGCAAGTATAGCAAAGATGATGCCGAAGGATTGAACAATCGACAGCTTCTCGCCAAAGAAAACCAGAGCGATGAGATTGACCGCAATAAGCTGGATGACCGCGGAGAGGCTGAATGCCGATGCCATGCCGAACTCGCGCACCAGGCGCAGCATGATGAGATTGCCGACGGAATAGAGAACAATGGTGAGAACCAGCTTGGCATTGCTCGGCGCCAGCGCCCATGCCTTTGCGCACGTCGCGGCGAGCAGGAACGTGAATGTCGAAGCGGTGAGCTGCAAAAAGCCCGTCAAGGTCATGTCGATCTCCGGTCGATAGGTGCGTGTTACGTCTCGGTCAGTCTGCTGTTAAAGCGGTCAGATCGACATGTCGATGCTAATGCTGCGAGTTCTCGATTGCAATATTGTCGACAATCTGATTTTCTTGCTTCGGAACGAGGATCCATCCATGAGCGCTACGGATTTTGACCCCATTGTCGATACGACCCGCAGGGCAGAGATCGTCAGCCTGCTCAAACGGGCGATCCTTACCGGCAAGCTCGAACCTGGCCAGAAACTCAACGAACTGCGCATCTCCGAACAGATGCGGGTGAGCCGCGCTCCCTTGCGCGAAGCCATGCGCGAACTGGTCCAGGAGGGCATTCTTACCAGCATTCCCTATGCGGGCACATTTGTGATCGAAGTGACGGCGAAGGATATCGAGGATGCCTATTCGCTCAACCAGGTTCTCGACGAATTTGCCATCGAAAGGACGT
Source organism: Phyllobacterium sp. 01N428 (assembly GCF_056399405.1). Taxonomy (NCBI): domain Bacteria; kingdom Pseudomonadati; phylum Pseudomonadota; class Alphaproteobacteria; order Hyphomicrobiales; family Phyllobacteriaceae; genus Phyllobacterium; species Phyllobacterium sp. 01N428. The sequence goes on from NZ_JBFTRH010000001.1 coordinate 1,185,509, forward strand.
GGCCGCTCCGCACCGAGGTTTTCTTTGCCGAACTTGACAGACGTCATGCTGCGGTGAAGCAGGCGACCCGCGACATCGACACGACCAGGCAGATCGAGACGGCGCTGCAATTGCACGGCCTGATCTATGAATGGGCCGATCACCCGCTCCTGCTGGATACGTGGCAGCGCCTCACCAGCCGCCTGCAGATGTATTTCGCCTTGCATCAACGGGCACGCAACGAACCGGTACCCTCGCTCGACGTGCACGAGGAATATGTCCGCCTTCTCAAAGGCAAGGACATGAAGGCGGCGCAGCGGCACGCCCGTGAGCACATCGCCCTCGATTTTGAGGAACTTGTTGCTTTTGCGCGTGGGCTTGAGGAGAGGCAGGCAGCCAAAAAGCCGGGGAGCCGCAAACGCCTCGACAATTGAGCGCGGACCGCAGGCGCTCTCCACACAATGGAACACGGGAACGTTATCGTGCAGATCAAGTCCATCAAAGCCTACAGTCTTATGCAGCCCTTCGTCGGCGGCCGCTACAATATGTCGAAGGGACGTGGTGCCGACGGTTTCGATGCAATCTTGGTTTCTATTACCTCAGACACCGGCGTGACCGGCTGGGGTGAAATGGCGCCACTTGGAAACTTCTATTCGGCTGCATTTGCCGCAGGCGCCAGGGCAGGGGTTCCAGAGATCGCACCACATCTGCTCGGCAGGGATCCTCGCGGGCTCGCGCAGATAAACCGCCTGATGGATACTGTCTTCAACGGCCACCCCTATATCAAAGCTGCCTTCGACATGGCCTGCTGCGACCTCACGGCCCGCGCCGCCGAGGTGCCACTGGTGACGATGCTCGGCGGCCGCGAAAGCGACATGGCCGATCTCTACAAGGTTGTCACCCACGGCTCCGTCGACGCGATGGTTAATCTTGCCAGGCGCATCGTCGGCGAAGGGTTTCATCGCCTGCAGGTCAAGGTCGGCGGCAAGGTCCACGACGATATCGAGCGGGTGACCGCCGTCGCTGCCGCGGTGCCGAAAGGTACGGTGATCTTCTGTGATGCCAATGGCGGCTGGACCGCCTATCAGGCGCGCCAGTTCGCCGATGCGACACGCGCCATCGACTACACGATGGAGCAGCCGTGCCTCGCGATCGACGATTGCCTCTCCGTCCGCTGTTCGCTCGACAAGCCCATGGTGCTCGATGAATCGGTTACTTCGCTCGAACAGATGCTCGAAATTCATCGCAAGGGCGCGGCTGACGGACTGACCCTCAAGATCTCGCGGCTCGGCGGCGTGACCAAGACCCGCCAGATCCGCGACGTCGCGGTTGATCTCGGCTTCATGATCACCGTGGAAGACACGGGCGGCGCCGAGGTCGATACCGCTGCCATGGCCCACCTCTCGCTATCGACGCCGGAAGAACGGCGCATGCATGCCATAGCCTTTCACGAATGGGTAACGGTTCGCACTGCGCGCAACGCGCCCCCCGTCGTTGGTAGCCGCATGGGCGTGCCGGACGGTCCGGGGCTCGGCATCGATGTTGATCCCGATCTCCTCGGCAAGCCGTTTCTCGAACTGAGCCACTGACAATGAAAATCCGCCGCATTACCGCAACCCCGATCAACCTGACGCTCGAAGCGCCCTATGTCTGGGTGTTCGGCGAACTCGATGGCTTTTCGCCAACCATCGTTGAAGTCGAAACCGATGATGGGATTATCGGGCTCGGCGAAGCGCCGAGTTCGGCCGCCGCCGCGATCATCAATGACACGCTGGCGCCTCGCCTGATCGGGCGCGATCCGATCGATATTGCCGGCGCCGAAAACCTCTGCCTGCCGTTCTGGACCGGCGTCCAGAGCATCAACGATCCCACGCGCATCCTCGCCTTTGGCGCAATCGAGATGGCGCTTTGGGACATTCGTGGCAAGGCCTGGAACCAGCCACTCTATCAATTGCTCGGCGGGGCGGTGCGCAAGGAGATACCTTTCACCGATTATTTCTCCCTGCGCGGCGATGGCGCGAACAAGATTGGCGAGAAGACACCGGAGGAAGTTGCCGACTATTGCGTTGAGCTCAACGAGCAGTTTGGGACCACGTTTTTCGAGGGAAAGTTCTCGACCGAAGACCCGAAGGTTTCGCTGCGTATGCTCGAACTCATCCGCAAAAAGCTCGGCGACGACGTGATGCTGCGAATCGATTCCAACCAAGCTTATTCACTTGCAACTGCTCGGCAACTTGTGCGAGCCTTGGAACAACTGAACGTTCGCAACTGGGAAGATCCTGTCGCGACAATCGAGGAAATGCGTGAATTGCGTCGCCATTGTTCGATACCGTTCTCGACGCACAACATCGACATTGCCCGCGCCATGGAATTGCGGGTGCCGGACGCGATTGTCGGCAACCCCGCGACCCACGGCGGCATCGGCCGCCTCGTCCGCTTCATTGGCGCCTGCGAACACGCCGGCATCGATTTCTGGTGCTATAGCGGCGATTCAGGCGTCGGCAGCGCCGCTTACCTTCACCTCTGCGCGGCGCTCGGCTGGATAAGGGAGCCGAATCAGTCGCTTTTCCGAATGCAAACCACCGACGTCATCGAGGAAGGGCCGTTTTCACCGCGAAACAATGTCGTTGCAGTGCCAGAAGGGCCGGGACTGGGGGTTACACTCGATCGGGACCGCCTTGCTGCCTGCCACAGGGATTTTGCCAAGAACGGCCCGAAGAACAAGTATCACGACCCTGCGAAGCCCGGTACCTACCGGCGCTTGCCGCTGAACTGAAAGGAGAATTTTCGCTTGCTGCCTGACCCGGCGCCAAGACCGGGCATTACGCGATCGGAGGAAAAGGCATCTTAAGTTTGTCGGTCACGGACGATCCGGCAACTCGGCGACCAGGAGCGCTGCCTAACTCATCGTCCGGTTAAAACATGATCCAGGGGAAAGAGCAGAAGCCATGAAAAACTATAAGTTCCTCGATATGCTCCGGCGCGGCCGGACCGATCTCGAAAACCATCTCATCGACGGCCTGGTCGACGGCAGAATAAGCCGCCGGGAATTCATTCGTCACGGCAGCCTGCTTGGCCTGTCCCTGCCCTTCCTCGGCAGCGTCGGATTTGCCGCCGGCATGGGCGGCATGCCCAGCCTTGCCCGCGCGCAAGGCACGGCCGGAGCGACGATCCGTGTTGCCAGCAGCGTGCCTGCCGCGGCTATCGAACCCGTCAGCGTCGCGGATGCCGGCGGCCTGCTCATGTTGCAGCAGTGCGGCGAGTTCCTGTGCCTTGATGGCCCGGATCTCGTCCTGAAGCCAATGTTGGCCGAAAGCTGGAAGCCCAATGACAAGGGTGATGTCTGGACCTTCAATCTGCGCAAGGGCGTCAAGTTCCACAGCGGCGGCGAGATGAAGGCCGACGACGTCGTGGCGAGTATCGATCGCCTCGCCGATCCGGCGAACTCGTCCAATGCGCTTTCGGTCTTCACCGGGTTCCTGCAGAAGGGTGCTACCAAGAAGATCGACGATTATACGGTCGAGTTCCATCTCGACGCGCCAAACGGCAACTTCCCCTACATGGTGTCGTCGGACAACTACAACGCAATCATCATTCCTGCCGATTACAAGGGCGATTTCGAGAAGAACTTCAACGGTACCGGGCCGTTCAAGCTGGAGAAGTACACGCCGAAGGTCGGCGCATCTTTTGTGCGCAATGAGGACTACTGGGGCGAAAAAGCACTCCCGGCCCGGACGGAATTCACCTTCTTCGGCGACATCCAGCCGATGATCCTTGCGCTTCAGGGCCGTCAGGTCGACGTAATCAACCAGATGCCGGTGCTTGCCGGCGTCGCACTGCTCACCGATCCAAACGTCGAAATCATCAGCCTGAAATCCGTGGCCCATCACCAGGTTCACATGCGCACGGACATGGACCCGTTCAAGGATCCCCGGGTGCGCCGCGCCGTAGCGCTCAGCATCGACCGCAACAAGCTGCAAAAGGGCCTGATGCGCGGTCGCGCCTCGCTTGGCAATGACAGCCCGTTTGCGCCGGCCTTTCCGTCAACGGATACGACCGTTGCGCAGCGCCAGCAGGATCTGAAGCAGGCAAAGGAACTGATGGAGGCGGCTGGGGCCGGCAAGGGTTTCAAGGTTACGCTCACCACTGAGCGCTATCTGGAAATTCCGGAATATGCCCAGCTGATCCAGAATGCGGTCAAGGAGATCGGCATCGACCTCCAGCTCAACATTCTCGATCAGGGCGCCTATTACGGCGATGCGGTGTTCGGCAAGTCCAACTGGCTCGATTCCGTCATGGGCATCACCGACTACGGCCATCGCGGCGTGCCCAACGTCTACCTCTCCGCGCCCTTGAAGAGCGAAGGCACGTGGAACTCGGCGCATTTCAAGAACAAGGACTACGATACGCTCGCTGCCGGATACATCGCTGCGCTCGACCTTGAGGCGCAGAAGGAGACGGCCGGCAAGATACAGCGGCTGCTGCTCGAGGAAACGCCGGTCATCTTCGGCTATTTCTTCGATTACCTGACGGCGACGGCAAAGGGCGTTTCCGGCGTACAGCCGACGGCAATGTCGCAGAACTATCTCGACCGCGCCTCGAAGGCGTAAGGGAGGAACGGACATCCTGCAACAGCCAGCTCCGCGCAGGTGGGGCTGGCTAACATGGGAGCTAGAGCCATACTTTCCTTTCTGCTGAAGCGCATTGCCCTTTCGATCGTAACCCTGTTCCTGCTCAGTATCATGGTGTTCCTGGGAGGGCAGGTGCTGCCCGGGAATGTCGGGCGCGCCATATTGGGACCGCTCGCCGACCAGCGTGCCGTCGACGCGCTCAACCATTCGCTCGGCCTCGACCGGCCGCTGCTTGTACAATACTGGGACTGGATTTCCCATTTCGTTCAAGGCGATATGGGCACTTCCTATATTTTCCGAGCGCCTGTTGCGCCTTTCGTCATCGATGCGCTCGGCAATTCGATGAAACTTGCGCTCGTTGCTTTCATCATGGTGGTGCCGCTCGGCATTCTAGGCGGCATCATCGCCGCGCTGAATGTCAATCGGCCCATCGACCGCATCATCAGCCTGGGCGGTCTTTCGGCAACCGTTCTGCCGGAATTCGTCACCGGCATCATCTTCATTCTGCTCTTCGGCGTCTGGCTGAACTGGCTGCCGATTGCAGCCGTCTGGCCGCCGGGTTCGGGCATCTTCACCCAAATCTACTATTTGATCCTTCCGGCATTGCCGCTGTTCCTCGTGCTCTTCGGCTACATCGCGCGCATGGCGCGATCAGGCATGATCGAGGCGCTCGATGCCGACTATACGCGCACCGCCGTCCTCAAGGGCCTGCCCTGGCATACGGTCATCTGGCGGCACGTGCTGCGCAATGCGCTGCTGCCGACGATCACGGTCATCGCCACCCAGACCGGCTACCTCATTGGCGGGCTCGTCGTGGTCGAGACCCTCTTCCGTTATCAGGGCATCGGCTCGCTGATCTTCACGGCCGCACGCGGCAAGGATTTCCCGGTGCTTGAAGCCGGTATCCTGACGATCGGCATCGTCTATGCGGTGGCGACGCTGATTGCCGATCTTCTCTATTCCGTCCTCAATCCACGCATCCGACTGGGGACCGATCAATGACGGCGACTGATATCAAACAGCCTGACCTGCCCGCGCCGCCGATCAAGCGTAGTCCCGCAATGGAAGTGGTGGCGGCGCTCGGCCGCTCCGGTTCTTTCATCACGGGTCTCGTCATTGTTGTCTTCTGGGTCCTGTGCGCACTCTTCGGCGAATATTTTACGCCGCACGATCCGCTTGCGGATGACATCATCAACGCGCTCATGCCGCCCTCGGCCGATAACTGGTTTGGCACCGACCAGCTCGGTCGCGATGTGTTCTCGCGCGTCATCGTCGGGTCGCGCGATATATTGACGGTCGCGCCGCTGGCGACGTTGCTGGCGACCATTGCCGGCACAACGCTCGGCCTGTTCACCGGCTATTTCCGCGGGCTTGTCGATGACGTGATCAGCCGCATCCTCGAGGCGTTCATGGCAATCCCGGTCGTGATCGTGGCACTGCTCGCCATCGTTGCGCTCGGAACGTCGAAGACCACGGTCATCATCGTCATTGGCCTGAGCTTTGCGCCGATCATCGCCCGCACCGTACGTTCGGCCGTCCTATCGGAGCGCGAACTCGACTATGTCGCGGCGGCGCAATTGCGCCGCGAGAGCGCGCTGCACACCATGTTCGTGGAAATTCTTCCCAACGTCATACCGCCAATCCTCGTCGAGACGACGGTGCGTCTTGGCTATGCCATCTTCGCGGTTGCGACGCTGAGCTTCATGGGCTTCGGCATCCAGCCGCCATCGCCGGACTGGGGTCTGAGCATTTCAAGCAATTACGGGATGATCGGCGGCGGCTTCTGGTGGACCGTGCTCTTCGATGCGTTCGCTATCGCCTCGCTGGTGATCGGCGTCAATCTTGTGGCCGATGGCGTGCAGGGGGCCTTGAATGACTGACTTATCGACACCCAATGCGCTCGAACTGCATCACCTCTCCGTCGCCTATCGGGTTGGCGGCCGCAACCGCGCTGTGCTGCGCGATCTGAGCCTTACGATTCGCCCGGGCGAAGCTTACGGCCTTGTCGGCGAATCCGGCTGCGGTAAATCGACGGTTGCCCTGTCCGTCGTGCGCTATCTTCCCCGCAACGGGGTCATCACCGCCGGCGAAATCGCCCTTGCCGGCCACAATGTCATGAAGCTCGACAACGAGTCGCTGCGCCGCATGCGTGCCGAAAGCGTGTCGATGGTCTATCAGGATCCCGGCAAGGCGCTGAACCCGTCGATCCGCATCGGGCGGCAAATGACCGAGATTTTCGAACTGCGCGGAATTTCCGGCCAGGCCGCGGTCGACCAGGCCATCTCCATGCTCAACCGCGTCCGTATCTCAGATCCGGTTCGGGTCATGCAACGCTATCCGCATCAGCTCTCCGGCGGCATGCAGCAGCGCGTCGGAATTGCCATGGCGCTCGCCAGCGACCCGACAATGCTGATCCTCGATGAGCCGACCACCGGCCTCGACGCGACGGTCGAGGCGGAGGTGCTCGACCTCATTGCCAAGCTCAGGCAGGAACTTTCGGCGTCGATCCTCTTCATTAGCCACAACCTCGCGGTGGTCTCGCGCATGTGCGACCGTGTTGGCGTTCTTTACGCCGGCATGCTTGTCGAGGAGGGGACGACCGCCGAAGTTTTCAACAATCCGCGCCATCCCTACACCGTGGCACTGTTGCGCTGCCTGCCGCGGGGCGGCCAGCGCAAGGACCAGATCAGGCTCGACACAATTCCGGGATTTCTCCCGGCGCCGGGCGCAACGATCACCGGCTGTCCCTTTGCCGATCGCTGCGCCCTTGCCGACAGCCGGTGCCATAATGAACTGCCGCCGCTGCACGACCTCGGTGGCCGCCTTTCGCGGTGCCACTATCACGAACGCGCGCAAGACCTGCCGCGTACGACGCCGGGAAGCATTGCCGCAGCGCCGGCGGCCCACGGCCGCGAGCCGGTCTTGCGCATCAAGGACCTCAACAAGACCTATGCTGCCCATGGCCACGCCCTGCGTGCGGTCAACGACGTTTCCCTTGATCTGATGCCGGGACAGACCCTGGGCCTCGTCGGGGAATCGGGAAGCGGCAAGACAACCTTTGCCCGGCTCCTCCTCGGCCTCGTTCCAGCCGACTCCGGCGGCTCGATGCAACTCGATGGCCAGCCGCTTGCGTCGAAACTCGAAAGCCGCAGTGCCGATCAGGTCAAGGCGATGCAGATCGTTTTCCAGAACCCCGATTCGGCGCTCAATCGCGCGCATTCGATCCGCCACATCATGGGCCGTGCCTTGCGAACACTGGCCGGCCTGAAAGGCGCGTCACAGCAAAAACGCCTCATCGAGTTGGTCCGCTCTGTCCGGCTGACAGAGCGTCATCTCAGCGTCAAGCCGCGCCAGCTTTCGGGTGGCCTCAAGCAGCGTGTGGCAATCGCCCGCGCCTTCGCCGGCGATCCGCGCATCGTCGTGTGCGACGAGCCCACCTCGGCGCTCGACGTGTCGGTGCAGGCGGCGATCCTCAATCTCCTTGCCGACCTGCAGACAAAGGAGCATGTCAGCTATATTTTCATCTCGCACGATCTCGCCGTCGTTCGTTACCTGTCCGACCATATCGCGGTGCTCTATCTTGGGCGGATCATGGAGATCGGCCCGTCCGAACGCGTGTTCTCCGGCCCGCACCATCCCTATACCGAAGCGCTGCTTTCGGCCGTACCGAAGCTCGACGACACCGAACCGAGCCGCGTCCGGCTCGACGGAGAGATTCCAAGCGCCGTTAATCCGCCGTCCGGGTGCGTTTTCCATACGCGCTGCCCGCGCAAGATCGGCGCGATCTGCGAGGAGCAGGAGCCGCCGCTCTTCGATTCCGAACCCGAACACAGGATCCGCTGCCACATTCCGTTCGAGGAATTGGCGCGGCTGCAAAAGAAGCAAGAGGTGATACCGGCATGAGCGACGAGAGGGTGATGACCTATGACGAAATCGAAACGCTCGCGGCGAGGGCCCTGATCGCCTCTGACGTTGCTCCGGAGAATGCGGCGGCGGTCGCAAAATCAATTGCGGCGGCCGAACGCGACGGACAGGCGATCGTCGGCCTTTCCTATCTTCCGACCTATTGCGACCATGCCGCCTGCAAGAAGGTGGACGGCCACGCGCAGCCGCGCCTCGAGCAATTGTCGCCTGTTGCGCTGCGTGTCGACGCCGGCACCGGCTTTGCCCATCCGGCGATCGCGCTCGGACTACCGGCGCTCATCGACGCGGCCCGGCAATCGGGCATTGCGGCGCTGTCGGTCACAAATTCCTATGCCTGCGGGTCGCTCGGCTATTTTGTCGAGGATCTGGCAGCCGAAGGGCTCATTGCGCTGATGACGGCCAATGCTTCACCCTCGATTGCGCCCTTCGGCGGCAAGACGCCGTTCTTCGGCACCAATCCGCTCGCTTTTGCCGTCCCACGTGACGGGCATGCGCCACTGGTCATCGACCAGTCGTCGAGCGTCGTCGCCAGGGTTGCCGTCATCGACGCCTATAATCGCGGTGTGCCGCTGCCTGACGGCTGGGCCATCGATGCGGAGGGCGTGCCGACCAACGACGCGGCCGCGGCGATGGAGGGTAGTCTTCTGCCGATCGGAGGCTACAAGGGTTTCGGGCTTGCACTGATGGTCGATATTCTTGCTGCGGGCCTTGGCGGGGCGCACTGGTCCTACGAAGCATCATCCTTTGGCGATTGCGAAGGCGGGCCGCCGCGCACGGGCCAGTTCATCATCGCCATTGATCCCGACATGTTTGCCGGGCCCGGCTTCGCCGGCCGGCTGGAACAGATGCTGACGGCGGTCAAGGAAACGCCTGCCGTGCGGCTTCCGGGCGACCGCCGTCTCGAAGCACGCCGCCAGCATGCCAACGGTGTCGCGCTGCCGGCCGCCGTGGTGGCGACCGTCGAGCGCTATGCGCGCGACGGCTCACCGATGCTGGCCAAATAGGCCGAGTTACATTTCGCTCTTGATATAAGCGACCAGCTGGTCGAGCACGGTGCCCCAGCCATCGTGGAATCCCATCTCCTCGTGCTGCTTCTTGCCTGCACTGTCGCGATGGATCGCGATGGCCCGGTAGCGCGTGCCGTTTCCTTCGGGTTCCAATGTCAGATAGGCGGTGAAAAAGGGCTTTTCCGACGGGCGATAGCCGGGGAGGAGTGCATCGGTCCACACGAGCTTCTCATTCGGAACGACTTCGAGATAGCAGCCGACATTCGGAAACGACTGGCCTTCGGGTGAGAGCATGGTCGTCCGGAACACGCCGCCCGGCCGTAGGTCGATCTCGCAATCGGTGGTCTGCCAGGGCTTCGGCGTGAACCATTTGACGATATGTTCGGGCGTCGTCCACGCCTTCCATACGAGCTCGCGCGGGACATCGACGACGCGTTCAAGAACGAGATCGAGTTCCGGATTTATTGCGGGTAGCTGCGTCATTTATCCTGCTCCTTGAGTTGAATGAGATAGTCGTCGAGCTGATCGAGGCGGCGTTCCCAGAGGAAACGTTGCTTCGCGAGCCAGTCCTCGATCAATTGCAGCGACTCCGGTTCGAGCCGGTAGGTACGCACGCGGCCGGTTTTCGCCGACCGCACGAGGCCGCACCCTTCGAGCACCTTGAGGTGTTCGACGAAGGAGGGCAGCGCCATATCGAATGGCGCTGCAAGTTCGCTGACCGAAGCTGGGCTGTTTCCAAGCCGTTCGAGCACGCGTCGTCGCGTCGGGTCTGAAAGTGCGCGGAAGATGCCGTCAATCGGCGCCATCGCTTGCGCAGCACCATGGGTAGCACCAAACATAATCGCACCTCCTTCCGTGCGGATGAATACTTAGGATATTTCCTAAGTGATGGCAAGCCGCCTGCAATCGATCACCGCAAATAACCCAACCATCAAATTTATTGGCTTGTCAGTGTGCACTGCAGCGATAATGTCCCGCCATGCAATCGAAGAGCTCATCCTCCGTCCGGCTTGCTCTTGGGGGGCTTGTTGCCATGGCCGTCGGCATGGGTATCGGCCGCTTCATCTTCACGCCGATCCTGCCGGGCATGATGAGCGATCTCGGCCTGTCGCCGGGCGATGCGGGCCTTATCGCCTCCGCGAACTATGTGGGATATCTGCTCGGCGCGGTGGTAGCGGGCTTCAGCTGGTGGTCCGGCTACGAACGGCCGCTCGTCTACCTCGCGCTGGCGTCGAGTGCCGCGCTCTGCTTTCTCATGAGCATAAGCGATGGCGTGTTCGTCTTTTCGCTGGTGCGGTTCCTTGCCGGCATGGCCAGCGCCTTCATGCTGGTCTTTGCGGCGACGATCGTCTTCAGCCACCTTGCAGCAGCCAACCGCCAGGACCTGCAGGCGATCCATTTCGGCGGGGTCGGCACCGGCATTGCCGTTTCATCGCTGCTCGTCGCCTTCAGTTCCGCCAATGGTTATGGCTGGCGTGAAGACTGGATAGGCGCTGCGATCCTCTCGCTTCTGGGCCTGCTGGCTGTACTTATGCTCATCAGGACCGGTCCCGTCCGCAGTGGCGCGGCGGTAGAGGAGCCGCCGCTTGCCTGGACGCCGGCTTTCATCAAGATCAATATTGCCTATGGCATATTCGGCTTTGGCTACATCATTACGGCAACCTTCATCATTGCCATCGTGCGCTCCAGCCAGGGTGGGCCGTGGATGGAGGCGCTGGTCTGGCTCCTGACCGGCATCGCCGGAGCGGTTTCGGTCTGGCTGTGGACGCCGCTTCTGCACCGGACCGGCCCGTTCATCGCCCTTGCGCTCGGATGCGCGGTGCAGGCGATCGGCGTTGCGGCAAGCGTCGTCCTGCCGGCGCCCTATGGTCCGATAATCGGCGGTCTCCTGCTCGGACTGACATTCATCGTCATCACCGCCTTCGGCTTCCAGGCGGGCCGGGTACTCTTGCCGCATTCGCCGCGCAAGGTCATGGCCGTGATGACGGCGGCTTTCGGTATCGGCCAGATCATCGGTCCGCTCGTGGGCGGCTACCTTGCCAATATTACCGGCGACTTCATCTTCGCGACGCTCGCCGCGGCGGCAAGCCTCATCATTGCCGCGGCCTTTGCCTATTCGGCGCGCCGCGGGCAGGGTGGCCGCTAGCTGGTTCGCCCGGCGTCCTGCGCCAATTGGTGCAGCAAGTTCATGGCCTCCTCGGCGCGATCTTCCGGCACGAACAGGTGGTCGTGGTAATACCCCGCGACCGGATTGACGCCGATGCCGGCCTTCGCGAGGCAAGCAGTGATCGCCGCAAGAAAGCCGACGGCCTCCAGCGAGGAGTGAACGTCGAGCGTTATCATCCGCGATCGGAATATCGCTGGAAGCCCGTATTGCTTAGCGGTGGCTTCATCGACGATCAGCGTCAGGCCTTCCGCCTCGCGAAACATCATCACCGGCTCAACGCTGGCCGGGGCCGGGTCGCCCTTGGCAATGGTCGCAAACATATAGACGCCCTCGGCGAGAACCGGACGCATCGTTGCCAGAAACGTGCCAAGATCCGTTTCACCAACCATCGCGTCCTCCATTGTTCGATCATTGCAACCAGCAAGCTGGGCAAAAGTAAACGTCGAGCCTTGCCCATAGCAGACACCGTGCACTAGGTTTGAGAAGAATATTATCTAACCAACTGATTTCACAACCATAAATTGCTAGAGATTGCATAAGGAACGCGCCGCGTGTTTGTATCGTTTTTTCCCAAGCCCAAACTCTTCTTCATTTCTGCCGTGCTCTGGTCGCTTGCTGCCGTGCTCTTCTGGATATTCGCGGGTGAGCCGTTGGGCGCGCGTTTAGGCATGCCCCCGGCAGACCCGAGCGCGCCACCTGTCCTCGGCGCCGCTGTTTTCATCACCAAACCGTATTTATGGCTGTATATTTATTTTGGGACCGCCGTCGCCATCTTCGCAGCATTCTGGATGTGGTATGCGCCGCACAGGTGGCAGATGTGGTCGGTTCTCGGCTCCGCCCTTATCCTTTTCACGACTTACTTCGACGTCCAACTGAACCTGGCACTCAATGCCTGGCGCGGCCCGTTTTTTAATCTTTTCCAGAAGGCGATCACAACGCCGGGTTCCGTGGCGGCATCGGAACTTTATTGGTTGCAATGGCAGTTCATGACAATCGGCCTTACCAATGTCGCCCTCGGCGTTGGCTCGATCTTTTTCGTCAGCCACTATGTCTTTCGCTGGCGTACTGCCATGACCGAATATTACACGGCCCATTGGAGCCGGTTGCGGCATATCGAAGGCGCATCCCAGCGTGTTCAGGAAGACACGATGCGGTTTTCGCGGACGATCGAAGACTTGGGTGTCAGTTTCATTCAGGCCGCAATGACGCTGATCGCATTCCTTCCATTGCTCGCGCAACTCTCGCTGCAGATCACTGAACTCCCAATCATCGGGCAAGTGCCGTATTCACTTGTGATCGTCGCCGTCGGATGGTCGCTTTTCGGCACTGTGCTGCTCGCGATCGTCGGTTTCAGGCTGCCGGGCCTTGAATTCCGGAACCAGAGGGTGGAGGCAGCGTATCGCAAGGAATTGGTGCTGGGCGAGGACGACGCTGGCCGTGCACAGCCGATGGCTTTGACGGAACTCTTCGCCAACGTTCGCCGCAACTATTTCCGGCTCTATTTCCATTACGGCTACTTCAATATCGCCCGTTCTCTATATAGTCAGGCCGATGCGATCTTTCTGAACGTGCTGCTTATTCCAACAATCGCGGCAGGCAAGATCACGCTTGGCCTTTGGCAACAGATGAGCACTGCATTTGGGGAGTTAAGCAATTCCTTCCAATATCTTTACAGGTCGTGGCCGACCATCGTTGAACTGCTCTCGATCTACAAGCGCCTGCGCGCCTTCGAGGCGTCCATCAATGACGAGCCCCTTCCGGCAATCGATCAGGCCTATCTGGCGACGCAGTCGGAGAACAACTGAGTTAACCCGCTACCGGTGGGCGATTGCAAATCGTCCGCCTGTAGCCCCGCCATCCTCACTTTCCATTCGCCAGATCATTACAGCAATTTAATCGCTGTTGAGCGATGTTTGACCAATTCGTGCTGTTAAGTGCAATTCAGAACAACTATGAATTGCGCAACTTTTCACACGGAGAACGTGTCACTGTGTTCGTTTCATTCTTCCCAAGGCCGAAGCTCTTCTTCATTTCGGCAGTGCTCTGGTCGCTCCTCGCCGTCCTTTTCTGGTTTGCCATAGGCGAACAGCTTGGTGCCCGGTTCGGCCTGCCGCCTGCGGCGCCCGATGCGCCTCCGATCATCGGCATTGCCAGCTTCTGGTCGACGCCATTCATCTGGTTCTATATCTATTTTGCCATCGTCGTCGTTATCTTCGCCGCATTCTGGGCCTGGTTTTCCCCGCACCGCTGGCAGCGCTGGTCGGTGCTTGGCTCGGCCTTCATCCTGTTCGTCACCTATTTCCAGGTGCAGGTCAGCGTCGCCGTCAACAACTGGTACGGACCGTTCTACAATCTCATTCAGACGGCAGTGTCGAAGTCTGCGCCGGTTACCTACGAACAATTCTATGAGGGCGTCAGCCAGTTCCTCGGCGTCGCCCTCGTCGGGGTCACCGTCAGCGTGCTTCTCGCCTTCTTCGTCAGCCACTACATCTTCCGCTGGCGCACTGCCATGAACGAATTCTACATGTCGCACTGGAGCCAGCTTCGCCATATCGAAGGCGCCTCGCAGCGTGTGCAGGAAGACACGATGCGTTTTGCCGAGACCATGGAGGGACTCGGCGTCAGGCTCATCGATTCCTTCATGACCTTGATTGCCTTCGTCCCGGTGCTGATCGCGCTTTCAGCGAATATCACCGAACTGCCGATCGTCGGTGAAGTACCGCATCCACTGGTCTTTGCCGCCGTTTTCTGGTCGATCTTCGGAACGGTGGTGCTCGCCGGCGTCGGCGTCAAATTGCCGGGACTGCAGTTCCGCAACCAGCGTGTCGAAGCCGCCTACCGCAAGGAGCTCGTCTATGGCGAGGATCACGACGACCGTGCGCAGCCGCCCGTGGTGAGGGAGCTTTTCGCCAATGTCCGCCGCAATTATTTCCGGCTCTATTTCCACTATATGTACTTTAACGTCGCCCGCTATCTCTACCTGCAGACCGACAATATCTTCTCGCTGATCGTGCTGATCCCTTCGATCGTCGCCGGCAAGATCACGCTCGGCACGATGAACCAGATCAGCGGCGCCTTCTCGCAGGTAACGTCGTCGTTCCAGTACCTCGTCAATTCGTGGACGACCATCGTCGAGCTTATATCGATCTACAAGCGCCTGCGCGCCTTCGAGGCGGTGATCTATGACGAGCCACTGCCGTCGATCGACGAGCACTACCTGCGCACGCAGACCGAAGACGCTTGAGACTGACGAAGTAAGGGGCGGCTCAGATGCCGCCCTTTGCCGCGGGTTGTGAGACTTCCGCACGGGCGACGGGCATGGCAACACCGCCCGTTTCCTTCAAATATTGGCTGTACGTCGTGCACCGCACATCGGCTTTGGTGCAGACCTCTTCGGTAAAGCGCTCCAGCGCCCGCCAATAGGCATCGCCATTCATCAGTGTGAAGTGCAGCCCGATCTGGAACGGGATGCGCTGGCCTTGATACTGCCGGTCGAAAGCGCCCTTGAAGGCGTCATAGGCGCGGCCCTCGAACACGTTCAACTGGTCGGGGCGCTCCACCGCGCCCGAATGGCGGACATAGAGATTATAGTCCATGGCGATCACAGGGCGATTATGCGGGCCTTCGCTGATCGTCGGCAGCCCGAACTGATAGATGCCGCCCGAATGCACCGGCAAGGCCGGCCCCCGCGAAACGCCGCTGCCGTCGAAGGCATAGCCCTGATCGCGGAGCGCCGATATCAGCGCGGGACCCTCGGAAAGATAGGGCGCGCGGAATCCGCGTATCTCGTCGGCGACAAAGTGCTTCCAGCCTTCGGGCTCCGCATCGCTTCCATATTTCGCCCAGGCGCCGGTCAGCACCTGCTTGTAGGTGACAAGTTCCCGCTGCCAGTCCGCCTTTGTCCAGTTCTTGCCGTCGAAGTGGCCGCAGGCATGGCTCGCGATTTCATTGCCTTCGTTGCGTGCCCGCCAGATATTGTCGAGGCGCTTTGCGATATCCTGTTTCGATGTGGCGAAGCCGATGTTCGAACGCCCCGGCGCCTGGCCGGGAGCCTGGTAGGACTTCCGGTCGGACTGATCGATCAGGAAGACGCAGGAAAGAAAATAGGTGAACTTCGCATTGCTGCGCTGCGCGAGTGCGCGGCTGCGATCCCAAAGCTCGTTGCTGCCGGAATTGTCAAACGAGACGAGCACATATTGTGGCTTTGCCCCCGGCGTATCGCGCGCCGCCACGCCGCCATCGGCCAAAGCCGGCATCGAAAACAACAGGGTCGTGGATGCAGCGGCGAGGATGGTCGAACGCATGATGGGGTAACGCGGCTCCGGAAAGGGAAATAACGTCGCTACAGGGCAATTGTGGCGATGATCGGACGCGGCGATCCACCGCAAGCGATCAGCTTGGAACTATTCCAATGCCGCTATAATCTCAGGCATCTTTCGGGGAGGGCGGCCATGCTGGTACTGATTCTTGGGATCATTGTTTTTCTCGGCGTTCATTCGGTCCGCATCGTTGCGCCGCAATGGCGGCTCGCCAAGATCGAGCAGTGGGGTGAGAACAAGTGGAAGGGCCTTTACTCGGTACTCTCGCTTGCCGGCTTCTTCCTCCTCGTCTGGGGATACGGCCTTGCCCGTCCAGATGCCCCGATCCTTTATGAACCACCGGTCTTCATGAAGCATATCGCCGGTCTCCTGATGCTGTTTGCCGCGATCTTCCTCGGCGTCTTCATCGCGAAGCCCGGCAGGATGAAACCCGCGCTCAAGCACCCGATGCTTATCGCCATCAAGACATGGGCATTGGCGCATCTTCTGGCCAATGGCGATCTGGCCTCGCTGATCCTGTTCCTGTCGTTCCTCGCCTGGGCGGTGGCCGATCGGATTGCGATCAAGCGGCAGGAGCGCGCCGGTCTCATTAGCTCCCCCAACATTGTGGCAGGCCCGGTGTCCAATGACATCATCGCGGTCATCATTGGCGTCGTGCTCTACGGCCTGTTCGTGTGGAAATTGCACGCTTTGTTGATCGGCGTTCAGCCGATGTAACCGGCGGAGATGACCTAATTTTCGTTTGCCACTTACATCCTTTGAGTTTTCCGACTAAAAGCGCCTGAACTCCATGCGCGGGCGGCTCTGCTGCACCGCGTTTTTAACAATTGTACTTTGGCGCAAGCTGAACCAAGAGGCACTATGACTGACGACGGCTTTTTCCGTGAAGTGAATGAGGAACTGCGTTCCGACAAGGTGAAGGCTTTCTGGAAACGCTACGGCTCGCTGCTCATCGGCGGCGTGGTGGCAATCGTCGTCGGCACCGCGGCCTTCTCCTTCTACGAATACTGGACCGAGAGGCAGGCTTCGCAATCGGGCGACAAGTTCCTGGCTGCGCTCAACCTTGTTCGGGACGGCAAGAACGACGACGCCCTGAAGACGCTCGATGACCTCGAGAAGGATGGCTATGGCGCCTATCCGGTGCTCGCACGCATGCGCGCCGCGGGCGTCCTCGCCCAGAAGGGCGACAACGCCGGCGCGGTCGCCGCCTTCGACAAGGTCTCCGCCGATAATTCGATCCCGCAGGCCATTCGCGATCTTGCCAAGCTGCGCGCTGCCTTCATTCTCGTGGACACTGGATCCTATGAGGACGTGGCAAGCCGCGTCGAGACGCTGTCTTCAGATTCAAGCCCGATGCGTCATTCGGCGCGCGAGGCGCTGGGTCTTGCGGCCTGGAAGGCTGGACGCGGCGCCGATTCCGCCAAGCTGTTCCAACAGATCGCCGACGACAAGTCGGCTCCCGCCAATGTTCGCCAGTTCGCCGATACCATGCTGGATATGTTGCGCAGCACCGGTGCGGCGCCTGCTGCAACAGCCGGCTGAGACAGGAAACCGAACGGATGAGTTTCACCCTTGCCATCGTAGGGCGCCCGAACGTCGGCAAGTCCACGCTTTTCAACCGCCTTGTCGGTCGCAAACTGGCACTCGTCGACGATTTGCCGGGCGTGACCCGCGACCGGCGCATTCATTCGGCCAAGCTGTACGATCTGAATTTCGATGTGATCGACACGGCCGGCCTTGAGGAAATGCCGAGCGAATCGCTCGAAGGCCGCATGCGCGCGCAGACCGAAGCCGCCATCGGCGAAGCTGATCTCATTCTGTTCCTGGTGGATGCCAAGGCGGGCGTCACGCCCACCGACGTTACCTTCGCCGATCTCGTGCGCCGTTCCGGCAAGCCCGTGGTTCTCGTTGCCAACAAGGCGGAAGCGCGTGGCGCAGAGGCCGGAATGTACGATTCCTGGCAACTCGGCCTTGGCGAGCCTTGCCCGATATCGGCCGAACACGGCCAAGGCTTTCCCGATCTGCGCGACGCAATTATCGAGGCGATGGGCGAGGAGCGCGTCTTCCCGGACGAACACGCCGAAAAAGACGCAGATGATTCGGTCGCTGTCAGCATTCCTGCGGCGCCTGGGCCATCGGCGGATCTCATCGGCGACGATATTGACGATCCGGATGCCGAGGACGTTCCCGACTACGATTCGTCGAAGCCCTTGCGCATTGCGATTGTCGGCCGTCCGAATGCCGGCAAATCCACGCTGGTCAATACGATGCTTGGCGAAGACCGTCTGCTGACGGGACCTGAGGCCGGCATTACCCGCGACTCCATCTCGGTCGATTGGGAATGGAAGGGCCGCAAGATCAAGCTTTTTGATACGGCTGGCCTGCGCCGCAAGTCCCGCGTCCAGGGGAAGCTCGAAAAGCTCTCGGTCGGTGACGCGCTGCGTGCGATTCGCTTCGCCGAAGTGGTTATCATCGTTCTCGATGCAACAATCCCCTTCGAAAAGCAGGATCTGCAGATCGCTGACCTTATCATTCGCGAAGGTCGCGCCCCGGTCATCGCCTTCAACAAGTGGGACCTCGTAGAGAACCGCCAGATGGTGCTCGCCGATCTCCGCGAGAAGACAGAACGCCTGCTGCCGCAGATCCGCGGTATTCGCGCGGTGCCGATTTCGGGCGAACGCAACCAGGGCATCGACAAGCTGATGGCGGCCGTCGCCACCACCGACGAAATCTGGAACCGGCGCATTTCCACTGGCCGTCTCAATCGTTGGCTCGAAGGCGTGACGACGCATCATCCGCCGCCCGCTGTTGCGGGACGCCGCCTCAAGATCAAGTACATCACACAGGTCAAGACGCGCCCGCCGGGCTTCGTCATCTCGTGTTCGCGTCCGGAAGCCTTTCCGACATCCTATGTGCGCTATCTGTCGAACGGCCTGCGCGAGACATTCGACATGCCGGGTGTTCCGATACGCGTCGTGTTGCGCGCATCCGACAATCCGTTCGCGGGCCGCGCCAGGAAGAAGCGCTGAGCATCGCGGATAATATCCGGCGTGGGCTCGTTCGCTAAACTTCTGCCTGCGCCGTTAACTCTCCATCAAGGTTAATGCTTCATTTTTTAGCTCGAACTGTTCGGTTTGAGTGGGGTTATCGGCGTGCGTTTCTCTGAGTATGTGCGGGCATTGCGTTCCCTGCGAACCAACCAGACCGGCAAGAGCTATACGGCGCCTTTGCTCATTGGCGCGGCGCTTTATCTCTTTTCCCCGACCGTGACCGCATACCAGGATATGACGAGCCTCCTTTCCGGATCCGAATCGGGGCAGGGGCGCTGGAGTTCCTATCTCGAAAAATCGCCGGCAGGTTCCATCCAGAAGGCCAACATGTCGTTCGTCGATGAAAAGGCGATCACGGGTTCGATTCCTGCAAGCGGTGTCGATGCGCCTGGCATCGGTCCGATCGCCATCAAGGGTACGCAGAAGTCGCGTGGCGCCACTCCGGACGAGGAGCGGATCAACCGCGCCGAAAAGCAGGGGCGAATCGTTTCGATCAGCAAGAAGGCGCCGCCGAAAGCCTTCAACGCCGGCTCGATCCTTCAGCGCCAGAGCATGCTGGTTCGCCCGTCCAAGGATATTGAAGTCGCAATGGCATTCACCAAGCCGAATATCGCCGGCAAGGAATTTCAGATCGCGCTCGCATTTCACAACCGGGCTGCGGAAAAGCCGGCTTCCGACATGCCGCCAATGCTGGCGAGCCTCGTCAATAATGACAAGCCTGATGTTCTGGCGCTGGGCTACGCGCCGGCGACGCCGGATTATTCGAAGACCTCGCCATTCGATTCGATCCTGAACGAGCCGAAATCGCCGGGACGCTTTGTCCCGCAGCTCGGTGCCGGCGACCATTATTGGCTGGCAACGCCTTTGCCTCCCGTCGTTTTCACCAAGGAAGAACAAAAATGCCTGGCGACAGGCATTTATTTTGAGGCGCGTAGCGAGAGTATCAAGGGACAGGCGGCTGTGGCGCAGGTCATTCTCAACCGCGTGCGCAACCCGGCCTATCCAAAGACGATTTGCGGCGTCGTCTACCAGAACGATGACTGGATCAATCGCTGCCAGTTCTCGTTCGCCTGCGAGGGCCGCAAGCTCCACGTCACGGAGCCGAGGGAATGGAAAGTAGCGCAGCAGGTGGCGCAGGCCGTGACATCCGGACAGATTTTCCTGCCTGAAGTTGGGTCCGCCACCCATTACCATGCAGTCTATGTTCGCCCCAACTGGGCGCGAACGATGAAGCGTGTCGACAAGATCGGCGCGCACATCTTCTACCGCACATTTGGCGGCGGCTGGATTTGATCCGACTTTCGTCGTCTTGGAATTGATGCGAGATCTGCTATATTGCTCTTGGAGTGGGGACGAGCTTTCGCCCGCCCCCCGTTCCTGATTAGTTGAATTGAACCCGGATCGACATTGTCCAGCCAGTCCGGGTTCTTTTCATAATCAGGGTGATGCTAAGTGGCTTGAACCACATGCTTCACCTCCAAGTTCGAGGGCAAGGCCTTTGCCATGGTCGAAGCGGCCCATCCTCCTCGATACGCCGGTTGGCTCGGCGCACCTGCTTCCCCTCAAACTGTCGGTGCCGCATTTATCGGAAAGTTCGCTGTTGCCCGCAAGAAACGCAGGGTTGCGAATAGCTGTTGCGGGGCGTGTGTCTGGTTGGTGCACGGCAGAACGGATGCTCAACGGGCGGCGATCGGCGAGGATTCGAACCCGAATTTTCGCCAAAGAGGTGAGACATAAAGTCATATTTGCCTAACATATTGAATTTTACGGCGAAAATTACCCTTGAGAGTCTCCTTCCAGCGCCTTGACTAGCGCGGATCGGGACAATATGTTGCGCGCGACTTCGAAGCGGGGGTGAAGCCTCGCATTCAGCGTGTAAAGGACATGCCATTGGCCAACGGGAAAGAACCCGATACGTCAGGTCCTGTCGGTGACACGCCGGGTGCTGGACGCAGACTGACTTCGGATGAACTGGAGAGTCGCAGTCGCTCTCTGGCGGCAAAATTGGCTGCCAGGGGTGTAGGTCTCAAGCCCAGTTCGCAAGACAAGGGGACGGAAACCGCCTCCGGTGTCGCGCAGGCCGTGAAATTGTCGAGCGAGTTCATCGCCGGCGTTCTGGCTGGTGCGGGGTTGGGCTGGTTAGCTGACCGATTTTTGGGTACTTCACCTTGGGGGCTGATCGTGCTGCTCCTCCTTGGTTTTTGTGCTGGAACGCTGAACATCCTGCGCTCGACGGGACGTGTGGCGGAGAACCAAGGTGCGGAGCTCGGCAAGGGTTCGGACACCAAGAAACCGGAATAGGCTTCGGCCAAGGTCGCAAGACTGGACCCGCAAGTAGAGACATTACAGACGAGGTTAGAGTGTCAAACGATCCGATTCATCAATTCCATATCAACAAGTGGATTCCCATTGATGTGGGTGGAGTCGATCTCTCCTTCACCAACTCGTCGGCCTTCATGGTCGCGACGGTTGCTGTCGCTTCGGCATTTCTCTATTTCACTTCGTCCAACCGGGGACTGATCCCGACCCGCCTCCAGTCGGTTTCCGAGATGGCCTACGAGTTCGTGGCCTCGACCCTGCGCGATTCGGCTGGCAGCGCCGGAATGAAGTTCTTCCCCTTCGTTTTCTCGCTTTTCATGTTCGTGCTCGTTGCCAACATGCTCGGCATGTTTCCGTACTTCTTCACGGTCACGAGCCAGATCATCGTCACCTTCTGCCTCGCAATCCTCGTCATCGGTACCGTGCTGGCCTATGGTTTCGCCAAGCATGGCTTCAAGTTCCTCGGCGTCTTCGTGCCATCCGGCGTTCCCAAGCTTCTGCTTCTGCTCGTGGTGCCGATTGAAATCATTTCGTTCCTCTCCCGTCCGATCAGCCTTTCAGTTCGTCTTTTCGCCAACATGCTTGCTGGCCACATCACGCTGAAGGTTTTTGCCGGCTTCGTTGCCTCGATGAGCGCGCTCGGCGCTCTCGGCATTGGCGGCTCGATCCTGCCGCTCGCCATGACGGTCGCCCTGACGGGTCTCGAATTCCTGGTGGCTTTCCTTCAGGCCTACGTCTTCACCGTGCTCACCTGCATGTACCTGAACGACGCAGTACATCCTGGCGGTCACTGAGAAAACTTCACCGGCGGTCTCCGCCAAATGCAAATCTATCAATGAGAATTCTATCCAAAGGAGTTTAATATGGATCCGGTAGCAGCAAAGTACATCGGTGCAGGTCTCGCCTGTTTTGGTATGGCCGGCACGGCCCTTGGCCTCGGCAATATCTTCGGCAGCTATCTGTCCGGTGCACTGCGCAACCCGTCGGCAGCTGACGGCCAGTTCGGCCGCCTGGTATTCGGCTTCGCCGTTACCGAAGCTCTGGGCATCTTCTCGCTGCTCATCGCTCTTCTGCTTCTCTTCGCTGTTTAATTCACGACAGCCACTATTACTGGCTGCGCTGCGCGCGGCCAGTAATCTTATGCAGCAAACCAGTTTGCTGATTTGGGAAACGCCCGAACCCAAGGGGACAACATATGTTTGTGTCTTCGGCGCATGCCGCATCCACAAAGGAAACAATCGTCGCTCAGACCGATACGCATGGCGCTGCCGGGACGGCGGCTCCAGCGGCACCTGACGCTCATGCAACCGAAACCCATACCGAAACCGGTGTGGCGCATGAGAAGGCTGTCTTCCCGCCCTTTGATACGACCCACTTCGCCTCCCAGGTTCTGTGGCTCGCACTGACATTCGCGGCGTTTTACCTCTTCCTCTCTCGGGTGATCCTGCCTCGCCTCGGCGGTATCATCGAGACGCGCCGCGATCGTATCGCGACCGATCTCGATCAGGCTGCCCGCATGAAGCAGGATTCGGACGAAGCTCTCGCCGCCTATGAGCAGGAACTTGCCGACGCCAAGAAGAAGGCAGGCTCCATCGCCCAGACCGCGCAGGACGAAGCCAAGGCCAAGTCCGATTCGGAAATGGCGAAGATTACCGCCGAACTCGAACAGAAGCTCAGCGAAGCCGAAGCCAGCATTGCCGCCATCAAGGACAAGGCAATGAAGGAAGTCGGAACCATTGCCGAGGACACGGCGACCGAGATCGTCAACAAGATCATCGGTGGCAATGTCGACAAGGCAAGCGTCTCTGCCGCTGTCAAAGCCGTCCGGGGCTGAGGAGAACGAAAATGGAATTGGACGCAACATTTTACGCCCTCGTAGGCCTGATCATCTTCCTCGCGCTGATCGTCTACCTCAAGGTACCGGGTGTCGTGGGCAAGTCGCTCGACAGCCGCGCCGATCGTATCCGTGACGAGCTTGAGGAAGCACGCCGCCTGCGTGAAGAAGCCCAGTCGCTGCTCGCTGAATTTCAGCGCAAGCGCAAGGACGCCGAAAAGGAAGCTGGCGAGATCGTGGCCATCGCCCAGCGCGAAGCCCATGGCCTGCTTGAGGAAGCCAAGAAGAAGAGCGAAGAGTATATCGCGCGCCGCCACAAGCTGGCCGAACAGAAGATTGCCCAGGCCCAGGTCGAAGCGGTCAACGAGGTTCGCGCCACCGCTGTCGATGTTGCAGTTGCAGCGGCGAGCCGGGTTCTCGCTGACAAGGTCGATACAAAAACGTCGGCTGACCTCTTCAAGTCTTCGCTGTCCGAGGTAAAGTCACGCCTCAACTAAGTTTGGCTGAGTGCCTGTCGAGAAGCCGCCTCCGGGCGGCTTTTTTGTTTGCCGCTATAGGTGTAGGAGAGCGGTAGATGGTGCGCTCCGATGTGCCAAGCAATCCGGTCTGGTAGCGGCGCTATCCAAACAGGCAGCGCTCTAGACCTGCCGATCCTTGAGCGGCGAGAAACTGAAGCGGTGCAGTCCGACCACCGGGCCATGGGCTTCCATGGCATTGCGATGATATTCGGTGGCATAGCCGACATGCGATTCGAGCCCGTACAGCGGCAGGTACTTGCCCGTCTGGGTCATCATGCGGTCGCGCGTCACCTTGGCAAGGATCGATGCTGCAGCGATCGACACCGATCGCTGGTCGCCCCGGATCAGTGCCGTTGCAGGGCAGGGCAAGCCGGGCGCCACGTCGCGTCCGTCGATCAGTGCATGGCCGGGCTGAATGGCGAGCCCGCAAACCGCCCTGCGCATCGCCTCGAGCGCGGCTTTCAGAATATCTGTGGCGTCGATTGCCGGCGCCGAAACGCTGGCCACCGCGCAGGAGAGCGCCGTGGCTGTAATGATATCGAAAAGTTCCTCGCGTCGCTGCGCTGTCAGGCGCTTTGAATCGTCGAGCCCATCGGGAATTTTCTTCGGGTTGAGGATCACCGCGGCGGCGACCACCGGGCCGGCCAGCGGACCGCGCCCGGCCTCATCGATGCCGACGATATATTCGACGCCGCTGCGCATGAGCTTACGCTCGCTGGTAAAGTCCGGTTTGACCGGCTCCAGGGGAAGAAGCAGAGAATCAGAACGCGATCGAGCCATGTTGCGACGAAACTCGCATTCGTTCTGATTCTCTGCAAGTCCTCAGGTAGCGATGGGGTAGGCTACCCAAGGTCACATCAGGCCGGGATGGGGGCGCAGCCTGACGGAAACCCTTGTTAAAACAAGGAAAGTTGCTCGCTCCCCGGAGTTGGGGAAAAAAGATCGGTGCGCAAGCGCCGTTTGGCAAGATTCATCCCCAGCCGCTTGGCCGCGATCTCGAAGCGGCGGCCGATCTGCCAGGCATAGGGCCCGTCGCCGCGCATGCGCTTGCCCCATTCAGCATCGTAGTCCTTTCCGTCGCGCATGGACCGTACCAGCGACAGCACGTGGCGGTAGCGATCCGGATAGTTGCGCAGCAGCCATTCCTTGAAGATCGGGCTGACTTCGAGCGGCAGCCTGAGCAGGACATAACCCGCCTCGAGCGCACCCACTGCCCTCGCGCTATCAAGGACGCGCTCGATCTCATGGTCGTTAAGACCGGGGATGACCGGCGCAACCATGACACCGACGGGAACGCCGGCGTCGGCGAGGCTGCGCAGTGCCTGGAGGCGGCGCGTCGGCGTCGAGGCCCGGGGCTCCATGGTTCGCGCCAGCTTGCCGTCCAGCGTCGTAACCGAAAGGCAAACCTTGGCGAGTCCCTTTTCCGCCATGCGTGCAAGGATGTCCTGGTCACGCATAACCAGCGCCGATTTCGTCACGATGCCCACCGGATGCTGGTGTGCCTCGAGCACCTGGAGTATGTCGCGCATGATGCGCCACTTCTTCTCGATCGGCTGGTAGGGGTCGGTATTCGTACCGATGGCGATCGTCTTCGCCGTGTAGCCCGGCTTCGAAAGTTCCTTGTCGAGCATCTTCGCTGCATCAGGTTTGGCAAAAAGCTTCGATTCGAAATCGAGCCCGGCCGAAAGTCCCATATAGCTGTGGGTAGGCCGCGCAAAACAATAAATGCAGCCATGCTCGCAGCCACGATAGGGATTGATCGAACGGTCGAAGCTGATGTCGGGCGATTCGTTGCGCGTGATGATGACGCGCGGCTTCTCGATCTGAACCTCGGTCTTGAAGGGCGGCAGATCCTCGATCGTCTCCCAGCCATCGTCATAGACGTGGCGGCTCTCCGATTCGAAGCGTCCGGACGGATTCATGCCCGCGCCGCGGCCACGGCGGCGTTCCGAATCGATGCGCAGGCCCGCTTCGTCGATCACGGCATTGGCGTGTTGTGTACGGCCTTGCCCGAAGGCGGCTTTGTCCGCTTGCACCACAATGTTCATTGGCGTTCTCCTTGGACCGAAGCGAATCTCGATTCGCTCATCACAGCCGCAACATGAATCTATTCCTAGCAAAAACCTAGAACAAAGCAAGAACAATATTGCCCGTGTCCCACCCATCTGTGCGCCGAAAGGACAGATGGATATTCGGCCGATTATGCGATAGAGCGTTCGAAATGATCTCCGTTCTGATTGAAACCCAAAATTCGGATGAACCTCTGGCAAGAACGCTTGCCGGGCTGGTGGGTGGCGCTGTCGAGGGTTTGCTCAGCGACGTCGTCGTGGTCGATGAGGGATCCGTCGATCAGACGCACCGGGTCGCAGACCAGGCAGGTTGCATCTTCTTGCAGGACCAGACGCTGCTTGATGGTTTTCGCCGGGCGCGAAGCGAGTGGTTTCTTTTTCTGGAGCCGGGCGCGCGCCTGCTCGACGGCTGGATCGAGCCGGTTGCCATGCATGTGGAGCGCATGCAGGGGCCGGCCTGCTTCACCCGTTCTCATGCGCATCGCAGGCCGTTCCTCAGCCGGGTGTTCAAGCCGGGAAATCCGCTCGCAGACGGATTGCTTATATCCAAGCGCCAGTCGATGGCGCTGTTCAACCCGGGCAAGAAATCAGTAGACATTGCGCGAGGCCTGGCAATGAAGCGGCTGCGCGCAGAAATTATTCCCGCCCCGTTGAAGGGCTAGAACTCCTATCCAAGCAGGAAGCTTTCAAGCTTTTCCGGTGCGCTTCAGGTGCTCGTCGAGCCTCGGCATGATCTCGACGAAGTTGCACGGCATATGCCGGTAATCGAGCTGATGCTGCAGGATACCGTCCCACGCGTCCTTGCAGGCGCCGGGCGAACCTGGCAGCACGAAGACGAAGGTGGCGTTGACGACGCCGCCGGTCGCACGCGACTGGACCGTCGAGGTGCCAATCTTGTCGTAGGAAATGCGATGAAAGACTTCGGAAAATCCGTCCATGCGCTTTTCAAAGATGGGTTCGAGCGCTTCGGGCGTCACGTCGCGGCCGGTAAAGCCGGTGCCGCCGGTGGTGATGATGACGTCGATATCCGGATCCATTGACCAGGACAGCACCTTGTCCCGGATTTTGTTGACGTCGTCGGTCACGATGGCGCGTTCCGCCAGCGTGTGGCCGGCCGCTAGGAGGCGCTCAGCCAATGTGCTCCCGGACTTGTCGTCTTCGAGCTTGCGCGTGTCTGACACCGTTAGCACGGCGATCTTCACCGGAACGAAGGGCCTTGTTTCGTCGGTGCGCGCCATGCTCAGATTCTCTCCATGGCACTGTGCGTTGCAACGACAAACCAGTCAGGATGATCGCGACGGAGTTTCGCCGCCGCCTCTTCGGCGTCGCTGTCGCTGTCGTAAATGCCAAAGCAGGTTGCGCCAGAACCGGACATGCGCACCAGCCGCGGCGATGTCCGTTCGAGTGCAGCGATCGTAGCGTCGATCCCGGGGGTCAGCGCTCGCGTCGCCTGGAACAGGTGATTGTGCGTTGCCTTGAGATAGTCGCAGACGTCATCGAGCGACTGCATCGCGCTCAGCGCCGGCAAGGGCGGGTTGTCGCGCTTGTCTAGGGCGGCAAACACCTGCGGTGTCGAGATCGAAGCGCCGCAATTGGCAAGCACAAGCTGCAGTCGCGGAAATGTCGCCATCGGTTTGATCTCTTCTCCAACCCCGCGCGCAATCAGGGGCTGGCCGTAGAGGCACATAGGAATATCGGCGCCAAGCGGCAGACCGATTGCCGCTAAAGCGTCGATGCCGACATCGAGGGCCCACAGGCTGGAAAGGGCGGTAAGGGCTGCTGCGGCATCGGTCGAACCGCCGCCTATGCCCGATGCGACTGGAAGATGTTTTTCAAGATGGATGGCAACAGGTGTTGCCCGATCTGGGAAGGCCACGCGCAGCGCATCGCGCGCCTTGAGAACGAGATTGGACGCATCATCGGGCAGGGCATGACTGTAAGGACCTGACATGGCAAAGTCATCAAGCGCCGCACGCTTGACGCTTATCCTGTCGCCGAAGCCGGCAAAGACGACGAGACTGTCGAGAAGGTGATAGCCATCGCTGCGCCGGCCGGTCACGTGCAGCGCGAGATTGATCTTGGCCGGAGCCGTCACAGTGATCGTTCGATCAAGGCTGTCGAGCATTGCGATCAATCTTTGCGCAGTCGATATTCGCCGGTCTCAGGATCCTGCACAAGGGTTCCTTGCGCGTGGTTTTGTACTTCCTTCTCCGCTTCGCGCACGCGCCGCGAAACGCGCTGCGCTTCCTTCTTGAACGAGCGGTAGCCGTAAACGGCAGCGACGCCGACAAGAGCGAAAAAGATCAATTGGGGCATCAAGCGCAAACCTCGAAAAGCAATCCTATCGACTTCATTCTAGCACGCTGTGGAGGGGATGAAAAACAGTCTCCGCGTCCATCAGAGACCGAATCGCGACCAGAGCGCACGCTCTTCGGCAGCGCTGATGATACCGCCGGCAATATTGGCGCCGAGCTCACCCATTCTGGTCTCGGCAGAAGGCAGCTTGCGCCCGAAGAGACCACGCGGCTGCGCGATCACCCTGAGCCGCGTTTTCGGGCCATATTGCCCGCGAAGATAGGAGCGCATATCGCCGAGCCCATCAACGAGGCCGAGTTCAAGCCCGCGCATTCCCGTCCAGAACTGGCCGGTGAAAAGGTCGGGATTATCGGTCAGCTTTTCGCCGCGCCGTTCCTTGACGAGGTTGATGAAAGTCTCGTGGATCTCGAGCTGCAAGGATTTCAGATGTTCGACATCTTCCTTGTTCTCGGGCCTGAATGGATCGAGCGTCGCCTTGTTCTTGCCTGCCGTATAGACGCGTCGTTCGACACCGATTTTCTTGATAAGATCGGTGAAACCGAAACTCGCGGAGACGACGCCAATCGAACCGACGATGGATGAAGGGTCGGCGATGATCTCGTCGCCGGCGATGGCGATCATGTAGCCACCGGATGCGGCAACATCCTCGACGAACATATAGACTTTCTTGTTCTTCTCCGCGGCGAGGTCGCGAATGCGCCGGAAGATCAGGCGCGATTGCACGGGCGATCCGCCCGGTGAGTTCACAGAAATTGCAACGGCCGGCGTATCCTTGTCGCCAAATGCCTTTTCGAGAACGGAGGCCGCGGTCGCAAGTGAGAGATTCTGCCGGAATGGGCCGCCACCCGTCATGATTGTGCCATGCAGGCGGACAACCGGTATTTCGACGTGGTCGGGCCGCCAGCGGCGTGGCAATAGTTTCCGCACGAATCTGACCAAGCGTGTCTCCTTTGTAAACAATGCTTTCGGAGCATGTAGGCGGTGCGCGACAATTCGCAATGCCGCGATCTAAAAAAGCGCGGCGAGACCGTTATTGATCGCGTCCGCCCGTTCGGTGAAGCCGTTGCCGCTTGCGTGATGCATGATCAAGGCTGGCTCTAAAGTCAGGCCGGCGCGGCTGCCGCGCGTTCCCCTGATCACGATTCGGATAGCAGCTTCCTGCGGGCGAGGTTGAACCGGCACGATCATCAATCCGCCGAACCTGCCTTTGAGAGCCTCGAGAAGATCGGCAATCGAGGTCGGGCGGGCAATAATCCCGATGCCGCCGCCCGGCTTGACAATGGCGGCCGCCGTTCTGATCCATTGCTCCATCATGCCGGGCGTCATGACGTGCGCCTCCGCCTTCACCGGGTCCGGCGTCGAGCGATCCGTCGGCAGGTTGAAGGGCGGGTTCATGATGGCGAAGTCGAATTCATTGTCGCCGAGTCCTGCCGAGATTCGCGCTTTCCCGGCAAGGGTGACGTCCGCCTGGATAACCTTGGCGCGCCCCGAAAGCTGCGCGTTTTGCGGCAGATCAAGCGAATTGCGTGCGAAGGCGGCCATGTAGTCGGAACGCTCCACCAGGACGGCACTGGCGTCGGGGCAGCGCGACAGGACGGCAAGGCCGGCGGCGCCGGCTCCTGCCCCGAGATCGGCAACGCGGCCGGAAAAGCCGCTGGGCACGGTGGCTGCAAGTATCATGGCATCGACGCCCGAACGGTGGCCCTTGGCGGCAGGCTGAAGCAAATGGAACCGGCCGCGGTGGAACGCGTCAATCGTGTGGGGAACGTCCCGGGCGAGCATGGTTCAGCTGCGGAGCTCCTGTTCTACTCCAGCATCTTTCAAAAGCTGCCGGGCTTCCATCTCGCGTTCGCCATCGACCATGATCCGGCGCGCGAGGACGCCAAGCGAGCCTTCCATGATGCTCATGTTCGAATCGGCAATGAAATGGGCGATCCCCGCCTCTTTGAGGAGCGACTCCACGAAGGAAATCACGACGGGGTCGTTGGTGCGCATTATTTCGATCATGGCCATACCGCGTTGGAGCACAGGGTTCAGGCCAGCGCTTATCACGAATTTGTATCCCTTGCTATTTCTGCGCGCCAATTCGCCGCTTGCGGGATATATCCTGTCAAAATAAGGTGTCGCCGCATCAGGCCAGAACCGCAGGAGTTTCGTTTTGGGCGTTGTTGTCAGTCTTGACGAGAAGAAGAATACGACGGGATCAGTGCAGCCATTGGTCGATTTGACCAAGGCGGACATGGGCCGCGTCAACGAACTCATCCTTTCCAAGGCTGGTTCGGACGTCGAGATGATCCCGGAAGTGGCGAACCATCTGATCTCGTCCGGCGGCAAGCGTTTGCGCCCGATGATTACGCTCGCTGCGGCGCGCATGTTCGGCTATCAGGGCGATGGGCACGTAAAGCTCGCGACCAGTGTCGAGTTCATGCACACCGCGACCTTGCTCCACGACGATGTCGTCGATGAAAGCGACCTGCGGCGTGGCAAGAGCACGGCCCGCATGATCTGGGGCAATCAGGCGAGTGTTCTCGTCGGCGATTTCCTGCTTGGACAGGCATTCAAGATGATGGTGGATGTCGGCTCGCTTGACGCGCTCGATGTCCTTGCAACCTCCGCTTCCATCATCGCCGAGGGCGAAGTAATGCAGCTTGCGGCCGCGAAAAATCTCGAAACGACGGAAGATGAGTACCTTGCCGTGATCAAGGCGAAGACCGCCGCGCTGTTCTCCGCCGCCGCCGAAGTCGGCCCGATCATTGCTGCCGCCTCGCGTACGGATCGCCAGGCGTTGCGCTCCTATGGTCTCAATCTCGGCCTTGCCTTCCAGCTTGTCGACGATGCGCTCGACTATGGCGGCAACGCCAAGGATCTCGGCAAGAACACGGGCGACGATTTCCGTGAAGGCAAGATCACGCTGCCGGTCGTGCTGACCTACCGGCGCGGAACCTCGGAAGAGCGCCAGTTCTGGAAGGAAGCGCTTGAAAACGGCGCCAATGACGACAAGGGCCTCGAGAAAGCCAAAGGATTGATGACGCGGTATGGCGCGCTCAATGATACAATCCAACGTGCGCGCCATTTTGGCGGCATTGCCCGCGATGCGCTGGCCCCCCTCGACCGCTCGCCGGAAAAGGATGCGCTCCTCGAAGTCATCGATTTCTGCATCAGCAGGGTCAATTGACACGAAATTGATCAAGCAAAGCCGCTGCGGGGCCATCGCGGCTGTTCTAATCTTTCAATGAATGTTGAGAGAAAACCGTAAAAAGGCCATGGTTGGCTCACTGGATTCGGCCAAACATGCAAACTGGAAAGATAATGAGGTTTTCTGTTATGCGGCGTAGTAAATTGCTCGGCTCCGTTATGGGGGCAACACTCGCCGTCTTGACCGTGGGTGCAGCTGCTGCGGAGGCAGCCACCAGCAAGGCCCCGCCACCTTTGAACGCAGGCACGCTTTCAGGCGCGTTCCTCTCGGCACGTAGCGCCGAGCGCGACAATGATTTCGGGAGCGCGATCAACTTCTACCGGCAGGCGCTGACCTTCGATCCGAAGAACACCGAGCTGCGCCAGAGCCTGCTCCTTGTGCTTTTGACCGATGGCCAGTTCAAGCAGGCCCTGCCGATCGCCGAAGAGTTGAAGGCCGTGCCGGAGATCGAACGCTTCTCCCGCCTCGCGCTCGGCATCGATGCGATGAATCGCAAGCAGTATCAGAAGGTCAATACCCTGATGATGCTGTCGCTGCAGTCGGACCTCGACCGGATGATCACCGGGCTGATCTCGGCCTGGGCAAAGGCCGGTGCGGGCAAGCCCAACGAGGCGCTTTCGATGATCGCCAAGCTTGAGGGTCCCGAAGGCTTCAACCTGTTCAAGACATATAATTCGGCGCTGATCGCCGACATGGCCGGGCAAAAGGACAAGGCTGCCAAGTTTTACCAGGACGCGATTGACGACAAAGTCAGTGTCGCTGCGGCGCCCGATACCTATGAGCGCCTGGTTGAGGCGTTTGCCTCGTTCAAATTCAGGAATGGCGATCGCGACGGCGCGGTGGCTCTGATTCAGCAAGCTTCGGAAATGCTGTCGGGACGTATGGTGCTGACCGAATTCGGCAAGGAAATTGCCGATGCCAAGACGGTGAAGCCGCTGATCCAGACGCCGCAGCAGGGCGCTGCCGAAGTGCTTTATACGATTGCGACGGCGATCGATCGCAATGGCGCCGAAGCCTTCTCCAAGCTTTATCTGCAGATGTCGCTGCCGCTGCGTCCGGACAACGACGCCACTCTGTTCCAGCTCGGCGATATCAGCGCCAAGCTCGACCAGCCTGAAAAGGCCATCGACTATTTCGGCCGCATTCCCGCCGATTCGCCCTATAGCCGCGACGCGAAGATGCAACTCGCGATCAATCTGGCGATCCTCAAGCGCAATGACGAGGCGATTGCCGAGTTGAACAGCCTGCTCGGGAGCGATCCCCAGGACATGCGTACCTATCTTGCGATCGGCAGCATCTATTCGCAGGACAAGAATTTCCGGCAGGCCGCCGAGACCTATGACAAGGCCGTGGCGGCGCTGGCAAACCCCAAGCGGGAAGACTGGTCAATCTATTACCAGCGCGGCATCGCCTATGAGCGACTGAAGGAATGGGACAAGGCAGAGCCCAATTTTCTTAAGGCGCTCGATCTTTATCCGGACCAGCCGCAAGTGCTGAACTATCTGGGCTATTCCTGGATCGACATGAACATGAAGCTCGAGCAGGGCCTCGACCTGATCAAGAAGGCCGTCGCAGCGCGTCCCCAGGACGGCTATATCGTCGACTCGCTCGGCTGGGCATACTATCGCCTCGGTCGCTATGACGAGGCGGTTGCACAGCTCGAACAGGCGGTGAAGCTGCGGGCCGAAGATGCGACGATCAACGACCATCTGGGCGATGCCTATTGGCGCGCCGGCCGCAAGCTCGAAGCAACGTTCCAGTGGGCCCATGCGCGCGATTCCAAGCCCGAGCCTGAAGATCTGGCGAAGATCGAGGAGAAGCTCAAAAGCGGATTGCCCGATGAAAAGGATCCGGGTGTCGCCAAAAATGGCACCGAGACGCCAAAGCCGCCCGTCGAGCCTGCGCCTGCGCCGGCACCCGACAAGAAGGGCTGATCACGTCGTTTTGCTTGACCGGTAGGAGTGCACGCCTTAGGACGTGCACTCCAATCCTTCTTGCCAAAAGGTCGCCCGGTGTCTTCCTCCTTGCCCGATCACTTGCAGCCGGCCCGCTCGTTCCAGGGTCTCATTCTGACGCTTCACAATTACTGGGCAGAGCACGGCTGCGTGATCCTGCAGCCATATGACATGGAAGTGGGAGCGGGCACGTTCCACCCGGCGACGACCCTCCGCTCGCTCGGACCGAAGCCGTGGAAAGCCGCCTATGTGCAGCCATCGCGCCGCCCCAAGGATGGACGCTACGGCGAGAACCCCAATCGACTGCAGCATTATTACCAGTATCAGGTGATTATGAAGCCATCGCCGGCGAACCTTCAGGAACTCTACCTCGGTTCCTTGCGCGCCATCGGCCTTGATCCGCTCCTGCACGATATCCGGTTCGTCGAAGACGACTGGGAAAGCCCGACGCTCGGGGCCTGGGGCCTCGGCTGGGAATGCTGGTGCGACGGGATGGAGGTCTCGCAGTTTACATATTTCCAGCAGGTTTGCGGTATTGAATGTTCGCCCGTATCCGGTGAATTGACCTATGGTCTCGAGCGTCTCGCCATGTACGTGCAAGGCGTCGACAATGTCTATGATCTCAACTTCAACGGACTTGAAGGCGACGAGAAAGTCACCTACGGCGATGTATTCCTGCAGGCCGAGCAGGAATATTCGCGCTATAATTTCGAACATGCCAACACGGCCGTGCTGCTTCGCCACTTCGAGGAAGCCGAGGTCGAATGCGAGGCTCTGCTCAAGGCGGGCGCTCCCAAGGAAAGCGACAATTCCGCCATCCATAAGATGGTGCTGCCGGCCTATGACCAGTGCATCAAGGCCTCCCATGCCTTTAACCTTCTCGATGCGCGCGGCGTCATCTCGGTCACCGAGCGGCAGAGCTATATTCTGAGGGTACGCAATCTCGCCCGGCAGTGCGGCGAGGCATTTTTGCTCACGGAAGCCGGTGGAGCTTCGTACCAAAAATGAAGAAGATTTCTTCCTTCAAGATCGCTTCGGCGCGCAAGCTGCGCAGCGATATGACGGACGAGGAGCGCAAGCTTTGGCGCCAACTCTGGCGTATTCCGTTGGAGGGTTCGCATTTCCGCCGGCAGGTCCCCATCGGGCCGTACTGCGCGGATTTCGTTTCGCACCGGCTGAAACTGATCATTGAGGTAGACGGATTTCAGCATGGTCTGGCAGACCAGCGCAGGCACGATGTTCGCCGCACGGCATGGCTGGAAGGTGAGGGATATCGCGTCTTGCGCTTCTGGACCCACGAGATCCGGACTGAACTTGAAAGCGTTCTCGACACGATTTTCGCGGTCGTCAAAGAACAGATGATTTGTCACCCCACCCCGAACCTGCGGTTCGACCCTCTCCATCAAGGGGAGGGTGGCCCGGGCGCCGACCTTAACACCTCCCCCTTCGATGGGGGAGGTCGCACCGCAGGTGCGGGTGGGGTTGTAAACTCACTTCCCAAAAAGCGCTTAACTTTTGATCTTGGCCCCGTTTTCGAGGGCAGGAGTTACCATGCCTGATCTATTGCTCGAACTCCGCTCGGAAGAAATTCCCGCTCGCATGCAGCGCAAGGCTGCGGGGGATCTAAAAAAGCTTGTGACGGATGGTCTCGTCGAGGCTGGCCTGACATATGAGGCGGCGGGCGATTACTGGACCCCGCGCCGGCTGACGCTGGACGTGCGCGGACTGACCGCGCGCTCCAAAGATATTCACGAGGAACGCAAGGGACCGAGCGTCAAGGCGCAGGAACAGGCAATTGCCGGCTTCCTTCGCTCCGCCGGTCTCTTTGATATCTCCGAGGCGCATGTCCACACCGACCCCAAGAAGGGCGATTTTTACGTTGCCCACCTGAAAAAGCCGGGTCGTCCCGCCGAAGAGATCATCGCCGAGTTGATGCCGAAAATCATTCGCGAGTTCCCCTGGCCGAAATCGATGCGCTGGGGTACCGCCTCGGCGAAGCCCGGAAGCCTGCGATGGGTGCGTCCGCTGCAGTCGATCCTCTGCACTTTCGGTCCGGAAACCGAGGAGCCCGTTGTCGTCGATTTCGAGGTCGACGGGCTGCGCGCCGGCAACGTCACCTATGGCCATCGGTTCCTCAGCGACGGCAAGCCTATAACCGTTCGCCGTTTCGATGACTACGTGGCAAAGCTTGAAAAGGCCAAGGTGGTGCTCGACGCCGACCGGCGGAAGGAAATAATCCTTTCCGATGCCCAGAACATTGCCTTTGCGTCCGGCCTTGACCTGGTCGAGGATGAGGGCTTGCTTGAGGAAGTATCCGGGCTTGTTGAATGGCCGGTCGTTCTGATGGGCGAGTTCGAGGAAGAATTCCTCGCCATCCCGCCGGAAGTGGTCCGACTGACGATCAAGACCAACCAGAAATGCTTCGTTACGCGCAAGCAGACGCTTCATCCCACCCCGGATCTAACGTCCGCCCCTTCCCATCGCGAGGATAAGAATGCCTCCAACTCGCCTTCAAATGGGGGAGGCCACAGCGAAGCTGCGGGTGCGGGTGAAAATCCCCTGTCGAACAAATTTATCCTCGTTTCGAATATCGAAGCCAAGGATGGCGGGCGCGAGATTGCATTCGGTAACGGCAAGGTCGTGCGTGCCCGGCTATCCGATGCCCTTTATTTCTGGAACACGGACCAGCATGACCTGCCGGACATGCACACGCTGGCCGCCGCTGCGATAAGGTTCGATCTCGATCTTGCGAAGCCGCTCGACCAGCGCATGGCGCGCCTCGACGCCCTCAACGTTACGTTCCACGCCAAGCTCGGCACCCAGGGCGAGCGCATTATCCGCATAAGGGCGCTGGCCCGCGAGATCGCACCGCTCGTCGGCGCGGATCCGGCGCTTGCCATGCGCGCTGCCGTTCTCGCCAAGGCGGACCTTACGACCGAGATCGTCGGCGAATTCCCGGAATTGCAGGGCGGCATGGGCCGTAAATATGCGCTCTTGCAGGGCGAGCATCCTTCGGTCGCTGCTGCAATCGAAGAGCATTACAAGCCGCAGGGCCCCTCCGATATCGTGCCGAGCGACCCGGTTTCGGTGGCGGTGGCTTTGGCCGACAAACTCGACACGCTTGTCGGGTTCTGGGCGATCGATGAAAAGCCGACGGGATCAAAGGACCCGTTTGCCCTTCGCCGGGCGGCGCTCGGCGTCGTTCGACTTTTGCTTTCCAATGACTGGAAGATCGAACTGATGCCGGTCTTCGAAATGGCACTTTCGCAGTTGCGCGAAGACAGTATCGAAAAGCGCGTCGAAGGCTACGAGCAACATCAGGCCGCTCAGCAGTCGGGCGACGTCGACGGCGAAGAAGATGTCATCAACGCCGTTTCCGGTTTTGAAAAGCGCCTTCGCAGCGATGTAATCGAAGAGGCGCATCCTGTGCTGCTGGATTTGCTCGCCTTCTTCCATGACCGCATGAAGGTCTACCTCCGCGATCTTGGCGCCCGCCATGATCTTATCGATGCGGTGCTTACCGAGCGCGCCGACAACCTGTTGCTGATCGCCCGCCGTGTCGAGGCACTTGTCGTCTTCCTCAACACCGAGGAAGGCCAAAACCTGCTCGCGGGCACCAAGCGCGCCGCGAACATTCTGAGCGCCGAGGAAAAGAAGGGAACGCAGATCGCCGATGCTGTCGATGCTGCGCTTTTCAATCTGGACGAGGAGCGGGCCTTGTTTGCAGCGGTGAATCAAGCCGAGAAGGAAGCCGCGCAAGCGATTCAAAAGGAAGACTTTTCCGGCGCCATGATCGCACTTAGTGCATTGCGCGAACCAGTTGATTCATTTTTTGAGAAGGTGCTCGTCAATGACGAGAACCCGGCTATCCGGGCCAACCGCCTGGCGCTGCTCGCGCGCATCCGCACGGCCACGAATACCGTTGCGGACTTCTCGAAGATCGTTGGGTGACAAAGCGTTAGGCGCTCCCTCTTCAGGTGGAGCGCCCTACGTTCACTGCAGGCCTGTGCGCAGCGGCGTGTCCGCCACATCAGCGAGTGCCCTTTGCGGCACTGGCTCGCCGGCCGGCACGAGTTCGGCGGCATTCGCCGCAATCGGTGAAGCAGATACCGGAGCGGCGGCGGTTGCCGTAGAAGCTGGAACTTCGCGCCCCTGCAGGCGCGCCATGTATTGCCGCGACCGTTCGCGCCGCTCGGCATAGGCTTTCAGTCGTGCTGCTTCCGCGGCCTGCTGCGCCTCACAAGGCGTGCAGATCGGGTTGCCGGTTGCGTCGAAACTGTCAAAACCCACATAGGAGATCGAGTTCGGCGTTGCCGATCCGCTCACAACGTCGATGGAGCCGCCTGCGTAAGCGGGGGCCATTAGCATGATCATGGCGGTGGCAGCGATAGTCTGGCGCAGCATTTTCGTCCTAATCCCCGTGACGTTTCTTTGTTAAAAGCGAGCTTTAACAGCGATTTATTGCCAAGCCTTGATTCGGATCGATACAATTTTACGCATGAACTCATTCGGCGTGTTCATCAGCCGATACTTGCGAGGCGATAGCGGCATCGTGTAGGCAAGTCCGGTATTGGAGAGCGCCTTGGCGACGATTTTGAAGACAGACGATCAGGCAGTGCGATCGGCAGCCAGTGCGCTCGCCGAGGGTAAGCTCGTCGCGATTCCGACCGAGACCGTCTATGGCCTTGCCGCCGATGCCACCAATGGCGACGCTGTCGCCGGCATATTCGAAGCCAAGGGCAGGCCGCACTTCAACCCGCTGATCTGCCACGTTTCGGATATCGACATGGCCGAACGCTACGCTGTGATCGATCCACTTTCGCGGCGACTGATGCAGGCTTTCTGGCCGGGGCCACTCACCCTCGTTTTGCCGCTCAAGCCCGATACCGCCATTCACCCCCTCGTTGCCGCGGGTCTCGACACGATTGCGCTGCGCATGCCGCGCGGCGTCGCCGGCAGGATCATCGCGGCGCTCGGCCACCCGCTTGCCGCGCCAAGCGCCAACACCTCCGGCAAGATCAGCGGTACCAGCGCCGAAGCGGTCAACGAGGATCTGGGCGCGCGGATCAGCCTCATTCTCGATGCCGGCCCCTCGGAGGTCGGCCTGGAATCGACCATCGTAAAGGTCGACGGGACGCGCGTCGCACTGCTGCGTCCGGGCGGCCTCGCTGCTGAAGACATCGAGACTGTCACAGGGACCAGGCTCGAACGCATTGATCAGCGTGCGGCGATAGAGGCGCCAGGGATGATGGCTTCGCACTATGCGCCCTCGGCGCGTGTGAGGCTGAACGTGCATGAGGTCAGGGAAGGTGAGGCACTGCTGGCCTTCGGGCCGAGCCGTGCCCGGAAGGCTGAAAATGCCAGCGCCACCCTCAATCTCAGCGAGACGGGGAACTTACGCGAGGCGGCCGCCAACCTCTTCGACTTCATGAAGCGCCTCGATCGCCTGAAACGTCCGGTGATCGCCGTGGAGCCCATACCTTTCGATGGACTTGGCGAAGCGATCAATGACCGGCTTGTTCGTGCCGCCGCGCCCCGTGACGCGGCAATTGCTGAAATGGATGAGATAAAATGAGTTTGACGCCTGATCTTCTTGCGCGCTTTTCCGCCATCGTCGGCGAGGGCAATGCGCTGCGCAACGCCCACGATATCGAGCCGTACCTGATCGAGCCGCGCGAAAAATTTGGCGGCAAGGCAGCGCTGGTCCTGCGACCCTCGACCGTCGAGGAAGTCGCGGCGATCCTGAAACTCGCGACCGAAACCGGGACGGCGATCGTGCCGCAAGGTGGCAATACCGGGCTCGTCGGCGGGCAGATGCCCGATGCCAGCGGACAGCAGGTGATCCTTTCGCTTTCGCGGCTCAACCGCATTCGCTCCATCGACCCGGCAGGCAACCTTGCCATCGTCGAAGCCGGCGTCATCCTCCAGACGTTGCAGGAGGCAGCGGAACGCGAAGGCCGGCTGTTCCCGCTGTCGCTCGGTTCAGAAGGATCGTGCCAGATCGGCGGCAATCTTTCGTCGAATGCCGGCGGTACTGCCGTGCTTGCCTATGGCAATACGCGTGAACTCTGCCTCGGCGTCGAAGTCGTGCTGCCGACCGGCGAGATTCTCAATGACCTTCGCTATGTCAAGAAGGACAATACCGGCTACGACCTCAAGGACCTCTTTGTCGGCGCGGAAGGAACGCTTGGCGTGATCACCGCGGCGGTCATGAAGCTCTTTCCCTTGCCGCGCGGCAAGGGCGTCGCCTATGCCGGGCTGGCTAGCCCCGAGGACGCATTGAAACTGCTGGCGATAGCGCAAAGCCATGCCGGACCGTCGCTCACCGGTTTCGAACTGATGCCGCGCATCGGGGTCGAGTTCTCCGTCGCGCATACGGATGGCGTGCGTGATCCGCTGCAGGGCGTCCACCAATGGTATGTCCTTATCGATATATCCTCGTCACGTTCCGCCGAGGATGCGCGCGAGACCATCGAAGCGATCCTCACCGAAGCCTACGAGGCCGGTCTTGTCGAAGATGCGACGATTGCCGACAGCACGGCGCAGGAGAAATCCTTCTGGCACATGCGCGAGGCCATGTCGCTCGCCCAGAAGCCCGAGGGCGGATCGATCAAGCACGATATTTCCGTGCCAGTCGCCCGCATCCCCGAATTCATCGCCGAGGCCGATGCAGCTGTGCTCGATCTTGTTCCTGGCGCGCGCATCGTCTGCTTCGGCCACATGGGCGACGGCAACCTACACTACAATATTTCGCAGCCGGTTGGTGCGGACAAGGAGGCGTTTCTAGCGCGCTGGGTCGAGGTGAACACGCGGGTCCACGATATTGTCCGCGCCTATCGGGGCTCGATTTCCGCCGAGCACGGCGTCGGCCAATTGAAGCGCAAGGAAATCGCCGAGACGAAATCACCGGTGGCGCTCGACCTGATGCGCCGCATCAAGAAGGCATTCGATCCGGCCGGAATCATGAACCCGGGCAAGGTGCTTTAGTTTCCTAGCGGATTTAAGCTTGGATCGCCCTCGGTGCAGGGCCTACCGGGCTTTGGCTTTCACCCCAAAGCCGTCTCCCCCTCGTGAGGGATGGGCGGCAGCCCAGGGGGAGATGACATGCCCAGTGCACGGCTGTATTTCTAACCTTTCATTCATCCGCCTTACCAAAATCTTGGAGCCGGTTGGTTTTCGATAACCATCCTTCGCGATGAGAAAGAGTTAACCCCGTTCATTAAGCGGGATTGGCAGAGTCGGCGCCTATTGTTTCCCCATACGAGACCGAAAACGGTCCGCTCTACAGGGAAATAAAACGAGATGACCGGAATACCGGCTCTCAGGATCGACAGAAGGCGTCACATGAACAAAGCCGGAGCCAAGCCGGTTTGGGCAGGTCGGGAGTTCCGGCTTGATCCATTCCACCTGCCACAAACGGTCACCTATGCCACGCGCGATGACCGCGGCGATGTCACTTTCACGCTGCATGAGCGCGGCGCGGTGGTAAAACGCCTGCTGCCGGCGAGCCATTTGCCGGTCTCGCTGGCATTGCCGGCTTGCGCCTTTCTGGGCGTGACGGCGCGGGCAACCGAAGACGAACTCGGCGATATCACCGTCACGCTCGAACTCATGCACACCGACCCGCATCTGTCCGTGCCGCTGCTGGTCGCCCACGATCTCAACGACATCGCCGCCGACTGGCGCGCCTGGTCCTCGCTGTTCGCCCTGCCCATGATGCTGGTCGAGGAAGACGGTATTGCGCGGCAGCTCGAACAGAGCATCGGTCCCGTGACCGTTTCCGCGCCGAAGGAGCGCCGGCAGGGCCGCGAGCCACATCGCCGCCGGCCAAGGTTCCTCGCCCGGCGCAAGGTCGGCGATCTTGGACTGCGATTGGTCATCGGCGGCCAGGAGGTGATTGCCCAGGGCTCCAGATAGACCGGAGCCCCGGCAATCAGAACATCGGCTTGACCACGGTCCACAATCCGCCGAAGACGAGGCCGAGGAAGATCAGCCAACCAATGACGCTATTCGACTTGAAGAGGCGCAGGCACTCGGATGGGTTGTCGATATCGAGCGTCATGATTTGCCGGTACATATGCGCGCCGGCGGCCAGCAG
This sequence comes from Phyllobacterium sp. 01N428, assembly GCF_056399405.1. Taxonomy (NCBI): domain Bacteria; kingdom Pseudomonadati; phylum Pseudomonadota; class Alphaproteobacteria; order Hyphomicrobiales; family Phyllobacteriaceae; genus Phyllobacterium; species Phyllobacterium sp. 01N428. Next base: position 1,226,891 of record NZ_JBFTRH010000001.1, read on the forward strand.
GCCAGCGACCGCTGGCATCGGCACTTCCGCCATGGCGAAAGCCCAGAGAAACAGCGCCAGCGCTCCTCCATAAAGGATCATGAGCGCTTCGCGCGTGCGGTTGCCGAAAAGGCGGGCGGTTGAACGCACACCGACAAGCGCGTCGTCTTCCTTGTCCTGGTGGGCGTAGATCGTATCGTAGCCGATGACCCAAAGGATCGATCCGGCATAAAGCAGGACCGCCGGCCAGGCGAGTGCGCCGAAATGTGCCGACCAGCCGACAAGCGCGCCCCAGGAAAAGGCTAGTCCGAGCACGAGTTGCGGCCAATTGGTGATTCGCTTCATGAACGGATAAATCGCGACGATCACCAGCGATGCGATGGCGAGCAGGATGGTGAAGCGATTGAACTGCAGCAGCACCGCCAATCCCACCAGGGTTTGCAGAACGAGGAAGACCTTGGCCTGTTTGCGCGTCACCTGTCCCGATGGCAGCGGCCGCGAGCGCGTGCGCGCCACCTTGTTGTCGATATCCTCATCGGCAAGGTCGTTATAAGTGCAGCCGGCGCCGCGCATGGCGATGGCGCCGACGAGGAACAGAACAAGGTGATAGGGCGAGGGCAGAACCGACCACACCGGGTCGCCCACCTTTGCGCCAGCGCTGGCGGCGAGCGCCGCGCCCCACCAGCAAGGCCAAAGCAGAAGCCACCAGCCGATGGGACGGTCCCAGCGCGCCAGTTGGGCATAGGGCCAGAGCGAGTTCGGAAGCGTGCGATAGACCCAATGGCCCGACGGCGCGTCGAATACGCGGCCGCGCGATTGTGTCGACTGGATCGTGTCTTTCTCTGAAGTCATGGCCTGACCTTGCAGCGGGCAGCGATGCAGTCAAGAAAAATAGAGCGTAGTCGGTTGTTTTGACAAAATTGAAACTTGGCCACTATATAAGGGGAAGGAGTTCCCATGGGTTTGCCCGCATTCAAACACGAGTTCGAGGAAGTTCTTGCGTCGCTGCCACCGACGCCATCGCCCGCTCGTTCAGTGGCAAAACTCGACAATGCCTTGGGCGTGTTTGATGCAGCTGCCGAGACGTATAGTCAAAGCATTGAAGGCTGGGGTTTGCGAATGGGAACGATCGTGGATCGTCTCAAAGATATGTTTCAACGAGCATCCGCCGAAAGGGATCCGGCTGTCCTCAGATATCTGATCGATGAGTTAGTGTCACAAATTATACGAGATCTGGATAAGCAAGTTGACGAATTGGAGGAGTGGATCTCTGCTCCATTGTTAAAGAAGTTTGAGTTGGCTGATAATTCGCCTCTGGCCTCCTATGCGTGGAGGATTGTCGAGGACATGGAGAAAAAGTCTTTGAAGGTGGTCAATTTTCATTTTGAATCCATTATTGATATCCGCGATCAACTGAGAATGCTCATTTGGGATAATGACCCGGATGCGCGGGGCGGTCCTTCTTTCGACCGTGTGGATGAGTTGATCGCCAGTTTGCGCCGATAAAATACTGTGCGCATCACGAAGACCCCTCGATTTCATCGGGCCTTCAAAAAGTTGACCGATGACGTTCAAGAATCGGTAATAGCAACGCTTGGACAGTTCTATGAAAATCCGCGTCATCCATCGCTCCATTTCGAGAAGTTGAAGGGAAGCGAATACCGGACGATCCGGGTCGATCGGGGCCGGTGGCGCATCGTCCTCCGAGGGTCGGGATCCGATTTTGAATTGTCGATATCGACCGCCATGATTCAGTGGACAATAAATACGGATAGAGCAGCTCAAATCCGGGCAAATTTGCGCGAGGTGCTTGACCCTCGGGCGTCAAGGCCATACCGACACGGCAACTCGTAAACATGCGGAGCACGATGTCGATGAAAGTCCTGCTTATTGGGTCCGGTGGCCGGGAACACGCGCTGGCATGGAAGATCGCCGCCTCGCCCGTATTGACGAGGCTCTATTGCGCGCCGGGCAATCCCGGCATTGCCAAGGTCGCGGAGTGCGTCGCGCTCGACCCCGCCAACCATGCGCAGATCGTCGCTTTCTGCAAGGAAAACGCCATTGATTTCGTCGTGGTCGGACCCGAAGCGCCTTTGGTTGCCGGGATAGCCGACGAGCTTCGCGCCGCCGGCATTCTGGTTTTCGGTCCGTCCAAGGCTGCGGCTCGGCTTGAAGGCTCGAAGGGCTTCACCAAAGACCTTTGCGCCCGTTTCGAAATTCCGACTGGCGCCTACCAGCGTTTCACGCAAGCCGATGCCGCCAAGGCTTATGTCCGGCAGCAGGGCGTGCCGATTGTCGTCAAGGCCGATGGTCTCGCCGCGGGCAAGGGCGTTGTGGTGGCATTCGAGTTGCAGGAAGCGCTCGACGCTGTTGAAGCCTGTTTTTCCGGAGCCTTTGGCGGTGCCGGCGCCGAGGTCGTGGTGGAGGAATATCTCGATGGCGAGGAGGCAAGCTTCTTCTGCCTTTGTGACGGAAAGACCGCGCTTCCGTTCGGCACCGCCCAGGATCACAAGCGCGTCGGCGAAGGCGATACCGGCGTCAACACCGGCGGCATGGGTGCTTATTCGCCCGCACCGGTTATGCCGCAGGCGATGATCGACCGGACGATGCGCGAACTGATCGAGCCGACTATGCGCGGCATGGCGGAAATCGGCGCGCCGTTCAGCGGTATCCTCTTCGCGGGCCTGATGATCACGAAGGACGGGCCGAAGCTGATCGAGTACAACACGCGGTTTGGCGATCCGGAAACGCAGGTCCTGATGCTGCGCTTGAAGGACGATCTGCTGCTGCTGCTTAAGGCCGCTGCCGACGGCATGCTCGAGCAGGTTTCGGTGCGCTGGAATGATGAACCTGCATTGACTGTTGTCATGGCCGCCCGGGGTTATCCGGCTGCGCCTGAAAAGGGCAGCGTCATAAGGGGCCTTGATTCGGCTGCCACCGACGGTTCCGTCGAGATATTTCATGCCGGAACGGCAGAGAAAGACGGCGAACTCGTCGCCAATGGCGGGCGCGTACTGAACGTCACCGCGAGCGGCCGTACAGTGGCGGAGGCTCAGGCCGCAGCCTACGCTGCCATTGCCAAGATAGATTGGCCGGAGGGTTTCTACAGGCGCGACATCGGCTGGCGCGCCATCGAGCGCGAGGGGACCGCCGCCCTATAGAAAGGGCTCGAGCGCAGCAAGCTGCCCTTCCACCGTTTGCCTGGACTTCGGCACGAAGTATTTGAAGCAGTAATGGGTTACCACGACGCGCTGGTCGGGCGCTGCCGGCTCGGAGGCTTCGCGTAGACTGGTCCATAGCTGCTCCACGGTCGCCTTGCGTGCCGAAAGTCCATTCAGCCTTTCGTCAGTATCCCCCTTCAGCGAAATCGAAGCTGTCATCGACTGGTCGACGCTGGCTAGGCGCGGATCATTCCTTTCAAGCAGTGTCGAGGCTTCGGCGAGGAAGTTCGCTGCGGCGGCGTGCAACGTTACCGTCATTTCCTTCAGGCGCCGGTAATCAATAAGCGGCGGCTGTGCCGCTGCCATCAATATATCGTCGCGCGGCGAAGGGCGATTGCCCGGCGTCGGCAGGTCGTCAGGCGTTATCGCATCGACCAGTTCGCCGAACGGCCACGCCCGCCGCAACTGCGCCACGGTCATATCGGTGATGTTGACGTCGATGTCGCGGTTTGTTCCGGCCGGGCGGTAGGGGCACTTCTGCTTGTTGCAGTTGCTCGGCGAGGTAAATTGCCAAAGGGCGTAATCGCGCCAGTTACCTTTGGGAAAATGCGGCGCGATATCGCTTTCGTAGCGCGCGTACCAGAGCTGCAGGCGCGACAGGATCGGAAGCTCCAGGCGATGGTCGGCGATGTAACGTGCGGTCGTGCCATTCGTATAAAGGACCGGATAGCGCCCGATCCTGAACTTGATGTGCTCGGCGAAAATCTCCGCATCCTGCAGCGACATGAACTTCGAAGGATCGTTCTCTTCGATATCGATGGCGACGAGTTCGTCGTCACTCGGTTCGGCATAGTCGACGAAATGGTTTGCTTGCTCGATGGGATTGCCCGGGCGGGCGAGATGATAAGCGCCCCATTTGAGCCCCAGCGCCTTCGCCAGAATCCGGCGTGTCTGGTAAAGCTCGCGTGAGACTGCATAGTTGCGCCAGATGCGTTTGCACAGCTCCTGTTGCATGGCATCGGCAATGCGCTTGCACTGGTAATTTGCCGGCAGGCCGTCCGATCCCTTGTGGATGAACGCCGCAATCCTCGGGTCCTTGGCGATTTCCACGAGATTGAAGGAGTTGTGCTCATAGCCGTCGAGTACGATGGCGCGCGCCTTGTTCGACCATGGGGTGGTGAATTCGGATGCCGCCTGCGCCGGGTCGCCGAGAAACAAGGCCGCGAGGACCGTTGCAATGGCAAATCTGGGCACGCGGATCGTCAAATGGAAATCCTTCACACGGTGCGATCAAACCCATACTAACCAAGGATGGTCGCCGCATCGCGGTTAATATTTGGTTAGTCACCGATTTTGCACCAGCACGAAGCGAAAGCGCCTTATCCAAATATCTTACGTTTACGTAAAAATACACTTGCTTGCGCCCCGATGCGGTTGCAATGTGCGCCCGCTGCCATCACGCATGAGGAGACGTGACATGTACCGCGCGCCCGTCGAGGAAATCATCCACACGCTCAGAGTAACCGCCGGTCTTGACGCCGCGTTGGAACAGGGCCGCTTCGGCGACCTTTCGGGTGACCTTGTCGATGCCATTGTCGAAGAGGCCGGACGTTTTGCCTCGACGCGCGTCGCGCCCCTGCTTGAAGTCGGCGATAAGCATGGCACCCCGCTCAAGGATGGCGAAGTGACGACCCCTCCCGGCTGGAAGGAAGTCTATCGCGAGTGGATCGACGGCGGCTGGAACGCCTTGACCGGCCCCGAGGAGTTCGGTGGGCAGGGCCTGCCGATGATGCTTGCAATTGCAACATTCGAGATGTGGAACTCGGGCTCCATGGCTTTCGGGATCGGCCCGACGCTGACCCTTGGCGCCATCGAGGCGTTGGAAGCGCATGCAGGCGACGATCTTAGACAGCTTTATCTGCCGAAGCTCGTCTCCGGCGAATGGATGGGCACGATGAACCTTACGGAGCCGCAGGCTGGCTCCGATGTCGGCGCATTGCGCACGCGCGCCGAACGCGCCGAGGATGGCACCTATCGGATTTTCGGCAGCAAGATTTTCATTACCTATGGCGAGCACGACCTGACCGACAATATCGTCCATCTCGTCCTCGCCCGGCTTCCCGACGCACCGCAGGGAACGAAAGGTATCTCGCTGTTTCTCGTGCCGAAAATCCTTGTCGACACGGACGGTTCGCTCGGCGCCCGCAATGATGTTTTCTGCGGCGGCGTCGAACACAAGATGGGCATCCACGGCTCGCCCACCTGCACGATGATCTACGGGGACGGATTTGCCAAGGGCCGCGAGCCGGGTGCGGTCGGCTGGCTGATTGGTGAGGAAAACCGCGGTCTTGCCTGCATGTTCACCATGATGAACAACGCCCGCCTTGCCGTCGGGATACAGGGGGTCGCTGTTGCCGAGACCGCCTATCAGAAAGCGCTTGCCTATGCCGAGGACCGCCGCCAGATGCGGGCACCCGGCTGGAAGGGCGAAGGCATGAGTCCGATCATCGAACACCCCGATGTCCAGCGCAATCTATTGACGATGAAGGGCCTGACCGGTGCCGCGCGCGCAATAGCCTATGCCTGTGCCCATGCCATCGACATGGCGAAGACCGGCGAAGGCGATGAGGCGCGGTTTTGGTCCGATCGGGCCAATCTCTTGACCCCCGTCGCCAAGGCTTTCTCGACCGATATAGGCGTAGACGTTGCGTCAATCGGTATCCAGGTTCATGGCGGCATGGGCTATATCGAGGAGACGGGCGCCGCACAGCTGCTGCGTGATGCCCGCATTGCGCCGATCTATGAAGGCACCAATGGCATTCAAGCCATTGACCTTGTACAGCGCAAGCTGTCGCTTGCCGGCGGCCAGCATTTCGCCGGCTATATCGCCGAATTGCGGGAAGTCGCGGAAGCCGTCAACGCCTCGAACAGCATCGAGTTTGGCGAGACCGCAAAGCGCCTGTTTGATGGCCTCGACGATCTTGCTGAAGCGGGTTCCTGGCTGCAGGCGGCAATCGCCGCGGGCAGGGTCAGCGACGCCTTTGCGGGGGCGACGCCGTTCCTGCGGCTCTTCGGTCTTGCCGCGGGCGCGACCTATCTCGCCAAGGCAGCTGTCGGCGGCAACAATGCCGGGCGCTCGGCACTTGCACGATTCTTCGCCGAAAATCTTCTCGCCGAAACGGCGGCGCTAAAGGACCGCGTCATTCATGGCGCCGCCAGCCTGCTCGCCGCGCGAACGGCGCTTTCCTAACAGGGGACCAATATGTCGGAGCATATACAGATCGAGCGCCACGGCGCGGTTCAAGTCATTCGCATGAACCGACCCGACAAGAAGAACGCGCTGACACGTACAATGTATGAGGCGATGTCCAGGGCAATCAGCGACAGCGACAGCGATCCAGACATCCGCGCCAATGTCTTTTTCGGCGTGCCGGGCGCATTTTCCTCCGGTAACGACCTGCAGGACTTCATGGCCTTCGCCACCACGGGCCAAATGGGCACCGAGGTCATCGACTTTCTCGTAACAGTCGCCAATGCGAAAAAGCCGCTGCTCTCGGGTGTAGACGGCCTTGCCATTGGTGTCGGGTCGACGCTGCAGCTTCATTGCGACTTGAGCTTTGCGACCCCACAGTCCTATTTCAAGACGCCGTTTGTCGATCTCGGCCTCGTCCCGGAAGCGGCATCAAGCCTGCTCGGACCGGCTCTGATGGGTCAGCAACGCGCCTTTGCCTTTCTCGCCATGGGTGATGGCTTGAATGCGGTCGAGGCGAAGGAAGCCGGGCTGATCTACCGGTTGGTGGAGACAGACGAACTTGAGGCGGCCGTGTTGAAGGCGGCGACCGAAATCGCCGCCAAGCCGCCGCAGGCCATGCAGATTGCCCGCGATCTGTTGCGGATGCCGCGGCAGGAAACCATCGACCGCATCCGTCTCGAGGCCAAGCTCTTTGCCGAGCGCCTTCAGTCGGACGAGGCGCGGGCGGCGTTCATGGCCTTCCTCAGCCGCAAGAAAGGCTAGAGCCGAGATCCTGAACGCAGCTTAGGGATAGAGCCGCGTCTTGTTCCAGTCACCGGCTGGCTCGTCGCGGCTGAAGACCACGCGGTCGTGCAGGCGGAATGGCCGGTCGTGCCAGAATTCAATGGATGTCGGGCGAATCCGGAAACCTGACCAATGGTCGGGACGCGGGATCTCGCCGATCGCGTAGCGGGCCGTATATTCCGCCACGGCCTTTTCCAGCGCAAACCGGCTTTCGAGCGGTCGCGACTGCTTCGATGCCCATGCGCCGATACGGCTGCCACGCGGCCGCGTGGCATAATATGCATCGGCCTCTTCCTTGCTGACGATCTCGACCGGGCCGCGTACACGCACCTGCCGGCGCAGCGACTTCCAGTGGAAGCACATGGCAGCCTTCATCGATCCGAGGATTTCCTCGCCCTTCCGGCTTTCAAAATTCGTATAAAAAACAAAGCCTTGCGCATCAAACCCTTTCAAGAGAACCATGCGCACATCCGGCAGGCCGTCTGAATCGACGGTCGCAAGCGCAACGGCGTTTGGATCGTTGGGCTCGGTTTTGGTGGCATCGGCCAGCCATCCCGCGAACAGCGCGAATGGTTCGGAATTCTCAGTGAAGTCATCTGCTGATGTCATGGGTCTCGATCATTCCATATGGTTGGTTGAGTTTTCCATAAGGTTTCGAAGACGTGTGTTGAGGTCGCTTGATGCCGATGACTCAACTCCGCTTGGCGTCTTTGATTTTAGTTACCTGCTCCATGCCCTGCATGGCAAGCGGCACCTGGCTTCTAGCTAAATAAGATGGCACGTGAGCGCGCTTGAGGTCTGCGACGGGACGTTAATGAACCGATTCCTCGGTCTATTTATGAAACATTTTCGATTCGGTTACATTTATTGAGTGTGGCGCCGCAAGTATTGCGTGACCGCCTGCACAACATCGTGGAGTTGAGGACGCCTCGTTGAACAACACATGCTATCCTTCGCGAAATTCCATCGGACTTCGGCACCGTGGTTTTCTGGCGGCTGTCCGCACATGGCTCAAAGAGCGAAAGGCTGCTCCTCTGCTGTCAAGCCAACTCGGAATGCATCAGATCGCGACAGCGACGTCAGAATATACGGACGGTGACATTGCAGTTGTGGTGCCAGTCAGAAATGAAAGGAAGTTTCTAGGCTCGTTTCTGACGCATTACAGAAAGCTCGGGGTCGCGCGTTTTATCGTTATTGACGACCAATCCTGCGATGGAACCGTCGAATATCTAACCGCCCAGAATGACGTCGACCTCTGGCGGTCGACGGTGAGATACGCGGACGCTCAACGCTCGATCCTGTGGAGGGAATGGATCTTCAACCACTATGGTCAGAACCGGTGGTACCTCAATCTGGATGTAGATGAATATCTTGTTTATCAGGACTGCTATCAGCGACCGATCACTGACGTTGCTGCACATCTTTCCATCCAGCAACATTTTAGAATGGCCGCCCCGATGATCGACTTGTATCCGGGGGAGCATTCATGCGCGAACCTTTCCGATGATGTTCCGCCTTGGGAGATTGCAAACCAGTTTGATGCCACCGGGTATGTTATCGGACAGGCGAGTTCGGGATGGTCGATAAAGGGCGGTTTACGAGGCAGGAAGTTCGGCTTGTCGAACCAACTGATAAAATACCCGCTTACCTACTGGGATAGTGAGAGTTCGTTGTCTCGCGGAATACACAAGCCCAGGCCGTTCAAGCGCAATTTCGGCCCGATATACGGTGTTCTGCTGCACTTCAAATTCTTCTCTGATCTTAAGCAGAAAGTCGACACAGCCATCAACGACTGCCAATACTTCTCCAATGCTGCGGAATATCAGCTTATCGCCAAAGTCCTTGCCGAAACGCCCGAGCTTCAACTGCATGATTTCCAATACTCTGCCGGGTACGAGGGACCTGGCCAACTCATCGGGCTTGGCTTCATGAGGGAGCTATGGATGATCATGGCCGCGTTCATGGGATTCGCCAGCACGTTTCAGTTCCTGCTCGATGGAATATGAGGGGCGTTTCTGACACCTCGTTTCGTGGGCTGCTCCTCGCAACTGAGGTTAGTGCACGCCTGCCACGGTTCGCGTCCAGGTGATGCCTCTCTCCCGTTCTCCAAAAAAGGCTTTCCACAGAAAACGGGAACGTTTTTCAAACCTTAGTTGGAAACCTGAAAGCTAACGATTTGATAACGTTCGATGGGTGGGTAATCCGTTGTTAACTTCATTTAATCCATAGTCCCATAGTCATTTCGAATTGACCCTGTTAGAGAAAGGCATGTTTTTGGCGTTTCCACGATCCGGTAGCAAGCAATTCCGTGCAGATAAGCGGCGTGCAGGCGGGCTCATTAAAGGCTCCGCGATCATCGTCGTCTTTGGCTTGCTCCAGGGCTGTGCCATGAAGGGTTTCAGTATCGAGAAGGCGGTTCCGGACCAGACAGCTGTGACCGGTTCGGTCGCTCCGGCGCAAGCCGTCGATGCGAAAGGATCGTCCGACCAGACGACCGTCCGCAACATCGTCTCCGCGCTTAATTTCACCCAGTGGGGCAAAAAACCCGTGCCGTGGTCCAACCCGGAAACCGGCAGCCAGGGCACCATCACCGCTATTGCCGAAAAGAAGTACGAGACAGAGCTTTGCCGCGAATTCCAGACATCGCGCGAGTCGTTCGACGGGGTCATGCTTTATAAGGGTGAGACGTGCATGCAAAATGGCGGCCAGTGGACGTTGAAATCGTTCGCCCCTTTGTAAGCGGTTGCAAGCTTTGAGCTGTTTTCGTAGTTTTTTGCATCAAATCTCTGGAATTTCTTCCTATTCGTGAGCATATAGCTGCGGAATCTCAAGACATCTCGCTCATGCGAGGAAAGGCAGACACATGCGCGATCCCTATAGCGTGTTGGGCGTCGCCAAGACGGCGAAGCCAGAAGAAATAAAATCGGCGTTTCGCAAGCTCGCCAAGAAATACCATCCCGACCAGAATCAGGATGATCCGAAGGCGCAGGCAAATTTCTCCGAGATCAACCAGGCCTATGAAATCGTCGGCGACAAGGAGCGCCGGGGCCAGTTCGATCGCGGCGAGATTGACGCGGAAGGCAAGCAGCGCGCTCCGCATGGTTTTGAAGGTTTTGGTGGCGGTGAGGGCGATCCTTTCGCCGGTTTCGGCGGTGCGCGCCATCGGCCGGGCGGTTTCGAATTCCGCTCGAGCACGGCCGGCAATTCCGGCTTCGGCGCGGAAGACATCTTGAGCAGCCTCTTCGGCGAGGGCGCCGGCATGGGTGGCGCCGGCTTCGGCGGCGGGCGCCGCGCCGGACCGCGCAAGGGCGCCGATCTCCAGGCAACGATCGATATTACGCTCGAGCAGGCCGCGGGTGCCGAGAAGGTCGAGGCGATTTTTCCGAACGGCAAGCGGCTTGCGATCAAATTGCCGACCGGCGTCGAGAACGGCCAGACGATTCGGCTCAAGGGTCAGGGCGAGGAAGTATTGGGCGGCACCGCGGGCGACGCTCTGGTGACGATCCGTTTCAAACCGCACCCTGAGTTCCGTGTCGATGGTCGGGACATCCATGTCGAACTGCCGGTATCGCTGCGCGATGCCGTTCTCGGGTCACGCCAGGAAGTTGATACGTTGAATGGCCGCGTGGCGGTAAAAGTCGCGCCCTGGACGAGCTCCGACCGCGTTTTGCGGCTGAAGGGCAAGGGTTTGCCGAAAAAGGGCGAGGGACATGGCGATCTCTTCGTTCATGTTCGCATCATGCTGCCCGAAAATCGAGATCCGGCGCTCGAAGCATTCCTGCGCGAATCCGGCAACTGAAAAACCAAAACGACATTGAGAGCATGCTTGAAGCCCGGCGCGGGCTGTGCGATACCGCACATCGATCATAAGTCTCATGAAGGGTTGGTATATGACCGCCAAAACCGGTTTGATGCAGGGTAAACGGGGCCTGATTATGGGCGTGGCCAATAACAGGTCCATCGCCTGGGGCATTGCCAAGGCGGCTCATGACGCCGGCGCCGAACTCGCATTCACATATCAGGGCGACGCTTTGAAGAAGCGTGTCGAGCCGCTCGCGGAGGAACTCGGCGCTTTTCTCTGCGGCCATTGCGATGTCGGCGACGCCACGACCATCGATGCCTGTTTTGCAGCTCTCGAAGAGAAATGGGGCAAGCTCGATTTCCTCGTGCACGCCATCGGATTTTCCGACAAGGACGAATTGACCGGCCGTTATGTCGATACGTCCGAAGCCAATTTCAGCAAGACCATGCTGATCTCGGTCTATTCGTTGACGGCTGTTGCCAAGCGTGCCGAAAAGCTGATGACAGATGGCGGCTCCATCCTGACGCTGACCTATTACGGCGCCGAAAAAGTGATGCCCAACTATAACGTCATGGGTGTTGCCAAGGCCGCGCTCGAGGCGAGCGTCAAATATCTCGCCGTTGATCTCGGCCCCGACAATATTCGCGTCAACGCCATTTCCGCCGGGCCGATCAAGACGCTTGCAGCATCAGGCATCGGCGATTTCCGCTATATTCTCAAGTGGAACGAGTACAATGCGCCGCTGCGCCGCACGGTCAGCATCGAGGAAGTGGGCGACGCCGGTCTCTATTTCCTTTCCGACCTTTCGCGCTCGGTCACCGGCGAAGTTCATCACGTCGACAGCGGCTATCACGTCGTCGGCATGAAAGCCGTGGACGCACCTGACATTTCCGTCGTGAAAGATTGAGCATCGCAGTGATCCCGCCCGACACGCTGATTTATTTCTCGCGTCACGGCGAGACGGACTGGAACGTGACTGAGCGAATCCAGGGGCAGGAAGATATCGATATCAATGCGCGCGGCCGCGCTCAGGCCGACCGCAACGGCGATCTGATCAAGTCGCTCATCGGCGATGGCGCCGGATTCGATTTCGTTGCGAGTCCGTTGCGCCGCACGCGCGAGACCATGGAACGCATCCGCACCCGAATGGGTGTCGATCCGGCTGCCTACCACACCGATCCGCGCCTGATGGAAGTCAGCTTCGGCGATTGGCAGGGCTATATGATCGAGGACATCGCCAGGAAGACGCCGGAACTCGTCGAGGAGCGTGCGCGCAACAAGTGGACCTTCGTGCCGCCCGGTCCAACAGCCGAGAGCTATGCGATGCTCGGCATCCGCGTGGCGAGCTGGCTGTCCGAGGTGAAGGGGCCGACCGTGTGCGTTACGCATGGAGGTTGCCTTCGCACAATTTTCCAGATGATCAACGGGTTGGATGGCCACGACGCGGCCAACCTCGCCATTACGCAGGATCACATCCTGCGCCTTGAGCACGGCAAGCTTACCTGGCTCTAGCCCAGATTATTCCTGGGTTTCTTCGATATCCGTGATGAAGCGTTCCTTGTTGACGACGTCGAACATCAACGTGACCTTCATGCCCTTCTCGATGACGCTGAGATCGAACTCGCCCGGCAATTTATAGACCTTGCCGTCGTCGAGCGTGATCGTCGAATTGTCCTCGTCGATCTTGGTGATTGTCCCTTGTGCATCGTCCGCAAGCGCACCGACCGGGAGCAGGGAGGCAATAAACATGAATGTTGCTACAAAGAAGCGCATTTTCGAATCCTCTTTATCAAATCGGTGGTCGGGCGACGCGCACACTTAGAGCGATGATTTGTGGCAAAAGAATTGCGAATCTGCGGTAGATTTGTTGAAATCAGAACCGTCGCGCCGACGCTTGCGATACTCGGCAATTCCGTGAAAGATTCCAATAGCTGCATTGTCTTGAAATGCAGCCTGCATGAATCTACGGAGCAATCAATACGCCAATGGCGCAATAATGGCTTGAAAAATTACGCCATTGACGCCATAATTCGGCCATGCAGATCGTTCGAACGACGCCTTACAAGAAAGCTCTGAAGAAACTGAAGGCGTCGAAACAGGAGATCGAAGCGCTTGAACAAGAGATTGCCAGCAATCCCCTTGCCGGGGATGTCATCCCCGGACTTGGTGGCATAAGAAAAATTCGTTTCGGCATGGCGGGGAAAGGCAAGAAGGGCGGCGGCCGTGCGGTCTACTACCTGAGGTTGCGAAGGACATTGCGTTGATGATTTTCGCTTATGCAAAGGCCGATCAGGAGGATTTGTCAAATAATCAGAAGAAGGCAATCAAAACCTTCGTTGAGGAGTTGGAAGATGGTCAGCAAGAAAATGAATGAGCACGCCGCGTTCGGTGATGCGCTCATCGAGGGATTGCGCGAGGCCGTGGAGTGGAAGCGGGGTAAACTTGCCCTGGAGACGGTAAACATCGATCCAATGCCGCCTGAACGGGTAAAGGCAATCCGCAAGAAGACGGCGAAGTCGACCAAGGAATTTGAGCGACGATTCGGCGTTCCTGCTTCAACGATGAACAACTGGGAGCAGGGGAGGCGAAAGCCTGACCTTACGGCCAGGGCGCTGCTGACGATCATCGAGCGTGAGCCGCAAGCCGCCGAACGCGCCCTCCATCCGGAAACGGCATAAGCTACGGCTCCTGGTTCGATGGCTCTCGCGATTTTGATCACTATGACGGCCGCCGGCCGGATTTGACAGCCTTGTAGAAGACGCCTTTACCGCGCTTAAGTCCTTCATACCGCCATAAGTCTTATTGCGTAATCCCTGCGCGCCGTTATGTTTTGATGATTACGATATGCATTGAATCAACCGGGATTATGGAGGAGATATTCATGGGGTTTAACAGACGCACTGTTCTTGGACTTGCCGCGGGTTCGATCGTTGCATCGGTATTGCCTGCCGCTGCCGAGACATTTCCGGAACGGGCCATCACATTGGTGGTGCCTTTTGCCGCCGGCGGGTCCACCGATCTCGTTGCCCGCCTCGTCGCAGCCAATATGTCGAAATCGCTCGGGCAGCAGGTGATCGTCGAGAATGTCGGCGGCGCCGGTGGCAATCTCGGTGCGGCTCGCGCCGCCAAGGCAGATCCCGATGGCTATACGATCCTGATGGGAACCGTCGCGACCCACGCGCTCAATCCGCTCATGCTGAAGACAAAGCCCTATGATCCGGTAACGGATTTCGCGCCGGTCTCGCTTCTTGTCGTTGTTCCCAACGTGCTCGTGGTCAATCCGCAGCTGCCGGTCAACAATGTCAAGGAACTCATTGATCTGTTGAAGGCCAATCCCGACAAGTACTCCTATGCTTCATCCGGGAACGGTACGCCGCTGCATCTTTCCGGTGAACTGTTCAAGAGCATGGCCGGCGTGAAGATGGAGCATATTCCGTACAAGGGCGCAGGTCCTGCCTTGAACGACCTTCTCGGCAATCAGGTTTCGATCATGTTCGACAATCTGCCGTCCTCCTCGGCCCATATAAAGGCGAAGTCGCTCAAGGGTCTCGGCGTCACGACGAAGGACCGTGCGCCGTCCTTCCCGGATATGCCGACGGTGGCCGAGACCGTGCCGGGCTACGAGACCTATACCTGGAACGCGCTGTTTGCGCCTGCGGGCACTCCGCCTGAGATTGTCGCCAGCCTAAACAAGGCTGCCAATACCGCGCTCACCAATCCCGAACTGATCACGCGCATGAACGATTTCAGCGCGCAGATCGTCGGATCGACGCCGGAAGCGCTTGCCGACCATGTGAAGGCGGAAATCGCCAAATGGGAGCCCATCGTCAAGAGCACTGGCGTGACTTTGGATTGATCTGTTTCCGAGATCTTTCGTCGGCGGCGAAACCGTCGCCGGCGAAAGCAATCGCGGGAGCATAAGGATCCGCACCGCATTGAGAATTTAGCAGCGACGGGTTTGACCACGGGAGGAAACACTCATAAAACGCCTCCCAAAGGCGGGTAACCCACATGTCGCACAATACGTTCGGTCATCTTTTCCGTGTCACCACCTGGGGCGAAAGCCACGGCATAGCGCTCGGCTGTGTGGTCGACGGCTGTCCGCCGGGAATTTCCTTCACGGAAGCCGAAATCCAGGCCTACCTCGACAAGCGCAAGCCCGGCCAGTCGAAGTACACGACGCAGCGGCGCGAGCCTGACCAGGTCAAGGTCCTCTCGGGCGTGATGCTGCAGGACGACGGCGTCACCATGATCTCGACGGGAACGCCGATCTCGATGATGATCGAGAATACCGACCAGCGCTCCAAGGATTATGGCGATATCGCCCGCCAGTATCGCCCCGGCCACGCCGATTATACCTACGATGTGAAGTATGGCATTCGCGACTATCGCGGCGGGGGGCGCTCCTCGGCCCGCGAGACAGCCGCGCGCGTTGCTGCCGGCGCCATTGCGCGCAAGGTCGTGCCGGGTCTTGTGGTGCGCGGCGCGCTGGTCGCAATGGGGATCCATTCGATCGACCGTGCTCGCTGGGACTGGGCCGAAGTCGACAACAATCCGTTCTTTACACCCGATGCCGGCTCAGTCGAAACCTTTGCCGCCTATCTCGATGGCATCCGCAAGGCGGGCTCGTCCATCGGTGCGGTCATCGAGGTCGTGGCGGAGAATGTGCCTGCAGGTCTTGGTGCGCCGGTCTATGCCAAGCTCGATCAGGATATTGCCAGCTACCTCATGTCGATCAACGCCGTTAAGGGCGTTGAAATCGGCGACGGTTTCGAGTCGGCAAGGCTGAGCGGCGAGGAGAATGCCGATGAGATGCGCATGGGCAATGACGGCAAACCCATATTCCTCTCCAATCATGCCGGCGGTATACTGGGCGGGATTTCAAGCGGCGCGCCGGTCGTTGCCCGCTTTGCCGTCAAGCCGACGTCGTCGATCCTGACCCCGCGCCGCAGCATCGATGCCGATGGAAAGCAGGTGGATGTGATGACCAAGGGCAGGCACGACCCTTGCGTCGGCATCCGTGCCGTACCGATCGGCGAAGCGATGGTCGCATGCGCCATCGCGGATCATTATTTGAGGCATCGCGGCCAGACCGGCCGCATTTAGGGGGGCGCTTTCATGGCTTACAATCAAAAACGGGTCGTCGATGCTCTGCGCGCCTTCGAACGCGGCGAAATCGTCGTCGTGATGGACGATGACGGACGCGAGAATGAAGGGGATCTGATCGTTGCGGCCGTGCATTGCACGCCGGAAAAGATGGCGTTCATCGTCCGCCACACCTCGGGCATCGTCTGTACGCCCATGCCCCGCGACCACGCGCGGCGTCTCAATCTCGCGCCGATGGTCGCCGAGAACGACGCGCCGCATGCAACGGCGTTCACCGTGACGGTGGATTACAAGCACGGCACCACGACGGGCATTTCCGCCGATGATCGCACGCTCACCGTCCGCAATCTCGCCAACCCCAATGCGGGCGCGGCGGATTTTGTCCGGCCCGGACATATTTTCCCGCTTGTCGCGCGCGAAGGCGGCGTCCTCATGCGCTCCGGACATACCGAAGCTGCCGTCGACCTGTGCAAGCTCGCCGGGCTTCCGCCCGTAGGCGTCATCTGCGAACTCGTCAATGACGATGGCTCGGTGATGCGCGGCCCGCAGGTCGCTGCCTTTGCCGAGACGAACAATCTGCACCAGGTAACGGTGGCCGACCTCATCGCCTATCGCCAGCGCAAGGAAACCTTGATCGAGCGCATCGGCGAATATGATATCGACACCTGCGCCGGCAAGGCGAGGGCCATTACCTATGCCTTGCCGTGGGAGCCGATGCACCATGCGGCTATCGTCTATGGCGATATTCGTGACGGCGAGGATGTGCCGGTACGCCTGCAGCGCGAGGACGTCTTGAGCGATGTATTCGGCGCGCGCAACACGCTCGACAGCATCATGAAGCGCATTGCCGAAGAAAAGCGCGGCGTCATCGTTTATCTGCGCGAAGGGTCCGTCGGCGTCGGCCGTGATGACGACCGCAATCGTGCCACCCTCCAGGACCGCGAGGCCCACGCCGAAGCGAAGGTCCGCGAGGAGGAATGGCGGCAGATCGGACTTGGCGCACAGATCCTGAAAGATCTTGGCATCACCTCGATCCGGCTTCTGTCCTCGCGCGAGCGCCACTATGTCGGCCTCGAAGGTTTCGGCATCCAGATCACGAAGACGGACATCCTCTAACCTTCAAACTCTTGCGATTAGCCGGGCAAATTCGCAAGGAACGATCTTCCCATCTGCTATAGTCTCGCTGGTAAGGCTACCAGCGAGGAGACTGTTATGACCGCGCCCCATCCCTCCAAAACCCGCATCGGCAATCACGAGTTGCATCCTGAAACCCTGATGCTCAATTACGGTTATGATCCGGAATTGTCTGAAGGCGCGGTGAAGCCGCCAGTCTTTCTCACCTCGACCTTCGTTTTCAAATCGGCGGAGGAGGGACGCGATTTCTTCGATTTCGTCTCGGGCCGGCGTGAGCCGCCGGAGGGCACCGGCGCCGGGCTCGTCTATTCGCGCTTCAACCATCCCAACAGCGAAATCGTCGAGGACAGGCTTGCCGTCTACGAGCGTACGGAAAGCTGTGCCCTGTTCTCGTCCGGCATGTCGGCCATCGCAACGACGCTCCTCGCCTTCGTCCGTCCCGGCGATGCAATCCTTCATTCGCAGCCGCTTTACGGCGGCACGGAAACGCTGCTTGCGAAGACCTTCCTCAACATGGGCGTGGCCGCAGTCGGCTTTGCCGACGGTGTGAACGAGACAACCGTTCAAGCTGCCGCCGAGGACGCGATGAAGCGCGGGCGGGTCTCCGTGATCTTGATCGAAACGCCAGCCAATCCGACGAACAGCCTGGTTGACGTGGCGATGATCCGCCGGGTTGCCGACGCAATTGCCGAAACGCAAGGCCATCGCCCAGTGATCGCCTGCGACAACACGTTGCTCGGGCCGGTGTTCCAGCGCCCCATCGAGCATGGCGCTGATATTTCGCTCTATTCCCTGACCAAATATGTCGGCGGCCATTCCGATCTTATCGCGGGCGCGGCCCTCGGCTCCAAGGCCGTCATGAAACAGGTCAAGGCGCTGCGCGGCGCTATCGGCACCCAGCTCGATCCGCATTCGTGCTGGATGCTCGGCCGTTCGCTTGAAACGCTTGGGATTAGAATGGAGAAGGCGAATAACAATGCGGCCATCATCGCCGACTTTTTGCGCGAGCACCCGAAGGTCGAGAAAATCCACTACCTGCCTTATCATGACCCGTCATCGCCGCTCGGCAAGACCTTCGCGGCGCAATGCACCGGCGCGGGTTCCACCTTCTCGTTCGATATTGTCGGCGGTCAGCCTGCGGCGTTCAAGTTCCTGAATGCCTTGCAGATCTTGAAGCTTGCGGTGAGCCTCGGCGGCACGGAATCACTTGCCAGCCACCCGGCGACGATGACGCATTCGGGCGTGCCTTTCGATGTGCGCCAGCGTATAGGCGTTCTCGATTCGACCGTCCGCCTGTCGATCGGCATCGAGCATCCGGACGATCTGGTCGCAGATCTTACGCAGGCCTTGAGCGAAGCCTAGCGCGCGGTTGCACCCTGCAACTCGACCGGGAAGGGCGCCGGCTCGAAGTAGCTTTCAAGTTTGAGCGCCGCGATCGAGTTCAGTTGCTGCTTGCGGAAGAAATCAAGGAGGCCTTGCTGGTCGCGGGCGAGAAGCAGGGGATAATATTTGGGCACGCAATCCTGTTTGCCACTGGCCAAGCCCGCGTCAAGGATCGATGCCGCCTTGTCGAGATCGCCTTTGACGATGGCAATCGTCGCCAGGAGTTCAGGATCGGCAAAAAAGTACCGCGAATTTTCCGGGTCATTCGAGCGGTGTGCGACGAAATCGTCGATCGTATTGATGGCGCGCAACTCAGGCAGCGCCTCGAACTCGATCATATCGCGCAGAAGCTGCAGAGATTCCGGATCGCGCGTGTCCCAAAGCCGTCCCGGTATGTAGAGCATTCGCCCACCGCTCAGCGACCAACCGCCAAAGTTCAAAAACGACAGGTTCACGGCTGTATCGGCAGCAAACGTGAACGGGTCACTCCGACGATCTATGCATACAAATCGTAGGACATGTCGCACCGGCTTGATGATCAGCTTACGATTGACGAGCGCGAGGTCACTGTGGCGCTCGAGCAAGGGAGCGACGAGTTTCTTGACATCGGCGATGGTAGTCATGTGTTCACGCGCAATTGACGGGACCTTGTTATGAGAGGGTCGTTCGCTACGCCACGTCAATTCGACTTTCGTACCAACCCGTCCACTTTCGTCTTGAACAAGTTGCTCCGACCGGTGCAAATTCGCTCTGCAACTGATCGGTCATGCTCATGCCCTTTTGGCAGGGCAGAAAGTTTTCATGGTTACTCGCCTTTATACGCATCCGATCTATCTCGAACACCTGACGCTCCCGGGCCACCCCGAGCGTCCCGACCGGCTGCGCGCGCTCGCCAAGGTGCTGGAGGATAGCGCTTTTGACGGTCTGGACCGTGCCGAAGCGCCGATGGGCGATGAGGCGACGATCCTTTATGCGCATCCGCAGGAATTTATCGAGCGCGTCCGCGGCACAATACCGGATGAGGGGCTAACGCGCGTCGATGCCGCTACGACAGTCAGCCCGAAAAGCTGGGAGGCGGCCTTGACCGCGATCGGCGCGGCTAACGCCGCCGTCGACGACGTGTTTGCCAAGCGGGCGGACAATGTCTTCGTTGCCTCGCGCCCGCCCGGCCATCACGCCGAGCGCAACAAGGCCATGGGCTTTTGCCTTTTTAACAATGCCGCGATTGCCGCACGCCATGCGCAAAAGGCGCACGGCGTCGAACGGGTCGCGATTGTCGATTGGGACGTCCACCACGGCAACGGCACCCAGGACATTTTCTGGGACGATCCCTCGGTGCTCTATTGTTCGACGCACCAGATGCCGCTCTATCCCGGCACCGGTGCGAAATCCGAAACCGGCGCCGGCAATATCGTCAACGCGCCGCTTGCACCGATGACCGGCAGCGACCATTTCCGCGAAGCGTTCACCACGCGGATTCTGCCCGCGCTCGATACTTTCCAGCCCGAACTCATCATCGTTTCGGCGGGCTTCGACGCGCATCGCCGCGATCCGCTCGCCGAAATCAACCTCGATGAAGAGGATTTCGACTGGGCAACCGCCATGCTCATGGAAAGAGCTGGGAGCTTTGCGGGAAATCGCCTTGTCAGCCTTCTTGAAGGCGGCTACGACCTCAAGGGAATGTCGCTCTCCGCGGGCGCGCATATCAAACGCTTGATGGAAGGTTGACCATGGCAGACGCCCCGAACAATACCGATATCGCTGCCATGAGCTTTGAACAGGCGCTCGATCAATTGGAAAAGATCGTCGATGACCTCGAGCGCGGTGATGTGCCACTCGAACAGTCGATTCGCATCTACGAGCGCGGCGAAGCGCTGAAGAAACATTGCGATGCCTTGCTGAAAGTGGCCGAAGACAAGGTTGAGAAGATTCGCCTCGGCCGCGACGGACAGCCGGTCGGCACCGAGCCGCTTGATCCCGAGTAATTGAGCGACGCTGTTCAACGGCGCGCCGGGACTCTATGGTTGGTATCAATTCGGGTCGTGGTGTGACCCAAGGAGTGCGCCCATGAGCTTTTTCCCTGGCAATGACCCCGAGCCCGGCGACCGGACCGCCGCCGACGCCATCGAAACGCTGATCATTCCTCGCACCAGCGATATCGGCAATCTTGAAGTGCGCCGCGCGCTGCCGACTGCCAAGCGCCGGCTCGTCGGCCCTTTCATCTTTTTCGACCGCATGGGCCCGGCAATTCTGCGTCCGAGCCAAGGGATCGACGTGCGCCCGCACCCCCATATTGGACTCTCGACAGTGACCTACCTTTTCGACGGCCAGATACGCCATCGCGACAGCCTCGGCACCGAAATGGTTATTCGTCCAGGCGACGTGAACCTGATGACGGCGGGGCGCGGCATCGTCCATTCGGAGCGGTCGCCGGAAGAATTGCGCAAGGAGCCGCTGCCGATTTCCGGCCTGCAGACCTGGCTCGCCTTGCCCGACCATCTCGAAGAGATCGACCCGGCCTTTGCCAATACCGGTGTTGCCGAGCTTCCTTCGATGAGCGAAAACGGCATCGACGTGCGCGTGGTCATGGGAACATTCCACGGCGCCAAGTCAGCGGTAAAGCAGCACGCCGAAACGCTCTATGTCGATATTCGCCTTGCACCCGGAAAACGCATCCAGATACCGGGGACAGCGGCCGAAGAGCGGGCGATCTATACGCTGGAAGGCCCGGTCGAGGTCGCCGGCGAGACATTCCCGGCTGACCGCCTGCTGGCGTTTCGCAGCGGCGACGAAATCATCATCAGCGCACCGGAAGGCGCGCATTTCATGCTTTTTGGCGGCGCAGCTCTGCCCTCTCAGCGCTATATCTGGTGGAATTTCGTCTCGTCGTCCAAGGAGCGTATCGAACAGGCCAAGGAAGAGTGGCGCAGCGGCCGCTTCGATATTGTCCCTGGCGACGAAGAAGAATTCATTCCCCTGCCGGAGGGGTAGGGCAAAGGCCCGGCTCCTTGCCGCACAGGTCGATTTACTCTAGGAACGCCTGACTTTTAAACGGAGCCTCGCACCTTGGCCAAGAATTTTGACACACCGCTGCTCGACCGCGTCAAGATCCCCTCGGACCTGCGCGCGCTACCGGAG
This sequence comes from Phyllobacterium sp. 01N428, assembly GCF_056399405.1. Lineage (NCBI taxonomy): Bacteria > Pseudomonadati > Pseudomonadota > Alphaproteobacteria > Hyphomicrobiales > Phyllobacteriaceae > Phyllobacterium > Phyllobacterium sp. 01N428. Next base: position 1,248,630 of record NZ_JBFTRH010000001.1, read on the forward strand.
TCGGACCTGCCGCAACTCGCTTCTGAGCTGCGCACCGAGCTTATCGATGCGGTGTCGACGACCGGTGGTCATCTTGGCGCGGGCCTCGGCGTCGTCGAGCTCACCATTGCGCTCCACCATGTCTTCAACACGCCTCACGACCGTATCATCTGGGATGTCGGCCATCAGGCCTATCCGCACAAGATCCTGACCGGTCGGCGCGACCGCATCCGGACCCTGCGCCAGGAGGGCGGACTTTCCGGTTTCACCAGGCGGAGCGAAAGCGAATACGATCCATTCGGCGCTGCCCATTCGTCCACCTCGATTTCCGCCGGGCTCGGCATGGCTGTCGCCAGCGACCTCGCCGGAACGAGGCGCAATGTCGTCTCGGTCATCGGCGATGGCGCCATGTCGGCGGGCATGGCCTACGAGGCGATGAACAATGCCGGCGCGCTCGATGCGCGGCTCGTGGTCATTCTCAACGACAACGACATGTCGATTGCGCCGCCGACCGGCGCAATGAGCGCCTATCTTGCGCGCCTCGTTTCCGGCCGGGCCTATCGCACGTTTCGCGAGACGGCAAAGCAATTGGCGAAGAAACTGCCGAAATTCCTGCAGGAGAAGGCGCGGCTCTCGGAAGAATATGCGCGCGGTTTCTGGACTGGCGGCACCATGTTCGAGGAGCTCGGCTTCTATTATGTCGGCCCGATCGATGGCCATAAGCTCGATCATCTACTTCCGGTTCTGAAGAACGTGCGAGACACGATGGACGGTCCGGTCTTGATCCACGTCGTCACGCAAAAGGGCAAGGGCTATGCCCCTGCCGAGGCGGCAGCCGACAAATATCATGGCGTCAACAAGTTCGACGTGATCACCGGCGCGCAGGCAAAACCGCCTGCAAACGCACCGAGTTATACCAAGGTCTTCGCGACGAGCCTCATCGAGGAAGCGCGCCATGACGACAGGATCGTCGCTGTTACGGCGGCGATGCCAGGCGGAACCGGTCTCGATCTCTTCGGGGAAGTATTTCCGCAGCGCACGTTCGACGTCGGCATTGCCGAACAGCATGCGGTAACTTTTGCGGCCGGCATGGCGAGCGAAGGATACAAGCCCTTCGCCGCCATTTATTCGACTTTCCTGCAGCGCGGCTATGATCAGGTCGTCCATGACGTGTCGTTGCAGAACTTGCCCGTACGCTTTCCGATCGACCGCGCTGGACTTGTCGGCGCCGACGGCGCAACGCACGCCGGATCGTTCGACACCGGCTTTCTTGCCGCCTTGCCGGGTTTTGTCGTCATGGCCGCATCGGACGAGGCCGAGCTTCGCCATATGGTCCGCACGGCCGCCGCTTACGATGAAGGTCCGATTTCCTTCCGCTACCCGCGCGGCGATGGCGTGGGCGTCGACCTGCCGGAGCGTGGGGCGATCCTCGAGATCGGCAAGGGCCGCATTGTCCGCGAGGGCGGCAAGGTCGCGCTGCTGTCATTCGGAACGCGCTTGCAGGAGTGCCTCGCTGCCGCCGATGAACTCGACGCCGCCGGTCTTTCCACCACGGTCGCCGATGCACGGTTCGCCAAGCCGCTCGACGAGGACCTCATTCGCCGCCTCGCGCGCGAACACGAGGTTCTCGTCACCGTCGAGGAAGGCGCGGTCGGCGGCTTCGCCTCGCACGTGCTGCATTTCCTCAGCCGCGACGGGCTTCTCGACCATGGCCTGCGCGTCCGCGTGCTGACCCTGCCGGACGCCTATCAGGATCACGCCAAGCCCGAAGCCATGTATGCGCGCGCCGGGCTCGACAGCGCCGGTATTGTACAGGCCGTTTTCAGTGCGCTCGGACGCGATCAACTGGTTGCGCCAGCACGCGCGTGACAATGCGGCTTGACCAGCTTCTAGTCGAACGAGACCTCTTTGCCAGCCGCTCGCGCGCCCGCGATGCGATCGTGCGTGGGACTGTCAAAGTGGATGGTGCCGTCGTCACCAAGCCGGGCGCGGTGATTGGCGCAGCCGCCATCATCCTCGTTGACGACCCCGCCAGCGCCTACGTTTCCCGCGCTGCGCTCAAGCTCATTGCCGGCCTCGACCATTTCGGCATTCCCGTTGCTGGGCGAGCAGCCCTGGATATCGGCGCTTCGACCGGCGGCTTCACGCAAGTGCTGATTGAACGCGGCGCGGCCCATGTCATAGCTGTCGACGTAGGGCACGGACAGTTGCATGAGCGGCTGCGCGGCGACCCGCGGATAACCAACCTTGAATCGCTCAATGCGCGGGAACTGACCCGAGACCATCTTGGCGGCCTGAAGGCCGATCTCGTCGTCTCCGACGTCAGTTTCATCTCGCTGAAACTTGCATTGCCGCCAGCCCTCGATCTGGCCGAACCCGGGTCGCACTGCGTCCTCCTCGTCAAGCCGCAATTCGAAGCGGGGCGCGAGGCCATCGGCAAGGGCGGAATTTTGCGCGACCCGAAGGATGGTGAACGGGTGGCGGATGATCTAATGAAATGGCTTGATGCAATGCCGGACTGGAACGCGCTCGGACTTTGTCCTTCGCCGATCGAAGGCGGCGACGGCAACCGCGAGTATCTTCTCGCCGGATTGAAAAGAAAAGTTTGATGAGCACACGCGTTACAATCGAGAAGATGGGAGCGGGCGGCGATGGCATTGCCTCGACAGCATCCGGGATCGCCTACGTTCCGTTCTCACTTCCGGGCGAGACGGCCAATATCGCGCTTGACAATGGCCGGGGCACGCTCATGGCTTTGCTCGAAGCCTCGCCGGAGCGCATCGCCCCTGCCTGCCGCCACTTCGAAGAGTGCGGCGGCTGCGCGCTGCAACATTGGCAGGATGAACCCTATCGGGTGTGGAAGCGCTCGCTGGTTCAGGAAGCCCTTGCGGGAAGGGGGCTCGCTTTCGATCTTGAACCGCTGGTGCCCTGCATGCCGCAGACCCGCCGGCGCGTGGTGTTCGCGGCTCGCACGAGCGATCACGGCGCGGTGCTCGGCTTCAATCGCCATCTCAGCCATGATCTCATCGACATTTCGGAATGCCCGGTGACCCTGCCCGATATCGTGTCGCGCCTTGATGACCTGCGCGATCTCGTTGCGGTTATCGGTGGGGGGATGAAGCCGTTTCGGTTGACCGTGACGGCAACGGCCTCGGGTCTCGACATCATGGTCTCGGGTTGCCAGGCCCCGGACGCCGCAAAGCGCCAGGCCCTGACGGCGCTGGTGCTGAAGAAGGGCTTTGCCCGCTTGACCTATGAAGGCGAAATCATCGTCGAACCGCGCAGGCCCATGGTTCAATTCGGCAGGGTGCCGGTGTTTTTGCCAGCCGGCGGCTTCCTGCAGGCGACAGTCGATGCAGAAAACGCCATGGCAGCTCTGGTGACCGCCCATCTTGCCAAGGCCAAGAAGACGCTCGACCTTTTTGCGGGTGCCGGCACGTTCGCCTTGCGCATTGCCGAGAAATCCGCGGTGCATGCGGTGGAGGGCGATGCAGCGGCGGTGGCCGCGCTCGACCGTAGCGTGCGCCAGGTGCAGGGCCTGAAGCCGGTGACCGCCGAGCGCCGCGATCTCTTCCGCCGGCCGTTTCTTGCCCGTGAACTCGCGCCCTTCAACGGACTTGTTTTCGATCCGCCGCGTGCCGGCGCCGAAGCGCAATCGATGGAGATTGCCAAATCCACCGTGCCGAAAGTCGCGGCGGTGTCATGCAATCCCGTCACCCTGGCACGAGACTTGAGCATTCTCGTCAAGGGCGGCTACCGGATCGACCGGGTGATCCCGATCGACCAGTTTCTTTGGTCGCCCCATGTCGAGGCCGTGGCGCTGTTGAGCAAGAAATAGAGGCTTGAATTGGAGGCACCCCTCTGTCCGGCAGGACAGAGTGGTGAAACTTGCCTGTCTACACCGATAAAGGCCGGTTAAACCGAGGTGCCGCCGACCGTCATCTGGTCCATGCGCAGATGCGGTTGGCCGACGCCGACGGGTACGGACTGTCCCGCCTTGCCGCACATACCCATCCCGGTATCAAGCTGCAGGTCATTGCCGATCATAGAGATGCGCTGCATCGCGTCCGGTCCGTTGCCGATCAGCATGGCGCCCTTGATCGGCGCACCGACCTTGCCATTCTCGATCAGATAGGCCTCGGTGCAGCCGAAGACGAACTTGCCGGAGGTGATATCGACCTGACCGCCGCCGAACGAGACGGCGTAGATACCCTTCTTGACCGAAGCGATGATTTCCTCGGGCGTCTTGTCGCCGTCGAGCATATAGGTGTTGGTCATACGTGGCATCGGCACGTGCGCGTAGGATTCGCGCCGGCCATTGCCGGTCGGTTGCATGCCCATGAGACGGGCGTTCTGCCGGTCCTGCATGTAGCCGACGAGAATGCCGTCTTCGATCAATACCGTCTTGTTTGTCGGCATGCCCTCGTCGTCGATGGTCAACGATCCGCGCCGTTCCGCAATGGTCCCGTCATCGACCACGGTGACGCCCTTCGAGGCGACGCGCTGTCCGAGCAGCCCGGCAAAGGCGGACGTCTTCTTGCGATTGAAATCGCCTTCGAGGCCATGGCCGACCGCTTCGTGCAGCATGACGCCGGGCCAACCACTCGAAAGCACGATATCCATGGTGCCGGCGGGGGCGGGGATCGCTTCGAGATTAACGAGCGCCTGTCGCAGTGCTTCGTCCGCGGCGTGATGCCATTTGTCGGTCGCGACGAACTCGCCGAAACCCTTGCGGCCGCCGGTGCCGAACGAGCCGCTTTCCTGGCGGTCACCTTCACCGACGACGACACTGACGTTGAGGCGGACCATCGGACGTATGTCGCGCACGAAATGGCCGTCGGCGCGCAAAATCTCGACCTGCTGCCACGATCCAGCGAGCGATACCGAGACCTGGCGAACCTTGGGATCCTTGTCGCGAAGGTAGGCGTCGATCTCCTGCAGCAACTTGACTTTCGCCTCGAATGTCGGCGACCCGAGCGGATTTTCGTCGCTATAGAGGCTGCGATTGGTTCCGGGCGGGGCAGCGGTATAGGTGCCGGCATAACCGGTCCGGATGGCGGAAGCGGCATCGGCGGCGCGCTTCAGGGCACCAAGCGACAACTCGCCCGCGTGAGCATAGCCGACGCCTTCACCAGCAACGGCGCGCAGGCCAAAGCCCTGATCCTGATTGAAAGACCCGTTCTTCAGGCGGCCATTGTCGAAGACAAGGCCTTCCGATTCTCTGTACTCGAGAAACAGTTCGCCATCGTCGGCGCCGGCAAGGCTTTGCTTGACCGTTTCAAGGACTTTTTCACGGGGCACATCAAAACTGTCGATAAGGCTTTTCATAATAAAACGTCCATTTCAAAATACATGAACGGCATGTAGGCCATTCATCGGCCCACGACAAGTACAAGACGCGCGCGTTTGTTGATATGAGCCGTCTATGGAAGGGCGTCGAAGCCTTCGCCAAACCCGTTGAGTTCGACGGGAATACCAATGCCTTCCTCGGGCGTCTGGAATACAATGAAGGTTGCGGCCTTGCCGGTCTTCAATGTCTGGACCAGTTGGTCTTCGAGTATGACTTCCGCATAACAGCCATCTTCGAAGCAGCGCACGAAATAGGCGCGGCCAATGTCCTTGCCATCGACATTGAGGCCGAGGCCGTTGGGTAAGAGGACGCCGAGGGGCGCGAGCACCCGCAGGATTTTAGCCTTGTTGTCGGCAGTCTTCAGCACGACGACGGAGAGGCCCATTTCGGGCCGGTCGGCGGCGACGACATTTTGTATGAGAGCGCACTGTTCGGATTTGGCGCCCGCGGGCGTATCGCAAAGGATCGACCATGCTCCATGCGTGGATTTGACCGTACCGCTCTGCTGCGCTGCCATGGCAGTGCCCGCAAGGGCGGTCAGCGACAGGGTAAGCAGGCCGATGGCGATACTGCGTAGCGGAAAAAACGACATATAGGCTCCAAAACGAATCATCCAGACGTTAAACCTACCCGTCGAAGATGAAAAGAATGCCGCACCAACACTCCCCAGCATAGAGCGACCGTCGAATGTGTCGTGTAATGCAATAATGGCCGGATTGTGAGCCCTTTTATGCCTTGGGCAGCAAAAACGCGGCGAATGCGAAAAAACATGCCCGTTCAAGCCGGCATGCGCTTCCGCAATGGAAAGCTGCGCGCAAAAATGCCGCATGAGATCACGTTCGCCTTCCTTGCGATGTAAGCTAATGTGTGGTTTGAACGCGGCATATGACCGGGCCTTCCTGCGCCCGGTGTTATCGTATGGAATCAAAGCTTCATTCGGGAGATTTCTAGGTGAAGAAGAATTTTGTCACGCTGATGGGTGTCCTGGGTGGCCTGCTCGGTGCTGGAACAGCTGCTCATGCAGCAAAGCCCGAGCCCTGGCAGATGACGTTCCAACCCGCTGCTACCGGCATCATGGAGCAGATCGTCTGGTTCGAGCGCTATACTTTGTGGTTTATCGTCCCGATTACGCTTTTCGTGATGGTGCTTCTGGCCTGGGTTATGATTCGCTATCGTGCGAGCGCCAATCCGGTCCCTTCGAAGACCAGCCACAACACGGCGGTCGAGATCGTCTGGACGGTTGGACCGGTCGTCATCCTGCTTTTCCTGGCAATTCCCTCCTTCCAGCTCCTGACAGCCCAATATTCTCCCGAAGAGCCCAAGCTGACGATCAAGGCAACCGGCTACCAGTGGTATTGGGGCTATGAGTATCAGGCCGGTGAAGCGCCGGTTTCGTTCGATTCGGTGCTTCTGAAGGATGCCGACCGCCCCACACTTGGCAAGGAAGATCGCGAAGCTTTCCCATACCTCCTCGCCGTCGACAACGAGATGGTCGTGCCGGTCAATACCACGGTCCGCCTCCTCGTCACCGGCGCCGACGTGATCCATTCCTTCTCCATGCCGGCTTTCGGCGTGAAGATGGATGCCGTCACAGGCCGCAGCAACGAGACCTGGTTCAAGGCGGAAAAGGAAGGCCTCTACTACGGTCAATGCTCGCAGATTTGCGGCAAGGACCATGCCTACATGCCGATTGCGATCCATGTGGTCTCGCAGCAACAATACGATACGTGGTTCGCCGCCGCCGGAAAGGATCTTCCGGGCGCATACAAGGCGTTGACCGCGAAAATCGACGCAGACAAGAACGTGAACGTCGCCGGCAACTGAGCTGGCTGACGCACTAGATTAGGAACGGGAGCACTTTGATGGCAGGTTCTGCAGCTCACGAAGCCCACGACGCTCATAAGCCGACAGGCTGGACGCGTTGGGTTTATTCGACCAACCACAAGGATATCGGTACGCTGTATCTGATCTTCGCGATCGTGGCCGGTCTCATTGGCGGTTCTCTTTCGATCGCTATGCGCGCCGAGCTGCAACAGCCCGGCATCCAGATTTTCCATGGCCTTGCGTCCATGGTCTATGGCTATGAAGGCGACGCCGCCATCGACGGCGCCAAGCAGATGTACAACGTCTTCTCGACGGCGCACGGCCTCATCATGATCTTCTTCATGGTCATGCCCGCGCTCATCGGCGGCTTTGCCAACTGGATGGTTCCGATCATGATCGGTGCGCCGGACATGGCGTTCCCGCGCATGAACAACATCTCGTTCTGGCTGCTCCCGCCAGCGCTCCTGCTCCTCATCCTGTCGATGTTCGTTCCGGGTCCTGCCGGCGGCTACGGCACCGGTGGCGGCTGGACGATTTATCCGCCCTATTCGACCACGGGCCAGCCCGGGCCGGCGATGGATTTCGCGATCCTTTCGCTGCATATCGCCGGTGCGTCCTCGATCCTCGGTGCGATCAACTTCATCACCACGATCTTCAACATGCGCGCTCCGGGCATGACGTTGCACAAGATGCCGCTCTTTGCCTGGTCGGTGCTGATTACCGCCTTCCTGCTGCTTCTGGCCTTGCCGGTTCTGGCTGGCGGCATCACCATGCTTCTGACCGACCGCAATTTCGGCACGACCTTCTTCTCGCCTGAAGGTGGCGGCGATCCGCTGCTGTTCCAGCATCTGTTCTGGTTCTTCGGTCATCCGGAAGTTTACATCATGATCCTGCCGGCCTTCGGCATCATCAGCCACATTGTCTCGACCTTCTCGAAGAAGCCTATCTTCGGCTACCTCGGCATGGCCTATGCAATGGTTGCCATCGGCGTCGTCGGCTTCATCGTCTGGGCGCACCACATGTACACCGTCGGTCTCTCGCTCGAGACCCAGCGTTACTTCGTCTTCGCGACGATGGTCATCGCCGTGCCGACGGGCGTGAAGATCTTCTCGTGGATCGCAACGATGTGGGGCGGCTCGATCGAATTCAAGCCGCCGATGATCTGGGCGATCGGGTTCATCTTCCTCTTCACCATTGGCGGCGTGACGGGCGTCCAGCTCGCCAATGCCGGTCTCGACCGCGCCATGCACGACACCTACTACGTGATTGCACACTTCCACTACGTGCTTTCGCTCGGCGCCGTGTTCGGTATCTTCGCCGGCTGGTACTATTGGTTCCCGAAGATGACGGGTTACATGTACAACCACGCGATCGCCAACACGCACTTCTGGGTGATGTTCATCGGCGTGAACCTCGTGTTCTTCCCGCAGCACTTCCTCGGCCTTGCCGGCATGCCGCGCCGCTATATCGACTATCCGGTCGCCTTTGCCGGCTGGAACGAAGTATCGTCGATCGGTTCGTACATTTCCGGTGTTGCCGTGCTGATCTTCCTCTTCGGTGTCTTCGAGGCTTTTGCCAAGAAGCGTGAGGCAGGGGCAAACCCATGGGGCGTCGGTGCGACCACGCTGGAATGGCAGCTTTCTTCGCCGCCGCCGTTCCACCAGTGGGAACAGCTCCCGCGTATCAAGTAAGACAATGGCTGTCCGGACCATTCATGGTAGTGGTCCGGATGGCCCTGACGACAATCTATCGGACTGCAGCAAGAACGAACAAATGGCATTGGTTGAGAAAAACGCGAGCATGGATACGAGCATCGGCCTTTCGGAGGCCAGTGCGTCGGATTATGTCGTGCTGCTCAAGCCGCGGGTTATGTCGCTCGTGGTCTTCACCGCACTTGTCGGCTTGCTGGCGGCGCCGGGACATATCAATCCGGTGCTTGCGGGCATAGCTATCCTTTGTATCGCCGTCGGGGCAGGGGCCTCGGGCGCACTCAACATGTGGTACGACGCCGATATCGATGCCGTGATGAAGCGCACGGCCAAGCGGCCGATTCCCGCCGGGCGTATCAGCCGCGAGGAAGTGCTGACCTTCGGCCTGTTGCTCTCGGCGTTTTCGGTCGTCACGCTCGGCCTTTTCGTCAATGTGCTTTCGGCATTCCTGCTGGCCTTTACGATATTCTTCTATGCGGTCGTCTATACGATGTGGCTGAAGCGTTCGACACCGCAGAACATCGTCATCGGCGGAGCCGCCGGTTCATTCCCGCCCATGATCGGCTGGGCTTGCGTTACCAATTCGGTGAGCATGGAAAGCATCGTGCTGTTCATGATCATCTTTCTGTGGACGCCGCCGCATTTCTGGGCGCTGTCGCTGTTCATGTCGGACGACTATGAAAAGGCGAAGATCCCGATGATGCCGAATGTGATGGGTCCGGCATCGACCAAGTTCCAGATTTTTCTCTATACGCTCCTTGTGTCGCCCGTTGCGGTTCTGCCATGGATCATGGGCTTCGCCGGCCCGGCCTACGGCCTTTTCGCCGCGGCCATGGGCGTCGCTTTCATCGTCTATGCCTGGCGGGTATGGCGGGCGCCGGTGGGCAAGGACATGATCAAGCCGGCAAAGAAGATGTTCGCCTTCTCCATCCTCTACCTCTTCGGAATCTACGCTGTCCTTCTCGGCGAAATTCTCGTGCGCAAAGCACTACTATTGGCAGGTGCCTGATATGAGCAATGATCGCGTGACCCTAACCGACAAGCAGAAGAAGGCGCAGCGCAGCCGTTCTATCGCACTTGCGCTGGCGCTCGCTGCTTTTGTCATCATCGTCTATGTCGGCACCTGGGCGAAGCTCGGCGCCAACATCCTGATCCGGCCGATGTAATGAGTGGTTCAATGTCTGAGGAAACCGTAAAGAGCGCAAATGCGCCATCCGGGCGGAAGCGGAAGGTTTCGGATCGCACGATTGCGATTTCGTGCCTTGCTTTCTTCTTCGGCATGGTTGGCATGGCCTTTGCGGCGGTTCCGCTCTACGCGATGTTCTGCCAGGTGACCGGATATGGCGGGACGACGCAACGAGTCGAACAGATGTCGGACACGATTCTCGACAAGACGATCACGGTCCGCTTTGATGCGAACACCTCCGGCGCACTGCCGTGGAAATTCGAGCCCGTGCAGCGCGAAGTCACGATGAAGATCGGTGAGACCTCGTTGATCAAGTACGAGGCAAAGAGTATCGCCGACAAACCGACAGCGGGACGCGCGGCTTTCAACGTTACGCCGCAGGCCGCCGGCGCCTATTTCAACAAGGTCGAGTGCTTCTGCTTCACCGATACGGTGCTCAAGCCTGGTGAAGACCTTGAAATGCCGGTCGTCTTCTTTGTCGATCCGGACATTGTCAACGCGCCCGAACTGAAGGGCGTCAATACCATCACCCTGTCCTACACGTTCTTCCCCATCGCAATGCCGGCCCCGCTTGCCGCCAACACCGATATCAAGAAAGAGAACGGGTCAGGACAGCTTTGAACTTGCGCCGGCTCTGGCCGGTGTCTTACAGATGAACAGAAATTGCGGGGGTTAGAATGGCCGAAGCACACCAGAAACATCACGACTACCACATCATCGATCCAAGTCCGTGGCCGTTCCTCGGATCGGTCGGTGCCTTCGTCCTGGCCCTCGGCGGTATCGCATTCATGCGCTACCATGCCGGCGGTGAACTCGTGCTGTTCAGGGCCAACCTGACAAGCCCATGGATTTTCCTCATCGGTCTCGTGATCATCCTTTACACCATGTACGGCTGGTGGTCGGATACGATCAAGGAGAGCAAGCAGGGCCATCATACCCGCGTTGTCCAACTGCACCTGCGCTACGGCATGATCATGTTCATCGCCTCGGAGGTGATGTTCTTCGTTGCCTGGTTCTGGGCATTCTTCGACGCAAGCCTGTTCCCGGGCGAGGTCGAGCAGGTTGCCCGTACCGCCTTTACCGGTGGCATCTGGCCGCCCAAGGGCATCGAGGTGATCGATCCGCTGCATCTGCCCCTCTACAACACGATCATCCTGCTGCTTTCGGGAACGACCGTTACCTGGGCGCACCATGCGCTCATCCACAATGATCGCAAGGGCCTCATCACAGGCCTCACCCTGACGGTTCTGCTCGGCATGCTCTTCACTTTCGTGCAGGCCTACGAATATGTGCACGCACCGTTCGCCTTCAAGGATTCGATCTACGGCGCGACCTTCTTCATGGCGACCGGCTTCCATGGTTTCCACGTCATCATCGGCACGATCTTCCTGGCGGTCTGCCTGTTGCGCTCGATTCGCGGCGACTTCACCCCGCAGAAGCATTTCGGCTTCGAAGCTGCAGCCTGGTACTGGCACTTCGTTGACGTCGTCTGGCTGTTCCTCTTCTTTTCCATCTATGTATGGGCCGGTTGGGGCGCACCGATGGCCGTCGAATAAGCGGCATCTATCGAGACATGAAGGGGCGGGCATGGTGACATGGCCCGCCCTTTTCTTTGGGATGTGCTTCAACTTGGCTGCTGGACAGATCAACCAAACGGCGTCACTAATCGCACGCGGCCTTAATCTCGACGCTTGTCCCGATCACAACGCCAACTGAAACAATCCTTCGAGCGCAGATTTCAATGAACGAAGACACAGCCCTTTACCCGCCCGTCGATCCGATCGTGGCCGGCATCAAGGCCAAATGCCCGCGCTGCGGCCAGGGCAGATTGTTCGATGGATTTGTGAAACCCGCGACGCGATGCACCAATTGCGGTCTCGATTATTCGTTTATCGATACGGGCGAGGGGCCGGCCGTCCTGGTCATGCTGCTGATCGGCTTCATCGTGGTTGGCCTTGCCCTGTGGATGGAGGTCAATATCGACCCGCCGCTCTGGGTCCATTTCATCCTGTGGATACCGCTAGCACTCGTGCTTTGTCTCGCCACGCTCCGCTGGATGAAGGGCATTCTCATCGCCCTCCAGTACAAGCACAAGGCCGCAGAGGGACGGCTCGATCGCCCGACCGCTCATGAGTAAGACATACGTAGCGGCGGACCGCCCAAGATTTCCCTGGATCACGCTTATCCTTGGCGCAGTGCTCTTCGCAATTCTCGTGGCGCTCGGCACGTGGCAGGTCGAACGGCTCTACTGGAAGGAAGGTCTCCTTGCGGAGATCGAAGCGCGGACCCATGCCGCACCAGTTCCGCTCGCCGAAATCGAAAAGGTCTGGAACGAAGGTCAGGATGTCGATTACCGCACCGTCAAGGTTGCCGGCCGGCTGCTGAACGACAAGGAGCGGCATTTCTTCGCGACCTACGACGGTTATTCCGGCTTTTACGTTTATACGCCGCTGCTGCTTGATGACGGCCGCGCGGTTTTCGTCAATCGCGGCTTCGTGCCCTACGACCGGAAGGAACCGGCGACGCGCCCAGGGGGCGAGGTCGAGGGCCAGGTGACGATTACCGGCCTTGCCCGCAACCCGCTTGATGCCAAGCCGTCCTCGCTTGTTCCGGATAATGATCTTCCCGCCAATATCTACTACTGGAAAGACCTGGCGACGATGGCCTCGCAATCGGGGATCGACAGGGGAAAGCTCGTGCCCTTCTTCATCGACGCCGACAAGACGCCCAACCCGGGTGGTGCGCCGGTCGGCGGGGTCACGATCATCGATCTGCCCAACAGCCACTTGCAATATGCCGTCACCTGGTATGGCCTTGCGGCAACCCTGGTCGTAATTTTGGCAATCTCGCTGCGGCGACGCTATAAACTCCCAGCGGAAAACAAGACGGCCGTCGATGGAGCATCGTCTTCCGACTTGACTTCCCGCTGATTGCCGCCCAAGTCCAAGTAGCATTTCAACCGGTTCCGCGAGACGATAAAGATGCCTGAGAAGAGACCGCTGACAATCCGCCTTTGCGGACCGCGCGGATTTTGCGCCGGGGTGGACAGGGCGATCCAGATCGTGGTTCTGGCTCTAAAAAAATACGGCGCGCCGGTCTATGTGCGCCACGAAATCGTGCACAACCGCTACGTGGTCGAGGGCCTGCAGGCCCGGGGCGCCGTATTCGTCGAGGAACTCGACGAAATCCCAGCGGAACATCGCGACCAGCCCGTGGTCTTTTCCGCCCACGGCGTGCCTAAATCTGTTCCCGCCGATGCGCAGAACAAGAACCTCTTTTATCTCGACGCCACCTGTCCACTGGTCTCCAAGGTGCACAAGCAGGCGATGCGGCATCAGCGCCTCGGCCGGCACGTGATCCTGGTCGGTCATTCCGGCCATCCGGAGGTTATCGGAACGATGGGCCAACTGCCGGAAGGCGCCGTCACGCTGATCGAGACGATCGAGGACGCCGAGGCCTACATGCCCGTCGATCCGGACAATCTCGGCTTCGTGACGCAGACAACGCTTTCGGTGGACGATACCGCCGGAATTATTGCAACCCTGCAGCAGCGTTTTCCAGCATTGATGGCACCGGCCGCCGAATCCATCTGCTATGCAACCACCAACCGCCAGGACGCGGTGAAGGCTGCGGCGCCGGGATGCGACCTCTTCCTCGTTGTCGGCGCGCCCAATTCATCCAATTCGAAGCGGCTCGTCGAAGTCGCGGAGCGGTCGGGCGCAAGCCACTCGATGCTGGTGCAGCGCGCCTCGGATATCGAGTGGGATCAGGTCGGCGACATATCCGTGGTCGGACTTTCCGCCGGCGCCTCGGCTCCGGAGATCATCGTCGACGAAATCATTCAATTCTTTTCGGAACGCTACACCGTGTCCATCGAACTTGCTGAGACGACCATCGAGACCGAAAACTTCCACGTCATGCGCGACCTGCGTGACGTGGAACTGACAAGCCTCGATATGGCCTTCGTCAACGGAAGCCGCTGATCATGGCCGTTTACACCGACATCAACGAAATCGACCTGGCGCATTTCCTCAAGGACTACGAAGTTGGCGAGCTGCTCTCCTATAAGGGCATTGCCGAAGGCGTCGAGAATTCGAACTATCTCCTGCACACAAGTGCAGGCTCGTTCATACTGACGCTTTACGAGAAGCGGGTGAACAGCAACGACCTGCCGTTCTTTCTCGGTCTCATGCGCCACCTCGCGGGCAAGGGGATCAGTTGTCCATTGCCGGTGAATCAGAAATCCGGTTCAAGCATCGGCGAGCTTGCCGGCCGCCCCGCCGCGATCGTTACCTTCCTTGAAGGCATGTGGATGCGCCGCCCGACGGTGCAGCATTGCTTCGCGCTTGGCGAGGCGCTGGCGCGGATGCACATTGCGGGCGAGGATTTCCCCATGCGGCGGAAGAACGCGCTCTCGGTCGAAGGCTGGCGGCCGCTCTGGGAGAATTCCAGGGCAGGCGCGGATGGAGTTGAACCCGGCCTTGCCAGCGAAACCGAAGCCGATCTCGCATTCTTCGAGGCGAACTGGCCATCGCACCTGCCGCACGGCGTCATCCACGCCGATCTTTTTCCGGATAATGTCTTCTTCCTCGGCAACAAGCTTTCCGGCCTCATCGACTTTTATTTCGCCTGCACCGACCTTCTCGCCTACGACGTCGCGGTGTGTCTCAATGCTTGGTGCTTCGAGAAGGACAATGCGTTCAACCTCACCAAGGGTACTGCGCTCCTGCGCGGCTATAATTCCATCCGGCCGCTTTCGGCCGACGAGGCGGCAAGCCTGCCGATCCTTGCGCGTGGCTCGGCCCTCCGCTTCATGCTGACCCGCCTCTATGACTGGCTGAACACGCCGGAGGGCAGCCTCGTCGTCAAGAAGGACCCGATGGAGTATCTGCGCCGCATGCGGTTTCATCGCCAGATCAAGTCTGCCGAGGAATATGGACTGGTCCTCGAAGGACAACGCGTATGAAGGATATCGAAGCGTTCACCGACGGCGCTTGTTCCGGCAATCCTGGTCCGGGCGGCTGGGGCGCTGTACTGCGCTGGAATGGCAACGAGAAGGAACTCTCCGGCGGCGAGGCGGACACAACCAACAACCGCATGGAACTTATGGCGGCAATTGCGGCGCTGAGCGCGCTGAAGGAGCCTTGCCACGTCGATCTCTATACGGACTCCATCTATGTGCGCGACGGTATTTCGGGCTGGATCGAAGGCTGGAAGCGCAATGGCTGGAAGACGGCGGCCAAGAAGCCGGTGAAGAATGCCGAGCTTTGGCAACAGCTTGATGAGGCGCGCAAGCGACACAAGGTCGTGTGGCATTGGGTAAAGGGGCACGCCGGCCACCCGGAAAACGAGCGCGCCGATGAACTGGCGCGGGCGGGCATGGCTCCGTTCAAGCGCAAGCCGGTGGTCCAAGGAGGCGAGGGCCGGTAAAGCCCTCGCAGCCATAAGATCAGAGTTGGCCGAGCAGGGTTGCCGCGCTCGATGTAACGGCCTGTCCCGGCGCTTCCTCGATGTTGAGTTCCTTGACGACGCCGTCCTCGACGAGCATGGAATAGCGCTTGGAGCGCACGCCCATATTGCCGGCGGCAAGATCGATTTCGAGGCCGACGGCCTTGGTGAAGGTCGCATTTCCATCCGACAGATACTGGATCTTGCCTTCGCCGTTGGTCGCTTTAGCCCAGGCACCCATGACGTGCGGATCGTTCACGGCGACGACGACGATGCTATCGACGCCCTTCGCGAGAATAGCGTCGCGGTTTTCGAGATAACCGGGGAGGTGGTTCATGCTGCATGTGGGCGTGAACGCACCTGGAACGGCAAAGAGAACGACCTTCTTGCCCTTGAACAGGCTGTCGGAGCGTACTTCGCTGACGCCCTCATCGGTCTTGGTTTTGAATGTGGCATCGGGCAAACGTTCGCCTACCTTGATAGTCATGAATCGCTCCTCTTGAGATTGCGCAAAGGCCTATCGCAGATAGGGTGCGGATGGTGAAAAGTCGAGCTATTCCTTGAAGGGAATTGTTCCGGATACGGACTTGTCGCCCTGCACCAGCGTATAGTACAGGAGGCCGGGCTTTGCCTGTGCGCCGGAAACGAGCGGCACGGCGAAGACGGCACTTTTGTCGTCGCGGCTCTTCAATTTCGACATGCCGAAATTGGCCCCTCCTTCCGCAGCCACGAAGAGATCGACCTCCTCGCTGCCCGCCGCAAGTTCAGCCGTGAAATCAAGATGGTCATTGTCGCGCGTGACGGCGCGAACGCCGAATTCCGCCGATGCTGGTGCCGGCAATTGATCAAATGCGGTCGAAATCTCGGCCATGGTCAGCGCGTCGCTCGGCGTACCATCGATGGCAATATCGAACTCGGCCGTGACGGGAATGCAGATTGTCTCGCATATGCCGAGGAAAGCGTGTCCCTTGAGATGGGCTGGCTTGGCGGGGTCTTCCAGCGTCAGCGTGAACGGGAGCGAAACGGGCTTCTTGTACCCGGCCCACTGCGTGCCCCCATCGGCGAAACGGTGCGGCGTCGGGAAGGCAAGCGCATAGGCTTTGATGTTGTCGCTTGCCGTAAGATCGAGTTCGGGCGGCACGCCTGCGTCACCCGGTTCCTTCCAATAGGTTTTCCAGCCCGGATCGAGATTGATCTGGATGGCGCCGCGCACCTCCGGGGTGCCGTCCGGTGGATTGTCGACGATGACGCGGACCTTGCCGCCCGGCGTGCTGGTCCAGTCTGAACTGGCAGCGGCTGCCGGAAGAGCGAAGAGCAATGAGGCAATGAGGCAAAGGAATTTTGTTTTCATGGCGGCGACAATTACAATGCTTTTCGTTGCGATCAAGGAGATGAGGGGATTTGCCCATCATATCTGTGTGACGAAGTCGTGTTCGGCCAAACTTTTCACATCGGTGACCGCTGTCGTTTACAATTCGTTACCATTGGGCGTTGTCATTTATAGAATCCTTGGTACCCTTATTCTTATGGGAAACTTGAGAGACGCGACCAACGAAGCCGGTTTTCTGAATGGACAATTCCTTCTCGCCATGCCGGGGATGGAAGACAGCCGTTTTGCGCGCTCGGTTATCTACATCTGCGCCCATTCGGAAAATGGCGCGATGGGTCTTATCATCAATCGCGCCCAGGAAATGGAATTTGCAGAAATTTTGGTTCAGCTTGGCGTGCTCGATGAGCAGCAAGTCATCATGATGCCGGACAGGACGCGCGATTTCCTCGTCCGCAATGGCGGTCCCGTCGAAGTGCGGCGCGGCTTCGTCCTCCATTCCGACGACTATCTGACGGATTCCACAATGCCCGTTGCCGAGGAACTGTGCCTGACGGGAACGGTCGACATCCTGCGCGCCATCTCAGGCGGACGTGGTCCGCGCAAGGCTTTGATGACATTGGGTTATTCGGGATGGGCCTCCGGCCAGCTCGAAAACGAGATCGCCAATAATGGCTGGCTCACTTGCCAGGCGCCGCACGATCTGCTCTTCGATCCGAACATTGACAGCACCTATGATCGGCTGCTCGCCTATATGGGTATCGATCCGTCGCGCCTCGCCACGGTCGCGGGCCACGCTTAAATTTACCAATCGGTTTTGACATGTCTTCCGGTCGCGCTGCAACGCGATACAGCAAGGGATTCAACCCTGCATTTCTTGTTGGGAATCCAAATCCAAGCAATCAATGAAAGCGAGAGCCAAGTAGCAGCATCAAGCCAGCTGGTGCATCGGGACGATGGGCCTCCCGACCGTGGCAACGGCCTTGCTCTCAAACTCGGAGAATAGGCATGTGGTTTTTGCCACTGACTATTACCTTTGAAATCAAAAGAACCCGGACGGGCTGGCAAGTCTGCATCCGGGTTCGATTGATTACCTAGGTAAAGGTGGGGTGGGCGAAGGCTCGCCCCACGCTCCAGTTAATAATAATAGCAGTCTCTTCGCCAATTCCAAGCCCGCTTTTAGTCTTACGATGCGGCCTTCGACTGCTGGAACTGTTCGCGCAGAAGCTTGGTGGCGACGTCGAGGGTCAAAGGCGGGCTGAACATGAAGCTCTGCGCATATTCGCAGCCCATCTGGCGCAGTTGCAGCGCATCGCTTTCATTTTCGATGCCTTCCGACACGACAGCAAGGCCAAGGTCATGCGCCATACTGATCATCGAGCGCAGCAGGGTCACCTTTTGCGGCTGATCCGCCTTGAGGAACGAACGGTCGATCTTGATCATATCGAACGGGAAGGATGTGAGATAGGAAAGCGAAGAATAGCCGGTGCCGAAATCGTCGAGCGAGACGCCGACGCCCATTGCCTTGATGCTGGACAGCACATAGCCGGAGCGCTCCGGATTTTCCATCATCAGAGATTCCGTCAGTTCGAGCTTCAGGCTGCTCGGCTCGATCTGCGTCTGCAGCAGGACCGAGCGGACATCATCGATGAGATCCTGGCGGATCAACTGGCTGCTCGAAATGTTGACCGAGACGAAGAGCGGTGTCGCTCCGAGGGTACGGCGCCAATTGACGAGATCTTCGGCGGCTTTTTGCATCGCAAAGAGGCCAAGCTGGACGATGAGGCCGGAACTTTCGGCGACGGGAATGAACTCTGACGGCGGGATCGACCCGCGGCGCGGATGATCCCAGCGCATGAGCGCTTCAAAGCCGGCGATGCTGTTGTCATCGAGGCGCACGATCGGCTGATAGGCCATATGGATTTCACGGCGTTCCAGCGCGCGCCGCAGGTCCGATTCAAGCTGAAGGCGATCGCTGCCGACCGCACGGAAGGCCGGGCGGAAGGGCTCGATGCGGTCGCCGCCAAAGCGTTTCGCCTGGTACATCGCCAGCTCGGCATCCTTCACCAGATCCTCCGGCGAGGCGGCGCTGCCGCTCGTCCATGTGATGAGGCCGAGCGATGCGGTGAGAACAATCTCGCGCTTGGCAAAGGCGATGGGCGCGCGGATCGCCTGTTTCACCGCATCGGCGAAGGCGGCAATCTTGGCGGGCTCGCTTTCGGATACGAGGATCAGGCCGAACTGGTCTGCAGAGAGGCGGCTCAGCGTATCCTGCGGGCGCAGCAGGCGGTGCAGGCGGCGCGATATGGTCAGCAGGAAGGTGTCGCCGGCAGACAGGCCGAGCCCGTCATTGACCTGCTTAAAGCGGTCGATGTCGATGATGAACACAGTCGGGCGGATTTTGCTTTCCGTTTGCGCCATGGTGATCACCGAGCCGAGGCGATCCAGGAAAAGTTCGCGGTTGGGAAGGCCGGTCAGATTATCGTGGACGGCATCGTGGAGCAGCCGCTCCTCTGCCTTCTTCTGTTCCGTAACATCAATCAAGGTGCCGACGCAGCGTACGATCTCACCATCCGAACCGATGACCGGGCGCGCCTTCAAGGAATACCAGTAATAATGACCGTCGTTGGCGCGCAGGCGGAAGGTCTGGGAGATGCGGCCGCGACGGTTCTCAAGAATGACGTCGAGCGTGGTCCGGAAACGGTCGCGGTCGTCGGAGTGCAGCATCGGCAGCCAGTTGCGCACCGCCCCGTGCAAGGAACTTGCCGACGCTCCGAGGAAATTGGTGAGGTCGGGCGTCGTGACAACGCGGTCGCGCGGCACGTCCCAATCCCAGACGATATCGCCCGAACCGATGATGGCGAGCGCCTGCCGCTCGACGTCGGAGAAGAGCCCCTGTTGCAACGCGCCTCCGGAAAAAGCGTGCTGCATGACGGTAAAGCCGATCAGGAGAACGATAAGGACAAGGCCGCCTGCCAGGGCGGGCTGGATGATGTCGTTGGCAAGAATGCCGGCAACGGTAAGCCAGCTGCCCATCAGCCAGACCAGGAGCAGGATCCACGTCGGGATCAGCATGATTGCCCGGTCATAGCTGCGGAACGAGAAGAATCCGATCAGGATCGTGCCGGCTATGATGGTCAGCGCGAAGGAAAAGCGGGCAATGCCGGCAGCAATCGGTGGGTCGAAGATTGCGACACCGGAGACGATGCCGAGACCGAGAATCCAGGTCAGTGCGCCATAGCTGAAATTATCGTGCCAGCGATTGAGGTTGAGATAGGTAAAAAGGAAGATCACGAGCGTCGCGGCAAGCGCCACTTCGGTGCCCGCCCGCCACATTTGTTCGTTGCCCGGCGCGATTTCGATGAGCTTGCTCCAGAAGCCGAAATCGACGCAGATATAGGCAAGAACCGCCCAGGCGAGTGCTGCCGTCGCCGGGAATAGCGACGTACCCTTGACGACGAAAAGGATGGTCAGGAACAGTGCCAGCAGGCCGGCAATGCCAAGCAGAATGCCGCGATAGAGCGTATAGGAATTGACCGTATCCTTATAGGCATTCGGCTCCCACACATAGACCTGTGGCAGGTTAGGAGAAGCGAGTTCCGCGACAAGGGTGATGACCGAACCCGGGTTGAGCGTGATCAGGAAAATATCCGCGTCGTCGCTCGCCTGCCGGTCGAGGGCGAAGCCTTCGCTGGGGGTAATCGACGTGATGCGCGTGGAACCGAGGTCGGGCCAGATGAAGCGCGATCCGACAAGACGGAAATGCGGCGCGACGATCAGCCGGTCGATCTGCTCGTCGGTCGGATTGGCGAGCGAAAAGGCGGCCCAGTCGCCGGTCGAACGCTTGTCGTTTGCCTGCACCTCGATACGCCGAACGATGCCGTCCGTACCGGGTGCCGTTGAAATCTGGAACGTCTCACCCTGGTTGCGATAGACCTCGACGGCCTTCGACAGGTCGAGCGCCGTGCTTTCCTTGGTGATCTTGATTGTTTCGAAGGCATTGGCGGCGGTATGGGCCGCGAGCAGCATGAATATGAGGACCAGAGCCCGCGATAAGCCTTTCAGCATCTGTCGTCCCAACAAAGCCACCGATACTTTTTCATTTGCCAGCCCTTGCATCATCCTCAATCAGCGCGAAGAGAAGATGATCTTGCCACATTCCGTTTATCTTTAGGTAAGAACGGAGCAGTCCTTCTCTCTGAAATCCGGCTTTTTCGAGAAGGCGGATCGATCTTTCATTGCTTGGAATACAGGCAGCTTCCAGGCGGTGCAACCTCACCTTGGTGAAAGCATAGGGGATGAGCAGGCTCAATGCTTCGTGCATGAACCCCTGTCCGGCGAAGGGTGCGCCGATCCAGTATCCGATCATGCCATTCTGGCCGACACCGCGGCGGATGTTGCCAAGTGTGATGCCGCCGAGCAAGCGCTGGTCGGTATTGCGGAAGAGAAAGAACGGATGGGCCGTGCCTGCCGCCGCCTCGTCGTCATAATGGCGAATGCGATGGCGGAATGCGCCGCGCTCCAGATCATCGACCGCCCAGAGCGGTTCCCATGGCGCGAGAAATTCGCGGCTTTCGGCGCGCAGCGATGCCCAGGCGCGATAGTCGGAAAGCGTCGGCGGACGCAGGTAAATGCGCTTGCCCTGCAAGGGCGGGGCCACGCTTTTGAGAAAGGGCAGGGCGATCATTGCCGCTCCGGATCGCCGTCAGACCGCTATCTTTCTCGGGCTCGACGCTGGGGCAGTCAGTCCATGACGGATATCGGCGAACTTCATCAGGGAACCGATCGGGCCGACGGCGGCGACTGTAGGCGTCGTGTCGAGGAACAGGCGTCCGGCAAGGTCGGTCAAACGTTCGACAGTGATCTTCGAGAGACGCTCGACCAGTTCGTCGGTCGATATCGGATTGCCGTAGAGAAGCATCTGGCGTGCGATCTGTCCGGCGCGGCTTGCTGCGCTTTCGTGCGACATCAGCAGGCTCGCCCGATATTGCGCCCGTGCCCGGTTCAATTCCTCCTGGCTGATATTGCGTGCAGCAGCGTGCAGCTCGTCAATGATCACGGGCACGAGCTTTTTCAGATGATTGCGGCCGGTTGCAGCATGGACCCCGAAAACGCCGGTCTCGGAGAACCCCCAATGGAACGCATAGACCGAGTAGCACAGGCCCCTCTTTTCCCGCACTTCCTGGAAGAGGCGTGAAGACATGCCGCCACCGAGGATCATCGCCAAAAGCTGCGAGGCATAGAAATCACGCACATGATAGGCGCGGCCTTCAAAACCGATCACCACCTGGGCGTCCATCAATTCGCGCTGTTCGCGGAAATCGCCGCCGACATAGTGGGAGATTTCGGGTTCCGGGGCCGTCGATTTCGACCGGAACGAACCGAGGCGCTTTTCGACCTCTCGGACGAATTCGTCGTGCTTGACGCCGCCGGTGGCGACGACGACCATGCGCTCGGCGCTGTATTGCTCGTCCATATAGCGGCGAAGGTCGGCCGACGAGAAGGATTGGACGGTCTCCGGCGTGCCAAGGATGGTACGTCCGATGGTCTGGTTCTGGAAGGCAGCTTCGGTGAAGCGATCGAAAACCACATCGTCGGGCGTATCATGCGCAGCACCGATCTCCTGCATGACGACGTTCTTTTCGCGCTCGAGTTCCTCGGCGTCGAATTTCGAACTCGTCATGATGTCGGCGAGAATGTCGATCGCGAGCGGCATGTCATCGCGCAGGACGCGAGAATAATACGAAGTGGTCTCGACGCTGGTCGCAGCATTGATTTCACCGCCCACATCCTCGATATCGGCGGCGATCTTCCAGGCGGAGCGGTTCTCGGTGCCCTTGAAGGCCATGTGTTCGAGAAGATGGGCTATACCGTGCTGGTTGCTTGCCTCGTTCCGTGACCCTGCCCTGACCCAAATGCCAAGGGCTACGCTCTCCACATGCGGCATTGTCTCTGTCGCAATCGTCAAACCGTTGGAGAGGCGACTGATTTCAACGCCCATGCAATGCTCCTTACTTTGCCGCTCTTGAATGCCGGCTCACATACTCTTCCACATTTTTAAGGTCGTTGGGAAGTACCGTGTACTGTTCTTTTCGTTGCATGAGATCACCCAGCCAGAGTGGCAGGTCTGGATGGACACCGCTTGCCTCCTTCACGGCATCCGGGAACTTGGCCGGATGAGCCGTGGCAAGGACAACGCTTGGCGCCGTCGCCCGCAGAACTTCGCGTGCTACCTTCAGGCCGATGGCCGAATGTGGATCGAGCAGATAGCCGGACTGCTTCAGCACGCTCGCGATGATCCCGGTTGTCTCCGCCTTGCTGGAGCGGCCGGCATCGAATTCGGACCGGATGAAGCCGAGTGCCTTTTCGGCGATCGAGAAGCTTCCGGATTGCTTGAGGCCGTCCATGAGGCGCCGCACCGAGGCCGCGTCACGGCCGTGTGCTTCAAAGAGCAAGCGTTCGAAGTTGGACGAAACCTGGATGTCCATCGACGGCGAGGTCGTATGTACCACGCCACGCGTTTCGTAATTGCCGGTCTCGAGTGTCCGGGCAAGTATATCGTTGTCGTTGGTGGCAATGGCGAGGCGCTCGATCGGAAGTCCCATGCGCTTTGCAACGTAACCTGCAAAAATATCACCGAAATTGCCGGTTGGCACAGTGAACGAAACTGGGCGGTCGGGAGCGCCGAGGCTGAGCGCCGCCGTGAAGTAATAGACGATCTGCGGCATGATCCGCGCCCAGTTGATCGAATTGACACCGGAGAGCGAGAGCGCGTCGCGAAAGTTGAGATCGTTGAACATGCCTTTGACGAGCGATTGGCAATCGTCGAAATTGCCATCGATGGCGAGCGCATGAACATTGGACGCTGCTGACGTCGTCATTTGCCGCTGCTGCACGGGCGAGACGCGGTTGTGCGGAAACAGAATGAAGATGTCGGTCCGGTCGCGGTTGGCAAAGGCGTCGATAGCCGCGCCGCCCGTGTCGCCGGACGTTGCGCCGACGATGGTCGCCCGCTCGCCCCGCCTGGCAAGACTGTAATCCATCAGCCGCGCCAGAAGCTGCATCGCCACATCCTTGAATGCGAGCGTCGGACCATGGAAAAGCTCGAGCACGAACTCATTATGTCCGGTCTGGACCAAAGGGCAGACCGCCTCATGGCGGAAGGTGGCGTAGGCTTCGTGTACCATCGCCTCGAAATCGGCCTGGTCGATATCGCCGGCAATGAATGGCGTCAGCACGTAAATCGCGATCTCGGCGTAGGTCTTGCCCCGCAGCGAACGGATCTCGTCTGCAGAAAATTGTGGAAATTCCTGGGGCAGATAGAGCCCGCCATCGCGCGCAAGGCCGGCGAGAAGGGCATCGGAAAATCCTAAAACCGGCGCTTCGCCGCGTGTACTAACGTATTTCATCTCAAATATCCCTTGCCTTTGGATGCACGCGCCGCCTCGGCAAAAAGCTTGCGCAGCCCGTCGCATTCTCATCGAACCGTTGATATAGAACACGTTCGTTCGTCAAGGTTCGTTCTACGAGGAAAGTTCAGTTCATGAAGTCAGAAACACAAAAAACTCTGCCCTTCTATCAACTTTGCGCCCCAATTTGTGCATTGGTCTTTGCTGCGGGTCTTGCGGCCTGTTCGACGAGCGGCGGGACCGTGGACACGAACTCCCCCAAGGCCCAGGCCACCGCCGAGGCCGACAAGCGCCTCACCGCCTCGCAACTGCGCGCCTTCTGCCCACCCGTCACGATCCGCGAGGGAACCTCGGTCATCAACAATTACGGGAAGACCACCGACAAGAACCCGGCGAACCTGATTTATCAGGCATCCATGTCGGACGAAACCCGCTCTTGCAATTCGGACGACACGACGATGACCATGACTGTCGCCGTTTCCGGCAAGATCGTTCCCGGGGCGAAGTTCACGCCCGGTACGGTCACAGTGCCAATCCGTGTTGCCGTTATCCAGGGCTCCGATGTTGTCTACTCCAAGCTGAGCAGGCAGGCGGTTGCAGTCAACGACAGTGGCGCGGCCACCCAGTTCATCTTCAACGATCCGAACGTGAGCTTCCCCAAGCCGGCGAGCCGGAACGTTCAGGTCTTCGTCGGCTTTGACGAAGGTCCGGACGATAGCGCCAAGGCAAAGACAAAGAAAAAGAACTAGATGGTCAACAAAGACGGCCGGTGGAAATACCGGCCGTCTTCTTTTTGACTGAAGCCAGATCAAACGGCTTCCGACCACACCGACATGGCTTCGATCACGGCCGGCAGATCGCGATGGCGGCTGATGACTGTTTCAGCGCCGGCATCCGTCAATTTGTCTGCATGACCCGGATAGGTGTGGGCGCCGCCGGTAAAGCCGATGACCCGCATGCCGGCTGCCCGGGCCGCGTGAACACCATGTGTCGAGTCTTCGATTACGATCGCCCGCGCTGGATCGACGTTG
Source organism: Phyllobacterium sp. 01N428 (assembly GCF_056399405.1). Taxonomy (NCBI): domain Bacteria; kingdom Pseudomonadati; phylum Pseudomonadota; class Alphaproteobacteria; order Hyphomicrobiales; family Phyllobacteriaceae; genus Phyllobacterium; species Phyllobacterium sp. 01N428. The sequence goes on from NZ_JBFTRH010000001.1 coordinate 1,273,893, forward strand.
AAATGCCGCGCCGCAAAGAGATAGACGTCCGGCGCCGGCTTCGGCTTTTGCGATCCGACCTCACGCGCCGAAAAGATGTGCGGCGCAAACAGATCATAGAGCGTGCTCTGCTCCAGCATCATCTTCAGCGAGGAACTGATCGAGTTCGAGGCGATGCATTTCGGATATTTCAGCGCGGCAACGACCTGCTCGACGCCGTCGATGACGTTGAGCTCGTTGCGCAGCTTATAATCCATCTGCTTGGCGGATTCTTCGATCAACTGCGCGGAAATTGGAATTCCTGCTTCCTTCTCGACTTGAAGCAGGATGTCGGTCCAGGTCAGGCCGGCAAAGCGCTCGGCAATGTCTTCGGGTTCGATCGGATAGCCTGCATCGGTCAGAAGCTTGGACTCGACCTGTGCGGCAAGGAATTCGGAATCGACGAGCACGCCATCGCAGTCGAAAATAATGAGCTGTGGTTCCATTAAATCATACCTGTTCGTGAAAATAGCGCTGCCATCGTGCAGCATTTCGGTCGCTTGGGGGATTTACCGGCATCGACTACACGCTAATTGGCCGGGCGTCAAAGAAAAGCGGGCTATGGCGATGTGGGTGGCAAGGCGGGTAAGCCCGGCAAGGACCTTTATGATGATTGTCCTGCCGGCTTTTCACCGGCCGAAGAGGACCCAAAGAACAGAACAACAACAACGACGATAAAGTCCCAGGCAGTGACAAAGATATCATTACACAAGAGGTCTGGACCAACAGCGGCGACAACCACTCGACATGCGAACTCATCCAGAAGTTTGATCGGCCGCTGCGCGACAAACCATACTATTTCGACATACCGAATGCCGAGGGCGTCAAGCAACGGTTCTGGTTTGGCTTGAAAACCTAGAGTTGCAATCTGGCGAAAATGGCAGTAATTACAAATAGATACTTCTAAAGGTGTGTATCGCGAAGTTGTTCGAAATGTTAAGTATTACCTACCCTTAATCATCGAAAGCAATCAGAATGAATAATGATCCCAATCACCCCGATTACTTCTATCCACACACGGACTGCAGGGTCAGCCCGGCTGAACTCGCACCCTTCGCCCTCTTTGGCGTCGCCGTGATTATCTTTGGCGCGATCAACGCTCTCGTCAAATGGACGCTGCATGTCGTCGCTCACCCGGCCGAGCGCCCCCTGGAAACAGGCCTCGTTGTAGTCGCGGCGCTCGTTGCCGCTTACTCGCATGGCGGGCGGTGCGCATGGCTTTTCTCATGACGCGGGCGCTTTGTTTTCTGACCTACGATACCGCTCGCAAAGGTTTGCAATTTTTTCAACGAACGAGGCATATTCCATGACTTTTTACCGAACCTTGACGGCTGTGTTCGTTTCGGCAGTACTGATCGCGCCCCCCGCCTATGCTGCGGACGGATACAAGTTCCAGCTCAAACTCACGACCGAAAATGCAGCGCGCGATCCTGACGGGATTTGGGAAAGCTCGTATTTCACCAAGTCTGGCGATCCAGAAACGCTACCTAATATTTACACTGCTCGCCTGACAACGCCTGCGGGCGAATGGTTGCTTACGCAACTTGATAGCCAATGCACGATCCAGAGCGATTGCGCTGTCGTTCTCGTCTTGAAGCGGCCGAGCGGCGAGGTTCTCGAACTCGCTACGGGGAGCGTCATCATGGGCGGCTCTGCGGTCCTGTCCCAAAACTATAAGCTGCTCCACACCGAGGAAATAAACGACGAAGTGCAGGCGTTCACCGGCACCTATAAAGTGGCTCCCTTCAAATGAAGGCTCGCCCGCCTTTGCGCTCCGTCACGCCCCAGAAAGGTTGCGGGGTTCAATGCACCGAACAGTTTCCCGCATAACGCCGGCTCTTAACGCGAAATTTACCGCGTCCGGTAACCATGAGGCTCTGTAATGCGTCCCCAGTAGTCGAGTACCCCATGTCCGTTGTTCGTCTCGTGAATGAACTGCCCCAGGCAGCGCCGCAATCCTCCTGGCTCGATACAATTTTGAAGGGCGACTGTGTGGCCGCCCTCAACCGGCTGCCGGATCATTCCGTCGATATCATCTTTGCCGACCCGCCCTACAATTTGCAGCTCGACGGTGATCTGCATCGTCCCGACCAGTCGAAGGTCGATGCGGTCGATGACCACTGGGACCAGTTCGAAAGCTTTCAGGCCTATGATGCCTTTACCCGTGCCTGGCTGCTGGCGTGCCGACGCGTTCTCAAGCCCAACGGCACGATCTGGGTCATCGGCTCCTATCACAATATTTTCCGCGTCGGCTCGATGATGCAGGATCTTGGCTTCTGGATGCTCAACGACATCATCTGGCGCAAGAACAATCCCATGCCGAACTTTCGCGGCCGCCGCTTCCAGAATGCGCATGAAACCATGATCTGGGCATCGCGCGACCAGAAGTCCAAGGGCTACACATTTAACTATGAGGCGATGAAGGCTGCCAATGACGACCTGCAGATGCGGTCGGACTGGCTGTTTCCCATTTGTACCGGTGCGGAGCGTCTGAAGGATGAGAATGGCGACAAGATCCACCCAACGCAGAAGCCAGAAGCCCTGCTTGCCCGCATTCTCATGGCATCGTCAAAACCCGGCGACGTCATTCTCGATCCCTTCTTCGGTTCGGGAACCACTGGCGCGGTGGCAAAGCGCCTCGGGCGACATTTCGTCGGCATCGAGCGCGAGCAGAAATATATCGATGCTGCGACGGCTCGCATCGCTGCCGTGGAGCCGCTGGCTGGGGCTGAACTCACGGTCATGACCGGCAAGCGCGCCGAGCCGCGCGTCGCCTTTGGCAGTATTGTCGAGTCAGGCCTGTTGAAGCCCGGCGCCATTCTCAGCGATGCGCGGCGCCGTCACGCGGCCATCATCAGGGCCGACGGCACCGTCACGGCAGGTGGCGATGCCGGCTCCATCCACCGGATGGGTGCAAAGGCGCAAGGGCTCGATGCCTGCAACGGCTGGACTTTCTGGCACTATGAAGATGCAGGCGTTCTCAAGCCGATCGACGAGTTGCGAAAGCAGGTGCGAAGCGGCATGACGACAGCCGGAGGCTGACGTTCCGATCGGACGCGGACCTCCAGTGCCGTTCTGATCCGAAACGCTCAGGCCTCATGCCTGGGCGTTTCGTCTTTGGCAGTCAGACGCGGATACCGAGATTATTGAGGTCCGCCTTCAGGGCCTCTGGACCGGTGAATTGCACGGACTGCCAGCCAGCCTTCTGTGCCCCCGCGACATTCCTGGCGCTGTCGTCGATGAACAGTGTTACAGCTGGATCAAGGTCGAAGGCCGCGACATGGTGATCATAGATGGCCTTGTCCGGCTTGATCAGTCCGATATCGCCTGAAACGGTTACGCCGCGGCTCTCGGTCAAGAACGGAAAGCGCTCCCAGGCCTCGCGCAGCGTGTCGGACGCGAAATTGGTCAGCATGGTGACGTCATGGCCGTCAGCGATGAGCTGGCGCAGGATCGCGACGCTGCCATCGATCGAATGGGTGATCATCATGTGCCAGTTCTTGCGAAAGGAGCGGATGTGATCTTCCCGGTCGGGGAAGTCCGCAATCAGCAGGGCCTCGGCATCGGCCCATTTGCGGCCGCGGTCCTGTTCGATGTTCCATTCATGCGTGCAGATATTGTCAAAGAACCATTTCCGCTCGGCGGCGTCCGGAATGAGTTCCCGAAAAGCGGCATCGGGCTCGTAGTGGATGAGAACCTGGCCAATGTCGAAAACGATATGCTTGACGGGTGTCATACGTCCTTACCTCTTTTTGCAAAAGCGTGGGGGATGGCTGCTGCAATGACTTTTTTCATGACCGTAGGCAACGCCTCGGCTGAAAGTTTTTCGATTTTTACCCACCAACCGTCAAGGTTTTGCATTGCAGGGATATTGCCTGCCTTGAAGACGGCAAGGCGCAACTCGAAATGTGTGAAGATGTGCGTGATGTTGCCGGCAGCAATCCAGTCGGCCGCAAATGGCGCGCTGGCGATATCCGTCGCGCCGTCCTGACGCGCTGTCCAGGCTGTGGTGGGCACCTCGGCCATCCCGCCAAGTAAACCGGTTTCGGTGCGGCTGCGCAGCAAAACTTCGTTGTCCGCAGAGATGGCAACAAACGCCGCCCCAAGGCGGATCGGCCTTTCCTTCTTGGCCGCCTTGACGGGATAAAGCTCCGGATCGCTCGTTTGCAGGGCTTCGCAGCCCTCCTTCACGGGGCAGACAAAACAGGCCGGCCGCTTCGGCGTGCAAATTGTCGCACCGAGATCCATCATGGCCTGCGCGAAATCGCCGGGACGTTCGTCAGGGGTGAGCGCCTGCATGCGGGCGCGGACTTCGGGCTTGGCGGCGGGAAAAGGGGTGTCGATTGCGTAAAGGCGGCTGATAACACGCTCCACATTGCCATCGACGACCGCGACAGGCCTGTTGAACGCGATGGAGGCAATCGCCGCGGCCGTGTAGTCCCCGATCCCCGGCAATGACTTCAACCCGTTGATATCAGAAGGGAACGCTCCGCCGTGATCGGCGCACACGGTATCGGCGCACTTCTTCAGATTGCGCGCCCGCGAATAATAGCCAAGCCCCGCCCAGGCGCGCAGGACGGCATCCTGGCTGGCAGCGGCAAGGTCCTTCACGGTCGGCCACTTTTCGACAAAGGCGTTGAAATAGGGCTTCACGGCCTCGACCGTCGTCTGCTGCAACATGATCTCGGACAGCCAGATGCGGTAGGGATCCACAGCTTTCCCGGCCTTCTGCTCGCGCGGCGAAATGCGCCATGGTAGAATCCGGTGGTGAGAATCATACCAATCGAGCAGGTTGGCGGTTATTGGTTGCATCAATCTCAAACTGCGCTACACGGGGCCAACGGTTCATACAGAACCGCTGCGAGTACAAGAACAAAAATATTCGGAATCATGAATGTTTCCAGATCAGTTGACCAAGCCCTTGATGCTCCCCGCCAGGGGACATTTTATTGGAATCGATCGCAATAATCGCATTTTCACATTTCTCTTCGCGCTTTTCCCGGGCCTTTTGGCAAGCGGGACGTCAGTTACGCTCGTCCTGGCCTTCATATGGGCAGTTATCTCGCTGGCGTTCAAGCGCTTCCCCTTCAAACTGACACCGACTGAAAAACGCGTCGCCTGGTGCGTCACTTTCTATATCGCCGTTACGGTCGTGTCGGTCGTCCTCCATCCCAATGCGAAAGCCGGCCTCACCTACATCCTGAAAATGATCCCGTTCCTCGCCGTTTGGGCGGTACTTCCGCGGCTTCATGCGGGCGTTTCCGGCCGCCTCGTGCCCTTCCTGATCACCGGCGCGGGCATCGGCATGATCGGAGCACTCGCCTACAGCCTCGTCCAGATAGCTTTTTTTGCCACGCGCGCTGAAGCCGGCGCCGGCAATGCTGCCGTCTTTGGACTGTTTGCTGTGCTCTTCGGCAGTGTCTCGCTCCTCAACGCCCACTCAAATAGCAGGACTGAGCGTGTGATTGCGATCCTGGGATTTGCCTGCGGAATGGCCTGCGCTTTTCTTTCGGGGACAAGATCGGCCTGGCTGGTCATGCCGGTACACTTTGCCATCCTCTACTGGTACTTGCGCGGCCAGTCGTTGCCGTCGCTTACCAATGCGGCGAAGGTTGTGGGAACCGTCCTCATCGTGGCGGTCATTTCCGTCGCGTCAATCAAGGTAACCGAGCGCTACCATGCGCTCGAAAGCGATATCACCCACCTTGACCAGCCGCAGGAGAACATCAACTCGCTGAAGGCCCGCCTTATGCTCTGGTCGGCCGGCGCTGAGGTATTCCTGCAGTCGCCGCTTCTCGGCGAGGGGCCGCAGAACAGAATGTCCTCGGTCAACGCGGTGTTGAATCTGCCGCCTGAAAAGCAGATGACCTTTACCCATGTTCACAACGGACTTTTGAACGCTGCGGTTGACGGCGGCATTCTCGGCGTCCTCGGTGTCCTGGCGCTCCTTGCTACCCCTATCATTGGCGCGCGCCAGAAGGAGCCGGGGCCGGGCCGCGATCTTGCGACGGCAATCGCGTTGCTCTTGCTGTCGAGCTACATCATAACCGGCATGTTAGGGATCATGTTCGGCCACGATGCCACGGACGCTGTATTCATCTATCTGACCATCTTGATCTGCTGGATGCCGGGCAATGCACCATTTCTTTCGATCCCCCAGGTTGCCCAACACGCCGAGGCGGACGTTGCGGCGCTGAGCGCGAGGGCATGAATTTGGGCAGGTCGCAAAGGGAAACGGGAGAACGATGAAGGCCATCGTCACAGGAGCCGCCGGCTTTATCGGCTTTCACGTTGCAAGAAGGCTCGCAACCGAAGGCGTCGAGATTGTCGCGATCGACAATGTCAATGACTACTATCCGGTAGCGCTCAAGGAAACGCGGCTTTCGGCTCTTGATGGACATGCTGGCATCCGCTTCGTGCGTGCCAACATTGCCAATGCCGGCGAGCTCGCCGCTGCGATCGGCGAGGATACCGATGCCGATGTCATCGTTCACCTGGCCGCGCAGGCGGGGGTTCGCTATTCGGTCGAAAATCCTGCTGCCTATGTCGACGCGAACGTCCATGGTCAGGTCACGGTCTTCGAACAGGCCCTGCGAATGAAAAAGCGACCGCCCATCGTCTATGCGAGTTCGTCTTCGGTCTACGGGACCAACAGCAAAGTGCCGTTTTCCGAGAGCGATCCCGTCGATAATCCGGTATCCGTCTATGCGGCGACCAAACGTTCCGGCGAGCTCCTGGCCCATTCTTACCGGCATGTGCACAAGATTGCGTCCACCGGACTGCGTTTCTTCACCGTTTACGGCCCCTACGGCCGCCCTGACATGGCGCCTTGGTTGTTTACGGATGCGATCCTAAAGGGAGAGCCGATAAAGGTTTACAACCACGGCAAGATGGAACGGGATTTCACCTTCATCGACGATATCGTCAATGGCGTCGTTGGCGCAATGAACCGCATCCTGACCAATCCTGAAGCAACGGCCCCGGTCTATAATCTCGGCAACAACAAGCCCGTCGCCCTAATGCGCTTTATCGAGATTATCGAAAAGGCATGCGGCCGCGAAGCCACCAAGGAATTTGCGCCCATGCCGCCCGCCGATGTGCCGCGCACCTATGCCGATATCGACCTTGCGGCACGCGATCTCGGGTTTTCTCCCTCGACTTCGTTGGAAGAAGGCATACCTTTGTTCGTAGAGTGGTTCCGCGGCTACAATGGCCGGTGACATGATGGCGACGATCCGATGAACGATAGCCAACAGCGGAAAGGATTCCGGCCCTTGGCCGATCCCGCCGCGGGCATCCTCGATCCTGTGTTGCGCAAACGGGCCGGGATCACGATCGAACTCGTCCAGGCGTGGGACGAAGTCGTCGGCTCGAGCCTTGGCGGATTATCCCGTCCGCTGAAACTCATCTGGCCCCGGCGCGGCCGCGAGGATGATCCGTTTCAACCGGCCACCTTGGTGATTGCTTGCCAGGGATTCACCGCGATGCGCGTTCAGCATGAGACCGGGGAAATCATTAGCCGTGTCAATGCCTTCCTGGGCTTTGCTGCGGTCGGGCGCATCAAGATCGAGCAAAAGCCGGTCGCGCTGCCCGTCGTGAAAAAGCGTTCCTTGCCGCCCCTCGACGCAGAGACCTCGCGCAAGATCAGCCACGCTGTCGAGCCTATCGAGGATGACGGATTGCGCGAGGCACTCGAGCGGCTTGGAAACAGCATCCATGCGGAGCGTAAGGGGCGCTGAGCTGCCACCAACGGACCTTGATCCTTCACGAAAAATTCAAAGACAGATCGCTGTCTCTGCCTTAAAGAGACTGCCATGGGGCTCTAACGAGTCAGTAGACAGATCAACACCGGAGACAGGTGAACTTATGACTGAATTCTTCACCCGCAGAAACGTACTGGCGCTTGCCGCAGCCTCGACGGCCGCAATTGCTCTTGCATCCGGCCAGGCATGGGCCCAGGAAGCAGCAAAGCCTGCGGATGGCACAGCGCCGGTGAAAGCCCCCGAGCCGGCGGGCAAGATCGATGAAGCCAAGCTCATGGCGCCAGGCACCTTGAAGGATATCGTGATGGGCAAGGCCGACGCGCCTGTCACCATCGTCGAATATGCGTCGATGACCTGCCCGCACTGCGCGCATTTCGCCACGACGACCCTGCCGACGATCAAGGAAAAATACATCGACACCGGCAAGGCGAAGCTCATCCTTCGCGAATTCCCGTTTGATCCGCGTGCCGCAGCCGCCTTCATGCTTGCACGGTGCGCGCCGGAAGATCGCTATTATCCGATGGTCGAAGTCCTCTTCGCACAGCAGGAACAATGGGCGGGCGCAGCAAATGCAGAAGAACCTTTGCTGCAAATCTCCAAATTGGCCGGTTTTACACAGGAGTCGTTCAAGGCTTGCTTGACGAACCAAAAACTTCTGGATGATGTGAATGCTGCGCGTGAGCGCGGAGCCAATGAATTCGGAGTAAATGCAACTCCGACTTTCTTTATCAATGGCTCGAAATACTCGGGAGCCCTTTCGGTTGACGAAATGTCGGCGATCATCGACGGCCTGCTCTAATACCTGCGATACAGTTGTCGGCGGGTGCTTCGGCGCGCCCGCCGTTTGCATTCGGGCGCCGGGTGACGGGAAGGGCTGCTGATGCGCTTCACCAAACTCCGTCTCCTCGGCTTCAAATCCTTCGTCGAGCCAGCTGAATTCGTCATCGAAGGCGGGCTGACTGGCGTTGTCGGCCCCAATGGCTGCGGCAAATCCAACCTTGTCGAAGCGCTGCGCTGGGTAATGGGCGAGAATTCCTACAAGAACATGCGCGCATCCGGCATGGATGACGTGATATTTTCCGGGTCGGGAACGCGCCCATCGCGCAATACGGCCGAAGTGACGCTCTTTCTCGACAATCAGGATCGCACTGCCCCGTCTGCATTCAACAATGCCGATGAACTGCAGGTATCGCGCCGCATCGAACGCGAGGCAGGGTCCGTCTACCGCATCAACGGCAAGGATGCCCGTGCCAAGGATGTGCAATTGCTGTTTGCCGACCAGTCCACGGGCGCACGCTCTCCCTCCATGGTCGGACAGGGCCGCATCGGCGAGCTTATTCAGGCAAAGCCCCAAGCGCGGCGTGCATTGCTCGAAGAAGCTGCGGGCATTTCTGGCCTGCACACGCGCCGGCATGAGGCGGAGCTGAGGCTGCGCGCGGCCGAGCAGAATCTCGAGCGGCTTGAAGACGTTGTCGGCGAACTCGAAACCCAGATCGAAAGCCTGCGCCGGCAATCGCGTCAGGCAAACCGTTTCAAGAGCCTTTCCGCCGATATCCGCCGTTCCGAAGCGATCCTGTTGCATCTGAAGTGGGCGGTCGCCAAGGCCCATGAAGGCGAAGCGCAGTCGGCGCTGTCGGTGGCGACATCAGGCGTCGGCGAGCAGGCTCAACTGCAGATGAATGCCGCCAAGGAACAGGCCATCGGCGCCCACAAGCTGCCGGACCTGCGTGAGGCGGAGGCCAAAGCCGCCGCGGTCCTGCAGCGCCTTACCATCGCCCGCGCACAACTCAACGAAGAGGCAGAGCGCATCCGCGCCCGCCAGGGTGAACTTGAAAAGCGACTTGTGCAGTTTACGGCGGACATTGCCCGCGAAGAGCAGATGGTGCGCGACAATGCTGACGTTCTCGCCCGGCTCGAGGCAGAAGAACAGGCGCTTCACGAAGAAAATGCCGGCGCCGGCGAACGCGAGATTGCGACACGCGCCGAATTCGAACGCGCCGATGCGAAGCTGAAGGAAAGTGAGGCTGCGCTTACCAAGCTTACGGCCGAACGCGCCGAAGCATCCGCCGAACGGGCGCAGATCGAGCGCAACATGCGAGATAGCGCTGAACGCCGCGACCGGCTGGTGCGCCAGCTTGGCGATGTCGAACGCGATCTCGCCAGTGTGATCGGCGAGATCTCTGCCCTGGCTGACCCAGTCGAAAAGCAGGGTTTGGTTGAAGCCGCCGAAGCTGAGTTGGCGCAGGCCGAAGAGTCCGCGATCATTGCCGAAACTGCCGTCGAAGATGCGCGCCAGCGAGAAGCCGAACTGCGGCAACCCTTGCAGGAGACGCGTGCTGAGCTTGGCCGTATCGAAACCGAGGCGCATACGCTTGCCAGGATGATCAACGCGGGAGGCACGGATCTTTTCCCGCCGGTTGTCGAATCGATCAAGGTGGACAAAGGGTACGAAGTTGCGCTCGGTGCCGCGCTCGGGGAGGATCTCGACGCACCGACCGATCATGGTGCGCCCGTATTCTGGGGCGACGTCGACAATGCGGGCGGTGATCCGGATCTTCCGTCCGGCGTCCGGTCCCTCTCGGAGTTTGTCCGCGCCCCACGGCAATTGGCACGCAGTCTGGCGCAGATTGGCGTCGTCGATGAAGCCGATGGCGCCCGGCTGCAATCGTCGCTGCAGGCCGGGCAGCGCCTAGTCAGCCGCTCCGGTGCGCTATGGCGCTGGGATGGCTATACCGCAAGGGCCGATGCCCCAACGCCGGCGGCGCAGCGGCTTGCCCAGAAGAACCGGCTGGCGGAACTCGATCTCGAAGTTGTGGCGGCAACGAAACGGTTGCGCGAGGCGGAAGCCGCGATTGCCGGCGCGGAAGCCAATGTCCGTCAATTGGTTGATGCCGAACGTGGAGCCCGCGAGCGGGTCCGCGGCACGCAACGCGCAGTGAGCGACGCACGCGAGGCGCTGGCAGCGGCCGAGCGGGCGGCGGGCCAACTGTCGAGCCGCCGTGCAGCGCTCGAAGAGGGCAAGACACGGCTCGCCGAAACGCTCGAAGAAGCGCACGAACAGTATGTGGACGCCGAAACGAGGCTGGCCCATGCGATTGACCTGCAGGACCTCGATTTGCGTCTCGCCCACCTGACGAGCGAGGTAACGCAGGACCGCGCCGGACTGTCGGAAGCGCGCGCCATTCATGACGGGCTGCGCCGCGAGGCGGACAATCGCCTGCGCCGGCTAGAAGCCATTGCATTTGAGCGCAAGAGCTGGATCGGGCGCGCCGACAACGCCGACCGCCAGATCAAATCGCTGATCGAACGGCGCCTCGAAACCGAGCGCGAATCCGAGCAACTGGCGGATGCGCCGGAGGAAATAGAGGATCGCAACCGTACTTTGCTGTCGCAGCTTTCCGAGGCCGACCTGCTTCGCCGCGATGCCGCAGACCGGCTTGCCGTGGCCGAAAACCGCCAGCATGAACTCGACCGGGCCGCAACCGAAGCCATTCAGGCGCTGGCGACAGCGCGTGAGGGCAGGGCGCGCGCCGAAGAACGCCTCGCGGCAGCGCAGGAGCGGCGCAAGGATACCGAAGCGCGCATCACTGAGGCCCTTCACTGCGCGCCGCACGAAGCCATGAAGCTGACAGGTCTTGGACCCAATGATCCGCTGCCGGATGTGGACGCCACCGAACGCAATCTTGAGCGGTTGAAGATCGAGCGCGAACGGCTCGGTGCAGTCAACCTGCGCGCCGAGGAAGAGCAGGAGGAACTTTCCGCCCGCCTCGAAGCGATCGTCAGCGAGCGCGAGGACATCATCGAGGCCGTCAAGAAACTGCGCCAGGCCATCCAGAGCCTCAACCGCGAAGGCCGCGAGCGCTTGCTTGCGGCGTTCGAGGTGGTGAACGTCCAGTTCCAGCGCCTGTTCACCCATCTCTTCGGCGGTGGCACGGCGGAACTGCAACTGATCGAATCCGACGATCCGCTTGAGGCGGGGCTCGAGATCCTTGCGCGGCCGCCAGGAAAGAAACCGCAGACCATGACGCTGCTCTCCGGCGGCGAACAGGCGCTGACGGCCATGGCGCTGATCTTCGCCGTGTTCCTCACCAATCCGGCACCGATCTGCGTGCTCGACGAAGTCGATGCACCGCTCGACGATCACAATGTCGAGCGCTTCTGCAATTTGATGGACGAGATGGCTTCCTCCACGGATACGCGGTTCGTGGTCATTACCCACAACCCCATCACCATGGCGCGGATGAACCGGCTGTTCGGCGTCACCATGGGCGAGCAGGGTGTTAGCCAGCTTGTTTCCGTCGATCTCCAGACCGCGGAGCAATTGCGCGAAGCAAGCTGACTTCCATCCGCTGAAATGACAAAGCTTTTCAAAGCTTAATGCTGTTTTACTCTGCTAATCGATTTGAATGGTGCAATGCAGCATTTTTCTGTGGTGCTTGACGGATCGATCGCGTAGACCTCTCTTGTGCCAAGGGAGGCTGCTAGAATGAAATGGGTCTACACGTTCGGTGACGGCAAGGCAGAGGGTTCTGCCAATGATCGAAATCTCCTGGGAGGCAAAGGCGCCAATCTCGCCGAGATGTGCGCGCTGGGCCTGCCAGTCCCTCCGGGCTTTACGATTACCACCGATGTGTGCAGCTGGTTCTACGAGAACGGCCGCAAATACCCTGAAGCGCTCGCAGCCGACGTCAAGAAGTCGCTGGAGCATATTGCTGCAGTGACCGGCCGAACCTTCGGTGACAAGGCAAAGCCGCTTCTCGTTTCGGTGCGCTCAGGTTCACGAGCATCGATGCCCGGGATGATGGATACGGTCCTCAATCTCGGCCTGAATGACGAAACCGTGGAAGCAATCGCTGAGGAATCGGGCGATCCCCGTTTCGCCTATGATAGCTATCGCCGCTTCATCCAGATGTATTCCGATGTCGTCATGGGCCTCGACCACTCGGTTTTCGAGGAAATCCTCGAAGACACCAAGGCCAATCTTGGCCACGAGGTCGATACGGCGCTCAGTGCCGACGATTGGAAAAATATCATCGAGCTCTACAAGGAAAAGATCGAGGAAGAGCTGGAAAAACCATTCCCGCAGGATCCCGAGGAGCAACTTTGGGGCGCGATCGGCGCCGTATTTTCGAGCTGGATGAACACGCGCGCGATTACCTATCGCCGCCTGCACGGCATTCCGGAAAACTGGGGCACCGCCGTGAACATCCAGGCGATGGTCTTCGGCAATATGGGCGATCGCTCGGCGACAGGCGTCGCCTTTACGCGCAACCCATCAACCGGCGAAAAGAAGCTTTATGGTGAGTTCCTGGTCAATGCCCAGGGCGAGGATGTCGTTGCCGGCATTCGCACGCCGCAGAACATCACCGAAGATGCGCGGATCGCCGCCGGTTCCGACAAGCCGTCGCTCGAGAAAGTCATGCCCCAGGCTTTTGCCGAGTTCTGCGCCGTCTCGGACCGGCTTGAGAAGCATTATACCGACATGCAGGATCTCGAATTCACCATCGAGGACGGCAAATTGTGGATGCTGCAGACGCGGGCCGGCAAGCGCACGGCCAAGGCTGCGCTGAGGATTGCCGTCGACATGGCGAACGAGGGGCTGATTACCCGCGAGGAAGCCGTGTTGCGCATCGATCCGGCTTCGCTCGACCAGTTGCTGCACCCGACCATCGATCCGAAAGCCAAGCGCGACGTGATCGGGACCGGCCTGCCTGCATCTCCGGGCGCTGCCACGGGTGAACTTGTCTTCTCCTCTGAAGACGCCGAACAGGCGAAGGCCGAAGGCCGCAAGGTCATTCTCGTGCGTATCGAGACGAGCCCGGAAGACATCCATGGCATGCATGCGGCAGAAGGCATCCTGACGACGCGCGGCGGCATGACCAGCCACGCGGCTGTGGTTGCGCGCGGCATGGGCAAGCCTTGCGTCTCCGGCGCTGGTTCGTTGCGGGTCGACTACCGCAATGAGACGCTGCTCGCCATGGGCGTCGTTTTGAAGAAAGGCGACATCATCACCGTCGATGGCGGCGCGGGGCAGGTGCTGAAGGGCTCCGTGCCGATGCTGCAGCCGGAGCTATCTGGCGATTTCGGGCAGATCATGGAATGGGCCGACAAGACGCGGCGCATGAAGGTGCGCGCCAATGCCGAAACCCCGACCGATGCGCGCACGGCGCGCTCCTTCGGCGCCGAGGGCATCGGCCTTTGCCGCACCGAACACATGTTCTTCGAGGGCGAGCGTATCGTCGCCATGCGTGAGATGATCCTCGCGGACAACGAAAAGGGCCGCAGGATCGCGCTCGAAAAGCTGCTGCCGATGCAGCGATCGGATTTCGTCGAATTGTTCGAGATCATGAACGGTCTGCCGGTGACGATCCGTCTGCTCGACCCGCCCTTGCATGAATTCCTGCCGAAGACCGAGGAAGAAATTGCCGAGGTTGCGGCTGCGATGAATGTCAGCGCCGACAAATTGCGCGAGCGCACTGACAGTTTGCACGAATTCAACCCTATGCTCGGCCACCGGGGCTGCCGCCTCGCAATTTCCTATCCGGAGATCGCGGAAATGCAGGCGCGTGCCATTTTCGAGGCAGCCGTTGCCGCAGCCAAGTCGACCGGTGCGCCGGTTGAGCCGGAAATCATGGTCCCGCTGGTCGGGCTTCGGGCGGAACTCGATTTCGTCAAGGCGCGCATTGATGCGGTTGCTGCGGACGTGATGAAGGAAGCCGATATCAAGATCAATTACCTCGTCGGCACCATGATCGAATTGCCGCGCGCCGCCGTGCGGGCGCATTCGATCGCGGAGGTCGCCGAGTTCTTCTCCTTCGGTACCAATGATTTGACCCAGACCACGTTCGGCATCTCGCGCGATGATGCGTCCTCCTTCCTGACGACGTACCAGGCGAAGGGCATCATAGAGCAGGATCCGTTCGTCTCGATCGACGTTGACGGTGTCGGCGAACTCGTCCGCATCGCCGTGGAAAAGGGCAGGGCGACACGCCCGGGCATCAAGCTCGGCATTTGCGGCGAACATGGCGGCGATCCGGCCTCGATCAAGTTCTGCGACGAAACCGGGCTCGACTATGTGTCCTGTTCGCCGTTCCGTGTACCCATCGCTCGGCTGGCAGCGGCGCAGGCATCGGCAAAGCCAAAGAAAGGCTGAGCGGTTCTGCCTTAAATCCGCTCGGTTTGCTTGGCCTATCTGCGCGCGAGATTCCTCCAAGAACGGCGAATATCGTGCGCAAAGCCTTGCCAGCCCTTACCGCCCTCCTGCTGGCGCTGCCCATGGCGAATGCCGTGGCTGGCGACAAGCCGCATTTCGTTGAGCCGAAACTCTACATTGCGAAGGGCGGGCACGCCGCGCCGCAAGTCGCCCTGACTTTAGATGCCTGCGCCGGCCAAACCGACATGCGCATCCTTAATGCCCTTGTGGACAATCGCATTCCGGCGACGATCTTCGTTACTGGTCGTTGGCTCAAGCGCAATCCGGAAGCCGTCGCAATCCTGCAGGCACATCGCGATCTGTTCGAACTCGAAAACCATGGCCTCAACCACGTACCGGCGATCGACAACCAGCCGGAGATGTTCGGGCTGAAGACGGCAGGCTCTAGGGAAGCGATCCAGGCCGAGATCGCAGGCGGAGCGCTCGCCATGGAGGCATCGTCCAAGGTGAAGCCCGTATGGTATCGCGATGCAACGGCTCGCTACAGCGACGACGCGATCGCACTGGTCCATTCGATGGGCTATCGCGTCGCGGGCTATTCGCTCAACGCCGATATGGGTGCATCGTTGATGTCGGCCCAGGTTGAAAAGCGTATCGCCGGAGCCAAGGATGGCGATGTCATCATCGCCCACATCAACCAGCCGTCGCGGGTTGCCGGTGCCGGCGTCGTCAAGGGCGTCCTTGCCCTCAAGCAAAAAGGCTTTCATTTCGTTCGCCTCGAAGACGTGACGGAGAGCGAAAAGCCGGTGCAGTCGGGCGTCTAAAAAAAACGGCCGCGCAAGGCGGCCATTTTCATTTCTGTGAATCCTCTGATCAGGCAGCAGCGCGCAGGCTGTTGCTGGATACATGCGCTTCCGTATCCGCGAGCGCGAGCTCGAAGCGATTGAAGAGCTCGTTGAGCTCGGCCTCGGTGATGATCATCGGCGGGCAGAATGCGATGGAATCGCCGATGGCGCGCAAGACGGCGCCGTGACCCTCCAGGAAACGCGCGAGTTGCGCCGCAACCCCGTGCGCCGGATCGAACGAGCGTTTGGTTGCCTTGTCGGCGACGAGTTCGACGGCGCCCATCAGGCCGCAATTGCGCACATCGCCAACGAGCGGATGATCCTTCACCTTGGCAAGCCGCGCTTCGAAGGTTGGCGTCAGGCGGCGGACCTCCTCGACGATATTGCGGCGCTGGTAAATCTCGATCGCCTTGACGCCGAGCGCGCAACCGACGGGATGGCCGCCATAGGTGAAGCCATGGCCGAACGTGCCGAGCTGGGCGCTGTGATCGACATAGGCCTGGTAGACGTCTTCGGGCACCAGTACGGCGCCGAGCGGCGAATAGGCGGCGGTAAGCTGTTTGGCAGCCGAGATCGTGGTCGGCGTCATTCCGACGCTCTGGCTCCCCCACCAGTTGCCGGTGCGACCGAAACCGTTGATCACCTCGTCGGAGATGATGAGGATGTCGTGCTCGCGCAGGACGGGTTCAATCGCCGCGAAGTAGTTCGCCGGCGGCACGATGACCCCGCCCGCGCCCATGACCGGCTCGGCGATGAAGGCAGCAATCGTCTCCGGACCCTCGCGCTCGATCATGTCCTTCAACGATTGTGCGAGGCGCGCGACGAACTCCGCTTCGCTCTCGCCTTCAAGCCCGAAACGATAATAATGCGGGCAATCGGTGTGCAGGATGCCGGGTACCGGCAAGTCCCAACCCTTGTGGTTTCCCGGAAGTCCGGTAAGCGAAGCCGACATGACTGTAACGCCGTGATAGGCTTTGACGCGCGAGATGATCTTCTTCTTGTTCGGCCGGCCAAGCGTATTGTTGTAATACCAGGCAAGCTTGACCTGCGTATCGTTGGCCTCCGAACCCGACGACGTATAGAACACCTTCGAGATCGGCACGGGCGCCAGTTCCTTGAGCTTTTCAGCGAGCTCGATGGCAGGCTCCATGCCCTTGCCGCCGAAGAGGTGATAATAGGGCAGCGTGCGCATCTGCTCGGTTGCCGCCTCGATCATTTCCTCGTCGCCGAAGCCGAGCCCAGCGCACCAAAGCCCCGACATGCCCTCGATATATTCCTTGCCCTGCGTATCGTAGAGATAGACGCCCTTGCCATGGCCCATGACGAGCGGGCCCGTCTCCTGGAGTTTGTGGATGGGGGTATAGGGATGCAGGATTGCGTTGACGTCACGCTGCTGGACATTGGTGAGGGGACGGCTGTTCGCCATTTCGGACTCCGGCTTGAAGAGGAAGCTTCAATCTTAGCGAGTGTTGTCGGCAAGCGAAAGGCGAAGCGCGCGAAAAGGCGCTAGGACCGCAGGCCTTTCATGACAGCGGCGAAATCCGGCCCAAGCTTGTCGAAAAGCGTCGTCTGGTCCTGTTCGGGCGTGACGCTGAGCGTGGTCCCGTCCTTGCCGAGCATGATAAAAACGGTCTGGTCCGTGGTGCCGTCGGAAATCGAGATGGCGCCAATGCGTTGCTCGTCGCTATCTTCGGGAGCCCGGATGTTGAAGATCACTTCGCCATTGACGAGTTCCGCGGCCTTTTGCAGCGCGCCTTCGAATCCGTCTGCCACAATATCCTGCGCGCCGAGCGCAAGCTCGATCTCGACAACCTCCAGTGATACCGGTTTTTCAACGTCTGGCATCATGCCCCAGCCTCATTCTCTATCTATTTATTTTTATTACTTAACTGGCCCGCCGGCTGCCGCTTTTTCCACGACGTGGATGCAACCCAAATCACCACCGCGATGATGTCAGCAGAGCGACGAGCCATCCACTCACGAAATGTAAACGCGCTAAACGTGCGGTCGGTCGTGCGGCAAGATGATGCAGGTTCCGGAATGTCGGGGCTTGTCATCCAGCTATTACATTTGCCCCGTATTCGCTACATCAATTCAAATTCTGGATGCGTGCTTTCTCATGTAGGAGGTTGTGCGCTCCCTTTTTAAGAAATTAATTTTCGCAGCGATCTGGCAGTTAGTTGGCCGGCTATTTATTTGGAGAAATTATTTTGAAGAACAACCTTTTGGCTCTCATTCCGCTCGTCCTCATTTCTGCCTGCGATGGCTCGGATTCGTCGCAACCGACACCCAATTCCGTTGCGCAATCGACATTCGATGCCCAGTCCGTAGAACTGGAAAGCACCAAGAAGGAGAACGCGGAACTCAAGAAGACGATTGAAGCAGTAAGCAGCGAGAAAGCTTCTATCACGACCACATTTCAAACTGTCGCGGCCGACAAGGACAAGCTTGCTGCCGAGCTGAAACAAGTCTCGGCTGAGAAGGAAAGCATTTCCACGCAGCTATCGCAGATGGTTGCCGACAAGGACAAGATCGCCGCCGAACGCGACCAGAAGCTCAAGGACATTGAGACCGATCTGGCGAAGATTGCTGTACTCGACAAAGCCGTCGTGGAGAAGACCACGGAATTGGCGGCCCTCGAAAGCGAGCTTGCCACGACCACCGGCGACAAAGCGGTCCTGACCCAAAAGCTTGAACAGGTCGGCACGGATCTGACCGCCATGACGGCGAATCGCGACGAACTCCAAAAGAGCTTCGATGATGCGACGACCGAAAAGGCCGCTCTTGGCGAGCAGCTTGAAAAGGCAGGCACGGATCTGACCGCCATGACCACCAAGCGCGACGATCTGCAAAAGAGTTTCGACGACGCGACGAACGAGAAAGCCGCCCTTGAGAAGCAACTTGAGACGGCTGGCGCGGACCTGACGGCGATGACCGCCAAGCGCGATGATCTGCAAAAGAGCTTCGACGACGCGACGACTGAAAAGGGAGAACTGGCCGAGCAGCTAGAACAGGCCGCCACGGACCTGACGGCGATGACCGCCAAGCGCGACGATCTGCAAAAGAGCTTCGATGATGCGACGACAGAAAAAGCCGCTCTAGGCAAGCAACTTGAGACGGCTGGCACGGACCTGGCGGCGATGACCGCCAAGCGCGATGATCTGCAAAAGAGCTTCGATCAGGCGACGTCCGAAAAGGGAGAACTGGCCAAGCAGCTTGAGCAGTCCGGCAAGGACCTGACCGCCATGACCACCAAGCGCGACGATCTGCAAAAGAGCTTCGATGATGCGACGACAGACAAAGCCGCTCTCGGCAAGCAACTTGAGACGGCTGGCACAGATCTGACGGCGATGACCGCCAAGCGCGACGAACTGCAAAAGAGCTTCGATCAGGCGACGACGGAAAAGGGAGAACTGGCCAAACAGCTTGAGCAGTCCGGCAAGGACCTGACCGCTATGACCACCAAGCGGGACGACCTGCAAAAGCAAAGCGATCAGGCGCAAGCCCAGATCGACAGTCAGAAGACCGAAATCGCCAAGAAGGAAGCAGATATCAAGGCTGTGCAGACCGAGCGCGACGCAGCGCTTGCCGCCAAGGAGAAGGCGATCAAGGAACGTGACGCTTCCAACGACAAGCTTCTGAAGATCGCCAAGAGCGTTTGCCAGGAGTCTACAAGCCGCTCGTCGCCTGATCGGCTTTAGCCTCTATCGACCGACGGTTTTAATGACGGACAACGATTTGTCATCCGCTCCCGGGATTAATGAATTCATTTAAGAGGACTTTATTTATGCAACGACGTGATTTTATCAAGTTGCTCGGCCAGGCCGGAACAAGCCTCGTAGCTTACACAGCCTGTTCCACCTATATGGAACAGGCTCTCGCCGGCTCAAGTTCGACAATCGACGAACTGCTCGCCGCAAGTGGCGAATGCCAGCACCATTCACTCGCCGACATCGAGCACATCGTTTTCCTTATGCAGGAGAATCGCTCCTTCGATCACTATTTCGGTACGCTTCGGGGCGTTCGCGGCTTCGGCGATCCTCGCCCCCAAAAGCTAATCAATGGCAAGACCGTGTGGGAGCAATCGACTGATGCAAAACCCTACCGTGTGCCGAAGAAGGTCGGCTATGAGACGCCGATCCTCTCCGAAACCATCGCGCCGGACAATGTTGGCAGCGTCTACCTCCAGGATCCTCCTCACAACTTCTCAGATGGACTGATGGCTTGGAACTTTGGCGCCATGGATAGTTGGGTCGAGGAGAAGCACCTCATTACGATGGCCCACTATGTCGAGAAGGATATTCCGCTTTATTTCAAGCTTGCCAAGTCCTTCACGCTTTGTGACGCGTATTTCTGTTCGCACAATGGCGGGACCGATACGAACCGGGCCTATTTCTTCACCGGTGCCTGTATGGGTAAGACCGGGAACAACTACTTCAGTTTCAGCACCGAGTTACATGAATGGTTGACCTTTCCCGAGCGGCTTGAAGGACTGGGCGTCAGCTGGAAGTTCTATCAGGACGGTCTGACCTGGACGATGGATCCCTTTACGGGCAACTACGGCGACAACACGCTTGACCACTTCGAACGGTACAAGGACACGACATCCCCCCTCTACGAGAAGAACCAGGTTGTGAACTCCGTTCTGCGGACAAAAGCGGATGAGCTATCCCAATTCGAAACAGATATCGCCAGCGGCCAACTTCCAGCTGTCTCCTGGATCGTTGCGCCTGAGGCATTCAGCGAGCATCCGCACTTTCCACCGCATTTCGGCGAATACTACGTCCACGAAATCTTGCGCGCCTTCGCGGCTAACAAGGAGGTTTGGAAGAAAACGCTCTTTATCATCACTTACGACGAAAATGGCGGTTTCTTTGACCATGTGTTGCCGCCAGTACCAGCAGTGGGGATGTTGGGGGGTAAGATATCCGCTGGAATAGGTTTCGACACGGTCGGAACTATCAACTCCGAGGTATCGATCGACAAAATGACCTTCGACGGGGAAGTGTCCGAAGTTCCTATCGGCATGGGACATCGGGTACCGACGCTGGTTATTTCGCCCTGGAGTGTCGGCGGCCGCGTGTGCTCCGAAACATTCGATCATACATCGCCGATCCGCCTGCTTGAGAAGTGGATGGTCGCGCGGGGCTTGGTGACGACGGACAATGCTGCCTTTCCGAATATATCCATGTGGCGCCGCGAAATCGCTGGCGACATGACGAGCACGCTCGATTTCAAAACGCCCACGGCTGCCGGTCTGGACAGTATCGTCAGTGCCTCCGAGCCGGCACGTATTATATCTGAAACGGACAAGGACGAAGTGCCTCGGTTCACCTTTTGGGCTCCTGCCGGCTACTACCCTCAGCCCGACGACATTACTGCTGATCCTGACAGCGCCAAGCCTGTTGCTTCGAAACAGGATGCGCAACGCTGCGAAATCCTCCCCCTGAACTACGACTTCACCGTTTTGCCGGCGGCGGACGCGACCGGCATCACGCTGAAGTTCAGCAACAAGGGTCCGCTCGGCGTTGCCTTCACTGTAATCCCCTACGAATCGGCCGCCAAACCGCACTTCTACAGCCTCGAGAAAGCGGCGCAGCCCACAAAGCCCATAATCGAGCTAACGGACAGGTACGAGATCAGTTCTCCGTCGGGCGACTACAGTTACGCGATACACGGACCAAACGGGAGCTTTCATGAATTCAAAGGGAATGTTCGCGATCCCTTGCAGCAATTGACGGCGGAAATCGCCGACGTGAAATCGAAGGCGGATGCAGCAACAATCGAGTTTACCTTTGGCAAGTGGAACCCGAATGGCAAGCTTACGATGGTCAATGCTTACACCGGCGAGACCAAGGCCATCGGCGACGGCACGACAACCGTTGAAACGGCTACCGCGGACGGTTGGTACGACGTTGCATTCTTCGACAGCGGCACCTATCTGCGCCGCTACGCCGGACATCTCGAGAACGGCAAGATCGGCAAAAGCGATCCCGCTATCGGCCTGCAATATGACGAAAAGGAAAGGGTCTACAGGCCGCTCGTCGCCTGATCGGCTTTAGCCCGCATCGACTGACTATTTTAAATGCCGGGTGACGGTTTCGTCATCCGGTCACTGGATTAATGCATTCATTTAAGAGGACTTATTTATGCAACGACGTGATTTTATCAAGTTGCTCGGCCTTGCCGGCACCAGCGCTGCCGCTTACGCGGCGTGCTCAGCCTATATGGGGGAGGCACTCGCACAGTCGGCTTCAACGATCGATGAACTTCTGACGGTGGAAGGTGAGTGCAAGGAGGGCTCGCTCGCCGATATTGAGCATATCGTTTTCCTGATGCAGGAAAACCGGTCCTTCGATCACTATTTCGGCACGCTGCGCGGCGTGCGCGGTTTTGGCGACCCGCGTCCATTGAAATTGAGGAACGGCAAAACCGTCTGGCAGCAATCGGCGTCCCCGCCTAATAAGCCTGATCCGGTCACGGGGATCGTGCCGGATTCGACGCCTTATCGCATGTTCAAAGATGCACGCGCTCTACCACTTATGGAGCCCGTGGACCCCTTGAGCGTTGGGGGTACCTACATCGACGATCCAAAGCACAGGTTTGCCGATAGCCTCGGCGCCTGGAACGGTGGTTTTATGGACCAATGGATCGAGAACAAAAAAATCGTCACCATGTCCCACTACACGGAAACCGATATTCCGCTGTACTTCAAGCTGGCACGGGCCTTTACGCTTTGTGATGCCTATCACTGCGCCCACAATGGCGGCACCGACGCCAATCGCAGCATATTCTTTACCGGGTCGTGTAAGGGCAGAACGGAGAACGACTATTTCAACAAGGCCAATGTTGCCGATCGTGCGTTGCTGCTCTGGAAAAGCTATCCGGAGAAATTGGAAGACCTGAAGGTAAGCTGGAAATTCTACCAGGAGGGTCTGGGCCTAGATACGTTCACCGGCAATTACAGTGACAATATTCTCGACTCCTTCGTACAGTTCCAGGACAATACCACCGAAATCTTCAAGAAGAATCAGTCGGTCAATCCAGTTCTGCGAACCAACGCCGATGTACCATCGCAATTTGAGCAGGACGTAAGAGACAACAAGCTTCCGGCGGTTTCATGGATCGTTGCGCCCGAGGCGTTCACCGAACATCCGCACTTCCCGCCCCATTTCGGCGAGTATTACGTGCATGAGATCCTGCGTGCCTTCACAACGAACAAGGAAGTGTGGAAGAAAACGCTGTTCATCATCAACTACGATGAGAATGGCGGGTTCTTTGACCATGTCGTACAACCGGTTCCACCCATCGACCCCGCCAACGGGAAAACCACGCCCGGTATAGTGTTTGATGTTCCTGGCACCGTTAATTCTGAATCTTCGATCCAATCCAAAAACCCCATAGGCATGGGGGCTCGCGTTCCCGCATTGATCATTTCGCCCTGGAGCACGGGCGGCCGCGTCAATTCGGAGGTGTTCGATCACACTTCGGCCATCCGTTTTCTTGATAAATGGCTCGTTGCTCGCGGCCTTCAAAAGCCGGACGCGCCAGCCTTCGAGAATCTGTCGTCGTGGCGGCTGGCAATCGCAGGTGATCTTACCAGCACGCTGGATTTCAAACGGTCGGAAACAACTGCCCTTGAGCAGGTTGTTCCAGCGGCGACTGCAGCCCGGATCATAACCAGCGCAGAAAAAAAGAAAATACCCGTTGGATTGTTTATGGGGGCTTCAGCTAACGTCGGTCATATGCTGGCTGATCCTCTTCACGCGAAAACTGCGCTCAAACAAGACCGGGCACGTTGCGAAAAATTGCCCATCGCTTATGACTTCCATGCAATCACGGCAGTCGAATCGAAATCCGTGAGGTTGACATTCAGGAACCAGGGGCCGCTCGGTGCGGCGTTTACCGTCATTCCGTATGCCACCAAGGACAGTGCAAAACTCTACAGCGTTGAAGGAACCAAGAACGATGGCTTGCGAAGCGAGCTTTCGGATGTCCTGACAGCAACGAGCACGGATGGCCTGTATTTCTATGCCGTCCATGGTCCGAATGGTTATCTTCTTGAGCTGCGCGGTAACGTGCAGACTGCGACGCAACAGTTGATCGCCGAAATCGTCGATATCAAGTCGAAGGCCGATGCCGCGCAGATCGAGTTCAGCTTCGGCAAGTGGAACCCGAACGGCAAGCTCACCATGATAAATGCCTATACGGGTGAGACCAGGTCCATCGGCGAGGGAACGACCGCTGTGGAAACTGCAACGGCGGACGGCTGGTACGACGTGGCCTTCTTCGATGATGGCACTTATCTGCGTCGTTACGCGGGCCGGCTCGAAAATGGCAGGATCGGCAAGAGCGATCCCGCCATCGGCAGGCAGTATGACGAGGCAACGCGCGTCTACAAGGACTACGCCGTCTAAGCTGATCGCGAACAATTATAACTCTTCCGTCCCGGCTGGAGCGTTGGGGCGGGAGAGCTCAGGAACGGCAAGTGAATGGATCGATGATGCCGGCATCTAAAGCACGTGATTTGTCACGCGCGCTTGCCTCCTGTCGATTATGCGATTAGCTCTTGGCGAGACGTTTCGTGCATCGCCGGGATTCCATGCGCCATCATTTTCGCCGCCGCCAGTCGATTTCAGCCAAGTGGTCGGTGCGCGTCGCTTTTCTGGCCGCGATCCTCTTCGTTCTGTCCGGGCTCGGGCATCGCTTCGAGCGCATCGAGACGCCGGAATTTCTCTGGCTGCTTGCGGTCGTCGCCGGGCTGGCGCTGCTTGCATTGCTTTTGAGCTTCAAGGGCTTCACCAGCCTTTGGCGCCGGGGCGACCGCGGCGGACCGAGTGCGTTCTGGGGTGGGATCATCGCGCTCATCGTTCTGGCGCCCTTCGCAATGACCCTCTACCAGGCACTGACGCTGCCGACACTCTACGACGTTTCCACCGATATAGCCGACCCGCCTGAGCTTTTCGCCGCCGGCCAGCGCAGCGAGCGGATGAACCCGCTCGTCAATGATGAGGAAAGCCGGGGACTGCAATCGAGCGCCTATCCGCAGGTCACGGGCCGCCGCTATGACGGTTCGCCGGATCGGATCCTGACGGCGGTGAATACCGTTATCTCCAACAAGGGATGGACGGTGCTGAGCCAGAAGGGCGAACCCGGCGACGACGAGGAAATCCTTCTCGAAGTCGTGGCCCGCACCTGGCTGCTCGGCTTTACCAGCGACGTCGTTATCCGCCTCACCGACGAAGGCGAGACTACCTATGTCGACATGCGCTCCGTCTCCCGCTACGGCATTCATGATCTTGGCGAGAATGCCGACCGCATCACGGCGTTCATGACGGCGCTCGACACGGAGGTGCAGGGCACCCAGCCCGACGAGGAAACCACGCAGCCGGAGCAGCCCTAGCCGATCGCTACCAGTAGACGCCGTCGATGGCGGGATTGCCGTCGGTGTGGACGACGCCGCGCGCGACGAGATCTTCGAGATGGGCAAGAACCGAAAGGCCGGCGGCACCATGCAGGCGTGGATCGGTTTCCCGGTAAATGACGCCGACCATGGCAGGAATCGTGCGGTCGCCGGCCCGCACGCGCTCGAGGATGGCGCGTTCGCGCATTTTGCGGTGCGCCTTCAGGCCGCGCACAAAGGTCTTTGGCCTGGTGACAGGTCCGCCGTGCCCGGGGAAATAGATGCGGTCATGGCGGTGAAGCAGCAGGTCGAGCGAGCGCATATAGTCTGACATTGCGCCATCCGGCGGCGCTACGATCGATGTCGCCCAGGCCATGACGTGGTCGGCGGAAAACAGCACGCCGATCTCTTCAAGTGCGAAAACCATATGATTGGCGGTGTGTCCGGGCGTATGGATCGAACGCAGCGCCCAGCCGTCGCCCTCGATCACCGCCCCGTCACTGGCCACAAGGTTAGGAACGAAGTCCGTATCGCCGCTGGCGTCGAGGAGATTGACTTCACCGACATGCAGCGGCCGCGCCGGCCGATGCGGCCCTTCGGCGACGACGACGGCGCCGAGTTCATCGCGCAAGCGCGCGGCGAGTGGTGAGTGGTCGCGGTGGGTATGGCTGACGAAGATGTGGCTGACCGGGCGCCCGGCGATGGCACGGACAAGTGCGGCGCGATGGGCGTCATCCAGCGGTCCGGGATCGATCAACGCCAGCGTATCGTGGCCCACGAGATAGGAGTTCGTGCCGTGAAAGGTGAACGGGCTTGGATTGTTGACGGTTATCCGCTGAACCTTAGGGGCAATGTCGACCGCTTCACCGTAGCGCGGCGCAAAACTGGTGTCGAAAACTAGAGACATGAACGCAAGCGGACCTTTCAAAGCCTTTCGACATATTGCGGCGCGGCATAATCCCCAATATACCGTTTTCACAAACGGTGGAAATACCGCCCCACGGCGAAGGCTATACAGAGGATATCGACATGATCGCTGCGCAAACCCGTTCCCTTGCCCAAGAATTCCAGCCTGAAGGTCAACTCGCCAAAGCGGTCTGGTATGTGACGCTCGCACTGATCGGCACCGCGCTGATGACGCTTGCCGCCAAGACCAAGGTAGACATGGTCTTCGTCAATGTGACGATGCAGACTTTCGCCGTATTCGCCATCTCCGCCGCCTACGGCTCGCGCCTTGCCGTCGCTACCATGGCGCTCTATCTGCTCGAAGGCGCGCTTGGCATGCCAATTTTCACCGGCACGCCAGAAAAAGGCATCGGCCTTGCCTATATGGTTGGACCGACGGGCGGTTACCTCGTCTCCTATCTCGTTGCTGCATGGATCGTCGGCACCGCCGCCGACAAGGGTTATGCCCGCAACCCGATCGTTCTCGGCGCGGCGATGCTAGCGGCAGAGGTTGCGATTCTCGGCCTCGGCTTCCTGTGGATGGCCTATCTCTTCGGCTTCGAGAAGGCGTTCACCTTCGGCGTTGGTCCGTTCATTGTCGCTGACATTTTGAAGCTCGCTCTGGCGGCTGCCATCGTTCCGGCCATTGGCTCGTTGCTCAAGCGCCGTTGAGAGCTTGCCGCAAACATTATTGGGCCGCGGCATCGTCCGCGGCCTTTGTTTTTGCGCCGGCCATTGACTTTGCGACCCGGCCTTCGCAGTTTCTCATGATACTCGTTCAAAAATGAGAGGCACGTCTTGTCAGATTATCCGCGGGATTTGATCGGCTATGGCCGAAACACGCCCGACCCGAAATGGCCGGGCGGCGCACGCATCGCCGTGCAGTTCGTTGTCAACTATGAGGAAGGCGGCGAGAGCTCGATCCTCGATAATGATCCGGCGTCGGAGTGCCTTCTGTCGGAGATCGTCGGCGCGCAGCCCTGGCCGGGCCAGCGCAACCTCAACATGGAATCGATCTATGAGTATGGCGCACGGGCCGGTTTCTGGCGGCTGTGGCGCATGTTTACCCGGCGCAAGATGCCGGTCACGGTCTATGGGGTTACCCTTGCCATGGCGCGCAACCCCGAAGCTGTCGCCGCCATGAAGGAGGCCGATTGGGAAATTGCGAGCCACGGCCTGCGTTGGCTCGAATACAAGGACTGTCCCGAGGACACCGAGCGGCAGCACATTCTTGAAGCGGTGCGCCTGCATACCGAGATTACCGGGTCGCGGCCGCTCGGGATTTACCAGGGTAAACCGTCGGACAATACGCTGAAGATCGTCATGGAGGAGGGCGGCTTCGTCTATTCCGCCGATAGCTACGCCGACGAGCTGCCCTATTGGGTCAAGGGTCCAAAGGGTCCGCATCTGATCGTGCCCTACACGCTCGATGCAAACGACATGCGCTTTGCGACGCCGCAAGGGTTCAACTCGGGCGACCAGTTCTATACCTATCTCAAGGATACGTTCGACGTGCTTTACGCCGAGGGCAGGGAAGGCGCGCCGAAGATGATGTCGATCGGCCTGCATTGCCGGCTGGTCGGGCGCCCGGGACGCGCCGCGGCGCTGGAGCGCTTCCTCGATTATGTCCAGCATCAGGAAGGCGCCTGGATCACGCGGCGCATCGATATCGCCAATCATTGGCACGAACATCACCGCCCGGCAGACGAAAACTAAGATGGAAATCCTCAGCCTCAATGTCACGCCGCTGACGCGGGCGGCATTCGCACCCTATGGCGACGTCATCGAAACCGCAGGCGCGCAGATGCGCCTTATCAACGGCGGCACGACGCAGCGCTTCCACGACCTTGCAAAGGTCGATGTGACGGGGCCGGGAGCGCGCGTGCTGGTCAACATATTTCGCGGCCAGAGTTTCGCGCCCCCGATCGACATCAAGATGCTGGAACGTCATCCCTTCGGCAGCCAGGCTTTCATGCCGCTGCAGAACCGGCGCTACCTTGCGGTGGTGGCCGAAGATGAAGGCGGGCGGCCGGGATCGCCGGTCGCGTTCCTGTGTCAGGGCAACCAGGGCGTCAACTATGCCCGCAACGCCTGGCATCATCCGCTGATATCGATCGAGGCCGAATCGGACTTCGTGGTCGTCGACCGCGGCGGCGAGGGCAACAATCTCGAAGAATTCTTCTTTGAAGACCGTCTTTACAGGATTGGCTCCATCTGATCGCCCCTGGGTCATTGCGCAATCTCGCCACTTGACGCCCACGTCCAGCCGGTCGAAGCTGCTCACATGGCTATGACGATGCGGTTTTTTCTCAATGGTCAATTGCAGGAAGCTGCAGTTCGACCCGATATGACGGTGCTGGATTGGTTGCGCGGTCCGGCGCGCCTGACAGGTACCAAGGAAGGGTGTGCGGAAGGCGATTGCGGGGCGTGCTCTGTCCTCGTCGGCGATCCTTCGGAAGAGGGCGCCGCCGAACCCCGCGTGCACTATCACGCCGCCAACAGCTGTATCCTTGCGATGGGCCAGATTGACGGCCGTGCGCTGGTTACCGTCGAGGGCTTGAAGGGCGAACAACTTCACCCGGTCCAGCTTGCGATGGCGGAAAACGGCTCGTCCCAATGCGGCTTCTGCACGCCCGGCATCGTCATTTCGATTGCGGGTCTTGTCGCGGCCAAGCCGGAATCCGGCGAACAGGACATTCACGATGCCCTTGCCGGCAATCTTTGCCGGTGCACCGGCTACAGGCCGATTGTCGAAGCAGCACGCAAGGTGATCGGCGCCGGCGGTGCCGGCATTAGCGGCCCGGCGGTTACGGCTTTTGCGAAGATTGAGCCGCGCCGATCGGTTTCGGCCGGCGGTGCGTCGTTCGATCAGCCGGGGACGCTCAATGCGCTTCTGCAACTGCGCAAGGAGAGACCGCACGCGATTTTGCTTGGCGGTGGGACCGACCTCGGCGTGGCATTGGCCGACTATCACAGCGATTGGGACGATGTCATTTCGCTCGCTCGGGTCAGCGAATTGCGGGCGATTCGCGAGACCGACAACCATCTGAGCTTCGGCGCTGCGGTGACGTGGGAGGAAGTGCTGGCTGCGGTCGCGCCGATTTATCCATCCCTCGCTACGCTGATCCGGCGCTTCGGTTCGACGCAAATCCGATCCATGGGCACGATTGGCGGCAATATCGGCACCGCCAGCCCCATCGGCGATGGCCCGCCCGCGCTGATTGCCCTTGGCGCAGAAATCGAGCTTGCCTCCCTGAGCGGCCACCGTTTCCTGTCGCTTGAAGATTTCTTCCTCGATTACCGCAAGACGGAACTGCGTCCCGATGAGGTGATCGCTTCTGTCTCGATCCCCAAGCCCAAGGAAGGCCAGGATTTTCGCGTCTACAAGATATCGAAGCGCTATGACCAGGATATATCCACCGTCTGCGCTGCATTTTCGATCGTGCGGGAGGAAGGGCAGGTTCGCAGCGCCCGCATCGCTTTCGGCGGCATGGCGGCAACACCGCGCCGCACTCCTGAAGCTGAACGCGCGCTCGTCGGAACCAGTTTTGATAGAAAGGCAGTTGCGGCCTGCGCCGCAGCCATTGCCACCGAATTCAAGCCGTTGACCGATTGGCGGGGCAGCGCCGATTATCGCCTTGAGGTCGCTGCAAATCTTGCCGAGCGCTTCTGGCGCGATGTGGCAGGCGAGACGGTGGAGGTGATGGCGCTATGAATATCGATGCCAAGATCGTTCACCGCAGTATCGTCGGCAAGGGAATCGCCCATGACTCAGCGGCAAGGCACGTCGCTGGCGAAGCCGCCTATATCGACGATATGCCGGAACTGCCTGGGACATTGCATGCGGCCTTCGTTCTTTCGCCGGTGGCGCACGGCAGGCTTCTCGGCATCGACGCATCGGAAGCCTTGGCGATGCCGGGCGTCGCCGGCATCTGGTCGGCCAAGGACATACCCGGCCACAACGAAGTTGGCCCTATCCTGCACGGCGAGACGCTGTTTGCCGAAGATATCGTCGACTACGAAGGGCGGGTGGTCGCCGCAGTCGCTGCGTCGGATTTCGAGACAGCCTATCGCGCCGCCAAACGCGTCAAACTGAACATCGAAAAGCTCGAACCGGTTTTGGACATTGAGGAAGCGCATCAGAAGAAGAGCTATGTTCTTCCTGCGCAGCAGGTGGTCGAAGGCGATGTAGATACGGCGCTCTCCGGCGCACCCCACGTCATCTCCGGCAAGTTGCGCATGGGCGGACAGGATCATTTCTACCTTGAAACCCATATTGCCTATGCCATTCCCGGCGAGAACGGCGAAATGCTGGTTCATTCTTCGACCCAGCATCCGACCGAAGTCCAGCACCATGTGGCGCTCGTCCTTGGCGTTCATGCCAACGCGGTCGAATGCCAGGTGAGGCGCATGGGCGGCGGTTTCGGCGGTAAGGAGAGCCAGCCGACGATCATCGCCTGCGCGGCGGCGCTGATCGCGGCCCTGACGGGCAAGCCGTGCAAGATGCGCCTCAAGCGACGCGACGACATGGTCGCCACCGGCAAGCGGCATGATTATGTCGTCAACTGGAAGGCGGGCGTCGACAGCAGGGGGCGCATAGTTGGGCTCGACATCGAGTATCTGGCCCGGGCCGGCAATCTCCCCGACCTCACGGGACCGGTGATCACGCGCACCCTGACCCATTCGGACAATTCCTATTTCATCCCCCATGCCCGCTTTGTCGGTCATGCCTGCAAGACGAATACCGTTTCGAACACCGCATTTCGTGGCTTTGGCGGTCCGCAAGGTATCATCGCCATCGAGTGCATCATCGATACGATCGCACGCGAGCTGAAGCTCGAGCCAAACAACGTCCGCGCCATCAATTATTATGGCGACGAAACCGGCGATATGACGCCCTATGGCCAGAAGGTGGAAGACAATCGCCTGGTCGAGGTGACCGAAGCCGTGCTCGCCTCGGCTGACTGGAGCCGGCGTCGCGCCGAGATCGACGCGCATAATGCGACCAATCCTGTCATAAGGCGCGGCCTCGCCATGATGCCGATCAAGTTCGGCATTTCCTTCAATTTGACCTCGCTCAACCAGGCCGGCGCGCTCGTCCATGTCTATCTCGACGGCTCGATCTTCCTCAATCACGGCGGCACCGAGATGGGGCAGGGGCTTTTCGTCAAAGTTGCGCAAGTTGTCGCCGAAGTGTTCCAGGTCGAACTCGACATGGTGCGGATATCCTCCACTGCGACCGGCAAGGTGCCGAACACCAGCGCGACGGCCGCGTCGACCGGCTCGGACCTCAACGGCATGGCGGCCTTCAAGGCGGCGACCGCGATTAAGGCGCGCATGACGCGGGTAGCCGCCGAACATTTCGACGTCGAGGAAGACGTGATCGTCTACCGCGAGGGCCGCGTTCATGCCGGCAATGAATCGATTTCGTTCGGCGAACTTGCAAAGATGTCCTGGGCCAAGCGCGTTCAGCTTTCCGAGGCCGGCCATTATGCGACGCCCAAGATTCATTGGGACGGCAAGACGATGAAAGGCCGCCCGTTCTTCTATTTCAGCTACGGAGCAGCGGTTGCTGAAGTTGCGATCGACACGCTGACCGGCGAGACCCGATGCCTAAGGGCCGATATCCTGCAGGACGTCGGCTCGCCGCTCAATCCCGCCATCGACCTTGGCCAGATCGAGGGCGCCTTCGTTCAGGGCATGGGCTGGGTTACCTGCGAGGAACTATGGTGGGACAAGGCCGGCAAATTGCGCACCGTCGGACCTTCGACCTACAAGATACCGGGATCGCGCGACGTTCCGCCTGAATTCAACGTCCGCATTCTCGATAATAAGCCAAACCAGGAGGAGACGGTATTTCGCTCCAAGGCGATTGGCGAACCGCCATTGATGCTCGGCATTTCGGTCTGGCTGGCGATCCGCGACGCTATCGCCTCGATCCACGCAGGCGTTCCGCATCTCGATTCTCCGGCAACGCCGGAAAATGTTCTACGGTCAGTAGGGGAGGCCAAAGCCAACCGAACAGCTTGAGAGGGAGGGGACATGAGGCTTGAACAACTGAACAGTGCCAGCACGGAGGAATTCGTTGGCGCGCTCGGCGGTGTGTTCGAACATTCGCCGTGGGTCGCTGAGGCGGTCGCCGGCCAGCGACCATTCACAAGCGTCGAGATCCTGCACGGAGCCATGGTCGTCGCCGTCGAAAAGGCCGGTCAGGCGGCACAATTGGGCTTGATCCGTGCGCATCCGGATTTGGCAGGGAAGGCGGCGCGCCAGGGCAGTCTTACCGTCGAATCAACCAGCGAACAGCGCGGAGCCGGGCTTGACCGGCTGACCGACGAGGAATTCGAGGAGTTCCATCGTCTCAACAACGCGTATCAGAGCCGTTTCGGTTTTCCATTTATCCTTGCCGTGCGCGGCCATAACAAGCACTCGATCATGGCGGCGTTTCGCCAGCGCCTCGATCACAACGCCGGCGAGGAAGTCGCCGAAGCTTTACGGCAGATCGCCCTGATTGCGCGGTTTCGCTTGCACGATTTGATCACTTAAGGACCTACTCATGGGAAAGTTATCCACGCATGTTCTCGATAATTCCGCCGGAAAGCCCGCGGACGGGATGGCCCTGACACTCCATCGTATCGAGGAGGGTGGGCCTGTCCTGCTCAAAACCGCCGTTACCAACGCGGATGGCCGGACCGACAAGCCGCTCCTTGCCGCCGACGAGATGGCGGTCGGCCGCTACGAGCTGACGTTTTTCGTCGAGGAATATTTCAAGCACAAGCTCGTTGCGCTCGACACCCCGGCCTTTCTCGACGATGTGCCGATACGCTTCGCGATTGCCGACACGAACGCAAATTATCACGTGCCGCTTCTGGTCACTCCCTGGTCCTATTCGACCTATCGGGGCAGTTGATCAGCCATAGACACCGGCAATGTTGAACATGCGCGTCTCATCACCGCGGAAATAGACGAGGTTCGCTCCGGACTGGGGTGACAGATCGGAACTTGGCAGGACGAGGCTGCCGACTGGATTGCCCGAATTGACGATCGTGAGCAGCACACCGTCCTGTGCGAACACGCCGCCAAGCCGCTTTTGCATGAGCGGCGAGATATCGATAGCGACCGTCTTTTTGACCGGATCGACGATCTGCAGCACATCGCCGGATGCCCATTGCTTGATGTGATCGGCGTTTGCGACCTGAAGTCCGTTGAGGGCGGTGTCCCATTTGACCCAGGCCGACTGTGCTGGCGATTTTGTGACATTCCAGAGCCGCACCATTGCGACGTCGCGCATGGCCGTTCCAAACAAGCTCACGGCGCTATTGGCAGCGAGCGTGATGATGTCGGCGGCGATCGAGGCGACCTTGGCGATGGCCGGCGTGGCGCTGCCCGGCATTTGATAGATTGTCGCATCGAGCCCAGCCGGCAAAAAGACAAGCCCGGACAGGCGTTTGCCAGTGGCCGCGCTGGCAATGCCATTGGGGAACCGCACGACGCCGGTCGCATTGTCGGCGATCATGACATCGCGCCAGCTATTACCGTCCGCACTGGTCTTGATACGGAAGTCGCGGCCCCACATCGTGCCCATTTCGGCGCGGCCCTGATAGTTCGACTGGAAGAGGAGCGACGCTGCCTGGTTGTCGTCGGACTTGTTGATTTTGATTTGATGGCTCGTGCCCGCGTGGTCGAACAGTGATGCCGGACTTTTCACGGCGAGGCGGTTCGTATCATCCGCGACAGTCTGAATGCCGACCGCATTCACCGGATTGGTACCACCGCTTGCAGCGGCCTTCCACGCGCCGTTCGTAAACACAAGGAAGCTCGCGGTCTTGGCGACCCAGGCGGACCAGCCCTCAAGGGGCTGAAAGAATGCCCAGGCACCATCCTGAAAGGCGGCGACCTGCTGATCCCTGCCGGCCCAGGCTCCGCTTGCCCCGGATCCGATAATGTAGCGGTCGCCTTCAACGGGATTGGATGGCGCCGCCTGCGCATTGCTATTCAACACCGATAATTGCACCAGAGCATCGAGCGCGCGTATCGCCTCGTTGTGGGTTACATGCTTTTGCGCCTGCGAGGGGGCGATATAGGGCAATTTAAGGTTCGACGTCTGATCCATGTGGCTGTCCTTTCCGCGCTTCGCCATTGCCGGGACAGTACAGCCGTTGTGATTGTGTTGGATAAACCGGCGATGCACATGGTGATTGATTGACGAGCTGCCGGTCATTGCATTTATGTAGCCCTATGTTACTGGTCTTGCGTCCGTTTGGGGTTCCGTTGTAGGGCGAGACGCCTGGCCGGCTCATCCCTTGCGCAAAGGTGCTTTTGAACGTCCCTTATCAAGCCCGTCTGCATGCCGTGAACATCGAGGATCAATGACACTGGAAAATTTTCGGCAGGGCGTCTCGATGATGCCGCGTCGTTACAAGCAACTGATCCTGGTCGTATTCGACGTGATCGCGCTGACCTTTGCCGTTTGGCTCAGCTATCTGCTGCGATTTGGCACATTCTTTATTCCGAACAGCGAACAGGCACTTTTGATGGTTGCCGCGCCGCTGATCGGGCTGCCGGTGTTCATCCGCTTCGGACTCTATCGCGCCGTCATCCGCTACCTGCCGGACAAGGCCATCTGGACGATGATCCAGGCGGTGACCATATCCGTCATTCTCTGGGTCTGCCTGGCGTTCCTGACGCTCATGACCGGCGCTGAGGGTGTGCCGCGCGCCATTCCCTTCCTCTATTGGGTTTTGAGCATTGGCATCATCTGCGGCAGCCGCTTCGGCGCCAAATGGCTGCTGTGGAGTGCACTGCGCGACAAGCTCATGGCGCGGCAATGTCTGATTTTCGGAGCGGGCGATGCGGGACGCCAGCTTGCCAATGCGCTGCGCAGCCAGAACGAAGTATCCGTTGCCGGCTTCATCGACGACGACCGGAGCCTGCATGGCATGGATATTCTCGGTATCCGCGTCTATCCTACGCAACACCTTGAAACGCTGATCGATAATTTCGGTATCAGCGAACTGATCGTCACGACATCATCGCTGAGCGGCATCGAGCGTCGCCGGCTGATCGGCCGATTGAAAGCGCTTGACGTCAAGGTTCGCATTCTTCCGGCTATCTCCGACCTCACGGCCGGCAAGTATCTGGTCAGCCATCTGCGTGACATCGACATTGACGACCTGCTCGGCCGCTCGCCCGTTCCGGCCGACCCGACGCTGCTCGACAAGACCGTGGAAGGCCGGGTGATCCTTGTTACCGGCGCCGGCGGCTCGATCGGCTCGGAGCTTTGCCGCACCATCGTCAAGCTTGCGCCCGCCAAGCTCATTGTCTTCGATGTCAACGAGCACAGCATCTACCAGCTCCAGCGCGAGCTGGCGGGCATGACCGATTGCGTGATCGTTCCGGCGCTTGGTTCGATCAGCGATGCTTCGCTGATCCGCGCGCTGCTCGCCGAGCACAAGGTTGAAAATGTTTATCATTGCGCCGCGTACAAGCATGTGCCGCTTGTCGAAGAGAACGTCGTCGAGGGCGCGCGCAACAATGTCATCGGCACCGACGTGCTGGCCTCAATGTCGCAGCAGGCCGGGGTGCGGAACTTCGTGCTGATCTCGTCCGATAAGGCCGTTCGGCCCTCCAATGTCATGGGGGCGACCAAGCGCTGGGCGGAACTTATCGTGCGGCATCAGGGGGATATCGCCAGGGAGCAGGGGACCGGGCAGATATTTGCTTCGGTCCGTTTCGGCAATGTCATCGGTTCAAGCGGGTCGGTGGTGCCGCTCTTTCGCGAGCAGATCGCGCAGGGTGGGCCGCTGACGGTTACCCATGACGACATGACCCGCTATTTCATGTCCGTGCGCGAAGCTGCCGAACTCATCATCCAGGCCGGCGCGCTTTCTGAGGGCGGCGATATATTGCTGCTGGAAATGGGTGAACCTGTGCGTATCCGCGATCTTGCCGAAAACATGATCCTGCTCGCCGGACTGTCGGTGAAGGACAGCAGCAATCCCGATGGCGACATCGAGATCGTCACAGTGGGCATTCGCGACGGTGAGAAGCTGCATGAGGAACTGTTCTACGATCCCACCGGCGTCGGGTCGACGAGCCACACAAAAATCCTGCGCGCCCAGCGCCGGTCCAATGCCGCCGACCACCTGCCGGATGCTGTGGCAGAACTCCAGCTTCTGATCGAGCGGCGCGATACGGAAGGCGTCCGCAAGCTGCTCTACGAGCGCGCAACGTCTTAAAGAGTTCGTCGTCCAGCGCTGCGAAAACGCGACAGCAGCAACGTCACTGCCAGCAGCCCGGCGCAAATTGCGCCGGCCGCAACAAGCCCGCCATCGAATGTCAGGAAGGCGCAGATGCCGAGGATGAAATTCAGCGCGCCGACGCTGGTAACGATCTGCCAGACCGACCAGCCCGACCGCTTGGCGATCTGATAGGCATGCTTGGAATGGGCAGCGAGAATATTCTCTCGCGCCGCAAGCCGCATGAACAGCGTCGAGGTAGCGTCGGCGATAAAGAACAGCGGCAAAAGCAGGCCGGCGGCGATTGAAAGGTCGCGGGCAACCAGGAAGAAGGCAAGCCCGCTCAAAAGCCCGATCGGCAGACTGCCGGAATCGCCGAGAAAAACCAGCGCTTTCGGGCGGTTAAACAGGGCAAATGCAAAGAGGCCCCCGGCGAGGCAGGCGGCAAGCACGCCCGTACCCGAAGCCACGAGGCCGATCGCCGCAAGAACCGCAGCCAGCGCCAGCGGTATGCCAAGCCCGGAGACGACCATCAGGTCGAGACCGTCCATGAAGTTGGTGAGGTTGATGAAATAGACGAGCGCAAAGGCAAGGAGCAGCCTCTCGACGGCGAAAGGAAGGAGCTCGGGCAGCAGCCGAAATTCACTGCCGAGGCCATAGACGGCTATTCCGGCCGCAAGAAACTGTGCGATCAGCCGGACGCTTTCGGGCAGATGATGGCGGTCGTCGAAATACCCGGTGACCCACAGGATAAGCGCGGCGGCGCTGCTCGAGGCAAGAAATTGCCAGTCGAGACCGGCTGCCGGGCCGAATATCCAAAGCGCCAGGAGGACTGCCGGGATGATGGCAAGACCGCCAAGCTGGCGCGCCGGCTGCGTATGGTTGGACCGCTCCGTTATGGCGGCGCCTAGGAAATCGCTCGGCAGGAGCCTTATGATGGCCGCGAGCAGTATGGCGGCGCCGATGGCGGTGGCGATGAATGGCGCAAGCAATGCAGCAAAGGGCAATCCGGGCCTCGTTCGGAACGGCGTGAAATCGAAGTCACCCTTGTCATGAAAATTATATGGAAACAATTGCGAAGAGCGACAAATGGCCGATCATTCACGTTGCGCAACCCCGAGCCAGAGGTTATAAGGCCGCGCGGTCGGGCGCTTCGCCTGGACAGAACGCAAGATTTTGGGGCGTAGCCAAGTGGTAAGGCAGCGGTTTTTGGTACCGCCATTCCCTGGTTCGAATCCAGGCGCCCCAGCCATCCCGGACATTACGGAAATCTTGGCCTTGGCACTCGAAATATCGACCGTTCTGCACTTCTAAATTGCACACACTTTAACATTTCAAATAACATTTGTTCTATGCGCCGCTTCCATATTGACAAGCGCCGCATCATCTTGAATGTTAAATGAAACGTTTCATCACTTAAGTATGAATCGCAGGGAGTGAGCATTCGCATCTGGACGGGAGTGGTCCGGCGCGAAGATCGGCAAGGCAGAACCAAGGTCGCTGCGCGCAATGCCGCGTGGTTTGATCGTTTGCCTCCAGTTTTCTTCCTGACACTTCGAAAGGTCGGCGGGTGGCTACGCCATTCCGCACGGTTTGGGCAACAACCAAGGAGGATATGCCTGTGAAGAAACTGCTCGCATCACTCGCCATTGTCGCGGCTCTTGTCGCGCCGGCAAAGGCCGAAGGGCCGATCGATACATCCAAAGTCAAAAAGGAATATGTCACGTCGGCTAGCGGCAAGACCTATTCCATCGCCACCGTGGTCAAGGTCGACGGCATTGCCTGGTTCGACCGCATGCGCGCCGGCGTCGAACAGTTCAAATCAGATACCGGGATGGATACCTGGATGGTCGGGCCGAGCCAGGCCGACGCTGCTGCGCAGGTCCAGATCGTTGAAAACCTGATCGCACAGGGCGTCGATGCAATCTGCATCGTGCCATTCTCGGTCGAGGCGGTGGAGCCTGTGCTGAAGAAGGCCCGCGACCGCGGGATCGTCGTCATCGCCCATGAAGCCTCCAACATCGTCAATGTCGATTACGAGCTCGAAGCCTTCGACAACAAGGCCTATGGGGCCAAGCTCATGGAAGTGCTTGCGAAGAACATGGGCGGCAAGGGCAAGTATCTTGCGACGGTCGGCAGCCTGACCTCGAAGTCACAGATGGACTGGATCGACGGCGCCATCGAATATCAGAAGAAGAACTTTCCTGAAATGTCGCTGGCGACCGAACGCCTCGAAACCTATGACGACGCCAATCAGGACTACAACAAGCTGAAAGAGGCGATGACCACCTATCCGGACGTTACCGGCATTCTCGGCGCGCCGATGCCGACTTCGGCAGGCGCAGGACGCCTGATCGCAGAGGGCGGTCTGAAGGGCAAGGTCTTTTTCGCGGGAACAGGTCTGGTTTCGGTTGCCGGTGAATACCTGAAGAATGGCGACATCCAGTATATCCAGTTCTGGGATCCTGCCGTTGCCGGCTATGCCATGAACGAGCTTGCCGTCATGGCGCTCGAAAAGAAGAATGCCGAGATCAAGCCCGGCCTCGACCTCGGCCTTCCCGGCTATACGAGCCTCACAGCGCCCGACGCTTCCAAGCCGAACCTGCTCTACGGCGCCGGTTGGGTAGGCGTCACGGTCGATAACATGGCCCCTTACAACTTCTGATTTGCCTATTGTCCGGGCGGCGGCAGCGTTGTCGCCCGGACATTTCGAATGGCCGGAGCAAGCATGAGCGAATATCTTCTGGAGCTGAATAATATCAGCAAACGTTTCGGCGGCCTCGTGGCGCTGGACGCGGTTTCGCTGGCAATCAAGCCCGGTGAAATTCACTGCCTTGCCGGTGAGAACGGTTCCGGCAAATCCACCATCATCAAGATCATGGCTGGCGTCTATCAGCCGACCGAGGGCGAAATACGCATCGACGGCGTCCCGGTAACCGGCATGACGCCCGCGCAGTCGGTACAGCATGGCATTCAGGTCATCTATCAGGATTTTTCTCTCTTCGGGAACCTCAGTGTTGCCGAAAACCTCGCGCTCAATACGATGCTTCTCGAAAAACGCCGTATCGTCGACTGGACGCGTGCCCGCAACCTTGCCGAACAGGCACTCGCACGTCTCGGCGTTACGATGGACCTCGACGCCGATGTCGAAACCTTGCCGACGTCCGGCAAACAGATCATCGCAATTGCCCGCGCCGTCATGGTGAATGCCCGGCTCATCATCATGGACGAGCCGACGACGGCGCTGACGCGGCCCGAGGTCGATGCGCTCTTCCGTATCGTGCGCGATATCCAGGCGCAGGGCATCGCCGTCCTGTTCGTCAGCCACAAGATGCGCGAGATGCTCGAAATCAGCGAACGGCTGACCGTCTTGCGCAACGGCAAGAAGGTGGCCGAAGGCCCGATTACCGATTTCAACGAGCCGAAGATCACCCGCGCCATGACCGGGCATGATCTCACCGATCAGAGCTACGTTTGGGAGCCAGCCGCCGGAGGCAGCCCGCCGCGGCTAGAGGTACGCAATCTCTCTGTGCCGGGGAGTATCGAGGATATCAATCTGACGCTCCATGCCGGCGAGATCGTCGGCCTGTCCGGATTGATCGGCGCCGGCCGCACCGAGCTTGCGCTGGCGCTCTTCGGCATGAACCCAAAGTTTACCGGGACAGTGAAGGTCGACGGCAGGGAAGTGCATCCGGCGACAGTGCAGGAGGCCATCGGATCCGGCATCGCTTACGTTCCGGAGGATCGGCTCAGCGAGGGTCTGTTTTTACCCCAATCGATCGAACGCAACATGCTGGCGACATCGCTCAACAATTTCGTGCGCGGCATCTTCATCGATCGCAAGCGCACGGCTGCGGCAACGTCGGGCATGTTCGGTGCGATGCAGATTGCGGCGCCAGGTCCGCAAACGCCGGTCAACCATCTGTCCGGCGGCAATCAGCAGCGCGTCGTGCTGGCGCGCTGGCTGCTGACGGGCGCAAGGGTGCTCATTCTCAATGGCCCGACTGTCGGCGTCGATGTTGGCTCCAAGGCGCAGATCCATCGCAAGATACGGGAACTGGCGGTCGAGAACGGTCTGGCCGTGTTGATGATTTCCGACGACGTGCCGGAACTTGTCCAGAACTGCAACCGCATCATCATCATGCACCGAGGGCGTTTCGTCGATGAAATCGGACCTGATTCTTTGCATGAAGACGCTTTAAACGACCGGCTGAAGGCCTTGAAATGACTATGTTTCGTCGATCGGAATTCATCATCGCCTGCATTCTTGGCGCTGCGATGATCATCATCGGACTGATCAACCCGGCCTTTTGGTCGCTTGACAACCTGTTCGGACTCTTGCGGGCCAACGTGATCATCGGCATCCTGGCGCTTGGCGTTCTTGTGGTGATGATTTCTGGCGGCATCGACGTTTCCTTCACAGCTTTTGCCGTCGCCGCCATGTATCTCACGATCAAGGTCATGATCTATTATGGCTATGGCGGTGTGCTCCTGCCCTTTGTCGCCGCAACGTTGATCGGCACTTTTCTCGGGGCTTTCAACGCCTTCTTCATCCATAGCTTCCGTATGATCCCGCTGATCGTCACCCTCGGTACGGGTAGCGTCGTGCGCGGCCTGCTGCTTGGCCTCGTTGGCACCAGCATGATCAACATCGACAAGATGCCTCAGCAGTTGATCGCCTTCGCCAAGACGGACCTCATCAGCCTGACTTCTGCAAGCGGCACCAATTTCGGCCTGACCGCGATGATCCTCATCTATTTCGGCCTCGCGCTGCTCACACATCTGTTTCTGCGCTATATAATGATGGGGCGCTCGGTGTTCGCTCTCGGCGGTGCGCCGGAGGCCGCAAGCCGGGTCGGCTTCAATACCCGCAACACGCTATTCGTCGTCTACTGTTTCGCCGGGGCGCTGGCCGGATTTGCCGGGCTGTTACACGGCTCGATGATTTGGCTTGCCAATCCCCGCGATTTCGTCGGCCTTGAGCTTGATGTCATCGCGGCCGTGGTCCTCGGCGGCGCTTCCATCTTCGGCGGACGTGGCAGCGTCATCGGCACGCTGCTTGGGGTGTTCATGCTGGTTATGGTCAAGAACAGCCTCATCATCATGAAGGTCGATACCACCTGGCAGCGGGTGGTCGTGGGCCTCATCATCATCATCGCCACGGCGCTCACCGCCTGGCGCGACCGCAAGAAACTGGTGTGAGACAGGACATGCAGAACAGCTCTATCGCCAAGCGCATTTTGGGGCAGGACCGCAATATCCTGCAGCTTCTCGTGATCACCGTGCTGGTCTTCGCGCTGATGTCCTATCTCAACCCCGACAAGTTCCTGCGCTACTACAATTTCGAGTCCATCACCTACATCATGCCGGAACTCGGCATTCTCGCGATCGCCATGATGATCGCGATGCTGACCGGCGGTATCGATCTTTCGGTCGTCGGCATCGCCAACCTCGCCGGGATTCTCGCGGGCGTGTTCTTTCACCATGTCATCACCGGAACTGACCAGTCCACCGGCATGATCATGCTTTATACGGGCATCGGCATATTGATGGCGCTGGCGATCGGTCTCTTGGCGGGTGTCCTCAACGGCTTTCTCATCGCCAAACTGCGCATCACGCCGATCCTTGCGACGCTCGGCACCGGCCAGATCTTCACCGGCCTCGCTGTCGTCCTCACCGGCGGCCCGGCGATCGTCGGATTCCCGGATGGCTGGAACTATATCGGCAACGGCAAGATCCTGGGCCTCGCAACGCCGTTCATCCTGTTCGTCGTCGTTGCCGGTGCGGTCGCCGTTCTGCTCACGCGCACCACACTCGGTGTCAATCTCATGCTCATTGGCACCAACCCGCGCGCCGCCGTCTTTGCCGGCCTGCGCAAGGATCGGATGATCTTCTATTCCTATATGCTGACCGGGTTTCTCGCCGCCATTGCCGGCATCATTCTTTCGGGGCGGACCAATGCCGCGAAATCGGATTATGGCGCATCCTACCTCTTGCAAGCCATCCTGATCGCTGTGCTTGGCGGCACAAACCCGGCTGGTGGCAAGGGCAGGGTGCTTGGCGTGTCGATCGCGCTGGTTGCGCTGATGCTGCTCTCATCCGGCTTCCAGATCCTGCGCTTCTCCAACCACCTCATCGATTTCATATGGGGCGGCTTCCTGCTTTTGGTCATTGCTCTCAACGCATTTCGCAACACCGATCGATGAGGCCCCGTTTCTTTCCGCAAGATCGCTGATATAGAAAAATTCCAAACGACTGGACTACACAAGGAATACGCACATGGCCCACCGTATCGCCGTTGTCGGCAGCAACATGACGGATCTGGTTACTTCGATCGTCCGCATGCCCGCACCCGGCGAGACAGTCGAAGCGCCGGCATTCGCCATGGGGTTCGGCGGCAAGGGCGCCAATCAGGCGGTCGCGGCCGCACGTCTCGGCGCCGACGTCATGATGGTGACCAAGGTAGGCGACGATGTCTTCGGCCAGAGTACGATCCGCAATTTGCAGGACAATGGCATCGACATCACCCACGTCGATACGGCTGCCGGCCAGTCGAGCGGCGTTGCGCCGATCTTCGTCGACGAGCATGGCGAAAATTCCATCCTGATCATCAAGGGCGCCAACAACGAGTTGAAGCCGGCGGATATCGATGCCGCCGCAGAAGACCTGAAGCGGTGCGACCTCATTCTCATGCAACTGGAAGTTCCACTGGAGACGGTCTACTACACGATCGCCTTTGCCGACCAGCATGGCATCGAGACCATTCTCAATCCGGCGCCGGCCGCGCCGGATCTCGATGCCGGCAAGGTCACCAAAGCGACGTTTCTTGTGCCGAACGAAACGGAGCTCGCATTGCTGACCGGCATGCCGACCGGTACCGATGCCGAAATCGAGACCGCGGCCCGCTCATTGATCGCCAAGGGCATTCGCACCGTCATCGTCACCCTTGGCTCACGTGGCGCGCGGCTGATCACGGCCGACAAGGCGACGCTGATCGAGCCGCTGAAGGTCAAGCCCAAGGATACGACGGGAGCCGGCGACGCCTTCATTGGCAGCTTTGCCCGGTTCTACGTGGAAGGCCGCGACGTCGAAGCCTCGCTGCGCAAGGCTGCGCTCTATGCCGCCGATTCGATCACCCGCGAAGGCACGCAGAAGTCCTATGCCGATGCGAAAGCGTTCGATAAATTCATTGCTGGTCTTGGCGACAGCAAGGCCGGATGAATTTTCCACGATAGAAGGTTTTTAAAACGGTTGTGGTTGGACGCCACTCGACAGGAGCATGGCGTTCTTAGATTTCGCCTGCAACGGCAATAAATTGGCGTCGATTTTGCGCGAGGCGTGAAACCATCCTTTTCTAAACCGCTACTGTTCCACTATGTTTGCGGCACGTTCCGGCAGTCGAAGGACGCCGGTGTCCTGAATGATTTTTGCTGGCGTCAATAACGCGCCCGGCACAAGTGGATAGTGATTTTGATGACCAAGAACCTGACGCATCTTCAGCGTCTTGAAGCCGAGGCAATCCACATTTTCCGTGAAGTTGCGGCAACCTTCGCCAAGCCGGTGATGCTCTATTCCATCGGCAAGGATTCGTCCGTCATGCTGCATCTGGCGATGAAAGCGTTCTATCCGGCAAAACCGCCATTTCCGTTTCTCCATGTCGACACCACGTGGAAATTCAAGGAGATGATCGCGTTTCGTGATTCAGAAGCTAAGCGGCTTGGGTTTGATCTTCTTGTCCACAGCAACCAGGAAGGCATCGAGCAGGAAATCAGCCCCTTCGTTCATGGTTCGAACACGCATACCCACATCATGAAGACGGTGGCTCTGCGCCAGGCACTCGACCAATATGGCTTCGATGCTGCCTTTGGCGGCGCGCGCCGCGACGAAGAGAAGTCGCGCGCCAAGGAACGCATCTTTTCCTTCCGCAATGCCCAGCATTCCTGGGACCCGAAGAACCAGCGTCCGGAAATGTGGAAGATCTACAATACCCGCGTCGCCAAGGGTGAATCGATCCGCGTCTTTCCAATTTCCAATTGGACCGAACTCGACATCTGGCAATACATCATGCAGGAGGAGATTCCGATCGTTCCCCTGTATTTCGCCGCCAAGCGGCCGATCGTCGAGCGCGATGGCATGCTGATCATGCGCGACGACGAACGGATGCAGATGCTGCCGGGTGAGGTGCTGCAGGACAAGATGGTTCGGTTCAGGACCCTTGGCTGCTACCCGCTGACCGGCGCTGTTGAATCGAGCGCCACGACGCTTCCGGAGATCGTCGGCGAAATGCTGGTTTCCCGCACCTCGGAGCGGCAGGGCCGCATGATCGACAAGGACGAGGCCGGCTCCATGGAAAAGAAAAAGCGTGAGGGCTATTTCTGATGAGTAAACTAGCCCAGATCGAGTTGTCCGCAGCCGAAGCAGCCGCCGAGGAAATCAACGCCTATATGGCCGAACAGGAAAAGAAGTCGCTCTTGCGCTTCCTGACCTGCGGCTCCGTCGATGACGGCAAGTCGACGCTGATCGGCCGGCTGCTCTACGACACAAAGCTGATCTTCGAGGATCAGC
This sequence comes from Phyllobacterium sp. 01N428, assembly GCF_056399405.1. Classification (NCBI taxonomy): domain Bacteria; kingdom Pseudomonadati; phylum Pseudomonadota; class Alphaproteobacteria; order Hyphomicrobiales; family Phyllobacteriaceae; genus Phyllobacterium; species Phyllobacterium sp. 01N428. Next base: position 1,318,823 of record NZ_JBFTRH010000001.1, read on the forward strand.
TTGCCGCCCTGACCAACGACAGCCGCAAGCACGGAACGAATGGCGAGGATATCGACTTTGCTTTGCTTGTCGATGGCCTTGAGGCCGAGCGCGAGCAGGGCATCACCATCGATGTGGCCTATCGCTTCTTCTCGACGCCGAAACGCAAGTTCATCGTCGCAGATACGCCCGGGCACGAGCAATATACCCGCAACATGGCGACCGGCGCTTCGACGGCGGATCTCGCCATTGTGCTCGTCGATGCGCGGCAAGGCGTGCTGCAGCAGACGCGGCGTCACAGCTTCATCGCCTCCCTGCTTGGCATCCGCAATATCGTACTGGCGGTCAACAAGATCGATATCGTCGATTACTCTGAGGAGATTTTCGACAGGATCGTCGAGGAATATCAGACGTTTGCGGGCAAGCTCGGATTCAATTCGATACAGTCGATCCCGCTTTCGGCGCGCTACGGCGACAATGTCATCGGTGCATCCGATAAGTTGCCCTGGTATAAGGGGCCATCGCTGCTTGAACATCTCGAAACCGTGCCGCTTGATCGCACCGCCGAAGAACGCCCTTTCCGGTTTCCCGTCCAATTCGTCAATCGTCCCAATCTCGATTTTCGCGGGTTTGCCGGCACTATTGCCTCGGGGTCTGTAGCGCCCGGCGACGAGGTCGTCGTGGCGAAGTCCGGCAAGACATCGCGCGTCAAGCGCATCGTCACCTGGGATGGCGATCTCGATCGCGCCGGCGAGGGCGAGGCGGTTACCATAGTGCTGGAAGATGAGGTCGAGGTTTCGCGCGGCAACATGCTGGTTTCCCCGGGCGCGCGCCCTGAAGTCGCGGACCAGTTCGCGGCCCATCTTGTCTGGTTCGCCGAGCATGCGCTCATTCCGGGCCGTTCCTATATCCTGCGCACCGAAACCGACCAGGTCACGGCCACGATCACCGATCTCAAACATCGAATCGATATCAACAGCTTCGCCGAAGTTGCTGCCAAATCGCTCGATTTGAATGAAGTCGGGGTCTGCAATATTTCGACGCAGGAGCCGATCGCCTTTGATTCCTACAAGTCGAACCGTTCGACCGGGTCGTTTATCCTCATCGATCGTCTGACCAATGCCACGGTTGGCGCGGGCATGATCGATTTTGCGCTTCGCCGCGCATCGAACGTGCACTGGCAGGCGCTCGACGTCGATAAGGCGTCGCGCGCGGCACTGAAGGATCAAAAGCCGGCCGTGCTTTGGTTCACCGGGCTCTCCGGTTCGGGCAAATCCACGGTTGCGAACCTTGTCGAAAAGCGCCTCTCATCGCTCGGCAAGCACACCTATATCCTTGACGGCGACAATGTCCGCCACGGCCTCAATCGCGATCTCGGTTTCACCGAGGAGGACCGCGTCGAGAATATCCGACGCGTCGGCGAGGTGGCAAAGCTTATGGTGGATGCGGGGCTGATCGTGCTGGTCTCGTTCATTTCGCCTTTCCGCTCCGAGCGGAGCATGGCGCGGGAATTGCTTGGCGACGGCGAGTTCATGGAGATCTTCGTCGATACGCCCTTTGAGGAATGCGCCCGTCGCGATCCAAAGGGCCTTTACGCCAAGGCGCTGCGCGGTGAGATCAAGAACTTCACCGGCGTGGATTCGCCCTATGAAGCGCCGGAGGCCCCGGAACTTCATCTGAAAACCGTCGGGCGAACGACGGAAGAGCTTGCCTCCGAGGTCGAAAACCTGCTTGCTGAGCGTGGCATCATCTTCAATTACGACCAGAGTTCGTGGTCCATCTAGATCAAGTCATGCAATTCGCACTCACGCCCCTATGGGTTGCCGCCCATCTCCCCCACAACGGGGGAGGTCGCATAGGCATGTCCGCCGGCAATTCGAATGTCGTTGAGTGTGACTGCGCATTGGTCTCCCCCCTTGGGATGGAATTGCCCGGCAGGGCAGAGAGCGCTGCATGACATTCCACTCTGATCTACTCACCCTCTTCGAAGAAGCCGCGATCGTTGCCGGTCAAGAGATCCTGCGTATCTACGAGGAAGGCTGCGCTGTCGAACTCAAGGACGACAAGTCACCCGTGACTGCAGCCGACCACGCCGCCGAGGCGATCATCCTTCAGGCGTTGCGGGGTATGACACCGGACATCCCCATCGTTGCCGAGGAAGAGATCGCAGGCGGCCATATCCCCGGCGATCTCGGCACCCGCTTCTATCTAGTGGACCCGCTCGATGGTACGCGGGAGTTCGTCAGCCGCAATGGCGACTTCACCGTCAACATCGCGCTCATCGAAAACGGCGTACCGGTGCTCGGCCTCGTCTACGCTCCCGTGCGCGGCCTGCTCTTCACCGGCGGTCCCGAGGGGGCGCAACAAGTGACGATCGATCGCAACGGCAGCGTGATCGAACGTCAGGCCATTGCTTGCCGTTCAGCCCCCGACGTTCTGGTCGCGGTTGCGAGCCGCTCGCACCGGACGCCGGAAACCGACGCCTATCTCGACCAGTTCGCCATCGCCGATTGCGTTTCGGTTGGTTCATCGCTGAAATTCGGCCTGCTCGCGCGCGGGGAGGCCGACATCTATCCGCGGCTGAGCCGCACCATGGAGTGGGATACGGCGGCAGGCGATGCCGTATTGCGCGCGGCCGGCGGCATCACCTCGACGCTCGACGGCAGGCCGCTGACTTACGGGCGGCGCAACCAGGCGCATGATGCGGATTTCGCCAACCCGCATTTCGTGGCTCGGGGCCGGCCTTAGCCTCGCGGTTTTCGCAAGAGTATCGTCACCACGAAGAACGCCCCGACCGAACTCGTTACGATTCCGATCGGCAATTCCTGCGGCGCGAGCAGCAGGCGCGCGGCAAGGTCGCTGAGCAGGATCAGGATGGCGCCGAAAATGGCGCAGGCAAGGATCAGTCCGGCGTGAAGCTGACCGGCGAAGCGGCGCGCCATGTGCGGGATCATCAAGCCGACAAATCCGATGACGCCGGTAACCGAGACGAAAATCGCGGTCGAAAAGGCGCATACGATAAAAACGATACTGCGCGTGCGCGCTACACGCACGCCGAGGCTCTCGGCGGTGTTTTCCCCGGCGAGAAACGCATCGAGTCGGCGGTGGTTGAAGAGCGCAAATGCGAGGATCGCGGCAAGCCCGGTGATTGCCAGCGGCAGATTATCCCACCGCGCCAGGCCGAGACCGCCGAGTGTCCAGAACAGCACGGAGTGGGCGGCGCGCTGGTCGCCGAGGAAGACGATGTAGTTGGTGAGTGCGGCAAAAAGGAACGAGACGGCAAGGCCCGCGAGGATCAGCCGTTCGGGTCCCTGGCCCTCGATGCGCCGCACGAGCACCAGCACCAGCAGGGCCGCGAGCATGCCGCCCGTAAACGCGGCAATCGGCAAGGTCCAGATGCCGAAGCGATCGCCGAAGATGCTGATCACCGAGACGGCACCGGCGGCCGCGCCCGAGGAGAGGCCGAAGAGGAACGGGTCGGCGAGATCGTTGCGCGTGACGGTCTGCAGCATCGCGCCGATGACGCCAAGGCCCGCACCGACGCACAGCGCAAGGATGACGCGGGGCAGCCGAAGGTCGATGATGATGCGTTGCACCGGCGCGGCGACGGACGTGTCGCTGAGACCGGCGGCATGGGCAAGCGCACGCATGACGTCGCCGAGCGGGATCAGGGTCGAGCCATAGGCAATCGAGGCAAGGGCGAGGGCGAGCATCGCCACGCTTGCGCCGATAAGCATGCGTCGCTGCGTGGGGGCGAAGCTCATTTACCCCCCTCTGGGCTGCCGCCCATCTCCCCCACAAGGGGGGAGAAAAGCCTGCAGTCATCTCGGCGCAATACCCTGCCGGTGGCGGCTGGACTAAGCGCCGGAAGCCAATCGGTCTCCCCCCTTGTGGGGGAGATGCCCGGCAGGGCAGAGGGGGGTGAGTGGATCATTTCGTCAATGACTTTCAAATGCGTCGCCGCCTTTCCCTCCCCCTTGTGGGGAGGGTGGCTGCGCAGCAGCCGGGAGGGGCGTGCCTGGGATGAAACAAATAGCTCCGCCGTCGTAAGGACCCCGCCCCGGACCTTCGGGTCCGTCCCAACCCACAGGGGAGAGGGAAAGGCGCGAGCCCGCAAAGGCCAACGCCTCGTTCGAGTAGCGAATGTGCGAAACTGCCAATCGGTCTCCCCCCTTGTGGGGGAGATGGGCGGCAGGGCAGAGGGGGTGAGTGGATCATTTCGTCAATGACTTTCGAATGCATGACGCCGCCTTTCCCTCCCCCTTGTGGGGAGGGTGGCTGCGCAGCAGCCGGGAGGGGTGTGCCTGTGATGACTCGAAGGGCTTCGCGGTCGCAAGAACCCCGCTCCGGACCTTCGGTCCGTCCCAACCCACAGGGGAGAGGGAAAGGCGCGAGCCCGCAAAGGCCACCGCCGCATTCGAGTAGCGCGTGTGCGAAGCCGCCAATCGATCTCCCCCCCTTGTGGGGGAGATGCCCGGCAGGGCAGAGGGGGGTGAGTGGATCACTTTCGTCAATGATTTTCGTATGCATGGCGCCGCCTTTCCCTCCCCCTTGTGGGGAGGGTGGCTGCGCAGCAGCCGGGAGGGGCGTGCCTGGGATGCCTCGAAGGGCTTCGCGGTCGCAAGAACCCCGCCCCGGACCTTCGGTCCGACCCTCCCCACAAGGGGGAGGGAAAGGCGCGAGCCCGCAGAAGCCAACGCCTCGTTCGAGTAGCGAGTGTGCGAAGCCGCCAATCGGTCTCCCCCTTGTGGGGGAGATGCCCGGCAGGGCAGAGGGGGGTAAGTGGATCATTTCGTCAAAGGCTTTCGTATGCATGGCGCCGCCTTTTCCCTCCCCCCTTGTGGGGAGGGTGGCTGCGCAGCAGCCGGGAGGCGCGTTGCTGGTCACCCCTCAAAATGCTTCCGGATGCATCGCACGAGCGATCTTGCCGATGGCTTCGATATTGGCAGGTCCGGGCGTGATCTCGGCGTAGCGCAGGGCGACGAAGCGTTCGTTCTTCACCGCATCCGTCTCCTTCATCGCCGGGTGCGATTTCAGGAAATTCAAAAGCTTCTGGTAGCCGGCATCATCCTGATAATCGAGAAGGACGAGGAATTGCGGGTTGCGCGCGGCGACCGTTTCCCACGACGTCGTGCCCCAGCTCGTCTCCATGTCGTCCATGATGTTGACGCCGCCGGCTTCGCGGATAAATGCCGACGGCATGGCGAACTTGCCGGCCGTGAACGGCTTGTCCTCACCGGAGTCATACAGGAAGACGCGCGTGTCGCCGTTGCCGCCGATCTTGCCCTTGATCGCGGCAAGCTCCGCATTCCAGCCAGAGACCAGCTTGTTGGCCTCGGCTTCCCTGCCGAAAATCTTGCCGAGCTTTTCAATATCGCCATAGAGCAAATCCATCGAGGCGGCGGGACGATTCTTGTCGAGATGAACGCAGCTCTCCGTCAGGACGAGCGTCTTGATACCGTAGGGCGCGAGCGTGTCCGGCGTAACGTCGCCGCCCGGCTTCATGCCGTAATACCAGCCGGCAAAGAAGAAATCGGGATTGGCGGCGACGAGGTTCTCGATGGTCGGATATTTAGGTGCAAGCTCGGGGATCGATCCTAGCTGCTTCTTGAACGCCTCGTCGAGCTTGTACCAGCCGGTGATGCCGGTCACGCCGACGATCGAGGGCTGGAGGCCGAGCGCGAAAGCCATCTCGCTCATGTTGATATCCTGGATGACGGCGCGTTTGGGCGCCGCGTCGAAGGTCAGCGGCGTGCCGCAACTGTCGACAGTGACGGGAAAGGCATATGCCGGCGCCGACAGCAGCGTGAGCGCGAGCGCGATGAGGGCTTTTTTCATGGGAGTCTCCGTGACTGATCAGATTGAACGGGGCCGGGAACGTCGAACACCATGAGTTCGCGGTCCTGATGCGGGTGGCGCAGGCGCAGGACGTCGAGGTCGAACACGTCGCTGACGATGCGCGGGGTCAATGTCTCGTTGGGTGTGCCGGCGGCGACGATCTTCCCGGCATGCATGACGGCGACGTGGCTGGCGAACGGCGCAACGAGCGGCAGGTCGTGCAGGACGGCGACGGTGGTGATGCCGAGCCCGGAAACGAGCGAAAGCAGGGCGCTGCGGGCCTTCGGATCGAGGTGATTGGTCGGCTCGTCGAGAAACAGGATCGCCGGTTGCTGGGCGAGAGCGCGCGCCAGCTGCAGCCTCTGCCGCTCGCCGCCGGACAGCGAACCAACCGTCCGGGCCGCAAACGACGCGACGCCGGCACGGTCCATGGCTTCCCCAACAATCTCGCGGTCCGTCGCGGCGCTGTAGAGTCCGCCATGGGGGATACGGCCAAGCGCCACGTAGTCGATGGCGCGCAACTGGCCGTCCGGCGTATCCGTCTGGCCGACCACGGCGAAGCGGCGTGCCCGCTCCAGCGGGGTCAAGCGGCTAATATTCTCGCCTTCAATATGAATTGCTCCGCTTGTTGGCGCTGCAAGCCCTGCCAGCATCCGCAGCAGCGTGGATTTGCCGGCGCCGTTTGGACCGATGATGCCGAGCCGCGATCCGCGTGGAATTTGCAGCGATGCAACCTCGACCAGGCACTTGCCGCCGATTCGATAGCTGACCGTGTCGGCGCTGAGAAGGATGGAACTCATGGCTGGCGTTTTCCGGCAATCGAAGATCCTCGCACGCAGGAAACTTCGATCAACTGATGTAATGTTATATCGTATGATAGCAAACGCGAAGCAATGTCAACCGGCAGGTTCCAGCCAGGGTGCGGGCACAAGCGATGATGATGATGAGGGTCGATGTGCATGCCTGTCCTTCATGGGGACAGGAACAGGGAACGTGGATATTCCAATCACAGGACGCCTCAGCAGTTGCTCAAGGTCATCCGTAAACGGCAACACCGCATCGCTCCCGGCACACCCCGTCCGGTTCGAATCGTTTGCTTGATGGCAGGTCTCCTGGCTCGCGGGTCTCAGCTTTGCCCGGCCTTCCCGATCGTTCGATCAGTGGCATCGTCAGGCAACGCTCGCCGCTTACAGTTGCGGGGGCAGCCACGGTCTCGGTCCCTATTGGGTACGCCTCACCGTGTTCCCTTTTCATCTCCGGTGTTGTCATCCCGGAGAAACCATCGGCGCGGATGCTATGCGGGGATTTCTCCGCTGGCAAGCACGTTTATACGGCAAAATTCTCAAGTGCTAAAATAATTGGCAACGGCACATTTTAGGACGTGCCCTATGAAAGAGAGTAGTTTAGGTTTCAGTTTGTTTCGCGCGATGCGCGGCTAGTTATTTGAGGCGATATGGCAATTCACGCTGCGGTCTACCATCTGACGCACTATAAATATGACCGTCCGATCATGCTCGGACCTCAGGTCATTCGCCTGCAGCCTGCGCCGCATTCGCGTACGAAGGTTCTCAGCCACTCCCTGAAAGTCAGCCCTTCCAATCACTTCGTCAACCTGCAGCAGGATCCCTACGGGAATTTTCTCGCCCGCTTTGTGTTTCCCGAGCCCGTCACCGAACTGAAGATCGAGGTCGACCTCGTTGCGGACATGACGGTCTACAATCCCTTCGATTTCTTCGTCGAGCCGATCGCGGAGACGTGGCCCTTCGCCTATCCTGAGGATATCCGGGACGACCTCTCGATCTATCTGAAGCCGGAGCCAATGGGTCCGCTGCTGAGCGCGTTTCTTGCAACGATCGACCGCAACCCGACCAATACGGTGAATTTCGTCGTCGACCTCAATGCGCGTATCCAGCGCGAGGTTGGCTATGTCATCCGCATGGAAACCGGCGTGCAGGAGCCCGATACGACGCTCGGCGTCGCGACCGGTTCCTGTCGCGATTCCAGCTGGCTGCTCGTACAGGTCCTGCGCCATCTCGGCATCGCGGCCCGGTTCGTCTCCGGCTATCTGATCCAGTTGAAACCCGATCTCGTCGCCCTCGATGGCCCGGCGGGGACGAACAAGGATTTCACCGACCTTCACGCGTGGTGCGAGGTTTACCTGCCGGGCGCGGGCTGGATCGGACTTGATCCGACCTCGGGCCTTCTGACCGGCGAAAGCCATGTTCCGCTCGCCGCAACGCCGCACTACAGGAATGCCGCCCCGATTTCCGGCATGGCCGAACCCGCCAATGTCGAGTTCAATTTCGACATGCATGTGACACGGGTCTCCGAACACCCGCGCATAACCAAACCGTTCTCGGACGAATCCTGGGCAGCGCTCGATGCTTTGGGCGATAAGGTCGATGCGATGCTGCAGCAGCGCGACGTGCGGCTGACCATGGGCGGTGAGCCCACCTTCGTGTCGATCGACGATTTCGAATCCGGCGAATGGAACACCGATGCGGTCGGCCCGACCAAGCGCGAAAAGGCCGACATGCTGATCCGCCGACTGCGCGATCGCTTTGCGCCCGGCGGCTTCCTGCATTATGGGCAGGGCAAATGGTATCCGGGCGAAAGCCTGCCGCGCTGGACGTTCTCGCTCTACTGGCGCAAGGACGGCAAGCCGATCTGGGTCGATCCGAACCTCATCGCTGCCGAAAACAGCAAGGGCAAGATCAAGCCGGCGGACGCGGAACAATTGCTGACCGGCATGGCGAATGTTCTCGGCGTCGAGACGGAGATGGTCGCGCCGGCCTATGAGGATCCGGCCGAGTGGCTGGTCAAGGAAGGCAACCTGCCGGCCAATGTCGATCCCTCCAATTCGAAACTCAAGGACCCGGAAGAGCGCAGCCGCATGTCCCGGGTCTTCGAACGTGGCCTGACTGAACCGACGGGATATGTGCTTCCGGTACAGCGCTGGAACAGCCAGGCTGTTGCCGGCCCGCGCTGGCGCAGCGAAAAGTGGACGACACGCCGTGGCAGGCTCTTTCTGGTGCCGGGGGATTCGCCGGTCGGATACCGCCTGCCGCTCGGAGCGCTGCCGCATGTCCCGCCTTCGGAATATCCCTATATCGTGCCCGTGGACCCGTCCGTGGATCGCGGACCGCTTGCCGACTCGATTGCTCAAGCAGATCCGGCGGCCCGGGACACGCCGCAGGCCGTCGCGTCATTCACAGCCGCCGAAGGGGGTCAGCAGGAGCGGGTCGAACAGGAACTCGGCGATATTGGCGGCGCGGTGCGCACCGCGATCTCCGTTGAGCCGCGGGAGGGCCGCCTCAGCGTGTTCATGCCGCCGGTTGAAGCGCTGGAGGACTATCTCGAACTCGTCGGCGCCGCCGAGGCTGCTGCTGCGAAGCTCGGACTGCCGGTTCATATCGAGGGCTACAGTCCGCCGCAGGACCCGCGCATCAACGTCATTCGCGTAGCGCCGGATCCGGGTGTCATCGAGGTCAACGTCCATCCTGCCGCCAACTGGCGTGAGTGCGTCGAAACGACAACGGCGATCTATGAGGAAGCGCGCCAGTCGCGCCTCGGCGCCGACAAATTCATGGTCGACGGCAGGCACACCGGCACGGGCGGCGGCAATCATGTCGTTGTCGGCGGCGAAACGCCAAATGACAGCCCGTTCCTGCGGCGGCCGGATCTCTTGAAGAGCCTTGTCCTTCACTGGCAGCGGCATCCATCCTTGTCCTACCTGTTTTCCGGCCTCTTTATCGGTCCGACAAGCCAGGCCCCGCGCATCGACGAGGCGCGCCATGACAGTCTCTACGAGCTCGAAATCGCCATGGCGCAGGTGCCGATGCCGGGTCGAGGTGCACCGCCTCTGCCCTGGCTGGTCGACCGGCTTTTCCGCAACCTTTTGATCGACGTCACTGGAAACACCCACCGGGCGGAAATCTGCATAGACAAGCTGTTCTCGCCTGACGGACCAACGGGACGGCTTGGCCTCGTCGAGTTCCGCGGCTTTGAAATGCCGCCCAATGCCCGCATGAGCCTCGCACAGCAATTGCTGGTTAGGGCGCTGGTAGCACGCTTCTGGAACAAGCCCATCGAGGGCGGGTTCGTCCGCTGGGGCACGTCGCTCCACGATCGCTTTATGCTGCCTGCCTTTGTCTGGGCCGATTTTCTCGATGTTCTCGCCGATCTGCGGGAGAACGGCTTCGAGTTCCGGCCGGAATGGTTCGAGGCGCAGCTCGAATTCCGCTTTCCGTTCTGCGGCGAGATCGAGCGCGAGGGCGTCAAGCTGGAACTGCGCCAGGCGCTGGAGCCATGGCATGTCATGGGCGAGCAGGGCGCAATCGGCGGGACGGTGCGCTTCGTCGACAGTTCGGTCGAAAGATTGCAAGTGAAGATGGAGAACTTCAATCCTGCGCGCCACAGCGTTGCCTGCAACGGGCGCGAAGTCCCGCTGCGGATGACCGAAACGCAGGGTACGGCGGTCGCAGGCGTACGCTACAAGGCGTGGCAGCCGCGCAGCGGGCTGCATCCGATGATCCCGGTCAATACGCCGCTTGTATTCGATATTTACGATCAATGGTCGGGTAGGGCGATCGGCGGCTGCGTCTATCATGTCGCACATCCGGGTGGGCGCAGCTATGATACTTTTCCCGTGAATTCGAACGAAGCGGAGGCGCGCCGCCTTGCCAGGTTCGAAGCGCGGGGACACACGGCGGGGGCCTATGAACTCAGGAAGGAGCAGCCTTCCGGCGAGTTTCCGATGACCCTCGACCTCAGGCGGCCACGGCCAAGTTGATGCGACGAATGCGAGATCGGATGAGTCTGAGTTTTACCCCGGCTCTGTCTAGCCAAATGCCCCGCCACCGCGGCCCGGGGGGTGTGCAACCATGCCATCGCCCGTGAGAGCGCCAAACGTATCAGGGCTGCTCGCGGGTTATCAACCGCTGCCCAATGTTGCCGACGAGATGATCGACCCATCCGGCGCAGTGCGTCCGGGTTGGGAATTACTCCTTCGCAAACTCGATCAAATCGGTCCTGAAAAGCTCGCGACCCGCTTTGCCAAGGCCAGCCAATATCTGCACGATGCGGGCGTTTATTACCGGGTCTACGACGAAACCGGCACACAGGAACGAGAATGGCCGCTGGCGCATATCCCGCTTCTGATTGACGAGCATGACTGGCAGTCGATCACGCGCGGTCTTGCCGAGCGCGCGGATCTCCTGGAAGACATCGTCGCCGACATTTATGGCGAGAACCGGCTGATCGGCGAGGGCCTGCTTCCCCCCGATCTGATTGCTTCGAATTCCGAATATTTGCATGCAGTGGCAGGCGTGAAACCGGCGAGCGGGCATTTTCTGCATTTTTGCGCCTTCGAACTCGGCCGGGCGCCCAACGGCAGGTGGTGGGTTCTCGGCGACCGCACGCAGGCGCCGTCGGGTGCGGGTTTTGCCCTTGAAAACCGCGTCGCAAGTACGCGGGCCCTCGCGGATGTTTCCGCGTCCATGAACGTTCACAGGCTTGCCGGGTTCTTCAAGGAGTTTCGCGATTCGCTGCAGGCGCAGGTTAAGAATCCGCAGGGACGTGCAGCAATCCTCACGCCCGGACCCAACAACGAAACCTATTTCGAACACGCCTATATCGCGCGCTATCTCGGCTTCATGCTGCTGGAGGGTGATGATCTCACCGTCAGCAAGGGCAAGGTCATGGTGCGCACCGTTTCGGGCCTCAAGCCCGTGGATGTGCTTTGGCGACGGATGGACGCCGCCTATATGGATCCGCTTGAACTGAAGGCAGATTCCTGGATTGGCACCCCCGGCATGGTGGGGGCTCTCCGGCAACGTTCTGTCTCGCTCGTCAACGCACTAGGCTCCGGCATCCTGGAGACGCGGGCCTTGCTGGCGTTTCTCCCGGCCATTTCCAACGCGCTGCATGGGCGCGACCTTGCGCTGCCGAGCATCGCAACATGGTGGTGCGGCCAGGACAAGGAGCGCCGGCACGTCATGGACCACCTCGACCAGATGATGGTGGGACCGGCAATGTCGAGACAATTGCCGTTCGAAGATATGGGCGCGACCGCGCTCGGCGCCGGCCTTGACGATAGCGCACGCAGCGAACTGCTTGCACGGCTGAGGTATGACGGGCGCAGCCTTGTCGGGCAGGAGGCGGTCAAGCTTTCGACGACGCCGGTCTATGTCGACGGCAAGCTGGAACCGCGCCCCTTTGTATTGCGGGTCTTCGCCGCGCGGACCAAGCATGGCTGGAGCTTTCTGCCCGGCGGTTTTGCGCGCGTGGGCCTTACACTAGATACCGCTGCGATCGCCATGCAGCGTGGCGGGCAGGCCGCCGACGTGTGGATCACGAGCAGCGGACCGGTCGGCAAGGACACGCTGCTGCCGCGCGAGGATGACGCTTTCCGGCGCAACGTGCCGGGAACGCTTCCTAGCCGTGCTGCTGAAAACCTCATGTGGATGGGACGCTATATCGAGCGGGCGGAAGGAACCGCGCGCATCCTCCGGGCCTGCCATGCGCGTCATGCGGAGGCGGCCAACAGGGAACTTCCGCTGCTCGCGGAAATGCGTGCCTATCTGAAGCCTCTCGGCGTCGATCTCGACAGCGCCATTCCAAAGGGTCTCTCGCGCTCGATCGACGGCGCGATGCTCAGCGCCAGCCGTATTCGCGATCGCTTTTCGCCGGATGGCTGGCTTGCGTTGCGGGACCTTTCGAAGACGATCCATCGTTTTCATGATGCGGTGGCTGCGGGCGACGACACAACCCGGGCAATGACCATCGTTCTGCGCAAGCTTGCCGGCTTTTCCGGCCTCGTGCACGAGAACATGTACCGGTTCACCGGCTGGCGCTTCCTCGAAATCGGACGCCGCATCGAGCGCAGCATCGGCATGGCGCGCATCCTGGCAACGCTATCGCGTCCGGACGCAGCGGATGGGGCGCTCGAAATGCTGCTGGAGATCGGCGACAGCGTCATGACCCACCGGCGCCAATACAGTGTTTATTCCGGGCGCCTCAGCGTGCTCGATCTTCTGACGCTCGATCCGCTCAACCCGCGCTCCATTCTTTTCCAGTTGGAGGCCCTGAAGACGGAGTTCGGGCTTCTGCCGGCGCGCGATTCGAGCACCGAGATGCCGGTACTTATGAAGAAGGTGCTTCGGCTCCACACCGACCTTGCCATTATGGAAGCGTCGGAGCTCACGCCGGATAAGCTCCATGGACTTGCCTATGAAATCGGAGTGCTCTCCGATACGATCTCCGACACCTATTTCGCCTGAGGCGACCGATGCTCTACAATATCCGCCTGCATCTCCACTATGATTATGAGCGCTCCGCCGCCGGCGGGCGTCACCATATTCGAGTCATGCCGCAGACGATGCCGGGCATCCAGCGGGTGATCGCCTCAAGCCTGTCCTTCGACCCGTCTGCGGCCGAACGATCCGAGTTTACCGATTTCTTCGCCAACACCGTAACATCGATAGCCTACCGCAATCCGCACGAGACGCTCGATGTGACGATGACGGCGCGGGTAAATGTCACACGTCCGCCGACAATGCTCGATGTATCGCCGGACATGGCTGGCCTTCAGAAGGAAATAAGGAGCGTCCGGTCAATCGCCGCGGACGCGCCGCATCACTTTCTGAACTCGACCGATTATGCCGCGATCGATCCGCAGATCACCGCCTATGCGGCGGAGAGCCTTGCCGAGGCGCGCACGGTGATGGAGGTCGTGAACAGCCTCAACCACCGCATTTACAAGGACTTCACCTATGACGGGGAGGCGACAGACGTGCGCACGTCGGCGCGGCAGGCATTCGATCTCAAGGCCGGGGTCTGTCAGGATTTCAGCCATGTGATGATCGCCGGATTGCGCGGACTCGGCATCCCGGCCGGCTATGTCAGCGGTTTCTTGCGCACCATACCGGCACCGGGCGAGGAGCGGCTCGAGGGCGCCGACGCGATGCACGCTTGGGTACGGGCCTGGTGCGGCCGCGAAGCCGGCTGGCAGGAGTTCGACCCGACCAACAACATGGTTGCCGGCAATGACCACATCACCATCGGCTATGGCCGCGACTACGCCGATGTGTCGCCGATCGTCGGCATCTTGAAGACAAGCGGTTCGCAGGAAGGCAAGCAGTCCGTCGATGTCATCCCGCTTGAGCCCTAGCGCTCAGCCGCGATCGGAGTCGAGGATCGTGTCGAACAGTTCGATCGTGTACCTTTTTTCGACGAACTCGATCAGATCGAGCGGCGGCCCGGCTATCTCCGGCCTGTGCCAGCGCACTTCATAGGTAACCGTCACGTGGTTACTGTCAGGCCGGCGATATTGTTTCATGAAGCGCGCGCGATAGCCGATGGATGCGAGTTCCTGCTCGAATGTGCGCGGCGTTTCGCCGTCCTCGCGCACGATCGTAAGAAAAGCCTTTCGCTCACGCGAGATCCGGATATCGATAAGTTTCATCGCCCAAAGGATCAAATAGACAAGGGCGGTCGCAACGCATGCCAGTTCGATGAGGCCACTGCCGAAAGCGAGCCCGATCGCCGTCATGATCCACAACGTCGCCGCAGTGGTTACCCCGCTGACGAGGTCGCCGCGCTTGAAGATCGCGCCGCCGCCGATGAAGCCGACGCCGGTGAGTATACCGAGCGGTAAGCGCATCACGTCGATATTGACGAAGGAATCAGACGCCTTGCCGACTGTAGATAGAAGCAGATTGGCCTGTATCATCGCCATGCAGGCGGCAAGGCCGACAAGGAGCGTGGTCCGCAGGCCGGCAGCGTGGCCGCTGGCCTCCCGGTTAAACCCGATGATCGCACCAGCCACGACGGTCAGGCCGAGGCGAATGGCGATGTCTTCCCATGTCAGATAAAGCTCCACCGTTGCACCTTGAGGCTTGTTCCTCGCCACGGAAAGGGTAACGTCAGCGCCTTGGCCCCTATCCACCCCACCGTCATTCTCGGCCTATGTCCCGATTGACCCACAGGTAGGTGTGGCATTTACAACCAAGGAGCCTGCACGGGTAATCTATCCGGGACCTAGCCCGAGCATGACGGTGGAGAGGATCGTGCAGAGGGGAAACAAATTGTCAATGCGCTTCCGCCTCCACTGGCTTGCGCCTAGGCGAGCATCCTCAGTTTCGGTTCGCGGTCCCAATAGCGCTTGGTCGCGGCATCGGTGAAGCCTTTGTCGACTGGCACGACACCGGCATCGTCCTTGATGCCGGCGGCGTCGAGCAAAGCCCTGGAGGAGGCGGCATAGCCGATCGCCTTGAGATGGCCGAAGGCGTCCATCACCCACTGTTTTGCCGCTCCTTCATTCGCCAGCCTGCCGGCAGCATCGGCGGAGACGATAACGGCGACGGCGTCGAACAATTGCGACGGCGTACCGAGCAATTGACCATCGGCTTTCATTATATCGCCATTGGCCAGTTTGGCGCCGCCGATCTTTGGCGCGACGATGACAGGTTTGGCGCCTGCCTGCTTGACTGCATTGGTTAGCGCGCCGAGCGCCGCGGCATCGGTGCCGTCATCGATCAGGATACCGACCGAACGTCCGTCAAGCGTGGGTTTCATGTTTCCGTGGATGCTGAGAGCAGGCGAGGGCTCCATGTCGAGCGGCGCGCGCGCGGCCTCCGACTTTGCCGGCAATTCGATGCCAAGCCCGTTTGCCACGCGCTTGGCGAGATCCTCGTCAACGTTGCGCAAATTTGCGACCATGCGGGGCGGTACTTGCGCAAGTGTGACTTTCGAGAGCTCGAACACGAAGGACGAAGCGATGTGGGCCTGTTCGGAAGGCTGCTGCGAGCGCCAGAACAATCTTGCCTGGCTGTAGTGATCGGCGAAGAGTTCCGCACGTATCCGCAATTTGCCCCCGGTTTCCGCTTGACCGGTCCGGCCTTCAGCAGTCGTGAACCCGGTGACCGGACATTCGCGCGGCCCGCCGTCCTCGCCATGCGCGGCAAGGCTGTTGGGTTCGTAGTTGGCGCGTCCTTTCGGAACATTCATCTGCATCTGGCCGTCGCGCTGGAAATTCATCACCGGGCATTTCGGCGCATTGATCGGAAGCTGATGGAAGTTGGCTGTGCCAAGCCGTGATTTTTGGGTGTCGAGATAGCTGAAGAGCCTGCCCTGGAGCAGCGGATCGTTGGTAAAATCGACACCCGGGACGATGTTCGCCGGGCAATAGGCGACCTGTTCGGTCTCGGCGAAGAAGTTGTCAGGGTTGCGATCGAGGACGAGCCGTCCAACCCTGCGCACCGGAATGACTTCTTCAGGAATGATCTTGGTCGGGTCAAGCACATCGTAGGGCTGGGCATCGGCGAACTTCTCGTCGAAAAGCTGCAGGCCAAGTTCCCATTCGGGGAAATTTCCGGATTCGATTGCTTCCCACAGATCGCGCCGGTGATAGTCATTGTCCGCCGCTTGCAACTTAAGGGCCTCGTCCCACACGGTCGATTGCAAACCGAGCTTGGGCTTCCAATGGAATTTGACAAAGGTGGATTCGCCCTTGGCATTGACGAGACGGAAGGTGTGGATGCCGAAGCCCTCGATGGTGCGGAAAGACCGGGGGATGGTCCGGTCTGACATGGCCCACATCAGCATGTGCGTCGTTTCGGGCATGAGCGAGGCCCAGTCCCAGAACGTATCGTGGGCGCTGCCTGCCTGCGGGAACGCGCGATCGGCCTCCATCTTCACAGCATGAACGAGGTCGGGAAATTTGATCGCGTCCTGGATGAAGAAGATCGGGATGTTGTTGCCAACGAGGTCCCAGTTCCCTTCCTTGGTATAGAACTTGACTGCGAACCCGCGCACGTCACGCGGTGTATCGACCGATCCCGCACCTCCAGCCACGGTGGAGAAACGGGTAAACACCGGCGTCTTCTCGCCCTTGCGCTGAAAGAGGTCGGCCTTGGTGATGTCGGCAAGGGATTCGTAGAGCTCGAAATAGCCATGTGCCGCCGATCCGCGCGCGTGGACAATGCGCTCGGGGATGCGCTCGTGGTCGAAGTGGAAAATCTTCTCACGCAGGACGAAGTCTTCGAGCAGGGTCGGTCCGCGTTCCCCGGACCGCAAGCTGTTCTGGTTGTCGCTGACGTGAATGCCCTGGTTGGTGGTGAGGTGCCCCTCGGCTCCATGCGGGCCTTTCTCGGGCACATGCTGATGGATTTCACCGCCATTACCCCGGTCGGTGACGAAATTGTTTTCCGTGGCCATGGTACCATCCTCGTTTTCGGTGGGAATACTTCCTAACGAAGGGTAGGCGCCAAGGTTCCAAACGGCGCCTATTCGAACCTGACTTTCCTCTGATCGAACGCGCCATAACCGCGGATGGCCGCGACCTCCGGCTTAGGATCCTCATAGGACCACATGGCATCGTCCGAGGCCTCGCCCTGACCGAGCACACGCCAATAGGACGCGGTGCCTTTCCATGGGCACTCCGTGTGCGTTTCGGTCTTTTCGAGATGGACGAAATAGATGTCGTCGAAGGGGAAATAAAGGACCGGCTCATGTCCGGGCTCGTGCAGTTCGACTGCGTGATCGCTCGACGCTATCACGACGTCGTGGAACCGGACCGTTACCGGCTCCGGATGCGGATTGATGGTGATGCCGCGATTCATATCCTGCTCCTCGGTTGATTTCGACAACGTCTTTCCATGCAAAAGCAAAAAGCTGCGCCGAAGGTTCCGCATTCGCTTGGCAAGAACGCTTGGCGGCGCTCCGAAATGATGTAGAAATCATATGGGAGCGGGCAACCAGGATCGCCAGTGAAGATCGCCACATACAATATCAACAATATCAACAAGCGACTGTCGAATCTTCTGCATTGGTTGGAAACGTCCGCGCCGGATGTCGTCTGCCTGCAGGAGTTGAAGTGCGAGGATGCTAGCTTTCCGGCAGAGGCGTTGCGCGATGCCGGATATGAAGCGGTCTGGAAAGGCCAGAAATCGTGGAACGGCGTTGCGATCCTTGCGCGCGGCGCCAAGCCGATCCTCACGCGTGACCGGCTGCCGGGTGACCCCGAGGATGTGCAAAGCCGCTACATCGAGGCAGCGGTGAACGGCGTTCTGATCGCGTCGATCTATTTGCCGAACGGCAATCCGCAACCCGGGCCGAAATTTCAATACAAGCTCGCCTGGTTCAAGCGCCTGCACCAATACGCGGCGGAACTTCTCGAAATGGACATACCGGTCATCCTCGCGGGTGACTTCAACGTGGTTCCGACCGATTTCGATATCTACAATACGCGCCCGTGGATGGACAATGCCTTGCTGCAACCGGAGAGCAGGGAGGCATTCGCCAAGTTGGTGGAGCAAGGGTGGGTCGACGTCGTACGCTCGCTTTATCCGGACGAGCCGATGTATTCATTCTGGCACTATATGCGCAATGCATGGGATCGCGATGCGGGTCTGCGGCTGGATATGCTGATGGCATCGCCCGCGGCCTATGAACGGGTAACGGATGCGGGCGTCAACCGCGACGCGCGGAGCTTGGCCAATGCAAGCGACCACGCGCCTACCTGGGCCGAATTCGAGGATTGAAGCTTTTCCTTGTCAGGAATCAGGGAAATTCCGCTTCAGGATCGATTCGAACTGGGGAAGGCGGGAGACATTGTCGGCAATGGTGTTGAGCTTGGGCAACGCCTTGGCGAAGGCATTCTTGCCCGGCCGCCAATGGCGCATCACCGCAATGTAAAAGTCGATCGCCGAAAGCCTTTCGCCGAGAAAATAGGGATCGTCGGCGACCTGCTCGACATTTGCCCACAACTCCATCCGGTATTGATCGATGGCATCCTTGTATTCCTGGCTTCTTGTCTCGGATATTTTCCAGCGGTCGGGATCGTCGGCGAACGTTGTCGTCGGATAAATCTCGCTGTTGATGTACAGCAGCCAGCGGAGGAACGCCGGACGCTGCGGATCGCTGGATGAGGGCACGTAGCGTTGGTCGGGGAAGGCATCCGCGAGGTGGAGGATGATCGCCGCGCTCTCGGTCATAACGCTGCCGTCTGGCATGATAAGCGTCGGAACCTGACCAAGCGGGTTGAGTTCGAGCAGACGGTCCCGGTCCGGTCCGGGTTCGAGGTAGGGGATTTCTTCGAGTTCGAACTCTGCCTGGGCTTCGCGCATGGCGAGTTCGACGATCACCGATCCACATCCTTCCGAACCGATCAAGACATATTTGCTCATGATGCCGTCCTGTTTCTTGCCTGGGCCAGGGGTTTACTATGGCGAACAAATGAAGCCTGCGCCAGAAAGTTCCTTGAGAGCCGAGGCCCGGGTTCGAAGCTTCGAAATATTCGCATTGCCGAACGGCCAAGGTTTGAAAGAGTTTTCCTTGGTTTCCGGCATTCGGCAGAATATGGTCTGCGTCGGCGACAGAGCATCGATGAGGACGGGACAAGTTCGGCAGTGCAATCCAGGCTTCCCATTCCGCCAATGATGCTGACGACCGGGCCTGTCCCGGTTTACCCCGAGGTGCTCCAGGCAATGGGTCGGCCGGTAATTTACGATTATCACCCCGCATTCCAGACCTACTATGCCGATGTCATCGATAAACTGCGCAGGGCCATGCGGACCCGGCTCGCGCCAGTCATCATGCAGGGCGAGGCGATCCTCGGTATCGAGGCGGCCGCCGCGGCGCTGATCGGAAAGAGCGACGTCGTCCTCAACCTCGTATCCGGCGTCTACGGCAAAGGCTTTGCCGCCTGGGCGGCGCGTTATGGCAAGGAGGTTGTCGAGCTTGCCGTTCCATTTGACGAAGTGATCGATGCCGAGGCGGTTCGCCAGGTCCTGCGGCGCCGGCCGGAGATCACGGTCGTTTCGGTCTGTCACCACGATACGCCATCCGGTACGCTCAATCCGTTGGCCGAGATCGGCAAGGTCGTCGCTGAACACGGGGCCTACCTCATTGTCGATGCCGTTTCTTCCTTTGCCGGCCTTGATGTCCATCCCGACGCCGTACATGCGGATATTTTCATCACCTCGCCATCGAAGTGTCTCGGCGCTTCGCCGGGCTTAAGCCTCATTTCGGTAAGCGAGCGTGCCTGGCAAAAGATGGAAACGAACAGGGACGCGCCGCGCGGCTCGTTCCTCAGTCTCCTTGGCTGGAAGGACGCGTCGGAGCCCGGGCGAAGCTTCCCCGTGACGCCGTCGATCTCGGAGATATACGGCCTCGACGCCGCGCTCGATCGCTATTTCAGCGAAGGCGCCGAAAATGTCTGGGCCCGCCATGCGCGGACAGCGGCTATAATGCGCGATGGCTTAAGGCAAATCGGTGTCCAGCTTTGGCCTAAGCGCGAAGAATGGTGCGCGCCGACGACGACCGCATTTCGCGTGCCCGAGGGCTGGAGCGATGCCGCCGTGCGCGACCGGCTGCTCGATGATCACGGTATTCTAGTTTCGCTCGGCCGCGGCGAAACCGCCGGCAAGGTACTGCGCGTCGGCCATATGGGCGCCTCCGCCGAACCTTCTTTTGCCCGCGCCGCCGTCAAGGCCCTCGACGAAATCCTGTCAAATCGAACTTCCACTTGAGCCCGAGAGGTTACCAATGTCCCGTATTATCCTCAATCGACGCGCATTTCTTGCTGCGACCGCCAGTGCCGGTGCTATCGCCGCTTTCGGCGGCAGGGGGTGGGCGGCGGAGCAGCCGGTCAAGGGTGGCCGTCTGATCGTCGCCGGTGATAGCGAACCGGCCAATCTCAACCCGGCTATCGTTGCATCGAACGGCGTGTTCTTCGTTGCCAGCAAGGTCATCGAGCCGCTCGCCGAGCAATCCTACGAGGGCAAGGACGGGCTTTCGCCGCGCCTCGCGACGTCATGGGAGGGGTCACCCGACGGATTGTCGGCGACATTCAAACTGCGCGAGGGCGTGACCTGGCATGATGGCAAGCCGTTTACCTCTGCCGACGTCGCATTCTCCGCGCTCGAAGTCTGGAAGAAATTGCAGAATCTCGGCCGCGTGGTGTTCAAGAACCTCGACAGCGTCGATACGCCTGATGACCACACGGCGATACTGAAGTTTTCGCAGCCGACACCGTTCCAGCTCATTCGCAACGCCTTGCCGGTCGTGACTTCCGTGGTGCCGAAACATATCTACGAAGGCACGGACATCGCCAAGAATCCCGCCAATCAGCAATTGGTCGGCACGGGACCGTTCAAGTTCGGCGAGTACAAGCCGGGCGAGTATTATCTCCTCAAGCGCAACGACGCCTATTGGCAGAAGGACGAGCCGCTGCTCGACGAAATCGTCTATCAGTTCCTTCCCGATCGTGCTGCCGCCGGCAATGCGCTCGAGGCCGAACAGATTCAGCTTGCAGCTTTTTCCGCGGTTCCGCTTGCCGACCTCGACCGGATTTCGAAGGTGCCGGGTCTCAAGGTCTATGCCAACGGCTATGAAGGCCTGACTTATCAGCTCATCGTGGAAATAAACCATCGCCGCAAGGAACTCGCTGACCTCAAGGTACGCCAGGCAATCGCCCATGCCATCGACCACGACTTTGTGGTGAAAACGATCTTTCTTGGCTATGCGAAATCGTCATCAGGACCCGTACCCGCCTACGACAAGACGTTCTTTGAACCCGATGTCACAAAATATGCTTTCGATCCGGCGAAGGCCGAGGCGCTGCTTGATGAAGCCGGCTACAAGCGCGGCGCTGATGGCAACCGCTTCACCCTCAAACTGTTGCCGGCGCCGTTCTTCAACGAAACCAAGCAGTTCGGCGATTATCTTCGCCAGGCTCTGGCCAAGATCGGCATTGATGCCCAGATTGTCAGCAACGACACGCCAGCCCACCTGAAGGCGGTTTATACAGACCATGACTTCGATATTACGGTGGCGACGCCCGTCTACCGCTCAGATCCCGCAATCTCGACGACGATCCTGTTTGAGAGCGGTCTGCCGGCCGGCGTTCCCTTCTCCAACCAGTACGGCTATGCCAATGCCGAAATCGACAGGCTGATCAAGGATGCTGCCTCGACCATCGATGCAGACAAGCGGGCAGGGCTCTACAAGGAACTCCAGAAGAAAGCTGCCGACGATCTGCCGTTGATCAATGTCGCCGAATTCTCGTTCATCACGGTAGCGCGCGACTCGGTGCAAAACGTGTCGGACAATCCGCGCTGGGCAGTTTCCAACTGGTCGAACGTCTGGGTGAAGCCATAACAGCCACAGGAACCGCTTCAATTTCAATGGCAAAACCTCTAGCCTAGTGCTGGAATCAATCGCACACGTCGCCCGACCGGAGTAATCTTGCCGCCTCTCGTTTCCCTGTTGCTGAAACGTCTGCTCGGCGCTCTTCCTGTCCTGGCGATCGTTCTCGTCGGCAGTTTTCTGCTGCTTGAAGCGGCATCGGGTGATGCGGTCGATTCTTACGTCGCGCGCTCCGGCACGCTCGACGCCGAGCAGTTGGCGCAATTGCGCCAGGAGTGGGGGCTCGACAAGGGCCCTGCCTACCGTTTCAAGGCCTACGCCACCGCGCTCGCCCAGGGAGATCTCGGCTGGTCCACCGCATATCAGCGGCCTGTCGGCTCGGTGATCCTCGAGCGGCTGCCCATTACGCTGCTGTTGATGACCCTTGCCACGACGCTGGCATTTTTCCTTGGATCCTTGCTGGGCGTGATTGCCGGCGCCAGTCCCGGTTCGCTACGCGACCGATTTCTTTCGGTCACCTCGCTAGCGATTTATGCCGTTCCGGGTTTTTGGCTGGGTTTGGTGCTGATCGTGATTTTCGCGGTCGATCTGCGCTGGCTGCCTGTCGGCGGCATCGAGTCGATTGCTTCCGGCAAGTCGGGGTTCACCCGTCTCGGCGATATTGGCGCGCACCTGATCCTGCCCGTTACCTCGCTCGCCATGGTCTACCTCGCCCTCTATTTGCGCCTCATGCGCGATCGCATGGGCGAAATCTGGCATGAGCCATTTGTGCAGTCGCTGCGGGCGCGCGGCATCGGCCATTGGCGTATCGTCTGGCGCCATGTCGCCCGCAACGCGGTGCTGCCGGTCGTCACCATGCTTGGGCTTCAGGCGGCGGCCATGCTCGGTGGCAGCGTCGTCGTCGAAAGCGTCTTCGCCATTCCAGGCTTTGGCCGCCTCGCCGCCGAAGCGGTGGCGCGGCGCGATACACCGCTGCTGCTCGGGATTATTCTTTGCAGCGCCATCACCGTCATAATCGCCAATCTTCTGGTCGATCTGGCCTATGGCAAGCTCGATCCGCGCGTGAGAACCGGCCGATGAATGCCTGGCGCAATCTCAACGGGGAAGGGCGGATCGGGGCGGCAATCCTGACGGCGCTTATCCTCGTGGCGCTGCTGGCGCCCATCCTCGCGCCGGGGGATCCCTTGGCGATCAGCGGCGAACCATTGCTTCACCCCTTCGCCGACGCAGTGCATCCGCTCGGGACCGATCGGCTCGGACGCGACGTGCTCGCCGGTCTCTTGCACGGGACCCGCACCACGCTGCTTGTCGCCTTCTTTTCGGCCGCCGCGGCACTCATCGTTGGCAGCGTCGTCGGCACGTTGGCGGGTTTTCTCGGCGGCATCGCCGATGCGATCCTGATGCGGATCACCGAGGCTTTCCAGACCGTTCCCGGCTTTCTGCTGGCGCTTGCCGCCATCAGTGTTACCGGGCCCAGCGTGCCGACGCTCATCTTTGCAATCAGCCTCGGCACCTGGACGCAAGCGGCTCGCGTCACCCGTGCCGAGGTTCTGTCGCTGCGCGAACGCGACTTTGTCGCGGCGGCGCGCGCGCTTGGCATGCATCCGCTCGAGATTGCCTTTCGTGAAATTCTGCCCAATGCCTTCGGGCCGACAGCATCGCTTGCCGCTATTTCCGTCGCCGCCGCCATCCTCATCGAGGCGGCCCTGTCGTTCCTCGGCTTCGGCGACCCCAATCGGGTGACCTGGGGGAGCATGATCGCGGAAGGGCGCACCGTTCTTCGCTCCGCGCCATACCTTTCCATCGTCCCGGGAATTGCGCTTGTCGTTACTGTCCTTGCCGTTCATTTGCTCGGTCGTGGCTTGTCGCGCTCAGAAAGGCTGCAGGCATGAGCAAGCCCTATTTGCATATAGCGGGCCTCGGCGTGCGTTATGGCGCGGCCGTTGGTCTTGAAGATATCTCGCTCGAGGTGAGCCAAGGTGAAAGGCTCGCGCTCATCGGCGAAAGCGGTTCCGGGAAATCCACGCTGGCAATGGCGGTCGCCGGGCTTCTGCCCGAGGGGGCAAGGGCGACAGGGTCGGTTGATTTTCCCACGCTTGGCTACAAGCCAAGACCGGGCAAGGATATTGGTGTTCTGTTCCAGGATCCCAATGGCAGTCTTGACCCGGTGATGAATGTGGGTGACCAGATCGCTGAAGTTGCGATGATCCACCAGGGGATTGGCTGGATTGCGGCCCGGGTCCGCGCCGCCGAATTGCTGGGCGCAGTCCAGGTTTCACGTCCTCTCACACGGCTTAACAGCTATCCGCACGAATTTTCTGGGGGGCAGAAGCAACGTATCGCCCTTGCCATCGCACTTGCGGGCAATCCTTCGCTGCTCATCGCCGATGAGCCGACAAGCGCGCTTGATACCGTCGTACAGCGACACATTGTCAATCTGCTCGATCGGCTCGTCAGGGACAATGGGCTGACGCTCATCTTCGTCACGCACGATATCGCGCTGGCATCGGAGCGCGCCGACAAGATCGGCGTGCTCTATCGGGGAAGGCTCGTGGAGTTCGGTCCTGCGGCAGGCGTGCTCGGCGCGCCCCGCCACCCCTATACGCGTGCGCTTGTCGACACGCACATTTCGCTCGATACACCACGTAGAAAGCGCCTTGCCGAAATCGATACGGCAGGTCTCGAATGACGTCGTCCGCTCCGGTCCTCGAAGTCAAAAATATCAGCAAACGCTTCGCCGATCGGGGCGCGGCTGGCCTGCGGGATATCAGTTTTGTGCTCGCTCCGGGCGAAACGCTGGCCGTGGCTGGTGCTTCGGGTTCAGGTAAGACCACGCTCGCGCGCCTTATCATGCGCCTTGCCGACCCGGACAAGGGTTCGATCCATCTGGCCGGGCAGGATATTACCGCCTTGCGCGGCGAGCGTCTGCGCCGGCGTCGCAGCCGATTCCAGATGGTATTCCAGGATCCGCTCGCGGCTTTCAATCCACGCGCCACCGTCCGCGATATTCTTGAGGACCCGTTGCGCCTGCATGGGCTCGCCAACCCCGGCGACTATACCGCGACGATCGGCGCAGCACTGGAGCGCGTCGGACTCGGCACGGATTTGATCGATCGTCCGCCACGTCAGCTTTCGGGCGGCCAGCGGCAAAGAGTGGCGATAGCAAGGGCAATTATGACGAAGCCGGAACTGATCGTTCTGGACGAGCCCGTATCCGCGCTCGATGTTTCCGTGCGTGCCCAGATCCTTAACCTGCTCCTGGATCTGAAGGAGCAAACCGGCGTTGCCTATATTTTCATATCGCACGACCTTGCCGTCGTCCGCGCTTTCGCCGAGCGCTTGATCGTGCTGGACGAAGGGCGAATCGTCGAAAGCGGCGATACGGAGACGGTGCTCAAAGCGCCGAAAGCCGAGACCACGCGCGCATTGATCGAGGCTGTTCCGCGGCTCATATTTTAGAGCGCGCAAACATTCGCGGATGCCGGCCGCTTGGTCTACAGTGGAGGCACGTAGAACAGATATGCACCAATGACCGTAAAGATGGAAAGCAGTATAAGAGTAGCGTCGTTCACATCAATAACCCCTTATTGATCACGCCATTTTAGCAAAGCTGGGCCGCAATGGATTTACACCACTGTGGGCTAACCTCATGGGGTTAAGGGAATTGTTCTGGCCACAATGGAAATCGGGGCCTGATTCAACTGGTCGGAGTGAGAGGATTCGAACCTCCGACCCCCTGCTCCCGAAGCAGGTGCGCTACCAGGCTGCGCTACACTCCGTAACCAGTGACGCGCGGTATATACCGTCCGGTCTCGGTACCTGCAAGTCGTTTCTATCCACTTTTTGATAATGCTCTGGAAACCTTTTTCCGAGCGTCCTACGCCTTATTTTCCTCTGTGATCGCCTTCCAAACTCCTGTATCGATTGGCATCAAGTCTTCAATGCGTAGAAAGTGCGGGGCTGCGTTCGATGGCGGCGGAAAAGCAGAAGATCATCAGCTTCGTCATGAGCGGCGGTGTTGGTTCGCGGCTATGGCCGCTGTCGCGCGAGGATTTTCCGAAGCAGTTCCACAATCTCTCGGGTCAGGGCTCGATGTTGTTGCGAACGGTCCGGCGCATGAGCGCGCGGGCAGACGACACAGCCGTACCTGTCTATCTTCTCGCCTCTGAACGACACGCCGCGCGCATCCAGCATGATCTTGCCGGCGTCGACCTCGCGGGTGGGCGGCCGATCCTCGAGCCGATGGGCCGCAACACTGCCTCGGCCGTGGTGCTTGCCACCGAAGTGACCTTGCGGGAGCATGGCGACGACCTTGTGCTCGTCGTGCCTTCCGACCATGAGATCACCACCGATCGCGATTTCTGGAACACGGTTGAAGCCGGCGTTGCCGCGGCAAAGGCCGGACGGATCGTTGTATTCGGCATCAAGCCGGACCGTCCCGAGACCGGTTTCGGCTATATCGAGGTGGGGGCGACGGGCGAGGGCACCCGCGATGTCGTGCGCTTTGTCGAAAAGCCCAACGAAGCCAAGGCCAGGGACTATCTGGAATCGGGCAATTTTCTTTGGAATGCCGGCATTTTTCTTTTCCGTGCCAGCGCCATGCGTGCAGCCTTCAAAGCGCACGCTGCGGAGATATGGGACAAGGCCGTCGCCGCGCTCGATGCTGCCGACACCAATGTTTCCGGCACCTATCTTCCCTATGAGCTTTATGCGGACGTGCCGTCGATTTCCGTCGACTACGCCATCATGGAACGGGCTTCGGGTATCGCGCTCGTCCCGGCGACCTTCCGCTGGAACGACCTCGGCTCCTGGCAGTCGCTGCTCGATGTCGGTTCGGTCGACGCCAACGGCAACGTCATCGTTGGTGATGTTGTCGCCATCGACTGCGAGCACAGCTATCTGCGCAGCGAAGGCGGGCTGCTTTCTGTCGTGGGCTTGCGCGACACCGCTGTTGTGGCGACGGCGGATGCAACCTTCGTCGCCCCGGTCAGCGAAAGCCAGAACGTGCGCAAGATCGTCGAGCAACTGGAAAAGTCGGGACGGCTCGAAACCAAGTTCACCCCTTCGCAAGACCGCCTTCCACAGGTCGGCGCCTATGCCAACCGCGTGCGCCACTGGCTGTTCAGCGAGACGCTGCCGCTGTGGTCGACCGTTGGTGTTGATGAGCGTTTCGGCGGATTTCACGAGGCGCTGTCCTTCGAGGCGACGCCGGTTGCCAAGCCGAAACGCATGCGCACCATCGGCAGGCAGATTTATGCATTTGCCGTCGCCCACGAGATGGGCTGGGACGGCCCGGCAGCGGCGCTGATCGATCACGGCATCGATTTCATCGCCAGGAACGGCCGTACCGACCGCGGCGGCTGGGTCAAGACCTTCAACCCGGACGGCAGCGTGCTCGATGCCACGGAAGACGCCTATGACCAGTCCTTCGTCCTGCTGGCGCTTGCGCATGCGCATAAGGCTGGCCATTCGGGAGCGCTCGCGCTCGGTACCGAAACCTTTGCCTTCATCGACGAATATCTCGCCGATGCGCGCCTGACCGGCTTTCTGGAGACCCCGGACGGCAAGGGCCTGCGCCGCTCCAACCCGCACATGCACCTGCTCGAAGCGTTTCTGGCCTGGTATAACGCCACCGGCAATCGCGACTATCTGCAACGGGCGGCGCGCATCGTTGACCTTTTCCGCCACCACATGTTCGACGCGGAAACCTGGACGCTCGGCGAGTACTTTACCAATGATTGGGAGCGGGCGCCCGGCGAGGAAGGCGAGTGGACCGAACCCGGCCACCATTTCGAATGGGCTTCGCTGCTCGTCAATTTCGCCGCCGCATCCGGGCAAAAGGATCTCGTCCGCTTTGCTCGCAAGCTCTATTCCTCGGCCATTGCCAACGGCCTCAACCGGGCGACGGGCCTTGCCTATGGCGCCGTGTCGCGCCATGGCCTGCCGCTCGACACCAATTCACGCAGTTGGCCGCAGACTGAAGCCGTGAAGGCGGCTATCGCGCTCGACGGCAATGGCGGCCCGAACTTGAAGCCGGAGATCGAGGCGCGTGTGGGCCGGCTGTTCCGCTGGCACATCGAACCGGCGCCGAGGGGGCTGTGGATCGATCTCATCGACGAGACCGGCCGCGCCAAGGCGGAAGACGTTCCCGCCTCGATCTTCTATCACCTCGTCTGCGCGCTCACGCAATACGTGGATTATGTCGGCAAGTAACGGGTATTCGGTCGATCAGTAAGGGCTTTCGACCTTCCCTGTCTCCACATAGACCGATTTGATCTGGCTGTAGTGGTAGAGCGCGGCGAGGCCATTCTCACGCCCGACGCCGGACTGTTTGAACCCGCCGAAAGGCATTTCCACCGGCGCCAGATTATATGTATTGATCCAGCAGGTGCCGGCTTTCATCTGGCTGATGACCCGATGCGCTCGCGCAAGATCCTGCGTGAACACGCCAGCCGATAGTCCAAATTCCGTGTCGTTGGCGCGCTTGATGACCTCATCCTCGTCCTTGAAATCGAGAACGGCCATGACCGGCCCGAATATCTCCTCACGGGCAATGATCATATCGTCGGTCACATTGGTAAAGATGGTCGGCTCGACGAAGCAGCCGCCTTCAAACCCTTGCATCTGCGGTACGCCGCCGCCGTAATGGAGCGTCGCCCCTTCTGCCTTGCCCTTTTCGATGTAGGACACGACCATGTCGCGCTGCGCCGCGTTGACGAGCGGTCCAAGGTGGATCTCAGGATCGAGCGGGTCGCCGAGGCGGATAGCTTTCGTGCGGGTTGTCAGGCGCTCCAGGAAGCGATCCTTGATACCGCCCTGGACGAAAACACGTGTACCGTTGGAGCAGACCTGGCCGGTCGAATAGAAATTGCCGAGAAGCGCACCGCCGACGGCATTCTCCACGTCGGCATCGTCAAAGATGATGAGCGGGGACTTGCCGCCGAGCTCCATCGTCGCATGCTTCATGTGCGAACCTGCCTGGGCAAGGACCCGCTTGCCGGTCGGCACGGAGCCCGTCAGCGATACCTTGGCGACGAGCGGATGGTCGACCAATTGCGACCCGACATCGCCAAAACCCTGGACAACGTTGAACAGGCCGTCAGGCAGGCCGGCTTCCTTGTAGATTTCCGCGAGCGCCAGAGCAGAAAGCGGCGTGTTTTCCGAAGGCTTGAAGATCATGGCATTGCCCGCTGCGAGAGCCGGTGCCGATTTCCAGCCCGCGCCCTGGATAGGGTAGTTCCAGGCGCCGATGCCGACGCAGACGCCGAGAGCTTCGCGCCTCGTATAGGCGTAGGAGCCGCCAAGCTCGATCATCTCGCCATTGAAACCGGCAATGATGCCGCCGTAGAATTCGAGTGCATCGGCGGCCGAGGCCGGATCGGCGACCAGCGTTTCCTGAATGGCCTTGCCTGTATCGAGCGTTTCAAGTTCAGCGATTTCGGCATTGCGGGCGCGCAGGATATCGGCGGCGCGGCGCAGGATCCGGCCACGCTCTACCGGTTTCAGCGCGGCCCAGGCGGGCTGCGCCGCGGCTGCCGCCTGAACCGCCTCATTGATGAGGGCAGGCGTTGCGCCGAAAAGCCTGGCAATGGTCTCGCCGGTAGCCGGGTAGATCACATCAAGCGGCTTGCCCGCCTTGTCCTCGACAAACCGGCCGTTGATGAAATGCGATGCCTTGGGCTGCGCGCGCATGGGTGCTCTCCTTTGAATGCGTATGGATACCTTACCGGTCACTCACCTGCCAGCGCGGATTGATCCAGGGCTCCTGGTTGGAACGGGGCAGTGGATCGCGACCGAGAATATGGTCCGAAGCCTTTTCGCCGGTCATGATCGATGGACCGTTGAGATTGCCGTTGGTCACGCGCGGAAAAATCGACGAGTCGGCAACGCGGAGTCCCTCCACCCCGATTACACGACATTGCGGATCGACCACGGCGGTCGGGTCACTGGTCGCGCCCATCTTGCAGGTACCGCAGGGGTGAAAGGCGCTCTCGGCATGTTCGCGCAGGAAATCGTCGATTTCATCATCCGATTGCACGTGCGAGCCCGGGGAAATTTCGCGGCCACGATAAGGGGTAAGTGCGGACTGGCCGAAAATCTCGCGGGTCAGCCGCACAGCATGGCGAAAGTCGCTCCAGTCGTCCGGATGCGACATGTAGTTAAAGACGATCTTCGGCTTTTCGAACGGATCCGATGAGGCCAGCGTTACGCTGCCGCGCGACTTCGAGCGCATGGGTCCGACGTGGGCCTGGAAGCCATGGCCCTTGGCAGCCGCCTTGCCGTCGTAGCGGATCGCGGCGGGCAGGAAATGGTACTGGATATCCGGATAATCGATACCGGGTTTCGACCGCACGAAGGCTGCGGATTCAAAATGGTTTGTCGCACCATGCCCGCTCTTGAAGAACAGCCACTCGGCGCCGATCATCGCCTTGGAAACAAGCCCGAGTTTGGAATTGAGCGTTATCGGCTTAAGGCTTTCCTGCTGGATATAGACTTCGAGGTGGTCCTGCAGGTTCTGGCCGACACCCGCGCGGTCAGCGACAATATCGATGCCGTGCGCCTTGAGATGCGCGGCCGGACCGATGCCGGACAGCATGAGCAGTTTGGGAGAGTTGATGGAAGAGGCGGCAATGATCACTTCGCGCCGCGCCCGGATAGTTTCGGTTTTGCCGCGCCGCGCTATCTCGACGCCGGTCGCGCGCTGATTCTCGATGATCACGCGGCGCGCGAACCCATTGATCAGGCTTACATTCTGGCGCTTGAGGGCAGGGCGCAGATAGGCGTTCGCCGTCGACCAGCGCCGGCCCTTGTAGATCGTTTGCTCCATCGCCCCGAAGCCTTCCTGCTTCGAGCCGTTATAGTCGTCGGTGACTTCGAAGCCTGCTTCCTTGCCTGCCTCCACGAAGGCGTGAAACAGGGGATTGTCACGGCGCCCGCGCTGCACGTTCAGCGGGCCGTCCGTGCCGCGCCATCCTGCCTCGCCGCCATGCGAATTCTCCATCCGCTTGAAGTAGGGCAGCACATCGGCATAGGACCAGCCGGCGGCGCCGGTCTCGGCCCAGTGATCGAAGTCGTGGGCGTGGCCGCGCACATAGACCATGCCGTTGATCGACGACGATCCACCGATGACCTTGCCACGCGGCGTGACCAGCCTGCGGCCGCCGAGGTGCGGCTCGGGTTCGGAGCTGAAACCCCAATCATAGGTGCTCATGTTCATCGGGAAGGAAAGCGCGGCCGGCATCTGAATGAACGGCCCGATATCGGTGCCGCCATATTCGATAACGATTACCGAATGCTTGCCGTCTTCCGACAGGCGGTAGGCCATGGCGGAGCCGGCGGAACCCGAACCTATGATGACGAAATCTGCTTCCATGCCCGGTCTCACTCGCCACGCGGATAGCGGGCATTCTCTTCCAGAACGTTCAAATCCATATGATTGCGCATGTAGCGCTCGGAGGCTTTTTGCAGCGGTTGATAGTCCCAGGGGTAATACGAGCCGTTGCGCAATGCTTCGTAGACCACCCAGCGCCGCGCCTGGCTTTCGCGCACCGCTGCATCGAAGGCGGCCATATCCCAGCGCGCACGAGCCTTTGCCGTGAAATCCGCGACTGCTCCAGCGTGACCGGGATCGCCCGCAAGATTGTTGAGTTCATGCGGATCCGATTCAAGATCAAAGAGTTGCGGCGGGTCGATCTCGCAGTGGACGAACTTGTATTTGCCGTCGCGCAGCGCAACGAGCGGTGCATTGGAGCCTTCAGCCGCATATTCCATAAGCACAGGTGATTTGCGCGCCCCATCGCCGCGCATGAGCGGGCCAAGGTCCTCACCATCGGTCCAGGGCAAGACTTCGGCAATATCGACACCGCCAAGTGCTGCCAGCGTCGGCGTGATATCCAGTGTCGATACGGGCGCTTCGATAAGCCGCGCTTCGATGCCCTTGCCAGCGATCATAAGCGGCACGCGTGCCGAGCCTTCGAAGAAGTTCATCTTGAACCACAGGCCGCGCTCGCCGAGCATGTCGCCGTGATCCGAGGTGAAGACGATGATCGTATCGTCAAGCATCCGGGTCGTCTGCAGAACGTCGTGAATCTCGCCGACCTTGTCGTCGATGTAGGAAATATTGGCGAGGTAGCCCTGGCGCGCTTTGCGTACCTGATCGGCCGTAATGTCGAAGGCCTCGTAGTCGCAGGCCTTGAGCAGACGCTGCGAATGCGGGTCCTGATCGGCAAAACCAATCTCGCCGACAGAGGGGTCGAGGGCTTCCGAACCTTCGTAGAGGTCCCAATATTTGCGGCGGGCGACATAGGGGTCGTGCGGATGCGTGAAGGAAATAGTCAGGCACCAGGGGCGCCGTGCATGATCATCGGCTTCGCGCGAAAGCTGGTAGAGCTTCTGCCGGGCGTGGAACGCAACCTCGTCGTCATATTCCATCTGGTTGGTGATCTCGGCAACGCCGGCGCCGGTCACCGATCCGAGATTGTGATACCACCAGTCGATCCGCTCGCCGGGCTTGCGATAGTCAGGCGTCCAGCCGAAATCGGCAGGATAAATATCGGTTGTCAGCCGCTCTTCGAAACCATGAAGCTGGTCCGGCCCAACAAAATGCATCTTGCCAGAAAGGCCGGTGTAGTAGCCGGCACGGCGCAAATGGTGCGCGTAGGTCGGAATGTCCGAAGCGAATTCAGCAGCGTTGTCGTAAACCCGCGTGCGCGAAGGCAGTTGGCCCGACATCAGCGATGCCCGCGCCGGGGCGCAAAGCGGCGAGGCCGTATAGGTTTTTGCAAATCGGGCTGAACGCCTGGCAAGTGCCTTCAGATGCGGCGCGTGGATGAAAGGCGCCGGGCCATCCGGAAAAAGCGTGCCGTTCAGTTGATCGACGACGATGATGAGAATGTTGGGCCTTGTCATTGCAGTGCTCCGGCGGCTGCGAGTTTGATATTCACGTAATCTTCGACGAGGGCGATGGCCGACGCCGCCTCATGTGCGCCATTGCGCAGCGCATGGCGGATATAGAGGCCGTCGATCATTGCGCCTGCCCCTTCGGCGATCTGCGCTGCCGTCGCCCGATCGGTCATTTGTCCGAGCGCATAGGCCAGGTTCGAATGGGTGCGCCTCGCATAGATGCGCAGGAGACGGCGCGTTTCATCGGATTTTTGTGCATGAACATAGAATGTCAGCCACGCTGCCACCGTCTCCGGTGCGAATTGCGAGGCCGAAAAGTTGACTGCGATGACCGCCGCAACGCGCCCAGCGGCTGTTGGCGCCTTGTGCAGCGCATTGCGCAGATCGTTGCCGAGTTCCTTCAGGAGATGCCGCATGGTTGCCAGGATCAACTGTTCCTTGCCGCCGAAATAGTGATGCGCCAGCGCCGCTGAAACACCGGCTTCGTGGGCGATCTCCGCAACAGTCACATCAAGCGAGCCGCGTTGGCCGATGGTGCGGATCGCAGCATCGATCAACTCGCGTTTACGCAACGGTTCCATTCCTAATTTCGGCATTGCCCGGCACCCTGTTTCCCGCAAATCTATTCTTGATTGACTGGTCAATCAATAAAAATCTCTGCGCCGGTGTACGGAAAGGAGTACGATTAAGAGCACGAGTTTGGGCGGTCTTGTTCGCCACGACGGGCATGCACCTTGAACAAGAGTCTGATCGTGGTTAGGTCAATGGCCATGATATTTGTGGAGGAAACAAGATGACAGCCTGCATCGTCGGATGGGCGCATTTGCCGTTTGGAAAACTCGAGGGTGAAACGGTCGAAAGCCTGATCGTCAAGGCCGCGATCGGAGCGCTCGAGCATGCCGGGATCGGTCCCGAGGATGTCGACGAGATCGTGCTCGGGCATTTCAACGCGGGGTTCTCGCCGCAGGATTTCACGGCCAGCCTCGTCCTCCAGGCCAGCGATGCGCTGCGTTTCAAGCCCGCGACCCGCGTGGAAAATGCCTGCGCCACCGGATCGGCGGCAGTTCATCAGGGGATCAAGACCATTCGCGCGGGAGCGGCCAAGGTTGTGCTCGTCGTCGGCGTCGAGAAGATGACCTCGACACCCGGCCCGGAGATCGGCAAAAATCTGCTGAAAGCATCGTACCTTCCCGAGGAAGGCGATATCCCCGCGGGTTTTGCCGGCGTTTTCGGCCAGATTGCCGCCGCCTATTTCCAGAAATATGGCGACCAGTCCGATGCGCTGGCCATGATCGCCGCGAAGAATCACAAGAACGGCGTCGGCAATCCCTATGCGCAGATGCGCAAGGATCTCGGTTATGAATTCTGCCGGCAGGAGAGCGAAAAGAACCCATTCGTGGCAGGCCCGCTCAAGCGCACCGATTGTTCGCTCGTCTCCGACGGCGCCGCGGCACTTATCCTCACCGATACCGAGACCGCACTCAAAATGCAGCGCGCCGTGGCATTCCGTGCCGCCCAGCATGTTCAGGACTTCCTGCCCATCTCGAAGCGTGACATCCTCTCATTTGAAGGATGCGCGTTAGGATGGAAGCGCGCCTTGGCGCAGGCCGGTATTACAATCGACGATCTCTCCTTCGTCGAGACTCATGACTGCTTCACGATTGCCGAACTAATCGAATATGAAGCGATGGGTCTGGCGAAACCGGGCGAGGGCGCCAAGGTCGCGCTCGAGGGCGAGACTGCCATGGACGGGCGCCTTCCGGTCAATCCGTCAGGGGGACTCAAGGCGAAGGGGCATCCGATTGGTGCAAGTGGCGTGTCGATGCACGTTCTGTCGGCGATGCAGCTCACCGGCGAAGCAGGCGGCATCCAGGTCCCCGGCGCAAAGCTTGGCGGCATCTTCAACATGGGCGGTGCAGCGGTCGCCAATTACGTTTCCGTTCTCGAACGGATCAAATAGGTTCGGCCACAGGTTGAATCGGCGCTTGAAGGCGCTGATTCAACCTTTCAGCTTCGCGCGCCAACCCTATGAAATGATTCCGCTTGGCGAGCTTGGTATCGATGGCGGGACGGCCTATAAATCGGCAAGGCGTAAGATTTTCGACCCAATTGAAAGATGATCTCCCATGACTAATCCGGTTCTCGTTGAGGTTTTCCGCGGTGAAACGGTCGAAAGCCGTCATCGCGGCTCGGTGGTTGTTACCGATGGCGACGGCAAGATCGTCTATTCGCTCGGAGATATCGAGCGCCCGACATTTCCGCGCTCCGCGATCAAGGCGATCCAGGCGCTGCCGCTTGTCGAAAGCGGCGCAGCCGATGCTTATGGTTTCGGCAATGAGGAGCTTGCCATGGCATGCGCATCGCATTCCGGCGAGCCCCAGCATGTGAGCCGGGCAGCCGACATGTTGGCACGAGCCGGCCTTGATGTTTCGGCGCTCGAATGCGGCGCCCATTGGCCGACACAGCAGCCGGTGCTCATTGCGCTGGCGAAGAGTGGGCAGGAACCGACAGCGCTTCACAACAATTGTTCGGGTAAGCATGCGGGGTTTCTTTGCACCTGCCGACACCTTGGCGTCGAGACGCGCGGCTACTCGGCGCTGGGCTCGCCCGAACAGGATATGGTGCGTGAAGCGATGGAAAGCGTTACCGGCGCTCCCCACACGCTGGACTATTGCGGCACCGACGGCTGCTCCATACCGACTTATGCTATTCCCCTGAAGAACCTCGCGCATGGCTTTGCGCGCATGGCGACGGGGACCGACCTCGCGCCAGCGCGCGCGAAGGCGGCGCGGCGCCTGATGGACGCGGCGATGGCCGCTCCCTTCTATGTGGCCGGCACACACCGCGCCTGCACCGAGCTCATGGAAATGGCGCCGGGCCGCATATTCGTGAAGACGGGCGCGGAGGGTGTATTTGTCGGTGCCGTCCCCGAGCTTGGGCTCGGAATCGCCGTCAAGTGCGACGATGGCGCGACGCGCGCTTCCGAGGCAATGATTGCGACGGTCCTGGCGCGTATTTTCCGCAATGAAGCGGAGCTTGAGTCGAAGCTCGACAGGTTTGCCGATCGCGAAATGCGTAACTGGAACGGCATCACCTATGGGGTCATCAGCCCGACGGAAGAACTGACCGAGGCGGAAATCAACTGACGATATTTCGCTCGACGACGAGGTTGGGATAGGCCGAGCCCTTCTGGGTGAGATCCTTCATCGCAACCTCTTCCCACTTGTGGCCGACAATCGCGCCTTTGGCTGCACCCTGAATGATATTGTCGGTGATGATGGCCGGTCCAACCCCATCGACGACCGTTACATAGATGCCTTCGCCGGAATTGCGGATGATGTTGCTGCTGGCAACGAGATTGCGCATGTAAGGTCCCCAACCGAGCTGGAGGCCGTATGTCGGCGCGCCCTCAACAAGATTTCCCGTAATGGTACTGTCCGCTTCCGCCGAAATTCCGATGCCGAACGTGCCTGCGTATGGGCCCTTCACTGACAGATTCCGTACGATATTGCCGGTGCAGGTACCGAGGCGTCCGCCATCGTCGAAGTTCACGATCGATATGCCATTGGCGGCGCCGTCGACGATATTGTTGGCGATGATGGCGCCCTCGAATGCAAACTCGGAATAGATCGCCGTCTCGCCGCTTGCCGTGCAATTGTTGCCAGTGATCTGGATGTTTCCGGCGCTGTTGCCGCGCACGGCCGTGAAGGCGCAGTCACTGACGACATTGTCTGCGACGATGACATTGTCTGCCTTGTAGACATTGATGCCATTGCCGTTCTGGCCCGTTCCGCCGGAATCGGCCCGGATCTTCTGCACGCGATTGCCGCTGATGATGGTACCGTCGCGGCCCTTGTCGTAGCGATGAACAAGGATGCCGCCATTGCCGCAATCGCTGATCGTGTTGCGGGTGATCGCAAGGCCCGCAGAATTGGCGGCAAATATCGCGGCGTCGGCTACGCCCGAGATCCGGTTGCCGTCGATTGCGCCGCCCGATTGAAAGAGCGAAAGCCCGTTCTGCGCCGATCCGACGATCGTGCAATCGCGGATCAACAAGGTGCTGACATTGTTGGCCTCGATGAGCCCCTTCACCTTGTCGCCGAGCGGCTTTCCGTTGCCGTCAAAAACGAGGCCGGTGAACTGGATCAGCTTGGAGTCGCTGGCCTGGACGAAGCCGCTCTTGCCCGCATAGACGATGCGGCTTTGGCCGGTCACGCCGAGAATATTGACATAGGACGGGCATAGGACGGCGGAAACGATATAGGTCCCGGCCGGCAGGAAAACCTGATTGCCTTTGGCGCTTGCGCTCTCGAGAAGCGCGTTGAATTTCGCCGTTTGATCCTGTGTCGATCCCGGTTGAAGACCGTAATCGACGGCGTTGAGTGGCGCAGACGCGTTGGATGCTGCTTGCGCAACCTGCTGGAAGCCGTGGTTCAAGGCGACCCCGGTCAGACCGGCGAGGACAAGTCGTCTGCTGATCATGATTGTTCCTTGGCGTTGCAGGCAGAATAGAGCGAGGGTCTGGATACATCGAAGGATTGCACTTGCTGTTGAGGCGGGCAATCCCTACTTTGGAGTAATGAGCAGTGCTTTTACCAAACAGGACGACAGCAATGCCTCGATTGATTTTGGCGAACGTCCGATCAGTCCGCATCGCAATCTCGTAACCGAACGCGGCCTCGCCATGATCGATGCCGAGATCGCCGCGCTGCACGAGGAATTGGCCAAGGGCAACGCGGAAGCGGATCGCGAGTTGATCGCCCGGGCGTCGCGCGACCTGCGCTACTGGACAGCACGCCGCGAAACGGCCGAAGTCTCGCATCCCGATCCGAAGAGTGATGTTGTGCGTTTCGGCATGAGCGTAACAATCGCCGATGATGCTGGAAAGACCCAGACCTGGCAGATTGTCGGTGAGGATGAGGTCGACGCCAGCCACGGCAAGATCTCGCACGTGGCGCCGATGGCGAAGGTGATGTTCGGAAAATCAGTCGGCGATACGTTCGAGTTGAACGGTCACGAATGGGAAATCACGAAAATAGCCGTCTCGACCTGAAGTTGAATCACAACTGAAGACACCCAAGCCAGCCGACTCAAATCATTGAACTTTAGATCGCTTCTATGTGGTCGCGGAAAAACATCGCCGCGCCGGTCTCGTCGATTTCGCCGGCGGCGACACTTAAAACCAGTTGGATGATGTCCTCAGCCGGTGCTTCGATACTGAACCCATTGAAAACGAGAAAAAGGTCGGCTGCCGCGAATCCGGTGCGTTTGTTGCCGTCAATGAACGGATGATTTTTGACGATGCCATAGAGATAGGCCGCGGCAAGCTCGCAAAGATCGGGGTCGCCGTAAGCTTCCTTCTGCAGCGGCCGATTTATAGCTGATTCAAGCATTCCGACGTCGCGCACACCCGGAGCGCCGCCATGCAGGCGCAGTTGCTCCGCGTGAAGCGACTCCACGAATTCGCGAGAATGGAACTCGATCATTTGGCGAGAGCGCGATAGGCGGTCTCGTACTTCTTCATACGCTCGCGTGCGATCTGCATTTTTTTCTCAAACGCTTCGGGATCATCGTGCAAAGCCCGAAGAGTAAGGCCATCGGCGTCTTCAGTCAGAACGAGTTGATCGCCTGCCTTGAGGTTGTGGCGGTCGAGAACGTCCTTTGGCAGGATCACGCCTTCGGAATTGCCGATCTTTCGTAACGTGACATTCATGGCTCAGCTCCAATGTTATAACAAAAATTATAACACGGAAAACCGCCAATCTTCAAGTAAGACCTTCGTAGGGTGCTCTACAGCCAGCCCTTCTTGCGGAAGATCAGCAGCGGAACCACCGCCGAAGCAATCATAATGCAAAGGGCCATTGGATAGCCCCAGCGATAGTCGAGTTCCGGCATCAGATGGAAATTCATGCCGTAGATCGAGGCGACGAGGGTGGGCGGCATGAAGGCAACGGCCGCGACCGAAAAAATCTTGATGATGGCGTTCTGTTCGATCGAGATCAGGCCGACCACGGTGTCGAGCAGGAACGTCACCTTGTTTGACAGGAAGTCTACATAGGTGCTCAGCGATTGCGTGTCGCGCTCCAGGGACTTGATCCAGCCGCGCGTATCCTTCTTGTAGGGCTCCTGGTTGGTGAAGGCAGTCATATAGACGAGGAGGCGGCTGACGCCGGTGATGCTTTCACGTACTTTCGACAGGAACGCCCCCGTTATGCCGATCTGGTTGAGGCTGTCCCTGAAATTCTTGGTGGTCATCGGCTTATCGGTTTCGGAGCGCCGGAAGATTGCGTGCGAGTTCAGATCAATTCGGCCGGCAACGTCTTCGAGGATGTCGGCGAGACGATCGGTCACCGCTTCGATAAGGCCGAGAAGGATGCTGACGCCCGTGCATTTTTCGTTGATCAGGCCGTTGCCCGGCTTTGTCGCGCGGCTGATGTAGAGGTTGAACGATTTCGGTTCGGTATAACGAACCGTAACCAGGCGCTGACCCGTCAGGATGAAGGAAATCGGGCCGATGCCATGGCTGTTTTCGCCTGTGGAGTACAGGACCGGAGCTGTCAGATATTGCGCACCGTTCTCGGCGTAGAAGCGGCTCGATTCCTCGATCTCATGCATGTCGTCACGGGTCGGGATCGACGCCTTCATCCAGCTTTCAACGTGATGATCTTCCTCGTGCGTCGGGTTGAGGAGGTCAACCCAAACGGTGTTTGCCGGCAGTTCAGCGCCTGCAAGTGCGGCGCTCGCCATCAGGTAATCTTCTTCGAGCGTATAGACAAAGATCATGTCACAATGAATCCAGCAATTTATCGATCAACTTTTCGGCGGCCTCGCCGATAACGGTCCCGGGCGGAAAGATCGCGGTCGCGCCGGCCTCGAGAACGGCGTTGAAATCCTGCGGCGGGATGGCACCGCCGACGATGATCAGGATGTCATTGCGGCCGTGACGTTTCAAAGCTGCCTTGAGTTCCGGCACCAGGGTGAGATGGCCTGCCGCAAGCGATGATACGCCGACGATGCGGACGTTGCTTTCAACGGCAAGATCGGCGACTTCCTCAGGTGTCTGGAACATGGCGCCAACGATGACCTCGAAGCCGAGATCGCCGAATGCAGTTGCGATGACCTTCTGGCCGCGGTCATGGCCGTCCTGTCCCATCTTGGCAACGAGAATGCGCGGCTTCTCTCCGGTGCGTTTCTCGAAGGCGGCTGCCTTCGCCTGCACCCGGTCGACCGCATCGCTCTTGCCGATCTCCTTGCGATAGACACCGGAGATCGTGTGAATCTCCGCCACGTGACGGCCGTAAGCCTTTTCGAGCGCGAGGGAAATCTCGCCCACTGTCGCGCGGGCGCGCGCAGCCTTGATGGCAAAATCGAGGAGATTGCCGGTTCCGGCCTTCGCAGCGCTTGTCAGCGCGGAAAGTGCGACGTCGACCGCAGCAACGTCGCGCGTGCCCTTGAGTTGCTGGAGCTTGGCAAGCTGGCGAGCGCGGACCTCCGCATTATCGACCTTCAGGACGTCCACTTCGACGTCTTTTGTCGGGCGATAGGAATTGACACCAACGACGGGCTGCTGGCCGCTGTCGATCCGGGCCTGCGTGCGGGCCGCCGCGGCCTCGATCCGCATTTTCGGAATGCCTTTTTCGATTGCCTTCGCCATGCCGCCGAGCGCTTCGATTTCCTCGATATGCGCCAAAGCCCGCGCCGCAAGATCGTGCGTCAGGCGCTCCACATAGGCCGATCCACCCCAGGGATCGATGATCCGCGTTGTGCCGGATTCTTTTTGCAGGATCAACTGCGTATTACGTGCAATACGGGCCGAGTGATCGGTCGGCAAGGCCAGGGCTTCATCGAAGGAGTTGGTGTGCAACGACTGGGTGTGCCCCTGCGTCGACGCCATCGCCTCGATCATCGTGCGCATGATGTTATTGTGCGGATCCTGCGCGGTCAGCGACCACCCGGAGGTCTGGGAATGGGTGCGCAGCGACAGCGA
Organism: Phyllobacterium sp. 01N428; assembly: GCF_056399405.1. Classification (NCBI taxonomy): domain Bacteria; kingdom Pseudomonadati; phylum Pseudomonadota; class Alphaproteobacteria; order Hyphomicrobiales; family Phyllobacteriaceae; genus Phyllobacterium; species Phyllobacterium sp. 01N428. The sequence goes on from NZ_JBFTRH010000001.1 coordinate 1,359,678, forward strand.
GCGCTCGTCCTTCGGATTGAAGTTCTTCTTCATCAGCGCTGCCCAGAGCAGCCGTGCCGCGCGCAGCTTGGCGACTTCCATGAAGAAGTTCATGCCGATCGCCCAGAAGAAGGAGAGGCGCGGTGCAAAACTGTCGATGTCCTGGCCGGCCGCAACACCGGCGCGGGCATATTCGATGCCATCGGCAATCGTATAGGCAAGTTCGAGATCGGCGGTCGCACCGGCCTCCTGCATATGATAGCCGGAGATCGAGATCGAGTTGAACTTCGGCATGTTCTCCGACGTATAGGAGAAGATGTCGGAGACGATCCGCATCGATGGTTGCGGCGGATAAATATATGTGTTGCGAACCATGAACTCCTTCAGAATGTCGTTCTGAATGGTCCCCGCTAACTGTTTCTGCGCGACCCCCTGCTCCTCCGCCGCGACGATATAGAGCGCAAGGATCGGCAAGACGGCGCCGTTCATGGTCATTGAAACCGTCATCTCGCCGAGCGGGATGCCGTCGAACAATTGCTGCATGTCGAGAATGGAGTCGATGGCGACGCCGGCCATGCCGACATCGCCGGCAACGCGGGGATGGTCGCTGTCATAGCCACGATGCGTTGCAAGGTCGAACGCAACAGACAAACCCTTCTGGCCCGCGCCGAGATTGCGCCGGTAGAATGCATTGGATTCTTCGGCCGTCGAGAAGCCCGCATATTGGCGGATCGTCCAGGGCTGCTGCACATACATGGTCGGGTAGGGCCCGCGAATAAAGGGCGCGGCGCCGGGATAGCTGTCGAGATGCGGAAGAATCCTCACGGCTGCGTCGCCATAGCTGCGCTTGACCTTGATCCCTTCAGGCGTCTTCCAACTTGACCTGTCGAGCCTGGATGGCAGCGGTTTCGGCTCTTGCCAATCGATGGTGGTGAAATCCGGAATTCTCATTTTACTCGGCGGCCTGGAAGGTTTCGTCTATGCGCGGAAAGCTAAGCGGTTCGCAATGTACAACCCCGTCGGTCGGCATCGGCATGTGCGGTGCGTCGATTACCCGTACTGGCCTCTCCTTTTTCGGCGGAAAGATGGTGGTGCCGACGATGGCCCGTTTGCCCGACGCATATTCCGCGGCGCGCCGGTTGCGGGCCTCAACGATGCGCGCCTGGAATTTGCCGTCGACGAGGCTTTGCAGAATGCCGCCGTCGCGTTCAAGCGCCTGGAACTCCTTCCACGCCGCCTTGCACAGCGCTTCGGTGAGCCCCTCGACAGCCCCGGACCCGCACCCCGGATCGGCGACGAAGGCGAGATTGCTTTCGTCGGCGAGAATAAGCTGCGTGTTACGGGCGAGGCGGCGGGCAAACGGATCGGGCAGGCCATGGGTGATCGTGTGCGGCAGGATTGCGATCGAGTCGGCGCCGCCGACAGCGCCGGCGAAAGCGGCAATCGTCGTGCGCAGGATGTTGGTTTCGGGGTCGCGCTTCGTCATCATGCGCATCGACGTTTCGGCATGGATCACAGCGGGAGCAGGACGAACGCTGCCGCAGACCTGCTGGAGCCGCGCCCACAGCCGGCGCAACGCCCTGATCTTGGCGATAGACAGAAACTGGTCCTGGTCGAGTGAAAGGGCAAAACCGAGATGCGGCGCCGCATAGACGATGGGCTGGCGTGCTTCTTCGAACAGCCGGAAATGCCCGGCGGCGATCGACAGCATGGCGCCGAGTTCCTGCGCCTCCGTAGCGCCGGCGTTGTGATAGACGCGGCCATCGGCTTCGAGAACGATGCCGGGCAGGTCGGGCGAAAAGAAACCCGAGAGGGACTGCGGCAGCGATGCTTTCAAGGCTGCAAGCGTCATGCGAAGCCGGCCCGTACCGGCAAGCGTCGCCGCCGGATCGATGCCGAGCGAAAAGCTCAGCGTCTTGGGGTTGACGTCGCGCGGGCGCATATAGTCGACGAACCAGTCGGCACAGGCGCGGCTGCGCGGGTGCACATCCATGCGCAGGTGGATCATGTCGAGATGAACGCCGTAGAGCACTTCGTCGACAGCCTCGCGGGTCGAGGGAAGGCCGTAGCCAAAGGCATTTGGCGCGCCTTCGAAGACGAGAGCGATGCCGGTAGCGCCGTTCTCAAGATCCTCAAGCAACTGTTTGTTGGCGCGCGCCGGATCCGGATCGTCGATGCGCTGGACGATACGCCAGGGCTGCGCAGGGTCCTTGCGCGGCGTGAGCTGCGCCTTGCGCCGGCGCTCGTAAAGCGGCTCGATCTTGATGTTATCGTCGGTCCTGGATGTCAGGGATTCATCGAAATCGGCGCCTTTCAAGGCCTTTTGCGCAAGCTTGACCCAAATATCCCGGTCAATTGCCGCAAATTCCGTTTCCTTGATCAGTGACGAGTCCATGCTTACTCCCGGTCGGCGCATTTTTGTCGGCGACTTTAGGAGGACTCATGCTGCTTCGCAACAAAGCAAAGTGCCGCTTGGCCAACATATTGAGAAAGCGGGCTTTTTTGCCACGTTTGTTCCATGTTGGACAACGCGCAGGTTTCGGGTGGCTGACGCTGCGCTACTGTGAAATTTCTGCATCAGGATCGAAACCTGAAAGGCAGCGAAAATGGACAGACTCAAAGGCAAGACGGCGCTTATTGTCGGCGCAAGTTCCGGGATAGGCCTTGCAACGGCGCTGCTATTTGCGAGCGAGGGTGCAAACGTGGTCGTGACGGCACGGCGTCGGGATAAACTCGAACAGCTTGTCGATGCCATCGAAAGCAACGGGGGCAGGGCGGCCGCACTTGCGGGAGATGTCACGGACGAAGAATTTGCCGCTGCGTCGGTTGCATTGGCGGAGAGCCGTTTCGGAGGTCTCGCCATCGCCTTCAACAACGCCGGGATAAACGGCGAAATAGGGCCGAGCGCCGCAATATCGCTCGAAGGCTGGCGCAACGCGCTCGATGTCAATCTGACGGGCGCTTTTCTGGGCGCAAAACATCAAATACCGGCTTTACAGCGTCGCGGTGGTGGTTCGCTGATATTCACGTCCACTTTCGTTGGCTACACCGCGGGAATGCCGGGCGCTGCTGCCTATGCGGCGAGCAAGGCGGGCATCATCGGCCTTATGAAAACGCTCGCGGTCGAGTTCGGGCCGAGCGGCATAAGAGTAAATGCGATCCTGCCGGGCGGTACTGCGACGCGCTTGGCGGACGCCTGGACCGATACTCCTGAGAAGCGCGCATTCGTCGAGGGGATGCATGCGCTGAAGCGGATTGCAACGCCGGACGAGATTGCCCAGTCGGTGCTCTACCTCGCCTCCGATGAAGCAAGCTTCACGACAGGATCGGCCATGCTCGTCGATGGTGGTGTTTCGATCAATCGCACCTGAAAAAGGTAAAGCGCGCGCCAGCGGCACGCGCTTTTATAAAAATGGCATAAAATCAGACGAACTGGCTGAGGCCGGGGATCGAATTGACCACTTCGTCAACCGGGCCGCTGCCGGCCTTTTCGCGGGCAAAAGCGATGGTTTCCTTGGAAATGCCGCTGATTTCGCCCATGCCGAGCCCAAGCCCCATGAGCTTCGAGCCGAGGCCCATCACGCCCGGCATTAGGCCGGACAGCAGACCGCCGCCCGACTGCGCCTCGGCAATGGCGGCTTCGGCACCGGGAAAGCCTGCAATGAGTTCGCCGACCTTGTCCGCCGGACCTTCCTTCTGCAGGAAAGCGAGGATCAGGCCGACGGCCTTGGTGGCGGTTGCCGGATCGGTGCCGACATTGGCGGAAATCCGCGCGATGAGTTCTTCCATGAGCCTAATCTCCCGTCTCGTCATGAATTACGTTTACGTAATATGCGCGAAATCCGCGCCGCACAAGTCTATTTCAGCTTGGATGACAGCTCTAAAACGCACCTCGGCAAATTATCGTTGAACGGCGCAAAATTCATGCTTGGACCTTGAGACACAGGTGCGAAGTTTACGCAAATCTACGTGAATGGTCCCCTCAAACACGCTCAAGCTGGCTCGCCCTCGCCATTATTCCCAAGCAACCATTGTCGCATGCAAATTGGCTGTCTATACCGTGTAGTGAGTGACTTCCTGCGAGGATCGAACGACATGGCCGCTGACAGCATTTTTCTTGGTGCAAGCCGCAAACCCGACGATAGCTACCAGCAGGCAGAATCGCTGCTGCTGAAATTCGGCAACCGGCACGGCCTTATCACCGGCGCGACAGGCACCGGCAAGACGGTGACGCTGCAGGTGCTCGCCGAGGGGTTCTCCCAGGCGGGCGTACCAGTGTTCTGCGCCGACATCAAGGGCGATCTTTCCGGCATTGCCGCCAAAGGCGAGGCGAAGGACTTTCTCGTCAAGCGCGCCGCCGACGTGAAGCTCGATCCCTATGAGCTCAGCGCATCGCCGGTTATTTTCTGGGATATTTTCGGCGAGGAGGGGCATCCTATCCGCGCCACCATCTCGGAAATGGGCCCATTGCTGCTCTCACGCCTCATGAACCTGACCGACGCGCAGGAGGGGGTGCTGAACATCGCCTTCAAGATCGCCGACGAGGACGGATTGCTGCTCCTCGACATGAAGGATCTGCAGGCCTTGCTGGTCAACGTGGCCGAGCGGGCCGAAGAGCTTTCCACCAAATATGGCAACGTCACCAAGCCGTCAGTGGGAGCGATCCAGCGCTCGCTGCTTGTCCTCGAGCAGCAGGGCGGCACGAAGTTCTTTGGCGAACCGGCCCTGAAGATCGCCGACATCATGCGCACCGGCACCGATGGGCGCGGCGTTGTCAGCGTTCTTGCCGCGGATAAACTGATGAACAATCCGCGCCTCTATTCGACATTCCTGCTCTGGCTCCTGTCGGAGCTTTTCGAGGAATTGCCCGAAGTGGGCGATCCGGAAAAGCCGCGTCTGGTGTTTTTTTTCGATGAGGCGCATCTGCTTTTCAACGAAGCGCCGAAGGCGCTGCTCACCCGCGTCGAGCAGGTCGTTCGCCTCATTCGTTCGAAGGGCGTCGGCGTCTACTTCATTTCGCAAAATCCACTGGATGTGCCGGAAACCGTGCTTTCACAGCTTGGTAACAGGCTGCAGCATGCACTGCGCGCCTATACGCCGCGCGAGCAGAATGCGGTGAAAACCGCCGCCGATACGTTCCGGCCGAACCCCGACTTCAATACATTCGCGGCAATCACCAACCTCGCCACCGGCGAGGCGCTGGTTTCGACGCTCGCCGACAAGGGCGTGCCGTCCATGGTTCAGCGCACGCTGATCCGGCCGCCATCCGGCCGCATCGGACCGCTGACCAGCGATGAACGCCAGCGCCTGATCAATGCCAGCCCCGTTGCCGGCCAATATGACGAGATGGTCGATCGCGAATCCGCCTATGAACTCCTACAAAAGAAGGCCGAACAGGCCAAGACCGAAGCCGACGCCGCCAAACAGGTCGAAGAAGCGGACAGCACCAGCGGCTGGACGCTTCCGGATATCCTCGGCGGCAGCAGCAAGCCCGGTCCGCGCGGTGGCCAGCCACGAGGCCGGCAGACGGTAGCGGAGGCGGCGATGAAGTCCGTCGTCCGTTCGGTCGGAAGCTCGCTCGGGCGTGCCCTGGTGCGCGGCATCCTCGGAAGCCTGAGCCGGCGATAGGCACTGTCATTGTAGCATTGATCAGCATTGCGAAAGGCCGGCCGGTTGCTGCCGGCCTTTTTTCGTCAGGTGGCTAGATCACCAGCACCGGCGTCTTGTTGGGAACGCGGTCGTACAGATCGATCACATCCTGGTTGATTAGGCGGACACAGCCGGACGAGACGGCCTTGCCGATCGACCACCATTCCGGCGAGCCGTGTATGCGATAAAGCGTATCGACGCCGTTCTGGAAGAGATAGAGCGCGCGTGCGCCGAGCGGGTTCTTGAGACCGGGCTCCATGCCGCCATTCCTGGCGCTGTACTTTACGAGGTCCGGCTGGCGGGCGATCATTTCGTCTGGCGGCGTCCAGGTCGGCCAATGGCGCTTCCACTGGACGACAGCACGGCCGGACCATGAAAAGCCCTGCTTGCCGATGCCGACGCCGTAGCGAACCGCCTGGCCGTCTTCGCGTACGAGATAGAGGAACTTGTCGTTGGTATCGACAACAAGCGTTCCGGGGCGCTCACCTGTCGGATCGGGGACGATCTGGCGCAGATAGCGCTTGTCCATCTTGGCGATCGGTATGGCCGGCAGAGAATGTCCGCCGTCTTCGCGGGCGGAGTACATTTCCGCAAAGGAAGCAAATGCCGGATCCACATCCATTTGCGGCTGCATGAGCGGATTGCCGGCGTCGTCCACCTGGATGACGGGAAGATCGTCGCGGATTGTAGCGCAACCGGAGAGGCCGGCGGCGGCCGTCGCAGTCAACGCCGCAAGAAAGCCGCGACGTGATATTGTATTTTGCATGATTGAACCAAATTCGTGGAAGGATGGGTTTGAACAAACGCTTGTGGTTGCTCTAGACGCACAATGATTATGGCCGCGAGCCGATTACAATAGGGCGCAATGAAGGCGGCGGCGCCACTGTTGCCGCCAAGCAACAAAACGGCGCGGGAACGACCGAAAGCGCGTTCACCGGCGGATAAACACTTCGTGAAAGATCGTTTCGTCTGCTGCCAACTGGTCGAATTGTTCGAACGGGGTCGGCATAAAAAAACAGACCCTGGCGGGTCTGTAAAGATTTCCTCGCCAAAGGGGAGATATCGACGAGGAGCAGGAACACTGTGATTTTATAATCCTAGAGTCCGCGCATTTTGGCAATTAGACCTTCGTCTAAGAACATAAAGAGCCAATAGGTACTTGGCGTTCGAAGCTGAAACTGCCATTGATTTTGAAGGCAATTGGCCGTTCGATATGAAAAAGCAGATTACAGGGAATGGAAGCAGCATCATGGCCGTCAGTACGCAAGCCCAGACATTGACATGGACCTATGTCGATGGCGACTGGTATGAAGGAAATGTGCCACTCATCGGCCCGCGTAGCCATGTGATGTGGCTGGGATCATCGGTCTTCGATGGAGCGCGCTGGTTCGAGGGCGTTGCCCCCGATCTCGACCGTCATGCGGCGCGCGTCAACGCCTCGGCGGTTGCGCTCGGGCTCAATCCGACGATGAGCGTGGACGAAATCATCGGGCTTACCCACGATGGATTAAAGAAGTTCGACGGCAATACCGCCGTTTATATCCGGCCGATGTATTGGGCCGAGCATGGCGGCTATATGGGCGTACCCGCGGATCCGGAATCGACGCGGTTTTGCCTGTGCCTCTATGAGGCGCCAATGATTGCGCCGAGTGGTTTCTCGGTCACTGTCTCGCCGTTCCGGCGCCCGACATTCGAGACGATGCCGACCAACGCCAAGGCAGGCTGCCTTTATCCCAACAATGCACGGGCGATCACGGAAGCGAAATCGCGTGGCTTCGACAACGCGCTCGTCCTCGACATGCTCGGCAATGTCGCGGAAACCGGCACCTCCAATATCTTCCTCGTCAAGGACGGTCACATCTTCACGCCCGCTCCCAACGGGACGTTCCTTTCCGGAATCACGCGCGCCCGCACGATCGATGTGCTTGCCGACTACGGTTTCCGCACAACGCAGGCGACGTTGAGCGTTCACGATTTCCTCAGCGCTGACGAGATTTTCTCGACGGGGAACCATTCGAAGGTCGTTCCCGTTACCCGCATCGAGGATCGCGACCTTCAACCGGGTCCCATCGCCAAGAAGGCGCGGGAGCTTTATTGGGAGTTTGCGCATTCCACGCCGAAAATTTAACCCGCCGAAAGGCAACGGCCGGAAATATTGATCCGTTTTGCATTGCTCCTGAAGTAATTGGGACCTATGTAACGAAGGCAGGTTTTGTCAGGATTGGCGACCAACGCACCGGTACCCAGCCGGGCGGCCAATCCGGTCACAGAATTAATCGAAGAGGAGACTTCCATGGCTTTCGAATTGCCCGCACTGCCGTATGATTACGACGCGCTTGCGCCCTATATGTCGCGTGAGACGCTCGAATACCATCACGACAAGCACCACAAGGCTTACGTTGACAACGGCAACAAATTGGCTGCCGAAGCTGGTCTCGAAAACCTCTCGCTCGAAGAGATCGTCAAGCAGTCCTTCGGCAAGAATCCCGGCCTCTTCAACAATGCCGGACAGCATTACAACCATCTGCATTTCTGGCACTGGCTCAAGAAGGGCGGCGGCGGCAAGAAACTGCCGGGGGCGCTCGAAAAGGCCGTGGAATCCGATCTTGGCGGCTACGACAAGTTCCGCACGGATTTCATCAATGCCGGCACCACGCAGTTCGGTTCAGGCTGGGCCTGGCTTTCCGTAAAGGACGGCAAGCTCGAAATCACGAAGACGCCGAATGGCGAGAATCCTCTCGTTCATGGCGGCACGCCCATTCTCGGCGTCGATGTGTGGGAGCATTCCTATTACATCGACTATCGTAACGCCCGTCCCAAGTACCTCGAAGCGTTCGTCGACAATCTCATCAACTGGGATTACGTGCTCGAGCTCTACGAAAAGGCCAAGTAGGCTCTGCTTCTGATCAGTAAAGCGGCCTCGTCCTTACGGGGCCGTTTTTGTTTTGAGCTTAGCCCAAGCAATGCCCGCCACGCTGACGTTTCGCGCGCTCGCATATTAGTAGTGATCGCGCGGGGGCTCAGATCGGGTAGAATATACGGACTTCCGTTCCAACAAACGGCGTCGATTGTATCTGAAGCTTCCCTCCCATCGACTTGACCAGTTCAACTGAATTGGTCAGCCCGAGCCCGACATGGACGCCCGCCTTGGTCGAGAAGAATGGTTCGCGGGCCTTGGCAAGCAGGTCCGCGCTCATACCCTTGCCATTATCCTTGACAGCGAGGACAAGGCGAGCCGCTCCCATGAAGGTGCGATGAATATCGGCCCCGATCGTGATTTGCGGCCGCTTGGATGCTGGTATCGCGTTGATAGCATTGCGAACCAGTTCATCGATAAGCAGATGAAATTGCGCTGCAGGAACGCGGATGGCGAAGGCTTCTTCGCTGGCTCGAATGATCAGAGTCTGTTTGTTCTTGCTGGCAATCTCGGCAACGACATCACCAAGCGGCATTGAACGCGCGTCGGAACGCCTGTGGCCAATCAGCATGAGCCCTTCATTGATCGAATCGAGTTCGAGAATGGTGGCAAGAGCAGCTTCCGTCATTTCCGCGGATGGTTGAACTTTCCCATCGATGTAGGTGAGGAACAGGCGCAGCGCTGCAATGCGCGTGCGAGTCATATGGGCGAAAAGCAAAGAGAAGGACCTTATGTGCTGATCCTCGCGGCTCTTGTCCCTGTTGTGCTGGTAAATTGCTATGGCGCTCAAGATAATTACCGAAAGCGCCGCGAAAAACGTCAGCCGATTCCTGGCCGCGTCAATTCCAATGCGCGTTGTAGCGCTTATCGCCTGACTATGGTCCACGGTGGCGCCCAGCAGCCCGGCGAGGTAGAGGTCGACGAGGGAGACATCATGCAGAACCTCGTTATAATTTGTTTGAGCCAATACGTTGGGTAAAACGACCGTATCGAGCATTCTTATCGAGCGGTCGAGCCCGTTGGGGTCGTTTGGTGGCATGAAGTCTTTGGCATATTCGAGGGCAGCAAGCGATTTCAGGTTGAATCGCAACATCCGGATCTCTGTGAGCAAACGCGGGTCACGCTGCCCGGTCTGGACAGCAACGTTCAGATAGCCGACAATCCGCGCCACCTTGTCGCGCGATTGCGATGCTCGCCACTGCACCTCCGAACTCTGACCAAAAACGATCTCCGTCTCACGCCTGTAGACATCCGTGCGCAGGAGCACCCAAATCGTCAGGCACACCGACGTCAGGAGGCCGGCGTATAGAAGAAACGAGGAAGCTTGCGACAAATACCTTTTCATGAAAGGGCCCTGACCGATACGACGAACCAAACCCAAATAGCGTTGCGGCTGGGGAGATATCTTGGCGGCAAATCGTGGAGCGGCCAGATGAGATAAAGTGGCCCGCCATCGTCAATTGACAAGAGCCGATACGTTTGGCTGGGGCTGCAGGCGCCGCTCTGCCTGTCTTCATCCGTACATTTCTTCTCTGTCGCGAGAATGGGCGCGTAGCGCTCGATCTCACTCGAACTGATCTTGGCTACGAAATTATTGGCGGCGCCAATTTCAAACGAGCCTCCAACGAGGCTGTTCCTCGCCAAAATGTCTTTTAAGAACGGCCCGCGAAAGCCGACAGTTGTCCCTGCGCTCCAAGGTGTATCGGTGTTTCGTTCGCGCGGCGTGAATTCTTTCCGGAGTTGTTGACGCGTGTAGGTCCTTACGATCTCACCTGACGTATCTCTGAGAATTAATGCCGCGTCGTCCCACTGCTGGGCTACGGCACATCCTGCAACCAGACAAAGGCCGGCGGAAACAACAAGCAACATGGCCTTGAGCAATCTATACGCCGGCAAGAGCGAAAGCCTCTTCATACGCCCGCAGCGTCAGGTCACGGGTGAACAATGCGCATGCTCCACTGGAGCCGCGCGGGTCAAAAGCGAAACCCTTCGCTGCCATCGCCGCCATGATCTGCATAACGCCATCCAGGCCGTAAAGATGGTCGTGCAACTCAAGGAAGACGCGCTCGACACCTGGCAATTGCGCGCCCCGGAGAAGCTCGTATTCACCACCTTCGATGTCCATCACGAGGATCGTTATCCCGGCAGCGGCTATAATCTCGTCAACTTTCATTGAACGGATGGTGATGACGCGCTCATAGGGGCCCTGATCCGCGAATGTCGAAGACATCCAGAAATCCCTGCGCACGTAGAATGGGACCTCGCGCGGTTCGCCGGCCATAAGCAGGCCATGGTTGACCGTGACGTTGTCGAAGCCATTGGTACTGATCACCTCCCGCGCCAGCGCGACGACTTCAGGATTGGCGTCGAATGCCAGAACGCGAACGTCATCGGTTGCCGCCATTACCGACGCAATGATGCCGAGACCCGTGCCGAGCTCCAGAATGCGATCGCCGGGACGAACCGCGCGCTTCACCCAGAACGCTTCCTTGGCCTCATAGGTGCCGTTCTGCAGTGCGGACCAGATTTTCTCGGATACGTCGCCGGGAAGAATTGGCACGATTATTTCGTGCGTATCGAAAGTAATTCTCATAGTATCCATCGAACAAAATTGTCCGCCGGCGGCAAAAGAATAACGGTGAAGGCCCAGCGATTAACCAGAGCGTCGTGACCGCTTAAAATCCCCTGACCGGTGCGGAAAAAGCTAAAATAATAGAATCAAGCAACGACCAGACAATAGCACATATCAAAATAGATTCGACAACACGCCGATCTTCAAGAGCTTTGCCTTCGCGCGTTTGTAGTAGCGCTCGGCCGAGGCCGCATCGATGTTGAGATGCGATCCGAGTTGGTCGTAAATTTCCTTTCTGCTGACGCCGGATGGTCTTTGCCGCATCCAGGCAAGCACCTCCTGTTCCCGCGGGGACAGGGCCGAATGGTAGACCTCAGGCTCGGTGCTTTCATCGTGATCAAGGCCGACCGATTTTCCGGCTTCGGCAATTTCCTGCACGATATCAGCCATGGCGCCGGGCTTGAGATTGTTCTTCGCGATGTAACCGGCGACGCCGAGCCGTTGGCAGGCCTCCCATTCTTCCAAACTATCGGAGCCGGTGATGACCACGTGGATGGCCGCCGGTGACTGCTCCACAATCGACCTGATCACGTGCAGCCGATCGCGCGCGGAGTGCGGATCGTAGCCTGGAAGACCAGGGTCGATGAGTACAAGCGCGAACGAGATCGATTCGGCTAGTTCAATCACCGTGCTTATGGTACCCGCTGCGTGCACGACCGACGCTGGAAATGCGGTCTGGAGTTCGTGGACCAGGGCGAGTCGCATCAAGTGTTGATCTTCGACGACCAGGAGATCAGCCCCGAAACTGGTTGGCATATAAAAATCTTTCAAAATTACTCAATTTTACCAATGGGATAATTATAAACAAACTCGATACGGGCAAATAGGGACAACGTTGTCACTTTTGCCGAAAAGTTTCGGCGGTATAACGGACATATTCAACCAAACGCCTTTGAGAATTTAGCCATTTTACAGCCGGAAGCCGATGATGAAACGATATATTACCAGCCATCTACGGTCGAAAATCCAAAAATCTGCTGAGCGAGCATGGATGTGGAACTGCGTCGAAGCAAGGCGCTGCATCTCCTCGCCGATGGTCTCAAAGGCTCGAAGCCTATAACGAATCAGCTGCCAAGGCCGTGCATCCCTACCGTGCCTTAAGTCCCCACCGACTAGCGAAGCGAGTGAGCGCTCCTAAACCATCGTCAAATAAAAGACTTTCAACAAGCGACGACTCTCACGACTATCCAGGCAGCATGATCGCTAGTCACACAAACGGCCCCGTCTTTACGGGGCCGTCTTGTTTTTCATGGCCGCTTTAATCAGTTCGAAATCACCAGCGCTGATCTGAAGCAGGCCGAAGCGCAATTGAGCGCCCCAGTTTGGCCTGCCCGCCGTGAATTCAAGCTTGTCGAGCAGAGGACGTATCGACGTTGTATGTGTTTCGTCCCAATCGACGTCACGCCGGGACGGGACGAAGCCATTTCCCATGTCGAAACTGTAAGGATCGCCGGTTTTTACAGTACCAATGGCTGTGAATGATTGCAGCCCATCCTTGCTGCCTAGTATTTCGGTTGGCGAATAATAGGCGACATGATCCCCGGGCTTGATCCGCTTCAATGGTGCAATCTTGCCGTGGCAAACCTGCATGAAGCCGCCCTTGAGCCCCCTGCGGACGTGGTCGGCCGACGCGACGGCGATCCAGTGCCGGGTCACTGGGTAGCGTCCTCCGCCGGCGCATAGACGCGCAAACGGTGTCCATCCGGATCAAGCGCGACGAAACTATAGCCAAAATCCAGTCGTGTCGGTTGTTGGGCGATGGCGAGTTCACGGCCTATCCATTCACTATGCAACGCTTCCAGTGCCGCATCGCTGTCGACGCTGAAAACCAGTTCGCTGCCGCCAAGCTCAACGGCGGGTGCGGGCAGGGCCTTTTCGCGCGACCACATTGCAAATTTGAGGCCCGAATCGAGGACAAACATTGCAAAGTCGGGAGACTCCTCTACAGGGTCCCGATCGAACAATTCGGCATAGAACTGCCGGCTGCGTTTTGCATCTTTCACATAGATCAGCATGAAATTGGGATTGAACATTTTTGCCTCCTGTTTGACAGGAGCAATCTAGCTTCTAACACTGTCAGTTTTTGGCAGTAGCAAACGTTCAATCCAGCGGGTTTATGCCTTCGGCCTCCCGCCACTGTTTGATGAGCGCATGACGGCGTTTGGGATAGCGCGTGTGCGTGGTCTCAAGCGCCAAAATCCGGTCGGCGCGGAAATGGCGATTGTCCTGGCGCAATTCGCACCAGGCGACAACAACACGGACACGATCAAAAAAGCCGAGAGCGAACGGCCAGATCAGGCGGCGCGACTGTGTTCCATTGCCATCACTGTAGGTGATCTCAAGTTTCCGTTCTGAACGAATCGCCTTCCTAACTGTGGCGAGGTCGACCGTATCCCGCGAAGAACCCGGTGGGCCGACGAGCAGGGCCGAGGAATTGACATCGTTGCGCAAGTCCTCCGGGAGAACAGCGACGATTTTCGAAAGGGCATCCCGCGCGGCGAGCGCCAATCGTTTGTCCGGCTGCTTTGCGACCCAGCGGGAGCCGAGGACCAACGCCTCAAGTTCGTCTTCGGAAAACATGAGCGGAGGCAACATGAAGCCCGGCCGCAACATGTAACCGAGACCCGGCTCGCCTTCGATATGCGCGCCCTGCGCCTGAAGCGTAGCGATGTCGCGATAGAGCGTACGAATACTCACGCCGGTCTCATCGGCGAGCACTTTTCCGCTTACCGGACGGCGGTGGCGGCGCATGATCTGGATAAGGTCGAGCAGGCGTTCTGATCGGGACATTGCAAAATCTCTCTAAAATATCATGCCATATTTTGTCAGCATCCGCATCAAATGGCGTTTAGCGCGCCCCCGACGCGCTTAAAACTTCGTTATCCTTAATATTCCAGGCACAATAGCTGGGCGCGCATCACATTGAAAACATTAGAGCATTTGCGAAAAGTCGGATGATTGTAACAATCGCAAAATAACGACTAGCAACTAATTGGGAAAGCAAGCTGTAAGGCGCTCTGATCTAGTAGAAATAATAATAATGTGAGGCGTAAAAAGGGTATGTCATGAAGAAGTGTGCGTATATTGTTGCTATTGCGTTGTTAAATTCCGTTGCATTTTATTCAATTTCTTATGCTGCTACGCAAACACTATCAGTTTCACTTGAAATATTGCCAGCCAAAAAAATAATCAAAAGAACATCTCAAGGTTCGCTTCGAAACCGTACGAACGTCGTCAGCTATTATTCGCCCAATTGGAAGCGTGGTCGCGCAGGCATGGTCGTCGCGAGCGCGAGCGGTACGGCGACGACAATGTCACGTATATGGTCGAATTGATTCGATAAGTGATCGCACCGGAATCGATCCAATCTCTGACACATTCGTTATTCATCCAGCGTTCAGGAGCTGTGCCTAAAGTCCTAGGCTCCATATTAAACACGCTGAAAGCCAACTGAAGCGGCTCTCACTGGAGGAATGATGCGAAAATTGATCTCGGCCATATGTGCCACGCTTATTTCGTTTGGAACGGTCGGCGCGACCGGAACCGCAAGCGCTGCGCCAGTCGCTATTGAACGACCGGTCGATGCCACACGTGCCGGCGTGCAAAACCCGAATGTACAACCCGTCCACGATCGCTGGGACCGCCGTCATCATCGGTGGGACAGGCGTGATCATCGTTGGGATCGCAGGTGGGATCGACGCTGGGACCGCCGGTGGGACCGTCGTCACTACGGCCGGTGGGATCGTCCACACCATCGCCGCTGGGATCGCCCGCACTATCGCGGGTGGGATGACCGGCGATACAACCGCGGGCGTTACTATCGTACCGGCGTTTACTTCTCGCTCTAAGACGCACAAACCCCGGCCAAGTGCCGGGGTTTTTGCAACAAACGAAAAGTTGATCGAACGCTACGGGTGATTTTTGCTGCCTTTGATCTAGAGTGCCAACCGGAAACCCTTGAAGCCAAACCATATTTAGCCACAAGAGTTGGGAGACACCCATGAATAGACTGATCGCTTTGACTGCGGCGCCGCTTTTTGCCGTCGCTGTTTTTTCGATGTCAGCGCATGCAGATCCGATCGCGGACCGACAGGCACTGATGAAGGATCAGGGCAAGACCGTGGGTAGCATCACACCGATCATCAAGGGCGAAAAGCCTTTTGACGCCCAACTGGTCATGACCGCGCTGAAGCATCTGAACGAGGATGCGCAGAAAATCGATATCGCGACACTGTTCCCGAAAGGCTCCGAGACGGGCGGCAAGACAACAGCCTCGCCGAAAATCTGGGAAGATAGCGCTGGTTTCGAAGCGGCCATGAGCAAATACAAGGCCGACGCAGCCAAGGCAGCTGCCGCCGAGCCAAAGGATCTCGACAGCTTCAAGGTCGTCTTCAATCAGGTGACCGAGAATTGCGGCACTTGCCACAAGGCATTCCGAATCAAGAAAGACTGAGACCGTACCGATGATGCGCAGGGCCGCGCTCATCGTCATCTTGCTCGCGGTCATCGCTGGAGCGGGCTTCTGGTATCTTACGGCACCCGTCCGGCTTGATCCGTCACAACTTGCCGGGGTGGCCCCCGGCGACGTTCAGCGCGGTGGGAAGGTGTTTTGGCAGGGCGGCTGTGCTTCTTGCCATGCAGCACCGGGCTCGAAGGGCGACGCACGGCTGGTTCTGGCTGGCGGCGTCAACCTTGTCACCCCGTTCGGGACCTTCGTGACGCCGAACATCTCTCCCTCAAAACAGGGTATCGGCGATTGGTCGTTCGAAGACCTCGCCAATGCGATGATGGCAGGCGTTGCGCCCGATGGCCGGCATTTCTACCCAGCGTTCCCCTATACGTCCTATGCGCGCATGCAGCCACAGGATGTTGCCGATCTTTACGCCTACCTCAAGACCTTGCCGCCTTCGGACAATGTTGCCGGTCCGCACAAACTCGGCTTCCCCTTCAATGTCCGGCGTGGTCTGGGGCTCTGGAAGCGGCTTTATCTTTCGCCGAAACCCGTCCTTGCCATTGCCGAGGCGACGGATGCGGTGAAGCGCGGCCAATATCTTGTCGAGGGTCCCGGACATTGCGGCGAGTGTCACACACCGCGCAACGCCATAGGCGGGCTCGACAAGGGCAGATGGCTTGCGGGGGCCAAGGCCGCAGAAGGCAAGGGCGTCGTCCCCAACATTACGGACGGGGAGGGAGGCATCAGCGATTGGTCGGAGAAGGACATCGCTTACGCCCTCGAGAGCGGTTTTACGCCGGAATTCGATTCGCTTGGAAGTTCCATGGCTGACGTCGTCCAGAACATGGCCCAGGTCGATGCGTCCGATCGCGAGGCAATCGCCGCCTACCTGAAGGCTGCGCCGCCGCACCCGAATGGCTATCCGGCTCCTGCGCCCCAGTGAATGCTAGCGATCATCGCCGTTCGCAGCGGATCAGGACAGACGGACCATCATTATATTTGCTTCGCATCGTATAGAGCCAGCCCTGGCATTCCTGCAACGAAGTGAAACAACGGACCGCAAAGACGGGCGCTTCGTCGCCGCCAAACGAGATGATCGGATTGTCGGTCGTGCCTGAATAATAGCCGATGATGATGCCGGAGCCGCGCGGCGGCGTATTGCAGCGCCGCCCGGCATATTCGCTTACATTCTTGAGTACGGCCGCCGCGCGATCAATATGGGCAACGGCGAGAAAAGGCTGGGCGGCGAGCCCCATAGCAGCCAATAGCATGAGCCTGCTTTGTAACATTGCAAGAAACCTCCGTAGCCAACACAGCAGTTATACTCAATCTGGCGCAACATTGCGCGTTCGTTTCATTGAGCAACGGCACGGGGCACTCGGAAGTTTCTGCGATGGTGTTCACATTTGTGTTTTTCCGGCGAGCTTCAGCGCGTAGGCGTACACATAGGCCACCTCTTCCAGACGTGAGAAACGCCCCGAAGCCCCCGCATGCCCGGCTTCCATATTGATGCGGAAGAGTACCGGATTGTTGTCGGTCTTGAGCTCACGAATTTTGGCCACCCACTTCGCCGGTTCCCAATAGGTAACGCGCGGATCAGTCAGGCCCGCGACGGCCAGAATTGGCGGGTACGCCTTGGCTTCAACGTTCTCGTAGGGCGAATAGGAGGCCATATATTCATAGTCGGTCGCCGAAGTGATCGGATTGCCCCATTCCGTCCACTCGGGCGGCGTCAGTGGCAGCGTATCGTCGAGCATGGTGTTGATTACGTCGACGAATGGCACCTCGGCGATGATGCCGCCGAATGTATCAGGCGCCATGTTGGCGATGGCGCCCATCAGCATGCCGCCGGCGGAACCGCCCTGCGCGACGATGCGGTCGTGGCTCGTGTACCCTTCGGCTACGAGGTGCCGTGCAGCGGCAATGAAATCGGTAAAGGTGTTTTTCTTGTTGAGCCGCTTGCCGTTCTCATACCAGTCATAGCCCTTGTCCTTGCCGCCGCGAACATGCGCAACCGCGTAGATAAATCCGCGGTCGGCGAGCGAGAGGCAATTGGTATTGAAACTCGCGGGTATGCTGATCCCATAGGACCCATAACCATAGAGCAGGCACGGTGCTGTGCCATCGATCCTGGTATCGCGATGATAGACGATCGAGACAGGTACAAGCTCGCCGTCGGGGGCAGGGGCCAGCAAGCGACGCGTCACATAATCCTCAGGATTGTGCCCGGATGGAACTTCCTGCGTTTTCAGCAAGGTGCGCTCGCGGGTACGCATGTTGTAGTCATAGACCTGTGTCGGCGTGGTCATTGACGAATATGAGAATCGGATGATGTCGGTGTCATACTCGGCGCTTCCCTCAAGACCAAGCGCATAAGCTTCCTCGTCAAAGGCGATGGCGTGCTCTTCGCCGCTCTTGCGATCGCGAATGAGAATACGCGGCAGACCGTTCTCGCGCTCAAGCCAAACGAGATGGCTGGAATAGGCGGAATGACCAAGGAGAAGACGTCCGGATTTGTGCGCGACCACTTCGGTCCAATTCGACTTTTCGGGCGCGTCCACCGGAGCGCTCATGATCTTGAAATCCTTGGCGCCCTCATCATTGGTGAGGATGTAAAACACGTCGCCGCCTTCGGTGAGACTATATTCGACGCCGGGCTCGCGCCCTGCAACGAGTCTTGGCTCGGCGGTCGCGTCGTTGGCGGGGATCAGCCATATTTCTGACGTCTGGTGATCGTGAATATCAACGAAGATGAAGTCGTTCAGCGAGCTGCCGCCGACGCCGAGGAAGAAGCCTGGATCCTTTTCCTCATAAATGAGGCGGTCCTCGCTCTCCGGTTGGCCGAGTTCATGGTAGTAGAGGCGCGATGGCCGGTGATTGGCATCGACCCGGGTGTAGTAAAAGCCATTGGATTGCGCGTTCCATACACCGCCGCCGGTGGTGTCGCTCACGCTGTCCGTCTGGTCCTGAAGCTTTGTCAGGTCGCGAACCTTCAATGTAAAGAACTCGGAGCCCTTGTCGTCGTACCCCCAGATCATCTTGTTGTGATCCGGCGAGTGATCGGCCGACGCGAGACGGAAATACGGCTTGCCTTCGCCTTCGAGATCGCCGTCGAGCAGCATGGTCTCATCGCCGCCATCGCGCGGCGTGCGGAAAAACCGCGGCTGTTGGCCACCAACCTTATAGGACGTGCCATATGCATAAGGACCATCTTTCGAAGGTACTGACGAATCGTCTTCCTTGATCCGGCCTTTCATCTCGTCAAAGAGACGCTGCTGGAGCGGTTTGGTATCTTCCATCAGCGCTGTCTGATACGCGTTTTCCGCTTCGAGATGCTGGCGAATTGCCGGATCAAGCGTGGCGGGATCGCGAAAAACGTCCTGCCAGTTCTCGGCCCGCATCCAACCATAGTCATCGACGCGGGTAATCCCGTGACGTGTGTCGGAGACGGGCCTTTTTTCGGATTGAGGTGCAGCAAGAGCGGGGAAGCGCGAAGGGTTGGTCATCTAAAAACTTTCATGGTTACCGACGGGAGCGTCCCGCGGGCGGAAATACACGTTCAGAAACTATGTGCAAGAAACGCCGGCGCCACGTCAATCCTCATCGAAGACGAGCGCATTGCCGTTCATGCAATAGCGCACGCCCGTAGGCGGTGGCCCATCGGGAAAAGCGTGGCCAAGATGCGCGTCGCAGTCCGAGCACTTTATCTCCGTGCGCAGCATGCCGTAGGAGCGGTCCTCGACAGCAAAAACGGCCTCAGGCTCGATGGGCGCGTAGAAACTTGGCCAACCTGTGCCCGAGTCATATTTTGTCTCGGAGCGGTAGAGCGGTCGGTCACAACAGACGCACTTGTAGGTCCCCTTCAACTTGCTGTCGAAGTTCGGACTGGAAAAAGCACGTTCCGTCCCGTGATTTCGCGTGATCTGGTATTGTTCGGGTGTCAACTGTTCACGCCATTGTGCGTCCGACTTGACGACCTTGAATGTTCTTGTGGTCATTGAGGGTTCCTTTTTACGCCAGATGTAGGCATGAACACTAGAATCGGCAATATCTGTTATTATAGAATGCTTGGGACGCGGATCGTTGTTCCTCATTTTTGCCATTTTTTGTCTTAGTGGTATGCCGCAAATCGCTGTCAGCATTCCCTAAGTGTTGTCGCACCAGTGGCCGGGCCCTGGCTTTCTTGCGTCCATTGTCGTTTGCGTCCTGTTAATCTCTATTCACGGGATTATTTGAAATATTTCTTTTTTGAACGAAGTATTGATTTGACAAATAAAATGCGTTCCGCAATAGAGTGTCATCAAAGGCGTTGGAGACCTCGCGTGTTCTCGACTTTATATTGGTGATTTTAATCTACCTACCGAGATAAAAAAATAGACGAAGGAATTGGACTTAGATGACCACGTTCGACAATTCAAACACAACTGCCGGCGACGTCCTGCTTGAACTCACTGCCGAACTGGTTGCTGCCTATGTCAGCAACAATTCGGTGCCAGCCGGTGACTTGCCTACTCTCATCGCCGACGTTCATGCAGCGCTCGGCCGAGTTGGGGGCAGCGTCGAAACAGTCGTTGCTGTTCAGGAAAAGCCGAAGCCGGCCATCAACCCGAAGAAGTCCGTTGCGGACGACTACATCGTCTGCCTCGAAGACGGCAAGAAGTTCAAGTCGTTGAAGCGTCACCTGATGACCCACTACAGCCTTACGCCGGAACAGTATCGCGAAAAGTGGGATCTGGACCCGTCCTATCCGATGGTCGCTCCGAACTATGCAGCAGCGCGTTCGCGCCTGGCCAAGAACATGGGCCTCGGTCGCAAGCGCAAGAAGGCTGCCTGATCGAGCAACGGGCATATGCCACGCAGACGGGACGGCGCCGCAGGGCGCCGTTTTTGCATTCAAGCGGTGCGGATCTGTTTCTCCGGCTCGCTGCTGGAAAGCGATACTTTTAGCGTTTCAAGCGCCTGCTTCAGGCCAATATGGCGGTTGAGATCATAGCTCCAATGGCCTGCGGCGCCCTTGAGGCGTTCGCGTTCGATCAGCCGCTTCAGCCGCTTGCACAGATGTTCCTTCTTCGCCGCGTCAAGCAATAGAACCGTACCCAGATCCTCGCCACAAAGAATTTGAAGCGCAAGTCGCTGGCGAGCATCGCTGGTCTCTTGCTCCTGCGATTTTAAAAATGCGATTTTCTGTCTGTTCCAATCGATCACCGACACGTTTTACCCCTTCTTTTGTGGATCAAACGATTATGCGCGATGATGCTGCGTGTAGGATTTATGTCCTCGGCTTTGAAGGCCGAATGCAAAAATACAATGTAAATACAGATTGTTAAGATAGGCTGTCAGGAAAACTTATCCACGCACTTGAAGGGTCCAATATAAGAAGATATTCCTATTAGAAATTGGAGCTAGGATGTCTTCGAGTTTGCTCAATCTGATCCGTTCCGCCCCTGAGGCCAAGGCGATGGTCCACTCGCTTCGGCCAAGGCGCGGTAAACCGAAGATACCGGAGCTTGGGTCCGTCGACGAGGAAGCGCCTCTCGACGAGCGGCTGCTCCAGGTTTGCGATGGCCTGATCGATATTCTTTCGACGTTCTTCAATGTGAGCGGCCGCGAACTGCGCTCACATTCACGCTGCGAGCGCCCGGTTGCCAGGGTTCGGCAGATCGGCATGTATGTCGCGCATGTGACGCTTGCTCTGACCATGAGCGAGGTAGGGCGCGCCTTCGGCCGCGACCGGAGCACAGTGAACCACGCATGCCATCTTATCGAGGACATGCGCGAGGAGCTGGAGTTTGACCATATTGTTCAGACGATCGAGAACATCGTGAAGGTCGCATTCATGCGCGACGGGACGGTGCGCTGATGAGAGCAGCAAACGATAAGAACCGCGAGTTGCGACTGTTGCGCTTTCTGGCAAAAGGCCCGGGTTTCCTCGTCGATCAAGCCGGAAATGGGAGGGTGATGTTGGAAAGCTGCGAGCACGGCGCGATTTCGGTCGAGCATGCCGCAGTCAAATCGGCACTAAGCAACGGCAGCGCGACGCTGCGCGGAACGGAACTTTCCATCAGCGAAGCCGGCAAAGCACATTTGCGCCGGGTCGCCTTATCGGACGATCCTTTCGCCGGTCAGCATCGCGAAGAGACGACGGTGGTCCTCGCTGACCGACATGGCACATCCCAGGTACGCAGCAACCAGAGTGAATCGCCCCTTGCCACGCTCCGCAAGCGCAAAGATGCCGGCGGAACGCCCTTTATCAACGACGAAGCGTTCAAGGCGGGCGAACGGCTGCGCGCGGACTACACGATTGGCAACCTGATGCCCTCGATCGGGGCAAATTGGGACGTGACGGGCAGCGCCTCGTGTTCAAACGGCGTCCTCGAAATCACCGATGCGGCGCTTGCTGCCCGCCAGCGGGTCGAGCGCGCACTGGAAGCGGTGGGACCGGAGCTTTCCGGCGTCCTTGTCGACGTCTGTTGCTTCTTGAAGGGGCTGGAGCTTGTCGAACGGGAACGGCAGTGGCCCGTCCGTTCGGCAAAGCTGATTTTAAGAACGGCGCTTGCTGCGCTTGACCGTCACTATCATCCGGCAATGCCGTCACGGCGGAGCCAGCGCATCATTCACTGGGGAACGGAAGATTACCGGCCGGCACTTTGAGATTACGCTGTGGCGAGGGCAGCCTGCGCTTCGCTGCGGATCCGGCCGATCATGGCGCGCAGGCCATTCGACCGCTGCGGCGTGAGATGCTCGTCGAGCCCAAGCTTTTTCAGGATGGCGTCGGGATCGATCGCCATGATCTCCGATGCGCGTTTGCCCGAATAGAGCACCATCATGATTGCGACGAGGCCGCGAACGATATGCGCATCTGAATCGCCGAGAAAATCAATGACAGGATCCACGTCGCCATTCAGGGAGCTTTTCAGCCAAACCTGGCTGACGCATCCTCTCACCTTGTGGGCAGCATCGCGGGCGGAGTCGGGATAGGGCTTCAAGTCACGCCCGAGATCGATGACATAGCGATAGCGATCTTCCCAATCATCGAGAAAATCGAAATCAGCAATAATGTCGTCGATTGTCTGTGCCATGCCTTGGATCCTTTCAAGGCACATATAGGCAACCTAGCGGCAAACGTCACGGGATTAGAGCACGTCTTGCCTAGATAAAAACAGTTCTGCTTCTCGGATGGCGAGACAATCCACGCGGAAGGTGGTTGTGCGCCAGCCGGAATCTTGGGAGGGTAGGGTGAATTTGCCCTAAAATCCATCGGGCTCCGGTATCGTCCGATGGATGAAACGTTAGCCTCGCCACGCCGGCTAGTCTCGGACGACTGTACCGGTCTGCGCCTTCTTGTCGACACTGGTTGACGCTTCGCTCTGGCGGTCAGCGGCTTCGATCAATTCGCGCAGTGCGAGTTCGCGCAATTTCGCCTTGATGGCATCGGCGGTTGCGGCGGGCTTTGCGTCGCCATGAGCTGCGGCGACCGCGGCGTCCGGCCGGGGCACGTCCTTGCCGAGTTGTGTGTCGAAATAGTCGTAACCTGCCTTGGCAACGTCGCCGGCGCGTTCGCCGGCATTGGCGAAGGCGGCCTTACCCGTCTCGCAGGCTTGCGGCTTGCGGTTGCAAAAATCGCCAAGGTCGACAATGGCTTCCCGTGCGGCTGTGAAAGCTTCGAGCGGACCAGGCTGGTTTGCGCCGTGCTCGTCCTTCGCCGGCGGAATGAACAGCGACACCAGCATCATCCAGAAGCAGAACTTGATCGCAAATCTGATCAGGAAACCCATTCCTTTTCCTTTGCCCGATCCCTAGTGGTGGCGTTTTATGGGATAAGCCTGCCACACAACCGGCAAGAACTCGTTGCGGCAAACCTCCGAATTTGAGCGATCATAGAAACGAAGGATTAAGAATTCTTCGAAGCGGAACTGCATGCTTACGATTCGAAAGGAAGCGCGACGGCCAAGGGCAACCCTTCATTTACCATGCCCGCCACAATCGCTCGAAACGGGCCACAACCGGCCGGGGTGTGCCCCGCTTTATCCTTTCCTTAAAGCCTCGTCTGCAAAAGTTAACGCCGACAAGAATGTTGCAAGCGACATTCGGAAAATGACCGCATTTCATCCGGCTTAGGCCGGAACGTGCGGAAAGCAGGAAAAAGCTGGTGCCGATTCATTCCGTCATTCGATCCAGTATTGTCGAGACCTATGAACGTCTCTGCAAGCGCTGGGTAAATGCATCCGTCGTGGACGCGGCGGAACGAGCACGCGACGCACGCATCGCCGGCAGCATGTTCACGATGCCGTTGCTGCTGGCGGTAGCCATGCTGACAACTCACCCTTTGACGAATGATATCGCAGTCATCGTGAGCCTCGTCGTCGGGGTTCTGGCATTGCCGATGATTTTCTGCGGCGCGCTGTCGATTTCGCGAAAGAGCGCGACAGTCGGCACAGCTGCGCTAATTGCTTATGGCGCGGCGATTGCCGCCATCAGCGTCAGCGCAGGATCGGCCAGCCTGCTTTTGTGGCTGATGACGGCAGCGATCCCGCTCGAGACATGGTTCGTCCATAAATCCAGGACTGCGCTGGGAGTGGCCGGCTGCACTGCGGCAGCGGTCGTTGCTGTCCTTTCGATTGTGGCATTCGAGAGCGGCGGTTTGGTGACCCTTTCTGCTCCCGTCCTTCTCGCATCGCTTGGCTATATGGGCATCCTGCTGGCCCGGACATGCAATGCGCTTTCCCGCCACGCACGGTCGGCACGCCGCGACGATCGCATCGCCGATCTCGAAAGCGTCATCGAAGGTGTGGTGATCAGGCTTGCGACGGATGGAACGATCGAGTGCCTTTCGCCCCGGGCGCAAGAACAGTTCGGCATTGCGCGCAACCTGCTCATCGGCACAGCTTTGATGGAGAGGGTGCACGTTTCGGACCGCGTGCAGTACGCGAATTTCCTCGCGGATCTAAAGGGAGGCGCGCCCGTCGCCACCGCCGATGTGAAGCTGCGCAGCGTCGCAGCCGGCGAAACGTCGAAGCATGCGCACACTATCCGCTTTGCCACGCACCATCTGCGCGCGGTTCCGCACAGCGAAGGCACGGGTTTCCTCGTGGTTGCCACGGATATCGCCCAGGCCGTTGCCGACAGGAACGCACTTGCCCATGCGCGCCGCGAGGTTGAAACCGCTGAAATCGCCAAGAGCCGGTTTCTTTCTTCGGTCAGCCACGAATTGCGCACGCCGCTGAATTCGATCATCGGCTTCTCGGACCTGCTGCTGCAGGAAATCTGCGGCAAGCTGCCAGATTCGCGCCAGCGCGAATATGTCGAACTGGTGCACCGTTCGGGAACACATCTCCTTTCGGTTGTGAATGCCATCCTCGACGTTTCGAAGATCGAAGCCGGGACCTATCCCATTGTCACCGAGCGTTTCGCCTTCAAGGATGCCGTGACGATGGTCCATGACATGATGGCGCACCAGGCCGCGCAGAAGGGCGTGACTTTGTGCGACCGTGTCAGCCCGCGGGTCGGGACTGTGGTTGCCGACCGGCGTGCCATCAATCAGGTGCTGATCAATCTCGTGTCGAATGCTGTCAAGTTCACCGAGAGCGGCGGCGTGGTTACGATTGATGCGCTTATCGAAGACGAAATGCTGGCTTTCTCCATCAGCGACACGGGGATTGGCATTCTGGAAGCTGACCTGAAGACGCTGGGTCAGCCCTTCCGGCAAGTTCAGAACGATTACACGCGCAAACACGAAGGCACCGGTCTCGGTCTTGCGACCGTCAAGGGCCTCGTCGGCCTGCACGGCGGCAGCCTCAACATAAAGAGCACTCCGGGCGAGGGCACTGTCGTCGACGTGCGCATCCCGCTCGAAGGACCGCAAATGGAAGATCATATCGAGGATGAGGCGGCAAACGTGGTCGAGTTCAGGATTGATAGCGATATGAGGGGAGGTTCCCATGCCGAAACCCGTAAATCGGCCTAAGAAGCGGCGCGCCCCGAAGCGCGGACGGGTAACGATGGTTCTGCTGGCCGCCGGCGGGTTGGTGGCGAGCAATCCGGCTATCGCCGGCGGCACGACCGCCTTCCTGGTGACGCTCGGCTTCATCTCTGCCAATGCGCTCTGGTATCAGCCGCACGTGCATGATGGCGTGTTCTTCCGCACAAGGCCGGAGCTCGTTTTCAAGCCGATCAAGCAGCAAGCGAACCCGCTCGGCAAGGCTTCCGATAACTCAGACAATCAGCCAATGGATGCACCCATCCGCAAGGTGACGTCGGTTCCGGTTCCCCAGAGCCAGGATCCGATTGCCGCCGCCATTAATGGCGATCCCGTATTGGCGCCCGGCGGCGATCCCGAGGTTGCCAAGCTGCAGCAAAAGCTGCTGGCGCTTGGGCTCTACACCGGCACGGTTGATGGCATTTCCGGCAAGGGCACCCGGGCGGCCATTGAAGCCTATCGCAAGGCGGCCGCCGAAATCGGCATCGATACCGAGGCAACCGTCGATAAGCCCAGCGAGACGACGGCGAGCATTGCGGTTCCGGCTAAAAAACCGGCCCAGACCGAAGAAGCGACCGTCCAGAAAATATCGACAAATCCCGCGCAGGATGTCGCCGCGAGCAGCGCAGCCGGCGGCCTTTCCCCCGCCGAGATCGTTCGCGTGCAGGCGGGCCTGCGTGCTTTCGGCAACGATATGGTGGAGATCGACGGCAGGGTCGGCGCGTCGACAAAGGCTGCCGTAAGCGAGTTTCAGAAACTGTTCCGACTTCCGGTGACGGGAGAGCCTGATACGAAACTCCTTGCCAAGATGCAGGAAATCGGCCTGATCAACTGATTGGAGCCTAAAAATGCGTCTTACATCAGAGTTCTGGGTTTCGGCGCTCGTGCGCCGCGTCAATAATAGCGGTGCGTTCGCGGCGCTCTCCAACAAGGGCGCTGCCGAGGCGGGAGCGATCTTCATCAAGTTCCGCAATGCCGACGGAACCTATGACCTCTTCGGTCCGGCGCCGCAAATGGCCTATGACGAAACGAAGCCGCAGGAGCGATTGTTTTCCGCCGTCAGGCAAGGTGTGGAAGAGACCACAGCCGATGCCGACCTAGAAAAGCAGAAGCGCTGGGACCGTGATCTTTGGGTCGTCGAGATTGAGGACTACCGCGACGATCGCGCCGGACTCTTCCCGATTGCTCCCGAGTAATCTGGGGTAGAGCGCTTGATAGAACCGCTCTAAGACACCCGGCGTCTGCCGTCTTCGTAATCCTCGGCCATCTCGCGCAGTTTTTGCCGCAGCTTTTCCGAGTTTTCAGCGGTTTTCCAGCGATCGACGGTCGCCTGCGCCTTGTCGCGGTCGATCTGGCGATAAGACTGGATAAACAGGCGCAGGGATCGCAGATCCTTGTGCACCAGGCCGAAGAGCCCGGTAAGGACCAGATGTGCCGCTTCCGCTGAAAGGCCAAGCGACGCCAGGGCAATGGTCAATTCGGCATTCAATCCGTGGCCTATGATTTTTCGTGCCGTCTCGACATCAAGGTTAAGCGCGATGGCCAACTCCCGTTCGAACGACATCGTCTCGTCAAGCAGTGCCGCATCGACAAGGTGGTTGGCGAGCGTGCCTTCATCGGACAAGGCAGCATCGCGCATTAGAGCCTTCAGCGCTTCGCGGGTTTCGCGAAGCCGGGGCGATTCCGGCGCGGTCGCTGCATCAGCAATCGGCGCATCGTCCCCGAGGTCGAAATGAGATTTGATCTCGAGCGCGTTGTCTATGGCCGTATCCTTGAAGCTGCGCAGGACATTCAGAAGTTGCGGATCATCCGATCGCCGGCGGGCTATGACCCGGGCGTGCGAGATCCCCTTGTGGGTTATGATGTCGATGAGGTCCTTTGGCGTGAGCAGCGGCGAGCGCAGCAATAGCGATGCCGAGATATCGATGTCGTCCTCGGCAAGTGCGAGGATCAGGCGCTTCGGTGCGTGCGGAATTTCCGACAGGGCAGCGGCCGCATGGCGACGGACGCGCGGCGAGGCGAGGGCGAGCAGGGGAACGGCAAGGTCTTCGAGTTGCTGTGCGTCGCTCCGTGCTGGCCTTGCGACACAGCAGAAAGCGGTAATCGATGCGGTAAGGAGATCGTCAGCCTTGCTGCCGCCGTTGCGGTCTTCAAGCGCCCGAAACTCAGGATACTTCACGAACACACTCCACTCGGAACACAACGCGGTTAAACAATGGCTAAAATTAGCCGCCAAGCGTTAGCAAGCCGTTAACCATCGGCATGTCTAATGAAATTATGGCGCAGTTCATGCGCGCGTAGGCATCGGAGTATCCAGGGAGATCAACCAGAGACCGATACGGATGAAGTCATGGGATTTGTCATCGCATTTCCAGGCAGCACCACCAGCAAGCGCCGGCCTAGCGCAGAGATAAATCGGCATCACCAAGCCGAAATCACCATCTTTCCGGGCGTGCGCTACGAACGCTATGCGCCTGAGCCGCCAAAGCGCGCCAAACCGAAACCAAATCGCAGGTTCCTTGATCGGGTGCCCCAGCCGGGGTAGTCGGCACAACCGTCCTAAAGCAGCGGCGTGCAGGCCGCACTGTCAAGGAACGCCGTTACCTGGCTCTGCCACGAGGCGTCCGGTACGAAACTGCGCACGACCACAAAACCCTCATCCATATCGGCTTCGATCAGGACTGAATTCTCGGCGGACTCAGGCTTGGTCTTGTTGAGCTCGATCATTTGCAGGGGCGTTGCCACAACAAGGTCCAGTTGGTCGGCGATCGCCGTGCGGTCATTGATCGAATAAAGGTTTTCACCTTGCCGGTTGTAGACTGAAATCGACCAGTAGGGGGTCGTTCCAAGGCCGGTAATGTGCGCGGGCAGATCCGTGATGTCGAAGCGGCAGACGGATGCCTGGAACAGCGGATCGAAGGCGAGGGGAACCATCCCCGGCGCGCCGTCGCGGGTGACGCGATGGAACTGCCAATCGTCACCGTAAGCGGCGACCCGGGACCAGCTGTTGCGGTCGGAGTAATAGGGCACCAGCAGCACCACCACGAGATGGATGAGGCCGGCACCGACAAGGCCAAACAGGATTGCACGAAGAAACCTAGCCATCGCACCCGATCCTCGTAACCGTCGGGAATGCCATATTGACCAGACCGGAATTACCCGCAATCGGAGTGTCATAGAGCGTCATGACGAGCACCATGCGTCCGCCGCCGCTTGTGGCCAGCCAATTGCCCGGCTGCGCCGTCGGCGAGACGCTGATGCTGAAACCGCCATCATCATTGCGAAATATCTGCCGGGAGTGCAGCGCGGGGAGTTTGTCCTTGCCGGGCTCGAGCGAGGTCAGCGCGCGGTCTGCGGCATAAAGCGTCCAGAAACGGGTGTTGGGCGTATTTCCTTCCACCTTGTACGTGCAGCGCCGATCCAGCGTTTTGCCCTCGTTGTCGCTATAGGCGTAGAAGACGAGGCCCTCGGTGCCGCCGAGCGGAAAGGCGCCTTCGCGGGCCGCGCGCGCTTTCGCATAAGGATCGGAGAGGGGCGTGCCCGCGTCGGGATGCGCCGTCCATTGTCCGATGGCGAGCGAACCGAAGCCGTCGAATCGGCTCACCGCATACCATGCGCTCAGCGTTCCGCCGCCGACGGCAATCACAAGCGCAAGGAGGGCAAGGAGAACATTGCGAAGCATGAAGACGATGACTACACGGGCGTGCTCGGGGACGCAATCAAAGCACCGAGACCTTTTCGGGCGGGACAGGCAGTTTCAATTGCGGGGCGGCTTTCAGAGCCTGTCCGATCTCGCGCACGGCCGTAGCGGTCGCCCCGGAAAGGACGCGCGGCCGTTCGATGGCAGTCAGGGCATCGGCGTCGTCGTCGGCAGCCTTTTGCTTGGCCTCGGCGACCTTTTCTTGTTTCGGCATGGTCGGGTCGATTCCTGGTATGGCCTTGAGTTCGATGTTCTGATGCGCGTAGTTCATGAAGCGCTGCCAGGTCATTGCAGGAAGGATGCCGCCCGTGAGTTCCTTGGTCGGCGTGAAATTATCGTTCCCGAACCATACGGCAGCGGTGTAGTTGCCGGTGAATCCGACGAACCAGGCGTCTCGATAGCTCTGCGTCGTTCCAGTCTTGCCGGCGACGCGCGTCATGGATAGCGCCGCACGCCGACCGGTGCCCCATTCCGGCACCTGAGCCAGCATGATGTTCATATTGTTGTTGGCTGTCTCAGAAAGAACGCGGTGCGGTTTCTCGCCATCCTTCTTCCAGTCCCAAAGCACGTCGCCATTCTGGCTGAGGATTTGCGTAAAGGGGTGCCGCATCCCGGCAATACCGCCGGTGGCAAAGACATTGTAGCCGGTCGCCTGGTCGAGCACCGTCATGCCGGATGTGCCGAGGACCATGGTCTTGTGCGAACTGATCGGCGATTCGACCCCCATTGCCTTGGCGAGCGCAACGATGGGCGCGGTGGTCAGATAATCTTTGGCAAGCCGGACGGGCACCGTATTGATGGATTTGACCAGCGCCGTCGTCAGGTCGATCTTGCCGAGATATTGCCGCGAATAATTCTGCGGCGACCAGTTGCCCCAGGAAACGGCGCCGCCGGACACAAGCGTCTTCGGTGTCATGCCCTTTTCCATCGCGGCGGCATAGACATAGGGCTTGAACGACGAGCCCGCCTGACGCTGGGCCGCCGTCGCGCGGTTGAACTGGCTTTCGCCGTAGTCGCGTCCGCCGACGATTGCCCGCACAGCACCATTGTTTTCAAGAACGACGATGGCCGCTTGCGTAACGTTATATTCCTTGCCGTACTGGCGAAGGTGATATTCGGCTGACTCTTCGGCCGCCTTCTGGATGCCCATATCGATCGTCGTCCGCACGACGAGCGTATGTGTCGGCAACTTCTGGGCGACCTTGCGGACTTCGTCGAAAGTCCAGTCGAGGAAATAGTCCGGACTTTCGGACCGGCCGCGATCGACGACGGTCGCCGGGTTGCGGCGGGCGCCGACCACCTGGCCTTCGGTCATCAGCCCACCCTGGACAAGGTTCGTCAGCACGACATTGGCGCGAGCGCGGGCGGCCGGCAGGTTTACGTGCGGTGCATATTTGGCGGGCGCCTTGAAGAGGCCGGCCAGCATCGCGGCTTCTGCAAGATTGACGTCCTTGATGCTCTTGCCGAAGTAGAACTGCGACGCGGCCGCGATGCCGAAGGTGCCGCCGCCCATATAGGCCCGGTCCAAATAGGTCTGGAGGATTTCCTTCTTGGTGAGGTTCGATTCGAGCCAAAGGGCAAGGAAGGCTTCCTTGATCTTGCGGTCGAGGCTGCGTTCGTTGGTCAGGAAAAGGTTCTTGGCAAGCTGCTGGGTGATCGTCGAGCCGCCCTGCACCACGGAATTGGCGCGCAGGTTTTCCGTCATGGCGCGCGACAGGCCGAGGAAATCAATGCCGAAATGATCGAAGAAACGCCGGTCCTCGGTGGCAAGGACCGCTTTGATCACGTGATCCGGCAATTCATCGATAGGAACGGCGCTGCGATGGAGAATACCGCGCTGGCCGATCTCATTGCCATAGCGGTCGAGAAACGTCACCGCAAAGTCGTCGCGCGTGCGCCAGTTTTTCTCGGTTTCGTGAAAGGCGGGAATGGCAAGCGTCAGCATGACGACCGACCCCGCGGTGCCCCAGGTAAAGCCTTCGCCCAGCAATTCGATGATGACGCGACGCCAGCCGGTGACATGGAACCGGCGAAAGAAAATCGTCGTATCTTCCCAGAACTCGACGAGGCGAAAACGCAATTCGTAAAGGGTTGAATCGATCCAGGCGTCAAGGCCCAGCAGCGGCGAGACCTTGAATCGCTTCCGTTCTTTGCCTGGCCTGGGCTCTTCCATGAGTTCTTGCCTGCCCTACGCTTGGCACGTCCACCCTGATTGGACATGGTGTAGCGGATTACATTTAACAGCTTCTTAGGACGGCTGTTTTGCAGAGATTATATGGTGGCTTCTTAGACTAAAGAATACCGCTTTTATGACTAAGGCCACAAGACGCGACGAGCCGCGCAAGTTGATTTGATCGAGGAGTGTTGCCGAAGCGCAAGCCTGCAAATTGCGCTTGCAATTGGTAGCCACCGGTGGATTGATGCCATTTTTCACTCGAGGATGGTACGCATGTCGATTGAACATTGGCTCGCATTCGTTGCGGCATCTGCAATTCTCCTGGCCATTCCCGGTCCCACCATCCTTCTTGTCATCTCTTACGCACTCGGCCATGGCCGCCGCTTTGCCGTGGCAACGGTTGCCGGCGTCGCGCTTGGCGATTTTACCGCGATGACAGCTTCAATGCTCGGCCTTGGCGCCCTGCTTGCCGCCTCCGCAACGATCTTCACCGTCCTCAAATGGGTGGGCGCAGCCTATCTGATTTATCTCGGCATCAAGCTCTGGCGAGCGCCTGTTTCCAATCCTGGTGGCGGCGATGCGGCGGTCAAGGAGGAGAAGGCGCTGCCGGTCTTCCTTCATGCCTATGTCGTCACCGCTCTCAACCCGAAGAGCATCATCTTCTTCGTTGCGTTCCTGCCGCAGTTCCTCGACCTGTCGCGTCCCGTACTCGGCCAGATGGTCATCTTCGAGACGACGTTCCTGCTTTTGGCAACGCTGAACGCCGGCACATATGCGCTGATGGCATCCATGGCCCGCCACACGATCCGCAAACCCAAGGTGCAGCGCATCGTCAATCGCTCAGGCGGGTCGCTGATGATCGGCGCTGGTATGCTGGCTCTGGGTTGGCACAAAGCGGCCTAGAGAGAAAAAATTCATATATAGGAAAATAGTCCTTGACTGCGTAACGGTCGTCCTGTAGGTTCTGGTCATCGTCGGAAATGTGACTTCAGTGCTTCGCAGGGCAGCACCGCCCTGCGATCGTTGACGGTTCGCAAAGCGCATCCTCTCAGGACATTCATGGCCTCTTCCTCGTCCGTCATGCGGCGGCGGAGCGCAGTTGCGCTCTGCCGTGACTATGGCATTTCATCAGCCGAGATCGCACCGTTGTTCGGGGAGGACGAAGCGCAGTTCCTGCGGGCCCTGAAGCGCCACGGGTTGTCCGGCGGAGGGGTCGAACAAAAGAGCCGGCAATTGCGGCTCGCCGAGAAGATCATGAACCTCTTGCAAAAAGAGGTGGAAGCGCTGTCTGCGCTTGAGGACGACAGCCTCAGCAAGACCAAACTCGACACGCTGGCGTTGCTTACCCGCACCATCGAAAAGGTGGGCGATCTCCAGGAACGATTTGCGGCCGTAAGGCTCGAAGCCGTTGGCGGCCTCAGCACGGACGAATTGCGCGACGTCCTGACGCGCATTGACGAGAGGATCGATGAACTTGCGGAAATGCGGGCAAGAGAATTGGTCCAGATCCAATTTGAACGAACGGGAGTCGAGAGCGGCGGTCCGGGAATGGATGATCCAGGGGCGCAATGCACAACAGCCGCCACGCGGTGAATGGCGCGCTTGGCTGATATTTGGCGGGCGCGGCTCCGGCAAGACGCGGATGGGCGCGGAATGGGTAAACGGCATGGTTCACGCACTTCCTCCCTTTTCCGCGGTCAAATCCAGCAATATCGCACTTGTCGGCGAAACGCTTGCCGACGTGCGCGAAATCATGATCGACGGACCTTCGGGCATCATGGCAGTGTCCCGCACCGAGCGTCCGCGCTTCGAAGCGAGCCGCCGCCGGCTTCTCTGGGCTAATGGCGCGACGGCCTCGATGTTCTCCTCGGAGGATCCGGACAGCCTGCGCGGCCCGCAATTCGACGCCGCCTGGTGCGATGAACTGGCGAAATGGCGCAATCTGCAGGAGACCTGGGACATGCTGCAATTCGGACTGCGGCTCGGCACGAAGCCGCGTCAGGTTATTACGACGACGCCGCGTCCGTTGCCGCTCCTGAAAGCCATGATCGCCGATCCGGCAATTCCGGTCTGGCGCATGCGAACCGAAGAGAATGCGGCGAACCTCGCTCCCGGGTTTATCGACCATGTCAGCGAACTCTATGGAGGAACGCGTCTCGGCCGACAGGAACTCGATGGCGAACTGATCGAGGACAACCCCGACGCCCTGTGGTCGCGCCCATTGCTGGAGAAGATCTATTGTCCTGATGTGCCAGACCTGAAGCGCATCGTTGTGGCTATCGATCCGCCGGCAAGCGCCAACAAGAAGTCGGACGCATGCGGGATCGTCGCCGCAGGCTTCGATGGCGCCGGCATCGCCTGGGTACTGGCCGATGCCAGTCTTGCGCCGGCCAAGCCGCACGAGTGGGCGAGGCGGGCAATTGCACTCTTTCACCGCCTTGAAGCGGACCTCATCATCGCCGAGGTCAATCAGGGTGGCGATATGGTCGCGGCGGTTATCGCCGCCGAGGATGCGGCGGTGCCGGTGCGTTCCGTACGGGCCAATCGCGGCAAGGCTTTGCGCGCCGAACCGATCGCCGCGCTCTACGAACAGGGCAGGGTGCGTCACGCCGGGCGGTTCCGGCAATTGGAGGACGAGATGTGCGATTTCACCGCCTCCGGTCTATCGAGCGGCCGTTCGCCCGATCGTGTGGACGCCCTGGTCTGGGCGCTGGGCGATCTGTTCCGTCGCCGCGACGGCAGTCCGCGCGTCCGCGTCGTGGCCTAACGGCGACTGGGTCAATTCCATCCGTCAGACGGAGAGCAATAGTCAAATGGCAATTCAATGGCCGTGGCGCCGGGGCGCCGCGAACGAGAACCCGCAACTCCAGCGTAAATCCGCGCCGGGCCTGGTGGCACTGCAGCTCGAGCGCGAAGCGCGTTGGTCGCAGAGCGGCTATTGCGGGCTGTCGCGGCAAGGCTTCATGCGCAACGCTGTCGTCTATCGCTGCGTACGCCATCTCGCCGAAGCTGCAAGTTCGATCCCCTGGCTGCTCTATGAAGGAGATGCTGAAGACAGCCGCCACCCCGCCCTCCAGCTTCTCGCCGATCCGCATCGCGGGATGGATGGCTCGAGCTTTTTCGAAGAGCTCTATGGTCACCTCCTTCTGTCGGGCAATGCCTATGTGGAGCGGGTGGAGAGCGGCAGCGGCGCAAGTGAACTCTATCTTCTCAGACCCGACCGCGTGCGTATCGTCGCGGACGATCGCGGCTGGCCGACCGCGCTCACCTATGGTGCCGGCATGCAGAAACGGACGGTGCCGCTCGGCGAAGGCCGCAGCCTGCATTTGAAGCTGTTTCACCCGCTTGACGATCATTACGGCTTTGCGCCGCTCGAAGCGGCGTCGATGGCGCTCGACATCCACAATGCTTCAGCGACCTGGAACAAGGCGCTGCTGGACAACTCGGCGTGCCCGTCAGGCGCTCTCGTCTATGCGCCCGGCGAAACGAGCCACCTTAGCGAAGAGCAGTTCGACCGGCTGAAGGCCGAGCTTGAAGAAGGTTATACGGGCGCCGCCAAGGCGGGGCGTCCGCTCCTGCTTGAGGGCGGGCTCGACTGGAAATCGATGGGTCTGTCACCGCGCGACATGGACTTTGTCGCCGCCAAGAATACGGCAAGCCGCGACATAGCGCTCGCCTTCGGCATCCCGCCGATGTTGCTGGGCATTCCGGGCGACAACACCTACGCCAATTATGCGGAAGCCAATCGCGCTTTCTATCGCCTCAGCGTTATCCCGCTGGCGGTGCGAACGGCAAAGGCTTTCAGCAATTGGCTCAGGCCCGCCTATGGCGGCAAATTCAGGCTCGAACCTGATCTCGACCGCGTCGACGGATTGGCGCAGGAGCGCGACGCCCTCTGGCAGCGCATCGCCGCGGCGCCGTTCCTCAGCGATGAGGAGAAGCGCGAGGCTGTCGGCTACACGCAGAAAACTTCAGGAGATTGACGATGACACATTGGTCGGACGCCGCCTGGATACTCGCGGCGAAAGCGGTCGGCGCCGTGGCAGGATCGGCTGTTTCGCTTGCCTACATGTTGCCGAAGGACAAGAGCGAAGCGGCGATCCGCTTTATCGTCGGGATTGTCTGCGGGCTCGCTTTCGGCGGTGCTGCAGGCGTCAAGATCGCGGTGGAACTCGATATTCGCGGGCAGCTCGGCGACGGCGAACTGATGCTGATGGGTGCAACGGCCGCAAGTCTCGCGGCCTGGACGGCGCTCGGCTTGTTTGCGCGGCTTGCGGCCCGCACGGGTGAATCGAAAACTCCGCATTGTCACGCAAGCAATGGAACAAAAAGGATATCGCGGATGCGCGCTAAGGCGATATCTCCAGTGATCGAGAAGAAATTTGCCGGGCTTTCCATCGAAAAGGTTACCCCTGATGGCAGCTTCTCCGGTTACGCCAGCCTCTTTGGCGAGGTCGACCTCGGCAAGGACGCCATAGAACCCGGCGCCTTTGCCAAATCGGTACGCGAACGCGGCGCGCTGGGCATCCGCATGCTCTGGCAGCACGATCCCAACCAGCCGATTGGGGTATGGACCGAGATAAGGGAAGACAACCGCGGTCTCTATGTCGAGGGCCGGCTGACCAAGGGAGTCGCCCGTGCCGGGGAAATCCTCGAACTGATGCGAACGGGGGCGATCGATGGCCTTTCGATCGGATTTCGAACGGTACGCGCCAGATCCGGCAGGGCCGGCATTCGCCATATCCAGGAAGCCGACCTCTGGGAGATCTCGGTGGTGACATTCCCGATGCTGCCATCGGCCCGCGTCGGGCAGGTGAAGAGCCTCGCCCGGCAGGCTCATACCGAAGCGGAGCGCCTCTCGGCCAAGCTTCGTGCCGCTGCCAGATACATCAGAGCCGCAACGCCATTTCAATGACCAAAGGAAAAACGATGACGCAACAGACATCAATGCCTGATCTTGAGACAAAAAACGCGAGCAGTGTGGACGATTCCTTCGATGCGTTCATGCGCTCGTTCGACGAGTATAAAAGCACCAACGAGTACCGGCTTGCGGAAATCGAGCGCCGGGGCGGCACGGACGTGCTGACGAATGAGAAGCTCGACCGCATCAATGACGCGCTTGACGAGCAAAAGCGGGTCATCGACCACATGCTGCTGAAGCGGGCACGGCCCCACCTCGATGGTGGTTTTGACCCTTTGGTCTCGCTCGAGCACAAGACGGCTTTTGACAATTATGTCCGGCGCGGCGACGAAAGCGGTCTGCGCCCGATCGAAGCCAAGGCGCTGTCGATCGGCTCCGCCACCGATGGTGGCTACCTCGTGCCCCCGGAGATGGAACGCGAAATCGGGACACGGCTGGCCGCAATCTCGCCAATCCGCAACCTTGCATCGGTGCGGCAGGTTTCAAGCTCGCTGCTGAAGAAGCCATTTTCGATCAAGGGGCCGGCGGTAGGCTGGGTTGGCGAAACCGACGCGAGGCCGCAGACCGATGCCTCCAAGCTGGCGGAACTGCAGTTCCCGACCATGGAACTCTACGCCATGCCGGCGGCGACCGCGTCGCTTCTCGACGATGGCGCGGTCGACGTCGAACAGTGGATCTCGGCGGAGGTGGAAACCGCCTTTGCCGAGCAGGAGGGCAAGGCATTCGTCTCCGGCGACGGCGTCAACAAGCCGCGCGGGTTTCTGAACTACGACACGGTGGCGGAAAATGCCTGGGCCTGGGGCAAGATCGGCTTCCTCGCGACTGGCGTCGCAGCGAAGTTTCCGGCGACCGCCGCCTCCGACATTCTTCTCGATACGATCTATTCGATAAAGGCCGGCTATCGCCAGAATGCGAACTGGGTGATGAACCGCAAGACGCAGGCGGAAGTGCGCAAGCTCAAGGATAATGACGGCAACTATCTCTGGGTACCGCCTGCCGCACCGGGCCAGCAGGCGTCGCTGCTCGGCTTTGGTTTGACTGAGGCCGAGGACATGCCGGATATCTCCAGCAGCGGCTTTGCCATCGCCTTTGGCGATTTCGCGCGCGGCTATCTGGTCGTGGATCGCACGGGCGTGCGTGTTCTCCGCGATCCCTACTCAGCCAAGCCCTACGTGCTTTTCTATACGACCAAGCGCGTCGGCGGCGGGGTCCAGGATTTTGCAGCGATCAAACTCCTGAAGTTCGCGGCCTCGTAAGGAAACCGGCGCGGCGGCACTCTTCCCATGCGGAAGAGTGCCGTGTGGCACCAAAGACCGATTCCAATCAGGACACTTCCATGACTCTTGCAATTTTGACGGCGCCGGCGCTCGAGCCGGTGACGCTGGCGGAACTGCGCCAGTTTTTGCGTCTCGACAATGGCAGCGAGGACGCGCTCCTGACGGGTCTGATCAAGGCGGCGCGTGAAACGCTGGAACAGCAGACCGGTCTTGCGCTCGTCGCCCAGACCTGGCGACTTTACGCCGATTGCTGGCCAAGGCATGGCTTGATCAAGATTGCCAAATATCCTCTGCGCTCCATTGTTTCGGTCACAGCATACCAAGACGACGGGACGCCGGTCGCTCTTGCACAAGACTCAATTCACTTAAACGGTTCGACCCGTCCAGCGCGGCTTTACCTTGCTGCACCGAGCCATGCGGCGCTCTCCGGCCTTGAGATCGATTTCGAGGCCGGTTTCGGAGAGGCAGGCACGGACGTCCCCGATGCCTTGCGCCACGCAATCATGACCCTTGTCGCGCACTGGTATGAGTTTCGCGGCGTCTTCCATGCCTCGCAGCAGCCAGTCTCCTATCCGCCAGCCTTCGAGCGGACCGTCGGCCTTTGGCGCAGGATATCCCTTTGATGCCGACGCTGTTCATCGATCCTGGACGATTGTCGCAGGAACTGTCGTTGGAGGAGCCCCGGTACGACACGGATGATACCGGCAGCCTTCTCGTCGCCTGGACCGAAATCGGCACGCTCTGGGCTCAGGTCGAGCCAATAGACGCAGGGGTACGCTGGCTGGGCGAACAGGCGCTGCCCGAGGCGACGCATCGCATAACCCTGCGTATGCGCCGCGATATCACTAGCGCCATGCGCCTGCGCAAAGGCAACCGCATTTTCCAGATTCTGACACTGCACGATCCGGATGAGAGCGGCCGCTATCTTGTCTGCCGCGTGCGCGAGGAGGTCCAATGAAAATTACGATGGAACTGACGGTCGCCGATCTCATAAGGACCCTGCGCTGGCAAGCTATCGCTTTATCCGAGAAGGAG
Organism: Phyllobacterium sp. 01N428; assembly: GCF_056399405.1. Taxonomy (NCBI): domain Bacteria; kingdom Pseudomonadati; phylum Pseudomonadota; class Alphaproteobacteria; order Hyphomicrobiales; family Phyllobacteriaceae; genus Phyllobacterium; species Phyllobacterium sp. 01N428. Next base: position 1,398,393 of record NZ_JBFTRH010000001.1, read on the forward strand.
ATCGCAGCACCGAAGCCTGAGATACCGGTGCGCGTCTCAGGCCAGCCCAAGCCGGAGCCGAAGCGATGACGAGCGCCGGACTGGAACTCCAGAAGGCGGTTCTAGCACTCTTGAAGTCAGATGCGTCGCTGAAAAGCTTGATCGATACCCGTGTCTGCGACCGCGTGCCGGCGCAGGCGGAATTTCCCTATGTGACCCTCGGCGCCTCGACGACTTACGACTGGAGCACGGCGAGCGAGCGTGGCAGCGAACATCTCTTCACGCTGAATGTCTGGGATCGCGCGAACGGCCGCACATCCGTGATGCAGATCATGCATGCAATCGATCGGCTTTTGACCGGGACGCAACTGACGCTCACCGGCCACCGGCTGATCAACCTGATTCCGCAATCGTCGCTGGCGCGGCCCGAAGACAATCGAGACGGCTATCTCGGTGTGCTCCGTTACCGCGCCGTCACCGAAGAACAGCCATAGGAAAGGACACGAGATGGGTGCCCAAAGAGGCAAAGACATTCTGTTGAAGATCGCCAATGCCGCCGGCAGCTATATGACCGTCGCCGGCATGCGCTCCAAGCGCATCGCCTTCAACGCCGAAGCCGTAGACGTGACGGATGCCGACGCCATCGGCCGCTGGCGCGAACTGCTCGGCGGAAGCGGTGTGCAGCGCGCCTCGATCGGCGGCTCTGGACTGTTCAAGGATGCACAATCCGACGCGCTCATCCGCCAGGCCTTCTTCGACGGCAGCATCGCCAATTGGCAGGTCGTCCTGCCGGATTTCGGCATCCTGCGCGGATTGTTCCAGATCATGGCGCTCGAATATGGCGGCGCGCATGACGGCGAGGTGACCTTCGAAATCGCGCTGGAATCCGCGGGTCCTGTAGAATTCACGGAGGCGGCCCATGCCTAATCGCCGCCGTGGTGAGATCAGCGCCAATCTCGACGGACGCGACTTTACGCTTTGCCTGACGCTTGGCGCCCTTGCCGAGCTCGAGGACGCCTACGGGGCGGAGGATCTTGGCGCATTGCTGAGACGCTTCGCCGGCGGCGCGCTTTCTGCGGGCGATCTCATAAAGATCATCGCTGCTGGACTTAGAGGCGGCGGGAACGATGTAGGGCCAGAGGCAGTGGCTCTGATGCGCACGGAGGGCGCAGCCGCCGGCTTTGCAACCATCGTGAGCGAACTCCTGAGCGCGACCTTCGGTGATTCAAAATCGGAGCAAGCGCCGCCAAACCCTTGAAAGCCGCAGCAGATCAGCCGGTCGACGCCTTTCCATGGGACGCCATCATGAAGGCGGGATTGGGCCTGCTGCGGCTCGCGCCATCGGCGTTCTGGGCCATGACCTTGCGCGAACTCAACGCCGCCTTCGCGCGGCCGCGTGCGCTCCTGGCACCTACACGATCCGAAATTGAACAACTTATGCGCAGGTTTCCCGATGATGTGGAGCAATGAATGACCACCGAAGAATTTGCCGTGCCGCTGAAAATTACGGCCGATGCGAGGTCCGTTGAAAATGTTCTCACCAACCTTGAAGCGAGGTCGAAGCAATTCGGCCGCACCATAAGCGACGTGCTGAAGGGTGCGGCCGTCAGCGGCAGGAGTTTTGAGGATGTCTTGCGCAACCTCGGAATGAGCCTTGCCAACATGGCCCTCGGCGCCGGTCTTGCACCCTTGCAGAAAATGGCGTCCGGCTGGTTTGAAGGGCTGTTCAACGGTCTGCAGGGGGCAAAGCCGCATGCGAAGGGCGGCGTGGTCAACAGTCCTACTTACTTCAACGATGGCGGTGCATTGGGATTGATGGGCGAAGCCGGCGCCGAGGCGATCATGCCGCTGGCGCGCGGCGCCGACGGCAAGCTTGGCGTCGTATCCCAGGGTGGCGGCGCACCGGTGCACGTTACTTTCAATGTGACGACGCCGGATGCCGCCTCATTCCGCAAATCGGAAGCGCAGATGACCGGCATGCTGGCGCGTGCGGTTCAACGCGGGGCGCGAACCCTTTAAAGGCGATCAACCATGACTGGTTTCCATGACGTGCGTTTCCCAACCGGCGTGTCGTTCGGCGCGACGGGCGGTCCCGAATGGCGCAATGAGATCGTTCCGCTGACCTCCGGTTTCGAACAGCGCAATGCGCGCTGGGCCCAATCGCGGCGTCACTATGATGCGGGCACCGGCATTCGGTCGCTCGCCGATCTTGAAAGCGTAATGACATTTTTCGAGGCGCGCCGCGGCTCGCTTTACGCTTTCCGGTTCCGCGATCCTTTCGATCATTTGTCGTGCAAGGCTGGACAGTCGGTTTCGCCTGCCGATCAGTGGCTTGGGCATGGCGATGGCGTTAACGCTATATTTCAGTTGACCAAGCGGTACGGTGAATATGTGAGGCCTATCACCAGGCCAGAGCCCGGCAGCGTGCGCATGGCGGTCAATGGGGTAGAGCGAAGTAGCGGCGATTTCGCCGTCGATACCATGAGCGGACGCGTCAGTTTCCAGCAGGGAAAGGTTCCGCCTGCCGGAGCAAGCATCACCGCCGGTTTCAGCTTCGACGTGCCGGCCCGCTTCGATACGGATCGGCTGGCGATTAGCCTGAAATCATTCAAGGCGGGCGAAATTCCATCCATACCGATCATTGAGGTGAAGGCATGACGCAGATTTCGCCATTGCTGGAATCACATCTTGCAGGTGAGGTTACAACCCATTGTTTCTGCTGGATTATCCGCCGACGTGACGCAGCAGTCTTCGGCTTTACAGATCACGACCGGAAACTCTCCGTCGCCGGCGTTGCCTGCGAGCCCCAGACGGGACTCAGCGGCAGCGAGGCAACGACCTCATTGGGGCTCAGCGTCGACAGCGCGGACGTGGAGGGCGCGCTTTCGTCTCTGAGCATCGCCGATGCGGACATCGAACGCGGGGCATTCGATCTGGCGGTGGTAGAAACCTGGCTCGTCAACTGGAGCGCTCCCGACCAGCGCACCCTTCTGCGAAGTTCTCGAATTGGCGCGATTACCCGCTCCGGCGGGCGTTTTGTGGCGGAACTGAAAAGCAGCGCCGCCGACCTCGATAAGATCAGCGGCAGGCGCGTCACGCGTCGATGCGACGCCCAACTCGGAGACCGTCGTTGCGGCTACGGTGCGGCTAAACAGGCCGGCGTGGTCATCCAGATTTTATCCGATCGCGAAATCGTGGTCTCGGGTTTGCAGCCGCCAACCGGCCAGTGGTTTGACAATGGAGCGCTCACATGGATGAACGGCACGCCAAATGTTGTTCTAAGCAGCGGGCAATATGGCGGCGGAATACGGCTCGGCCTGCGCGACGCGCAATTTCCGGATCCGAAGGTCGGCGACCGTTTCGAACTTTTGCCGGGATGCGACAAGAGTTTTGCCCAATGCAAGGCGAAGTTTGGCAACAGCGCCAACTTTCGCGGCTTCCCGCATCTGCCGGGCAACGATGCCGCCTACAATTACGCCGACGGCAAGGGCAATTTTGATGGCGGGCCGTTGGTACCATGACCGCTGCTGACCTTGCTGTTGCCGAAGCGCGCCGCTGGATCGGCACGCCCTATCGCCATGCAGGATCACGTTGCCAGGTCGGGTGTGACTGCCTCGGCCTCGTTCGCGGCATCTGGCGTGCGCTATATGGCGGCGAGCCGCAACAGATCCCGCCCTATTCGGCGGATTGGGCAGAGGCGGGCTTCGGCGATCCGCTGCTTGAGGCCGCGCAGCGGCACATGATCGAAAAGCCGCCTTGCGAAGCAGGCACCGGCGATCTGCTGGTTTTTCGCTGGCGCGACAATGTCGCAGCGAAACATCTCGGTATCCTGTCCAGTCCGGAGCGCTTCATCCACGCCTATGAAGGACACGCGGTACTCGAATCGGCGCTTGTGCCGCAATGGCGCCGCCGGGTTGCCGGCGCCTTCGCATTTCCTGAACCGGCAGAAGATTGCTGAAAGATCTAATAAAATGGCAACAATTGTTCTGACAACTGCGGCGGGATGGCTGCTCGGCCAGGGTACGGTGGCAGCGGCAATCGGGACCGCGGCCGCCTCGCTCGGTGGCTATCTCATCGATCAGGCCCTGTTTGGTGAGCGCGTCGAGACGGGCCGGATGTCGTCGATGCGGCCGACCGTTGCAGAAGAAGGTGCCGGGCTGCCGCGCCTCTACGGAACCGCGCGTCTGCCCGGCACGCTGATCTGGGCGACGCGTTTCGAAGAGGTCAAAAGCGATCGGCGCGGCTCCAAGGGCGGGCCGAAAGTCACGGAATATTCCTATTTCGCCAATTTTGCCATCGCTGTGGCCAATGGCGAGATCAGTCTGATCCGCCGCATGTGGGCCGACGGCAAGGAATTCGACCAGACGAAATGCACGATGCGGGTCTATAAGGGCAGCGAGACCCAACCGCCCGATCCCTTGATCGAAGCCAAGCAGGGAGCCGGCAATGCCCCCGCCTATCGTGGCACGGCCTATGTGGTCTTCGAGCGCATGCCTGTCGATGAGTTTGGCGGGCGTATTCCGCAATTCCAGTTTGAGGTGGTGCGCGCCGTTGGTGCTGCCGCTCGTGATCTGCCGGCGGCCGCCTTGATACCTGGCGCGACCGAGTTCGGATTGTCGCCGCAACTTGTGACTGATGAGCCGAGCAAGGGCGAGACGCGATCGCTCAATCGCAATTGCCTGCGCGCGCAGAGCGACTGGCAGGCCTCGATGGACGAGTTACAGGCGCTTTGCCCCTCGCTGAGGCATGTCGCGATCGTGGTGCCGTGGTTCGGCACGGACCTGCGCGCCGGTGAGTGCCGGATCAAGCCGGGCGTGATGGAGCGAAAGGCGCGTGGTGAGAGCAAACCCTGGGGCGCCGGCGGCATCGCCCGTTCCGGCGCTCATTTGATCTCGCGGACCGCAGAGGGCGCGGCCTACGGCGGCACGCCGTCCGATGCGAGCGTGATCGCCGCGATCATGGATGCGAAGGCGAGGGGGCTCGGGGTCACGCTCTACCCCTTCATCATGCTTGATATTCCAAACAGTAACCAGCTGCCCGATCCCTACGGGGGCAGCCGTCAAGCGACCTTTCCGTGGCGGGGCCGCATAACCTGCCACCCGGCGCCGTTGCGGCCCGCCAGCGCCAATCGGACGGCCAACGCGGCGGCTCAGATCGCGGCATTTCTCGGCAAGGCAAAAGACTTCAGCGTCAAGAAGGGGCAGGTCGAGTTCAAGGGAGATACCGACGATTGGGGGTATCGCCGCATGATATTGCACATGGCGCATCTCGCTCAACTGGCGGGCGGCGTCGACGCCTTCCTCATCGGCTCGGAGTTGTGCGGACTGACCATCGTCAGGGACCAGTCGAACGGCTTTCCGTTTGTCGACGGGCTGCGCCAACTCGCTTCCGATGTCCGTAAGGTGGTCGGCGCCGGCTGCAAACTGACCTATGCCGCCGACTGGACCGAGTATTTCGGCCACCATCCGCAGGACGGGTCCGGCGATGTCTATTTTCATCTCGACCCTCTTTGGGCGCATCCCGACATCAATGCCGTTGGCATAGATAACTATATGCCACTCAGCGATTGGCGCGACGAGGACTATAGCGTGCCAGGGCCGGACGGTTTCGCGGCACCTTACGACGTCGCCGCCCTGCGATCGCAGATTGCTTCCGGTGAAGGGTTTGATTGGTACTACGCATCCAGCGCCGACCGGACGACGCGAAAGCGGACGCCGATCACCGATGGGCGAGGCAAGCCATGGATCTACCGCTACAAGGACATTCCGAGCTGGTGGCAGAACCTGCATTTCAACCGCATCAGTGGGGTTGAGAGCGCCACTCCGACCGCTTGGCGGCCGATGATGAAGCCGGTCTGGCTTACGGAGCTTGGATGTCCGGCGGCCGACAAGGGGCCGAACCAGCCGAATGTCTTTCCGGACATGAAATCCTCAGAGGGCGCGTTTCCATATTTCTCGGACCAAGGGCGCAATGATCTTGCCCAGAACCGCTATTTGCGCGCGCACTTCAGTCATTGGATTGCGGGCGGCGGTGGCCAGATGCTGGACAAGGAGCGCCTCTATGTCTGGGCCTGGGACACGCGGCCGTTTCCGGAATTCCCGCTCAATCGCAAGCTGTGGGCCGACGGAGGCAACTGGACCACCGGTCACTGGTTGAACGGACGGCTCTCCGGCGTGGCGCTGGACGAACTCCTTTCAGCGATCCTCAGCGATTTTGGGGCGACAAATTTCGACACAAGCGCCGTCGACGGCTTCGTCAGTGGCTACGTCATTGATGAGCCCACAAGCGTGCGGGCGGCGATCGAGCCGTTGTTGACGCTTTTTGGAATCGACGCCTTCGAGGATGGCGGGCGGCTTATCTTCAGAAGCAGTTCGCGGCTCAGCGGCGAGGCGGCTCTGATCGACGAGATAGTGGAACAGGAGGATTCCGGCCCGGTCAAATGGCGGTTGGACGAGTTGATGGACCAGCCGTCACGCGTCGAAATTGCCTATCGCGATCCCTTGCTCGACTTTCAGGGAGCAGTGGCCTTCGCCGAACGGCCCGATGGCAAAGGCACGGAAAACCTCACCCTTGCTGGAATGATCGATGAAGGACAGGCCGTTTCGCTGGCCGAGGAGCGGCTGCAAGCGCGCCGCGCCGCACGCCGTTCGCTCGTATGCGAACTCCCTTGGAAACACGCGGCGCTGAAACCCGGCGACAAGATCAGGTTCCCCGGCGAGAATGCCGCATCGGTTTTCGTGGTCACCTCCATCGAGGATGGCGGAACACGCCGCGTTGCCGCGAGGGCGATGTCGCGCCACGTCCACTACCCCGCCAAGGCAGACCTTCCTGCGGCCACCGTTGCCGGTAGCGTCATGATCGTCGGGAAGCCGCATTTCGAACTCATCGATCTGCCGATGTGGCCTGGGATCGAAAAGCCTGCGGACCAATTCCGGATTGCGGCTCTCGCCAAACCCTGGCGTGGGGTCAGCGCCTTCGCTTCACCGGAAATGTCGGGCTTCGAAGTCCGGTCGAAGCTGACAGACCAGGCCATAATGGGCGAACTGACTGTTCCTTTTCCTGGCAGTGGCGCAAGCGGACGGCTCATTTACGGCCAGTTTCTCGAAGTTCATCTCCACTCCAGCGAACTGCGGTCAATTTCCCTTTCGCAAATGCTCAACGGCGGCAACACTGCTTTGCTGGCGACCGCAGACGGCGGCCATTGGGAAATGCTGCAGTTTCAGAGCGCCGAAGAGGTTGAGAGCGATCGCTGGCGGCTGTCCGGGCTGTTGCGTGGGCAGTGCGGAACAGAGCGGGAAGCGCGTGAGGCAAGGCCGGCGGATACGACATTGATCCTTCTCGACCGTGCCGTCGCGCCGATCGGACTGAAACCGCAGGAGGCGGGGCTTACCCTGAATTGGCGCATCGGAGCGTCCGGCGAGGACTTTACCGACCAATTCTATACGACCGTCGCGGCGACGGCTGGTCTGCGCGCTCTGCAACCGCTTGAGCCGGTGCACTTGCAAGCAAGCCTTGAGGCCAATGGCGAATTGCGGTTCCGCTGGATCAGGCGCGGCCGAATCGATGCAGACAGTTGGCTGGCCGCCGACATACCACTCGGCGAGGAACGAGAGGCCTACCGCATCGAGATTCGCCTTGGCGAGCGCGTGGTGCGTTCCGCGGAGGTTGCTGGTCCGAGCTGGCTCTATGGCTTGCCGCAGCGCCGGGACGACTTGGGCAATCCTGATGCAGACTTTGATTTCTACGTCGCGATGATTTCGGCCGTCACGGGACCCAGCCGGCAGGCTCATTTGGCAATTCGCCATAACCTATTGAAATAAAGCCATTTTTAAAAGGGATTTGATTATGACCAATGAAAAACCCTGGTACCTTTCGAAGACGATCTGGGCATCGATCGTTACGGTTTTGCTATCCTGCTCGGGCTTCTTCAACATTTCCGTTGACCATATCCAACCGGCCGAGTTCACCGAGACCATCGTACAGTTCATGACCGCGCTCAGCGGAATCGCAGCGCTATTTGGCCGCATAAGTGCGACGTCGCTCATTTCACGTAAAGAAATATAGTGTTAAAAGGCGTGACGTAGTGGCAATCCTGCCCTTTGCATCCCAACTGTTCATGCATCGTTCAGACACCAAGCGATACTAATAACGCCATGATGAAACACCTGATTTTCTCCCTGCCCCTTGCGGGCCTTATATCGGTCGCTGGCGTCCTTGGGGCCGGCAGCGCCCAAGCCGCGGATTGTTCGTCTGTCGGCCAACAGGTCGCTGACTCGCAAGGCGGCACCCTTGCGCGCGCCACGTCCGTTGTGCAGAACGGCAAGGAAGTTTGCGTGGTCGTGGTGCTCATTCCGGGCCGGGATGGCGAACGGCCACGCCGCGTCGAAGTGGCCGTACCGGCAAACTGAGTTTGCGCTTGGGAAACAATGGATGAGAATACTCGTCGTCGAAGATGATCGTGACCTCAATCGCCAATTGGTCGAAGCGCTGACCGAGGCCGGCTATGTGGTCGACAAGGCTTTTGACGGCGAGGAGGGGCACTTCCTGGGGGATACGGAGCCCTATGATGCGGTAGTGCTGGATATCGGTCTGCCGCAGATGGATGGCCTGACGGTTCTAGAAAAGTGGCGGCGGGACAACCGCAGCATGCCGGTCCTGTTGCTCACGGCGCGCGATCGCTGGAGCGACAAGGTTGCCGGCATCGACGCCGGGGCGGACGATTATGTGGCGAAGCCCTTTCACATCGAGGAAGTTCTGGCGCGCCTGCGTGCCCTTATCCGCCGCGCAGCAGGACATGCTTCGTCAGAGATCACATGCGGACCGTTGCGGCTCGACACAAAGACATCGAAAGCCACGGTCAACGGCACGCCGCTGAAGTTGACCTCGCACGAGTTTCGCCTTCTATCCTACCTGATGCATCATATGGACGAAGTGGTCTCGCGCACCGAACTCGTCGAGCATCTTTACGACCAGGATTTTGACCGCGATTCCAACACGATCGAAGTCTTTGTTGGACGTCTGCGCAAGAAGATGGGCATGGATCTGATCGAAACGATCCGCGGCATGGGTTACCGGATCAAATCGCAGGACAGCAAGTCCTGATTGTGTCCCGCCTGCCGGCTGCCGACCACCTTTCGATCACCACAAGGACAAAGGGCGACGCGTGAACATCCGCCTGAGCAGCTATCTTCCCAGCCTGCGTTCGCTTTCCCTGCGCGTCATCACCCTGTCGACGCTCTGGACCATCATTTCGTTTTTCGCGATCGCCACGATCATCTCGGCGCTCTATGGCGAGGCGCGCCTGCAAAGCTTCAAGCAATTGCTTTCGGCCCATCTCTTCAGCGTCATCGCGTCGGTCAGCGTCAATGACGGCGCACTTGCAGGCCGTCCCGATCCTGGAGAAGTGCGCTATTCGAGCCCCATGTCGGGCTGGTACTGGTCGGTCGAGCCGGTGGGTGACAATCTCAAGGGCTCGCTCCGCTCCATTTCGCTTGGCGACAAGAGCATCGACTCTCCGTCCACCCTCCTCGTTCCCTTCGACACCTCGTTCCAGCGCTCATACACGGAAGAAGGACCAAATGGGCAGCAGCTCTCTGTTGTTGAAACGGAAGTCGTCCTCGACGCGGAGAACCGTGTCGCCCGGTTCCGCGTCATGGGCAATCTCAGCGAAGTCGAGGGCGAAATCGCCAATTTTCGCCATACGCTGTATTTTTACCTCGGTATCTTCGGTCTGGGCGGCACGCTGATCAACGCTGCCGTCATACTTTTCGGCCTGAGACCCCTCGACCGTGTACGAAGGAGCCTTACCGACATTCGCGAAGGCAAGGTAACACGCCTCAATGAGAACCTGCCCGATGAGATTGCGCCGCTTGCCCGCGAGATGAATGCGTTGATCGACAACAATCGCCGCATCATGGAACGGTCGCGAACCCAGGTCGGAAATCTCGCCCATTCGCTGAAGACGCCGCTTTCGGTCCTTGTCAATGAAAGCCGCACGATCGGCGGCACCGAGGGGCGCCTCATCGCCGAGCAGAGCGCGGCGATGCAGGTTCAGGTCCAGCACTATCTGCAGCGCGCCCGCGTCGCCGCCCAGCGCGACAGCGTGGTGTTTCGAGCGCCGGTGACACCGATCCTTGAACGGTTGGTGCGCGTAACGGCGAAGCTCAATCCCGACAAGGAAGTGCGCTTCGACAATTACATGGACGATGTCATCTTCGCAGGCGAACAGGAAGACCTTGAAGAAATGGTCGGCAATCTCCTTGAGAATGCCGGCAAATGGGGAAATAGCGTCATCAGGCTTAGGCTCAGCCAGTTAGATGCCGGGTTCGAGATCAGCGTTGATGACGATGGATCGGGGCTTGCCCCCGAACAGATCAAGGATGCCCTGACGCGCGGCAAGCGTCTTGACGAGAGCAAGCCGGGCACCGGTCTTGGGCTTTCCATCGTCCACGACACCGTGCGTGAATATGGCGGCACGCTTCGGCTGGAACGCAGTGCCGATCTTGGCGGCTTGAGCGCCCGTTTGACGCTGCCCGTCGCCGGAACCTGAATGAGGCTTGCAAGACGGCGCTCAATCAGGCCATAAACGATTGCTGCCCATGTATTTGATGTATTTGTAGACGGACAGATGATGAAACTTGAGATTGCCATTTCCCTCCTAGCGGTCGCACTCCTCGCCGGCTGCTCGACGACCTCAGCATCGAAAAGTGGCGGCGGAACGATCAGCGGCCTCACGGGAGGCGCAAAGGCGCCGGCCTCCGGCGTGATTGCAGCCCTCGGCAATGGGCTGGTCGGCAATGCGTCGCTCGATGCCTCCGATCGCAAGCGCGCCCTGCAAGCCGAGTACCAGGCATTGGAATATTCCCCCGCCGGAAAGACGGTCGAATGGAAGAACAGCACTGGCACTCGCTCCGGGGAGGTCGTCGCCGCGCAGCCCTACCAGGTGGGATCGCAAAATTGCCGCCAGTACACGCATACGGTGAGGATAGACGGCACCCCGCAATCAGCGCGCGGGACGGCTTGCCGAAATGAAGACGGCAGCTGGACACCGCTTACATAGCTGCAATCTGATCACATTTTAGTTTTGCGGCGAAATGCCCTATCTGCGAAATCCCTTGGATTTTAGGCGGATGGGAGTCTATGTCTCAACCCATGGTTTTCTGGATATCCGCTGCAATTTTGACCGTGGGCGCAACGTTGCTCGTGCTTCTGCCCTTGACGCGCCGCGTCAAGCCATCGGCATCGGACAGTCAATACGATGTCGAAGTCTACCGGGATCAGCTGCTTGAACTTGACGCGGACGAACAGCGCGGGCTCATCGACCATGTAAGTAGCGAACAGGCGCGGGCCGAAATCGGCCGCCGCCTGCTGAAATCTGCAAAGGCTGTCGAAGCCGACAGGACGAGCGTTCGCCCGCAGAAAAGCGCGTTGCGCGAATGGCTTACGCTCGCAACCGTAATTGCCATTCCTCTGATTTCCTGGGGCATTTATACGAAGACGGGTTCGCCTGATCTTCCGGCGCAGCCGCTGGCCGAGCGTCTGTCGCGCCCGCCGGATCAGAGTACGCCCGCCGAGCTCATAGCGCGCGCCGAGGCCCATCTTACGCTAAACCCGGACGATGGGCAGGGCTGGGAGGTGCTTGCGCCGATCTATCTGCGCATTGGCCGGCCTGCCGATGCGATAACCGCGTTCCAGAACGCAATCCGCCTCAATGGCGACACCGCGACGCGGCAACTGGGCCTCGGGCAGGCGATGACGGCTGCCGCCGACGGCAAGGTCACGCCTGAGGCGGAGGCCGTCTTCAAGCACGCGCTTGAACTCGATCCAAAGGACATGCGTCCGCAATTCTTCATCATTGACGGGTGGATGCAGCAGGGTCGCCTCACGGAAGCGCGCGATCTGATCAGAAAGCTTTTGGTCGAAGCACCCGCGGACGTTCCATGGCGCGATCAGGCGCAGGCGGCGTTGACCAGGTTGGACCAGGAAATCTCGGGCGATGCGCCGGATGTCAGCAATGTCGAAAAGACGGGTCCCGATGCCTCGCAGGTCGAAGCGGCAGCCGGCATGAGCAGCCAGGATCGCGCCGAGATGATCGAAACGATGGTCGCCGGGCTTGCCGAAAAATTGAAACAATCGCCTGATGATGTGGAGGGCTGGGAACGGCTGGTTCGCTCCTACGTGGTTCTCAACCGCCCAAACGATGCGATTGAAGCGCTTGGGCGTGCAAAGTCAGTTCTGAGTGCCGACAAGGTCGCTCAGCTCGATGCGGTTGCCAAGGACCTCGGGCTTGAAGACGAGCCCGGGACGCCGGAGAAGAATTGATGACGCGCAAACAGAAACGGCTTTCGGTGATCGGCGGCGGGCTGCTCGTTCTCGGCGTCGCGGCAGCACTCGTGCTGTTTGCGCTTCAGCAGAAGATCGCCTTCTTTCGCATGCCGTCGGATATTCAGGCAACGGACATGCAGTCGGAATCGCGGTTCCGGCTTGGCGGCCTCGTCGAAAAGGGTACCGTTGTACGCGGTGAGGGTGCGAAAGTAAGTTTCGCCGTCACCGATCACATCAAAAGCGTGCCTGTGACTTTTGAGGGCATTTTGCCGGACCTCTTCCGAGAGGACCAGGGGGTGGTGATCGAGGGCAGGTTCACGCCGGGCGGTGCATTCGTTGCCGATAGCGTCCTCGCCAAGCATGATGAGAACTACATGCCCAAGGAGGTTGCAGACAGTCTGAAAGCCAAGGGTGTCTGGCAAGGGGAGGCAAAGCAGCAATGACAGTGGAACTTGGACATTTCGCGCTGGTACTCGCCCTTGCCTTGTCGATAGTGCAGGCGGTCCTGCCTGTTTTGGGCGCGCGCCGCAACGACGAGCGGATGATGGCGGTCGCAGTTCCCGCGGCCTTCACGGTCTTCGCCCTGATCGCGCTCTCCTTCGTTGCGTTGACGACAGCCTATGTCCTTTCCGATTTCTCGGTGCAGAACGTCTTTGAGAATTCCCATTCGCAAAAGCCGCTGCTCTACAAATTCACCGGCGTATGGGGCAACCATGAAGGCTCCATGCTGCTTTGGGTGCTGATCCTCAGCTTCTTCAGCGCGCTCGTCGCTTTCTTCGGCAATAATTTGCCGCCTGCGCTCAAAGCCAACGTTCTGGGTGTGCAGGCATGGATCGGCAGTGCCTTCCTTCTGTTCATCGTGGCGACGTCCAACCCTTTCGCCCGCATCAATCCTGCGCCGATCGAAGGCCAGGACCTCAATCCGATCCTGCAGGATATCGGCCTCGCCATCCACCCGCCCATGCTTTATCTCGGCTATGTCGGGTTCTCGGTCTGCTTTTCCTTCGCCGTCGCGGCCCTGATCGACGGCCGGATCGACGCCGCCTGGGCGCGCTGGGTGCGCCCATGGGCCTTGACCGCCTGGCTTTTCCTGACTGGCGGCATCGCCATGGGCTCCTACTGGGCCTATTACGAACTTGGCTGGGGCGGCTGGTGGTTCTGGGATCCGGTCGAGAACGCCTCCTTCATGCCGTGGCTCGCGGGAACGGCGCTGCTGCACTCGGCGCTCGTTATGGAGAAGCGCTCGGCGCTGAAAATCTGGACGATACTGCTTGCGATCCTCACATTCTCGCTGTCATTGCTGGGCACATTCCTCGTCCGCTCTGGCGTGCTGACGTCGGTTCACACCTTTGCGACCGATCCCGGACGCGGCCTGTTCATCCTTGCGATCCTTGTGCTCTTCATCGGCGGATCGCTGGCGCTCTTCGCCTGGAGGGCGCAGACGCTGGAACCCGGCGGCCTGTTCCAGCCGATCTCGCGCGAAGGAGCGCTCGTCTTCAACAACCTCTTCCTGACAACGGCAGCGGCAACCGTGCTGATCGGCACCCTTTACCCGCTGCTGCTCGAATCGCTGACCGGCGAGAAGATTTCGGTGGGTGCGCCCTTCTTCAATCTCACCTTCGGCCCGCTGATGCTACCGTTGCTGGCCGCCGTGCCCTTCGGACCGCTCCTTGCCTGGAAGCGCGGAGATATTCTCGCCGTAGCGCAACGATTGATGGCCGCGTTCTTTATCGCGCTCATTGCCGTTGGTCTCGTGCTCTACCAGACATCGGCGTCCGGCGTTCTCGCGGCGTTTGGTATTGGTCTCGCAGTCTGGCTGATGCTTGGCGCGCTCACCGATCTCGTTCTCAAGACCGGTTTCGGCAAGACCTCAGCAAGCACTGCCTTCCAGCGCCTCGTCGGCCTGCCGCGTTCGGTCTTCGGCACGACGCTGGCGCATTTCGGTCTCGGCGTCACGCTGCTCGGCATCGTGGCGGTGTCGACTTTTGCAACGGAAAGCGTTCTCGTGATGAAGCCCGGCGATACCATCGCCGCGGGGGGATATACGTTGCGTTTTGATCGGACCGAGTCCGTGAAATCGTCCAACTACACCGAAGACCAAGGTCACTTTACCGTCCTCAACAGTTCCGGTGCGCAAGTGACGGATCTCCTTTCGTCAAAACGTTTCTTCCCCGTCCGCAAGATGCAGACGACGGAGGCGGGCATCAAGACGTTCTGGTTCAGCCAGCTCTATGTTTCGCTCGGCGATGCGGCCAAGGATGGCGGCGTCGTTGTGAGGGTGTGGTGGAAACCGTTGGTCACTCTGATCTGGCTCGGCGGCGTTGCGATGATGGCTGGCGGCTGTCTCTCGCTGTTCGACAGGCGTCTTCGCATTGGTGCTCCGGCGAAAGCGAAGATATCGAAGGCGCGGGCGACGGCATGAAACGCCTGCTTGTTCTAATTATCCTCGGCATTTCTTTGTGCCTGGCTGGCGCGGCGCAGGCGGTGTCGCCCGACGAAATGTTGAGCAATCCGGCCCTGGAGAAACGTGCGCGTACCATCTCGGCAGAATTGCGCTGCATGGTTTGCCAGAACGAGTCGATCGACGATTCGAACGCCGATCTTGCCAAGGACTTGCGGCTGCTGGTGCGCGAGCGGCTGGTCGCCGGCGATACTGACCAGCAGGTGCTCGACTTTCTTGTCGCGCGCTATGGCGAGTTTGTGCTCCTGAAACCGCGGCTGCAGTTCTCAACGCTCCTGCTTTGGGGCTTTCCCATCGCTGCGCTTGTTGCCGGAGGATTTGCAATTCTCATTTCGATACGGCGGCGCCGCGCTAATCCTACGCAGATCGCGCCGCTTACGGATGGCGAAAAACGCGAGTTGAAAAAGATCTTCGCCGCTCCGAAGGAATAAGGCGGACTATTCTTCCGCCTCTCCGGAGAGAACTGCCTTGATGTTCTCGCGGTGCACGACCTCGTAGGGAGCGAAATAATTGATTGCGCCCGAACGAAAATCCTCTTCTGCAAATGCCTTTAGGTCGCCGCTCGGGAGATCCCTGTTTTGGCGCACCGTGATCAGCTTCTCGACATAGTTTCTTGTTGCATCGATCAGGCCCCGTCCATAACCGCCCGCGACAATGATATCCTCTGCGCCATGATTGGGCAGGATCTTCGAGAAATCCCAGGTCGCCATGCGGGCGAGATCGGCAAGATGCTCTTTCAGCCGGGTGGGTTCAGCGACGTAGGTTATCGGATCCTCGAGCGCATCGCCGGCAAACAACAGCTCCATTGCCGGCAGCAGCATCATGGTGCCATCGTGGCTGTGAATATCGACGACGCGCAAATCGATGTCGAACGCACCGACCTTCAAGCTCAATTCATCCTCGAAAATGCGGTTGGGCATGACCAGCGGCCGGATTGGCGGATCCCTGTTTTCCAGATTGTCGCGATGATTGCGCAACGCCTTTTCCGTCAGGCTATTGGCGATGATCTCGCAATCGGCGAAAACTTCGTTGCCGGCAACGTGATCCACATGCCAGTGGCTCAGCACGACTATAATCCTGCGTGCGCCGGCATCTTCGAGGGTCTTGCGAATTGCTCGGGCGTGGGGAAGAGAAATGCTCGTGTCATAGACAAGCGCCTCATCTCCGGACAGCAGCGCATAGGAACATACGCCAAGCGAATAAGCGCCGTCATCCAGCCAGTTGGGACGTTCGGAATAGGCGCGCACCCCGTCAATCCGTCCATCATAGAAGGCATAAACGCCTTCGTAAGGCTTATGGATACGCAGCGTTGAGCCAAGCGGCGGCATGGGTGTCTCCAGGTAACAAAAGGTGGAAGCGCCTGCGGTTTGTAGCCAGCTTTCCACATGTCGTCCAACGTCAATCTTACAAATTTGTCATGTTGCGGAAATAGCGGGGTAACGTTCCTATCTGTATCACTACTGCTATAAAGCGATCGTCCTCCTCACGATCGGACTTTCAAGGAGATACATTCATGCCGAATATTCGCAAGTCCTCACACTTCCGCAAGGGCATCGCTGCCGCAATGTTGTCCTCGGCGCTCGTCGGGGGCTTTCTGGCAACGGGTCCGCTCGCCGCTATCGTTCCGGCTCAGGCTGAAGCCGTGCGTGTCGATGCTCCACAGCAGCCCGGCTTTGCCGACGTTGTCGAGAAGGTCAGCCCCGCGGTTGTCAGCGTCCGCGTCAAGAGCGCCGTTCACCAGACCGCTGACGATGGTTCGGGGGGCATGCCGGGCCTTGATCAGCTGCCGGACGACCATCCGTTGAAGCGCTTCTTCTACGATTTCGGTGGCCAAGGCGGCCAGCGCATGGAGCCGCGCAAGGGTGGCCCGCGCGATCACAACCGTCCGGACCGCATCCGTCCGACTGCCCAGGGTTCCGGTTTCTTCATCTCTGAAGACGGCTATCTCGTCACCAACAATCATGTCGTTGAAGACGGCAGCGCCTATTCGGTCGTGCTGAATGACGGCACCGAACTCGACGCCAAGCTGATCGGCAAGGACAAGCGTACCGATCTCGCCGTCCTCAAGGTCGACGACAAGCGCAAGTTCACCTATGTCTCGTTCGGCGACGACAACAAGATCCGCGTCGGCCAGTGGGTCGTTGCTGTCGGCAATCCGTTCGGCCTCGGCGGTACCGTTACGGCGGGCATCGTCTCGGCTCGCGGCCGTGATATCGGCGCAGGCCCTTATGATGACTTCCTGCAGATCGATGCTGCCGTCAACCGCGGCAACTCCGGTGGTCCGGCCTTCAATCTCAACGGCGAAGTCGTCGGCATCAACACCGCTATCTTCTCCCCGTCAGGCGGCAGCGTCGGCATCGCCTTCGCCATCCCCTCGACGACAGCAAAGAACGTTGTCGATCAGCTCATCAAGGCCGGATCGGTTTCGCGTGGCTGGATTGGCGTACAGATTCAGCCGGTCAACAAGGAGATCGCTGAGTCCCTTGGCCTTGCCGAAGAGAAGGGCGCTCTCGTTGCCGAACCGCAGGCTGATGGCCCCGCCGCAAAGGCTGGCGTATCGGCAGGCGACGTGATCACGGCCGTCAACGGCGAGACCGTCTCCGACCCACGTGACCTTGCCAAGAAGATCGCTGCGATTAATCCGGGCAAGGATGTCGAGCTGACTGTATGGCGCAAGGGTGAAGCAAAGTCGTTGAACGTTGCGATCAAGGCGATGCCGGGCGACGATCAGCTGGCCTCGAAGAACACGCAGCCGGACCAGGAGACTGCAAAGCCTTCGGCTCTTGATGACTACGGCCTGACCGTCATGCCTTCCGACGACGGCAAGGGTGTCGTGGTTACCGACGTAGACCGCCAGGGCGACGCAGCCGACAAGGGCATCACCACGGGTGACATCATCGTTTCGGTCAACAACCTGCCGGTAAAGAGCGGCGCGGACATCGAGACGGCGATCACCTCTGCAACGAAGGCCGGCCGCAAGGCGGTCCTCCTGCAGGTCCAGACCAACGATCAGTCGCGCTTCGTGGCGCTGCCGATCAATCAGGGTTGATCCTGATCTAAAGGTTGCGGCGGCGCTTCACATCCCCCACCCCGCAAGCGCCAACGCAAACAAGGGCGGCAGATCTCCTTCGATTAATCTGCCGCCCACTTCTTTTGGGGCACCACTTAACGCATTCACCAAAACCGGCTTAGAATTGCGCCATGAAGATTCTCGTCATTGAAGATGACCGCGAAGCGGCCCGATATCTGGAAAAGGCCTTTGCTGAGGCCGGCCACACGGCCGATGTCGCCGGCGATGGCGAAACCGGTTACGCGCTGGCAGAACAGGGCAGCTATGATGCGCTCGTCGTCGACCGGATGCTGCCGCGTCGCGATGGCCTTTCCGTCGTGGCAGCGCTTCGGGCGCGCGGCAATGACACGCCGGCGCTGATTCTCTCCGCCCTCGGCCAGGTCGATGATCGCGTCACCGGTCTTCGCGCTGGCGGCGATGATTATCTCACCAAGCCCTATGCTTTCTCCGAACTTCTCGCACGGATCGAAGTGCTTCAGCGCCGCTCGAGCCCAAAAGAGGCAGAGACCGTTTACCGGGTTGGCGATCTCGAACTCGACCGTCTTTCCCATACGGCCAAGCGCGCCGGCCAGGTCATCATCCTGCAGCCGCGAGAATTTCGCCTGCTCGAATATCTGATGCGCCATGCCGGGCAGGTCGTCACCCGTACCATGCTGCTTGAACATGTATGGGACTACCATTTCGATCCGCAGACCAATGTAATCGATGTCCATGTCTCGCGCCTGCGCGGCAAGATCGAGAAGGATTTCGGTACGCCGCTGCTGCATACGGTGCGCGGTGCCGGCTACATGCTCAAGGCAGCCGAGACCGGTGCATGAGCCGTTTCTCCGCCATGATGAAGATGACGGCCGTCCGGCTGTCGGCACTTTACCTCCTGCTCTTTACGGTTTGCGCGCTGGGCCTCGTATTCTACATGACCAGGCTTTCCGTGCGTCTTCTGACCACCCAAACTGAGACCGCCGTCAACGAAGAGATCGAAAGCATCGGTCAATCCTATGAGCGCGGCGGCATTGCCGGGCTTGTGCGTTCGATCGATCGGCGTGGCCGCCAGCCCGGCGCCTATCTCTATCTGGTGACCGACCCCGCCGGGCGGATCGTTGCCGGAAACGTCCAGAGCATTGAAATCGGCGTCCTCCAGACTGAAGGCTGGATCGAACGTCCCATCACCTATGAGCGTTACGGCGAGGGCAACGAGGCAAAGACCCACACCGCCATTGCCCGCGTCATCGTCATGCCGAACGGGATTCGCGTCATGGTCGGGCGTGACCTCGGGGAGCCCGAGCAGGTTCGCCTCGTCGTACGCCGGGCGCTCATGGCCGCTCTCGGTACCATGGGCATCGGCGCGTTCCTGATCTGGTTCTTCGTCGGCCGCCGCGCGCTGCAGCGCATCGACAAGGTTTCCGTCGCATCGCAGCGGATCATGGGCGGCGATCTCGCCGGGCGCCTGCCGGTCAGCGGGTCCGGTGACGAATTCGACCGCTTGTCCGAGAATCTCAACGGCATGCTCGCGCGCATTCAGGAACTCAATGAAGGCGTTCGGCATGTCTCCGACAATATCGCCCACGATCTGAAGACGCCGCTGACGCGCATGCACAATCGCGCCGAATCTGCACTCGCCAGCGCGAGGACGACGAAACAATGGCGCGCTGCCATGGAAGGCATGATCAGCGACTCCGATCAGCTTATCCGCACCTTCAATGCGATCCTGATGATCTCGCGCCTGGAATCCGGTTATTCCACGGAAGCGCTCGAACAAATCCCGCTCTCGGTGATCGCCGAGGATGTGTTCGAGCTTTACGAGCCTTCCGCCGAAGAAGCCGGTGTCCAGCTCTTGCTCGGACCAGTTGATGCAACACCTGTCAGGGCCAACCGGGAACTTGTCGCGCAGACCGTGTCCAATCTTGTCGACAACGCGATCAAATATGCCAGCGGCGTCGACCGTCCCGTGGAGGTTTCGCTTTCCGTCGTGAGAGCGGACGACAAGGTGAAAGTCATCGTTGCCGACAATGGAACGGGTATTCCCGCCGATCAGATGGAACGCGCGACGGAACGCTTTGTGCGACTTGAGGAAAGCCGTTCGCAACCCGGTTCCGGTCTTGGTCTCAGCCTTGCCAAGGCGGTCATGAAATTGCACGGTGGTTCACTGGAACTAGCGGACAACGCGCCGGGGCTACGGGCGGTCCTGACATTTCCGGCGGGAGAGGAAAGCGGATGAGAGGACTATCCAAGGCGGCAAATGCTGACGCGCCATTCTTTTCGCAGGTTTTGCGGGAACTGGCGCCCTTGGATAACAAGAATGCTGCGGCTCTCTTGCGCGAGTTTCTTGCCCATGCCGCGGAAAAGGGCTGCGGCTTCAGCAGCACGCTGAACGACAACAAGCCCGCTGTCGGTTTTCTGTCTGCCGTTCTTGATCTTTCACCCTATCTGCGCGGTACGCTCCTGCAGCGTCCGCAATTGCTCGATCCACTGTTCGAGCGTTCGCTCCCGCGGCGGCTTGAAGCGCTGTTGCATGAGATCACGGCGGGCAGCGCTGCGGAAGACATCACCGAAGCCGATTTGATGACAGCGCTGCGGCAGCAAAAGCTCGAAGGGCACCTGCTTATCGCTCTTGGCGATCTGTCAGGCGTGTTTTCGGCCAATGATGCCACGTTCTGGCTTTCGCGCCTGGCCGAAGAGAGTGTTGGAGCGGCCGCGCGCTTCCTCCTTCGCGACGCCCATGCCGCCGGCAAATTGACGCTCCTCGATCTGAAGCATCCGGAGGTTGATTCGGGCTGGATCATCCTCGCCATGGGGAAATTCGGCGCGTTCGAACTGAACTATTCCTCCGATATTGATCTCATCGTCTTCATCGACGAGCACAGCCCGGCCATTCCCGACCCCTATGACTGCGTTGAAACGTTCTCGCGACTGACGCGCCGGCTGGTGCGCATCCTTCAGGACCGTACGGCGGACGGTTACGTTTTTCGCACCGACTTGCGGCTGCGTCCCGACCCGGGATCGACGCCGCTGGCGATTCCTGTCGGCGCCGCCCTCAATTATTACGAGGGTCGGGGTCAGAACTGGGAACGGGCGGCAATGATCAAGGCGCGGCCCGTCGCCGGCGATATCGCCGCCGGCAAGCGGGTGATTGCGGAACTTGCACCCTATGTCTGGCGAAAATATCTCGATTATGCTGCGATTGCAGACGTGCATTCGATCAAGCGGCAGATCCACGCGCATAAGGGCCACGGCGAAATTGCCGTGCGTGGCCACAATGTGAAGCTCGGCCGCGGTGGCATCCGCGAGATCGAATTCTTCGTCCAGACGCAGCAACTCATCGCTGGCGGCCGTTTTCCCAAGCTCAGGGGCTCGCGCACCGTCGATATGCTTGCAGCACTGGAGGATCTCGGCTGGATCGGCGAGGAAGCGCGCGACACGCTTACGCGAGAGTACTGGTTCCTGCGAGATGTCGAGCATCGCATCCAGATGATTGCCGACGAGCAGACGCATATGCTGCCGGAAGACGACGAGGAGTTCCTGCGCGTTGCGCATCTGATGGGCTACCGCGATGGCGAAAGCTTTGCGGCGGATTTCCGCGCGGCGCTGACGACCGTCGAGACACACTATGCCGCGCTGTTCGAACAGGCGCAGGAACTTACCGGCGAGGCCGGAAACCTCGTGTTCACCGGCGATGTCGATGATCCGGACACATTGAAGACGCTCGCCAATTTTGGCTTCGAACGCCCGAGCGATATTTGCCGGGTCATCCGCACCTGGCATTTCGGCCGCTACCGTGCCACGCAGTCAGCGGAATCGCGCGAGCGCCTCACCGAATTGACGCCGGTCCTGCTGAAGGCCTTCGGCGCGACGAGCCGTGCCGACGAGGCGCTGATGCGCTTTGACGAAATGATCAAGGGCTTGCCGGCGGGAATACAGCTCTTCAGCCTGCTGCAGTCAAATCCGCGCCTCCTCGACCTTCTGGTGCTGATCATGGGCGCGGCGCCAAGACTTGCCGGAATCATCACCCGCAAGCCGCATATTTTCGACGGCATGCTCGACCCAGCGATCTTCGCCGATGTTCCAACGCGCAGCTATCTTGCGGAGCGGCTGGAGAATTTTCTCGGGCCCTCCAAGGTTTACGAGGATATTCTCGACCGGCTGCGCATCTTCGCCGCCGAGCACCGTTTTCTCATCGGCATCCGCCTGCTGACCGGCGCGATCGACGGGGCGCGCGCTGGCAAGGCCTTTTCGGACCTTGCCGATCTCGTCATCGACCGCGCTCTGAAGGCGGTCATCGACGAATTCGCCGTAAGACATGGTTCGATCAAAGGTGGACGCATCGCCATTCTTGGCATGGGCAAGCTCGGCAGCCGTGAATTGACCGCAGGCTCCGATGTCGATCTCATCCTGCTCTACGACCATGACGAGGACGCGGACGAGTCAGATGGCGAAAAAGGCCTGGCGCCATCGCAATACTACATGCGCCTGACGCAACGCCTCATAGCGGCTC
This sequence comes from Phyllobacterium sp. 01N428, assembly GCF_056399405.1. Taxonomy (NCBI): domain Bacteria; kingdom Pseudomonadati; phylum Pseudomonadota; class Alphaproteobacteria; order Hyphomicrobiales; family Phyllobacteriaceae; genus Phyllobacterium; species Phyllobacterium sp. 01N428. The sequence continues at coordinate 1,420,716 of NZ_JBFTRH010000001.1, forward strand.
TTTCGGCGCCGACGGCGGAAGGCGTTCTCTATGAAGTCGATTTCCGTCTGCGGCCGTCCGGAAACAAGGGCCCGGTCGCCACGCACATCGACGCGTTCCGCAAATACCAGCGCAATGATGCCTGGACGTGGGAGCATATGGCCCTGACCCGGGCGCGCACGGTCGCCGGTGATGCCTCTTTCTTCCCGGAAATTCAGGAAGACGTGGCCGGCATCCTTGCGATGCCCCGCGACGCGTCGAAAATCGCCAAGGATGCCGCCGAAATGCGGGCTCTGATTGAAGCGGAGAAACCCCCGAGCGACGCCTGGGACCTTAAACTTGTCGCCGGCGGCATCATCGATCTCGAATTCATCGCCCAGTTTGCCGTGCTCACCGGCAATGTCGAAGGGCCCGTCGTGGCCCTTTCCACGGCAGAAGTGCTGCGCAAGCTGAAGCCCGAGTTCGTTGATCCCGCAACAGTCGACCGTCTTGTCGAGGCAGCGAACCTCTATACCGGCCTTACCCAGATCATCCGCCTGTGCCTCGACGGCGATGTCAAGCGCGAGGATTTCCCACCGGGTCTTGGCGATCTTCTCTGCAAGGCCTCCGACCTTCCCGATCTTGATCGCGTGGAGGCGCAACTTCAGGAGACAGCCATGTCGGTACGCAAGACGTTTGACTCATTGCTGCAGAAAGCAAAGAAGAAGTAGCTAGGCGGCTTCCAGCGCCCGCGTCGGGATGCGCACCGAGACAATGGTGCCGACACCCTCGGTCGAACGGATCTTTAGCGCGCCGCCGTGAAGCTCCGTGAGCGAGCGCGAGATGGCGAGGCCAAGCCCTGAGCCCGCATGCGACTTGGTGAACTGGTTTTCCACCTGTTCAAAGGGCTGGCCGATCTTCTTCAGCGCCGATTTGGGGATGCCGCAGCCCGTATCCTCGACTGTGAAGACCAGCGCGCCCGAGACCTTGCGCGCCCGCACCGCGATGCGCCCGCCCGTATCGGTGAACTTCACGGCATTGGAGAGAAGGTTGAGCAGCACCTGCTTGATCGCGCGGCGGTCGGCGTCGATCGTGACGCTGTCGGCAATGCGCGTATCGACCTTGATGTCCTTCTCCTGCGCCTGCAGCGAGATGACCCGGACTGTCTCGTGGATGAGCGGGCAAAGATCGATTTCCTCGCGGTCGAGCGAGAAATGTCCCGCTTCGATCTTCGACATGTCGAGGATGTCGTTGATGACGTTAAGCAGATAATTGCCGCTGGTGTGGATGTCGTGGACATATTCGACATAGCGGTCGGAGCCGAGTTCGCCGAAGGTTCCCGAATGCATGATCTCGGAAAAACCGATGATGGCGTTGAGCGGCGTGCGCAGTTCGTGTGACATGTTGGCTAGGAACTCGGATTTGGCGCGATTGGCCGCCTCGGCACGTTCCTTTTCGACCACGTATTTGCTGTTGAGCTCCGTAAGCTCGAGCGTACGCTCGACTTCGGATTTGCGGGCGAGGCTGAGGTCGTGAATGGTCGCCATGAGGCGGCGCTCGCTGTCGACCAGCCGTTCCTCGTGCACCTTCAATTGAGTGATGTCGGTGCCGACGGAGACAAGTCCGCCATCCTGTGTCCGGCGCTCGTTGACCTGCAGCCAGCGTCCGTCGGCAAGCTGCCTTTCGAAGGTCAGCGCGCCGTTGCGACCATTCTCATTGGCCATGCGCTTCTCGAAGGCGACGGCGCGGATACGCGGCTCCAGCTCGTCACGGCCGATGCCGGGCAGGAGACACTCGTTCGCAAGTCCGGAATACTCGTTGAACTTGCCGTTGGACATGACGAGCCGGTTGTCGGCGTCCCATAGAACGAAGGTCTCGGAGATGCTTTCGATCGCTTCGCGGATGCGCTGGTCGGCCTGCGCGGTCGCCTGGGCAAAGCGATGCTGCTCGCTCACATCCACGGCGACACCAACGAGGTGCAGGTCGCCTTCGCCCGCCACCTGCGCCCGCACCCGCATCCACACCCAATGGCCCTCGGCATGGCGCATGCGGAAGACGCGATCCATCTGATTGATTTCGCCGGCCGCGACCTGCGAGGCGACATTATAGAGCTTGTCGTCGTCGGGATGAATGATCGACGAAATGTCGCCGAGCGAGAGGATCGCATCATGCGCCTCATAGCCCAGCATTTCATACATGGAACGTGACCAGTACACCCGCCCGCGCGCCATGTCCCAGTCCCACAAACCGCAACGCCCGCGGGCGAGGGCGGTATCGACCCGTGCCTGCGTGTGCTGGTAGAGCTCGTCTGCATCCTGGGCCCGGGCCGACTGGCTGAAATAGGCGTAGAGCACGATCAGCATGATCGTCGCTGTTCCTGCGAACATCGTCACATTGACCGAGACGGTGCGCCGCCATTCAGCGAAGACGTCCTCGACCGGCTGCATGGCGAAGACCGAATGCGCCGCATTGGCTGTGCGGCTATAGGCGGCAAAGGCAGGCGTTCCCTCGACCTTGACGGGCATGGTGCCTGCACGCTCGCCAAAAAGGAACAGCGGCTGCCCCTCGGTCACGAAGGTTTCCAGATTGCGTTCGCGCCAGCGCTCGCCGCCTTCGGACGAGGCGATAATGCGCGCATCCGCATCGGCAATTGCAAACCACATGCCCTGGGGAATGAGGTCGCTGGCGCGGGTCTCGGCGATGATGTTCTGAAGATCGCCGCGGCCGAGTTTCTGGCCGCCGTTCATCCGGTTGTCGATGATGCTCGCCATATGGATGGCAGCCATGGAAAGCGTAGCGCGGGCCGTCCGCTCGGCATCGTCGCGCCAGGCGAGCAGCGACATCGAGCGTATGACGGCGAGCACGATGAGAAAAACAACGATCAGCGGCGGAATGGCGCGGCGCAGATAGGGTTCGGTGGCGAGAAGCTTGCCATAGGCGGGGTCGGCAAGAAGCTTTACGTGTCCGGAGAGCCGGTTGCGCCCCCGCGCAGTCGTCCGGTCCTTGGCGTAAATCTTCCCCGTCGGCGCGCGATACGCGTCCGCATTTGCCATTGAATGGCCCCCTCGAATTGTCGTTGTGTCCCGTGATTTGCTCCGGCACGCCGCACATCCGAAGCAGCTACAGTGAATCAAAACTGATTCTTTGTGTCTAGTCCCTTTATTAAATATTTATCAATAGTTTAGGCAAATCGAGGCCTCCGATGAGCGACGGATCGTAACACCTTGAAATGACTCGAATTCCCTGATCGCAAGTGGCCGGGAGACCCGGCCTAAGCCAGAGTTCGCTCCACGATATCGCGCACATCCGCCGAAAGACCGCCGACTTTGGCGATATTTGCCAGCGCTTCGCGCGCATGTTCGCGCCGCACCGGCTCGAAGGAGCGCCAAGAGCGCATCGCCGTCAGCAGGCGCGCGGCAAGCTGCGGGTTCTTCTTTTCGATCGTCAGGATCGTTTCGGCAAAGAAGACATAGCCATTGCCGTCGGCGCGGTTGAACCCGGTCTGGTTGCCGCTCGAAAATGCGCCGATGAGCGCACGCGCGCGGTTGGGGTTGTCGAGAGAGAACAGCTTGTGCTTCATCAGGCGCTGCACCCTCTGCAGCGCTCCGACGCCGGGCTGCATCGCCTGGACGATGAACCATTTGTCCATGACCAGCGCGTCATTGCCGAAGCGGTCCTCGAAGGCCTTGAGCGCCTGGCTGGTCGCATCGCTGCCGCTGAAGCGCTGGACAAGCACATGCAACGCCGCTGCACGGTCCGACATGTTGTCGGCGCCGTTGAATTGAGCAGCCGCCCGCTTCGGATCCGCTTCCGCGACACTCAGATAATCGAGGAGGACGTTGCGCAGCGCACGCCGCCCCGCACTTGCAGCATCGGGCTGGAATGGCCCGTCATCGGCGAGCTGTTCGTAAATCTGGGTGAACTTTTCCTCATTGGCTTCGGCGACGGTCTTGATCAGCGCGTCGCGGCTCGCGAGGATCGCGTCGGGGTCGATATTGGCGCCGAGCTCGCGAGCAATATCGCTTTCGGACGGAACGCTCAGGCAAAGCGCGCGGAAAGCCTCGTCCAGCGCAACATTGGCCGCGATCTCCCCGAGAAGTTTGATCGATGAGCTTTCGATGGTCGCCGGCTTGCCGCCGCGAATGCGTTTGGCGTTGCTGGTGAGCTTGCTGTTGAGAAGCTCCGTCAATGCCTGCCAGCGATTGACCTCGTCGCCATCGTTGCGTGCAAGAAAGATGAGGTCAGTCCGGGTCAACTCACTCGTCATCGTCACCGGCGCGGAGAAGCCGCGCAGCAGCGATGGCACCGGGCGCTCGGCGATGCCCGAAAGGGTGAAACGTTCCTTGCGCTTGCGCAGATGGATCACGTCGCCATCGACGAGCCCGCCCTTCGCCGACCGCGGCTTGAGTTCGCGGCCCTTGGCACCGAGCAGGCCGAACTTGATGGGAATGTGCATCGGCTTCTTCGACGCCTGTCCGGGCGTCGGCTTCAGCGACTGTTCGATTTCGATCTCGAATGTCTTGGTTGCCTGGTCGTAGTCGTAAGTGACGGCGAGATTAGGCGTTCCCGCCTGATCGTACCAGAGGCCGAACTGGCTGAGATCCTCGCCGGATGCATCTTCGAAGACCTTGATGAAATCTTCGATGGTCGCTGCATCGCCGTCATGGCGTTCGAAATAGAGATCCATGCCCCTGCGAAAGAGTTCGGGTCCAAGGATCGTGCGGATCATGCGCACGACTTCCGAACCTTTTTCATAGACCGTCGAGGTGTAGAAATTGTTGATCTCGCGAAACTGGCGCGGGCGCACCGGATGGGCGAGGGGACCGGCGTCTTCCGGGAACTGATGCGCCTTGAGCGCCTTGACCTCGGCAATGCGCTTGACCGGCCGTGAACGCATATCGGCCGAAAACTCGTGATCGCGATAGACGGTCAGGCCTTCCTTGAGGCAAAGCTGGAACCAATCCCGGCAAGTGATTCTATTGCCTGTCCAATTGTGGAAATATTCGTGGGCGATGACGGCCTCGATGCCGGCATAGTCTGCGTCGGTCGCCGTCTCGGGATCGGCAAGGACATATTTGTCGTTGAAGACGTTGAGCCCCTTGTTCTCCATCGCACCCATGTTGAAATCGGAAACGGCGACGACGTTGAAGATGTCGAGATCGTATTCACGGCCGAATGCCTCTTCGTCCCACTTCATCGAACGTTTCAGTGCGTCCATCGCATAAAGCGCGCGCGCTTCCTTGCCATGTTCGACATAGATGCCAAGATCGACATGGCGGCCGGACGCCGTCGTGAAGCTGTCGGTGATGACGCCGAGATCGCCGGCGACGAGCGCAAAGAGATAGGCGGGCTTGGGATGGGGATCGTGCCAGATTGCAAAGTGGCGCCCGTCCGTAAGCGCGCCCTTATCCTTGGGGTTGCCGTTTGAAAGCAGGAGAGGTGCCTCGCTGCGCGCCGCTTCGATGCGAACCGTATAGACGGAGAGAAGGTCCGGCCGGTCAAGGAAATAGGTGATCCGGCGAAAGCCTTCAGCCTCGCACTGGGTGCAGTACACGCCGCTCGAGCGGTAGAGGCCGGTCAATTGCCGGTTGAGAGTAGGATTGACCTCGGTTGTAATTTCAAGCGTGAACCTGCCGCCTTCCGGCAGGCCGCGGATCTCGAGTCGCTCCGGCGAGGCCATGTAGGCATTGTCGCCGAGCGGGGCGCCGTCGATGCGGATATCGACAAGCTTGAGTTCGTCACCATCGAGAATGAGCGGTGCATCGGCGCCGACGCCTGCACGGCGTTCGACGATGAGCTTCGATTTGACAATCGTGCGCTCCGGATCGAGCGTGAAATCCAGATGTGTTTCGGGAATAAGGAAATCGGTCGGCTTGTAATCTTCCAGATGAAAAACCTTGCCGGTATCGGTACGCATAGTCGAAAAATCCTTTGTGTGGTGCCGGAACCTAGAGCAAGTTGCGTCGGTAGGAAACCCTGAGGTCAGCGATCAACCGATTGTTTGAGCGCCAAACGCAACGTGATCGGAATTCCATCTGGTGTGCCTGTGAAAACAAGCATATAGATATATCAGTTTCCAGTCTTCATCATTTCGCTCGCCGCCTACCCCCAAGGAATTCCCGTTGTGACCACTATCGTTCACCCGCAAGAAGGTGAACCGCCCGTTGCAGACAAATTGCGTACGACCAATGCGATGCTCGGAATTGGTCTGAAAGTCGCCTCCGTCTGTGTCTTCGTCTGCATGTCGAGCCTGCTCAAGGCATCGGATGGCATTCCCGCCGGCCAGCTCGTCTTTTTCCGCTCCTTCTTCGCAATCTTTCCGGTGATTGCCTTCATTGCATGGCAGGGACAGATGACCGTCGCCTTCAAGACGAGCGAGCCATTCAGCCATTTCTGGCGCGGCTTCGTCGGCGTCAGCGCCATGAGCCTCAGTTTTTATGGCCTGACCAAACTGCCGCTGCCGGAATCGATTGCGATCTCTTACGCGACGCCGCTCCTGACTGTCGTCTGTAGCGCGATATTTCTGCGCGAGACGGTCCGCCTTTACCGCTGGTCGGCGGTATGCTTCGGGCTCGTTGGTGTCTTGATCATCCTTTGGCCGCGCATGTCTTTTTTTACCGGGGCGACGGAATTTGGCGGCGGCGAGGCGATCGGCGCGCTTGCCACGCTCGGCGGCGCCGGGCTTGCTGCCCTTGCCATGCTGCTCGTGCGCAAGCTCGTGCAGACGGAGCGTACACCCACAATCGTCGTCTATTTCTCGATCGCGTCGAGCCTTATCGCGCTCGTAAGTTTTCCATTCGGATGGGTGTGGCCGACGGGCTTGCAGGCAACCTATCTGATCATGGCCGGGATCGCCGGCGGCGTCGCGCAGATCCTGCTGACTGAAAGCTACCGCCACGCCGACATGTCGACGATTGCGCCGTTCGAATACACATCCATGTTGCTCGGGATTACTATCGGCTACCTGCTCTTCGGCGATATCCCGACCGCGGAAATGATCACCGGCGCGGTCATCGTCATTAGTGCCGGCATCTTCATCATCTACCGCGAGCACCGGCTCGGCCTTGCCCGCGCAAGGGCGCGCAAGGCATCGACGCCGCAGGGTTGATTGCCCTACTGCTGCTCGCCCTGAGCCGCTTCGCTCAACGGGTGCAGTTGCAAGGTTTCGGGCGTTTGCGGGCGGTCATGTGGGCGAATGGCGAAATCCGGCCGCGTCGAGGGGGCCTGCGCGGCACGGCGCAGGCTGCGCCAGAACGCGTAGGATCCGTAGGCGGCGTAGGTAATCGCCATCGTCACGAAGAATCCGGACGGGCCGTTCAAGTCCATCAGCCGGCCCGCGATCTGCGGCCCGATCGTGCTGCCAACACCGTAGACAATGAGCAGTCCGCTCGACACCTTGACGAATTCGCTCGGCTCGGCGAAGTCGTTGGCATGGGCCACGTTCAGCGAATAGATGGGGAAGAGCACGGTCCCGAAAGCGAACATCAGCGTATAGATGACCCATGGGGTCGTTGGCTGCAGCATGATCATCGTCAATGATATGGCGACACCGCCAACCCCGGCGACGACCATGACGTAGCGACGGTCGATGAAATCCGACATGCGGCCGATGGGGTACTGGAAAATCGCCCCGCCGATCATCGATGTGGCAATCATCGTGGCGATGCCGAAGGTGGAAAGCCCGATATCGCGTCCGTAGACCGCCGATAAGAAATTCCATGCACCCGCGATAATCCCGGCAAGCAGCGAGCCGACCAGCGCTGCGGGCGACTTGCGGAAGAGGCCGGGCAAATCCAGCGAAACCTGGGTGAGCGGACGCGGCGACTGCGCATTGGAAAGGCCCGTCGGTATGAGCGCGGCGGCGTAGATGAGGGCGCCGATCATGAACAGCGCCTGTGTCAAGGGATTGCCGAATGGCAGGATATATTGGCCGACAAGGAGGCCGATCATCGACACGATCATATAGATCGAAAACACCATGCCGCGCGTCGAATTGGTGACGCGCTCGTTGAGCCAGCTCTCAATGACCATATAGCTCCCGGCGAGCGAAAATCCGGCCAGAGCGCGAAAAACGGTCCAGGCCCAGGGATCGACGATCAAGCCATGCAGGAGCATCGACATGCTGAGCAGCGTCAGGAGAACGGCGAAGACCCGGACATGGCCGACACGCCGCACAAGTCGTGGCACGACGATGCAGCCTCCGGTGAAGGCAAGCGCGTAGCCCGTACCCAGCCAGCCGATCGTCGTCGGCGACCAGCCCTCCATGCCGGCGCGCAGCGGCAACAGAATTCCCGCGAGGCCCCCCGCCGTCAGCATCAGAAACGTGCTGGTCAATAGCGCCGTAATCGGCAAGAGCTGGAGAAACATCGAAGGATCCTGCGTGTCAGCCTGGAAAGCTACAGGTTTCATTCGGTCTGCAAGCCGATAATTACGACACTGCCTTTCCAGTTTTGCGCCAAGCCATTGGATTATTCGGCCAGGCTGCGCAACCGCATTTTGACATTGAGGAAATCGCGCCAGGCAAAGCGCTTCTGCGCCGGGTTGCGCAGGAGATAGGCCGGGTGAAGCGTTGGCATCACCGGTATCTCTATGCCGGACGGCGTTAGATGGGTCTTCCAGTTGCCGCGCAGCCGCAAAATGCCCTCGCTGGCATTGGTCAATGCCTTGGCAGCCGGGCCGCCGAGTGCCACCAAAATCTTTGGGTTGGCGAGTTCCACCTGGCGCTCGAAGAACGGGCGGCAGATTTCCGTTTCGAGCGGCGTCGGCGTCCGGTTGCCCGGCGGCCGCCAAGGGATTGTATTGGCGATATAGACGCTGCTGCGATCAAGGCCGATCGCAGCAGACATGCGGTCAAGCAATTGCCCGGAGCGACCGATGAAGGGCACGCCCTCCAGATCCTCTTCGCGCCCGGGTGCCTCGCCTACGAACATGATGGATGCGGCGGGATTGCCATCGGCAAAGACGAGGTTCTTGGCCGTGAACTTCAAATTGCACCCGTCGAAGGCGGCGAGCTGCTCGCGCAGTTCTTCGAGCGAACCTGCCCCTAATGCAAGCTGGCGCGCCATTGCGATCTTAGCGTCGTCAGGCACGGACGCCTTGGCGAGTGCTGGCGCGGCTAAGTTGGCTTGAGGGCGTTCAGGAGCCGGCGCGGATGCGGACTTCGCAGGAGGGGAAATGGGCGCGACTGACGATGCACGCTTCGCCTCGATCTGCGAAAACCTGTCGATGGGCACATCCTCGAGCGGCGTGTCGACACCGGCCTCGGCATAAAAGTGCAAGAGCTCGCGCAGGTTGGGCAATGGGCAATCCTTTTCCTCTGAAGTCGCAAATTGTGCGGGCGATTGCAAGTTCAAGAGGATGGAATGCGCGGGTCCTGCACCAGATAGAACACGCGCTTCGGCGTAAAATCAGCGATTGGAAACTGGAACGTCGCATTCTGGCCGGGATCGAGTTTGCCGCCACTGAACACAAGGCGGTCGTAAGGCTCGAAATCGTCGCTGTAATGGGCAAAGCCCCGCGACTTGACCAAGTCGGTCTTGTCGCCCGGTTGATAGAACGACAGCCCGTCGCCATAGTCGCTCGGCACGTTCAGCTGCTCCTGCAGTTCAAATTCGAACTCGATCCACGGATGGCCGCTGCCGTTGATCGCCCGAACCTGCAAGTAGAAGAGAATGCCGGCATCCTCGCTGGGATTTGCAAGCGCGACCCTGTCGGTGCGGATGACAAGGGTTGTCGGCGTTGCGGAAGGAAACTCCTCGGTGAGGATGATGGGGTCTTTCAGCGTACCCGTTCCGCTGATCGACCGGATCGTAAAACCGCCGAGTTCGTCGGAAAATGAATAGGGCCCCGCCACCCAAAGTTCGGGTTCTTCGGCTGCGATTGCAGTGGAAACGGCGGCGGCGAACAGCAAAGCGGCGGCGAGGAGGCCTTTGAGCATCCATATTGCCCGGGGTCGTGTCATCCGGTCTCCAATCATCAAACGATGGGCACCAGCTTCGGCTATGTTCGTGGCTAAGTATGAACGAATTGCCGAGTCGCGCAACTGTCACAGGGCGGCAGTTGATTGACGTTTACGTCAAGGTAAATTATGAATCGCCGCGCTCGTCGTAACATGAGGGCAATTGGCCGCATCTGGAATGCTTTCTAGGCACTGTCTTGCGGCTATTGTTGCGTTACAAATCGGAAAAACACGGGCAGGAATCGTGTTACGGGGCACATACTAGGTATTCAGGAGGAAAGCATGAGCGAGACACCAGAACTTCCAGAGCGCGAGAGCATGGAGTTTGATGTCGTGATCGTCGGGGGTGGACCGTCGGGCCTCTCGGCGGCCATCCGGCTCAAGCAGATCAATCCTGAACTTTCCGTCGTCGTTCTCGAAAAGGGCGGTGAGATCGGAGCCCATATCCTTTCCGGCGCCGTCGTCGATTCCATCGGCATAGACAAACTGCTGCCCGGCTGGCGCGACGAGGAGGGCCACCCCTTCAAGACGCCGGTAACGGCCGATCATTTCCTGGTGCTGGGACATTCGGGCTCTATCCGCCTGCCCAATTTCGCCATGCCGCCGCTGATGAACAATCATGGCAATTTCATCGTTTCGCTCGGCAATGTCTGCCGCTGGCTCAGCACCAAGGCGGAAGAACTTGGCGTTGAAATCTACCCTGGGTTCGCCGGCACCGAGGTTCTTTATGATGATAACGGCGCAGTCATCGGCGTAGCCACCGGCGACATGGGCATTGAAAAAGATGGCACGCATGGTCCCGCCTATACGCGCGGCATGGCTCTTCTTGGCAAGTATGTCCTCATCGCCGAAGGGGCGCGAGGCTCGCTCGCTAAAGTGTTGATCAACAATTTCAAGCTCAGCGAGGGCAAGGAGCCGGCGAAGTACGGCATCGGCCTGAAGGAACTCTGGCAAGTCGATCCCTCCAAGCACAAGCTCGGGCTGGTGCAGCACTCCTTCGGCTGGCCGCTCGACATGAAGACGGGGGGCGGCTCGTTCCTCTATCACCTTGAGGACAATACCGTCGCCGTCGGCTTCGTCATGCACCTCAACTACAAGAATCCCTATCTGTCGCCGTTCGAGGAATTCCAGCGCTTCAAGACGCATCCGGCCATTCGCGGTACGTTTGAAGGCGGCAAACGCCTTTCCTATGGTGCGCGCGCCATCACCGAGGGCGGCTGGCAATCGGTGCCGAAACTGTCGTTCCCGGGCGGCGCGCTGATTGGTTGCTCGGCAGGCTTTGTCAATGTTCCGCGTATCAAGGGCTCCCACAACGCCATGCTGTCCGGCATGCTGGCAGCCGAGCATGTCGCCGAGGCGCTTGCGGCAGGCCGCGCCAACGATGAACTTATCACTTACGAGAATGCCTGGCGCTCCAGTGAAATCGGCAAGGACCTGAAGCGCGTGCGCAACGTCAAGCCGATGTGGTCCAAGCTCGGCACCATTGGCGGCGTCATGCTCGGCGGTCTCGACATGTGGCTCAACACGATCTTTGGCGGCTGGTCGCCGTTCGGAACCTGGAAGCACGGCAAGACCGACGCTGCCTCGCTCGAGCCCGCGAGCAAATACACCCCGATCGCCTACCCGAAACCGGATGGCGTTCTCACATTTGACCGCCTTTCGTCAGTGTTCCTGTCGAACACCAACCACGAGGAGAACGAGCCGGTTCACCTCATCGTCAAGGACCCTGCGCTGCAGAAGTCTTCGGAACATGATGTCTTTGCCGGGCCATCGACCCGATATTGCCCGGCGGGTGTGTATGAGTGGGTCGAGGAGGCGTCGGGTCCGAAATTCGTCATCAACGCGCAGAACTGCGTTCACTGCAAAACCTGCGATATCAAAGACCCCAATCAGAATATCAACTGGGTGCCGCCGCAGGGCGGCGAGGGGCCCGTCTATACGAACATGTAGTTCTCAAAGCCCGGCGATCGGGCCGGGCTCCTGATTGCCGAGCATGACGGTCTGCTCGTCCGGTCCATTGTCATCCACGCCCTCTATTGAAAATCGCAGCAGCAGCGGCAGATGGTCGGAGCCTACCGGCTGAAGCGAATCCACCGATTTTGCCGCAATGCGCTCTGATACCAGCACATGGTCGATCGGTAGGCCGATCCAGCGCGCGGCATGGGCAAAAGTGCCGTTGATCAGCCAACTTGGACGCAAGCCGTCGACTGGATGCGTGTTGCTGGCGTCGACGAGGTTCCTGATGGTCTGGCTCCACGGTGCAGCGTTGAAATCACCGGCAAGGATCATCGGACCGCCAAGGCGCACGAGATAGGGCTGCATCTCCTCGACATTTTCAGCCTGCTCGAAAGGCCAGGGCCAGCCAAGGTGCACGGAGGCCATGAGTGCGCTGCGCCCGCCGAAATCGATGCGCGCCAGCGCCATCAAACTGTTCCCGACGCACTGAGGTGTCGTACCGAGCGCGAAAGGCCGCCGCGAAAGGATGGCAACGCCGCCGACGCGCTTCGTGCTTGGGCAGACGATCTTGTGAGGATATCGTCCTTCGACGGCTTTTAGTCTGGATCGCCAGTCGTCGGATACTTCTTGCAAAGTGATAACGTCGGGCGTTTCGCGCGCGATCGTTCGAATGACTTCCGACTGATCGCGATTGTCGTAACGCAGGTTGAGCTGCATCAGCTTGAATTCGGGCAGGCCGACATTCGATGCGGGCTCTTTTCCGCCTTCAGCCGAAGGAGCAGGTGTGGGTATCAACACCGTCCCAAGTGCCGTCAGCGCGAAGACGATCGACATCAGACCCTCGCGCCATAGCCCAAGGATGAGTGCAGGAATTGCCGAGATGGCCATCAGTACGGCGAGATGCATGCGAAAATGCGTAAAGGCATCGAAGAGCGGATGCGCCGATCCGAAAAAGCCAAGAACCAGCGGCACCGAGATCAGGCTCGGTATGAGGACTGCAGCGAGCCTGAGCCGCGAATGCGATGATGGGGTCGTCATTGGACGCATTAAACCGGCAATTGCGACGCAATCAAGATGATGACTCCAAGAGGGTGTTACGTCCGCGCCTGCAATCGGTGTCAACTTTTTCGCGCAGCATTTGCAACCCTGAATTCGTTGCCGCGAGGCCCCTTTCCCGCGATGTTTTGCACTGTTTGAAGGTAAAGCAGCAGGCACCACGCCAGCCGGTGCATCGGGAAGATTGGCTCCCCGATTGAGGCAACAGCCTTGCTGTCAAACTTGGAGGTGAAGTTATGTGGTTCAGACCACTTAGCATCACTCTGGAAGTGAAAAGAACCCGGACAGGCTGGCAAGTCTGTGTCCGGGTTCATTTTACATAACCAGAGAAAGGGGACGGGCGAAAGTCCGTTCCCACTCCAAAAATAGTATAGCACCCTCTGCTCCGTTTCCAAGATGCAGCGCGTTGGACTTTCGACGCACGGGAATCGGATTGCGTCTTTCACTGCATCATTCGCGAAGCTAGATATCCATAGGACAATCTGTACCGTCGAACCGGAGCACCTTATGACCGTCAAGCGCATCGTCGCCAATCTCGCTGTTTCCGATCCTGCTGCGGTCCGGGCGTTTTATGAAGATTTGCTCGGCCTGAATGTGGTCATGGATCATGGCTGGATACTGACCTTCGCGTCCGACGCTCCGACCAGACCTGAGCTCAGTATTGCCAGCGAAGGCGGTTCAGGAACGCCCGTGCCCGACCTTTCCATCGAGGTCGACGACGTCGATGCTCTCTATGCGCGGGCGGTGGCGGCGGGCTACGAGATCACCTATGGCATCACAGATGAGCCATGGGGCGTGCGCCGCTTCTACGTACGCGATCCGTCGGGCAGGATCGTCAACATTCTCGCGCATGCTTGAAGCTCAAAGCAACTTTGCCAGATTGCTGAGAAGGCGATCGTGTTCGTCATTGCCGAGAAGCGCCTGAATGTCCTTATGCGTGCTGGTCCATACCGGCAAAACGTCGGACAGGAGCTTGCTCCCGGCCGGCGTGAGCGCCAATAATCGGCTGCGCTTGTCCGCAGGGTCGATCTCCACCTTCACGAGGCCGCGACGCTCCAAAGGTTTCAGCGCTGCGGTCAGTGTGGTGCGGTCCATGGCAAGGAGCGATGCCACCGAACGCAGGTTCGGCGGCTGCGGACGATTCAGCGACATGAGCAAGGAGAACTGCCCGTTGGTGACATCGTAAGGGCGCATCGCCTCGTCGAAGCGACGGGCAAGGGCGCGCGCCGTCCGCTGCACGGCAAGACACATGCAGGTATCACGGACATAAAGTGTAGTTTCGAAAGGGACGGAAATCGGCTTTGACATGGCCTATATATGTTGATATCAACCTAAATGTCAATATTTAATCACGAGATCCCGATATAGTCCGGCCAATCATGGAGGAGGTACTAACATGACCACACCCGGCAATTTCATTTGGTATGAATTGATGACCACCGACGCCGAGGCGGCAGAGGCTTTCTATAGTGATGTCGTCGGCTGGGACCCAAAGGATTCCGGACATCCCGACATGCGCTATACGTTGCTTAACGTTGGCGCTGCGCCAGTGGCAGGCCTGATGACGATACCGGACGACTGCGGCCCGGACATGAAGCCGGCGTGGACTGGCTATATCTGGGCGCAGGACGTCGATGCGAAGGCGAAGGAAGTCGAGCAGCTCGGCGGCAAGGTTTATCGCGAGCCGGCGGATATCCCCAATGTTGGCCGCTTTGCAGTTGTCGCCGACCCGCAGGGCGCAACGTTTCAGCTGTTTGCGCCAAGCATGACGGACCAGGGCGATATGCCGAAACCGCCGGTGCAAGGCACGATCGGCTGGCATGAGCTCAACACCGAGAACTGGCAAGGCGCGTTCGACTTCTATTCGAAACTCTTCGGCTGGACCAAGGACCAGGCGATCGATATGGGCGATATGGGCACTTACCAGCTCTTCGCCGCCGGTGCCGAAGCAGTCGGCGGGATGATGAACCGGATGGACAAGTCGGTCCCGCCAATGTGGAATTTCTATTTCTGCGTCGACAACATCGATGCGGCGCAGGAACGGGTGACGAGCAAGGGCGGCAAGGTCCTGTTCGGGCCGCAGGAGGTACCGGGCGGCGCCTTTATCCTCCAATGCCTTGATCCGCAGGGCGCGATGTTCTGCCTGGTCGGCATGCGCAGCTGAGCCGGATCGCTTGAGGTGCTACTGAAATGCCATCTCGTAGAAACTGCGCAGTTTGCGCGAGTGCAGTTTCTCGGGTGGCATTTCCGCCAGCTTTTCGAGCGCGCGAATGCCGATCTGCAGATGCTGGGCAACCTGGCGCTTGTAGAACTCCGTCGCCATGCCCGGCAGCTTGAGTTCGCCATGCAGCGGCTTGTCGGAAACACAGAGCAGCGTGCCGTAGGGGACGCGGAAGCGGAAACCGTTTGCAGCGATCGTCGCCGATTCCATATCGAGCGCAATGGCGCGCGACTGTGACAGTCGTTTCACCGGACCGCGCTGGTCGCGCAATTCCCAATTGCGATTGTCGATCGTCGCCACCGTGCCGGTGCGCATGATGCGCTTCAGATCATAGCCCTCAAGCCCGGTAATTTCGGCGACAGCCTGTTCCAGCGCCACCTGAACTTCGGCAAGGGCAGGGATCGGGACCCATACGGGCAGATCATCGTCAAGCACATGGTCCTCGCGCACATAAGCATGGGCCAGCACATAGTCTCCGAGCGCCTGCGTATTGCGCAGGCCCGCGCAATGCCCGAGCATCAGCCATGCATGCGGACGCAAGACCGCGATGTGATCTGTGATCGTTTTGGCATTGGAGGGGCCAACGCCGATATTGACCATGGTGATTCCCGAACCATTGCGGCGTTCAAGGTGATAGGCCGGCATTTGCGGCATACGACCGGCCGGAACGCCCGATGTCGGCGCACTGCTGCCTGCCTCGGTGATCAGGTTGCCTGGCTCGATGAAACGCTCATAGCCGCCACCGCCGGCTGCCATGAGCTTGCGCGCCCACACGCAGAATTCATCGATATAGAACTGATAGTTGGTGAACAGCACATAGTTCTGAAAATGCACCGGATGCGTGGCCGTATAATGCGACAGCCGGTGCAGGGAATAATCGACGCGCTGTGCGGTGAAAGGCGATAGCGGCATGATGCCGTCGAGGTCGTCCGCCTCGTATTCGCCATTGACGATGCGGTCGTCGGTTGCATTGAGGTCCGGCACATCGAAAAGATCGCGCAGTGGCCGTGTGAACGCATCGGCGATCGAGGATTCAACATGCGTTCCTTCAAGGAAGGCGAAGTGGATCGGGATAGGCGTCGTCGATTCCTGCACAGTCACCGGTCCGCCGTGGTTGCGGATCAAGAGCTTTATCTGTTCCTCGAGGTAACTTGCAAATAGGTCGGGGCGGGTAATGGTCGCCGCGTACTGGCCGGGCGAAGACACATGGCCGAAGGCAAGGCGCGAGTCGATCTGCGCATAGCTTGACGTGGAAAGCTGCACCTCGGGGTAAAAGGCGCGAAAATGCAGCGTGTCCTTGGCTTCGCCTTTCGCGACCTTGTCGAAGGCGTCGCGCAGGAATTGCGTATTGCGCTCGTAGATCCGGCGCAGCGCGTCGACAGCCGCATGCTCGTCCATGAACTCTTCGGGTTCAACATGCGGCGGCATGCTGATCGTGACAGGCTTTCTTGTTCCGATTCGTTTATCCATCCCCGCAATATAGTCGCTCCGGGTGACAGTTGAAATGCACCTGTCTCAAACGCGCTGCAAGGCGACGAGGAGTACGAGCCCAACGCCGCCATTGGATGGCGAGCGGCTTTCATAACTTGCTGCAAAGGCGATGACCGGCCCGACGAGGATCGCCGAAAAGACAAGCGCCCGCAGGAAAATCAGCGAAAAGTTTGCTGTCGACCGCATCATGTCCCGGAATCTCCTCGGCCCGCTTCGGCACCCATCGTATCGAGCGCAAATTAGGCGAGGCGTGCTGAACCAAAGCTGAGACCGCCGTTCATCTGGCGTTCAACGGAATTGCATGGGCCATCTTGCGCGCGGCCATGGAAGTTCTATTTCTCTTGAACATTCCCCCACGCATGGAGACTGCGATGACCTCCCAAACCAAACCGATCGAACTCTATTACTGGCCGACGCCCAACGGCTGGAAGATATCCATCATGCTCGAGGAGCTCGGCGTTCCCTACGATCTGAAACTTGTCAACATCGGCAAGGGCGAACAGTTCGAGCCTTCTTTCCTGAAGATCGCCCCCAATAATCGCATGCCGGCCATTATCGACCCCGAGGGACCGGGCGGAAAGCCAATTTCGGTATTCGAATCCGGCGCGATCCTGCAGTATCTCGGCCGGAAATTCGGCAAATTCTATCCGCAGGAGGAACGCAGCCGCGTCGCGGTTGAAGAGTGGCTGTTCTGGCAGGTGGGCGGTCTCGGCCCTATGGCCGGCCAGGCGCATCATTTCCGCCAATATGCCCCCGAGAAGATCGAATATGCGTTCAATCGCTATACCAACGAGGTAAACCGCCTCTATGGCGTGATGAATCGGCGGCTTGCCGAAAGCGACTATCTTGCCGGCGATTATTCCATCGCGGACATGGCTGCCTATGGCTGGGTCGTGCCGCATGCCAATCAGGGTCAGGATTTGAACGAATTTCCCAATCTGAAGCGCTGGTTCGAAGCGATCGGTGCGCGGCCCGCCGTGCAGCGCGGGCTCGAACTCGGCAAAGAGGAGCGGCGCAACCTCGCCGACGACGAGGAAGCCAAGAAGGTGCTTTTCGGCCAGCGGGCCCGCTGAACCGGCACAATTGAAGCCCTGACGGGGCAGGGCTTCAATTCACCCCGTGGAAGAGATACCACGCCATGCCCGCCAATGACGTGGCAAGAAGCGTCGGCAACATTCCCGACCTCAACCAGAAAATGGCCGCGATCGCGCTGACGGTCAGTGCGACGGAAGCGAGGTTGACAGAAGAGAGTACCGGCACGTCGATCGTGATGCCCAATGCCTCCCAGCGAACGATGCTGGTGAACATCACGTGCAGTGCGAACCACACGGCAAGGTTGGTGATCACGCCGACGATGGCGGCGGTAATCGCGGTCATCGCTCCTGTCAGCGCCCGGTTGTTGCGAAGCCGCTCTATGAAGGGAGCCCCAAGGAAAATCCACAGAAAGCATGGCACGAACGTCACCCATGTCGTCAGGATCGAGGCGAGCACGGCTGCCGTGAGCGGGGGCAACGAACCGGGCGCTCGATAGGCGCCGAGGAAACCGACGAACTGTACCACCATAATCAGCGGTCCCGGTGTCGTCTCCGCCATGCCAAGCCCATCCAGCATTTCCCCGGGCTGCAGCCATCCGTAATGCTGGACCGCCTGCTGGGCGACGTATGAAAGGACCGCATACGCGCCGCCGAACGTTACCATCGCCATTTTGCTGAAGAAGATGCCGATTTGGCTGAACACATTGTCCGGTCCGAGAGCGAGGACTATGGCACCGACCGGCGCAAGCCAGAGGACGAGAAGGACGGCGCCTATTTTCAGCGACCAGGCGAGATTCGGCCGGGCGTGGTCGGGCGTCGCTTCGCCGAGCGCCGAGTCCCGGTCCGCAAGACCGGAGGTTGCATCGCCATGACCTCCGCCTAATTGAAACAGCGTCGATCCGGTTTTTCCTCCGATGAAGCCGATCAATGCCGCGATGAGAACGATGAGTGGAAAAGGCACGTGCAGGACGAAAATTGCAACGAAAGCCGCAATCGCGATTGACACCATGAACCAATTCTTGAGTGCGCGCCCGCCAATCCGCACCACCGCCTGCAGCACGATGGCAAGCACGGCTGCTTTGAGGCCGAAGAAGAGCCCCGCCACCATCCCGACATTGCCAAACAGGACGTAGATGACGCTGAGCCCAAGAATCGACAGAAAGCCGGGAAGGACAAACAGCGTGCCGGCAACGAGGCCGCCTTTGGTCCGGTGCAGCAACCAGCCAATATAGATCGCCAGCTGCTGCGCCTCGGGTCCGGGCAAGAGCATACAATAATTGAGGGCATGCAGAAACCTGTTCTCGCCGATCCAACGCTTCTCATCGACCAGAATGCGGTGCATCACCGCGATTTGCCCGGCAGGCCCGCCGAAGCTCAGTGATGCGACACGCATCCAGACATGCACGGCTTCGCTGAACGAGATGTCATGGCCCGTTCGCCCTTGGGATACGGCGTTCACGCCATCGGGTGCTGAAACGGTCAACTCATGCACCAAGCTTGCGATTTGGCCAGTTATGCGTTTCGCCCGTCGCATCACGGCACCAGCGATAGAATGCGTCGTAGAGCGTCATGCCAGCTTCCAACTGTGCCAGATCGTCGGAATACATTCGCGACAGGCCGAGTGATGCGGCAAGCAATCCCGGTGCCTCGGGTGCAAGGTCCGGCCGGGCGGTATCCGCACCGCGCACAATCGTTGCAAGGCGCGTCAACGGTGCGGACGTCAAGCCGAATTCCTCGATCATCACGTCGAACGTGCAGAGTTCGCCGCGATGGCTCCAGAACACGTCTTCGATATCAAACGGCGTCGCGCCAAAACGTTCGGCCACCGCCTCGACCTCCGCAGGCGCAACGAACAGGAACACGGCATCAGGGTCGATAAATCGACGGATCAGCCAGGGACAGGCAATCCTGTCGATCTTTGGCCGCGCCCGCGTGACCCAGATTGTCCGTCCATTCGGGTCTGCCGTCGGCAGCCGTAACACGCGAACCAGCGGCAGAGATGCCGTGACCCACGCCTCGTAGCCACCCTCGAGCGATTCGGCCGGCACGCCGTGATAACGCAGCAGCGCCGCGGTCCCCTCGCTGAGCTTCCTGCCTTGCTGGCAGATGACGATTGCCCGTTTGCCGACGAGTTCATCCCGCCAGGTTTCGATTGCCGCATATGAGCGGCGGCGTGAGCCGGGAATCAATCGCTCGTCGAGGGCAAAGTCCTCATCCGTACGGACGTCGACAAGGACAGGGCACGCCGGCGTTCCGATAAGCCGTGCCAGTTTTTCGGGTGAAATTCGTGTCGTCGAAGACATTTCGCGTCCCTCCGCTAAAGTGGGGTTGTTGGACGCGATACTTGGGCATGACGCCTCGTGGGGAGATCGCAATCCCCATGAGGTTATGATTGTCACGAAACAGGATTATGTCAACAAGAGCGATGGCAAGCGGCTGTCCCGGCGGGCACCCCACCTAAGGGGCTCGGCAAAGTCAGAGACCAACTTGCGTCACAAATTCACTTCCGCCACCAAGACACGACAAGTCCTCAACCGACAGGGCTCGATAAACTCGCTGTTGATGACAAGGTGCGGCAAACGCGTCGCAACAACTCGCGCAGCAAATTCCTTTCCACCGCCAAGACACGGCCAAGTTCATAACCAACAGGGCCGGGCGACCGCTGCCGCCTACAGGCTCCGCCAGGCGTCGGCCAGCGCTCACCAGTTCGCTGTCGCAACCAAAATTAGGCCAAGTCCCCAACCAACAGGGCCGGGCGACGCGCTGCCGCCTACAGGGCTCGGCCAGCGCTCCGCAGCTCGCTGTCGCAAGTGCGCAACCGACAGCGCTCGGTAACTCGCGGCCCCTAACAAGGCGTAAAGTCGTCTGCCCGCAAGGGCGCTGCAAAATCGCTGCGACCAGGCACGGGAAACTCATCTACCACAAGAAAAAGGCAGCCATGGGGGGACTTCCATGGCTGCCTGTCTTTTTGCCCGTAACCAGCGAAGGAGCTGCTCGAGCGCATTAGTCCTGCGGTTGCCTGGCCCGACAAAAGTTCGGGCACGTGCCTCAAGAAAGGAATGGCCTACGCACCATTCTATCCCTGATCCTCCCGAAATTTCGGCTTTATGTGCAGGGAGGGTTTGCACATAAACGACTGGATACTTAAGACACCAGCAACCGCAGGATAAAGGTGGTCAACAACAGTGCATTTCGAAAACAACTACACGCTAAAATCGATTTCTTTATAGCCGGGGGAATTGTTCGAAACAATTAGACATTAGTCTAATATGCTGTAAATAAAGGGCTTTTCACGGCGTAGAGTGTTGTTTTTGCTCGCTCATTTTTGTTAGAACTCAAAATCCCATCTAAAGATGGCGCACTTCCTGCGGCCGCCGCTCCCAGTGGTCGTGGAGCCCATCCTGATACTCCAAAGGCGCCGCTACCAGGTCTTTGACAGGCAAATCATCGAGGCAGGCGACATTGACGCCATAGAACTTTCCCATGCTTTCCATCTCGCCCTGACCGAACGGTTTCATGCCGCATGTGTCGCAAAAGAAATGGGTAATTGCGCCGCCGCCAAAACGATACGCGGTCAATTTTTCTGACCCCGTCACGACACGGAGCTCATCGCCGCCGACGATCACCTTCCAGAAACGGCCTTTGGCGCAGACCGAACAATTGCACCTGCTGGTGCCTTGAGTGAGGTCGATGTCGGCCTCGAAACGAACCGCTCCGCAATGACAGCTCCCATGATAGGTCTTTCGCATCGTTCACTCCCGCGTTATAAATTACCAAGGAGTTAAATAACCTAAAGGTTCACTATTGGTCAAGTTCAGGCGCTCTTTTTCGTCACAGTTTCTCCACGGAATTTGCCAGTTCGGATCGCAGCTTTCGCCACGCGTGAATCGCGCAGTCGGTTTGTAAGACATGGAGATATGAAATGAGTGGTTCTATTACCCGCCGCGGAACATTGCTCGGATCGATGCTGGCGATACCGGCATTGGCGTTGCCGAGGGCTTTGGCCTATGCCGCGCCGGCCGAAAGGGTTGATCTCGATGCGGCGTTCAAGGGGCTCGGGGAAAAGACCGGTGCACGCCTTGGGGTTGCAGCGCTCGACACGGCGAGCGACAGCAAGATCGAATACCGCGCGCATGAGCGCTTCGCGATGTGCAGCACGTTCAAGTTCCTGGCCGCGGCCGCGGTACTGGCGAAAGTCGACCGCAAGGAAGAAAAACTCGATCGGGTCATTAAATACGGCAAGGGCGACCTTGTTGCCGGCTCGCCCGCCACGGGAAAGCATGTCGACGAGGGCATGACCCTTGCTGCACTCTGCGAAGCTGCGATCACGTTGAGCGACAATACCGCCGGCAATCTTTTGCTGGACAATCTCGGCGGGCCGAAGGGTCTGACACAATATGCGCGCAGCCTCGGCGATGCGACGTTTCGACTGGACCGGCGCGAGACGGAACTGAACGAGGCGGCGCCCGGCGATCCGCGTGACACGATCACGCCGGCGCACATTTTGAAAGACCTGCAGAAGACGGTTCTCGGCAACGCGCTGGCGAAATCCTCACGCGATCAGCTCATCGAGTGGCTGCTTGCGAACAAGACCGGCGACAAACGTCTGCGCGGCGGCTTGCCCAAGGGCTGGAGCGTCGGCGACAAAACCGGTACCAGCGACAGCGGCATGGCCAATGACATCGCGGTAATCTGGCCGCCAAGCCGCAAGCCGATCCTGCTGGCTGTCTATCTTTACGATCCGAAGGGAACTGCGGATAGCCGGAATGAAATTCACCGGAAGGTGGCAAGCCTGGTCGCTGAGAACATCTGAGATTTGCCGGGCGGCGATTCGAACCGCGGTTAAGCAGAACCCGGGCCGAGTGGTTCGCAGCTGTCGTCAGGCGCAAGTGCTGCACAGTTCATACGGCGGTTGCCCTCGGCGGTCCCCCACTTCCGTCATCTAAGGGTCGTGTGCACTGCGTCGCCTCGGGCCGTTCTCGTTTCCGCCATCCTTGGGCCCCCTCACTGTCCTCACTTGCGTCATCCTCGGGCCCTTGTCCCGAGGATCCATCGTCGACGCTGTCTGCCCACGAAGAAAGGATGGCCCTCCGGCATGAACGCTGTTCGCGCCGCGAAGGGAAGAGTGGGTCCTCGGGTCTAACGCCCGAGGATGACGGCGGAGAGGGTGGATGATGGGAATTTATGCGAGGACTGCCGCCACTCAGCCATCGAAGTCCGCTCTTCGACTCCGTCCTATGGACGGGGAAGTGCAGACGGCGGACTGACCCAGTACCGCCACCGGTGGCCGTGCTCACTTACGCCAATACACGGTGGAGCGGGTGGATAATGTAAACGCATCGAAGGAGTGCCGCCACCCCCAAGGGGTCTGCCTACCCCACCCGGCCTCTACTGGCGCGTCAGGCTCTCGCTCTTGCAGATGAGGCCGCCCATGACACAGCCTGAAAGCGAAAGGGTTGCCCCGGTTGCCGTCGCCTTGCCATTATAGGTCTTGCCCTCATCGAGCTTGTTGACCGTGCCCTTGTAGGAACCGCTCTTGCCGGACATCGAGCCGATCGACTTTCCCTTGTATTCGCCGGTCATCACCGTGCCGCAATAGGTATCTGTCCCACAGGACGAATATTGAATGATGGTGCCGTTTGGCCGCTTCCACGATCCGACGATCGCTTCTTCTGCAAGGGTAGGGCCAGCCATAAGGACAAGGCCGGTGCAGGCCAAAACTATATTGCGTTTCATGAATTTCCTCCCGATATAAGGCGATCTCTCCAGCATCGCCTTTCTTACGCAAACGTAAACGTAATTCAAAAAATCGGGGAAAGAAAGCAGCCCCAGCCCAAAATCCGCCTGTTTTCAAGTAGCGTGGGCGGGGGTGAATTGCCGACGTTCAGATTCGCAAACCGCGCGTTTGGTTATCAAACTCTTCAGGCCGGAAAATCCGATTTTAGGCAAATTTGCGGCAAATGCCTGCAATTGCTGGCGTGCTATATTTAATGAATTGCGAAGTTTACGAGTTGTTTTTGTTTTGTTTGTGGGCGGTTAATCATGGCTTTTAACAGCAATTTCAAGCCTATCGTTCATTCTCGAAAGCATCGAAAGAGCACGCCGAAACAAACAAATGGCGGTTCTCAGAAGTCTAACAGGGCTTTTCGTTCGACGCGAATTTGTTTCAACAAGGGGTTTGACTGAAATGGCACGCTTTGATCTTCAGACTGTCGAAACCGGTGACGCCGGTGGCTCCGCCCAGACCGACATCCTCTTCGAAATGGGCATTATGTATGCGACCGGTCGCGATTGCGCCATCGACCTGGTGGCCGCGCACAAATGGTTCAACATTGCCGCCATCAAGGGGTGCGATCGCGCCGCGGAACTGCGGGCCGAACTTGGCAAGACAATGTCCAAGATTGATCTCGCAACCGCCCTGCGCGAAGCCCGCGAATGGATGACGACACACTGATCTGTCGGAATGGACCACAACCTTAGCGTGTAGAAAATTCTCGTCTGCACCCTATGGCTAGATTGCCAGCCGTGGATGGACACAAGATTGTGATTACAGTATAAGTTACCCATACTGCTACGCTACAACTATAGGTATTGTATTTATTGCAACCACGGCGGACGGACATTCATGGATGAACTCGAAGAATTGCTCGCTAGGCTCACGGCTGCCCAAAGGCAGCTGATAACGAGCTCAGCCAAGACCAAGACATTTCCTGACAACAATACTTTGCAGAAGATCGCAACGCTGGCCCTCAACATTTCATCGGTCGAGACCATGATTGTTGAGACGCAAGGCCGCGCGCAGTTGGCAAGGCTGGCCAAGGCAAACGATTAGAGCACGTCTTGTTTAGATAGTATCGGTCTGCCGGGGGAAATCACGGAAACAAACCGGCCGCCGGGACGGCCGGGTTATCCGCAACGGATCGATCAGACGCCAGCCGGGCCGACGCGCGATGCTTCAAAAAGGAACCAATGGCGCCGCTCGGACTCGTCAATATAGTTCTCGATGATGCTGGTCGTGGCGCTGTCATTATATTCGCTGCAAAGCTCATGCACCTGGCGCAGATAGCCGATGAAGCTCTTTGTATCGTCGCGCAGCTCGGCGATCATGTCTTCAGGCGTTACGAAGTTCGCGTCATTGTCGAGAAGGCGCTGTTTCGACGAAATCTGCCCGATGGACTTGAGCGTGGTGCCGCCGATCTTGCGGACGCGTTCGGCAAGAACGTCGGTCATGGCGAAGATCTGTTCGCCTTGCTCGTCGAGCATCAGATGATAGTCGCGAAAATGCGGGCCGCTCATGTGCCAGTGAAAATTCTTGGTTTTCATGTAAAGCGCGAATGTATCGGCAAGCAGCGCATTGACGGCGGCGGAAATATCGCGCGTCGCCTTTTCCCCAAGGTCGGTAGGGGTGGCGAGGGGCGCGCGCTTGATCGTCTGGAGGGATTTTGTGGCCATAGGTAATCTCCTGAATTAAAGGCGGGAACATAGCCCGGCGCCCGCTGCTGCGGGCCCCGCGCCACTTTCGTAGCATGCCGAAGGCGTGCTTGCTGCCTCAAATCTTTGAAGAATCATTGCCCGCGTCTTCAAACCGCACGAGCGACGACTTCTCTTTGACCTGCGTGCCTTCGCTGGCAATTTCGGCGATCCTGCCATCATGCGGTGCGGTAATCGAATGCTCCATCTTCATGGCTTCGAGCACGAGCAAAACCTGCCCCTTCTTGACCTGATCGCCCGCCGTAAAGCGCACAGATTTCACGAGACCCGGCATTGGCGCGGCAAGGCGATCGCCTCCACCGCCTGCCGCTTCGGCAAGGAGGAAGGGGTCGGCAACGCAGAACGTCGCCGCGGCGCCCTTGGCAAGCACCGCGACTCCATGTGGTATCGTCATGGCCTTGGCATGCAGATTGATGCCCTTGCCGGTGACATGCCACGTGGCCGGTCCATGGCGAACGCGCAGTTCCTGCGTACCGGCGGGACTGGAAATCCCGTATCGCTCATCGCCGAGAACCGACACCTCGTAACGGGTGATCGCTCCGTTTTCCTCAAGCATCACAGGATAGGCGAGGGCCGCATGATGGCTGTAACCGCGCAAGGCGGTCCAGGGATCGGTGGAAACCGGGCGCTTGAGCAGGCCGCTTGCAAAGAGGATGGCGAGTTCCTTCGCCCCTGCTTCAATCGCGACTGGCGCGATAAGCCCGGCAAGATCGCGGTCGATCAGCCCCGTATCGACATCGCCTGCGGCAAATCCAGGATGCCGCACCAGCGCCGCGAGAAAGGCCGTGTTCGTGACCGTCCCGGCGACTTCCGTCTCGCCCAGCGCGTTTTGTATCGCGCGGAGCGCGGCAGCCCGATCCGCGCCGTGAACCACAAGCTTGGCGATCATCGGATCGTAGAACGGCGAAATCTCGTCGCCGCTGCGAACCCCGGTCTCGACCCGTACCGCGCCGTCCTTGACGCCATTGGGGAAGGCGAGGTGATAAAGCGTCCCGGTGGCAGGCAGGAAGCTCTTTGCCGGATCCTCCGCATAGAGGCGAACCTCGATGGAATGGCCGTTGAGAGGGATATTCGCTTGAGCCAATGGCAGCTTCTCGCCGGCAGCCACACGCAATTGCCATTCCACAAGGTCGAGACCTGTGACCATTTCCGTCACGGGATGTTCGACCTGAAGGCGCGTGTTCATCTCCATGAACCAGAAGCGGTCCGGCCGCAGGCCTTCCGTTGCGTCGACGATGAACTCAATCGTACCTGCGCCGGAATACTTGATCGCCTGCGCCGCCTTGACTGCGGCGCCGGTCATGGCCTCGCGCATTTCCGCGGTTATCCCCGGGGCAGGAGCCTCCTCGATCACTTTTTGATGCCGGCGTTGCAGCGAGCAATCGCGCTCGTAAAGGTGAACGGCATTGCCATGATTGTCGCCGAAGACCTGCACTTCGATATGCCGGGGCTTCGCGATGTACTTTTCGACGAGAACCCGGTCATCGCCGAAGGCACTCTTGGCCTCGCGGCGGGCGCTACCGAGGGCTTCGGCGAAGTCGTCGGGACTGTCGACCTTGCGCATGCCCTTGCCGCCACCGCCAGCGCGGGCCTTGATCAGCACCGGATAGCCGATTTCGCGGGCTTTGGATGCGAGCACGACGAGTTCCTGTGCCTCGCCATGATAGCCCGGAACGACGGGAACGCCGGCCTTTTCCATCAGCCGCTTCGCCGCGTCCTTCAGACCCATCGCGCGGATCGAATCCGCCGACGGTCCGATGAAGACGAGGCCGGCCTTGACCACGGCATCGACGAACCCAGGATTTTCCGAAAGGAAACCGTAGCCGGGGTGGATTGCTTCGGCTCCCGTATCGAGCGCCGCCTTGATGATGTGGTCGGCGCGAAGATAACTATCGGTGACCGGCGCCGGACCGATATTGACGGCCTCATCGGCCATGCTGACATGCAGCGCATGGGCGTCCGCATCGGAATAGACGGCCACCGTACTTATGCCGAGCTTCTGCGCCGTGCGAATGACACGGCAGGCGATCTCACCGCGATTGGCGATCAGGATTTTGGAGAACATTTTCGTCATGGTCTTTTTCCCCTACATCCTGAACACGCCGAAGCGGGTTTCTTCCACCGGCGCGTTCAGCGCGGCAGAGAGCGACAGCGCCAACACATCGCGGCTCTTGGCGGGGTCGATGATCCCGTCATCCCAAAGCCGCGCCGACGAATAGAGTGGGTGGCCCTCGCGCTCATATTTTTCGAGAATCGGCGCGCGGAACGCAGCCTCTTCAGCCGTGGTCCATTCACCGCCCTTGCGTTCGATGCCTTCGCGCTTGACCAGGGCAAGCACGGTGGCGGCCTGTTCGCCCCCCATCACTGAAATGCGGGCGTTCGGCCACATCCACAGGAAGCGCGGCGAAAAGGCCCGTCCGCACATGCCGTAATTGCCGGCGCCGAACGAGCCGCCGACAATCATCGTGACCTTGGGGACCCGCGCCGTCGCAACGGCCGTAACGAGCTTGGCTCCGTCCTTGGCAATGCCGCGCGCCTCGTAGGAGCGGCCGACCATGAAGCCTGTGATATTTTGCAGGAAGACGAGGGGAATGCCGCGCTGGGTGCACAGCTCGATAAAATGCGTACCCTTGAGTGCGCTTTCCGAAAAGAGCACGCCATTATTGGCGATGATGCCGACAGGCATGCCGTAGAGATGGGCAAAGCCCGTGACCAGCGTCGTGCCGTAGTTCTGCTTGAACTCGTCGAACTCAGAGCAGTCAACGATGCGGGCGATCAGTTCGCGCACATCGTAGGGCTGGCGCAGATCGGTCGGCACGATGCCGTAGAGTTCGGCCGGATCATAGAGCGGCGCACTCACTTTGCGAAGATCGAGCCCTATCGTCTTCTTTCGATTGAGATTTGCGACAATGCGGCGGGCAATGGCGAGCGCATGTGCGTCATCCATCGCGTAGTGATCGGCGACACCGGATTCGCGTGTGTGAAGATCGGCGCCGCCAAGGTCCTCAGCCGATACGTCCTCGCCCGTCGCCGCCTTGACCAGTGGTGGGCCACCGAGGAAAATCGTTGCCTGCCCCTTCACCATGATCGTTTCTTCCGACATAGCCGGAACGTAGGCGCCGCCCGCGGTGCACGATCCCATGACGACGGCAATCTGCGGAATGCCCGCCGCCGACATATTGGCCTGATTGTAAAAGATGCGGCCGAAATGTTCGCGGTCTGGAAACACTTCATCCTGGTTCGGCAGGTTCGCGCCGCCGGAATCGACGAGGTAAATGCAAGGCAGGTTGTTCTGGAGCGCGATTTCCTGGGCGCGCAGATGCTTCTTTACAGTAAGCGGGTAGTAGGTGCCGCCTTTGACCGTTGCATCGTTGACAACGATCATGACTTCCTTGCCCGATACCCGCCCAATACCTGCGATGAGCCCGGCAGACGAAATATCGTCGTCATACATGCCCCAAGCGGCAAACTGACCGATTTCGAGAAAGGGCGAGCCTGCATCCAGGAGTTGGGCCAGGCGGTCGCGCGGCAGAAGCTTGCCGCGCGACGTGTGGCGCTTGCGCGCCTCCTCGGTGCCGCCAAGATTGACCTTTGCTGCCTTGGTCTCGATTTCGCTGACCAGCGCCTGCATCCGCGCCCGGTTCGCGATAAAGACGTCGGACGTTGTGCTGACCTCGGATGAAAGAATCGTCATGCGGTCTCCTGTAGGATCAATTGATTGGCAGCGGGGACTCGAAACGCGACAGGCAGCTATTGTGACTCTGCAAACATCTCCCTGCCGATCAACATGCGGCGAATTTCGCTGGTGCCGGCTCCGATTTCGTAAAGCTTCGCATCGCGCAGAAGCCGGCCGGTCGGATAGTCGTTGATGTAGCCATTGCCAC
This sequence comes from Phyllobacterium sp. 01N428, assembly GCF_056399405.1. NCBI lineage: Bacteria > Pseudomonadati > Pseudomonadota > Alphaproteobacteria > Hyphomicrobiales > Phyllobacteriaceae > Phyllobacterium > Phyllobacterium sp. 01N428. Next base: position 1,449,765 of record NZ_JBFTRH010000001.1, read on the forward strand.
CGAGCGCCTGGATGGCCTCGAGAGCACACCACGTTGCCTTTTCGGCGGCGTAGAGAATGCAGCCGGCGGCGTCCTTGCGGGTGGTTTCGGCGCGATCGCAGGCTGCCGCCACCGCATAGACATAGGCGCGGCAGGCGTTCATGGTCGTATACATATCGGCGAGCTTGCCCTGCATGAGCTGGAACTCGCCGATCGGCTGGCCGAACTGCTTGCGCTCATGCACATATGGAACGACCACATCGAGGCAGGCGGCCATGATGCCGAGCGGACCGCCGGCAAGAACGACGCGCTCATAGTCGAGGCCGGACATCAGAATTTTGACGCCCTTGCCTTCCTCGCCAAGGACGTTCTCGAAGGGGACTTCACAATCCTCGAACACGAGTTCGCAGGTGTTCGAACCGCGCATGCCGAGCTTGTCGAGCTTCTGCGCCGTGCTGAACCCCTTGAACTCCTTCTCTATCAGGAAAGCCGTGACGCCGCGCGAACCGGCAGCAGCATCGGTCTTGGCGTACACGACGAGTGTATTGGCGTCCGGACCATTGGTGATCCACATCTTGTTGCCATTGAGAACGTAGCGGTCGTTCTTCTTGTCGGCCCGGAGCTTCATCGAAACGACGTCTGACCCGGAACCAGGCTCCGACATCGCAAGTGCGCCCACATTCTCGCCGGTACAGAGTTTCGGCAGGAATTTTGCCTTTTGCTCGTCGGTGCCCCAGCGATTGATCTGGTTGACGCAGAGGTTGGAATGCGCGCCATAGGAAAGGGCGACCGAAGCCGATGCGCGCGACAGTTCTTCCATCGCCACCACATGGGCGAGGTAACCGAGCCCGGAACCACCAAATTCAGGATTGGCAGTCATGCCAAGAAGGCCGAGCGCACCCATCTCCTGCCACAGCTGCATGGGAAACTGGTTGGTTCGGTCGATCTCCGACGCGAGCGGCGCAATCTTCTCCTGGGCGAAACGATGTACGGTGTCGCGCAGCGCCTCGATCTCTTCAGATACTCCGAACCTTAGTCCTGACTGATACATTGCGTCCTCCCGTGGTAGCTGTCTCGATCTTCTTGGCGCCAACAAGGCGCAATCCCATCTGAACGTATTTTTCCGCAACCTCGGTGACAGTAAGCCTGTCATCGTTGCGGAACCAGAGATTGATGCCGGTCGTCATTCCAATGATCGCGCGTGTCATCAGCGCAATGTCATCGATGACGAACTGGCGGGCATCGAGCCCGTCGTCGAGAATTTCGCGCAAGCTGTTCTCGTATCGCCCGCGCAAGGCGACGATCACGGCGCGATTGTCGGCGCTGAGGCTGCGCAATTCCATATTGCCGATATGCACGTCGTCGCGTCGATCGGCATGATAAGTGATGTGGAATCGTATGAAAGCGGCGAATCGCTCGACGGGGTCTTCCACGCCAGAGCTGGTCTCCTCCCATGCGTCGATCAGCCGGACCATGTGCGCCCGCATGAGCGAGAACAGCAATTGCTGCTTGTTGGGATAATAGTGATAGAAGGCGGCCGACTGGACGCCAACCTCATCAGCAAGCTGGCGCATCGACATCGCCTCATAGCCGACGCGCGCAATAAGACGCTTCGCAGCCGCGTCAATCGCGCTGCGTGTCTTAACGCCTTCAGATCCTGTGGTTCGTGCCATGGCGGGTTAATAAAACGATCGTTCGATTAATTCAACCCTACTTTTCCTATACGAAAGTCTGCATGGTAAGGAGCGAAAGGTGCATGTAGGATCACACTGTTAGAGCTTTTTGATGATTCATTTTCAGAGCAGGTTTTCATGATCGATTACCGAATCGCCCGCAAAACTATTGCCCTCGTCGCCGTCCTCGTTCCTTTGAACTACGCCTTACCCGCCAGCGCTCTCAGCATGAAAGAATGCAGTATCAAATACAAAGCTGCGCAGGCGGCGGGTCAAGCAGCTGGTGTGTCGTGGAATGATTTTCGCAAGGCCAATTGTGCAACCGATGCCGCAAAGACGCCGGCAGCGGCAACTGAAACCGATGCCCAGCCATCCGATGCCACCGCAGCGGAGGAACCTGTCGCAAAGCCGAAAAAGTCGCCAAAGAAGACCGACACCACGGCGACATTGAACTCCGGCAAGGCGACGTACCCTTCATCGGTGGCGGCGAAATTTGCTTCAGAAACGCCGGCGAAGGCGCGGATGCACACCTGTCTCGAACAATATCACGCCAACAAGGAGAAGGGCACTTTGGGCGGCTTGCGCTGGATCCAGCAGGGCGGCGGCTATTACTCGACGTGCAATGCGAGGCTCAAGGGCAACTGATGCCGCAGAAACCGCTGCCGATGCATTCCTTGAAATTCGGCGGAAGCGGCACTGTCGATCCCTGAACAGAGGGTCGCGTTTCTCGAAAAGTCTTTCTAAAAGATCGATGCCAAGCTGGATATCTTGATGCGGATGCGGCGAGGCCGAGGGAAGATGTTTTCTGTCTGAAAGGAAGCGTCAACCGTTGGCGTCCGCGAGCTTCGCGGGCGCGCTAACAGCCTGCGGACGACAGCCGAACGTGCCAGCCTCTGAGCATGGCCGTCGGCGCCTTTGCAATCATAAACAATTGGCCGGTGGTGAAGCCGTTTATCTTTGGCCGTTGAAATCCAGCCCGCGAAAAGCTGTCGCCGCAACGATCAGCCATCCAAGAATAAGCAGTGAGCCGCCAAGCGGCGCTGCAAAGGCGAAGAGCCGGTCGCCGGTATAATCGCGTGCAGCAAGATCGCCGATAAAGAACAGGAGCCCGAACACCAGCACCAGACCGCCGAAATAGGCGGCCTTGCTCATCCGCGCGAGAATGGCGAGGGCAAGAAACGCCGGCGCATGAATTGAAAGGATCGGCGCAATCGTCGCCATATGTCCGCTTGCGCTATGAGCCGCGGCCGCATAGGCGGCGATGCCGGCCGCTCCGAAAAGACCGCCAAGGCCAACAAAGGCGCGATTGATATCCACCGGGGTTTCTCCGTGATTTTGAGGCTCAGGCAAGTGAGGCGAGGGCGAGCGGAAGCTGCTCGGCGAAATAATCGAGTTCGTGTTCCAGCCCCACACTCACCCGAATGCAGCGGTCGAGCCCGGGCGCCATGGGCTTGCGCACAAAGACGTCGCGCTCGATCAGCGCATTGAGGACGGAGAGCGCGAAGGGCCCGTCGCGGCCGCAATCGATGGTGACGAAATTCGTGGCGGACGGGATGGCCTTCAGGCCATTTCCGGCGGCGATCTGCGCGATACGGTCGCGACCGGCTATGATCCGCGCGATGACCGATGTCAGGTAGTCCTGATCCTTCAACGCGGCGAGCGCTGCCGCCTGGGTCAGCCGGTTCATGCCGAAATGGTTGCGTATCTTGTCGAAGGCAAGGATTTGCCGCTCAGCGCCGATGGCATAGCCACAGCGCATGCCGGCAAGGCCATATGCCTTGGAAAATGTGCGCATGCGCAACACGTTGGGGCGCGAAACGTCGATCGGCGGCATGGCAGAGGCAGGCGCGGTTTCGCCATAGGCTTCGTCGAGGATCAGCATCGTTGTGGTAGGCAGCCTCGCGATGAAACGTTCGATATCCGCCGCTGCCCACCATGTGCCCATCGGGTTGTCTGGATTGGAGAAATAGACCAGCGGTGCGTTTTCGCGCTCGACGGCGTCAAGCAGAGCGTCAAGGTCTTCCCTGTCATCGCGATAAGGCACCGTGACCAGTCGTCCGCCAAAGCCCGCGACATGGAAATTGAATGTCGGATAGGCGCCGAGCGAGGTGACGACGGGCGTACCCTGCTGAACATATTGGCGCACCGCAAGCCCGAGCAGCGTATCGACCCCTTCGCCGACGACGACATTGCCCGGCGCCACACCGAGATGCGCAGCCAGCGCCTGCTTCAGATCGAAGTTCTCCGGATCGGCATATTTCCAGGCATCCGCCGCATTTTCCTGCATGGCGGCAATGACTGACGGCGCCGGACCGAAACTGTTTTCATTGGCACCAAGCCGCGCCCGGAAAATGCGGTTGCGTTTGCGCTCGAGCGCTTCAGGTCCGACGAATGGCACCGTCGAGGGCAAGGAGTCGATGAGGGGGGTAAATTGCGGTTCCATGGCAAAAGCGATAGCAGTTTTTGCGGGCGTGAAAAGCAAAACTTCTGCGTTTACTTGGCCGACAGCGGATTGATCTTGCGGCCATCATTGCCAATCATCGGTTTTATCGCCGCCCAGAACGCGGGTATGAGACAGGCCATCAGGACCCACCAGGTTGGCCGGATCGAGTGACTGAAACTGAGATTGGCGAGGAGGACGCGGGACGGGGGGATCCGCGTCGCAATGGCGAACCAGGCATATTCGATGAGGACTGTTCCAAGCGCCGCGATGACGGCAATGGCGATGAGCGTCGGTACTGCCGCAATATCAAAATCCCACACCTTGGAGACTCGATAGGCGAGAAGCGCGAGCAAAAGCCCCGCCATCAAGGTGGGCTCCGTCACATCGGCCTTCGACTGCATGAAGAAATGCAGGATACCGAGCGCGGCCAGCGGGTAAGCCAGACGGTGCAGCCTGTTCCAGTTTTTCCCCATGCGCCGGATCATGGCATCCGTTGAAGTGACGCCGAGCGCTAGCAATCCGAGGAGCGTGACAAAACCGATGAGCAGGTAGATGCGCAGCCAGATTTCGGTGGCGACCCTTGAAAGGTTGAAGTTCTGATCGACGATGTAGAGCGAGAAATGCAGGAGCGCGTAGGCAAGGGCCGTCAGCCCCAATATGCGCCGGACAAGAATGAGCTTCGACCAACGCGTAATGGCGCGAAGCGGTGAAATCGTCAGCGAGACCAGAAAGAAACGGATGGCCCAATCGCCCGTCTCGTGGATCGCCTGGGTGATTGGCCGTGGCCCCAGAATATTGGTCTTGTAGCTCGCAACGATCCACAAAAGAGGCAGAAAAGCGACCGCCAGCGCTGCGATCTTGATGGCAGATAGCTTACCGGCTCGATCATTCCACGGATACTTCATGGCGATCCTGTTTTGGCGTTTCGTCTGCGTCATTTACGGCCATAACCGACCCGAAGGTTCAACACAACAAGCCGTGAAAGCGCCGATGGGCCTGCATTTTCTCGGAACCATATCGGCCCCGGCCGGGTTTTCCCTGCGAATGAAACAGGAGAGGTCACAATGAACAAGGTTCTCACACTGACGGCAGCCGCGTTGTTTGCAACGACCGGTTTCGCCCTTGCGCAGGACGTGCTCGTGGAAGTGCCGCAGGGCGCCCGTGACTACGTAATCGCGAATCCGTCCGATCCGGTGGTGCTCGACGACAGCGTTTCGCAGGGCTATGTCGTGCCGGAGAGGATCGTCATCCATGAAATTCCGGATAATCCCGATTTTGGCTATGTCTACGTCAACGGCCGCCCGGTGATCGTATCGATGCACAACCGCCAGGTGGTCTACCTGTCCGAAAGTTCAAAAGCCGTGCCGGACGATGCGATAACCTATATTGAGCGACATCCGGTCGACACAGTGATGATCGATGGTCCCGTTTCGAGCGGCACGGTCATTCCGGGAGATGTGATGCTCACCGATATCCCGGACCAGCCGCGCTATTCCTACGTCTATGTCGACCAGAGGCCCGCGCTCATCGACCGGAGCACGAGACGCGTCGTTTGGGTGCGTTAAACCGATAGCTGTCGATCACGGCCCGAAGCCGGTTGCGCCTGCAGCCGGCTTCGTCGTGTTTGGCAGTTGCTCACGGTGCACATTTGCGTCATCCGGTTCAATCTGGGGGCGACATCTGCGCACCCGCCAATTATAGATAGGCCCTTCGTCACGTTCCGGCGCAGCCCATCTGCATCATCAGGGAGTCCGACATGGAGTATCGTCAGCTTGGCCGCTCCGGCCTCATCGTGTCTTGCTTGAGCCTCGGTACCATGACCATGGGCGGCAAGGGCAATTTCGCCAAGACCGGCGACACGGACCTTGAAGGCGCGAAGCGTCAGATCGGCATGGCCCTCGACGCCGGCATCAATCTTTTCGATACGGCCGACATCTATTCAGCCGGCGCCTCGGAAGAGATCGTAGGCCAGGCCCTGAAAGGCAAGCGCGACAGCGTCCTGATCGCCACCAAGGCGCGGTTCCGGATGGGGTCCGAAATCAACGATGCCGGCCTGTCGCGTTACCACATTATCCGCGCTGCCGAGGCCAGCCTGAAGCGGCTCGGCACCGACCATATCGACCTTTACCAATTGCACCAGTGGGACGGGCTGACGCCGATCGATGAAACGCTTGAGGCGCTCGACACGCTTATCCGATCCGGAAAAGTGCGCTATGCCGGCGTTTCGAATTTCTCGGCATGGCACCTCATGAAGGCAATCGGCACCGCGGCGCTCAAGAACTACATAGCGCCGATCAGCCAGCAGATTCACTACAGTCTCGAAGCCCGCGAAGCCGAGTACGAACTTATTCCGGCAACGCTCGACCAGCAGCTCGGCGTGCTTGTCTGGAGCCCGCTCGCCGGTGGTCTGCTCTCCGGAAAATATCGCCGCGACAAGGACGCGCCCGAAGGCACGCGGCAGCTTGCCAATTGGGGCGAACCGCCCATCCGCGACCAGGAGCGGCTCTACGATATTGTCGACGTGCTGGTTGAAATCGCAGAAAGCCGCGATGTGTCTGCGGCGCAGATTGCGCTGGCCTGGCTGCTCGGGCGCTCGGGCATCACGTCCGTGATCGTCGGCGCGCGCACGGATGAGCAACTTGCGGACAATCTGAAAGCCGCCGAAATCAGCCTGACGTCCATGGAGCGGGAAAGGCTCGACAAGGTAAGCCTCCTGCCGTTGATCTATCCCTATTGGCATCAGGCGCGCACCGCGTCCGATCGCCTGTCGCAGGCCGATCTTTCCCTGATCGAGCCACATCTATAAGCCACGCACAACCGGCGAAAGAGGAGCGCCGGTCGAAAGATCGATTTTGATGCCCCATTCCCGAGACGCCGCCCAAATTGAAGCTGCCATCACGGACGCGCCCGAATTGCCGGGTCTTTCGCCGGCTCTTACGTTTCTGTTCGCTTTCGCCTGCGGGGCGATGGTAGGCAATATCTACTATGCGCAGGCCTTGATCGGCCTGATCAGCACCGATCTCGACATGCATGGCGGCATGGCGGGCTTCATCGTCACGGTGACTCAGCTCGGTTATGGTGCCGGACTGCTCTTCCTGGTCTCCCTTGCCGATCTTGTTGAAAATCGCCTCCTCGTCCTTCTAACTCTGGCTGGCACGGCGATCGGGCTTGCCGGCGCTGCCATGTCCGGATCGGCCACGACGTTTTTGTTCTTTTCCTTTGCCATCGGCTTTTTTGCCTGCGGCGCGCAGGTGCTCGTACCCTTCGCGTCGCATCTGGTGCCGGCGGCATCGCGCGGGCGCACCATAGGCAACGTCATGGCCGGTCTGCTGACGGGCATCATGCTGGCGCGGCCACTTGCCAACCTTGTTGCCTCGGAGTTCGGCTGGCGGGCGATATTCTGGATTTCGGCGGGGGCCATGCTCGTCGTTCTCGCCCTTCTGCGCATTGCGCTCCCGCTCCGCCGTCCCCACGGTTCAATGGGCTACGGCGCAATCCTGAAATCCATGGCGCATCTGCTGGTGACGACACCCGCGCTGCAGCGCCGTGCAATCTACCAGGGCATTATCTTCGCGAGCTTCAACCTGTTCTGGACGGCGATCCCGCTGCTGCTGACCGAAAGATTTGGTTACAGCCAGCGTCAGATCGCTCTCTTCGCCCTCGCCGGAGCAGCGGGCGCAGCAGCGGCGCCGATCGCCGGGCGGCTTGCCGATCGTGGACACACACAGCGCGGGACTGCGATCGCCATGATCACGCTGACGATCTGGTTTCTCGTGGCAGGTTGGGCAGGCACCGCTATTTCCATCGCTGCGCTGGTGCTTTCGGCGATCTTCATCGACAGCGCCGTGCAGACCAACCAGATCCTCAGCCAGCGCATCATCTTCTCCCTGAACGACCATGCGCGCGGACGCTTGAATGCCGTCTATATGACGATCGTCTTCCTGCTTGGCTCGGCGGGATCCGCGCTTGCGGCGGCAACCTATTTCTATGGCGGCTGGTGGGCGACGGCAGCGTCAGGTGCGGCCCTTGGACTTTTGGTGCTGCTGATCTTTGCGACCGAGCGAAAGGCTGTCTAGACGGCCCACTGCCTGACGTCGTCGCGCTCGCCAATGAGTGCGAGCCCGTGGGCGATAGACAGGAGTTCACCGCCGGTCTCAATGCGGCTGTGATCGAAGCGCTCGGTAAAGATGCGCCGCACGGCGGGCACGAACGAGGTGCCGCCGGTCAGGAATACCTTGTCGATCGCCCCGGCAGGCGTTGCCGTCTTTTCGAGAACATCGTCGAGCGCGCCTTCAATGCGGGCAAGGTCGCCCGCGATCCACGACTCGAAGTCGGCGCGCCGGATCGTCTTGTGGCCGCCGCGACCAAGCGGTGCGAAATCGAAGGCCGCTTCATCGCCGGACGAAAGCGCTATCTTGGTGGCGGAGACTGCTTGGTAGAGCGGGTAGCCCTCGTCATGTTCGACGAGATCGACGAAGAGTTCGAGCCGCTCCGGATCAAGGCTATCCCGGACAAGTTTCTTCAGCGCCGAAAACTCCTTCGAGGTCTTGAAGATCGACAGCTGGTTCCAGCGGCCGAAATTGGCATACCAGGAGGCAGGAACTTCCAGTGTCTTGTCGAAGCTCTTGAAGAAGCTGCCTTTTCCGATCTGTGGCGCGACGATCTGGTCGATCATGCGATAGTCGAAATGGTCGCCGGCAATGCCGACGCCTGAATGTCCGACTGGAGTGGCGCTAAGCTTGCCGCCGTTCGTTTCGAAGCGGATGATCGAATAGTCGGTCGTGCCGCCGCCGAAATCGGCAACGAGCACAGTCGCGTCGGATTTCAGGTTCTGGGCGAAGTAGAAGGCCGCGGCTACAGGCTCGTAGACGAAATGAATTTCTGGAAAGCCGAAGCGGGTAAGCGCCGCGTTGTAACGTTCGACTGCCAATTGCGGATCGGGATTGGCACCCGCGAAATGCACGGGCCGTCCGGTCACGATCCGGGATATATCGGCCGGCCAGTGATCGCCGGCATAAGTCCTGAGGCGACGCAGGAAAATCTCCATCAGGTCTTCGAAGGTTTGGCGCTTGGCGAAGATCAGCGTGCCCTGAAACAGCGGGCTGGCGGCAAATGTCTTGATCGACTGCAGGAAACGGCACTCGCCGGGGTGATCGATGAACTGGCGGATGGCAGCGTGGCCCGCCTCGACTTTGAGGGCCGCGGCGCCGGCGCGCGGGTCCTTCATGAAGGAGAGGGCGGTGCGCATGCTGTCGGCGGTGCCGGCCGTGCTGGTGAAGGCAAGGGAGCGTGTCGAACGGCCCTCCGCGAGCGCCATGACCGTATTGGTCGTGCCGAAATCAAAGCCCAGCGCGTGTGCCATGGCAGCGCTCCTTCTATCGCGTGATGTCATTAAGGTCGGAATTCAGCGGATGCGAAATGCGCACCCGGCAAGGGAGGCGCGTCATGGCATAGTCGCCGCTGCGATGCAAGGCCAGCCGCCTTATTTTGACGGCGATTTAGCGGATGCCTTTATGAAGTCGACGAATGCGCGCAGCGGTGCTGGCATGTGCTTGCGGCTTGGATAGTAAAGGCGCGGACCGGTAAAGCTCTGCCAATATGCGCTTAGGACCGCGACCAGCGCGCCGCTGGCGAGCGCTCCGGCAAGAAATTCCTCAAATGTATAGACCAATCCCAGACCGTCGATCGCTGCTTTGACCTCCATTTCGGCTGTCGACGCGATGAGCGGGCCCTTGGGCGTTACCTTGATTACTTGTCCATTCCGTTCGAACTCCCAATGCGGAATGTAGCCACTGCTGAAGCGGTGACGGATGCAGGCATGGTTCACGAGGTCGCGCGGATGGGCGGGGACGCCGTGGGCCGAAAGGTAGGAGGGCGCCGCCGCTGCGACGAAACGCTGGGTTGGGGGCCCGATGGGGATCGCGATCATGTCGCGCTCGATACGTTCATCATAACGGATGCCGCCGTCGAACCCGGCGGCGAGTACGTCGATGAATGTGTCCGAGGCGGTGATCTCGAGCGTGATACCTGGATGGGCCGCAAGAAAAGCGTTGATGATTGGCGGCAAGATCCGTTCCGCTACGATGACCGGAACATTGAGCTTGAGCGTCCCCGTCGGACTGTCGCGGAAACTGTTCATGCTGTCGAGCGCGCCGGCGATCTCGCCAAGGGCCGGCGTTAATCGTTCGATGAGGAGTTTGCCGGCCTCGGTCGGGGTAACGCTCCGCGTGGTGCGGTTGAGAAGCCGCACGCCGAGGCGGGCCTCAAGGCGGCGTATAGCTTCGCTCAGCGCGGAGGCGGATACGCCGCGCATCGTCGCTGCGGCGCGGAAATTCCGCGTCTGCGCAACCGCAACCAGCGCGCTGAGATCAGAGAGATCAGGATCAGTCATTGTGCAATTTTCCGAACAACCCATGCACAATATAGCGGATTATCGCACAAATACAGAGAGCCTATATTGCTTTCGACCGAGGCAAAGGAATTGAACGAAATGCAACATCATCAACTTGGAAAGACCGGGCCGCGCGTATGGCAGATCGGGCTCGGCTGCATGGGCATGTCGGGCATGTATGGGCCGTCCGATCGCGCTGAAAGCATTGCCACCATCCACGCCGCGCTCGATGCCGGTATCAACCTCATCGACACCGGCGATTTCTACGGAATGGGTCACAACGAATTGCTCATTGCCGAGGCGCTGAAGGGCGCCAGGCGTCAGGATGCCGTACTCAGCGTCAAGTTCGGCGGGCTGCGCGACCCAGCAGGCGGCTGGACCGGCTTTGACGGACGGCCGCAGGCCGTGAAAAACTTCGCAGCCTATTCGCTGCAGCGCCTCGGTGTCGATTACATCGATATTTATCGCCCCGCGCGGCTCGACCCTGCCGTACCGATCGAAGAAACGATCGGCGCAATTGCCGACCTCGTGAAAGCTGGCTACGTCAGGCATATCGGGCTTTCGGAAGTAGGCTCGGAGACGATCCGGCGTGCTGCCGCGGTCCATCCGGTCGTCGATTTGCAGATCGAGTATTCACTGATTTCGCGTGGTATCGAGGACAATATCCTTGAGACCTGCCGCTCACTTGGTATTGCCATCACAGCCTATGGCGTGCTGTCGCGCGGATTGATCAGTGGCCACTGGACGAAGGAGAGCGCGCAGACCGGTGACTGGCGCGCCCATAATCCCCGTTTCCAGGCGGAAAATGTTGACGCCAACCTGGCGCTCGTCGAAGCGCTGAAGAAGATCGCGGAGGCAAAGGGCGTGTCAGTCGCGCAGATCGCCATTGCCTGGGTCGTAGCGCAGGGGAGCGATATTTTCCCCGTCATTGGCGCGCGCCGCCGCGATCGTCTGGCTGAAACGCTTGGTGCTCTCGATGCAAGCCTCAGCCGCGATGACCTTGCGGCTATCGAAAAGGCCGTGCCCAAGGGTGCGGCCGCCGGCGACCGCTATGCTGCGGTCCAGATGGCCCATCTAGACAGCGAGGCGTCGGCACATCGATAGGTTCCCTTGGCCCGCCTTGCAAGGCGGGCCCGCACCTAGCTCCCCGACGCCGCAGCCAATCTGACTTTGTCGCAGCGCCGGGGAAGAACCGTTAAACTGAGTGCGCCCATGATCCAGGCGGCAGTTGCACCATAGAGCATCACCCAGCCAAAACCATCGTTCAACGCGCTTATCGCTTGTTCGTGTGAAACGCCTGCGGCGACTGCCTCGGAGAAATTGCCGGCGGCTATGGCGTCGATCAGCGCCGCAGATGCGGGAAAATTCGGGGCGAGGGCGCCGGAAATGCCCAGAACGAGTATGAGGCCCATCAAAGCGATGTTGACCGCCAGCGAGATCATGCGGGCGCTCATGTCCATTCCCGATGCCATGCCCGCGCGTTCGACGGGCAGTGCGCCGGTGGCGGTGTTGGTGACGGGCGTATTCGTCAATCCCAATCCGACCCCGGCGACAATGCAGCCGGGCACGATCGCAATGCCAGCTTGATCACCGAACGTCGCAAAGCGCATCAGCAGAAAGCCCGTACCGATCGTAAAGAGTCCGAGAGGAATGACGTACCGTGGTCCCCGCTGCAGCAGCAGGCGCTCGGCAAGCGGCGGAACGACAAGGCTGGGAACCGTGTAGGCAAGCAGAATGAACCCTGCTTCGATACTGTCGTAGCCTAGGACCGCCTGCAGGAAGATCGGCAAATAGATGACGAATGGCCAGAAGCTGAAGTTCATGCCACTTGATCCCAAGAGAGCACCGGAGAAGAGGCGCACTTTAAATACGCGGAAGTCGAACATCGGCCGGGCAATCGAGTTCTCGATGACGATGAATGCCAGCAGGCTGATGCCGCTCGCTGCCAGAATTGCCAACCCGTGCAGACTGGTCAATCCAATGGCTTGACCCTGAGTGATGAAGTAGACAAGGCAGAACACGGATAGCGAGAGGGTCGCCATGCCGGCAAAGTCGATCCGCGTCGCGTGCGGATCGCGCGATTCGACCACGCCCGCGAGCGTGAGAAATGCGGTGCCGACCGCAAGCACCGTGTGGATCAGGAATACCCATTGCCAGCCTGCAAAGCTCGCGATCAGGCTTCCGATAATGGGACCAAAGCCGAGCCCGACACCGAAAATGATGCCCCACCAGCCAAACGCGCGTGCCCTTTCCTTGCCGCTGCGAAACTGGTCCGAAAGAACGGCGACCTGACACGCCAGCATTGCGGCGCCGCTTGCGCCTTGCAGAAAGCGTGCACCGATGAGCAGCGACGGGGTGTTAGCCAGACCGCAAACGAAAGATGCCGCGCCAAAGACAAATATGCCGATCAGGAAAATACGCTTGCGGCCAAAACGATCCGCCAGCGCGCCCATCGCCATCAAGACCGTGCACATGGCGATCGTATAGGCATTCATTATCCATTGAAGCTCCTTGAAGCTTGCCGGCAGAACGCTCTGGAGCGTCGGCAGGATGGAGGGAATGCTGGAGATTTCGAGCCCGAGCATAAGCGCGGACAAGCAAACGGCGGCCAGCGCCATCGTATTTCTTGAAACGTCGGTTGTCATGATTGCCTTGATCGAATGAGCGGCCAGTACCTTGGCTGCGGGGGAAACCGACGAGCAAAATGTCGCGAAGTTGATGACAACACAATCGTATGATAACTCATATCAGTGATAACAAATTTGGATGATAGAAGTGATTTCACTTGAGGTGGATGCCGTACGAGCCTTCGTAACCATCGCCGATTTTCAAAGCTTCACGCGTGCTGCGGAGGTGCTGGGAACGACGCAGGGCGCAATCAGCGTAAAGTTGAAACGGCTGGAGGACCGGCTGGGGCAAAAATTGCTGGAGCGAACGCCGCGACAGGTCAGGCTGTCGGCCCAGGGCGAGATGTTCATTCAATCGGCGCGGGCCTTTCTTACTGCGCATGAAAGGGCGGTGGCCGATCTTACCGCCTCCCGCCGGCGTTTCGCGCTTGGCATAGCGAGCCATGTCATGGGCCCGGAGGTATCATCGTTATTGGCAAAGCTGAAGTCGCTGGATCCGACACTAATAATCGAAGTTCGTGTCGACAGTTCGCGGTCGCTTTTGGATTTGTACGATGCCGGTTCGCTCGATGCGGTCATTATCCGCAGCGATGATGACAGGCGCGATGGCGAAACCCTGGGGCCCGAGCATTTCGGGTGGTTCGCCGCGCCGGGTTTCGTTCACTGCAAGGGTGAACCCTTGCGCATTGCCGGGACCTCTCCTAGCTGCGTCGTTCGCGACGTTTCGACCAGCCTGCTGGATCGGGCGGCGATTTCGTGGACGGAGGTTTTCATTGGAAGCACGTCCGCAATTGTCGCCGCCCTCTCGGCAGGGCTTGCCGTCGCCGCATTTCCATACAGGCTGGCGCCGGCGGATGTCGTGGACGTCAGCGAAAGATTTGCGCTGCCGCCGCTGCCTTCCCTGTCGATTGTCTTGCACTCTTCCCTGACGGATCCGAAGAGCCGGGAAGCGCTTCGGGCCATCACCGCAGCTTTTCGCGAGCATCCGCGGTCAGCCCCGCAACGGACAGCCACAAGTCTGTCGGGCCGCGGATAATGGCCGCGCACGCGCGCGATCCCATTCATTACATCGGGGGAACGATACCGTTGGTCCCGACGACGATGCGCTTTGTCGAAAGGCTGTCGCCATTGCCGCGCTCGGCTGAGATGAACACCGTGGCGCCAGGCTTCAGGTCATCCTTGCTCGCTTTGGCCAGGGTAACGATGGGCGTTCCGTCAGGAATGGCGATCTTCTTTTCCGTACCGTGATAGACGACCGTCAGCGTCCGTCCGTCGATGTCCTTGACCGCATCGGCGACCGTCGCGTTGGTCATGCTGCTGTTCGGCTTCAGATCCCAGGGCCGGTCGCCTTCGCCCGTGCCTTTAAGAGCTGCCGGGAAGATCACGACCTCAACGGCGCTCGCGACACCTTCGCTTTTCGGCACATTGGTTATGCCGACGAAATCGCCCTTCTTGATATCGTCGATCGAAGCCTTGGCGACGCCGCCGACCTGCCAGCCGTCACTCAAGGCAACGGTCGCATCGGGTCCTTCGCGTGTCTTCACCACGATCGCTGTGTCGCTCAAGCTTTCGATCGCGCCGCGAACGTTGACGCGTTTGGTGGCTGGCGTTGCTGCCGTCTGCTTGGACATTGTGTTCTCTGCGTGAACCGCGAGCGGGAGGGCGAGCGAAAGCACTCCGCCCAACAGCGCTGCCGGGAAGCCAAATCTCGATGATATCCTAGCCATGTTTCTGCTCCTGTCAGACAGGCCGCCGGCGCAACCCTATTGCCCGCCGGGCTTGGCCTGCTTTTCCACGTGTCCGCCAAATTCACGGCGCATGGCGGACAGAACCTTGTTGGCGAAATCGGCATTGCCGCGTGAACTGAAGCGCTCGATCAGTGCGGCGCCAAGCACAGGGGCGGGCACCGCCTCGTCGATGGCGGCGATCAGCGTCCAGCGGCCTTCGCCGGAATCCGACACATGCCCCGCATATCCGGCGAGGCCCGGATCTTCGTAAAGCGCGTCGGCCGTGAGATCGAGCAGCCATGAACTGATCACGCTGCCCCGGCGCCAGACTTCAGCAATGTCGGGAAGGTTGAATTGATACTGATAGTGTTCAGGGTTCTTGAGCGGTGTCGTCTCGGCATCCGCCTCGTGCGAGCGCAGGCCAATATCGGCGTTGCGCAGGATATTCAGCCCCTCCGAATAGGCGGCCATCAGGCCGTATTCGATGCCATTGTGCACCATCTTGACGAAGTGACCGGCGCCGTGGGGCCCGCAATGGAGAAAACCCTGATCCGCTGTGCTTTCGTCCGCCGGCATGGTGCGGCGGCTTTCGGTCTCGGGCAGATCGCCCTTGCCCGGCGCGAGCGCTGCGAAGATAGGCGAAAGGTGCTGCACGATGTCCGGTTCCCCACCGATCATCAGGCAGTAACCCCGTTCAAGGCCGAACACGCCGCCACTCGTCCCGACATCCACATAATGGATGGCGGATGATTTAAGCGCCGCGCCGCGCCGTATGTCGTCGTGGTAGTAGGAATTGCCGCCGTCGATGACGATATCGTCCTTTTCGAGCAGCGGTACCAGCTTGGCGAGCACCGTATCCACGACCGCTGCGGGCAGCATCAGCCATACCGCACGCGGACGCGACAGCTTTGTCACGAATTCCTCGAGCACGGTCGAGCCATCCGCTCCGAGCCGCTGCAGTTCGGCTACGCTCTCGGCTCTTGTATCGTAGACCACCAGCTCGTGGCCGTGTTTCAACAGGCGCTGCGTCATGTTGCTGCCCATGCGCCCCAGCCCAATCATGCCAAGCTGCATTTTAAATCTCCCAGGTCAGAGTAATTTGCATGCAGGCTGCACGTTATCGGCGGCGCGTTCAACAGCCAAGTTATGCCCCGGGCTTTGGCGGTACAAGCACACGCGCGAGTCATAAGATCGTGATGGCCGGAATTGCCCTGCAGGCACGGCGTGGTGGGCGAAGGATCGTAGAGAACGCCCGACCGCAGCGGGGTGGCCGGTGCACCCGCGGTGCCAGCTTCCAGCAACGCCTAGATAACATGGCGTAGCGGGCTTCGGTATGCGGGCGTCACCGGTGTGGCTAGTGTTTACCAATGGCTCCGAGCGCCAACGCGATCATTCTAGGGCCTCCACCGGTGCCTTGACCGACGGATAAACCTCGTCGACGACGTCATCGAGCAAATAGGGCGTCATGCCCGCGACCTCGACGATTTCGCTGTGGACGCCCCTATCATCGAGCGTGTGCACAATGGCTCCGAGGATGCGCTTGCCGGGCATGTCGCGTTCCATCGCGCCAATGATGAAAGATGCCGGTGGCACCCAGGCTAGGTTGGTTGCACCGAGCTTCCCCGTCCAGGCTCGGTGAAGGTGACCGCTGGCGTAGAGCGCAACATTATAGCGGGTGAGGAGATCGCGCATTTTCTGCCGCGCTACAGGTTTCAAAGCCCAACAGCCGGAATCGCCTTCATCCGGGTCGTCCACGAAAAGCGGTTTATGAGCAAAAATTGCAATAGGCCGGCCATTTGCACCCGAAAGTGCTACGTCGAGCCAGTCGAACTGCCAGTCTTCCGCGGCCGAACCATGGCCAAAGACCTGGCTGTTCAAGCCAATGAAGCGCCATTCGCCGACATCCTGCACCCATTCCTCACGGCCGACCAGCCGCCGCCAGCGCTCGATGCGCACAGTATCCATAGGCTGCGCCATATCGGGCATATGTCCGATGTCATGGTTGCCCGGCACAATCAGCAGGGGCAAAACCAGCGCCTTCATTTGCTGCATGGAGAATGCGACGTCCTCATCGTGATCAGCCCCGTCGAGTGCCAGGTCGCCGGTGTGGACGACCATGTCAGGGCTTTGCGCACTTATCCACGCTGCGAGCGGCTGCCAGTTTGCATTAAAATGGGTCTTCGACGGGCTGAGGTGGGTGTCCGATATCTGAATTATCCGCAATGTAATGCTCTTTGAACTAAATATTCTATGGGGCGAAAATGCCGTGAAGTTCGGCGAAGGTGCCGTCTGGTGACAAATGAAGGTCGTGCTAAAATCTCTAAGCCGGGCTTCCGCGCAGCGCTAAAAGGTAGGTTTTCACGACACTAGTGCCTCAGTCCGATGACAAACTCATGACAGGATTTGATTAACATTCGCCATCGCTTCTACCACCAGCCCGGGCCGTAATAGGGCGGCCCGTAAATGAACACGGGCTGGTTGAATTGCATCTGCGCACGGCGATCGGCACGCCGGTCGAGATCGAGGCGGAGCAGGCAATTTGAGAAGGCAGTCGTACCGCGTTTGAAGCCGAAGGAGGCACACTTCTGGTTGTCCATGGTCCGCTGCTGTTCGGGGGTGATGGTCTGACATGCGGCAACGAACAGCGGCAGCAAAAGCGCGAACAACACCGTAAATCTCATCTGTCCCTCCTGGGCCACCAGAATACGAACTTATAGCCCCCCGCCATTATGTCGCTTGGCTGGCAGGTTGAACAGTCAGACTTTGGGCATATAAAATAGGGGGAACGGGGTCGTCAGATAAACAACAAGCCGCCAATCATCAAAAGCACGATGGCGCCCGCCAGGATCGGCAGTATGGAAAAACCCTGTGACGAGTTTTGCGGCCTCAATACCAATTGGGCACGGTCAGCAGGAAAGTTGCTGCGACTTCGGTCAGAAACACAAAGACAACGAAGGGAATAAATCCGTCGCTGACCTTCCGATTATCATTGGCTGCGGCAAAGCTGCTCAAGGCGTTCTCCTGATTTTAACGACCCCCGCGACAGGCGGTAGGATCATGATCGTCAGTGCCGAATTCGGCTGGTCACATAACTGTAACAGTTTGAAACCTTTTGTCACCCAAAAAGTTCCATAACCAAGTTGAAATAAGCGCTGGCCGCTTTCTGGCGGAAAAAATCGATGCTGGATCAATGCTTTGATTCGAGCGGCGCGGGTGGGGAAAAAGCCCGCGCCGCCGCGTTTTTTTACTCTGCCGGCGACGGAGCCGGAAGAATCACGTCCGAATTATGGCCCGACGTGCCTTCGAAATGGCTGCCATGCGTCGCATGACGCAAAGGCCGATTCCCGCTGAGCGCCCGGACCAGAACGTAGAAAATTGGGGTCATGAACAGTCCGAACAACGTCACGCCGATCATGCCGGCAAAGACCGCGACGCCCATGGCGCTGCGCATTTCAGCGCCCGCCCCGGTCGAGGTAACCAGTGGTACGACGCCCATGATGAAGGCGAGGGACGTCATCAGGATCGGGCGCAGGCGCAACCTGCTCGCTTCGACGACGGCCTTGAAGGGTGTCGCCCCCGCAAACTCGAGCTCGCGCGCGAATTCGACAATCAGGATCGCATTCTTGGCCGACAGACCGACCAGAACGATCAACCCGATCTGCGTGAACACGTTGTTGTCGCCAGCCGTCAGCCAGACGCCGGTCAGGGCGGCGAGGAGCCCGAGCGGCACGATCATGATGATCGACAGCGGCAAGGCCATGCTCTCATACTGGGCTGCAAGCACAAGGAATACGAGAAGGATCGACAGCGGAAAGATCAGATAGGCGGAGTTGCCGGCAATGATCTCCTGGTACGTCAGTTCGGTCCATTCGAAACCGATGCCTGCCGGCAGCGTCTCGGCGGCGATCTTCTCGACAGCTGCGCGAGCCTGACCGGACGAATATCCGGGCGCGGCATTGCCGTTCACATCGGCGGAGAGGAAGCCGTTATACCGCATCACCCGGTCGGGACCCGCGCTGGAATCGACCTTGATTAGGGCGGAAAGCGGGATCATCTCGCCAGTTCCCGAGCGTACCTTCAGGTCGCCGATGTCCTCGGCCTTCGCCCGGAAATTCGACTCCGCCTGCATCCGCACGGAATAGGTACGGCCGAACTTGTTGAAGTCGTTGACATAGACGGAGCCGAGATAGATCTGCAGCGTGTTGAATATCTCCGGTAGCGATACGTTGAGCTGGCGCGCCTTGGCACGATCGACATCTGCGTAGAGCTGCGGAACATTGATCTGGTAGCTCGAGAAGAGGCCTGTCAGTTCCGGAGCAGTTGCCGCCTTGCCGAGGAATGCCTTGGTTGCGTCGTCGAGCGCCTGATAGCCGAGGCCGTTACGGTCTTCGATCTGCAACTTGAAGCCGCCGATCGCACCAAGACCCTGCACGGGGGGAGGCGGGAACACGGCGCTGAACGATTCCTGGATGCCGAACAGTTGCTGATTGAGCTGCATGGCAATGGCTCCGGCGCTGAGTTCCGGCGTCTTGCGCTCTTCGAAGGGCTTGAGCGAGACGAAGACGATGCCGGCATTGGCGCTGTTGGTGAAGCCGTTGATCGAGAGGCCCGGGAAAGCAATTGTGCTCTGGACGCCCGGGATCTTCAGCGCGATGTCGCCGATGCGGCGAACGACCGCCTCGGTCCGGTCAAGGGTGGCGCCATCCGGCAGCTGGGTGAAGCCGACCAGATATTGCTTGTCCTGCGGCGGAACGAAGCCGCCGGGAACGCTCTTGAACATGAACGCCGTCGCGCCGATGAGGACGAGGTAGATCGCCATCATCAACGTCTTGCGCGAAATGACACCGCGCACGCCCCGGCTATAGCCGTTGGCGCCGCGTGTGAAGACGGCATTGAAACCGCGGAACAGCCAGCCCAGCGACGCGTCCATAAATCGTGTCAGCCGATCCTTCGGCGCGTCATGTCCCTTGAGGAGCAGGGCGGCGAGGGCAGGCGACAGGGTCAGCGAGTTGAACGCCGAGATGACGGTCGAAATGGCGATCGTCAGCGCGAACTGCCGGTAGAACTGGCCGGTCAGCCCGGTGATGAACGCGAGCGGCACGAACACGGCGACGAGCACAAGCGCAATGGCGATGATCGGTCCCGAAACTTCGCGCATGGCCTGGATGGTCGCCTGGCGGGGCGCAAGCCCGTTCTCGATATTGCGCTCGACATTTTCCACGACGACGATCGCATCGTCGACGACAATGCCGATGGCAAGGACGAGGCCGAAGAGACTGAGCGCATTCACCGAAAAGCCGAAAAGATGCATCACCGCAAATGTACCGATGATCGAGATCGGCACGGCGATCAGCGGAATGATCGAGGCGCGCCACGTCTGCAGGAAGAGAATGACCACGAGGACGACGAGGACGACAGCTTCAAGCAGCGTATGAACCACGGCCTCGATCGAGGCGCGCACGAACTGCGTCGTATCGTAGACGATTTCGTAGTCGACGCCCTCCGGCATGGTCAGCTTCATCTCGTCCATGACGCTGCGCACTTGGTCCGCGATCTGGATCGCATTGGAACCGGGCGCCTGGAAAACCGGGATTGCCACCGCAGGCTTGTTGTCGAGCAGCGAGCGTAACGAGTACTGTGCCGCGCCAAGCTCGACGCGGGCAATGTCCTTCAGGCGGGTGATCGCCCCGTTGGCCGCCGTCTTGACGATGATCTGTCCGAATTCCTCTTCAGACTGGAGCCGCCCTTGCGCGTTGACCGACAGCTGCAGATTGACGTCGTTGGGGCTCGGTGAAGCACCGATCACGCCCGCAGCCGCCTGCACGTTCTGGGCGCGGATTTCGCTAAGAACGTCGGTTGCCGAGAGACCAAGCTCGGCGGTCTTCTGCGGATCGAGCCAGATGCGCATCGAATAATCGCCCGAGCCAAACAATTGCACATCGCCGACACCAGTGATGCGGGCAAGCCGGTCCTTGATGTTGATCAGGGCATAGTTGCGCAGATAGGTGATGTCATAGCGGTTGTTGGGGGAGATGAGGTTCACGACCAGCATCAGGTCCGGCGAACTTTTCACCGTGGTGATGCCGAGACTGCGCACCTCCTCGGGCAGGCGCGGTTCCGCCTGCGAGACGCGGTTCTGCACCAGCTGCTGCGCCTTGTCTGGATCGGTACCAAGCGCGAAGGTGACGGTCAGTGTCATCTGGCCGTCGGCAGTCGCCTGGCTGCCCATGTAGAGCATGCCTTCGACGCCGTTGATCGATTCCTCGATCGGCGTCGCCACCGTTTCCGCAATGACCTTGGGATTGGCGCCCGGATACTGTGCGCGCACCACGATCGAAGGCGGCACGACGTCCGGATATTCCGAGACGGGCATCGCCGTCAGGGCAATCAGGCCGCCGAGAAAGATGACGAAAGAAAGAACGCCCGCAAAAATCGGGCGATCGATGAAGAAGTTGGAAATGTTCATGTCATTCCACCTGCCCGGAGGGGCTTTGGATTATTGCTTTGCGGGTTCCGCAAGCGCTTGCTGGTTAGCCGCCGCCGTTGCCCCCATCGCCACCATTTGCGGTGCGACGAGTGAACCGGGACGAATGCGTTGCAAGCCGTTGACGACGATCTTTTCATCAGCCTGCAGGCCCGCCGTCACGATGCGAAGGCCTTCGGCCCGCGCGCCCAGCGTGATCTCGCGATATTCGACGATGTTCTGCGGATTGACGACCATGACGAACTTCTTGTTCTGGTCGGTACCGACAGCCTTTTCATCGACGAGCAGTTCCTGGCGCTCATTGGCCTGGCCCATGCGCACCTTGGCGAATTGGCCCGGCATCAGCCTGCCGTCGGCATTATCGAAGACCGCACGCACCTTGACCGTGCCGCTCGACACATCGACGCTGTTGTTGATGAGCTGGAGCTTTCCGGCAACGCCGTTCGACCCCTGCACATCCATCTGCACGGGAATGCGATCGACGAAGTCGCGGCCGTTGAGACCGCTCGGCAGATCGGCAAGCGCCTTGGCGACGACGTTCTCGTCAGCCTCGAAGCTTGCATAGATCGGGCTGATCGAGACGAGCGATGTCAGAAGCGGCGAACTCGGACCGGCAGCGATCAGGTTGCCGGGTGTGATCTCGATGCGCCCGACGCGTCCGGTGATCGGTGCGCGGATATCCGTATAGCCGAGATTGAGCATGGCCGTCTTGAGAACGGCCTCGGCTGCCTGCAGGTCAGCCTGCGCGCCGGTCTGCACGTTCATGCGCTGGTCGTAATCGCTCTGCGATACGGTGCGGGAATCGATCAGGCGCTTGCCGCGCTCAAGCTCGTTCTTGGCAAAGGCGAGCTTCGATTGCGCAGCGCTGACCTCGGCGCGAGCCCGCGCAACCTCTGCTTCGAACGGCGCCGGGTCTATTTTCACCAGAAGGTCGCCCTGCCTGACGATCGCGCCTTCCTTGAAATGGATCGACTGGACTGCGCCGGCAACGCGCGAGCGCACTTCCACCGAATCAATCGCTTCAAGACGGCCGGAAAATTCGTTCCACTGCGTCACGTTTTTCGGCTGAACGAGCGCTACCGACACCGGCATTGCCTGCGCGGGAGCCTGCTGCTTTTCAACTTCTGCATGACCTTTGGAGAATTCAAAAACTTTTGTGCCACCTACGGTTGCAAGCGTTAGAACAATGCCGCTGACGAGGAGGCTCTTCTTAAAAGTGCTGATTGACATCGTGGTCACCTGCTTTGAAAATATATGCCACTTGGGAGGATGGCAGATCGGAACTCGATCATTGACGTTCTATACCGATCGGTATAGAAGTCGTGATATAAGGCTGCGGTACAGCAGCTGTCAACCGATTTTATACCGAGCGGTATAATTCTTTTAGGGAGTCTTGTCCATGGGACGGCCGAGGGAATTTGATGCGGACGATGCCTTGCAGACGGCTTTGGAGCTGTTCTGGCGCAAGGGCTACGAAGGCACGTCCATCACTGACCTTACTGACGGCATGGGCATAACAAAACCAAGCCTCTACGGCACATTCGGCAACAAGGAAGAACTCTTCCGCATGGCGCTGCAGCGTTACGAAGAGCACTATATGGCGTTCTTCTGGAGCGCACTCGAACAGCCGGAGGCGCGCACGGTTGCCTTGGACATTTTGCGCGGATTCGTCCGGGCCCAGACTGAAGCGTGCAATCCCGGCGGCTGCCTCGTCGTCAACGCCGCAAGTTCCTGCAGCGATGCCGCGCTCGAGATCCACAAGACCATTGTCGAGCGTATTCAAGTCGGTCAGAAGGCGCTGGCGCGTCGGTTCGAGCGCGCCAAGCGCGAGGGCGACCTGCCTGAGGACAGCAATCCCGAGGACCTTGCCCGGTACATTTTGACCGTTGCGCAAGGTACCGCCGTGCAGGCGTCGAGCGGCGCGAGCCGTGAAGACGTCTACAGGCTCGTCGATATCGCGATGAAGTCTTTTCCTGACAAATAGCCGCCGTTTCAGGTCAGCCGGTTGCGGAACAGCCATGCCGAAAAGGGCAGGGTGACCGCGGCGATCGCGACCAGCGCCAGCATTTCCGGATAGAGCTCCCTTACGCCTGCATCCTCCAGATAGACCTGATGCGTGATGCTGATCGCATAGCGCAGTGGATTGATGAGCGTCATATACTGCAGGATCTCGGGCATGTTGCCGATAGGCGCCGTCAGGCCGGAAAGCAGCATGAACGGCATAAGCAGCACGAAGGAATAGATCATGGCCTGCTGCATGTTGGCTGCAAGCGATGAGATGAAGAGTCCGATGCCGACGGCTGCGGCGAGAAACAGTATCAATCCGAGATACAGCATGAAATAGGACCCGGTAAACGGGATCTGGAACCATAATTGGGCAACGAGAAGAATCGTCGTTGCCTGGCTGAGCCCGACCAGCATCGAGGGCAGGGCCTTGCCGATCATGATCTCGGAGGGCCGAAATGGCGTGACCAGCAGTTGGTCGAACGTGCCTGCCTCGCGCTCCCGCGCCACGGACATTGCGGTGAGCATCAATGTCATCATCATCGTGATCGTGCCGATCAGCGAAGGGATCATGTACCAGCGCGTTTCAAGGCTTGGATTATACCAGGCTCGGGTGGTGAGCTTCATGCCGCCGGGCGGATCCTGACCATTATCTGCCCGCCAGCGCGTGGCGAAGTCCGATGCGATCGTGCTGATATAGCTTTGCGCCGTGCCCGCCGTGTTGGAGTTGCGGCCATCAGCGATCACCTGCAGCTTGGCCGGCATCCCCGCCATCAGCCGTTTTTCGAAATCCTCATCGACGACGATGACGAGGAGCACGCGTCCCTCATCGATGAATTTCGCGATGTCCGAGGTCCGCTGCAGCGTTGCCACGCGCGTGAACGTTCCCGACCCGTCAAGCTTGGAGATGAACTCGATCGAGGCCGCGCTGTGATCGTGGTCGAGGATAGCATAGGGAACATTGTTGAGGTCATAGCTCGCAGCGTAGCCGAAGATCAGGCACTGCAGGATCGGCGGCAGCACAAGCACGATCCGGCTTTTCGGATCCTTGAAGATTGCCAGCAATTCCTTGCGGATCAGGGCGATGATGCGGAAGAACGATTCCTTCATGACCGGCTCACCCGAGTTTCTTGCGTGTTGCGAAGACCGAGGCGGTCATCAGCACCGCAGCCATCGCGGCCAGCACAGCCGCGTTTGGCAGGATGACCGGCCAGATATCGCCGGCCAGAAACAGCGTCTGCAACACGCTGACGAAATAGCGCGCCGGGAAAATATGGGTGATGACCTGGATCGCATAGGGCATGCTCCTGATGTCGAACATAAACCCCGAGAGCATCATTGCCGGCAGGAAGGTGACAATGAGCGTGATCTGGCTTGCCACGAACTGATTCTTGGTCAGCGAGGAGATCAAGAGCCCGATGCCGAGCGCAACCAGCAGATAGAGCGTCGAGACCACCACCAGGATCCAGAGCGATCCGCGCAGCGGGACGCCGAACAGAACCTGGCTGCCGATGACCGAAAGCGCAAGTCCGAGCATGCCGAGCACGAAATAGGGCACGGTCTTGCCAAGGAGGATCTCGCTTGGCAGCGCGGGGGTGACGAAGAGCGCCTCAAACGTGCCGCGCTCCCATTCGCGCGCGATGACCAGCGCCGTCAGCAGGGCGCCAATGAGCGTCATGACCAATACGATGAGCCCGGGGACGAGGAAATAGGTGCTGTCATTGGCCGCGTTGAACCAGAGGCGCGGTTCAAGATCGATCGTCGCGCCGTTGCTGACGATCTTGCCTTCGGCCATCTGCCGGGCAGCTGCAATACCGACGGCACCCTGCGCATAGCCGAGTGCAATCCGGGCGGTATTAGCGTCACTGCCATTGACCACGAACTGGATCTCCGCCGTCCCGGCCTCGACATCGCGGGCAAACTGCGGCGGTATACGAACGATCCCGTTGACGGTCTTGTTCATCAGGAGGCGCTGCGCCTCGGCCATGGTCATCACCCGATGCGTTTGAAAATAGGGCGAGAGTTCGAAACCGGAGACGGCATTGCGGGCCTCGGCTGATGAATCTTCGATCACCATCGCCACAGGCAGGTTCTTCAGGTCGAAGGAAAGACCGTAGCCGAACAGAATCAGGAGGATCATGGGCATGACGATGCCGACGGCGATGCTGCTCGGATCGCGCACGACTTGCCAGGATTCCTTGCGCACCAGCGCCAGGATGCGGCGCAGGCTGTTCCTGGCGGGATGCGAAGCGGGCGCGTTCATGGCTGAGCCCTCGCCGGTTTGGTAAGCCATCACGCTGCCTTTTCGCGAGTTTCGCGGCGCGATTCCTCGACGATGGCGATAAAGGCGTCTTCCATGTTGGCCTCTTCGCCCTTCTTCGGCTTGGCATGGGCTCGGATTTCGGCGGGGGTGCCCTCGGCAAGATTGCGGCCGGCATCGAGAATGATGATGCGATCGCAATACTCGGCTTCTTCCATGAAATGGGTGGTTACGATCACGGTAACGCCTTGTTCGGACAGCGCAGTGATGCGGCCCCAGAATTCGCGCCGCGCCAGCGGATCGGCACCGCTGGTCGCCTCATCGAGGAAAAGGATATCCGGCTCGTGCAAGAGCGCCGCCGCCATGGCGAGACGCTGCTTGAAGCCTCCGGGCAATTGCCCGCTTGGCAGTGTCGACAGGCTGTCGAGTTCGAATTGATCTTTTGACCATTCGATACGCTGGCGCTTCCTCGCACCGCGCAGGCCATAGGCGCTGGCAAAGAAATCAAGGTTTTCGTCCACGGAGAGATCGCCGTAGAGCGAAAACTTCTGCGCTACATAGCCGAGATTTTCGCGGGCCTCGGCGCGGGACGTCCGCAGATCCGCCCCAGCGACGCGCAAGGTGCCGCTCGTTGCCGGCATCAGGCCGCACAGCATGCGGAAGGTCGTGCTCTTGCCCGCGCCGTTCGGGCCGAGCAAACCGTAAATTTCGCCGCGCCTTACCTCGAACGTGACGTGATCGACGGCAGTGAAGTGACCGAACTTGCGCACGAGATCATGGACTTCGACGGAGATCTCGCTGCCCCCAGCCGGCTTCGGCCTGTCGAGAGTGACCGCGCTCGACTGGCTTTTCCTGGCAACGGCGCTGAAGAGGATCATGAAGCCATCCTCGAAGCGCGGCTTTACTGGTTCGAGCTCGACAGGCTTATCGTCGATGCGGATATCGCCGCCGAAATCCGGTTGCTTCACGACGCGTACTCTGCCGGCTTCCGGCACGGCGTCGGCGACGCCTTCCTGGCGAAACAGCCGCGCCTGCAGGGACCTCGCGGTCGTGCCGGCGTCGGGCGTTGCGATGAACACCTGGTCCTTTGCCCTGGCGGTGATTTCCTCCGGCTTGCCTTGCGCTAAGACCTTGCCGAGATGCATGACTACGGCGTGATCGCAAAGCTCCGCCTCGTCGAGGTAGGACGTGCTGACGACGACTGTCAGCCCGTCTTCCCGCACAAGCTTGGTTACAATTTCCCAGAGTTCACGCCGCGACAGGGGATCGACGCCGACTGTCGGTTCATCGAGAAGAAGTAGCTCCGGCGCGCGAACGAGGGTACAGGCAAGGCCAAGCTTTTGCTTCATGCCGCCGGATAGCTTGCCGGCAAGCCTATCCGTGAAGCGGCCGAGGTCGGTCATTTCCATCAGGCGAGGGTAGATTTCCTTGCGCGCGTCGTGACCGATACCGTGCAGATCGGCATAGAGATCGAGATTCTGCTGAACGGTCAGATCTTCATACAGGCCGAACTTCTGCGGCATATAACCGATCCGGTTCTGAATGTTCTGCGGATCCGCGGCGACATCAACGCCAAGCACGGAAAGATCGCCCTTTTCAGCGGTCATCAACCCGGCGATCAGGCGCAGGATCGTTGTCTTGCCGGCGCCGTCCGGTCCAACGAGCGCGGTCAACGTGCCGTGCCGGGCCTCGAATGAAACATCCTCCAGCGCCTTGACCGTCTCGCCGGTTTCGCGGTGAAACGTCTTGAAGAGGTTTCTTGCGACAACCGGTGCGGAAGGCGCGGCTTCGGTCATGACTTTGCCTTGGCGTCGGTCTCCTGGCCGCCCGCCGGCAGTGGCTTCAGCGGTTCGTTCGGCAGAAGCGTGACAGTTGCCGGCATGCCAAGCCGTAGAAGATCATCCTTGTCGTCGACAAAAACCCGGACCTCATAGACGAGGCTCGATCGCAAATCAGCGGTCTCCACGGTTTTCGGCGTAAACTCCGCAACCGGCGATATGAAGCCGACCCAACCATCCTGCGGTTTGTCCGGGAAGCTGTCAGTGGTGATCCGCGCGCGCATGCCGGGTTTCACATGTCCGAGATTGGGCTCGGAGACATAAGCCCGTACCCATTTCGTCTTGATCACGGCGAGCGAAAGCACCGGTTTCATCGGCGCAGCCATTTCGCCCGGCTCCATCAGGCGCGAGCGCACCACGGCATCGACGGGTGCAATCAATTCCGCATCGTTGAGTTGTTCCCGTATCAGCGCCAATTGCGCTTCGCTGCCGCGCAGCTGTGCTTCGGCCTGCAGCAGATCCTCGGCGCGGGGACCGGCGATGGCGAGCTCCAGCGCGCTCTGGGCCACTTCGACCTTGGCATCTGCAACGGCCGCGGCTGCCTTGGTGGTGTCGAGTTCCTGTTTGCTGATCGTGGAATTGACAGTCAGGCTCATCCGCCGTTCGAGCTGTATGTTGGCGTTGTCCGCATCGGCCTTCGCCGACGTGAGATTGGCGCGGGCCTGCGCGATCTCCTCCGGCCGGCTGCCATTGCGCAGTTTCAGGACCATGGCGCGCTGTGAGGCAACGGTCGCGTCGGCCTCGCGGACCTGCGGCGCAAGCCGGCCGGTATCGAGGCGGGCCAACACCTGCCCCTTTTTCACGACATCGCCTTCCTCGACAAGGACCTGATCGATGCGTTCCGAGCCATTGAAGGCGAGGGAGGCCTGCCTCAGGTCGACATTGCCATAGAGTGTCAGCGCGTCGGCGGTTGCCGGACGGTGCCAGTACCACCATGCGCCAACGCCAAGCGCAGCAAGAACGACCAGAATGATCAAGATGCGGATTTTTTTACCCATGGCCGCACATCATATTCAACTTGCGCGTTTATGTCAAATTACAATTTGAATTTCAACTTTGAAAAACCTGTAAACTCCGCTACAATGATTCCATGGCGAAACAGAGCACTCGAAAACTTCCCGGCCGGCGCGAGGATGGCGCCACAACCAAAGCTCAGATTCTGGAGGCTGCAGGGGAGGTCTTTGCCGAAAAGGGTTTTGATCGCGCCACCGGCAAGGAAATTGCCGAACTGGCAGGCAGCAACTCCGCCGCCGTCAACTACTATTACGGTGGTATCGACGGGCTCTACGGGCAAGTGCTGCTCGAGGCACACCGCCGCCTCCTGACCTATGAAAGTCTTGTGACGCTTGCGGAAGGCCCGGGTGACCCCAGGGAAAAGCTGCGTAGGCTTATCGGATTGCTCGCACGAGCGGTGACGGGTTCGGCTCGATCGTCATGGGGGCTCGGCGTGCTCGGACGTGAGATTCTTTCGCCATCACCGGCGTTTTCTGTGCTTCTCGACAAGGAAATTTTGCCGAAGAAGCTCGTGGTTACGACGATTGTCGGCGAGATCCTGGGATTGCCGCATGACGATCCGGCGGTGACGCGCTGCGCACTCAACATCATTTCGCCCTTTGCCATGCTGGTCGTCGGCAACAAGCAGATCTTCACGCGCGTCCTACCGGGGCTAAACCCCGCCGAACCCCAGACCCAGAATGAAATCGTCGAGCATTTTCAAAGATTTGCCATGGCGGGGCTCGAGGCTACAGCCTCGGCGCTGCGTTCCGCTCATTGATGCATTTGAATGGGCGGCCAGCGATAAGTATCCGCAACGGCTTTGATTTCCGCGGGCTTTTTCTCGGCCTTTTCGGTCAACTCCTGAGACTTGGCGATCGCCTCGCGCAGCATTTGCCATTCTCTTTCGTGGCGTTGATAAACATCCTGCGGAACGGTCGGTGTCGTCATTCTGCAACCTCCAGTATTCGATTGGGTGTGGTCCTAAAGCGTCGCAATAACGGTCAAATAGGGTCTCGGTTCCGCCTGTGCCATTCAAGAATTGCAACCGGCATTTACAGATCCGCGCATGTCTGCGATCTGCGGTAGCAATTGCGTGAACAGGGAACCAATCCGTTCACGACAAGTTCATGCTTCGAGGTGCATTTGAGAACTGTACCGCTTTTATCAGGAGGCATTTATATGCAAAGAACACTTTCCGCCTTGTCGGCCGCAATCGTCGGTTTGGCGATGTTGCTGGGCTCGGCCATATCATCGTTTGCCGCGCCGGTCCCTTCCCAGCCCGTGCAGGTGACGTCCAATATTGAGCAGGTACGTTCGCGCGACAGGTATCGTCCGTACTATCGTCACGGTTGGGACAATCGCCGTAACTGGAACAGATCAAATCACCGCTACAACCGAAACTGGGGCAGGTCCCATTGGGGCCGGTCCGATTGGGAGCGCCGCAATGTTCGCACCTATCGCGACCGCAGGTGGCGTGAAAACCAGATGGGTGGCAGCGGCCGCAGCCATCAGTAATTGACACCGAGGGCGGCGCAAGCCGCCCTTTTCGTATGCGGACTAATTCCCTTTTCGCTTGATGGCCTCGTAGCCAACGCGCACTTTTTCAGCGAGCGTCAACAATCGGTCCTTGCAGGTCTTCGCGTCGAAATCGCCTGGTTGCTTCGGCCCCGCGTTTACCTCGCGCAGCCAGCCGCGCACGGTCTGATCGGCTTGATCGGCGGACTTGCCCAGCGCCTTCAACACGGTTTCGCTGCTCTCGATCGCCGAGTAGTGCGGTTCGCGTCCCAAGGCGTCCTGGCACTGATATGAGGCGATAACCAGGGTCCTTGCATCTGCCACGACTTGATCCGTGCCGGCGTTCTTGCTGTTCGTGGTCGTGCATGCCGCCATGAATATAGCCAGCGCGCCGCAGCCTAATGATCTGAGTTGCATGCAAACTCCCCCGTTTTCTCGAATGAAGGCTAGTCAACCAGCGCCCTGGTGTCGAGCATCAGGGTACGAGGAAATGCGTGGTCCAATCTTTTTGCGGCACAAGGTCGCCGATCTTATATTTGAACGCGACGATCTCCATGTTGTCGGCGCTCGTCTCGCACTTGTATTTGAGGTGGTACCAGGCACCGCCGCTGCGGAAGGCTGCGCCGCGGGTCTGGATGCCATGCGCCTGCATGCGTGGCTCGGCAAAGGCATAGGCCAGAACCTTGTCCGGGTTGAACTTGCCTTCGTCTTTGCGAATGCGCTCCATTGCTTCGACGTCGCAACGTTGTTCGAGCCGGGTTTGCGGATCGAGTTTGCGCAGGCCTGTCTCTTCGCGCGCATCCATGGCGAAGACCGGCTGGGATGTCACAACGGCAAGCGCGACCGCAACAAGAACTGTTTTCATACGAGACCCATCCAATTTTCTGCGGTGCGAGCGATGCGCGAGACTAAGGGAAGGGGGAGTTGCTCGCCAAGTCCCCGAAATCACACAACCCACAGGTTTGATTCGACGCGGGCACTATCAGCAATGACGGCCCGGCGCATAGCGGCTAGGCCGGGAAATTGTCAGAACTTGGTCACAACGCATGAATATTATCGACGATGGATTTGCCAGGATCGCGCGCCGGCTCGCCTGCGTCATTTTTTACGGAAAAGCCAACAAAGCCCTTGCAAACAAGGGGTTTCATCTTTAGTCAGCGTCCTCGGAGAGGTGGCCGAGTGGTCGAAGGCGCTCCCCTGCTAAGGGAGTAGGGCTCAAAAGGCTCTCGAGGGTTCGAATCCCTTCTTCTCCGCCATCGGTTATCGTAACTTATTGATGTTTAAGCATCTTTTGTAAAGCGCAAGTTTTACCCTGCACCTTTAACCTGCGCTGTCGGCTCGTTTGCGCCGACGATCGCTGCCATGGGCGCTACCCCGCTCCGGTATCCGGCGGTCACCGACGGTCCCAAAACCCGCGAGCGGCCCGCTCTGGGCGAATGAGAAGAAGCGTCTGCGGACCTCGATCGCATGTGAAAACCCTCAGGATCAGCCATCAAGTGCGCGCGTCCACTTCGTGGTCTGGTGACATAAATCCCAGTTTCCTAGCTTCAGCGATCGCGGCTGCATTACTGGCGGGTAGCCACCATGACTTCTCGACGGGGGACCATCGCGCCCCAAGCTTCTTTGCTTCGTCCTTCCGCGAGAAGGGGACGTTCAGGAGTACTTTCTCAACTTGCCCAGGATCGGTTCGAGGATTTCCTTTGCCCCGTTGCTTATCGAGCCGTGTGAGGACAGTGTCGAGCAAAGGATCATCCAGCGGGCGGAGCTTAGCGGTATCAGCCCACTCAGGAGGTTCAATTTGCCGCCACGTCTTATAGGTGCCGGGAACTGGCAATTGAGTCGCTTGTTCTTTCAATTGGCCGCATAGAGAGTAAACATCCATAAGGACGGATGGATTGCCAAAATAAGGCGCAGGCGCTGTCATCTCTCCAACACGAACAACTCTGGCGCAGGTGCCGCCCCAAGTCGTTCGCCTTACCCAAAATCCAGCACCTCCGTTCGCGACGTACATCTCGAAGACGTTACCTTTATCGTCGTCCATCCAATCTTGATGATGCATAAAAAGCCCCTCGGTGCCCAAACGATAGTTGCGTTTGGCGCGACAAAATCAAGTCTCAAAGCGATGTAAGTTGCAGCCTCGTCGACCGACTTCGCAATGGCAAGCCGGGAATGCGCACGACGCGGACAAGGAGGTCGCACGCTTGGTGAAAAGTTTCGAGTGGCCGTCCCCACGGGGAGTTTCACCGGCAGCCAACCCCAGGGGGTGGATACGATGAGGCCACCCAATAATGCCCGATGCGTGTGTGCTTTCTCGAGACGATATGGGAATGCACCTCGAACGCTTCTGGCCGCCTGCGGTAATCTTCCCAGTCCAAGTTGTCTTGGTTTACCATAACAGGCGAGTTCCAACCATTGAACTGCTGAAGAAACGACTTACCTCCTCGACACCAAAGCTTGTTGACAAGTTTTTTGACTTTCTCGATCGGTATAGTTGTAAACCATTTTGCGATAGCGAATATGCTACGGATCGGTCGAGGGTTAAGTTTAAATGACAACAACGATACAGGCACTGGCTGACAAGCTTTTTCCGGTTGTTCAGGCACAGGAAGATGATGCCGAAGTAAGGAACATCCCACCTGAGCAGCGCCGACTGCATACTGAAACCGCAGACCTGACCGTGGGCTCACTCCATCAGTTGATGGGAACCGGAAAGATTGAGGTACCTGAGTTCCAACGTGGGTACGTTTGGACCCGAACTCAAGCCTCGAGGCTCATCGAAAGCCTCATAATTCAATGCCCTATACCAGTCGTGTATTTCAGCCAGTCTTCAACGAATAATCTAATCGTTATCGATGGCAATCAAAGACTGATGTCGATAAAACTGTACCTTAATGATGGCTTTGAATTACAGGGTTTGACAACATACCCCGAACTCAACGGCTATACTTGGGCCCAACTTGATCCGCGATTTAGAGACCACATAAGCAACCGAACCATAAGATGCATCACAATTCTCAAAGATACACATCCTCAAATTAAGTTTGATGTATTCGAAAGGCTCAATACGGGGTCGGTGAAACTCAATGGGCAGGAGTTGCGGCACGGGGTGAACCACGGTCCTCTAATGCGGGAGGTCGACAACCTAGTTAAGAATGAGACTTGGAAAAAGCTTAGCGGTATTAAATCTGACAAAAGAATGAAGGGCGCTGAACTGATATTACGTTACTTTGCATTCAGGCACGATCGAGAACTCTATAGGAAGCCATTATCTGGCTTCCTAGACACGTTCACGACCACGCATCGTTCCATCCCAGCGGATAAGCTGGATGCATGGACGAGCGAATTCATCCAGACTTTGGAGGCAGTCGATTATTTCTTTGGGAGAAATGCGTTTAAAATCATAAAGCCCGACTTCACAACCGCAGGTAATTTTAATTCAGCAATATACGACGCGCAAATGATTGGAATAGCTGAAACTGTCAGCCCCGCCATCCGCGGACGTCACGCGGATAGAAACGCAGTGCAACAAGCCTTTATTGAATTGATGGGTGACAATACTTTCGCCACCAGTGTGCAAAGAGCCACGAGCGACGAGACCGCAGTTGATACGCGTATCTCCCGCGCAATCGCACTTTTCAACGGGCTCTAGTCTTGCGGTATCGCGTCAGTCCCTACAGAACCGATTTTGTAGATCGGACAGATCAGCTAGTGCGCACATCTCGTCTTGCGAGCCGCAAAGCCGTGAACCAAGGGGTGCGAGATTTAGCCTTCCAGTGTTCTATACTACAGACAAGTGCGGCAGTGGAGGAATACATCAGATCGGTATTTGAAGCATGGGCCTTTAAGATGCGCAGCATGAACGGCATCCAAAGCAACGCCATACCGGTTCGTACACGCGTTGTTGTTGCTAAGAACCGCCTTTCGCAGCATTTCTCTGCCTTTGCTTACACCAGTGATGAAAGCAAGTTCCTGAAAAAAATCGAGCGAGAAGCCGATCTTTGGTCGTTTCTAGAGGGCACAGCTCAAGTTCCGCCGGGCTTCGATGGTGGCGTGGTGTTTTCAGAAAAAAAGTACCCTTCGCCGAAGAACATCAAGGTGATGTTCTCTCGTATAGGGGTGGACAACGTTTTCGCTCAAATTTCCAGCCGTATCAAAGCCGACGCGGAATTTAGGCTGGAAAGCTTCAACTCAATTCGCACAGCTCTCGCGCATTCAAATCCGCCTCAGCTAACCTATCTTGACGTAAAGCGAAACATAAAGAACATACAAGAATTGATCGGAGCTATTGATCGCATTTTGCACAAGGCGCTGTCTGCCTCGATAGCAACTTCGGTGTGGTGACCAACTGTGGCGATTGGGGCAATCAGTCCAAATGTCAGCCGCTGCCTCCAGAGATTTTCCGTAACCACCGCCGTGTCCAGTTTGAGCCCTATGAGACGCGCTCGGCATTTAGTTCTTTTGCCATTTTGCGAAATAAAACGATCTACGTAAGGGAACATTTGTGTCCCGATGATCTTCCCACTGTCTGAGCAGTGGCGGACGGAATCACGCGTCACTCAGCGACAAGGTTGAGGGAACGAAACTTCGGCGTTACAGCTATGTAACCTGTTTGAAACGCCCACATGCTCACTTCTATCAAGATGGAAGAGGAATGCTATGAGCAACCGCCGCGACGTTCTGATTGGTCTTGGTTCTTTACTGGCGTGCTTGACATGCTTGCGACCTGTTCTGCGTGCAGCCAGCGCTCAGGACTTGCCGACTATGCCGCCGCGCAATCCATGGCTTGCCGAGAGCGTCTATCCGACCTCGCATTTCAATCCCGGCGCGACGGATTCGGTACTGTTCGCCGGGCCCGTGCATGGCCGTAAACTTACAACCGAAGAGGTCAAGACCGTTCCGACGGTCATCACCTCCAATCCCACGCTCAAGAAGGTGGGCGATCAGACGATCGCTTTTGCCAGTGGAGCGGTGGGCGTTCAGAAGCTTCGCCTGACGGGAAAGACCATGGAGGCCGGCAATTTCGTGCCGTATCCCGGCTTCGAGGCGGATGCGAAAATGGCATCCAACGAAAGCATCCACGCTGTCCTCGACAAGCTTGATGCGGCATCTCGCGCTCGCGACGAAAGCCAGATTGTCGCCGCGCTTGCTACAATGGGCTCCATGGGCCTCAACATTCAGACTGGCATCAATGGGGTCTACAACCTCTTCGACAAGGATGGCTATCACTACTGCGTTTTTGGCGGAACCAAAGTGCTCAAGTCGTTCGATGACAACGATCCCAAGGCAGACCTTCGCATCGTAGCCTCCAAAAATCTGGTGGAGGACCTGCCGGCCGACATCGCCAAATCCGTGTCGCGGATCATCGGGCTGGCCATGACCTATGATGGCTATCTTGCTGCGGCTGCCCCCGGCGCAGCGCTGATCCTCGATCGCGATCTCAATGTGAAGTCCTATGTCGGATTTGGTGACGAAGCAGTCGACAACTCCATCTGCATCGATGACAAGGGCGGGGTCTATGTCGTCACCAGCAAACGCATGCTGCGTCTCGCCTGGACAGGCGAAAAGCTTTCAACCGACACCGCAGACGGTGCATGGGAGTCGCCTTACGAGTCGATGGACCCCAAAAAAGCCATGGCGCTTGGTGCAATCTCGCGCGGCTCGGGCACGACGCCGACGCTGATGGGGTTTGGTGACGATCCCGACAAGCTCATCGTTATTGCCGATGCCGCCGAAGCTGGGACCAATCTGGTTGCATTCTGGCGCGACGCGATCCCGGATGGCTTCCAGCAGAAGCCCGGCACCTTGTCCCGACGAATTGCCGATCAGATCAAGATCGACATATCCAGCCTTACAATCGAACCTTCCCCCAACGTGCTCGGTTACGGGGTTGCCGTCATCAACGGCAGCTACCCGGAACCGTTTCCGGAGCCCGGCCCGCCCAACCAGTTCACCGCCGGGGTTACGCGCAAAGCCCCGCTCGGCGTTCAGAAATTTACCTGGGACCCGAAAGAGAAGAAGTTCGAAAAAGCGTGGGTCAATATGGAGGTCGACAACACCGATATCATGGTGCCCGTTGTCTCCGCGGCCACCAACCTTATCTACTGCGCGACCAAAATCGCCGGGAATCATGCTTATGTCGGGCTGGACTGGACGACTGGCGAGACGAAGCAGACGTGGCTCTTTCCCGACGACAGCCGAAAGTGGAATGCGCTGGGCGGCATCACGACAATCCTTGAGGATGGCGATCTACTGATTGGCGGCGCATTTGCCATCAAGCGGATGATAGATGCACCTTAGTTTTGGGTAAGACCATGGGACGGTCCGACCAGGGCCGGTCGTAACATCACGATCTCCACGGACTGGTGTGCCGCGATTCCGAATTGTCAGTTTATGTGTTGCGAGAAAGGATGGTGCGTTGAATTGTCAATTTATAGAGGTTGTCTCAGCTTCAGCGACCATCCCTCTTTTGTGCCTTGAGCATTAGCGTCCATCCCCAATCTCTTTTCTCCATGAAGTCACGGAGCCCATGACCAAGCAATGGAGCGGTAAGTCGATTTACTTTGTTGGATGTCAGCAATCTTCTGAAGTGTTTATGAGCGATTGGCGTAATCGAGAACAATGATTCTATTTCAAAATGCTTGCTTGTTAGCGAAGCCAATTCCGTGCGATCCACCCACTTCCTGAGCTGGCCGGGTTGCTGGGTCGGAACCCTGCAATAATTTTGCAGAACGGGACGATTTTGCGTCGCAAGGAAGAGGTGCCCGCCGGGCTTGAGCAGTTCCGCGAGACGCGCGAAGAATTTGTTCTGGTCAGCAACGTGAGATAGCACTTCCAGGCTGACCAGCACGTCGAAAGACATGGGTGCAAAATCGAGTTTGGCGAAGTCGCCGGCGACGAACTTGATTTGGGGCCAGCGGGTTCGCGATGCCGATAAAACCTCGTCGGAAATGTCCGTCCCAGTGACGTTGCCAAACTTTGCCAGGGTCGGGCAGAACCAGCCGTTACCGCAGCCAACTTCGAGGATGTTGAGATCGCGTCGTCCCAACTCGACAAGCCATTCCTCGATAACCTGAGATTGCCGACGGGAAATTTCTCCTACATCGTGCTGACGATTTTCGGAGTTCCACTTATTCCAAAACGTGCGTTGTAGTTCGTCGCTCTGTTCCATAAATGAAGGATTGCAAGCTCTCTATGGTGGCGCAATGTAATACAAGGAGGTAACTCCATGTATTGATACGCAGCCTATTTGTTTATCTAAATGCTTTACACACTCAACTGGTTGTTCACCGCCGAAGGGTGAGGAGTACCGCTTTCCCTATGGGGACCGATGTACCGGAGCGCAGCAACACAGGCGGGCTCGAAGATCGAGGGAGCGCAACTTTGAGCCCGTATTAATGCTTGATGCTTATTAGCCTGGTTGGCTTGCGGGTATTTCACAAAAGGTAGGTAAGCCCGACAACCAAGGCTACACCTACGAAAAACAATGACCCGTACAACAAGGATGTTCGGAACTTGGGAGCTGGTCGTTTCTCGTTATATTCGTCATAGGCTTTTGGCATACCGGTTTAACGTGTCTGAGGTTCGATCGTTCCGGGTCTAAGCAGATTATCCCTTTCGACCGCCCACTCCACTGGAGCGACAAGCCGAATTCCCAGCGCAATATC
Source organism: Phyllobacterium sp. 01N428 (assembly GCF_056399405.1). Classification (NCBI taxonomy): domain Bacteria; kingdom Pseudomonadati; phylum Pseudomonadota; class Alphaproteobacteria; order Hyphomicrobiales; family Phyllobacteriaceae; genus Phyllobacterium; species Phyllobacterium sp. 01N428. The sequence goes on from NZ_JBFTRH010000001.1 coordinate 1,487,366, forward strand.
ATGCGCGTTGCGGGCGACAAGATGGTTGAGTGTCTGGAAATGGAGGGTTAGGATGATACCATCCAGTCCGGCGAACATCTTGCGGGGCCCGGAAACAGCATCCAGAGCCTGCCACTTCGTCGGGAATAGTGTCGGAAGGGGCGCAGGATGAGGTGATTAAGGTTTTCGCTCAACCCGGGAGCATCTGCGAAATAATGACTGCGACCGAAACCGCAAAAGCGAAAATGAGAAGATGACGCCACATCGGGGTGGTGTAGTGCGAATAGATTTCGTCTTCTTCGTCTTCGAACATTTCCGGCCTTTCTCCCATTTCAGCCGTCCCTATCAGTGCAATGTGAAGCCTGGATGTCAAGTTAAGGCATTAATCTGAAGCCGCTCGATCGTTGAGGAATGATGGTCGATTGTCCCTCCCGCCTTATAATCAACGCGGTGCTGGCGCAGAATGTTCCCGTGCATGGTGCAATCCTTCAAAACCCCTATATTGGCTTGCACCTCAGATTCGGGAAACTTCATGCCACACGATTTTCAAGCTGATATTGATGCCATTGCTCGCATCGATGCAGTTCCAACCATACTTGATGTCGTCTGCCGGACGACTGGCATGGGATTCGCGGCTGTTGCGCGGGTGACCGAAGATCGCTGGATCGCCTGTCAGGTGCTCGACAATATTGCGTTTGGGCTGAAGCCCGGGGGCGAACTTGAGGTCAAGACAACGATCTGCGATGAAATTCGCGGCAGTGGCCAAGCCGTCGTTATTGACGAAGTCTCGCAGGATTTGGTTTATTCGACCCACCACACGCCGCAGATTTATGGCTTTCAAAGCTACATCTCGATGCCGATCACACTGCCGGACGGTACTTTTTTCGGCACGCTTTGCGCCATCGATCCAGCGCCGGCGCGCCTGAAGAATCCGCAAGTGGTCGGCATGTTCAAGCTCTTCGCCGATTTGATTGCTTTTCATCTCGACGCCAATGACCGCCTTGCCAGAACCGAGGCTGCCTTGGTGGACGAGCGGACGATCTCCGAATTTCGCGAACAATTTGTCGCCGTGCTTGGTCACGACCTGCGCAATCCCGTGGCGTCGATCGATTCGGGCACGCGCCTGCTGTTGCGCACCCCCCTCGACGAAAAGGCGGAAGCCATCGTCAAATTGATCCGCGGTAGCGTTGTCCGCATGTCTGGCCTCATCGATAACGTTATGGACCTGGCGCGGGCGCGACTCGGCAGTGGCGTCCTGGTCGAGATCAAGCGCAATGCCGAACTGAAGCCCACGTTGACGCAGGTCGTCGATGAACTCGGGTCGGTCCGTCCCGATCGCGTCATCGAGACGAGCTTCGAATTCGATGATCCGATCCGCTGCGACCCTCTGCGTGTCGGCCAGCTTCTGTCAAATCTCCTTGGCAATGCCTTGGCCCACGGCTCCGAAGACGGGGCGATCCGCGTGGATGCCCGAACCACCGATGACGCATTTGAACTGTCGGTTACCAATCGCGGCGAGCCGATACCTGCGGAATCAGTCGACCAGCTGTTTCTGCCCTTCTTCCGCCATGGCGCCAAGACCGGCCAGCAGGGGCTTGGCCTCGGGCTCTACATCGCGTCCGAAATCGCCAAGCTGCATGGCGGCGTCATTGAGGTCGATTCGAATGACAGGAAAACGCGCTTTACGTTCCTCATGCCACTCGAAGTGTAAGGCCGGCAGCGAGGCGACGCTAAGTGACAACGCAGGGTTAAGGTGAGGGCGCATTGCCCTCTCGCTTGCGGGGAGCGTCGCAAAGCAGCGACGCGGAGGGTCTCCGTGCGCCCTCGTACCCTTCGAAAACGGGGAGTATCCGGGCTTGAGGAAAGTTTGCTGGCGCCCCCTCCCGGTTTCGCTCACATCGGTCAGCGGCGCCTTATTTCGTCAATGGTGCTCCAATTCGGCAGAGGCTCAATGGTGCTCCAATACGGCAACGCAGGAATCAAGATCATTGGTGGCAAGGTGGGCGTAGCGCATAGTCATCTGCAGGGTCTGATGTCCAAGCCACATCTGCACGCGACGGATGTCGATACCGCCGCGAACCAGCCTCGAAGCGCAGGTATGGCGTAAGATGTGTGGGACGACCTGATCGTCGCGACCGAGTCCGACTTCGGCTTTTGCCTCATTCCAGATCGCGCGAAACCGTACCTGGCTGTGCATGGAGAAGGGACCCTTCAGGCGCCCGCGCGGGATCAGCGTCGCATCGCGAGCCCGGGAGGTGAGGGGAACGGTCCGGCTGCGCCCGGATTTTGTCAGCCAGAAAGTCGAGCGACTATCCTGCAGATCGTTCCATGAAAGGCCGATCGCCTCGCCGAGACGGCATCCGGTATCGACCAGAAACACGCTGAGGCGGTAACTGTCTTCGCAACGTGCCCGAATTGCCGAAAACAGGCGCTGTTCTTCTTCGAATTCGAGGAAGCGAATCCGCCCTTGCCGCTCTTTCTGGCGGCGAAATTCCGGCAGATTATAGATATCGCCCATCTTGCACGCTTTCCGCAGCAATTTGCTCAAGGCCGCCATCTTGCGATTGATGGTGGCATTGCTGTTTCCGCGTTCGCGCAAGGTTCCAATTACGAAATCCAGCATCTCCTGGCTGAACACACTGAATCGCTCGCCGCCCACAATCTCGGCGATCTCGCCAAGAAACGATCGGACATTGACCTTATGCGATCCTTCATCCCAGAGAATGCCGATATATTGCGCGGTCAATTCCGCGAGCGTGTGATCCCGAACCAGTCGTCGCGTCTGGTGAGCGCTTGAGGAGTAGTGCAGATCATATTCGAACTGAACCGAAAAACGGGCGTCCTGCTGCGTGTCCAAGGGGGCGACTAGCATAATGATTGCGCTCTGAAAGAATGAAGAAGCATCGGAAAAATATGCGGCAAGTTGTATCCGCCAATCCGAAAAACGCAATCCCGGAACGTCTGCCAATTTAGGCTAATAGACTTCCGTATGATAAAGCGACAGGCTTTATCAGTTATCAACCCAACGGGCTGCAGTTCGAGCATTTCTACGTCTCCTCGGTCCGCGACCGATCTGAAATCCTTCCTCTGAAAATTGCTGTGCGCCGATGAATAACGCTGAAAATTGCTGTTGCTTAAAACTGTTGGCTCAATTGGAAAAGCCGACGCCGGAAACCGGCGTCGGAAGTATTCAGGTCAGACAATTAGAAATTGCGCTGGAAGCGGATGATGCCCTGTACAGCGTCGTCGGTGTTGATACCTGCATCGTTGTCAAAGTGCGTGTAGTTCACTTCGGGCTGAACGAAGAAGCCAGGAACCAGCGTATACTTTACGTTAAGAGCCGCAGCGAGAACGCCGGCGTCTTCATAGGCGACCTGACCATTGATCGTGGCCTTGTCGGATGCCTTGAAGGAGACACCACCCCAAACCGCATAGTCACCTTCCCAGGTGCCGTAGAAATCGTTGACATCGCCGTCCGACTTGTAGCCGCCCATCGCCCAGGCAGATACCGTATCGCTGAGCGTGAGGTCGAGACGAACCTTGCCAGCGAATTCTTCGGAGACGGAGTCATAGCCGGCAACGCCCGAAATCGCGCCCCAGCCCTGTTCGAACTTGGCACCAGCAACGACGTGCGGCATGTAATCGTCGATTAAATAGCCCTCGCTGCCTTGCTCGAGACCAACGGTTGCCGAGAAGCCATTGCCGCCGGCAAAGGTATAGCTGATCTGGTTGGTGCCATACGGACCTTCGGGAACCACGTCGTCCGAAATGATGTCGCCGAGATAGTCGGTCCAGGAAGTGAATTGCGAGTCGATTGCACCAGCACGGAAGCCGCCGAGTTCGATGTAGGCCTGGCTGACTTCGACAGTTTCTGAATCCGAACCGTTCTTGAAGTTGAAGCGAAGTTCAGCATAGGACTTCAGCGTGCCGAGTTCAGTTTCATTGCGTGCATCGAAGCGCAAATCGGCACGGGTACGCTTATCCCAGGTACCGCGCTCCTTGCCGGTGTAGGCATCATCGCCGCCTCGCGCGTCATAACGAATGTAGCCGCCGATCTTCAGGCAGGTTTCGGTTCCCGGAATGTAGAAGAAGCCGGCACCGTAAGCGTCGCAAACGCGAACGTATTCGACGGGCTCTGGTTCGGCGACGACGATTGCATCGGCAGCACGTGCGCCGGTTACTGCGACGAGAGCCGCAGCGGAGCCGAGAAGAAGGCTCTTGATGTTCATTTCTGACCTCCAGTCAAGATTCGCTGGAGATCGACCGGAAATCGGTCGTTAGTGGCCGACTGTATTCGAAAACAGATTGACGATGAGAACGCCGGCAATGATGAGGGAAAGACCAATGATTGCAGGCATATCGAGGGCCTGGCGGTACCAGAACCAACCGACAGCTGCGATGAGAACGATGCCCGCGCCGGACCAGATCGCATAAACAATGCCAACCGGAATCGTCTTGATCGGAATCGACAGCAGGTAAAAGGCGAGGCTGTAGCCGACGATACACACGAGCGAGGGCCACAGCCGGGTAAATCCGTCCGCTTGTTTCAGTGCGGATGTGGCGACCACTTCGCAGACTATGGCAACAACGAGGTAGAGATATGTCATGTCAAATCACCATTGCGGAAGAAGCGGACGGATTGCCGATTCGAATCGAGGAGCGCCAGGAAAACCACCGGTTCATGGGCGATTCTCAAGCCAGGTAACGTCCCAATACCGGCATTCAAGGGCAAGATTTCATTAAAAAACCAGTTACCTCTATTAAGGAGTGGTAAAGATATTGGAGGGTGCGCGGCGATTTCGTGGCATTTGTGCAACAGCGATCTTGCATAGACGCTGTGGAACCCTTCCGGCGAGACTTTCATGGTTGAAACGCCAGCGCTGGCGAGTATGGTCAGTCGGGAGGAAGGGCGTTCATCGCATTTCTTCTTGGACTTAGGGGATGGGGACAGGTTGTCCTTCAGCCAAATTGGAATGCCCAGACCCATTTTTAACTTTGACTGGAGGTCAGAAATGAACATTAAGAGCCTTCTACTCGGCTCCGCTGCGGCCCTCGTCGCAGTAACCGGCGCGCGTGCTGCTGATGCAGTCGTTGTTGCCGAACCAGAGCCCGTCGAATACGTTCGCGTTTGCGACGCTTACGGCGCAGGCTTCTTCTACATTCCGGGGACCGAGACCTGCTTGAAGATCAGCGGTTATCTGCGTTACGACGCTGCTGGTGGCGACGATCCGTACAATGGTTCGAACGTTGGCGCCAACGACAACGAAACCTGGTACAAGCGCACCCGCGCTGAAGTCCGTTTCGACGCACGTTCGGAAACTGAACTCGGCACTCTGCGTTCCTACGCTCAGACCCGTTTCCAGTTCACCAACGGCAGTGACAACGGTGCTTCGCTTCCGCAGGCATTCATCGAACTCGGTGGTTTCCGCATCGGTGTCGCCGACGAAATCTTCGGTTCGTGGACCGGTTATGCTGGCAACATCATCAACGACGATGTGATCAACTACCAGTCGGGCACGACCAACCAGGTTAGCTACACCTTCGCAGGCGGCAACGGCTTCTCGGCCATCATCGCTGCTGAACAGGGCCAGAACGACTTCGGCAACTTCGGCTTTGACTACGTCATCGACGACTACATGCCGCACGTTCTTGCTGGTGCGAAGTGGGAGCAGGGCTGGGGCGGCATCTCCGGTGTTGTTGGTTATGACTCGGTTGTCGAAGACGTTGCTGTAAAGCTGCGTTTGGACCTCAAAGTCACCGACACCATCTCGCTGTTCGCAATGGGCGGTTATCAGTCTGACTACAGCGCACCGGACTTCGACACGACGACTGGCGTTGTAACCGGCGGCAACCAGAACTGGTTCGGCACCTGGGAAGGCGATTGGGCTGCTTGGGCAGGCTTCTCGGCTAAGCTCTCAGACAAGGCAACTCTTAACGGCCAGGGCGCATACGAAGAAGAAGGCACCTACGCTTTCGCTCTTAACGTAGCCTACGAACTGGTTCCTGGCTTCACGATCACGCCGGAAATCAACTACACCAAGTTCGACGGCGTTCGTAAGGACGTTGCTGAGTTCGACAACGGTAACGACGACGCATTCGGCGGTATCATCCGCTTCCAGCGTAACTTCTAATCCTTTACTGGATTGGTTGATAAAGACCCGGCGGCGCGAGCTGCCGGGTTTTCTTTGTTCATGGGCCGGTCGTCGTGTTGAAATGGCCATGAACATGGGGCAAGACATAGCTCCAGCCCATCGAGACTGAGAGAAAGCCTTAGGAATATGCGTACCATCAGGAGCTGGTTCTGGCCCGGTGTCATCACCGTCGCACTTCTGACGGTTCTTGCCGGCTGGTTCCTCACTGACCCCATCGACCAGCAACTCACGGATGCGGCCAATGCTGCGCTGAGCGCCAATAATTCCTGGGCGAGCGCCGATATTGACGGCCGCGATTTAACCTTAAAGGGTGTCGCTCCATCCGAAGAGGCGCTTGCTGCCGCTGTTGGCATCGCCGCAAGCACGCCCGGCGTAAGAACTATAGATAATCAGGCGACGCTTTTGCCCCTGGCCGAACCGTTTTCCTTCGTCATCACCAAATCCGACGACGGCATATTGCTGTCAGGGAACGTCCCATTCGGCGATTCGCGCGCGCGAATTCTCGCGTCTGCCGAAAGCGCCATGCCGGGCATCGAAATCCTCGACGAATTGGCCGTTGCGCGCGGCGCGCCGGAAGGTTTTCTCGATCTTGTCGACTTCGCATTGAGCCAGGCGGCGCAACTGACCAACGGAGAGGTGGAAATCTCGGGCAAGACCTATAGTATCAGCGGCACCGCGGCCAGCGCCGCCGACTACGATGCAATCAACGCCGCCTTGCGCGCTCCAATTCCCGGTAATGGCAAGCCGGGCGAGATCAAGCTGGAGGCCGCGGTCAATACCAGCGGAGGCTAGAAACATGTGGTTCATGATCGGTCAGCTCTGGCTCTTCCTGTTGATTGCTGCTCTTGTCGGGTTCTATGTCGGTTGGTCTACATACGACCGGGGCCAATGATGCAAACCAGGGGATAGACAATGGTTGTATTTCTTCTCCAGTCATTGTTTCTCATTGCTGCAGCCTTTGTCATCGGCGCGATTTTAGGCAATCTTTTCAAGCGGATGTCACCGAAACGCGAATCGGTTTCTGAAGTATCCACGCGCGCTGCCGATGCGCGCCTGGCAGCAAGCCCCATTCTTCCGGCGAATGACGATGTGAGGCAGTCGGCCCGGGAGGCTGCCGCAATGATACCGCCAGCGGAACCCGTGCCGCCGGCGGAAGTCTCCGCGAGCGGCAAGCCGGCGCGCAAGACAGCCGCAAAGCGGGTGGCTGCGAAGACGGCTGTCGAACGCAGGTCCAATCCGCGGCAGGACGACAGCCACCGGCCCGTTATGCTCAAGGCGGCGCGGCGCGGCAAACCCGACAAACTCACTGATATCGACGGTATTGGCACCGCCATACAATCGCGGCTTTTCGATCTGGGGCTGTTTCATTTCGACCAGATTGCTGGCTGGTCGATTGAGGAAGCTGCGTGGGTGGGCGAGGAAATAGGATTTCCCGGCCGCGTGCAGAGGGAAGGGTGGATCAGACAGGCTGCGGCAAGGGTAAAGATGCCTGCGGCAGATCAACTGGCGAAGCCGAAACCAACAGCGCGGCGCAAGGCTGGAACGACCAAGCCCTCATAGACCGTTCAGGCAAGCGCGGTTTCGCGAAGGTCGATTCCAGCGGCAAAGGCTGCGATAAGTTCAGGCAAGCGTCCGGTTTCGAGCAAAGGCGCATGGCCTTGACCCGCAACATTGATGACCTGCATTGCGGGATGCCGGCGCGACATTTCCAGCACTGTTTCAGGTGTCAGCAGGCTGCTGTTTTCGCCGCGAATGACCAAGAGCGCCAGCTTTTCAAAGAGGTCGAACTGCTCCCAAAGGTCGGGCAGCTTCTTGTCGAAATCAATATTCGCCATGGTTTTCATGAGGTTGAGATCGTAGTCCGGGCGAATGGTTCCGCGCTGCCTGCGATAGATCGCGCGCGCGAAGCGCATCCAGTCGGCTTCGGTCAGCGCCGGAAAGGCCGCTCCGTGCAGATTGCGCTGGCGCTCGATCGCCTCCGGCCAGGTGCGCGGATTGCGCGACTTGCGCAGATATTGCGTGATCTGACGCAAGCCTTCAGGGGCAATTTCCGGCCCGATATCATTGAGAATGACACCGGCCAGCAACGTCGGCGCCACGGATGCCAGGATGTGGGTTATCAATCCTCCGCGCGAGGTTCCGAGAAAGATTGCACGGTCGATGCCGAGCGAACCAAGACCTGCAATCACGTCATTGGCTTCGACGCCAATATTGTAGTGGGACCAGTCGCGATCATATGCGGACAGTCCGCGGCCCCGATAGTCGAATGTTATGACCTGGCGCGGCGTGTCGGGATGCTGCGACAGAAGTGCTGCGACTTCGTGAAAGTCGCGGCTGTTGCGGGTGAGGCCGGCAAGGCACACGAGCGGCACCGCCCCGGCGCGCTCCGATCCATAAACTCGGCCATGGAGCTTCAGTCCATCGGGTGCATCGAAGCTGATCTCGCGATAGCCCTCGGCCAAATTCAACCCCGGCGTCCGGCCGTGAGATCGCTCTCTATCTGCGCCTTGCCCGTCAGCCGCGCCTTGTAGACTTCATAGTTCTCCATGACCCGCTGCACGTAGTTGCGCGTTTCCGTATAGGGAATGCGCTCGATCCAGTCGACGACTTCATCCACCGGCTTGCCACGCGGATCGCCATACCGCGCCACCCACTCGCTGGCGCGGCTCGGGCCGGCATTGTAGCCGGCAAAGGTAAGCACGTACGAACCATCGAACTTGGCGATCTGCTCGCCAAGGAATTTGGCGCCGAGCGTTGCATTATAGGCAGCATCCCCGGTCAAACGATCCTTGGAGTAGGTCATGCCGGCCCGCTGGGCGACGCCTTTTGCGGTGCCCGGCAGCAACTGCAGCAGGCCGCGCGCCCCGGCGCTCGATACGGCAGTCGGGTTGAACTCGCTCTCCTGGCGGGCGATTGCATAGGCGAGGGCGGCACCGGAGCCCGAAATATTGGCATTGCCGGGGATGGCGCCGACCGGATGCGACAGTGCACCGACATCGATGCCGCGTTGCGCCGCGGTCTTGCCGACGCGCAGCGCCACGTAATGGTTGCCCTTGCGTTCGGCCATCACGGCGAGGAGAGCCAATTCGCCGGGGCTGTCGAGTTCCTGTGCGAGGCTGGAATAAAGGATCGCCGCACGGTAATCATAGCCGGTGTCCTCCAGCCTCTGTATAGCTCGCACGGCTTCGCGCTGGGCAAATCGAGAACGTTCTGCATCGGTCGGCTTGGGATAGGGGAGTTGCAGCCCGGATTGCCCGAGCTTTGCTGCTGCAAGCTGCCCGTAAAATGTTGTGCCATAGCGCGATGCGCGCGCATAATAATCGCGCGCGCTGCCTGCCGCGCCCGCCTCCGCGGCACGGCCCAGCCAGTAATAGGCGCGCGATGCCGACATTGGGCGCGAGGAAATCTCGGCGATGCGCGTGAAATGGCGCTGCGCCGTGTTGGGATCGTTGAGGCCGCGCAATGCGTACCAGCCGGCGTGGAACTCCGCTTCGGCGGCAGCCGAAGGTGTTTCGGCGCTGTGCATTGCCGCCACGCGATAGGCGCGCTTGACGTCGCCCTGATCGAGAAGTTCGCGTGAAAGAACGCGCCGTTCCGTCCACCAGGCATCGGGGTCTACCAGCGCTGCTGCATCGCGCGGCGCGGTCGCCATTACATCGGCTGCCTCACGGAATTTTTCCTGGCGGCGCAGATATTGCGACTTGGCGAAGATATAGGCCGCGTTTGACGCCCACGCGCCATGAACGGCGGCAAGCTTCTGACCCGCATCCGGTGATTTTTGCAGGACGGCTGCGAATGCCTGGAACAACGATTCAGCGTTGGCCAGCTTGGCGACACGCCCGGCCGACTTTACCTTGCCCTCGTAAAGCATCGTCAGCATGCGCGTCAGATGGTCGTCGCGGGAAATGACCTGCGAAAACTCCTTGAGGATCATTGTCTCCTGCGTGTCTTCGAGCTTCTTGGTCCGCCAGAACGCGCCGAGGATTTGCCGGGCTCGCGGAGCATTGCCGCTTGCCACATAGGCGCGGGCGAGGATAACGACGCCCTCTGTCGTCTGCGGCGCGGTGTTGCCAAAGGCGTTGATGACGATCGAAGGCGCGGGATTTTCCTTATAGAGCGCCCGCTCCGAATTGTTGCGGAAGGTCGCCATGCCGGGCCAGCCGGGCAGTTCCTGCGCGGCATGCGCAATCTCCGAGCTCGGTATGCCCGGTGCGTTGGAAAGACCGATCGCCCAGGTGAGAATATGGCGGTCGAGCGCGTCAACGGGCAGGCCGTTGCGAATGCCGAGCGCACGCTGCGCGTCGCCGGCGGAGAGCGCGTCAAGCCCGCTCTTGAGACTGCCGGCAATCGCCGAGGGCTTCGATGGTTGGGTGATGCCGGCGGTGGTGACCGGATCGGGCCGGGCCAGTACCTGCGTTGCCGGGCTCACGCGCGTTTGCGTCGACGCGAACGGCTTCAATCCGGGAACCGGGACGGCTGCCGAAGGCACGGGTGTTTGGGCATGGGAAGCCGTCGTCACCAACGCAAGCGTGGACGCGAGAAGAACGTGACGCAAAACAGAAGTTCTCAGCATACAACTACCAGTTTTTTTGGAGCGGATCAGAGGGTCCCCCGGATCCGTAGAGACAATGAAGACGATAATAGTGGCGGACGTATGAAAGCCCTCTTAACAAAGGGTTATCCGAGCCCGTTGGATTAAACCTATTGCAACTCATGCTAGCGGAGATATGCATCAACTTGATGTGTTTCATCAGGCAAATGAACTTGCTCCAGACGATCAGCGCGATTATGGTGCGCCACCTTTAGCCCCCGCGTGGACGGGGGTGACCAACTGCCATCCCGGAGTTTCGCAATGCTGAAAGGCTCAATCACCGCTCTCGTAACGCCCTTCCTCGAGGATGGTTCGTTCGACGAGAAAGCCTTTCGCGGCTTCGTTTCCTGGCAGATCGCCGAGGGCACCAATGGCCTCGTCCCGGTGGGCACGACCGGTGAATCGCCGACGCTGTCGCACAGCGAACATAAGCGCGTGGTCGAGGTATGCATCGAGGAAGCCGCGGGCAAGGTGCCGGTGATCGCCGGCGCCGGCTCCAACAACACCCGCGAAGCCATTGAACTCGCAGAGTTTTCGCAGAAGGCTGGGGCAGACGCCATTCTTGTGGTGACGCCCTATTACAACAAGCCGAACCAGCGCGGGCTTTACGCACATTACAAGGCGATTGCCGAGGCTGTAACGCTGCCGATCATCATCTATAACATTCCGGGCCGCTCGATCATCGACATGACGCCGGAGACGATGGGTCAACTCGCACACGACTTGAAGAACATCAAGGGTGTGAAGGATGCGACCGGCAAGATCGAGCGCGTTTCCGAGCAACGCCTGACCTGCGGCAAGGAATTCATCCAGCTTTCCGGCGAGGATGCGACCGCGCTCGGCTTCAACGCGCATGGCGGCGTCGGCTGTATCTCGGTTACGTCCAATGTCGCGCCGCGCCTCTGTGCCGAATTCCAGGCGGCGACACTTGCCGGCGATTACGGCAAGGCTGTCGAATTGCAGGACCGGCTCCTGCCGCTGCACAAGGCTCTGTTCCTGGAGCCAAATCCGTCCGGCCCGAAATATGCGCTCGCCAAGCTCGGCAAGATCAAGAACGCATTGCGCTGGCCGCTCGTCGCGGTCGAGGCTGCAACCGCCGAGCGGATCGACAGGGCCATGCAACATGCCGGTTTGATCAACTGACAAATCAGTTGAAACGCACTATATAGCCTGCATGAACAAGCCGAAATCTGCGTCAAAACCCACGACGGCTCGCAAGATCATTGCCGAGAACCGCAAAGCGCGCTTCAACTTCGAGATTCTCGACACGCTCGAGGCTGGCCTCGTGCTTGCGGGTACGGAGGTCAAGTCGCTGCGCCGCAACCAGTCGAACATTGCCGAAAGCTATGCCAGCTTCGAGAACGGCGAGTTCTGGCTGATCAACAGCTATATTCCGGAGTATCTCGAGGCCAACCGCTTCAACCATGAACCGCGCCGTCACCGCAAGCTATTGATCAACAAGCGGGAAATGTCGCGGCTGGCGCAGTCGGTCGACCGCGAGGGCATGACGGTCGTTCCGCTGAAGCTCTATTTCAATGACCGTGGGCGGGCGAAGCTCGAGATCGCCGTCGCGCGCGGCAAGAAACTGCACGACAAGCGCGAGACCGAAAAACAGCGCGACTGGAACCGCGAGAAGTCCCGGCTCCTGCGCGATCGCGGCTGATACCCTTTGCTTGAGCTGTTGAAGGTGGAACCTCGGGCTCTTCCCGAGGACCCATCTTCCTTACCGGTGCCGCAATGAAGTCCGGGGCAACTGATCCCTAGACTCATGAACGTGCGGCGCGCCCGATTCAAACCGGTCGGTTATGCGGCTGGAATAGTCGTCCGCGTTCGGCGATGAGCACAAACACCAATCCGATCAGCGACAGGACAAAGAAGCCGGCGACCAGCGGCAGCGTCGTGCCGTTAAAGGCCTGGCCGATCACTGCTCCGACAACGCCGCCGCCGGCCGTACTCATGAAGCCGAGGACCGACGAGGCCGTGCCCGCCACGTGCCCGAGCGGTTCCATCGCCAACGCGTTGAAATTCGAGCCGATCCAGCCGAACTGGAACATCGCCAGTGCAAACAGCAGCAGGTAAATCGGGAACGGCGTCGGATTTGGTCCAAGGATCGTCAACAGCAGCCAGAATCCATTGACGGCAAGGAACGAGAGGAGAGCGCCATGGGACAGGCGGCGCATGCCGAACCGGCCGACAAGGCGCGAATTCAGGAAGGACGACACGGCCATGGTAACGGCGACCGCTGAAAACGCCACCGGGAACCATACGCCAAGATCGTAGATCCCGACATAGATCTGCTGGGCCGAATTGATGAAGCCGAACAGCGCGCCGAAGATGAATGAATTCGCCAGCGTGTAGCAAAGCGCGACGCGATTGGTGAGCACGATCCTGAAGCCTTGCAACACCGACTTTAGGGTAAAGGGGCGAACATCGGCCGGATCGAGCGTTTCCGGCAGGCGGAGGTAGACCCAAACCAGAACGGCGCTCGCGATCGCGGCCATGAAGATGAAGATGAGGTGCCAGTTGCCGAACAGCATGACTGTCTGGCCTGTTCCCGGCGCGATGACCGGGACGATCATGAACACCATCATGATGAGCGACATGACCTCCGCCATGCTGCGGCCGCCATAAACGTCGCGCACGATCGAAATGGTAATGACGCGCGTTGCCGCCGAACCGATCCCCTGCAGCAAACGGAACAGCAGAAGCGACGTGAAGGTCGGCACGAACACGCAGGCGAGCGCCGAGCCGATATAGACGACGAGGCCGACGAACATCGGAACGCGGCGGCCGAAGCGGTCGGAGATCGGGCCATAGAACAATTGCGACACGGCAAAACCCATCAGATAGGCCGAGATGACATATTGCCGATGATTTTCGCTGGCAACGCCGAGGCTCGCCCCAATCTGCTGCAGGCCGGGAAGCATGATGTCTATGGCAAGCGCATTGATCGCCATCAGCATCGCCATCATCGCGATGAATTCCGCTTTCCCCATTCCCCTGAGACGGGCGGCGGAAGTGGTCGTCGAACTGTCCATGATCAAACCTGCAAATATCAACAAAGACAAAGGCGTCGGAGCGGCCGACGCCTTTCGAAACAAGGTACCGGGCAATCCCGGAACCGATTGGAACTATTGCGTAATCAGGCGGCCTTGGTGGCGACGCCCTTTTCGCTGAGGAGGTTTTGCAACTCGCCTGCCTGGAACATTTCGCGGATGATGTCGCAACCGCCGACAAATTCACCCTTCACATAAAGCTGCGGAATGGTCGGCCAGTTGGAATAGTCCTTGATGCCTTGGCGCAGTTCGTTGGACGAAAGAACGTTCACACCCTTATAGTCGACGCCGATATAGTCGAGAATCTGCACGACCTGGCCGGAAAAGCCGCATTGCGGAAAGCCGGGCGTGCCCTTCATGAAGAGAACGACATCGTTGCTCTTGACCTCACTGTCGATGAATTCATTGATACCGCTCATTTCGGCAACCTTTCACCCCAAGATGTGACGAATCGTCATTTCATGGTTCAATTGTTTTCGTTGTTTACAGATAGCGCTTCAATTTAGTCAAAACAAGGCTGGTGAGGGTGTCATATCGTATCATCATCGCTGCCGGCGTGCTTCTTGCCGCAATCGCGGCGGGATTATTTGCCCAACTTGGGCAATTGCGGCCGGCGACCGGAGCGTCAGGAGGTTCCATGGTTTCGCTTCCCTTCGACCGCAAGGACCTGCCGGCCACTTGCCGCACTGTCGACTTCGAGGGCAGCGGCAACATCGTCTGCGAAGTTGATCTGCGCTCCTACGACGTCCGGCTTGGCCTCGATGGTGCGGATGGCAAGCCCTATGGCTCGCTCGCATCATTCACAGCGGGACAACCGGCCTCGGCGAAGCTCGTTCTCTCGATGAATGCCGGGATGTATGAGCCCGACATGACGCCGGTTGGCCTTTACGTCGAGGAGGGGAAAGCGATTGCGCCTCTCAACACTGGAAAGGCCCCAGGCAATTTCTACATGAAACCGAACGGCGTGTTCTTTGTCGCAAAAGACGGCACGGCTGGCGTTGTTTCGACCGAAGCCTACGCGAAGGCAGCCCCAGATGTCCGCATTGCCACGCAGTCGGGCCCCATGCTCGTCATCGACGGAAAAGTGCACCCGCGCTTCGAACCCAACGGCACGTCGCGGTATGTCCGCAATGGCGTCGGTGTCCGCGATCCGAATACGATCGTACTGGCGATTTCCACGGAACCGGTCAGTCTCGGCCGTTTCGCGCGCCTTTTCAGGGATGAGCTTGGCTGCCCCAACGCTCTATTCTTCGACGGGATGATTTCTGCACTGTCCAACGACCGGAATGTGTTGCTTGGAGGAACCGATCCGGTGGGACCGATTCTGGCAGTGTACGAAAAGTCTTAGTCCGGGGCGCTCGTCTGCAGGGCGAGGGCGTGCAGTACGCCCCCCATGTTGCCCTTCAATGCGTCGTAGACCATCTGGTGCTGCTGCACGCGCGACTTGCCGCGAAAACTTTCCGCGACAACCTCGGCAGCATAGTGATCGCCGTCACCCGCGAGATCGCGGATCGTCACTTTTGCATCCGGAATGGCGTCTCGAATCATTTTCTCGATGTCGCGTGCATCCATTGCCATGCTGTTCTCTCCTCAAGCGGCCTGATTCTTATCGTCCACGTGACCGCTCATATAGTCAGGGAACCACGATTCGTGTGCTTGTGTCAGGTCTGACACAGATATGGAGAGCAGACCGCCGATCGTCAATGCGTTGCCGCCAACTGTCCCAAGCTTGCGGAACGGGAGACCGGAACCCTCGGCATTCAGGGTGATCATGTTTGCCGCATCCGGCGCCACGGCAACGACGTAACGAGACTGATCTTCGCCGAACAGCAAGGCATGCGGCGCGCCATCGCCGATCTCGACCGTCGCACCCTTGCCGGAGGCCATGCACATTTCGGCCAATGCAATGGCGAGGCCGCCGTCCGACAGATCGTGGCAAGCGGTCAACTGGCCGTTGCGGATCGCCGAGCGGACGAAATTGCCGTTGCGCTTTTCGACGCCGAGATCGACTGCTGGCGCCGGACCGTCGGCGCGGCCATGCAGATCGCGCAGGTAGATCGATTGTCCGAGATGCGTGCCGTCGACGCCGAGCAGGATCAGCACGTCGCCATCCTTCATGCCGCCGACCTTGGTGGTCTTGGTCCAATCTGGAATGAGCCCTACGCCGGCTATGGTCGGCGTCGGCAGGATCCCCTGGCCGTTGGTTTCATTATAGAGCGAGACATTGCCCGAAACGATCGGGAAGGAGAGGGCCCGGCAGGCCTCGCCGATGCCACCGATCGCCTTGACCAGCTGGCCCATGATCTCCGGCCGTTCCGGATTGCCGAAATTGAGGTTGTCGGTGGCGGCCAAAGGTTCGGCACCGACAGCGGTGAGATTGCGCCAGCATTCGGCCACCGCCTGCTTGCCGCCCTCGTAAGGATCGGCCTCCACATAGCGGGGCGTCACGTCGGAAGAAAAAGCGAGCGCCTTGCTTCTATTGCCGTCGACACGGACTACGCCGGCATCGCCGCCGGGAACCTGCAGGGAATTGCCCTGAATCAGCGTATCATATTGCTCGTAGACCCAGCGCCGCGACGAAAGATCGGGGGAGCCGACCAACTGCAGCAGCGCTGCGCCATAGTCTGCGACTTCCGGCACATTGGCGGCTGGCAGCGGTGCATGCTTGCCGGGTTCCATCCACGGGCGGTCATATTCCGGCGCCTGGTCGCCGAGGTCCTTGATCGGAAGGTTGGCGACTTCATGTCCGCCATGCAGCACACGGAACCGCAGATCGTCCGTTGTGTAACCGACAATGGCAAAGTCGAGGCCCCATTTGCGGAAGATCGCTTCGGCTTCCTCTTCCTTTTCCGGGCGCAGCACCATGAGCATGCGCTCCTGGCTTTCGGAAAGCATCATCTCATAGGCCGTCATGCGCTCTTCGCGCGCGGGAACACTGTCGAGATTGAGCTCGATGCCGAGATCGCCCTTGGCGCCCATTTCAACCGCCGAGCAGGTCAAACCGGCCGCGCCCATATCCTGGATGGCGATGACGGCGCCGGAGGCCATCAGTTCAAGCGATGCTTCGAGAAGGCACTTTTCCGTAAATGGATCGCCCACCTGCACGGTCGGGCGCTTTTCGTCGATCGATTCATCGAATTCCGCCGAGGCCATGGTCGCGCCGCCGACGCCGTCGCGGCCCGTCTTGGCGCCGAGATAGACGACGGGCAGGCCGACGCCCTCTGCCTTCGAATAGAAAATCGCATCGGTCCTGGCGAGGCCGGCCGCAAAGGCGTTGACGAGGATATTGCCATTATAGCGAGCGTCGAAATTGACCTCGCCCCCGACCGTCGGAACGCCGAACGAATTGCCGTAGCCGCCGACACCCTCGACGACGCCGGAAACGAGGTGGCGAGTCTTCGGATGGGCCGGGTCGCCGAAACGCAGCGCATTCATCGCCGCGATCGGCCGGGCGCCCATGGTGAACACGTCGCGCAGGATGCCGCCGACGCCGGTCGCAGCGCCCTGGTAGGGCTCGATATAGGAGGGGTGATTGTGGCTCTCCATCTTGAAGACCACGCATTCGCCGTCGCCGATATCGACCACGCCGGCGTTTTCGCCAGGACCCTGGATGACCTGCGGTCCGGTGGTCGGCAAGGTGCGCAGCCACTTCTTGGAAGACTTGTACGAGCAGTGCTCGTTCCACATGGCGGAAAAGATGCCGAGCTCCGTAAATGTCGGCTCGCGTCCGATCAGATCGAGAATACGCTGGTATTCATCCGGCTTCAGCCCGTGCGAGGCAACGAGTTCCGGTGTAATCGGGCGGGTATCGGGATTTGTCATGGGTTCTGGAGCATCCTTGGCGAGGGGGCGGCTTTCGGCCACTCTTTAACCTATGTAGTGCGGTCGCGCGACAGGAAAATGGCCCAAATCGACAAAGCCCCGGCATGCCCGAAACGACGTGCTCTTGTTCGGGAGATAGCCCGCGCGTAACGTCATGTCGGATCATTTCATGGGGGAGACAGACATGACGTGCAGGCTTCAGGACAAGGTGGCGATCATATCCGGCGGCGCCACGGGGATGGGCGGAGCGGCGTCGAAGCTCTTCGCCGCCGAGGGCGCAAAAGTCGCCATCGTCGATCGCAACGAGGCGGCCGCCGCTGCAACCGTTGCCGAGATCAGTGCGGCGGGCGGCGAGGCCGCCTACTTCGTTGCCGATGTCTCGGATGAGGCTGAAGTGAACAGGGCCGTTGAAGCGACCTTCGAGCGCTTCGGCCCGGTTACCGTATTGTTCAATCACGCCGGCACAATCGTCATCAAGCCGTTCCTCGAAACGACGCTCGAGGAATGGGATTGGCTGCATGCGGTCAACGTGCGCTCGATGTATCTGATGACGCGGGCGGTAATCCCCCACATGCTCGAGGCCGGCGGCGGCTCGATCGTCTGCACCTCGTCGATTTCGGCGGTTGCCGCAACCCCGATGGAAGTGCTCTACGATACGACCAAGGGCGCGTGCCACATGTTCGCGCGCGCGATCGCCGTCGAGTTTCGCGACCGCAACATCCGCTGTAATGCGGTTTGCCCCGGTTTCATCCGCACCCCCCACGGCTTGCGCGAGGTGGATGAATTGCAAAAGCGGGGCGTCGATGTATCGGACGCGGCCATGCAGGCGGCGCAGGGCCGGATCGGCGAGCCGGAGGAGGTTGCGCGCGCGGCGCTGTTTCTTGCCAGCGACGAATCCTCCTTCATCACCGGTACGCATCTCTTCGTCGACAATGGATTTACAGCGATCTAGTCGACTGTGCTAAGCTTGCCGCGGGCACCTTAACAGCCGACTCTAGGGAGACGGACGATGACGGCTTACCTGATTGCTGACGTGAAGGTGACGGACGATAAATGGATACCGAAATACGCGGCGGCGGTGCATGACATAGCGCACAAGCACGGCGGCAAGTATCTGTCGCGCAGCGGCAATATTACCTTGCTGGAGGGAAAACCGCTCGACACGACGTTGATTGCTATCATCGAGTTTCCTTCGACCGAAGCGGCCGAAGCCTTCGCCAGCGATCCGGAATATGCGCCCTATGCGAGTGCGCGGCAGTCAGGCAGCGAGAGCCGCTTCCGCATCATCGACGATACGGACCTTGCCGGGAGCATCCCCTATCTGCCGAAGGGGTGATTCCCGATCAGGCTACGCAGCGATGGCGTCGAGGTGTTTTCGCACCTCGGCGAACACGCTCTTGAACATGGCTTCGGTCAGGCGGCCGGTGTTGGTGTTGTAGCGCGAGCAGTGATAGCTCGAGAAAATCTGGACATTGCCAATCTCGGCTCTGCCGCCATGGCTGAATGGATGGGCGGATACCGGCTGCTTCAGCGCACGAATTGTCGATTGGTGCGCAATGGTGCCGAGCGTCACTATGGCGCGCAGACCGGCAAATTGTTCGATGGTCGGGGTCAGGAAGCGGCGGCAATTGCTGATCTCGCCGCCGACGGGCTTGTTCTCCGGCGGAACGCAGCGCACCGCATTGGTGATGGCGGTATCGATCAGCTGCAATCCATCGTCCGGCCGCGCCGCAAAGGTGCCGCGGGAAAAACCGAACTCGCTCAGCGTTCCGTAAAGAAGATCACCGGCGTAATCGCCCGTGAACGGCCGGCCGGTACGATTGGCGCCGCGCAGGCCGGGCGCCAGGCCGATGATAAGCAGACGAACGGAATTAGCACCAGCGGCCGGCAGGAACGTCGGAACGGGAGCGTTGTGCCACCCCGGTTCCTTGTCCCGCCAAGCGGCGATGAAATCATGCAGACGCGTGCAAATAGGGCAGTCCGGAGAAGGCTCCGGACCCGTCAATTCTGCGATCAATAATCGACCTGTTCTTCTTCGACGCGGCGTGGTGTCCGTTCGGAAGGCTCGCGGCCGATTTCAGCACGCAGCGACACGAGGTCGATGAAGTGATCGGCCTGGCGGCGCAGTTCGTCGGAAATCATCGGCGGCTGCGTCGAGAGCGTCGATACGACGCTGACCTTGCGGCCCTTGCGCTGCAGCGCTTCGACGAGCGAGCGGAAGTCGCCATCGCCGGAGAAAATGACGAAATGGTCTACCGTGTCCGTCAGCTGCATGGCATCGACGGCAAGTTCGATGTCCATATTACCCTTGATCTTGCGGCGGCCCGCAGAGTCGGTGAATTCCTTCGCCGGCTTGGTTACAACCTTATATCCGTTGTAGTCGAGCCAATCGATCAGCGGACGGATCGAAGAATACTCCTGATCCTCAACCAGTGCAGTGTAGTAATACGCACGAAGCAGGTAGCCGCGCTTGTGGAAAGCAGCGAGCAGCTTGCGATAATCTATATCGAAGCCGAGTACCTTGGAAGCCGCGTAGAGATTTGCACCGTCAATGAACAAGACGATCTTTTCTCGTGGATCAAACATAATAACGTTCCATTTCAAAAATCTAAGCTTAACTTCAAATCAGCTTGCTTATAATAGAGCCCGATCTGAACTTAATACGAAAGTAGGATATTTAGTACGTCGGGTCGAGGCAAAAGCCAATAGGTTCGTTGATATTTTGTCGAGGTTTCCGCCGATATGCGGTGATTGGCCCGCACCGCGAAGCTGTAAATCGCGCGAAAGCGTCAATATGCATCGGTGGCTTTTGCTTGTTTTTTGCGTTCATCCGCGTTATGTGCGGAGCAATCCGCTAATTCAGAGAAAAATGAAAGGGGCAGTTTATGGCCCGTGTCACTGTTGAAGATTGCGTTGACAAGGTTGAGAACCGGTTCGAACTCGTTCTCCTCGCCAGTCACCGCGCGCGCCTGATTTCCCAGGGCGCAGCGATCACGATCGATCGCGACAACGATAAGAATCCCGTGGTAGCCCTGCGTGAAATCGCCGATGAGACCCTTTCGCCGGGCGATCTTAAAGAAGATCTGATCCATTCCCTGCAGAAGCATGTCGAAGTGGATGAGCCCGAAGCGGTTGCGGTACCGCAGGTGACGGCCGGCGACAATGTGGCAGCCGATGTCGATGCCGACAGCGAAGCCGAAGACAATGTTTCCTTCGACTCCATGTCGGAAGAGGAACTGCTGGCCGGAATCGAGGGTCTTGTGGCCCCGGAAAAGAGCGACGACTACTAAGTCAAATGTCGCGCTCCGGCGCGGCAGCGGCCGGCAAGGCTTTTGATGCGTCGCAGCTTTCTGCGGCGCATTATTTTTGCGGCTCCCGTGGTGCAATACCATATAGTCGCCATAACAATTTCGTGTTCGGCCAATTCTGTGTGTGAGGTCTTCGTCCATGATGCGTCAGTATGAGCTTGTCGAGCGTGTCCAGCGTTACAAGCCTGACGTCAATGAAGCGCTTCTGAACAAAGCCTATGTCTATGCCATGCAGAAGCACGGCCACCAGAAGCGCGCGTCGGGCGATCCCTATTTTTCGCATCCCCTGGAAGTTGCAGCAATTCTCACCGACATGCATCTCGACGAGGCGACAATCGCCATCGCCCTGTTGCACGACACGATTGAAGATACGTCCGCGACCCGACAGGAGATCGACACGCTGTTCGGTCCGGATATAGGCAAGCTTGTCGAAGGACTGACCAAGCTCAAGAAACTTGATCTCGTCTCGAAAAAGGCGGTGCAGGCGGAGAACCTGCGCAAGCTTCTCCTTGCGATCTCCGACGACGTGCGCGTCCTCCTCGTCAAGCTCGCCGATCGCCTGCACAATATGCGCACGCTGCATCACGTGCCGGAAGACAAGCGCCTGCGGATTTCCGAGGAGACGATGGATATCTATGCGCCGCTCGCCGGTCGCATGGGTATGCAGGATATGCGCGAGGAGTTGGAGCAACTCGCCTTCCGCTATATCAATCCCGAAGCCTTCAACGCCGTCACCAACCGGCTCGCGGAACTGATGGAGAAGAACCGCGCAACGTTGAAGCAGATCGAGACCGACCTCTCCAACCTCTTTGCCAAGCATGGCATCAAGGCCAGCGTCAAAAGCCGCCAGAAGAAGGCGTGGTCTGTGTTTCGCAAGATGGAAAGCAAGGGCCTGTCTTTCGAGCAACTGTCGGATATCTTCGGCTTTCGCGTCGTCGTCGATACCGTCGCCGATTGCTACAACGCGCTTGGCATCATCCACACCACCTGGTCTATGGTGCCTGGCCGCTTCAAGGATTACATTTCGACCCCGAAGCAGAACGACTACCGCTCGATCCATACCACCATCGTCGGGCCATCGCGCCAGCGTGTCGAACTGCAGATACGCACCCGCGAGATGAACGACATCGCCGAATACGGCGTTGCGGCGCACTCGATCTACAAGGATCGCGGCAGCGCCCAGAACCCGCATGTGATTTCGACCGAGACAAACGCCTATGCCTGGCTGCGCCAGACCATCGAGGCGCTTGCCGAGGGTGATAATCCCGAAGAATTTCTCGAACACACCAAGCTCGAGCTTTTCCAGGATCAGGTCTTCTGCTTCACGCCGAAGGGCCGGCTGATCGCCTTGCCGCGCGGCGCGACGCCCATCGACTTTGCCTATGCGGTCCACACGAATATTGGTGACAGTTGCGTCGGGGCAAAGGTGAACGGCCGCATCATGCCGCTCATGACCGAACTCCACAATGGCGACGAGGTCGAGATCATACGCTCCAAGGCGCAGACGCCACCGGCCGCCTGGGAATCGATTGTCGTTACCGGCAAGGCGCGCGCCGCCATCCGCCGCGCCACGCGTATCGCCGTCCGTAAACAATATTCTGGCCTCGGCACGCAGATCCTAGAGCGCGCCTTCGAGCGGGCGGGAAAGGTCTATTCGCGCGACGAACTGAAGAAGGGGCTGCAACGCCTCGCACGCAAGGAACTCGACGATGTGCTTGCCGCCGTCGGGCGCGGCGAACTGCCGTCGTCGGATGTGATGAAGGCCGTCTATCCCGAATATCAGGACTCCAAGCCGAAGCCCGCTGCCGAACGCGAGGAGGGCTGGGTCAATTTCCGCAATACGTCCGGCATGATCTTCAAAATGCCGGAGGGCGCGGAAGCCGAGGGCATGACGCCCGGCGGTCCCAATGCATTGCCGATCCGCGGCGCAAGCCCCGACATGCCGGTGCACTTCTCGCCGGAGGGTGCGGTGCCGGGCGACCGCATCGTCGGCATCCTGCAGCCGGGCGCGGGCATGACCATCTACCCGATCCAGTCTTCGGCGCTAATGGCCTATGACGATCAGCCGGAGCGCTGGATCGACGTCCGTTGGGACATCGACGATAACAGCCGCGACCGTTTTCCGGCCCGTATCAGTATATCGGCCATCAACGCACCCGGCTCACTCGCCGAGATCGCGCAGATTATAGCCGAGAACGAGACCAATATTCACAATCTCTCGATGGTTCGCACCGCGCCCGACTTTACCCAGATGATCGTCGATCTCGAAGTGTGGAACCTCAAGCATTTGAACCGGATATTGTCGAAACTTAAAGAGAGCAAATGTGTCAGCGATGCGCAGCGCGTCAATGGCTAGCCAGAATTGATTGAGGGAAAGATGAACACGAGCGAAGTTCTGGATGTATTCCGTGATGCGGGCGCGATACTAGAAGGTCATTTCATTTTGACGTCGGGCTTGCGCAGCCCGATCTTCCTGCAAAAGGCGCGGGTTTTCATGCATGCGGACAAGACCGAGCGCGTCTGTCGCGCCCTCGCCGAGAAGATCAAGGCGGCAGGGCTTGGCCAAATTGACTATGTGGTCGGGCCGGCCATCGGTGGTATCATCCCAGCCTACGAAACCTCCCGCCATCTCGGTGTTCCGGCGATCTGGGTCGAGCGCGAAAACGGCATATTCAAGCTGCGCCGGTTCGACATAGCCAAAGGCGCGCGGGTGGTTATCGTGGAGGACATCGTAACGACAGGGCTTTCGATCCGCGAGACGGTGACGTGCCTGAAGGAACTCGGTGCAGACGTGTTGGCGGCGGCCTGCATCATCGACCGTTCCGCCGGCAAGAGCGATGTCGGCGTGCCGCTGGTTGCTTTGGCCGAGTATGAAGTGCCTGCCTATCCCGCGGATAAACTTCCGCCGGAACTTGCCGCAATTCCGCCCGTTAAACCGGGTAGTCGCAACATCTGATCCCTTATTTGGCAGAGGCGACGACGCGGCTTATTGCCGGCGGCGCGGCATATCGAGGATATTGAACGAGAATGCTTTTCAAGAGGCGCAACAAACCTGATTTTCGCGAGCGGCTGCGCCTGGCGCTATGGCCGCGTCGTTCGGTCGGGCGGTCGCTGCGCTATTTCGGCAAGCGGGTGCTCCGGCTTCGGGCGACCCCGCACGCGATCGCGTCCGGCTTTGCTTGCGGCATCTTCGCCGCTTTCATCCCCATTCTCGGGGTGCACATCGCGGTCGCGCTTGCCATTGCCTGGCTGATCGGCGGCAATGTTGCTGCAGCCGTCATCGGAACGACGCTCGGAAATCCGCTGGTCCTGCCCTTCATCTGGGCGGCGACGCTGGAGGTTGGCCGGTTCGTTATGACCGGTTCGCTGCAAGGCGAGCCCATGCCACAACATCTCGGCCACATGCTGAGGCATCTCGATATTTCGGTACTGTGGGGTCCGGTGATCGAGCCAATGCTGATCGGCGCGGTACCGCTCGGGCTCCTTGCGGCCGTGATCGTCTATTTTCCCGTGCGCTGGGCCGTCGCCGGCTTTCAGCATCGCCGCAGGCACCTCCATCGGCACCATCACCGGGTTCCTGAGCCAACATGATCATCGGCATCGGCAGCGATCTGATCGATATTACCCGCGTTGAAAAGACGCTGGAGCGCCATGGGGAGCGTTTTATATCCCGGGTTTTCACGCCCATCGAGCGGTCAAAATCCGAACGGCGCAAACAGCGTGCCGCATCCTATGCGAAGCGGTTTGCGGCGAAGGAAGCCTGCGCCAAGGCCCTCGGTACGGGCCTGGCGCAAGGCGTGTTCTGGCGCGACATGGGCGTCGTCAACCTGCCGAGCGGCGCGCCGACGATGCATCTGACCAATGGCGCCGCCAAACGGCTCGAGGCGATCGTTCCAAAAGGCCACACGGCGCGCGTTCATCTCACGATCACCGACGACTTTCCGCTTGCACAAGCATTCGTGATTATTGAAGCGTTGAAAATCGAAGAATAGCCTTATTCAAAAGCCATTGGCTGCATTGCCCCATGCGCTTCGAGCGGCTAAGAGGGGTCACATTGAGTTTACGGAGATACGACGAGCGTGAGTGACAAAGCTGTTGTGAAGAAATCTGGTGGTCTTGGCGAGACGATCAGCGTCATCGTGCAGGCGTTGCTGCTCGCACTTGTCATCCGGACGTTGCTGTTCCAACCGTTCAACATTCCGTCAGGCTCGATGCGCCCGACGCTGCTTGAAGGCGACTATCTCTTCGTTTCGAAATTCTCCTACGGCTATTCCAAATATTCGATTCCGTTTGCTCCGGACCTGTTTTCCGGCCGCATCTGGAGCGGCGAGCCGAAGCGTGGCGATATCGCTGTCTTTCGCAAGCCGAACGATACCTCGCTCGATTTCATCAAGCGCGTAATCGGCCTTCCGGGCGATAGGATTCAGGTGCGCCAGGGCGTGCTCTATATCAATGATGTTGCCGTTCCGCGCGAGAAGGTCGGCCAGATCGACAATCCGGACGTCACCGAGGTCAATCGCCCGGTCGACGTCTACCGCGAGACCCTGCCAAATGGCATCACCTATGACACGCTCGACCTGACGCCGAACGGCATCGGTGACGACACGCGCGAATTCGTCGTCCCCGCCGGTCACTACTTCATGATGGGCGACAACCGCGACAATTCGAGCGATAGCCGCTTCGATGTTGGCTATGTGCCGCTCGAAAACTTCATCGGCCGCGCCAATATCATTTTCTTCTCAATTGCCGGGAAGGCGAGCCCGCTCGAAATCTGGCGCTGGCCGTCGGAACTGCGCTTCGATCGCCTGTTGCACAGCGTAAACAGCGCGCCAAACACCGTGAAAACCAATTGATGAGCCGATGAACCTGTCCGCCGACGCCGTTCGCAGACTGGAAGAAAAAACGAGGCACACTTTTCGCGATCTCGGCCGGCTTGAGCGTGCGCTGACCCATGCGAGCGCTCGGCCCTCGGCCGGTTCCGATTATGAGCGTCTCGAATTCCTTGGTGATCGCGTGCTCGGGCTGGTCATCGCCGAGCTTCTGTTTCGCGCCTATCCGACGGCGAGCGAGGGCGAGCTTTCGCTGCGCCTGAACTCGCTCGTCAATGCCGATACCTGCGCGGCCGTCGCCGACGAGATCGGGCTCCACGAGTTCATTCGAACGGGCTCGGACGTGAAGGGACTAGCCGACAAGCGCTTGAAGAGCCTGCGCGCCGACGTTGTCGAATCGCTGATTGCCACAATTTATCTGGACGGCGGTCTTGAAGCAGCGCAACCTTTCATCGAACGCTACTGGAACGCGCGGTCGCGTGAAATCAATTCGGCTCAGCGCGACCCGAAGACTGAATTGCAGGAATGGGCGCATCAGCAGGATGGCGCGCAACCGATTTACAGCGTCGTTGACCGCACAGGGCCCGATCATGACCCCCTGTTCACCGTCAAGGTTGATGTAAAGGGCTTTGCGTCCGCCACGGGCACCGGCCGCTCGAAACGTATCGCCGAGCAGAACGCTGCCGTGGAACTGCTCTATCGCGAAGGTGTCCGTCAGAAGACGCAGGAAGAAGAAGAGAAATGACCGAACATCAACAGGAAACCGGCGTACCGACGCGATCAGGCTTTGTGGCGCTCATCGGCGCGCCGAATGCCGGTAAATCGACGCTGGTCAACCAGCTGGTCGGCAGCAAGGTATCGATCGTCACCCACAAGGTGCAGACGACACGGGCGCTTGTGCGCGGCATCGTCATTCACGGGCCGACTCAGATGGTGCTCGTCGATACGCCCGGCATCTTCAAGCCGAAGCGGCGGCTCGACCGCGCCATGGTCACGACCGCCTGGGGCGGCGCCAAGGACGCGGATTTGATCCTCGTTCTCATCGACGCCGAACTTGGGATCAATGAAGAGGCCGAGGCGATCCTCGACAGCCTCCACGAAAAGAAGCGCAAGGTCATCCTCGTTCTCAACAAGGTCGACAGGATCGAACCGCCGAAGCTCCTCGAACTCGCACAGGCCGCCAATGATAAGGTAAAGTTCGATAAGACCTTCATGATCTCGGCGCTGAAGGGCTATGGCTGCAAGGACCTCGTACAGTATCTCGCTGACAATCTCCCCGAGGGGCCGTGGTATTATCCGGAAGACCAGATCTCCGACATGCCGATGCGCATGCTCGCGGCCGAAATCACCCGCGAAAAGCTTTACCTGCGCCTTCACAACGAGCTTCCCTATTCCTCGACCATCGAGACCGAAAGCTGGGAGGAGAAGCCGGACGGCTCCGTCCGTATCAGCCAGGTGATCTATGTTGAGCGCGACAGCCAGAAGAAGATCGTTCTCGGCCACAAGGGTGAGGCGATCAAGTCGATCGGTCAGGCGGCGCGCAAGGAGTTGATGGAGATCCTCGAGCAGAAGGTTCATCTGTTCCTCTTCGTCAAGGTGCGCGACAATTGGGGGAACGACCCCGAGCGCTACCGCGAAATGGGCCTTGAATTCCCGCACTGATAGCGCGACCATCTTTAGATGGAATGGCGTGATGAAGGAATAATCCTCGGGACGAGGCGGCATGGCGAAACCAGCGCCATCCTCGAACTGATGACGTGTGACCATGGCCGGCACCTCGGTCTGGTGCGCGGCGGTCGTTCCCGGCGCATGCAGCCTATGCTTCAGGCAGGCAACCGCGTCGACGTGATCTGGCGCGCGCGCATGGACGAGCACCTCGGCATGATGCAGGTCGAGCCGGTGGCATTCGCGGCAGCACGGCTGATCGAACAGCCGGTCGCGCTCTACGGCCTCCAGCTAGCAGCTGCCCATTTGCGCCTTCTGCCCGAGCGGGATCCGCATCAGAACCTCTTTGAAATTCTTAATGTCATTGTCGAGCATTGCGACAATTCGCTGATCGCCGGTGAGCTGCTCCTCCGCTTCGAGCTGACGATGCTCGAAGAACTTGGCTTCGGCCTCGACTTGAAGTCCTGCGCCGCTACGGGTGGCCACGAGAACCTTGCCTATGTCTCGCCGAAATCGGGACGGGCGGTGTCGCGCGATGCCGGCGCACCATGGGCTGAAAAGCTTCTTGAAATGCCG
Source organism: Phyllobacterium sp. 01N428 (assembly GCF_056399405.1). Classification (NCBI taxonomy): domain Bacteria; kingdom Pseudomonadati; phylum Pseudomonadota; class Alphaproteobacteria; order Hyphomicrobiales; family Phyllobacteriaceae; genus Phyllobacterium; species Phyllobacterium sp. 01N428. The sequence continues at coordinate 1,515,344 of NZ_JBFTRH010000001.1, forward strand.
CCCTTCATGTCGAGCCCCACGGTGCGCGCCGCATCGCTGAACGAAGTCATCAGCGCCTTTCGCTTGACCGGCTACTTTTTCAACCGCCATATCTGGGAGCCGCGGGCGCAGCGATCGCCGGAAGCCCGCGACGGTTTTCTCGCTGCGCTCGGGCGTTCATTGTCAAATGCAGCCGGGGCAACGGCGCCGGTGCAGGAAAGGTCGATCCTTCCATGAGCTATGACGACGTGTCTCCGGTCGAGTTCCCAGGCGGTGTCGGCCTGCTTCCGCTCGCCGACCTCGCCACACGCGGCGGCCTCGACATCCTGCAGGCGATGTTGCGCGGCGACTATCCCGCGCCGCCCATGGCCCAGACCCTGTCCTTTACCTTGCATGAAGTCGAACAGGACCGTGTCGTCTTCAAGGGCTTGCCGCGGCCCGAGCATCGCAATCCGCTGGGCGGAATCCATGGTGGCTGGGTTGCGACACTGATGGACTCGGCTCTTGCCTGCTGCATCATGACCACGCTCAAACCGGGCGAAGCCTATACGACTGCAGAATTCAAGGTAAACCTCGTGCGGCCGTTGACGGCCGATATGGGCCTCGTTCTGTGCGAGGGGAGGCTCATTCATCGTGGCCGCACGCTTGCAACGTCAGAGGCGTTCCTCAGGGACAAGAACGGCAAGCTGCTCGCGCACGGCACTGAAACCTGCGCGATTTTTCCGCTCGAGAGTTTCGTGCGCAGCAAGTAGAGCCTCGTGTTGAAACGGGCAGTCCGATTGTGCCGGTGCCGCAAATGCGCGGCAAGTAAGTCACACTTTCCATAAATTTTGTTGAAAACCCTTTGTTTTTCGCTTCTGTCGCGACTTGAGCGTTTGTCGCACGTTGACGGCTGAAATTTCCCATTGATAAACATTGATATTGGGCAGAATACAAAAGTTCTGTTGGGTGAACGCAGTCCGCGCGACTGCCGGGGAGGAAAACATGGATAGTTTCTTGGCGGGCCTCAAGGCCGCTGTCGACGCAATGGGACCGACGGTCCTCTTGCCGATCGTAATCTTTATCATTGCGCTGGTGCTCGGCGCGAAGCCGGGCAGGGCGTTTCGCGCCGCTGTCACCATCGGCGTCGCCTTCATCGGCATCAATCTCGTACTTGGCCTGATGCTGACGTCGATTGGCGATGTCGCGAAGGCCATCGTTACCAATACCGGCATTCAGCGCGATATCGTCGATGTCGGCTGGCCGTCAGCCGCGGCGATCGCTTTCGGCTCCTCTGTCGGCCTTTGGGTGATCCCGATCGCCATCGTCATCAACATCATTCTTCTGGTGACGCGCCTGACCCGTACGCTCAACGTCGACGTGTGGAATTTCTGGCACTTTGCCTTCATCGGCTCGCTCGCCGTTGCCGCGACCGACAGCCTTGCCTATGGCCTCGTCGTTGCCGCGCTCATGGTTGCGCTTTGTCTGCTCTTTGCTGATTGGTCGGCGCGGGCAGTACAGCAGTTCTACGGCATTCCGGGCATTTCGGTGCCGCATCTCGCCTCGGCGCAGATCCTGCCGATCGCGATCGTGATCAACTGGATCATCGATCGCATTCCGGGCATCAACCGCATCGAACTCAATACCGAGACCTTCGAGCGCCGTTTCGGCGTGTTCGGCGAGCCGGTCATCCTCGGCCTCATCATCGGTCTCGTCCTCGGCGCCATCGCCTATTACAATGCCGGCGATTTCGGCACGGCGCTGACGAAGATCCTGCAGACGGGCATGACGCTCGCCGCCGTGATGCTGCTTCTGCCGCGCATGGTCAAGATCCTGATGGAAGGCCTCCTGCCGGTTTCCGACGCCGCACAGGAGTTCGTGCGCAAGCGCACCGGCGACCGTGAACTTCTCGTCGGCCTCGACTCGGCGATCCTTATCGGTCATCCGGCGGCAATCTCGTCGTCGCTCATCCTGGTGCCGATCGCGATCATCCTGTCGGTGATCCTGCCGGGCAACCGCGTCATTCTCTTCGCCGATCTTGCGGTCATTCCGTTCATCGTTGCCATGACGGCGCCGCTCCTGAAGGGCAATGTGTTCCGCATGGTCATCGTCGGCACGATAACGCTCGCGGTCGGCTTCTATGTCGCGAACGCGCTTGCACCGCTGTTCACCGCCGCGGCCCAATCGTCGGGCTTCCAGATGCCGGCCAATGCGGTGCAGATTACCAGCGTGGTCGACGGCTTCCTGTGGATACCCTATGTGGTCATCGCGTTGATCCAGAACCTCGGCGTCATTGGTCTCGTTGTGCTTGCGGCCATCATCGCCGCCGCATTCTGGGCCTATCGCCGCAACACGGCCGCATGGGAACGCGCCGCGGGTGCCGACGACGCTGTGGACCAGAACGCCTGAACGAAGTGGAGTGAATGAATGGCTGAGGCCTTGTTGAACACGCTTGATCCCGGGGCAATCGTCCTCGGGGTCAAGGCATCGAGCGACGAAGAGGTGATCCGCATTCTCGCGGCGCGCCTCGAAGGGCTCGGATATGTGAAGCCGAGTTACGCCGATGCCGTCGTGGCGCGCGAAGCCGCGCTGCCGACGGGGCTGCCGCTCGGCGGCGCAAACAATGTTGCGGTGCCCCATACCGATCCGCACCATGTCATCAAGCCCGGCCTAGCGCTTGCAACGCTTGCCGAGCCGGTGCTGTTCTCGAACATGGAGGACCCCGACGAGAAGCTTCCCGTCAGCGTCGTTTTCGTCATGGCGCTCAACGACAAGGACAAGCAGGTGGAAATGCTGCAGGAGATAGCCGGGACAATCCAGTCGCCGGAAATCATCGCTGCGCTCATCGCCGCAAAATCCGCGGAAGACGTGCTGGGACTTCTCGGCTAGGTTTGATATTTCAAGGAGGAAAAAGAACAGATGGCCAAGCAGAAGACAGTGCTATTTGCCTGCGGAACCGGCATTGCCACCTCGACCGTCGTCGCACACGCGGTCGAAGAGGCGCTCAAGGATCGCGGCATCCGCATCAACACCCGTCAGTGCAAGGCGACGGAAGTGGCCGGACAGATCGATGATGTCGATCTCGTCGTATCGACCACCCAGTTGCCGAAGGACCTCGGCAAGCCGGTCATCACGACTCTGGCGTTCCTGACCGGGATCGGCAAGGCCGATGCCCTCGACAAGATCGAAGCCGCTCTGCGCGACTGAGCGGAAGAGGTTTTTTCCAAGCGAAATAGCGCGGCATCAGGCTTCTATCGCTTGCCGCGCGGCACTTGCCAAAAAGGCGGCGCGCGTCAATCCGCGCGCCCTTGCTGTTTCATCGATGGCCCGCAGCAAGCCGCGTTCGAAAGTGACATTGGCCCGCACCACGCCTGTATCATTGTCGATGAGCGGCACAGATATGAGAAAAGCGCCATTCGCAAGTTCCTCGCGGATGCTTTCCCTCGCCATGATTTCGGCGTGACCTGAAGGAGCGGGAAGCTCCATGTCTTCCGCGTAAAGTCGCAGCGCGTCGACGGCATTTGGCACGATATTGTCAACATCGTCAGAGGCCGAGTAGACGCCGGCTATATCCGGAAACTGGATGCCGTAGGCACTATCGTCGTCGTGTTGGACGAGGGCAAAATAGTGGCGCATGGATATTGCTCCTTGTCTTGTCATCAAATCCATCCCGCGTCCTTTGCGATGGAACGTGCCGTTCCGAGCGGCAGGTCCTTTCTGGGATGCGGGATGATTAGGGTAATTTCGCCTTTGCGAAATTTGTGGTGGGAACCGCGAACCGAAACGAGTTCAAACCCTTCGTCATTGAGGCGTTTGATGATCTTTTTGCTATCGCGTTCCACAAGCAAACCCCAACAATGCGCATCTATATACGCATTGTAGCGTAAGCGTGTCAAGTTCGGTGCGCATCAAAATGCGCACTATCGAAACAGTTACTCCGCCGGCTGCAGCGCCGGGCGCACTGCGGCCGTTTCCTCGATCGGCCAGTGCACGATGGCCGCAAAGATGCCGAGTGCCACGCCGAGCCACCAGACGGGATTATAGCTGCCAAAATGATCGTAGAGGTAACCGCCGAGCCATACGCCGAGGAACGAGCCGATCTGGTGTGACAGGAACACGATGCCGCCGAGCATTCCAAGGTGCTTTGTTCCGAACATGATGGCGACGAGCGAATTCGTCGGAGCCACGGTCGAAAGCCACATCAGCCCCATCAGTATCGAGAAGATGATCACCGAAGTGCCGGTCTGCGGCAGGAGCAGGAACGCGGTGACGAGCGCCGAACGACCGAGATAGAGGAAGGAAAGGAACTTCGGCTTCGAATAGCGCTGGCTGATGATGCCGGACGCGAGCGAGCCGATGATGTTGAAGAAACCGATCAGGGCGAGGGCAAGGACGGCGTATTTCGCATCGATGCCGATATCGCCGATATAGGCCGGGAAATGCGCGGTGATAAACGCGACCTGAAATCCGCAGACAAAGAAGCCGGTGGTCAGGAGGATATAGCTCTTGTGCCCGAATGCCTCGCGCAACGCTTCGCCGATCGATTGCTTGTAATGGCTTTCGCTGACCCTGCCGCTCGAGGAATTGCCCCGCAGCGGAATGGCAAGGACCGGGATGATCAGCATGGCAAGGCCGAGATAGACGAGCGCGTCAGACCAGCCAAAACTCTCGATCAGCCCCTGGCTGATCGGCGCGAAGACAAACATGCCTGCCGAACCCGCCGCAGTCCCGATGCCGAATACCAGCGTGCGGTTGGCCGGCGTGACATTGCGCGCAAAGGCCGAAAGAATGATGCCGAAGGAACCGGCCGCGACGCCAAGCCCGACCAGCACACCGCCGCCGAGATAAAGGAGGCCGGGTGACGTGGCCCAGGCCATGACGAGAAGACCGCTGCAATAAAGTAGCGCCGAAAGAAGCAGGACACGCCACGTGCCGAATTTGTCGGCGATTGCGCCAAAGATCGGTTGGCCAGCGCCCCAGAACAGGTTTTGCAGCGCCATCGCCATGCCGAAGGTTGTGCGGTCCCAGCCTTTTTCGGAAAGAAGCGGCAACTGGAAGAAGCCCATGGCCGAACGCGGGCCGAAGGTAAGGAGGGCGATCAGGCAGCCGGCAATGATGATGAGCCAGGGCACGCCCGGCTGCTTGGCGGTCGATGCTTGGGCTTGGGACATGGTATGCGCTCCTTTAAGAGCGCTGAGCATTAGCGCTTTCTTCCATGCAATCAATTGAATTGAGTTGATTGTTGCTTAAATGAGTTTGATGGGTTGGGCGTTCCTGCCTCGGTAAAATCAAGCAAATTGAGAGATTTGGCATATGCAACCTTCGCTAGCGCTTTTGTCGATAAGCCTGCTTTTTCTCGCCGGATGCGCAAGTTCGGGTGATGTCAGCCCCCTGGTATTCTGCGATCGTCCGACGGATTTCAACGCGAGGATTTTTACCGACTGCACGCCGCGCCTCGGCGGGGACAGCCCGTTCAAACGCGATCAGCAGTACCGCTACTACAACGACAACTACCGCCATCGCTGATGATCCCTTCGAGGGAAAGAGCGTGCCTTTTCTTTCGAACACCGCTTGAAGCCAGCAAAATAATCTCCTATGTAACTGCCCACGGCCTTGCCGTTTTTCTTTTGCCCATAAATATGCTCAATTTGAGTATAAATGGGAGGCGTGTTCAGGAGGAAATGGAATATGACCAACCCCGCCCGCATTTCGGCAGAGCGTTCCACGGTGAGGACCGCGGCGGACCGCTTCGGCGTCGTCGATATGCCCGATCTGTCATATACGCCCGAGGTCGCGGCCGAGACTGAACACCTCTACCAGCGCGTCTCGCATCACATTCCGCGGCTCGAATGGCCGGTCTACGCGCCCTATGTGGCTGCGATCAACCGGCTGAAGAAGCAGCGCAATGCCGTCATTCTAGCGCACAACTACCAGACGCCGGAAATATTCCACTGCGTTGCCGATATCGTCGGCGACTCGCTCCAGCTTGCTAAGGAAGCGACCAAGGTCGATGCGGAGATCATTGTCCAATGCGGCGTGCATTTCATGGCCGAGACCTCGAAGCTGCTCAATCCGCAAAAGACTGTGTTGATCCCGGATATGAAGGCCGGCTGTTCCCTTGCCGAATCGATTACCGGCGCCGACGTGCGCCTGCTGCGCGAATCTTATCCTGGCGTTCCGATCGTCACCTACGTCAACACCTCGGCAGAGGTGAAGGCCGAGAGCGATATCTGCTGCACCTCGGCCAATGCGGTTGAGGTGGTGGAGAGCTTCGGCGTCGACCGGGTCTTGTGCATTCCCGATGAGTTTCTCGCCCAGAACGTCGCCGCGCAGACCAAGGTGAAGATCTTGACCTGGAAAGGCCACTGCGAGGTGCATGAGCGTTTCACGGCCGAGGAATTGCTGGCCTATAAGGCCGCTGATCGGGACATCCAGATCATCGCCCATCCGGAATGCCCGCCGGAGGTCGTTGCCGTCGCCGACTTTACCGGTTCGACCAGCGGAATGATCGGTTATGTGAAGAACAATCGTCCTGCCAAGGTGCTGCTTGTCACCGAATGCTCGATGGCATCGAACATCGAGTCCGAGGTTCCCGGCGTGAAATTCATCAAGCCGTGCAATCTTTGCCCGCACATGAAGCGCATCACGCTGCCCAAGATATTGGAAAGCCTCGTCTATATGCGCGACGAAATTCACGTGGATCCGCTCGTCGCCGAGCGCGCGCGGCTTGCGGTCGAGCGCATGGTGAACCTCAGGAACTGATCGGAGGCTGGCCCGATGTCCAATCAAACGGAACCGGTAATTATCATCGGTGGTGGTCTTGCAGGGCTGTTCTGCGCCCTGAAACTTGCCCCGCGGCCTGTGACGGTGCTCGCCGCCGCTCCTATCGGGCGCGGCGCCTCGTCCGCGTGGGCGCAGGCCGGTATCGCCGCGGCTGTTTCCGAAGGTGACACCATTGAGAAGCATGTTTCCGATACTGTCGCCGCAGGCGATGGCATCGTTGACGAGACCATCGCCCGGCTGATGGCAAGCGAGGCCGCGGCGCGGGTGCACGATCTTCTTGGCTATGGCGTACCTTTCGACCGCGACCTCGAAGGCAGGCTCCAGGTATCGCGTGAGGCGGCCCATTCGGAAAGCCGCATCGTCCGCGTGCGGGGCGACATGGCCGGCCGCGCCATCATGCAGGCGCTGGTCAAGACGGTCGAAACGACACCTTCGATCCGGGTGATGGAAGGGTACGTTGTCGAGGACATCGTTACGGCGCACGGTTCGGTAGAGGGCGTGATCGCCCGCAGCGAGGCCGGTCGCGGACCCCAGGTGCGGCTCACCTCTTCCAATGTGGTCATTGCGACCGGCGGCATCGGTCATCTTTATGCGGTCACGACAAATCCGCCAGAGGCACGGGGCGAGGGCATAGGCATGGCCGCTCGCGCCGGCGCGATGATGGCGGATATGGAATTCGTCCAGTTTCACCCGACGGCGATCAACGTCGACAAGGACCCGGCGCCGCTCGCGACGGAAGCCCTCCGGGGCCATGGTGCGACATTGATCAACGACGCCGGCGAACGCTTCATGCTGAAGATCGATGCCGATGCCGAGCTTGCGCCGCGCGACGTGGTCGCACGCGGCATCTATGCCGAAGTTATGAGCGGGCAGGGTGCCTGGCTCGATTGCACCGAGGCTGTCGGCGCCTCGTTCGCCGAAGAGTTTCCGACCGTCTACAAATATTGCCGCGATGCCGGGATCGACCCGGTCGTCCAGCCGATCCCGGTTGCGCCCGCCGCGCATTATTTCATGGGTGGCATCCTGACTGATGCTGATGGCCGCACCTCGATCGACGGCCTGTGGGCCTGCGGCGAGTGCACGTCCACCGGCGCCCATGGCGCAAACCGCCTTGCATCCAACTCCTTGCTCGAAGCTGTTGTATTTTCAGCAAGAATTGCTGCGAGGATCGGCAATGAAAGCGAGGCTTTCGCCGGCGACTGGTCGAAGGGATCGGTCGATCGGGACGACCTCACCGCGGAGGCGGATACGCCGGCAATGACGCGTTTGCGCACGACGATGAGTGCGAGCTTCGGCGTCATTCGCAACCGGACGGACATGCTGGAAGGTCTGAAGACAATCCTCGAACTTGAGACAGCCAATCGCGACACGGCATTCCGCAATGTGCTTGCAACGGCCAAACTGGTCGCGGTCAGTGCCTTGCGCCGCGAGGAGAGCCGTGGCGGCCACTTCCGCACGGATTTCCCCGAGGCGCGTCCGGAATGGCAGCATCGCACCTTCCTGACCTTGGCAGATGCCGACGGCGCAGTTGAAGACATGCGTGAGGTCGCGTGATGGCGCACCGGCCCGCTGGTTCTGCGTTTCCGCCTTCGCTCCCGCAGCTCCTGATCGAGGAGGCCGTACGCGGCGCCTTGCGCGAGGACCTCGGGCGTGCCGGTGATATAACGACCAACGCCACGCTTTCCGAGGAAGCCACGGCGACCGCCGTGCTCTCAAGCCGTGAGGCTGGCACCCTGTGCGGCATGGGCTTTGCACGGACGGCGTTCGCGCTGATAGACCCGAGGCCCGAATTCGAGGCGTTCGCGAAAGATGGCGAGACCATCTCGCCCGGCCAGGATATTGCGCGGGTCTCGGGCAATGCGCGGGCTATTCTTTCATCCGAGCGTGTCGCCCTCAACTACCTGATGCACCTTAGCGGAATCGCGACCTATACCGCCAAATTCGTCGATCTCATCAAGGATACCGGGGCGCGCGTCTGCGATACGCGCAAAACCATCCCCGGCATGCGCGCCTTTGCCAAATATGCCGTGAAGTGCGGCGGCGGCGCCAATCACCGGTTCGGGCTCGATGATGCGATTCTCATCAAGGACAATCATGTCGCCGTGGCAGGCGGGGTGACGAGGGCGATAGAGGCCGCCCGCGCCTATGCCGGTCACCTTGTGAAAATCGAGGTCGAAGTCGATGGTCTGGAGCAATTCGAAGAGGCGCTGGCAGCCGGTGCCGATGTGATTCTGCTTGATAATATGGGCCCGGAACTCCTTGAAAAGGCGGTTGGAATCAATGGCGGCCGCGCGGTCCTCGAAGCGTCCGGCGGGATAAGCTTCGATACGATTAAAGCTGTTGCGCAAACAGGCGTGGACTATATTTCGACATCAAAAATCACTATGGCTGCGCCAACGCTCGATATCGGACTGGACATTGAAATCGCATGAAAGTCATCGCTACGGTTGCAGAGCTGCGCGCGACGCTCAAGGCTGAACGCCAGAAGGGCAAGGCGATCGGCCTCGTCCCGACCATGGGCTATCTGCATATCGGTCATATGGAGTTGGTCCGCCGGGCCAAAAGCGCGACCGACATCACGGTCGTTTCCATATTCGTCAACCCGACGCAATTCGGCCCCAACGAAGACCTGTCGACCTACCCGCGCGATATGGACGGCGACCTTGCCAAGCTGAAGGCCGAAGGCGTCGATTATGTCTTTACGCCGGAAGTCGCGGAAATCTATCGACCTGGCGCGCACACGATCGTCGACAATCTGGTGCTGTCGCGCATCCTCATCGGCAAGATCCGCCCCGGCCATTTCCGCGGCGTGACCACCGTCGTCACCAAGCTCTTCAATATTGTCCAGCCGGACCAGGCGTTCTTCGGCGAGAAGGACTACCAGCAGCTGACGATCATTCGCCGCATGGTGGATGATCTGAACATGCCGATCGATATTATAGGTGTCCCGACGGTTCGCGAAGCGGATGGATTGGCTTGCTCGTCGCGCAATGCCATGCTCACGGCAGCGGACCGCAAGGCCGCGGTCATTCTGTCAAGGTCGCTGGCCAAGGCGGAGGAAATGGTTGCGCAGGGCCAGCGCTCGGTTCCCGCGATCCGCAATGCGGTGCGCGGCATACTTGAATCGGAAAAACGCGGCACGATCGAGTCCGTCGATATCCGCGACGCCAAGACGCTCGATCCCGTTTCAGGCAAGTTCCGGCAGCCGGTGGTCATTCTGCTCATCGTGCGCTTCGGCAAGGTCCGCCTGATCGACCAGCGTGTCATCGGCTGACGTAGCAGGGGAGGAGACCCTATGAGCCAGGAAATCGTAACGCGCCGGATCACTGCACCGGAGATCCTCGGCCGCAAGGGCGGCGAGCCGATTGTCGCGCTGACGGCCTATCACGCCAATACCGCGCGGATCGTCGACAATCATGTCGACATTCTCCTCGTCGGCGATAGTCTCGGCATGGTGCTCTATGCCATGGATTCGACGCTTGGCGTTCCGCTCGATCTGATGATTGCCCATGGCCGCGCAGTGGTCCGCGGGTCGAAGCGCGGGCTCGTCGTTGTCGATATGCCCTTCGGCTCCTACGAGGAAAGTCCGGCGGTCGCATTTCGCAATGCCGCGCGGATCATGGCGGAGACCGGCTGCGGCGCCGTCAAGCTCGAGGGCGGCGTGCGGATGGCCGATACGATCCGTTTTCTCACCGAGCGCGGCATCCCGGTCATGGCGCATGTCGGCCTGACCCCGCAATCGATCAACACGCTTGGCGGTTTCAAGACGCAAGGACGGGACACGGCGCTGTGGCCCCTCATCAAGGCGGATGCACAAGCCGTCGCCTCGGCGGGAGCCTTCGCGGTTGTGCTCGAAGGCATCGTTGAACCGCTTGCGGCGGAAATTTCGCGCGAAAGCAGCATTCCCACCATCGGCATCGGCGGGTCACGGGAGTGCGACGGCCAGATCCTCGTTCTTGAGGACATGCTCGGATATAATCCGAAGCCGCCACGTTTCGTGAAGGTCTATGGCGCGGTCGGAAATGCCATCGACGCGGCAGTCAAATCCTATGCGGACGATGTTCGCTCGCGGACTTTTCCCGGCGATGAGAATGTCTACCCGTTGAAGTAGAACTACTTCAACGGCTTTCCCTGCGTATCGGCTCCCTCCCAATAGTCCATTTTGGCCGCGCGGTCATAGCCTTCACCCATGAGGCGCACGCCGACGCGTCCCGTCTCGGGGTAAAAGATCACGTCGTTCGGGTTCTTCTCGCCGATGATGATGAAGCGGCAGGGCGCATCGCTGTGGTTGAAGAAGGAATGGCCCGCCTTCTGGCCGGCTGGAAAGCAGATATGGTCGCCGCTCTTCATGCGATAGGTCTTGTCGCCAAGCCGCAGTGTCATCTCGCCCGCAAGCACAAAGGCCTGCTCTTCTTCGAGCATATGATAGTGGTTGAGGCTCGACTCCATTCCGGGCGCCAGTTCTTCGAGCGCCACGCCCACATGGGTTGCGCCGCCGTGACCGGAAAGATAGCGGAAGCGCGTTCCGTATCGGCTGCCTTCCGACCATTCCTCCCACGGAACGTCTTCTGCCGCAAAGGGCTCGGAAATGCCGTCGGCATTGATCGATACAGGTTTCGTGCTCATGGGTTCCTCCCTAGGTCCGTCCGCCGACCCGGAGACCCGCGACGCTGCGCTCTTCGAGCACATTATGCCGGAAGCGATAGAGAGCTGCGGGCCGCCCGCGCGGTTGCGATTGCTCGGCGCCAGTGGGCTCCACCAGTTCCGTGGTCTCGACCAGACGGCGAAAGTTCTGCTTGTGCAGGTGGCGGCCGGAAATCGCCTCCACCGTCTCCTGCAGGGCGGTCAACGTGAAGGTGGACGGCATGAGTTCAAAGACGACCGGCCGGTATTTCAGCTTGGCGCGCAGCCGCGCAATCGCCGTAGCAAGGATGCGCCTATGATCGAAGCTCATCGAAACGCCGAGCTGGCGCGACAGAGCCGTATCGTTGGTCCGCCCGTCGCGCACGGCTTCCTCGATAAGGCCAGCCTCATACAGCAATTCGTACCGCTCGAGCACACGCTCTTCGTCCCACGCTATGCCATCCTCCCCGAACGCGAGCCGCAAGCGGCTGAGACGCGCAGGAACACCGCTCCTTTCGGCCCAGCTGCGCAGGGCAGGACGAACCGTCTCGTCGATCAATGCGGGCTTGCCGCCGCGCCAATCCTCCCAGGGAAGAAACGAATACCAGCTGCGCCAGCGCGCGCCTGATTTGCGCAGGGACTCCTTGTTGTCGTCGGTAATGCGTGTGAGGGCGAGGTAACCTACCGAGACGATGTGAAGATCGCGATCTTCCGCAGTCTTGTGCCGCCCACGATCACCAAACGTATAGAGTTGTTCGACATAACCAAGCCGCAAGGGGGTCTGCTCGGCGACCCATTCGCGCAGGCCCGCCTCAAAGGTGCGGTGCTCCAGCGGATTGAACGGACCGAATGGCAACTCGTCGCGTTCGATGTCGTCACTGGAAGCTGTCGTAAGGATCAACGGGTCGTTGTTGGCCACAGCCGCAATCGCTGCGCTCAAATTGATCTCGACCGCGTTGGGTGTACCCGTCATACGGAAATGCTCAGGGGCAGAATGAACGGCGTACCCTCGAACGCCTCTTCCCCTCGCCCGATCGCCTTGACCGCATCGACCATGCGGCCCCTTCGCCCGAGCATGTCGTCGGCAAGGGCTATGAGGCGGCTGTTGGGCGTGGCCGATGGCGCGTTGCGGCGCAACGCCTGCGCCAGGTCCGCTTCGTCGAGTTCCGGATTGAGGGCGAGCGCCGTGATATAGGCGGCCGCGGTCGAGCGCGATATACCGGCATAGCAATGGATGAGCAGCGGCGCCTGCCGGTCCCAGCGCCGGCCGAAGATCAGAAGCTGGTGGATATGATCGACCGCCGGCAAGGTCATGCCTTCGGCAGGCTCGATGATGTCGTTGAAGCCGAGGAAAAGGTGGCGTGCCTCGGCGATTTCGGCGGGCCGCATCACCGGCGTGCCGGTGTTGATGAGCGTGATCATGTCGCGAGCGCCGAAGCGGATTGCGGATTCGGCGATGCGGGATAGGGGAGAAACGACGATGTGCGGCATGGAGCTAACCTTGGTCTTGTGAACGTCGCCCGTCAAGTTCGGCAAAACGTTGTAAAAAAGCGTCTTGAACATCCTGTGTCGGCAGCGCGGTCACGTCGATGCCATGCGGGCTGATACCGCGCGGGCGGCCGAAGAATTGCACGGCTTCCTTTTCGGCGAATCCGGCAAGTCGGGTCGCTTCGAAATAGGCGGCCACCGCATCGGCGCGCTTGATCAGCAGGCGCAGGTTCTGGTGGATGACAGGAGCAAGCGCGAAGCGGACATGAATGGCGTGCTGCAGGCGCAGTTCCACGCTTTTGTAATCGCCGCCGACCACCGCCTTGAACGGCGAAATCATGTCGCCGATCACATATTCCGGCGCATCGTGCAGCAGCGCGATCAGCCGCTGATCGATTGTCGCCTCCGGCACGATCCTGCCAAATATCTCTTCGACGAGCAGCGAATGTTGCGCAACGGAAAAGGCGTGGTCGCCCACGGTCTGCCCGTTCCAGCGCGCGACACGGGCGAGCCCTTGTGCGATGTCGACAATCTCGATGTCGAGCGGCGATGGATCGAGCAGGTCGAGCCTGCGGCCGGACAGCATGCGCTGCCAGGCCCTGAGTTCCGTTCGCTTGTCCGTCTGCGGCTTCGCCGGCATCAACAATTCCCGATCACGCTTCCTGCGTCGTCACCGGAAATGTAAAGCGGTGTTCGGGGGGAATGGCAAGGTGAACCGTGACATCTCCTGCCATAATGGGCATGCCGCTATCCATCGCATCCTTGACCCGGTCGATGCGGACAAGGGCGAGACCGTCTTTCGCAACGACGGTGCCGAGGGTACCAATCTCGCGGCCGCCCGCAGTTAGGGGTGTTCCCTGCGCCGGCAGGTCAGCAGCGCCCGTTGCGACCAATATCCGCCGCCGCGCGGTGCCGCGATGCTGCATCCTTGATACGACCTCCTGGCCGACGAAACAGCCCTTCTTGAATGAAACGCCTCCCGTCTGGTCGAAGTTGACGTCGTGGGGAAATGCCTCGCCGAGTGCATAGTCGTCCGGTGCTTCGGCAACGCCGTATGCGATGCGAAGCGCATTCCAGGCGTCAACGCCCGAGCCAGCATCGGCAGGTTCGCCGTACCGGCGCCTGACGCTCAGGCTTTCGGGAAACCGGCGGTCGGTCAGGCTTGATTCAGTTTCCGAGGCACTTGAATCGTCATTCCAGGAAACCGTGACAAGCGACTCTTTATCCACGGCAAATTGAACCTTGGCGCGAAGCCGGTAGAGCGTGAGGCGCTTCACGAGCTCGTCTATAGATGAATCATTGAGATCAAGGCGCAGCCCGGCCCCGTTGCGCGAAACAAGGAAATCGAACAGGATTTTTCCCTGCGGCGTCAGCAGGGCGCCCGGCTTCAAATCACCTTTGCCGAGCGTATCGAGATCGGTCGTGATAATGTTCTGGAGGAAATCTTCGGCGTCGTCGCCCTTGACGTCTAGGAGCGCGCGTCCACTTAAACTTGCCGATGGCATAGCATTGTCCTTGCCTTTATCGTCCCTGTTACCTAATTCGCTCTAGGCAGGTTCGCAAGGCTGGATGGAAAAGCAAATGGTGCAGACGTTCGACACGATTTACCGCAGCGGTTTTGTCGTCAATCAGGATGGGGTAGGCCTGCGGGATATCGGCATAAGCAATGGCCGTATCGCCGCGATCGGTAATCTCGGCCACGCTTCGGCGGGCGAGCTCGTCGATGCGACCGGGCTGCACATCCTGCCCGGCGTCGTCGACAGCCAGGTGCACTTCCGCGAACCAGGCCTTGAGCACAAGGAGGATCTGGAAAGCGGTTCGCGCTCCGCTGTCCTTGGCGGCGTCACGGCCGTCTTCGAAATGCCGAACACCAAGCCCCTGACGACGTCGGCCGAAACGCTTGAAGACAAGATCAGGCGCGGCCGACACCGCATGCATTGCGACTTCGCCTTCTGGGTGGGGGGCACGCGCGACAATGCCGATCAGGTGGCCGAACTGGAGCGTCTCCCCGGCGCTGCGGGCATCAAGGTTTTCATGGGCTCGTCCACCGGCGACCTTTTGGTGGAAGATGACGAAGGCGTCCGATCGATCCTCAGGAACACGCGCCGCCGCGCCGCCTTCCATTCGGAGGACGAGTTTCGGCTGCGGGAACGCGAGGGCCTGCGCATTGCCGGCGATCCCGCGTCCCATCCCGTTTGGCGTGACGAAATCGCAGCGCTCAAATGCACCGAACGCCTGGTGCGCATTGCCAGGGAAACCCGGGCGCGCATCCATGTCCTGCATATATCGACGGCCGAGGAAATCGAATTCCTCAAGGATCACAAGGATGTGGCAAGCTGCGAGGCGACGCCGCACCATTTGACGCTCGAGGCGAGCCAGTATGCGACGCTCGGCACGCTGCTGCAGATGAATCCGCCGGTCCGCGATACCCGGCACCGCGATGGCGTTTGGTCAGGCATCACGCAGGGTATCGTCGATGTTCTCGGCTCCGACCATGCGCCGCACACGCTTGAGGAAAAGTCGAAGCCATATCCGGCGTCCCCATCGGGCATGACGGGCGTTCAGACACTCGTACCTATCATGCTCGACCATGTGAACGAGGGCCGCATGACGATCGAGCGCTTCGTCGACTTGACCTCGCACGGTCCGAACCGGCTGTTCGGAATGGCCCGCAAAGGCCGCATCGCCGTCGGATATGACGCGGACCTGACGATCGTCGATATGAAGCGGCGCGAGACGATCACCAATGCGAACGTCGGCTCCAAGGCGGGCTGGACGCCCTATGACGGCAAGATCGTCACCGGCTGGCCGGTCGGAACAATCGTTCGCGGCCAAAGGGTGATGTGGGAGGGCGAGATCGTCACGCCATCCACAGGCGAACCTGTGCTATTTGGTGAGGCGCTGCCTCGGTAACGCGCGTTGCATTGTGCTGAGGCTCCATTCTTCTCCGTCATCCTCGGGCCCGACCCGAGGATCCCTTCTTTGCCACGCCACGGGGACTAAGCACCCGAGGAGGACGGCGGTAAGGGTTGGCGCAAAACGCACCGCCTCGTCCAGCCTTCAAGCACTCCCGCCCGGAATTGCCTGCGCAAACTGCAGGTGGCGCAGTTTCTCCGGATTGCGGACAATGTAGATCGCCTTGATCTTGCCGTCCTCGATTTCGAGCGCCGTGGTTTGCGGCAGGCCATCGAATTCGGTGGTCACAAAGCCGGGAAGCCCGTCGACCAGGCCCTCATACAATAGCGGCGAGAACCGATAGCCGGCGGTCCGCCCGATGCCGTCGAAGAAGCGTCCGACCTTTGCCCGCGAATAGATTGGATTGATCGTGGATGTGCGGTTGCCGCCGCCGTCGGCATACATGACGACGTCATCGGCAAGAAGCGCCTGCAGTGCCTGCATGTCGCCGCTGCGCGACGCATTGTAGAAGGCCTGCGCAATATTCCTGCCCTGTTCGTCGGAAACGGGAAAGCGCGGCTTTGCCTGCTGGACATGGGTTCGCGCCCGGCTCGCCAGCTGGCGGCAGCTTGCCGGATCGCGGCCTATCGCCTGCGCCACCTCATTGAAATCTTGGCCGAAAACATCGTGCAGCAGGAACGCCGCTCGTTCCAGCGGCGACAGCCGCTCCAGCGCCATCATCAGCGTCAGCGTGATATCGGCATCCGTCTCGTCTTCGCTCGGATCGAATATCGGTTCAGGCAGCCAGCTTCCCACATAGGTCTCCCGTCGAACACGTGCAGATTTGAGGTGGTCGAGGCAGAGCCTCGTGACGATCCGAACCAGGAAGGCTTCCTCGCTGCGCACTTCCGAGCGATCGGCCTGGTGCCAGCGAATGAAACCTTCCTGGACAATATCCTCCGCCTCCGCGACCGATCCGAGCATGCGATAGGCAATGCGGATCAGTCGCGTTCTGAGGCGATTGAATATACTCGACGTGGCGTCAGGCTGCTGCGGCACTATCTTTCGACACCGGATGCACCGACCGGAATCCGATGGCGAGCCGGTTCCAACCGTTGATGGTAACAATGAGCATGCTCAGTTTGACGATCTCCTCTTCGCTGAACTGCGTCTTCAATTCCTCATAGACATTATCCGGTGCGTGCGTCTTGGCAATCAGCGTCAATGCTTCGGTCCAGGCGAGGGCAGCGCGTTCGCGCTCGCTGTAAAGCGGCGACTCCCGCCAGGCGTCGAGCAGATAGAGGCGCTGTTCGGTCTCGCCGCGTTTGCGCGCATCCTTGGAATGCATGTCGAGGCAGAATGCACAGCCATTGATCTGCGAGGCACGCATCTTGACGAGTTCTATAAGGCTCATCTCAAGCCCGCTGGAAACGGCGCTCTTCTCCATCTCGATCATGGGCTTGATTGCGTCGTGGTTATAGGGGTTCAGTCTCGGTTTCATCAGTGATCTCCTTGTGCGGCATTGCGTTGCCTGAAGAAAAGACGAGACAGCATTTTCTAATGTGACATCGCTCAAAGATTATTTTGGGACAGGCTGCATTTGTTTGGCGGAGATCGCCTCGGTATCGCCCGCACGGCGCCTTAGCGTGTCATCAATGTGAGATCGGGGATTGGCTCGGATCTCGCGGTCGGGCTTAAGCGTGCAGGAGTAGGGACGGCACGAGCGTGGATGGCGTTGCAGATTAACTCCGAGCTGTCTAGGTTCCAAGCGCCGACGGAGTAATGAAATGCGTGCGACTATCCCTGCAACATCGACCACTCGCTATTTGAGCGGCCGGCCTGCGCTGAATCTCATTTCCGAAGACGGGACAGGGGACTGGCATTTCGTTCAGACATTTTGCCGAGATCGCGTCATCAGCGGGCGCTTTGCCATCGTAGGCGAGGGATGCGAGACGAACACCAATACCTATCTTGGCAACGCTGGCATTTACGACTGTACGGCACTGCTCGATGAGCAGAGGATACAACACGAGAGCACGCCAGCTTTTGCCGCCAACCATGCGCGAGCGATAGCCGACATGGTGATCGCCGAAAGCCTGCTCGGCAGGTTGGCAGACTTCGCCATTCTTGACGACTGGATGCCGCGCCCGCGGGACAAGCAAAAGGTTTATGACTTGCTGGCCCAAGCCAAGGCTAAATTGCCCGAACTCGCGCGGAAGATGGTCTTGGAGTGGGAAGCGGCGAACTCTGAGCGAGAATAAACCACCGGGCGGGTGTGGCGGGCGACGCGGAGATTACAGGGCCTATTCTCCGCAGATTTGCGGAGAATAGATACATACCTGCCGCACCTTGGCAGTATCGCTGAACAGCTTTTCGATGTTGGCTGCATCCAGCGCGATGCCGCGCCCTCCGTCAGAAACCCCGGGGGTCGCTGGCGATCAGGTCGTTGTACTTTGCACCCGGCGGCGCGGGTGGGTCCCGGGCCAAGAGCCCGAGGATCGGCGTGCGGCGCGCTTCAATCCGTGCTGGATCAACCGGTGGATCAGTTCCGGATAGGGTATTCCTGTCGCGCCAAGTACCTTGGGATACATGCTGATATTGGTGAATCCCGGTATCGTATTGACTTCGTTGATCACGGCGCTGCCATCGGCGCGCAGGAAGAAATCAATGCGCGCCATACCCTCGCATCCAAGCGCGCGAAAAGCTTGTTCTGCCATATCCCGTAGAGCCTGGGTCTCGTCGGGGCTGATGCGGGCAGGCACGGTAAGGTCCGCTCCATCCGCATCGAGGTATTTTGCTTCGTAGGTATAGAAGTCGTGCGTGTTGGACGGAGCGATTTCACCGGGCACCGAAACAATCACGGTGCCATCTGCCGCTTCGAGCACGCCGAGTTCGATCTCCCGGCCTCCAATGAACTCTTCGATGAGGACATGATCGTCGAACTGCAATGCCGATTCAACCGCCACATGCAGTTCCTCGGCTATCCTCGCCTTGCTGACGCCGACCGATGAACCCTGCCTGGCCGGCTTGACGAAGACGGGCCACGAAAGCGTTTGCGCAACGGCGTCGAGATCAATGTCCGAGGGGCGCTTCACCATGATGCCAGACGCAACGGGCAGGCCGTCATGGGCCAGCAGGCACTTCGCCTGATACTTGTCCATGGCGGCGGCGGATCCGAAAATGCCGCTTCCGACATAGGGAATGTTCGCGACTTCCGCCAGGCCCTGCACAGACCCGTCTTCGCCAAAGGGTCCGTGAAGAACCGGCAGCAGCACGTCTATAGGCGTGATCTCATAGGCCGGGCCGGATATGGGAAGAGCAAGTGCGCGGCCCCGGCCACCCGGAAGCAAGGTCATTTTCGTACCATCGGCCGGTACGGATTGCGGAAAGCCGCCGTCGATGAGCAGCCACTCGCCCTGCCGGGTCACCCCTACGAGAACGGTTTCGTAAACCTCCGGGTCAATCGCCTCGAAGACATTTCTCGCGGACATGACGGAGACATCGTGCTCGGAAGATCTGCCACCAAAGAGAATTGCGACGCGCGTTCTGGACATGGTGGGGTTCTCACGAAAAAGATCGGCGATGGGGATTCAAAATGGAGCGCCTGGCGCCGGCTCAGTCGCCCGTGACGAAGAAGCGCCAGCGTCCCTTCGGCGTGATGCCAAGGCGGTAGAAGACGTAAGTCCCGAATTGCTTCATCTCGTCATAATCGCCGGCGGTGACGATCTGAAAGAGTTCAACCTTCTGCTTGGCGTCGAGCTTGTCGAGCGGGTAGGCGAAAAAGTAGGGCCACACATAAAGCTCGTCCGGCGTGCCGGCATCGAGGTGGACATAGCCGGATTCAAGCACATCGACGAGGATTGCAAGAATCTCCATGCCTTCGGGATCGCCTGCCAACGACTTCAGATAAGCGAGGGGATCGCCCTCGATCTCAGTGAGCGAGAGCATGGTGACGTCGTCGCCGGAGCCGATCAAAGGGCGCAGCGCCTCGATATTGCCGGACTTGGCGGCCGTCAGGATAAGTTCGTGCATCTTGCGCACCGGAAACGGCAGCTTGCTGAGGTCGTATTCGACCTGCGCGGCCGCCGCGCCTTCCTTGGCGTTGGGCATGGCGATGCTGCTGTCGGGGACGACGGCGCCGTCATTGGCGGCGGGCGTGTCCGCATCCCCGTCGCTCGGGCCCGCCGGTTGGTCGGTCGCAGCGGGCGGCGTCTCGCCTGCCGGCTTTTGCGTGGCATCGGGCTTGGCAGGCTCTGGAGGCTTGGGAAGCTCTTCCTTCTTAAGTTCGCTCAAGGCAAGCTGGACAGGTTTGCCGCTGGCGGCCGCAGCAGGAAGGCTGAACGCACAGGACGCGGCCACGATGACAATTGCGCGGGCAATCGCGGGCGCGGAAAAGTGCTTCTCAAGCATGCTGGATCACCCGGGCGTTACTGGAGAACGCGATTCGTTGAAAATTCACCTGCGGAAATACGTTCACGCAACACTTCAAGCAACGCAAGAGCGGAGGCTTCGCCATTGTCGCGGATCAGTTCGATCAGCGCGGTTGCGAATGCTGCCTCGGCCATAATTTCAGGTTCGATACCCTCGAGCGTGCCATCTGCCCAGACTTCATTCTGATATTCGATCGCAACCAGTTTTTTTTCTTCTGCAACCAACCTATCGAGGTCCGTCGATGTCATGTTCATGTCATACCGTCCTTGGCCGAAGCCAATTCTTAAACTACCGCTAAACTCTATCATATGTTTTGTTTAAAATGCGGCCCATTGGCTTCAACAGTTAAAGCACAGTTAATTTCCATAGCCCGATACGATCTCGGATGAAAGCCTCATTCCTTCGGCCTGGTAGCGGTCAATCGCCGCAATCGCCTGGCTGGTGCAGGTGGAGTAAGTCTCGTTGAAAGTGCGGTAGCCGCGGTTGAAGCTGGCGATGAGACGCGCCCGCCGTGCGGGGTCGGGGTTTTCCGCCAGAAGCAGCGTATCCATGCGATCGCGCCACTGGCTGCTCTTCTCGCCACACAGATTGCGCAGCGAATGGATCGATCCCATTACCTCGGCGAGGCGCAGGAGCTTGGCCTCGTAAAGCGGATCGACAGCATATGCCGGGACAGCGCTGGCGAGTGTCGCAAGAAACGCTGTGATTAATGCTGCTCGCCGCACGAAATTCCCCAAGCCTATTCGCCCTTCGCGACATGTTGCCCGAAAGCAAGGCGCCTTCAAGGCGTTGATCGGCGATACCCTCAACTTTCGAAGGAACGCGCCAGGAAGTGCACGACCTCGAGCACACTTTCGGTCACGTCAAATGCGGCCATTTCGTCGGCGCGCAGCCAATGCACGGCCGCGGCATCGTCGGCGGCGACGGCGTCTCCCATTGCGTCGTGCGCGAGGAACACAGCGAGGCGGAACGCCTTGGGCGAGGGAAACTCGGGTGTCGAGTAATCGAAGGTATAGGTGGTCAGATAAGTGACCTCTTGCGCGATGATGCCGGTCTCTTCGAAGAGCTCGCGGATTGCAGCTGCCTGCGGCGTCTCGCCGTCCTCGCGCCTTCCACCGGGAAAGGCGAGCCAGCCTTTCGAGGGCTCGCGGCCGCGCTCGACAAGCAGGAATGCCTTGTCGCGGATACAGACCGCGGAAACGCCATCGACGGTTGCGGAGAGGGGAATTTGATCCATATCTCAGGGGTAAGCGGCATCAACGCATTTGACAAGGTCGCCTTGACGGACGACCGCAAATCGGGAAGATCGGCGCGGTCACTAAGGGCTCGTTGTAATGTGCGGACGTTTTTCCCTCCTCGGAACACCGGAAGAGATCGAAGCCTGGTTCGATCTTATGGAGCTTGAGGATTTCCCGCCCCGCTACAATATCGCGCCGACCCAACCGATCCTCATGGTCGTCAGCGGGGAAACGCCGCCGCCGGGCAGCAACCGGCCGAACCGGCGTGCGCTCCTTGTACGATGGGGGTTCATTCCGGGATGGGTCAAGGATACGGCCAATTATCCGCTGATGATAAACGCCCGCGCCGAGACCGCGATCGACAAGGCATCGTTCAAGGCGGCGATGCGCCATCGCCGCGCGCTGATCCCGGCCTCGGGCTTCTATGAGTGGCGCCGCAACGGCGACCGGAAGGCGCAGGCCTATTGGGTGCGCCCGCGCAATGGCGGCGTTGTCGCCTTTGCCGGACTTTACGAGCCTTGGGCGAATGCCGAGGGGTCGGAGATGGATACCGGCGCAGTGCTTACCACGGAGGCAAGCGAGAACCTGCGTTTCATCCACGACCGCATGCCCGTCGTGATCGAGCAGAAGGATTTCTCGCGCTGGCTCGATTGCAAGACGCAGGAGCCACGCCATGTCGCCGACCTCCTGAAACCGGCACGCGAGGACCTGTTCGAGGCGATACCTGTCTCCGACAAGGTCAACAAGTTCGAAAACACCGGACCGGAAATCCAGGAGCGGGTCGAAGAGACACCGCCCGAGGAACGCAAGAAACCGCAGCGTTCAAAGCCGCCGCAATCCGACGCACAGATGAAACTTTTCTAGGCCTTCACGCGCCAACTTCAGGACACAGACTATATGCTTTCAGCCGCTCTTTCCGGTTTTCTCCTTGGCGCGTCGCTCATAATCGCGATTGGCGCGCAAAACGCCTATATCCTGCGCCAGGGCCTGCTGCGCGAACATGTCTTCATCCTGAGCTTCATTTGCGCGCTGTCGGATGCCTTGCTGATCGCGGCTGGCGTTGCCGGCCTCGGCACGCTTATCGCACAGTCCCCGAAACTGATTTCCTTCGTGACGCTGGGCGGAGCGGCGTTTCTCTTCTGGTACGCGTCGGTCGCCTTTCGGCGTGCGTTTCATCCGGAAGGCTTGCGGGCGGCGGGTTCTGGCGGAAGCTCACTCAAGGCAGCCGTCGGGACGGTGCTCGCGCTGACATTTCTCAATCCGCACGTCTATCTCGATACAGTCGTTCTATTGGGCGGGCTCTCGGCCCGCTTCGAGGGCGTCAACCGCGCGGCCTATGGCGTCGGCGCGGCGCTCGCTTCGTTCATCTGGTTCTTCAGCCTCGGCTATGGGGCGAGGCTGCTGCAACCGGTCTTCGCCAAGCCTGCGGCCTGGCGCGTCCTCGACATCCTGATCGGCCTTGTCATGGCCGGCATTGCAACGAGCCTGTTAGTCCGTTTCCTGCACAATTGAAGCAAGCTTCAACTGCGGACGCTTGCGCACGCTGCTCAGCACTGCAGCAAGGATCGCCGCCGGGCCGATGGCATTATATTTGGCAACGAGATTCTCGGCGCGGACGCTTTCGCGCGGCTTTGCCGTCTGCTTGATGGTGTTCATGGCTCTGGTCCTATCCCCTTTTTCGGATAAGTCAGGATTCCCGGTCAAATGAGCCGGAAAAAAGGCACTTTCCGGGAGGATTTTGGGCTATTCGGTTAAGATGGATTAACCACGAGGAAGCAGGCAAAAATGCAACACCCGCGTTTCGCGGCGACACGCTTGACGATCGACCCGCAGTCGATCATAAATGCGGCCATGAAAACGTTGCCCGTAACCATCATTATTACCTGTCGGATCATTATCAGCTAGCACTGCGCTGGCCCGGCCGTTTTCGTCTCAAAATTCAGCAAAAGATGTGAAACGCACCGGTCGCCAGACCAGTGGAATGATATGCGTTTGATGTTGAAACCCGAGATTTGAGCAGACCGCCATGCCGCAGCAACTGAGCCTCTACAACACGCTCACCCGCACGAAGGAAGTGTTCGTGCCGATCGATCCGAACAATGTGCGCATGTATGTCTGCGGACCCACTGTCTATGACTACGCCCACATCGGCAATGCCCGACCGGTGATCGTCTTTGACGTTTTGTTTCGGCTGCTGCGCCACGTCTACGGCGAAAACCACGTTACCTATGTGCGCAACATCACCGACGTCGACGACAAGATCAATGCGCGTGCCGCCCGTGACTTTCCGGAGCTTCCGCTCAATGACGCGATCCGCAAGGTGACGGAAACGACGAACCGCCAGTTCCAGGCTGATGTCGCGGCGCTTGGCAACCTGCAGCCAACGGCCCAGCCGCGGGCGACGGAATATATCGCCGAAATGGTGGCGATGATCGACCGTCTCGTCGATCGCGGCATCGCCTATGCCGCCGATGGCCATGTCCTGTTCTCGCCGGCGGCGATGAACGCCGCCAGGGGGCCGCGCTACGGCATGCTGGCCCGCCGTTCTGCCGACGATATGCTCGCCGGTGCCCGCGTCGATGTCGCCTCCTACAAGCGCGACGAGATGGATTTCGTCCTGTGGAAACCGTCAAGGGAGGGCGAGCCAGGCTGGCCCTCACCGGCGGGGATCGAAGGTCTTGGCCGTCCAGGCTGGCATATCGAATGCTCGGCCATGTCCATGGCGAAACTGCTCGAGCCGTTTGGCGGCGGGCTGCAGTGCGACGATCCGCAGAAGAACATCTTCGACATCCATGCCGGCGGTATCGACCTCGTTTTCCCGCACCACGAGAACGAGATCGCCCAGTCGTGCTGCGCGCTCGGCATCGACCGCATGGCCAACGTCTGGATGCATAACGGCTTCCTGCAGGTCGAGGGCCAGAAGATGGCAAAGAGCCTCGGCAACTTCGTGACGATCAACGAGCTTCTCGCAACCGAAACGTTCGGCGGGCGCAAGTGGCCTGGCGACGTGCTGCGCCTCGCCATGCTGATGACCAACTACCGCGAGCCGATCGATTTCAGCATAAGCCGGCTTGAGGAGGCGGAGAACATTCTTGCCAAGTCCCGCGAATATGTGGGCAATGCCGAACCCGGTGCGATCCCGGATGAGGTGATTGCCCTGCTTGCGGATGATCTCGCCACGCCGAGCGTGATCAACTGGCTGTCTTCGGCGCGGCGCTCGCGCGCGGTCGAGCCTGGCGATTACCGGGCAGCGTTCGCGCTTCTCGGATTCGATTTGCAGGCTGAGACAGTGTCGTCAGAGCTCGCGGGCGAGATCGAGGCGAAGATCGCCGACCGGCTCGCTCTGCTTGCCGCAAAGAGCTTCGCCGAGGCCGATCGCATCCGCGCCGAATTGCTGGATCAGGGTATACAGCTCAAGGACGGCAAGGATCCTGAAACGGGCGAGCGGGTTACGACCTGGGAGGTGAGGCGGTGATGGACAATGCCCCTCCCGGCTGCTGCGCAGCCAC
Organism: Phyllobacterium sp. 01N428; assembly: GCF_056399405.1. Lineage (NCBI taxonomy): Bacteria > Pseudomonadati > Pseudomonadota > Alphaproteobacteria > Hyphomicrobiales > Phyllobacteriaceae > Phyllobacterium > Phyllobacterium sp. 01N428. Next base: position 1,540,269 of record NZ_JBFTRH010000001.1, read on the forward strand.
CCTCCCCACAAGGGGGAGGGAGAGAACCGCTGCGGCCCTTCGTTCGAAGCGGAAAACTGGTGGAGAGCTAGCCGCACTTTCCCTCCCCCTTGTGGGGAGGGTGGCTGCGCAGCAGCCGGGAGGGGTGTTCCTTGCCTCATAGCAACATCCAGCCCAAAACACGATCTCGCGCCAAAACCCTTCGTCGGGAGCTGACTAGAGCCGAATATCGTATGTGGAACCTGCTCCGAAGCTTTCGCCGGCGTGGCGCGAGGTTTCGCCGCGAGGCGCCAGTTGGACCATACATTGCCGATTTCGCCTGGCTATCGGCGCGCATAATCGTGGAAGTTGATGGTGATTCACATGCTTCGGACGCGGGGATGAAACACGACGAGAGTCGCGATGTTTTCCTGCGCGGCCAAGGGTTTCGCATCATGCGTTTCGACAACAATGACGTAATTTTCGCGGAAGAAGCCGTCTATATCGAACTCGAGCAAGCGTTAACACCGTTCCTCTTGCCGGAGCCCCGCTCATGAGCCTTGACAACAAGCCCATATACACCGGCGGGTGCCAGTGCGGAGCGGTTCGGTTTCGCGTCGAGGGCAGCGTGGACGACACCTCCATCTGCCATTGTCGCATGTGCCAGAAGGCGTTCGGCAATTTCTATGCGCCGCTTGCATCGGTGCACGGCGCCCATTTCCAGTGGACGCGCGGCGAACCCAAGCGCTACCAGTCGTCCAATCACGTCAAGCGCGGTTTTTGTGCCGAGTGCGGCACGCCGCTGACCTATGAGGCGCCCGACGGCCTCGCGCTGGCGATCGGTGCTTTCGATCATCCGGAGGAACTTGCCCCTGTCCTGCAATGGGGTCTTGAGGGCAAGTTGCCCTACGTCGACGATCTCGGCGCGCTGCCGGGCTATACGTCGGAAGGCGATCCTGAATCGGCTGAATTTCTCAAAACAATGATATCCTATCAGCATCCCGACCATGACACGGATCAATGGCCGCAGGCCGGGGACGGGGAAACGAGCAAGTGACCAAGGAACGCATCTACCTCTTCGACACAACTTTGCGCGACGGCCAGCAGACGCCAGGCATCGATTTTTCAGTCGAGGACAAGAAGGTCATCGCCGCCTTGCTCGATGATTTCGGCTTCGATTATGTCGAAGGCGGTTATCCCGGCGCCAATCCCACCGACACGGCGTTCTTCAGCGAGACGCGAACAAAGCGCGCCAAGTTCGCGGCTTTCGGCATGACCAAGCGGGCAGGGGTCTCCACCTCCAACGATCCCGGCGTCACGGCGCTGATCCGTTCCGCCGCCGACACGGTCTGCTTCGTCGGCAAGAGCTGGGACTATCACGTGCGCGTGGCGCTCGGCTGCACCAATGAGGAAAACCTTGAAAGCATTGCCGCCTCGGTCACGGCCGCTGTAGAAGCCGGCAAGGAAGCCATTGTCGATTGCGAGCACTTCTTTGACGGCTACAAGGCCAACCCGGCCTATGCGCTCGCTTGCGCGCAAACCGCCTATGAGGCCGGCGCGCGCTGGGTCGTTCTGTGCGATACCAATGGCGGTACGCAGCCGGCGGAAGTGGCGACGGTCGTGCGCGAGGTGACGAAGTCGATCCCCGGCGATCATCTCGGCATTCATGCCCATAACGACACCGAGCAGGCGGTCGCCAACTCGCTGGCTGCGATCGATGCCGGCGTGCGCCACGTGCAAGGTACGCTCAACGGTATCGGCGAGCGTTGCGGCAATGCCAATCTCGTTACGATCATTCCGACGCTAATGCTGAAGCCTGCCTGGGCGGACCGCTTCGAGACCGGCATCAGCATGGAGAAACTGCAGGGGCTGTCGCGACTCTCGCGCAGCTTCGACGAATTGCTCAACCGTGCGCCCAACCCGCAGGGCGCATTCGTCGGGACGTCGGCTTTCGCGACCAAGGCCGGCATCCACGCTTCGGCCCTGATCAAGGAGCCGGCGACTTACGAACATGTCCCGCCGGAGACCGTCGGCAATCGCCGCAAGGTGATGGTCTCCGACCAGGGCGGCAAGTCCAACTTCATCAATGAGCTGGAGCGCCGTGGCATCAGCGTGGCAAAGTCCGATCCTCGGCTCGACACGCTCATCGCCCTCGTCAAGGAACATGAGGCGGAAGGCTATGCCTATGAAGGCGCCGATGCGAGCTTCGAACTCTTGGCGCGGCGCACGCTCGGCACGGTCCCGGAATTCTTCAAGGTCGACTCGTTTCGATGCATGGTCGAACGCCGCTTCGATGCCAACGGCAACATAAAGACGGTCTCGGAAGCGGTGGTGAAGGTCGACGTCGACGGCGAGACCCGTATGTCCGTCGCCGAGGGTCATGGCCCGGTCAACGCACTCGATCTTGCGCTGCGCAAGGATATGGGCCGTTACCAGAACGAGATCGACGATCTGGTGCTCGCTGATTTCAAGGTTCGTATCCTCAATGGCGGCACGGAAGCGATCACGCGCGTTCTGATCGAGTCCACGGATTCAAGCAATGCGCGCTGGTGGACGGTGGGCGTATCCGACAACATCATCGACGCCTCCTTTCAGGCGCTGATGGATTCCATTGTCTACAAGCTGATGAAAAACCGCGATCTCGCTGGCAAGATCGCCGCGGAATAGCTGGAATTCGCTCATAATTTGTTCGAATTGCCGTAAAAAACATCAACTCTCTTGATGTATCGATCAGCCGAATTCAATGGACGCGCCGGGAAGCGAGGACTAGGAGTCGGCGCATCATGACTGAACAGATAGCTTCCAATCGCGCCGTGACCGCTGGCCTTGTCACAACCGAAGGTCCGGGCGGCATGTCCGACGGGAAGAAGGGTTTCATCTTTGCGCTCTCGGCCTATCTGCTCTGGGGCGTCCTTCCGTTCTACCTGAAGTCGGTTGCCCATATGCCGGCGCTGGAAGTGGTGGCGCATCGCATCATCTGGTCGGTACCCATCGCCGCCCTGCTGCTGTGGTGGCTCGGGTTGTTCGGCGATCTGAAGGTCGCGCTGACGACGCCCCGGATGCTATTCATGGCGATGCTGACGGCCTCGCTCATCACGCTCAACTGGGGAACCTATGTTTGGGCGATCGGCAGCGGCCATGCGATCGACACCGCGCTCGGCTACTACATCAACCCGCTGGTGAATGTCGTGCTCGGCGGCATTTTCCTTGGCGAGCGCCTGTCGAAGCCGCAGGCCGTGGCGGTCGGGCTCGCCGCCTGCGCGGTGCTCCTTTTGACGGTCTATTCCGGCGGCTTGCCCTGGATCTCGCTGGTGCTTGCCTTCAGCTTTGGCTTCTACGGCTTCTTCCGCAAGACGTTGCCAATCGGCCCGACCCAAGGCTTCATGCTTGAAGTCCTGCTTTTGTCAGTGCCTTCGCTCGCCTTCATCGCCTGGACCGTCTCGCAGGGCACCAGCCACTTCTTCAATGGCAGCGCCCACGACGTCGGCCTTCTGCTCTTCGCCGGGCCCGCAACGGCGGTGCCGCTCATCCTTTATGCATTCGGCGCCAAGCTGCTGCGCTATACGACGATCGGACTGATGCAGTACATCGCACCGACGATCGTCTTCCTCAGCGCCATCTTCGTCTTCGGCGAGCCTTTCTCGCATATCCAGTTCATCGCCTTTGCGCTGATCTGGACGGCGCTTGCCATCTATACGTGGTCGATGTTGCAGCAAGCCCGCAAGGTGAAGGCGGCTTAACGCCTGTTCCCGCCGATCCTGCGCACAATCAGATAAACCGCCGCGGAAATCGCGAGCGCGATGAAAGCGATGATCCAAAAACCGTGCGCGCTTTCTGCAAGCGGTAGCCCGCCGGTATTCATCCCGAAAAGCCCGCTGATGACCGTGCTTGGCAAAAGAACAGCGGTCATCACCGACAAAACGTACAGGAACTGGTTCGATTGGTCGGTGAGCTTGGCCATCAGTTCGTCCTGCAGCAACCGTGCGCGCTGCTGCAACTGGTCACCCTCCGCATGCAGGGTTTCGGATCGCCGCGACAGGGCCTCGATAAGATCGTCCAACTCCTCAGGCAGAGCCCTGCGGTCGGCATGGTCGATATGGCGGAACAGGCTGATCGTGGCTGTCAGATAGCGGTGGAAGACCACGATCTGCCGCCGCACCGGCACCAAGCGCTCCCGTTCGCCCTGCCAGTTCTCGCCGACAATGTGATCCTCGATCGAATCGAGCGTTTCCGAAAGCTTGGCAATCTCCGCCTTGAGCAGTTCAAGAAAACGCCGGAAAACAGCATTGAACAGGGTGAGCGGTGAGGGAAGCCGGATTTTGCCCCGGCCCATCGCCTGGCGTATGTCGTCGACCGACTGCAGCGGATGCCGCCGCGCGCTGATGAAGACCCCATCATTGAAGGCGAAGCGGAAATAGCCGAGCTCGCGCGGATCACCGTAGTGCTCGTGCTGGAGATCGGGCAATTCGCCGTATAGCCAGCCATCATCGAAATTGATCTGGCATTGGTCGCCGGAGGCAAGCAGGACCTCCCGTACCGCTTCGGGCAGGGTGGCGTCGGTCTCGAGGCTGCGCCGTGCTCTCGCATCGGCCAGGGCATAGCTTTTCCACGTCCATACGCCAGGATTGGAGGCACCAGGATGCTGGATAAGCGCGCCATCCGCGCTGAATGCGTGGCTTATGACAAAGTCATCGCTGGTGAGTTGCTTGCTGTTGGGATCCAAGGCCTTCGTGTCCACCTATCGATCCCTTTTCCGTAGCTACATGCGTTCGATGATCGACTCATCGCCGTCCCGGTCGCCTCGCGCAGCGGCGTTGAGGATCGCCGGCACGATCTCATCCGGGTTTTCTACCACAAGCGGATTGACCAAATGTGACGTATGCACGAACCCTTCGGCCTTCATGTGGTCGATGAGCGCAAGCATCGGATTCCAGAAGCCGTTGACATTGGCAAAGACCATCGGCTTGCGATGCCGCCCGAGCTGGGCCCAGGTCATGATCTCGACGATCTCCTCGACCGTGCCGATGCCCCCGGGCAGCGTGACGAAGGCGTCCGAGCGCTCGAACATCTTGTGTTTGCGCTCGTGCATGTCTTCCGTGACAATCAGCTCGGAAAGCTGGCCAAGCGCGTGTTCGGTGGCTTCCTTGTTCATCAGGAATTTGGGGATAATGCCGGTCACTCGACCGCCCGCGGACATGACGCCGTCCGCAACCGCGCCCATGATGCCTTTGGTGCCGCCGCCATAGACGAGTTCAAGCCCGTGTGCGGCAATCGACTTGCCGAGCAGCCTGCCGCTTTGCTTGTAGATCGGATCGCGGCCCGGCGAGGATCCGCAATAGACACAGATGGATCGAATCTTGCTCATGCGACGAGTGGTGCCTCCTGCACCGCCAAACGTCAAGGCGGTAGTAATGCGACAAAAGTTTGCTACCCCAGATTTGTTCTTGATAAGTCTAAAGACTAGTCCTGAATCTAAAGGGTTTTCTTGTAGCATCGGCGAAAAGGCGCTAGACCAAAAAGAGAACAATAGGAATGGGGAACGATGTTCGAGAATAAAATTGCGGTTTTGGGGCTCGGTACTGTCGTTGCCGCTGGGCTCGTCGCCGCTGTCGTGGCGTTGCTGCCAGGTGAGCCGACTTCTGACAAACCCGTAGCGCTTGCGACCAGTCCTGCACAGACACAGCAGCCAGCCGCTGCACCGGCACCGGCCCCGCAACAAGAGGCCAAGGTAGAGAGCCCCACGCTTCCTGGGGCCACTGCGCCTGCTGCCCAGCCCGATGCTTCGGTTCCGCAAGGCGAAGCGACGATAACATCGAGCGGACCCACTTTCGACATTCTTCGCGTCGAACCCTCCGGATCGATCGTTGTTGCCGGCAAGGCGGCAAAGAACGCTACAGTCGATCTTTTGTCTGGATCGCAGATCGTAGGCACCGGCAAGGCGACGGATACCGGCGACTTCGTCATAGCCCTCGATAAGCCATTGAAACCCGGCGACTATCAGCTTGTGCTGCGCTCGACACTGCCCGATGGCAGCGCGCTGACATCGCTTGAGACCGCCATTGTCTCCATACCCGAAAACAAGTCCGGACAGGTGCTGGCGCTCGTCGAGCAATCTGGCCAACCGAGCCGCATGATCACGACGCCGCAAGCCACGACACCGGCTGCACCGGCCGAAGGGCAGACGGCAACGGCGACCGCCGCCTCGCCGGCCGGCGACAAGCCCGCCACGCCCGCCGAGAGGGCTCTCGTCGCCGTCGAGGCTGTCGAGATCGAGGGCAACAAGATTTTCATTGCCGGCACCTCCGAGCCAGGCTCGACAGTCAAGCTCTATGCCAATGACGATCCGCTTGGAACGACCAAGACGGCGCCAAACGGCCGCTTCCTGCTGCAGACGGTGCAGGAACTTGCGGTCGGCGATTATATTATCCGGGCCGAAATGATGGGCCGGGATGGCATGACCATAATCGCGCGTGCGGCGGTGCCGTTCAAACGCGAGGCGGGTGAACGCGTCGCAGCGATTGCTGATGCCACGCCCGGCGACAGCGCAACTGGCGCCGTTCCGCAAGGCACGGATCCGGCAGCGCAGAACAGCGAGGCGCCGCTCAAGAATGTCGACGGTTCGGTTATCATTCGCCGGGGTGACAATCTCTGGCGGATTTCCCGCCGCACCTATGGCGCGGGCGTTCGCTACACGACGATCTACCTTGCCAACAAGGAGCAGATCCGCAACCCGAACAAGATCTTCCCCGGTCAGGTCTTCACCTTGCCGGATCAGGAAAAATCGGCTGTCGAGTGACATGATTGCGCTATTCCGGCCCCACCAGCCGGAATAGCGTTTTATTTTTCGGCTTGCTTTGGAAATTTATATCGTTTATCGCCGATAGACGATGAATTGTACCAATCCGTTTGAACGCTCTTTGTCGGACGCGGAAACCGCCCGGATCCTTGCCGCGCTTGCTCATCCGGCGCGCTTGCGCATCGTCCGGCAGCTCGCCTGTCTCGACCGCTCCTGTTGCAAGGATATCGTCGCGCAGCTTGACCTTGCGCAGTCGACGGTCTCGCAGCATCTGAAAATTCTCGTCGAAGCAGGCCTTGTCCGCTATCAGCCCTCAGGCCAGAGCTCGCACTACAGTATTAATCCGGATGCATTCGTCACCGTTGCCGCGTTTGTCAGCGACATAGCGAGCCTTTGCTGTTCCGATGAAGGGATGGTTCGGGGCCGTGCCTCGCTGCACCCCGCGATCCACAAGGAATAAAAGTGGCCAACAAGACCGTTTCCGCCGACTCTGGAAAGACATTCCAGACCATACGCAATCTCTGGCCATACATGTGGCCGATGGAGCGGCCGGACCTGCGCATGCGCGTGATCTGGGCCACGGTCTATCTCGTCATTTCCAAGGTCGTTCTGATCCTTGTTCCGTATTTCTTCAAATGGGCGACCAATGCCTTAAATGGCAAGTTCGAGCCCTCGGACCTCGTGCCAGCTCTGCTCGTTGGCCCGCTTATGCTGGTCGCGGCCTATAATCTGGCCCGTATCGTCCAGGCAGGTCTCAACCAGTTGCGCGACGCGCTGTTTGCCAGCGTCGGCCAGTACGCCGTGCGAAAACTTGCTTATAAGACCTTCGTGCATATGCATGATTTGTCGTTGCGCTTCCACGTCGAACGGCGCACGGGCGGCCTTTCACGCATCATCGAGCGCGGGACCAAGGGCATCGAAACGATTGTCCGGTTCACGATCCTGAACACGGCGCCGACGATCCTTGAATTCCTCATGACGGCGGTAATCTTCGCCGTAACCTATGGTTTCTCCTATGTCGCCGTGGTCGTTGCCACGGTCTGGCTCTATACGTGGTTTACCGTCCGTGCCAGCGATTGGCGCATCGGCATACGCCGCGACATGAACGCTTCCGATACGGACGCCAACTCCAAGGCGATCGACTCGCTGCTCAATTTCGAGACGGTCAAATATTTCGGCAACGAGGCCATGGAGGCCAAGCGCTTCGACGGAGCGATGGCGCGCTATGAAGTGTCGGCGACCCGTATCTGGACCTCGCTCGGCTGGCTCAACTTCGGTCAGGCCGTCATCTTCGGCGTTGGCATGGCGGTGATGATGATCATGTCGGGCAGGGAGGTTCTCGCCGGCACGCAGACGCTTGGCGACTTCGTATTCATCAACGCCATGCTGATGCAGCTGTCGATCCCGCTGAATTTCATCGGCTTCATCTATCGTGAGGTGCGCCAGGGCTTGACCGACATCGAGCAGATGTTCGATCTTCTGGATGTGGAGCAGGAAGTTCAGGACCGCCCGGACGCGCGGCCGCTCGACATTGAGCGCGGTTCCGTTCGCTTTGACAATGTTCACTTTGCCTATGACCCGAAGCGCCCCATCCTGAAGGGCGTCAGTTTCGAGGTGCCGGCCGGCAAGACGATTGCTATTGTCGGGCCTTCCGGTGCGGGGAAATCGACCCTTTCCCGGCTGCTATTCCGCTTTTACGATATCCAGAGCGGCTCGATCAGTGTCGACGGGCAGGACATTCGCGACGTTACGCAGGAGAGCCTCCGCGCCGCCATCGGCATGGTGCCGCAGGATACGGTGCTGTTCAATGACACCATTGCCTATAATATCCGTTACGGCCGGATCGCCGCGAGCGATGAGGAAATGCGCAACGCCGCCGAACTTGCCCAGATCGGTCCGTTCATCCAGACATTGCCGGACGGCTACGAGTCGATGGTCGGCGAGCGTGGACTGAAGCTTTCCGGCGGCGAAAAACAGCGTGTGGCCATTGCACGGACGATCCTGAAGGCTCCGCCCATTCTCATCCTCGACGAAGCGACGTCGGCGCTCGACAGCGCCACGGAACATGAAATCCAGTCGGCGCTCGATCTCGTCAGCCGCAACCGCACAACGCTGGTCATTGCGCATCGTCTTTCGACTGTCATCGGCGCTGATGAAATCATCGTCCTCAAGGATGGCGTCATTGCCGAGCGTGGCACGCACCTGACGCTCCTTGCCCGCGGTGGCCTCTATGCTTCCATGTGGAATCGCCAGCGCGAAGCCACCGAGGCCGAGGAGCGGCTGCGCCGTGTGCGCGAGGAAGACGACCTTGGCGTGGTCTTGCGCGGTGAGCCGGCAGCATAGCGGTTTCAGTGAACTGGCGAGCGAAGCGTTTGCCCCGGCCTCCAATCTCCGATAAGTAACGCGCGAAACGCATTGGCGCGCCTTGGGTTTCGCGTGTGCGTTACCGGGACCAGCAGGAAGCAACGAATGAGCCTTGTCGATACCATCCGCAATACATTTGTGCCGATTCATCGGGAGGGATATCCGTTCATCGCCGGTTTTGCCGGTGCGACGATCATTCTCGGCTATTTCTGGGAGCCGTTGTTCTGGATCGGCTTCGTGCTGACGGCCTGGTGTATCTATTTCTATCGTGACCCGCAGCGCGTGACGCCTATCGACGACAAGCTGGTCATAAGCTCGGCGGATGGAATTGTTTCAGCGGTGGGTCCAGCCGTGCCCCCACGCGAACTCGGCCTCGGCACCGGCGAGATGACGCGCATTTCCGTGTTCATGAACGTTTTCTCTTGTCACATCAATCGCGCACCGGTGCGCGGACGCATCAAGACGATCGTTCACAAGCCGGGCAAGTTTTTGAATGCCGAACTCGACAAGGCGAGCGCCGAGAACGAGCGCAACAGCCTCCTGATCGAAAGCCCGAATGGCGAGGTCGCCGTGGTGCAGATCGCCGGACTGGTTGCGCGCCGCATCGTGTGCTGGGCTGACGAGAACAACGCGCTGTCGATCGGTGAGCGTTTCGGGCTCATCCGCTTCGGCTCACGGGTGGATGTCTATCTTCCCCAGGGCTTTACCCCCCGCGTCGCAATTGGCCAGATGGCAGTTGGCGGCGAGACCGTCATCGCGGAATTTGGCGGGGCGGCGAGCGCGCCGCTGGTGCGGATCAGCTGAGGTTGCGGCATGAACGACATCGAATCCGATCCGCTGTTTGACGACAAGCCTCGGGCACACGAACCGCGGGGCAGGCGCATTCCGCTGCGCTATCTCGTCCCGAATGTCATCACTGTGCTTGCCATCTGTGCCGGGCTGACGGGCATAAGGCTCGCCTTCGAGAATCGCTTCGAACTCGCCGTTGCCATGGTGCTGCTTGCCGCCTTTCTCGACGGCATTGACGGACGTATCGCCCGCATGATGAAGGGCTCGAGCAATTTCGGCGCGCAGATGGATTCGCTCGCCGATATCGTCAATTTCGGCGTTGCGCCGGCCCTCGTGCTTTATGCCTATATGCTCGATCAGGCGCGGTCCTTCGGCTGGATCGCGGCGCTGCTCTATTGCATCGCCTGCTGCCTGCGCCTTGCCCGTTTCAACGTCATGCTCGATGCCGTAGGCCAGCCCGCCTGGCAAAAGAACTTCTTTACAGGGGTGCCAGCACCCGCCGGCGCGCTTCTGGTAATGCTGCCGGTCTATCTCGGCTTTCTCGGACTTGCCCCGACGCGGGCTCTCGCCTTCGGGGCGGCGGCCTATACGGTGATTGTCGCCAGCCTGATGATCAGCCGTCTGCCGGTCTATAGCGGCAAGGCGGCGGGCACGAAGCTGCGCTCCGACTGGGTCATGCCGATTTTCCTGTTCATCGTGGTCTACGTTGCGTTCCTGATGAGCTACACATGGCAGACGCTGACACTGACGACGATCGCCTTCTTCATCAGCCTGCCTTTCAGCACACGCGCCTGGAAGCGCTTTGAAGCGGCGGATGCACTCAGCGCCGCCACCGCTTCTCCAAACAACGAGGCCGAAGCCACTTCGTCGTGAGGCTTAGGTTTTCGGCCGTTACTCGGGCTTGGGTTTCATGAATTGCTTGCGGAAAAATGCGAGGATTTCCGCGTTGAAATCCTTGTGAAACGCAACGCGGTCGAAGTTCGATGCGTCGGCGCAGATTTCGGGTTCGGAGTCGGCAACAAGTTTTGCCAGTTCCGGGCCGCACGGCGGCAGGAACGAAAAGTGCCCTGAATTGGCAACGAAATGAAATTCCGGCTTGCGTGGCAGGTTGGCGGCAATCGTCGCGGCATCCTTCACCGAAAGTCCATCGCCGCCCCGTTCTGATCCCCAGAGCTGCACAGGAACTGTCACGTCTTTCAAACCTGCGCGGGTGAACAGGCTGCCGCCTGCTGGATCGACGACCACAGCAGCCTTTATACGGGGATCGGATGTGAGGGGGCCTATCGCACTGGCGCGGATTTGTTCGCAGAAGCGATTGCCGGGATAGGTGGGGCAATTTGTTAGCAGCAGGTTCCAGTCAGGTCGTCCGCCGAGCAGCGCCAGGCCGGTAAAGCCGCCTCGGGAATATCCGAAGAACCCGATGCGGCCCGCATCAAGCCTCGACGCATCCTGCCAGGAGCCGAGCATGAAGGTGACGAGCCTTGTCATATCCGCCGGGCGCTGCGTCATTGAAGCGATGTCGCCGGGGTCTCGGGAATCCGAGAGACCGGCATCCCGAGGATGGCTGATAGCGGCGACGACAAAACCTGCATCGGCAAGCTTTTCTGCGAGGACGTGAAAATTGCCGAACCAGCCGCCGACGCCGTGCGAGATGATAATCAGTGGCAACTTTTCGCCAGTCACCTGGCAATCTTGGGCGACATTGAGCGTATCGAAGCGAAATTTCACTTCACCTGGTATCCCGGTGCAGGGATACCAGACGGCGCCTCGCAATTCTGGTCCGCTTCTATTTGAAGGCACGGTCAGCGTTTGAAAACCTGCTGCATCAGCAAGTTCCGGCGAGCCAAAAATTGCGAGCGCGGGGATGGCCGCACGCATGGCCATCGTCGAAAAGAGTGCGATAAATGATGCGAGAATATCCAGCATGCTTCCGGGCTCCGAAATGGTAGAGTTGGTCGAGCCTTGATCGCAGCGTAATTCCCGTATGATAACGACCTCAATTGCGTTTCAGGTCGTCCGCAATCGCGATGGAGGACATATTGCCGGTGCCGAATTCACGGATTGAGTGCAGATGATATTTGTCCCGTTGCCGTATGTCGTTGCCTTGCTGCTTGCCATCCTGCTGATCCAGATGGTGAGGCGAAGCGATGGGAATAAGCCAAACCTGTTCTTTGCGGCCTTGATCGCTCTCTACGCCCTGCAATCACTGGTGATAGGAACGCGCTGGGGATACGACATCGTCGCACTCCTGCCTGTGCAGGCGATACTGGCTGCAACTATCCCCGCTCTTGCATGGCTCAGTTTCGATGGCTTGCGCGACGGGCGCTTGCCGCGCAATCGCCCGCTGCTTTTATTGCATGCAATGCCAGCGTTGACGATTGTGGCATTCGTGGCGTTCTGGCCGACGCCGATTTCGCTCGCCCTTATCGTGATATTTCTCGGCTATGGTAGCGCGCTGACATGGCTGGCCTGGCTCGGGCCGAACGCGCTCGGTTCTTCGAGGCTCGACGGTGTCGGCAACACGTATAGGGCGCTACAGATCACTGCGTTCGCCATCCTTGGCTCCGGTCTCGGGGATATCATCATCAGCCTCGATTTCGCCGAAACAGGCGGAATCCATTCCGGGGGTATCGTGGCCATTGGCAATGTCTTTGCCCTGCTGATCCTTGGAACCGCAGCGTCCGTTGCGGGAACCAGCCAACCCGCAACTGAAGACGATGGAAGCGGCAGTGAAATACCGTCCCCGGTGCCGAGCGCGGAAGACGCCCGTATCGCTGCTTCGCTTGACGAATTGATGCTAACGCGGAGCCTGCACCGGGATGTCGATCTTAACCTGAACCGGCTTGCGCGAAAAATGGGCCTCTCGACCCGTCAGGTGTCGGGCGCGGTCAACCGCGTCAAGGCAATGAGCGTCTCGCAGTATGTCAATGATTTTCGCGTGAAGGAGGCTTGCCGCCTGCTCGCAAATACGGACGATCCGATAACCCGCATCATGTTCGATGCAGGTTTTCAAACAAAGTCCAATTTCAATCGCGAATTTCTGCGCGTTACAGGCATGAGCCCCAAGGCGTGGCGTGCGCTGCAATGGGAACTGAACGCCAGACCGACCAAGCGGATACGACTCGTTGTCTAGCCTCCACTGCCTTCATCCGGTCGCACCGCCGTCGTTCCCTGCTTGGCGCCCCTGCCGGCCCCCCGCTCAACGGCTCCCATTGCCGTCATCCGCTCCCACCGCCGTCATCCTCGGGCGCTTGACCCGAGGATCCATCTTGGACGCTGTTGACCACACGAAAAGGAAGAGTGGTCCTCGGGTCAAGCGCCCGAGGATGACGGTGGAGAGGAGCGGCGATGTGAAATCAATACCTTCCGGTAGAACGGTTCAAAAGTCGCCAAGACCGCAATCGAGCCCGCGACGGATCTGCTTTTCGGTGCATATCAGCGGATAAATGTGCTCGCTCGCCCGCGCATGGCTTCTAATTCTCGCAAGAGCCGTGGTCGAGCCGGCAAAATCGTAACCAACACCTGCCGACGAGTACGGTTACGCTAGCTTGGATCGTTGTAGTTCAGAAGCTTGCCTTCGCGCACGTCATAGAGTTTGCCGGTGACATCGAGTGCCGGGTCAAGCATAAGCGCGATCTGGGCCGCAACGTCGCCCGGCGTCGGCAAGGTTTCCGGATCTTCGCCGGGCATTGCCTGGGCGCGCATCGCCGTGCGGGTTGCGCCGGGATTGACAGAGTTGATACGAAGGCGCGTCTGGCGCGTCTCCTCGGCCCAACTGCGCGCCATTACCTCGACGGCGGCCTTGGAAGCGGCATAGGGACCCCAATAGGCTCTCGCCGTGTGGGCGACGCCTGAGGAAAGGAACAGCGCACGGCCGGCATCCGAGAGCTTCAGGAGCGGATCGGTGGTGCGGATCAGGCGCCATACGCTCGACACGTTGATCGCCATCAGCTTGTCGAACACCTTCGCTTCCACATGGCCGATCGGTGATATCGTTCCGAGGAAACCGGCGTTCGCAACCATGATGTCGAGCTTTCCCCAACGCTCGTGGATCGAGCCGCCAAGCCGGTCGATGGCCGGCATGTCGGTCAGGTCGAGCGGGACCAACGTCGCGGTACCGCCCACGCTCTTGATCTCGTCGTCGAGATCCTCGAGCCCTCCGACCGTTCGGGCGACGGCGATGACATGGGCGCCGCGTGCGGCAAGTTCCTTCGCCAGAAAATAGCCGATGCCGCGGGATGCGCCAGTGACAAGCGCAAGCTTGCCGTCCAGCCGGAAACTGCCGTCAGAAATCATTGTGTCGTGAACTCAACCGTTATTTGCGAGAAGCGAGAGCTTGTGGACGTTGCTCGGACCATCCTTGTCGAGAAGACGGGTCGGATAGTCGCCAGTAAAATAGTGATCGGTGAACAGCGGCGCACGGGAATCGCGTGGCTGGCCGCTGACGGCTTTGTAGAGACCGTCGATCGACAGGAACGCCAGCGAATCCGCGCCGATGTAGCGGCACATCGCGTCGAGATCGGCGTATTGGTTGGCGAGGAGCTTGTCGGCGTCCGGTGTGTCGATGCCATAGAAATCCGGGTGGAAGATCATCGGGCTCGCGACGCGGATATGAACTTCGCTCGCCCCGGCATCGCGGATCATCTGCACGATCTTGACCGACGTCGTGCCGCGCACGATCGAGTCGTCGATGAGAACGACGCGCTTGCCTTCGATGACGGCACGGTTGGCCGAATGCTTCAGCTTCACGCCGAAAGCGCGGATCGACTGCGTCGGCTCGATAAAGGTGCGTCCGACATAGTGGTTGCGGATGATGCCGAGCTCGAACGGGATACCGCTGGCCTGGGCAAAGCCGATCGCGGCGGGTGTGCCGCCATCTGGAACCGGCACGACGACGTCGGCCTCAAGCGGCGCTTCCTTGGCAAGGTTGATGCCCATGTTCTTGCGCGCCGTATAGACGTTGCGGCCGCCGACGACGGAGTCGGGGCGGGCGAAATACACATATTCGAACAGGCAGAGCCGCTCCTGCTTCGGAGCCTGGGGCTTGAAGGCGTCGATGCTGATCGAGCCGTCCGGCTGGATCTCGCAGACAACGACTTCACCGTTTTCCACGTCGCGGATGAACTTCGCGCCAATAATGTCGAGCGCGCAGGTCTCGGATGCGAATATCGGCTTACCGTCGAGTTCGCCCATGACGAGCGGGCGGATGCCGATCGGATCACGCGCGGCAATCAGCTTGGTGCGGGTGAGGGCGAGCATCGCATAGCCGCCTTCCATCTGGCGGATCGCGTCGATAAAGCGATCGCTGGACGAGGCATGGCGCGAGCGCGCGATAAGGTGGAGGACGACCTCCGTATCGGAATTCGACTGGCAGATCGCACCGTCGGCGATCAGTTGGCGGCGCAGGGTCAGGCCATTGGTGAAATTGCCGTTATGGGCGATGGCGATGCCGCCGACCTCAAGCTCGGCGAGGAGCGGCTGCACGTTGCGCAGAACCGTGTCGCCTGTCGTCGAATAGCGCACATGGCCGATGGCCCTGTCGCCCGGCAATTGGGCAAGCGTGGCGGGGTTGGTGTAGTGATCGCCGACAAGGCCCATGCGCCGTTCCGAGCAGAACTGGCGTCCGTCATAGGAAACGATACCGGCAGCTTCCTGCCCGCGGTGCTGCAGCGCATGCAATCCGAGCGCCGTCAGCGTGGCCGCGTCGGTGTGCCCCAAAATGCCAAACACACCGCACTCTTCATGCAGTGTGTCGTCATCGAGGGACATCAATTGGGTATCGTCACGAGAAATGTCGGTCATTACCGCCAGCCTTTCGCCGCAGATTCAATTGAGCCTAATTCATATTATGCCATAGGAGGCAATCGACTAACAGGGCAGGACCCGCGTCCACGTGTCAATCGAAGCCCCTATATGGTGTATAAGCGCCAAGACTCCAAGTCACTGGTTTGTCGCACCACCTTCCGGCGGGATATCTTCCTTCGGTTCCGGCGCAGTCGTCGCGTCGGGCGATGCTTCCGGCGCGGTCGTGCCGGGTTTCAGCCGTTTCAGGATGGTCGATTCGGGATCTTCCGGCAGAAGGCCGACAAGTTTCGCGCCAAGCTGGTCGATCATCGGCTTCGATTTGGCGTTTCCAACCCAGGCTGGCTGGTTTTCCGGCACGAGCCAGTTGAAGAACAGCATGGCGACGACGACGAGAAGTATGCCGCGCGCTGCGCCAAACAGGAAGCCGAGCGTGCGGTCAAGCGCGCCGATGCGGCTGTCGATGATGAAATCGGCAATCTTCATGGTTATAATGGACACGACGATCAGCGTGACGACGAAGACAAGGCCCGCCGCTGCAATCTGCACGATGGTGTCGTTGCTGATGTACGGTGTAAGGAAGGGAACAACAGGCTTGTAAAAGAGATAGGCGGCCGCTGCCGCCGCTGCCCAGGAAACAACCGACAGCACTTCGCGCGAAAATCCGCGCACCATGGCGAGGACCGCCGATACGAGGGTGATGCCCAATAGAATTCCGTCAAGCAACGTAATCGGCATTTACTTTCATCCCCATGTCACTGCCCGATGGCCCCATCCGGTCAGTCTGCGCGTTGTTTCTTGCCTGGTCCCGAAGCCGCGATCCGGGCCACAAGGTCCGGCAACGAAGCCGTTTCGGTCAGAGCGGCATTGCCGTTCTTGGCAACATCGTTGCTTCCCTTGGGAAGAACCGCCTGCTTGAAGCCAAGCTTATCTGCTTCTTTCAGTCTCTGTACAGCATGTGCAACCGGGCGCACGGCGCCCGATAGGCTGACTTCGCCGAAATAGACGCAATCGGCCGGAAGGGCAATACCGGCGATGGATGAAACCAGCGCAGAGGCGACGGCGAGATCAGCGGCCGGTTCAGTAATGCGATAACCGCCGGCAACGTTCAGATAAACGTCATGCTGGCCGAACCGAACGCCGCAATGGGCTTCGAGTACGGCGAGAATCATCGACAGGCGGTTGCCGTCCCAGCCGACAACGGCGCGCCGCGGCGTTCCGAGCGTCGACGGCGCAACCAGCGCCTGGATCTCGACGAGGATCGGGCGCGTGCCCTCCATGCCTGCAAATACCGCTGCGCCCGGGGATTTTTCGTTGCGCTCGCCGAGGAAAAGCTCGGATGGGTTCGCAACTTCCCGCAGGCCGCGGTCGGACATTTCGAAAACGCCGATCTCGTCAGTGGGTCCGAAGCGGTTCTTCACCGTGCGCAGAATGCGGTAGTGATGGCCACCTTCGCCCTCGAAATAGAGCACGGCATCGACCATATGTTCGACGACGCGCGGACCGGCAATCTGGCCTTCCTTGGTGACATGGCCGACGAGAACGACGGCGGCGCCGGTCTGCTTGGCATAGCGGATCATCGCCTGTGCGCCGGCGCGTACCTGCGTCACCGTGCCGGGCGCCGAATCGGCCGCGTCCGTCCAAAGGGTCTGGATCGAGTCGATGATGATGAGGTCGGGCCGCTTCGAATCGGCGATAGTTGCCAGAATGTCTTCGACATTGGTCTCGGCCGCCAACTGCACGTCGGTATCTGCAGCGCCGAGGCGCTGCGCGCGCAACCTGATCTGCGCCACCGCCTCTTCACCCGAGACGTAGACGACGCGGTTGCCACGCCGCGCCAGCGCTGCTGCCGCCTGCGTCAGCAATGTGGACTTGCCGATACCTGGATCGCCGCCGACGAGGATGGCGGAACCGCGTACGAATCCGCCGCCGGTCACCCGGTCGAGTTCGCCGATCCCGGAGCGGATACGCGGCGCATCCTCGATCTCACCAGAGAGGCTGGTGAGGGCGACGGCTCGCCCCTTGCGGGCCGAAAGGCGTCCCGGGCCGCTCCCGATCCCGCCGGAGGTGCCTTCCTCGACCAGCGTGTTCCACTCACCGCATTCGTCGCACTTCCCCGCCCAGCGTGAATGCACCGCGCCGCAGTTCTGGCAGATGAATTGAACCCGGGCCTTGGCCATCAGCTACGCTTTCCCGAATGGAGATAGCGGCGGTGATAGCGATTGCCGAGGCTGGTAAGCATCTCATAGCCAATGGTGCCGGCGGCTCGTGCGGCCTCATCCAGCGCAATGTTGGGGCCTATCAGTTCGATGAAGTCCCCCGGCTTTGCCGCCTCCTCGGGAAGATCCGTCACGTCGAACGAGGTAAGGTCCATGGTGACGCGGCCAATCACCGGCACTTTCTGGCCGGCGATGAACCCTTCGCCGCCCTTGGCGACAGCGCTGCGCAACGGCACACCGCTTCCCGAAGCCGAGCGGAGGTAGCCATCGGCGTAGCCGACCGAACAGATCGCAATCCGCGTATCACGCTCGAGCGTCGCGGTGGCGCCGTAACCGACCGTCTCCCCCTTGCGGCCGTTACGGATTTGTACGATGCGCGCCTCTACCGTCACCACCGGACGCATCGGATTGGCAACGCCGAAGAGTGGTTCGCCGCCATACATAGCGACGCCGGGGCGACTCAAATCGAAGCCCGTATGCAGTGTGTGAAAAACGCCAGGCGAGTTGGCGATACTTGACTGAATGCCTTTGAAAGCGGCTCGAAGCTTTTGAAATGATTCAAATTGCTTGGCCGTCAAGGCGTGGGCCGTGTCGTCGGCCGCCGCAAGATGGGTAATCAGGAGCACCGGGGGCGGTGCGCCGGGCCTTGCGGCATATGCCAGCGCCTCGTCAACCGTCAGCCCGAGGCGATTCATGCCGGTATCTACATTCAAGGCGAATGGCAGCGGCTCGGGACGACCGGAATTCGCGCGCTCCCAAAGCTCGATTTCGTGGGGCGATCCAAGAACCGGGATGAGGTCCGATTGCTCATAGGCGGGAAATGCGCCCTCGAAAAATCCGTTGAGGACGAACACGCGCGCATCCGGCGCAACGGCTTTGACCCGCAAACCTTCTTCTGCAAGCGCGACGAAAAAGCTGCGGCAGCCAGCCTGCCAAAGGGCGGGCACGACATGCACGATCCCGAGCCCATAAGCGTCGGCCTTGACCACGGCCGATGTTTCGGCTGGCTTCGATTTCTCCGCGAGCAGCTGCCAGTTGGCAATGAGAGCATCGAGGTCGATGGTCAGGCGTCCACCGGCCAGCCGCGGGTCGGCGCCGGTCGTGGTCACATTGGTCTTGTTGTTCAAATCATCACTCGAATCGTTCGGGAAGATGCGAATCCTCGGCAAGATCGGTGAAGCGCGTGAATTCCGACTGGAACGCAAGCCTCACGGTTCCCGTCGGGCCGTGGCGCTGCTTGGCGATGATGACTTCCGCCTTGCCTGAAGCCTCGTTGAGATCGGCCTGCCACTTGAAATGCTCTTCCGTCCCTACTTTCGGCTCCTTGTTCTTGATATAGTATTCATCGCGATAAACGAAAAGCACGACGTCGGCGTCCTGCTCGATCGAACCGGATTCGCGCAAGTCCGAAAGTTGCGGGTGTTTGTCTTCACGGCTTTCCACCTGGCGTGAAAGCTGGGAGAGGGCGATGATAGGCGTGTTCAGTTCCTTCCCGAGCGCCTTCAGGCCGGTTGTTATCTCGGTGATTTCCTGAACGCGGTTTTCCGAGGCGCGCTTGGAAGAGCCCTGCATCAGCTGAATATAGTCGATGACGAGAACGTCGAGCCCGCGCTGCCGCTTGAGCCGCCGTGCCCTTGCGGCAAGCTGGGCGATCGAGATACCGCCGGTCTGGTCGATATAGAGCGGCACGCGTTGCATGTGCTGCGAGCAGGCGACCAGCTTTTCGAAATCGGCCTCGCTGATTTCGCCTCGGCGGATTTTCGAGGAACTGATCTCCGATTGCTCGGAAATAATACGCGTCGCCAGCTGTTCCGACGACATTTCGAGCGAAAAGAAGCCGACGACGCCGCCATTCTTGGCCTTGAAGCTGCCATCCGCCTGCTGTTCCGGCTCATAGGCCGCGGCGATGTTGAACGCGATATTGGTCGCAAGCGAGGTCTTGCCCATGCCGGGGCGCCCGGCGAGTACGATAAGGTCGGAAGGCTGCAGCCCGCCCATGCGCGCATCGAGTGCGCGTATGCCGGTGGAGATGCCGGAGAGGTGGCCGTCGCGCATGAAGGCGGCATTGGCCATGTCGACCGCGGACTTCACCGCGTCGGTGAAAGTCTGGAACCCGCCATCGTAGCGGCCGGTTTCGGCAAGCTCGAACAGCCGCCGCTCAGCGTCCTCGATCTGGCCTTGCGGGGCGACATCGACGGGAGCGTCATAGGCGATATTGACCATGTCCTCGCCGATGGTGATCAGCGCGCGGCGGGTCGCGAGGTCGTAGATGGCGCGGCCGTAATCCTCGGCATTGATGATTGTCACCGCTTCGGCCGCGAGACGGGCGAGATATTGCATGACCGTCATGTCGCCGACCTTCTCGTCGGCCGGCACGAAGGTTTTCAGCGTCACCGGATTCGCCATCTTGCCCATCCGGATCATGTCGGATGAGATCTCGAAAATCTTGCGGTGCAAAGGTTCGTTGAAATGGGTCGGCTTCAGGAAATCGGAAACGCGGTAGAACGCATCATTGTTGACAAGAATGGCACCCAGAAGGGCCTGCTCCGCCTCGATATTATTGGGAGCCTCCCTGTAGAAGGCGTCGCGCGCCTCATTGATCTTGCGTACCGTTGCTTCAGCCATTTCGCCTTTTCCTGTTATCCCTTCACTATGGCAACCGGGCATTTGACCGCGCAATGCGGGGTCGAAACATACATTTCAATCCACAACAAAAGCAGACTCGGATTGTTTGAAGCTTGACTCAGAAAGGCAGATTCGGGGCGCGATTCGCCTTCCTGAATTTACACCCGGCGCGGGAATTTGTGCAAATTGCAGGCGGCAATAAGCTGTGTGAACGCCGGCCGCTCCGCACAGCTGCAATGGGACCAGCGCCGATTCTTTAGCGGGGAATGGATCCTCGGGACGGACCGACGATAACGGCAGCATAGGCCCGAGGGTGATCGTGGTGGCATTCCAGGCGCAAGATGACGGCGAAGGGGAAGAGGGGCGGCCTAGCGCCCCGCTACCGACTCCTTCGTATTGACCTGGCTGTTGGCGGAACTGCGCTCGCATTCGAGACGCCTCAGCCGCTTTTCTGCCTCGAATATATAGTCGCGGGTCAGCGGCACGGCCTCCTGCTGGTGCGCCAGCTGGATCTGGAACACGACGAGGTTCTGCCAACGGAAAGCCGCTTCCGAGGCGGCGAGATAGAATTCCCACATACGGCAGAAGCGTTCGTCATAGATCGCCTTGGCCTGTTCGCGATTTTCCATGAAGCGCTCGCGCCAGATACGCAGCGTCTCGGCGTAGTGGAGACGCAATATCTCGATATCGGTGACGACAAGGCCTGCCTTCTCGATATGCGGGACGACTTCCGACAGGGCCGGGATATAGCCGCCTGGGAAGATGTATTTCTGGATGAACGCATTCGTGTAGGACGGACCGTCCGAACGGCCGATGGAATGCAGGAGGAACACGCCATCCTTTTTCAGAAGCCGGGCCGTGTGCTGGAAATACTCGGCGAAATGGCCGACGCCCACGTGCTCGAACATGCCGACGGAAACGATGCGGTCGAAACCGTCCTCCAGCGTGCGATAGTCGCGGAGATCAAAGCGTGCGCGTGCCGAGAGGCCTTCATCGAAGGCGCGCTTGTTGGCAACGCTATGCTGCTCCTGCGAAAGCGTGACGCCCGTAACGTCTGCTTCGAGATATTTGGCAAGGTAAAGCCCGAGGCCACCCCAGCCGCAGCCGATATCGAGCACCTTCTGGCCCTTCCTGGCGAGAAGCTTTGCGGAAATATGGCGCTTTTTCGCAAGCTGCGCCTCTTCGAGCGTCGCGTCAGGGCGCTCGAAATAGGCGCAGGAGTACTGCATGTCACTGTCGAGGAAGAGACGATAAAGGTCTCCCGAAAGGTCGTAGTGCCGCTGCACATTGTTCGATGCGCGGGTCAGCGTGTTCATCTGGTGCAGTCTGCGTGTGGCGCGGCGGATGCCTTCGATTGCCAGCATCCAGGGTTCCCGGGCAACCGTTGCCCCGGTATTCTCGAATATGATCTTGAGGACATCGTAGATATTGCCGTCAAGAACGTCGATTTCGCCGTTCATATAGGCTTCGGCAAAGTGCAGCGACGGGTCGAACGCGATTTTCCGCTCTGCGGCGGCGCTGTTGATGCGAAAGGCGATCGGTTCGCCCGTTCCATCGCCAAACGTCCGGGATTTGCCCGAGGCGTCCGTTATTACAAGGGTACCAGTGTGGATCAGCCGTGATAGTGCAGCCTTTAGAATGGCATTCATGAACAATCTCCATCATTGACGATAGAGCTCGGCCATCAGAGCAAAGGATGTCCAAAAGGTATGTCTTCTTGGGCGGAAACCCGGCGTTCCGGGCAGATTCGGAATAAATTCTGCGGGCGTTGGCTCGACCGATGCGATCGGTCTTGCCGGACCCTTTGACCGTATCCCGAATTTCCTCCGGCAGAATGGTGCCATTTGGATATCCTTTGCTCTAGAAGACTCAACCTTGAGTCTAGGTCGGGCATGGGTAGGACAAGTAAATCTACTCAATTTTTTCGTTCTGAAAAGCAAAAAAACACCCGGCATCTCTGCCGGGTGTTTTGTGCGACTCAAGTAAAGCAGTTACCTCATGGTAACCGAAGTACTATCAGGCGTTTTCTTCGCCTTCTTCGTCCTCGTCGAAGAATTCGTCCGAAAGCGGAGCTTCTTCAATTCCGTAGATCGCCTGAGCGGAGGTAAGGTCTTCGCCCTTTACCTGACGCTCGGCTTCGTCGGCCGTGCGGGCGATGTTGATAGTGACCGATGCCTCAACTTCCGGATGCAGGGCGAGAACGACCTTGTGCAAGCCGATCGTCTTGATGGGCAGGTTGAGCTCAACCTGGTTGCGGTTGAGCGAGAAGCCTTCGGCCGTGATCAGGTCGGCGATATCGCGCGTCGATACCGAACCGTAAAGCTGACCGGTCTCGCCGGCCGAGCGGATGGCGACGAAGGTCTTGCCGTTGAGCTTGTCGGCAATTGCCTGGGCTTCGGACTTGCGCTCGAGATTGCGGGCTTCGAGCTGGGCGCGCTGGCCCTCGAACTTCTTCTTGTTGGCTTCGTTGGCACGAAGAGCCTTGCCCTGCGGCAGGAGGAAGTTGCGGGCAAAGCCGTCCTTTACCTTGACGGTGTCGCCCATCTGGCCGAGGCGGCTGATACGTTCGAGAAGAATGACTTCCATTTTGAGTTTCCTTTCAAGTTCAATTGTCGTTGTTGGGTGTTGTATTCGCAGCCTTCGAAACCGGCGCGCTGCGCGATGTGTCGAACAGACCGGCGAGAAGGAAGAAGAAAAGCACGAAGACGAAGAGCATCACGGCGAAGTAGGCGAACCATAGCGCCACCGGACGCCACGCGGCTCCGCGTGTCCGTGCGTGAAGCATGGCAAAGCCGGCCATGATGAAGCAGGCGCCAAGGGCGCCGGCAAAGGCGGTTGCGGCATAGCCGATACCGCCAGGAAGAAAGCACGCGGCACAGGCAACGGCAAAGACGGCGAGCGCCGGGCGGGGCATGCGCAGGGCGCGCGGCCAGTCATCCCTCGGACGGCGCAGTTTGCCCGACGCTGCCGTGAGACGCAGGGCAAGGTAGAGATTGGCGACGATGATCATCACCCAGACGGCCGGCTGCATGGCCGGCAGGACGCGCACGACGAGCAGGGCCATGTCCTGGACGGCTTCCGCATTGGCGGCAAGTTCTGGATTGCTCGCGGCAAGCTGCTGTCCAAGCGACGCGGCAAGCTGCGCGGCGAAATCATCGCCGAAGCCGATCATCACGCCGATGGCGATGAAACTTGCGCCGACGATCAGCGCGAGGCGAAGCAGCATGTCGGCGATCGGGTACCAGACATAGGTATCCTTCGGGCCGCCGATCTCCTCGGCAGGACGTGCAAGGCCAATGAAGTAGGAAGCTGCCGCGGCGGGCAGCGCCGTGATAAGCACGACGACGATGGCGGCGGTCGGTGCGGCAAGCACCGAAACGGCAACGGCCATGGAGAGGGCGGCAATGAAGCCCGCGCCGGTGCCCCAGCCGAGGGCGGCAACGAAAATCGGAAGCGGGGAAAAAAGCAGGAGCGCCATGGCGAGCGTCGACTGCGTGATGACGCCGACCGAGAGCAGCGCAGCTGCGAGCCCCGCCATTACTCCAACGCCAATATCTTTTGCAGTCAGTTTCATCTCGCTCGCTGTCCTGCTTCTTCAGCAGTTAGAGGCGGTTCTTCGACCAGAGCCTCAACTTGGGTTTTTTTGTTCGCCAGGCCCGCGCCCATCGCGGATGGCAAGGAAGGCGGCGGCTGGGCTGCCGCCTTCGGTCTTGTCTTATTTCACAACGTAGGGCAGGAGGCCGAGGAAACGTGCACGCTTGATCGCCTGGGCGAGTTCGCGCTGCTTCTTCTGGCTGACGGCCGTGATACGGGAAGGAACGATCTTGCCACGCTCGGAAATGTAGCGCGACAGGAGCTTGATGTCCTTGTAGTCGATCTTCGGCGCATTCGCACCCGAGAACGGGCAGGTCTTGCGGCGGCGATGGAACGGACGGCGGGTCGGGATCTGATTGATATCAACCATTATTCTGCTCCTTCACCGGCTTCGTTGTCACGCGGACGACGCGGACGGCGCGGACGATCGTCGTCGCGGCCGCCGAACTTGTTGTCGTCACGGTCACGGCGATCGTCGCGACGTGCGAGCATGGCCGACTGGCCTTCCTCGTGTTCGTCGACGCGAATCGTCATGAAGCGCAGGACGTCTTCATTGATGCGCTGCTGGCGCTCGAGTTCGGCAACAGCCGCTGCCGGAGCAGTGATGTTGAGAAGCGAGTAATACGCCTTGCGGTTCTTGTTGATACGATAGGTGAGGGCACGCAGTCCCCAGCTTTCGATACGCCCGACTGATCCGCCATTGGTCTCAATGATACCCTTGTACTGTTCTACAAGCGCATCGACCTGCTGCTGCGAAATGTCCTGTCGGGCAAGGAACACATGTTCATAAAGAGCCATTGTCTTTGCCTTTCTTCGTTAATATTGCCCGGTATCAACGGTAAACCTCTGCGAATCTCTCTGCCGGAAGACCGGGGAAGAAAGGACGCTGATGGAGACGATCGAGAGCGGAGACACGGGAGGCTGAAGCTTTACGCTTCGACGGATGCTTGATCCGGCCCTCCGTTCAGCCCCCAGCTGACGCCGAGCAATGAACGGGCGGCTTATACGGGCAAAAGGTCAAAGAAGCAACCCGCCCGTCCGAGAATATTCGAGGCAGCGGGATCGGACGATTCAAGCGGATGTAAGCCTCGACGATGGTGCCGGGATCGGCCGACCGTGGTCATGTGCAGCTTCCAGCCAGGCTTCGATGGCGTCGTAGGCATTGTGAACGGCCTCTTCCGGCGTGCTGCCATCGCTCATGCACCCGGGCAAGTCGGGAACATAGGCGACGAAACCGCCGCCATCATCCTCGGAGAGCGGCGAGACCGCGACCGGATACTTATGGTAGGTCATTTGCGCTCCTGACGGCGTCGATGAACTGGACGCTGAGCCAGAATTGATGAGCAGTGCGACGGCTGCAGTCAATATAACAATTGGTTCAATACTGTGGGCTTGCCGGCCGTTGCAGCATCAAAGCTTGACTTCGCGCTTGCCCATAGGCACATCGCGCGTCAGATTGACAAGCGAGCGAACGATTGGAGGCCCTTCCATGTCCATAGCATTCACCTTCCCGGGACAGGGAAGCCAGGCCGTCGGCATGGGCAAGGCGCTGGCGGACAACTTCGCTGAAGCGCGTGCGGTGTTCGACGAGGTGGATGAAGCCCTTGGCGAGAAGCTATCGGCAATCATCTGGGAAGGCCCGGAAGAGACCCTGACGCTGACAGCCAATGCCCAGCCGGCGCTGATGGCGGTTTCCATCGCCGTCCTGCGCGTCCTTGAGGCAAAGGGTGTTTCGCTGCAGAACAAGGTCGCCTGCGTTGCCGGGCATTCGCTCGGCGAATATTCGGCACTTTGCGCGGCCGGCACGTTCTCGCTCGCCGACACGGCCCGGCTTCTCCGTATTCGCGGCAATGCCATGCAGAAGGCTGTTCCCGCCGGCGAGGGCGCCATGGCCGCCATCATCGGGCTGGAGCACGCCGATGTTGAAGCCGTTTGCAAAGAAGCGTCTGCCGGGGGACCTGTGCAGATCGCTAACGACAATGGCGGCGGTCAGCTGGTGATTTCCGGCGCGAAGGCCCCTGTCGAGGCGGCGGCGGCGCTGGCAACGGCGAAGGGCGCAAAACGCGCTATCATGCTGCCCGTATCCGCGCCCTTTCATTCGGCCCTGATGGCGCCGGCGGCTGAGGCCATGCGCGAAGCGCTCGCCGCTGTGCGCATGCAGGATCCGATCGTGCCGCTCATTGCCAATGTGCGCGCAGCGCCTGTCACATCTGCCGATGAAATCGCCCGGCTGCTGGTCGAGCAGGTCACCGGCCAGGTGCGCTGGCGCGAAACCGTCGAGTGGTTCGGCGCAAATGGAGTGACGACGCTCTATGAGATCGGCGCCGGCAAAGTGCTGACCGGCCTTGCCCGCCGTATCAACAAGGACATTTCCGGGGTCGCCATCGGTACGCCGGAAGACATCGATGCGGCAGTCGCCGCGCTCAACGCCTGAGACAAGAGGGACATACCATGTTTGATCTGACCGGCCGCAAGGCGCTCGTGACGGGCGCGACAGGGGGCATTGGCGAGGCGATCGCGCGGATGCTGCACGCACAGGGCGCCACAGTCGGGCTGCATGGCACCCGTGTCGAGAAACTGGAATCCCTGGCCGGCGAATTCAGCGACCGCGTCAAGATTTTCCCGGCCAACCTTTCGAGCCGCGAAGAAGTCAAGGCGCTGGGCGAGAAGGCGGAAGCCGACCTCGAAGGCGTCGACATCCTCGTCAATAATGCCGGGATCACCAAGGACGGTCTTTTCGTTCGCATGAGCGATGCCGATTGGGACAGCGTGCTCGAGGTCAATCTGACGGCAGTCTTCCGGCTGACGCGCGAGCTGACGCATCCGATGATGCGCCGCCGCTACGGCCGCATCATCAACATCACCTCCGTCGTCGGCGTGACCGGCAACCCGGGCCAGACCAACTATGTTGCGTCAAAAGCCGGCCTGATCGGCTTTACGAAGTCGCTGGCGCAAGAGATTGCCAGCCGCAACGTGACGGTCAATTGCGTCGCGCCCGGTTTCATCGAATCGGCCATGACCGACAAGCTCAACGACAAGCAGAAGGAAAGCATCATGGCCGCCATCCCGATGCGCCGCATGGGCACTGGTGCCGAGGTTGCTTCGTCGGTTGCCTACCTCGCCAGCAGCGAGGCCGCATACGTCACCGGCCAGACCATTCACGTCAACGGCGGCATGGCAATGATTTGAGCCTGTTAGTGCAGGTATCGGTGGGTATTGGGTCCAATCCCATTTATGAGATTGAGGCGACGAATAAAGCGTGATAAGTCGCGCACCAGTTTGGGCAGTCAAACCGATTTGATGTCCTTTCAAATTCCGCAAGGAAAGAGCCGCATGGGTGGGTGTTTTGGCTGCCGAACAGGGTAAAACAACCATCTTATTGCTTGATTAGAGTCATCCGTGCCGCTAACCAAGGCATAGGAAAAAACAAACAGGTTGAGGTTCCACATGAGTGATACTGCAGAACGCGTCAAGAAAATCGTCATTGAACATCTGGGCGTTGATGCCGAGAAAGTCACCGATGGTGCGAGCTTCATCGACGATCTGGGCGCCGACAGCCTTGATACTGTCGAGCTCGTGATGGCCTTTGAAGAAGAATTCGGCGTCGAAATTCCCGATGATGCTGCTGA
This sequence comes from Phyllobacterium sp. 01N428, assembly GCF_056399405.1. NCBI lineage: Bacteria > Pseudomonadati > Pseudomonadota > Alphaproteobacteria > Hyphomicrobiales > Phyllobacteriaceae > Phyllobacterium > Phyllobacterium sp. 01N428. The sequence continues at coordinate 1,568,045 of NZ_JBFTRH010000001.1, forward strand.
GACGATTCTGACAGTCGGCGATGCGGTCAAGTTCATCGACAAGGCACAGGCCTGATTTTCGTTCGGCTCGCCACCGCGTGGATGGTGATGTAAGGTGTTCTGCCTTCCTCGTTCATGCGTGGAGCCGGAAATAATCATGTTGCATATGACATTGAAGGATCGGCCATGAGGCGCGTTGTCATAACCGGCCTTGGGCTGGTGTCTCCTCTCGCATCCGGTGTTGAAGCCACCTGGTCTCGTTTGCTCGCAGGCCAAAGTGGTGCCCGGCGCGTCACGGAATTTGAAGTTGATGATCTGCCCTGCAAGATCGCTTGCCGCATTCCGGTAGGCGACGGCACCGACGGGACGTTCAATCCGGATGAATGGATGGAGCCCAAGGAGCAGCGCAAGGTCGATCCATTCATCATCTACGCCGTGGCGGCCGCCGACCAGGCGCTTGCCGATGCCAAATGGGCGCCGGAGAGCGATGAAGACCAGATTCGCACCGGCGTGCTGATCGGATCGGGCATTGGCGGTCTCGAAGGTATCGTCGAGGCTGGTTATACGCTGCGGGACAGAGGCCCCCGGCGCATTTCGCCATTCTTCATTCCGGGCCGCCTGATCAATCTCGCCTCCGGGCACGTTTCGATCAAGCACAAGCTGCGCGGGCCGAACCATTCGGTCGTTACCGCCTGTTCGACTGGCGCGCATGCGATCGGCGATGCCTCGCGTCTGATTGCCTTTGGCGATGCCGACGTGATGGTTGCCGGGGGTACGGAATCTCCGGTCAGCCGCATTTCGCTTGCCGGCTTTGCCGCATGCAAGGCGCTGTCAACCGCGCGCAACGATGATCCCACGGCTGCTTCGCGGCCCTATGACGAGGACCGCGATGGGTTCGTCATGGGCGAGGGTGCTGGTGTCGTCGTGCTTGAAGAGCTCGAACATGCCCTGGCACGCGGCGCAAAGATTTACGCGGAAGTGATCGGCTACGGTCTTTCTGGCGATGCCTATCACATCACCGCCCCGTCAGAGGATGGCGAAGGTGCGCAGCGCTGCATGGAGATGGCCCTGAAGCGCGCTGGAATTACGCCCGACGATATCGATTACATCAACTCGCACGGTACCTCGACGATGGCCGACACCATCGAACTCGGTGCGGTCGAGCGCGTTGTCGGCGATGCTGCATCGAAAATTTCGATGTCTTCGACGAAGTCGTCGATCGGCCACCTTCTCGGCGCGGCAGGTTCCACCGAAGCTGTGTTCTGCGTCCTCGCCATTCGTGACAATATCGCGCCTGCCACCATCAATCTCGACAATCCGTCGAAGGAAACCAAGATCGATCTCGTCCCGCACAAGCCGCGCGAACGCAAGATCGATATCGCCCTGTCCAATTCCTTCGGTTTCGGCGGCACGAACGCTTCGCTCGTATTGCGGCGTTATCAACAGTGATGCGAGCACGGCGGGAGCGCTCATTCGCGCTTTCGCCATATTCGCAATCGATTCTACCGGCTCTAGAGCAGAGGATATCCGAGGTGCTTGAGTGAGCTCAGATCAACAGTTTGGAGACGCAAACGCCGGCAATGCGCCGGCGCGCAAACCGATTGTGCCGCAATCGGCATCGGAAGCTTTGCGTCCTGAACCGGGTACACCCCCGCCTGCGCCGAAGAAGCGTTCGCGGCGCGCCCGCAGCCAGATCGTCGTTTTCGCGAATTTTCTGTTCTCGCTGGTTGTGCTGGTGGTGTTGGCCGCGGCCGCTGCGGTGTACTTCGGCAAAATCGCCTTCAACGAGGCGGGGCCTACCGAAGTTACAACCAATTACGTGGTGAAGAGCGGTACGGGTTTTGCCGAGATTGCCGACGGGCTCGAGCGCCGGGGCATCATTTCCGATGCACGCGTGTTTAAATATGCAGTGCGCGCCTACGGCTTTCAGAACGATATGAAAGCCGGTGAATATGAAGTCAAGGCCGGGGCGTCGATGCACGAGATCATGGATCTTCTGCGCAGCGGCAAGTCCGTGCTTCATTCGCTGACAATTCCCGAAGGACTGACGGTCGAGCAGATTTTCGAGCGCATTCAGGAGGACGACGTTCTCACCGGTGATCTGCCCGCAGTTTTGCCGGCCGAAGGTTCGCTCTTTGCCAATACGATGCGCTTCTCACGCGGCACGACTCGCGAGGAACTCGTCAAGAAGATGCAGGCCGATCAGAAGAAACTGGTCGACGACATCTGGGAGCGTCGCGACCCCAGCGTTCCGCTGAAGACCATCGATGAATTCGTCACGCTTGCCTCAATCGTCGAGAAAGAGACCGGCAAGGCGGATGAACGCCCGCGCGTTGCCGCTGTCTTCATCAACCGCCTCAACAAGAAGATGCGGCTGCAGTCTGATCCGACGATCCTCTACGGTTTGTTCGGCGGCAAGGGCAAGCCGACGGATCGGCCTATCCTGAAATCGGACCTCGAAAAGCCGACACCCTATAACACCTATACGGTGAACGGGCTGCCGCCTGGGCCGATTGCCAATCCCGGGCGCGATGCGCTGGATGCCGTTGCCCATCCATCGCAGACCAACGAGCTTTATTTCGTCGCCGACGGGACCGGCGGTCATGTGTTTGCTGCGACGCTTGAAGAACATAATGATAATGTGAAGCGCTGGCGCGAGGTCGAGAAGAATCGCCTGGATGAGGCCGCCAAGGCGGCGACAGGCGACAAGAACGCCGCACCGGACGTCGATAGCGGCAACTAAACGGACGAGCCCGCATTGAAGCCGGGCTCGAGGGGGCACAATGTCACTGCAAAGCATGACGGGGTTTGCCCGGCACCTTCGCAATATGGCCGGCGCACAGATTTCCTGGGAGATCAAATCGGTCAATGGCAAGGGTCTCGACGTGCGGTTTCGACTGCCGTCAGGGCTTGAAGCAATCGAACAGAAGGCGCGCAATTTCGTTGCGCAGCATTTCAAGCGTGGCAACTTCCAGGCGACGCTGACCGTGGATCGCACAGCCAATATGGGTCGCGCCATCGTCAACGAGCCCCTCCTCAAGGAGTTGGCTTCCATCGCGGCACATCTTCGCGAGGAGTACGGCCTTGCGCCGTCGACGCCGGAGGGCCTGATGGCATTGCGCGGCGTGCTCGACGTGCCGCAGGAGGTGGTCTTGCCGGGCGACCAGAGCGAACTCGAACACGCGGTCCTCGCTGTGCTTGACGAAACGCTCATCGAACTTGCGCATAATCGTCAGGCCGAAGGCAAGGCGCTCGGCGAGATATTGCGGGTGCAGATCACGACGATCGAGATGCTGGTGCAGCAGGCGCGGCTTGATCCGAGCCGCTCGCCTGAAGCAATTCGTGCCCGTCTCGCCGCTCAGGTCGCCCTTCTTCTCGATGCGGCGCCCGCACTCGACGAGGCGCGCCTGCACATGGAAGCGGCCTTCCTCGCCACCAAGGCGGATATCCAAGAGGAACTCGACCGGCTGGAAATGCATGTGGCATCGGCGCGCGCACTTTTGAAAGAAGGCAATGGCGTCGGCCGCAAGCTCGATTTCCTTACGCAGGAATTCAATCGCGAGTCCAATACGCTCTGTTCAAAGGCCAATGCTGCGTCGATCACGACAATTGGGCTTGACCTGAAGGCCGTTGTGGATCAATTGCGCGAGCAAATTCAGAATCTGGAGTAATCATGTTCAACAGCATCAAGCGACGCGGTCTCATGCTGGTCCTGTCGTCACCGTCCGGTGCAGGAAAATCAACGCTCGCCCGGTTGTTGCTCAATGATACCGGATTGAAGCTCTCGCTTTCGATCAGCGTGACAACGCGCCCGCGCCGCGCCAGCGAAATCGAAGGCGTGCACTACCACTTCATCTCGGTTCGTGAATTTGAACGTCTGCGCGACAGCGACGCGCTGATCGAATGGGCCGAAGTGCATGGCAATTTTTACGGAACGCCGCGTGAGGCCGCTGAAAATGCCCTCGCCGATGGTCAGGACATGCTTTTCGACATCGACTGGCAGGGCGCCTTGCAACTCCAGGAAAAGATGAAGGGCGACATCGTCAGTATCTTCATCCTGCCGCCCTCGATGGCGCACCTGAAGCAGCGCCTGCATCGCCGCGCCGAGGACACCGAGGAAGTCATCGACATGCGCCTGCGCAATGCGCGCAACGAAATCGAACGCTGGCGTTCGTATGACTATGTCGTGGTCAACGAGGATCTCGACGAGGCATTTCACCAGGTACAGTCGATCGTCACCGCCGAACGGCTGCGGCGTGACCGCTGCCCGGGCCTCTTCGATTTTGTCAGCGGCCTGCTCGAAGAAAAGCTCTAAAGAGCGTTTGCAAGCGCAACGAATTCTTCGATCAAGAGCGTTTCCGCGCGCCGGGTCGGGTCGATCCCGACCTTCTGCAGCAATGCCTCGCCGCCAAGCGGCTTGATGCTCTGCCGCAGCATTTTTCGTCGCTGGCCGAATGCTGCCTGGGTCACACGCCCCAGCGTCGCCGCATCGCACGCGAGTGGCGACTGGCGCGGGACGAGGTGCACGACGGATGAAGTCACCTTGGGCGGCGGAGTAAACGCCTGCGGCGGCACGTCGAAGGTGATTCTTGCCTCGGTCCGCCAGCCTGCGAGAACGCCGAGCCTCCCATAGGCCTCGGAACCCGGCCTCGCGACAATCCGTTCGGCCACTTCACGCTGGAACATCAGCGTCAGCGACGCGTAGAACGGCGGCCAAGGCTCGCTGAGGAGCCAGCCTATCAGCAATTGCGTGCCGACATTGTAAGGCAGGTTGGCAACGATCTTGACCTCGCTGCCATGGGCCAGCTGCGTGAAGTCGACTTCCAGCGCATCGCCGGGAATGACCGTGAGCGTACCCGGATAGTGGTCGGCTATTTCCTGAAGGGCAGCGAGGCAGCGTTCATCGCGCTCGATGGCGATGACGTTGGCGCCTTGCGCCAGCAGGGCGCGCGTCAACCCTCCAGGACCAGGCCCGACCTCGATGACGGTTTGTCCCGCGAGATCACCCGCTTGCCGCGCAATCTTCGCTGTCAGATTGAGATCAAACAGAAAGTTCTGCCCGAGCGATTTCTTCGCCATCAGGCCATGCCGTTCGATGACCTCTCGCAGCGGCGGCAGGCGGTCGATACTCATGCGGCAGGGCGCTTCAGTTGGGCGCGCTTGGCGTGAAGTTCTCCGGCCAGTCTGAGCGCGGCGATGAGGCTGTCGGGCTTGGCTTTTCCCGTGCCGGCTATGTCGAATGCGGTGCCGTGGTCCGGCGAGGTACGGACAAATGGTAAGCCGAGGGTTACGTTAACGCTGTCATCGAAGCCGAGCGTTTTTACCGGAATGAGCGCCTGATCGTGATACATGCAGATGGCTGCGTCATATTGGGTGCGCGCCGCGGCGTGGAACATGGTGTCGGCCGGAAGCGGCCCCCGCGCGTCGATACCCTCGGCGCGCAGCGTCTCGACGGCTGGACGGACAATCGTCTCGTCTTCCATGCCCATGCTGCCGTGTTCGCCGGCATGCGGGTTGAGCCCCGCAATGGCGAGGCGCGGATGAGCGATACCGAACTGCTCTTTCAGGGCGAGGGCGGTGATGCGGGAAACGGTGAGAATTGTCGCTGCATCCAGGACCGTCGCCACTGTGTTCAGCGCAATGTGGATGGTGACCGGCACTGCGCGAAGTTCGGGACCCGCCAGCATCATGACAGGCGTGACCTTATGGCCGAGATATTCGCCGGCAAGATGAGCAAGAAACTCGGTGTGCCCGGGATATTTGAACCCAGCTTCGTAGAGCGGCTTCTTGGCGATGGGGCAGGTGACGACCGCATGGGCTTCACCCGCCAGCGTGAGCGCAACCGCGCGCTCTATTGCCTCGATCGTCGCGGCAGCATTCGCCACCAGCGGCACACCCGGCCTGTCGATCTGCGGGTGCTGCAACGGCACGACCGGCAGCGCCCGTTCGAAAATTCCTGCCGCAGCGTTCGGGTTTGTCGGCTCAACCGGAACATCCAGCCCCAACCGCAATGCCCGCGAGCGAACGAAATCCGGATCGGCGAGGAGGAAGAAGGCAGGAATTTGCATTTCCTGGCGCAATTGCCAGGCGGCAATGGCTATGTCGGGGCCAATGCCCGACGGATCACCGGAACTAACGGCGAGGGCAGCATTCATGCGCGTGCAATCCGATCATTCGTTGACGATTTTCGCCTTGCTGCGCAGTTCTTCGATGTATTTCTTATCGACGGCTTCGGCGGTCGCATCCTTCTTGCCGTCGCCCGTGGCCGCAGCATCCTCCTGTGAGAACACCATGCGGGCAACGCGGTCGTCCGAAACCTGGCGGGATGCGCATACGCCGAGGAATTCAACGCCCTTGCCAGTATCGAGTGTCGTTGTCGCCTGGCCGACCGGCGTCGAGATGACCTGCTTCGACCATTCCGGCGGCAGTTCCTGTTCGATGAACTTGCCGAGATCGAGCACCGTCACGTCTAGTGTGCCCTTGGCGATCTCACGTGTGTTTTCGCAGCCGTTGAAGCGGGCGCGGAGGGCGTTGGCTTCCGCCCGTCGTTTCGCGAGTATGCCGCGATTGTTCGCCGGCACGACGAAGATGACTTGCTGCAACTTGTACTCGGTCGAAACCGGTTTCTTGCCGCCATCCTTCAACATGCGTTGGACGGCTTCCTGCTCCGATACGCGAACGCCGCCCTGGGATTTATTGCGCGTGGAAAGCGCGCGGCCCCAGCTCATCTGGATGCGGATGTATTCCTTGAAGTGAGTGGAAGTTACGCCGGACTTATCGAGAATGGTATTGAGCTGATCGAGCGACATCTTGTTGTTGGTGGCAAAACGCGCATAGGCGTCGTTCACTTCACCGTCTGAAACGAGAAGATTGAGCCGCTTCAGTTCCTGGCGCTTGAGCGCTTCGGTCGTCAATTCGTCCCGGGCTTCCTGGTTGAGGTTGCCCTTCTTCTTCTGCAGTTTGAGGAATGCGGCCCGCTTGGTGATGTCGTAATCGGTGATCGGAATACCGTTGACGATGACCTTGACCTCACTCGCCGCGGCAGGCGCGGCCATTCCACCCAGGAGCGTAGAAGTCAAAGCGGTAGCAATAAGTGCTACAAGTAGATGTTTCCTCGCCATCATGTTCCACTATATCCGATCATAGGCCATTCTTGCCGAATGGATGGTAGTCTTATGGGTTCTCGTGACACTCTATTGTCGCTCTAGTAAGGCAAAAGCATGACTGGCTGCAAGTACAGCCTGTCATGCGAGCGATCAGATACCGCCGATATCAACCGGCTTGCCGAATTCCCACAACGTCCGGAACGAAATATTGAAGCCGAACTTCGTCGTTTCGTCGCCCTTGTCACCCGTCGAGGTGATGGGTTGTTCCTGCTGATAGTACATCATGTAGGTAAAGCATTCGTCGTCATAGGCGAGGGCCGCCGTACGCTTGACCAGCGCTTCGTGGAAGATGTCGTACGTGCCGGATCCGAGAACCCGCCAGTTCGGTGTCATCTTCAACGATCCACCGACCGTTGCCTCATGCCTGTCGTCAGAGAAGCCATAGGTCGGTTGCGCGTCGATAAAAGCATATTTGACGAAGAGCGTGCCGTATTTACCCGTTTCGGTGCTGGCAACTTCGGCGCGCCGAACCGCAAACGAGTCCTTGTCGAAACGGCCACCGGTTGTCAGCGTAAAGCCACCGCGATTGGCGCCGATCATTGCAACATAGTCGGAGCGCGCCGAATCAAGTCCGGATTCGGCACCTGCATTGACAAAATCGGGCCCTGCAAAAGAATTCAGGCCGCCGAGCTGGAAGGATTGGCCGGCGATACCGTTGAGCGACCAGCCATTGTTGAACGTGCCGGAATAACGGAAACCGAGATTGGCGCGCGTGCCGCCTTCGATGCGGTCATAACCAGAATATTTGTCGCGGTCGAAAAGGCTGGAGGCGTCGAAGACAAAGCTCTGCGCGTCTTCGTTCGGCATCTCGCCATTATAGGGCTCGTCGTTGCGCACGAAGAGCTGCGCAGTGGGCTCGAGAATATGCGTCGAACTCGTCGTGGAGAAGAGTATCGGCCATTTGGTTTCCATGCCGGCTGTCGCCATGCCGCGGAAAGCCTCGGATCGGGTCACGCCAGCTGTATCCGAATCGACGTACATTCCGTCGGCGCGTAATGCGAGAATTGGAGTGATCACCAAGCCGTTGTCGGCGATGAACGTGCGTTTCCACTCTGCTTCGCCCGTGATCCGACCGTCGTTACCTTCAACGCCAGCTATATAGCCGCTTCCGCAAGCGGTCTGATTAGTTGGCAAGAAGCAATCGAAGCTGTCGCGATGAAGATTCTGCAAATTCACGTCGAAACTAAGTTCGCCGCCTGCCACGGATTGCGGTAGGTAATACGCATAATCGACAACCGGGAGAACGTATGGTTGTCTTGGCTCTGATGCGCTGGGATTAGAGTCTGGTATGCTTTCCTGGACGTGGAAGCGATAGAGCCGCGCGTCGAAATAGTTGCGGTCGTTAAGCCCCACCAAATAAATCTGGTCGGTGATATTATAACCGGAATAGCCTTCAATGCCGTACCGGTAGGCGAACGACTTGTCCGACTGGGTCATGACATTCCAGCCGTAGGACCAGCGTGGATTGATCTGGAACGCGCCCGTCGATCCAATCATGCCGCGATTGGTCTTCCGGTCTTCCGGCTCACCCGGAGAGAATGTATTCGGATCCTGCTGGCTGATGCCGGCGAGCCTTAACGTATAGGCGCCGTTGGCCAGCCTGTGCCGCCACTCGACATCGCCCAGAAAGCCCTGCTTGGTATAGTAGGTGCCAGTCGTCGTCAGATCGTAGTTCGGCGCCAGGGCCCAGAAATAGGGAACGGAAATACCCGAGCCAAGCTCGGTTTCATGCTGATAACTCGGCATGAGGAAGCCGCTCTTGCGCTTCACGGTCGGGTCGGCAATTTCGAATGATGGCAGATAAGCCAGGGGCATGCCGAACATTTCGAACCGGCCGCGCTCGAAGCGGATCGTTTTCTTCTTGCCGTTCCATACGATCTTTTGGGCGCGAACCTGCCAGATCGGCGCACGATCGGGCTTGGCGCGGCACGGCTCGCACGCCGTATAGATACCATTGTTGAAGACGGTCAGCTCGCCGCCGATACGTTCGGCGCTCTCTGCCGCAAAGCGGGTATTGTCGGCTGCTTCAACGCGCAACGCATTGACGAAACCTTCGCGGAAATCGTCGGTAACGTCGAGATTTTCGGCATAGATGCGATTGCCGTCTTTTTCAACGAGCTCCACCTTGCCCATCGCCTTGAGGCGCCCGGTCTTCTGGTCATAGGTAACCTGACGCGCAACAAGCCTGTTGCCGTCATAATCGATCTGTACACCACCAACTGCGGAAATAGTCTTGGCGTTGATGTCATAGACGAGTTCGTCCGATTCCAGCAGAAGCTGGGCATTCGGGTTGGTCTGGACATTTCCGGTAAGCGCATCAGCGCCGCCCATTTGGGCATAGGCTGGGAGTGAAATCCCGCCCGCAAGGCATAGAACCGCCGTCCCGCACGCCAGCCGTGCGAACCACGTCGGCAACACCGAGCGCGTTACATTCAATCCCACTCTAACCATCCTCCTTGTGCAACAGAAAGGAGACCCCAAAAAATGTTGCAATCAGCACGGGTGTCCATGCGGCGACGAAAGGCGGGACGAATCCTGCGTTCCCGAATGCCTTGACCACAACAGTGACGACATAAAGCACGAAGCCTGCGAGGACGCCACCCAGAATCATCGTCCCCGATTGTCCGAAACGAACAAATTTCAACGAAACGGTTGCAGCGATTAAAGTCATCGCCATCAGAAGAGCCGGCAAAGCCAGCAAAGACTGGAAATGCATGTCAAAAGCGTTGGCCGGATAGCCAAATGAGCGGGCTGCGGCAATTTTGTTACGCAGCTCAAAAAAAGGAATGGTCTCGGGCCGAGCGAGGCTTTCTTCAACGAATTCAGGGCGAAGATGCGTCGGGATCCGAACCTCGTCTTGCGCGACAGGGGTCGAGCCGAGGACGAATTTGGTAACGTCGGCGAGCTTCCAGTAGCCCTCTTCAAGGTCGGCGACCTTGGCGTCGAGCCGCTCGAGAATATCCTGATTCTTGTCGAGCCTGATGAAGGTCGCATCGACCAGGCGCAACCCACGATTGACCACTGACTTGGCACCGATAATGGTCTCGCCATCTTCCGTCTTTTGCCGCAGCCAGGGTACCCGATCGGCCTGCACGTCATTGGCCTTGCCGGCGCGCCAGTTTGCCGTGATCTGCTCGCTGCGGTCGAAGCCCCAGGCGGCGAGGGGATTGACGACCAAAATAGCGACGAGGCCGAACAGGAGTGCGCCGGTGCAGGCGGGCAGGAGGAACTGCCAGGCGGAGACGCCGACCGAGCGCGCGACGACCAGTTCATATTTGCGGTTGAGCGAAATCAGCGTCGCCATTGCCGAGAACAAGGCGAGGAAGGGAAACACCTGCTGCATGATGTAGGGAACGCGCATCGCCGAAAGGCCAAAGGCCTGGATTGCCGAATAGTCGGGGAGCGACGAGAGTTTGCCCGAGAGTTCGGTGAAGTCGAGAATCAGCGCCAGTGCGAAGCTGCCGAAAAGGAAATACATCGTGATCTGCACATAGCGCAGGAAGAAGTAGCGCCCGAGGGTCCAGCCGATCATGAGCGTCCTCCGCGTCCGCGACGGAAGAGTCTGGCGCCAGCCCCGGCAAAGGCGGTCTGCGGCGTCGCGAAGGCATCGCGAACCCAGTTGCTCCATTTTACCGGGACGCCGATCTGCCGGTTGGTAACAAGTGCATAGGTCGCCAGCAAGGCCGCGCCGATCGGGAACGCAAAGAGCAGGGGCAATACCGAGGCATTCTTGTCGCTGCTCTGCCCGGCAGAATAGCCGAGCCAGAACACGATCAGACTAAGCGTGATCGCCGTAAACGATGCCGATACCCGGGCTTCGCGGTGCGAGCGGGAATCGGCGGCGGCTGCGAGCGAGATCAACGCAAAAACAATGGGATACATCCAGTCGGTCAGCCGCTTGTACAGTTCGGACTGATAGCGCAGCGGGTTCTGCTGGAAATATTTGTCGTTGGGATCCGGGCTCAGGAGATAGGTCAGCGGCCGGTCCTTCGGAAACAGCGTGACATTGTCGTCGTCCGCCGGCAGCATTGCTGCAAGGTCAAGCGCGTAGGTGTTGAACTTGATGATCGAGACGTTGCCCGTCTGGACGTCGCGGCGATCGATCTCGCCATCTTTCATGATCAAAAGGTTTTGCTCGCCCGTATCGAACACAAGACCGTCCTTGGCGTAGTAGATGAGGTCGGTCGTCTTGTCTCGCGAATCGGAAACGAAAAGCCCCTTTATCGCGCCATTCGCGTCGCGGTTTTCGATCTGCAGATAGAGGTCCGTGTCGATCTCCTTGAACGTGCCCTGTTGCACGACGAGGTTGATGACGTCGGAGCGAGCTTCGGCAACCATCTGCCGCATGTTCATCGATGAGTAGGGGACGATGAAATTGTTGATGAGGAAAGACGCTGCCGAAATGACGACCGCAAACAGCAAAACCGGGCGGATGACGGCGGAGCGCGGCGCACCGGCGGCATTGATGACGACGAGTTCCGAATCCTGATTCATGGTCGAGAGCGTCTGCGCCACTGCGATCACGAGTGCGAACGGCATCACGATCGGAAATGCTGCCGGAAGCAGGTTCGAGCTGAATTTCAGGATATAGAGAAAACTTTGGCCGCTGGTGGTCAGGAAGTTGATGCGGTTCAGAACCTGAACGATCCATGTGATCCCGACCGCCGATAGCAGCACGGAAAAAAACATGACGACGATCCGTCGCAAGATATATATCTCAATCAGGCGCATGTCATGTTTCGCAAAAGAGTACCGCCACTTTGTTCGACCGACCGGCGACAAAACACCGGTTGCTTAATCCATGCCATGAACTCCATGGCATTATTTTTGCCGCACTATGGGACGAACCCGTTACATGTTCAATAAACCCGACATATGTTCACTCTAGTCAGGCTTGGCTAAAAATAGGCGAAGAAAGCTGGTTAACAAGGTGTTAGTCAAGGTTCTTCGCAACCATCCCTTCTTTCACCGGTCTGGTGAATAGGAAAATCACGTTTTTGTTCGATCTGGAGATATCATGTCCAAACGCCCATCCATCAGTTTCGCCAAATTCGCAGCCGTCGAGAAAGGCACTGCGATCGTGCTTGTCGCCGCAGACGGCAAGACCGCTGCGGAGGCCGAATCTATCGTCGGGCAGGCGCTGCTCTCGCGTATCATCGGTGTCTCGGATTTCAAGGGAAAACTCGCTGCAACCGTGTCGACTGTAGCGCCGTCCACCGAACTCGAAAGTCTCGTCCTCGTCGGCACCGGCGACCCGGCCAAGCTCAAGGCGGATGACTGGTTGAAGATTGGCGGCGCGGCGTTCTCCAAATTGGGCAAGGCAAAGGATGTGTCGGTGATCCTGGCTTTGCAGGCCAGCGAGATTTCCGCCGAAAATGCTGCCGAGTTTGCGCTGGGCATGCTGCTGCGCGCCTATACCTTCGACAAATACAAGACGAAGAAGGGCAAGAACGACGATGAGGCCAAGGAGAGCAAGTCGGCGGCCAGCATCACCATTCATGTTGCCGATCCACAGGCGGCAAAGAAGGCTTTTTCGGACGCCGAGGCCATCGCTGCCGGCGTGACCCTGGCGCGCGACCTTGTGAACGAACCCGCCAACATTCTTGGCCCGGTCGAATTTGCCGAACGTGTCGAGGAGTTGAAGAAGCTCGATGTGAAGGTCGAAATCCTCAGCGAGAAGGACATGAAAAAGCTCGGAATGGGCTCGCTTCTGGGCGTCGCCCAGGGCTCTGTTCGCCCCGCGCGTCTTGCGATCATGGAGTGGCATGGCGGGAAGGGTAAGGACAAGCCGATCGCATTTGTCGGCAAAGGCGTTACCTTCGATTCCGGCGGCATCTCCATCAAGCCTGCGGCCGGCATGGATGAAATGAAGGGCGACATGGGCGGCGCCGCTGCCGTGACCGGTCTCATGCACGCGCTCGCGTCGCGCAAGGCCAAGGTCAACGTGGTCGGCATCATCGGCCTTGTCGAGAACATGGTGAATGGCGAGGCGCAGCGGCCCGGCGACATCGTCACGTCGATGTCCGGCCAGACGATTGAAGTGCTGAATACCGATGCGGAAGGCCGTCTCGTCCTCGCCGATGCGCTCTATTATTGCAACGACCGGTTCAATCCGAAGTTCATGGTCAACCTTGCAACGTTGACCGGCGCCATCATGGTGGCGCTCGGCGTCTACCGCGCCGGCCTTTTCTCCAACGACGATACGCTTGCCACCCAACTCTTCGATGCAGGCGAGGCGACTGGCGAGAAGCTTTGGCGCATGCCGCTCGGCGATGAATATGACAAGCTGATCGACACCAAGAACGCCGACATGAAGAACATCGGCGGACGTCACGGCGGTGCGATCATCGCCGCGCAATTCCTGAAGCGCTTTGTCGGCGACACGCCCTGGGCTCATCTGGACGTTGCCGGCACGGCAATGGGCTCACCGGCAACCGAATACAGCCAGTCCTGGGCCTCGGGCTTCGGCGTTCGGCTTCTCGACCGCCTGGTAAGGGACAATTTCGAAGGCTAGTCTGGTGGACGTCACACTCTACGGTCTCGATGAAAGCGTCTATACGCGGATCGTGCGGCTCGTCCTTCACGCGAAGGGCCTGGCGTTCGATCTGGTCGAGACCGATCCGTTCGAAGGCGGAACAGTGCCGGAGGGTTACGATCTACGCCATCCCTTCAAGCGCATTCCGGCCATCGAGATCGATGGCGTTCGCCTCTATGAGACGGACGCCATAATCCACTATATCGATGCAATCGTAGAACCGTCGAGCCTCACTCCGACGGACGTGGAAATGGCGGCGCGCATGCGCCAGCTGATGCGCATCATCGACAATTACGGCTATCGGCCGCTCGTGTGGGACATATACGTTCCGCTCTGGTGGCGCGACGGCGAGCAGCCTTCGAGCGAAAGCATTGAAGACGGGCGGCGCGTCCTGCGGGTTCTTGAGGGTTTTGTCGCCGCATCGCCCGCTGCCGCGTTCGCCGACCCGACGCTAGCGACGTTTTATCTCGGAAGCGTGCTTGCTGCGGCCGCCAGCGTTGCGATCGGCTCGAACCTCATTGACGAACAGCCGCGCTTGCGTGAATGGTGGAACGGTGTTCGAATGTTGCCGATCATGGCGTCCACGCGTTCGCAACATACGAAATTTTGATCGCCGAGACCCAATGACCGAGATCCTTTTCTACCATCTGACGGAATCGACGCTCGAAAACGCGCTTCCCGGCTTGATCGAGCGATCGGTGGAGCGCAAGTGGAGGGTGGTAATCCAGACAGGGTCGGAAGAGCGCCGCGACAGCCTCGACAACCATTTATGGACTTGGTCAGACGCCTCGTTCCTCGCCCATGCCACCGATCTGGAGCCATACCCGGAAGAACAGCCAATCATCCTGACGACCGGCGACGGCAATCCGAATGGCGCAACGGTGCGGTTCCTCGTCGATGGCGCCGCACCCCGCAACGTCGAGAAATACGACCGGCTGGTGCTCATGTTCGATGGCCACGACCAGCAGCAACTCGAACAAGCGCGGGAACAGTGGAAATCGTTGAAGGCCGAAGGGCACACGCTGACCTACTGGCAGCAGAACGCAGAGGGCCGTTGGGAGAAGAAAGCGTGAGCGCTGTCAGATGCGGCTGATTCTGTTTCTCATTCTCCTGGCCGGAATCGCCCTTGGCGTGGCCGATCCCTGGGCGACCACCAATTTTTCCGGTGAGGAGATCGGATCGCGGCGCATCTACGACCGGCCCGGTCCCTACAAGCCGGTTACGGTCCGCCTCGACGTTAACGATGCGCCGGTGCGCGCTTTTGTCGATATGCAGCCCCTACGCAATTTCGTGCCGACGCAGGGACGCACGGCCCTGACGGCAGTGGTGACGCGGGACGGCAAGGACATTCTCGTCAAGACGCTGGATTATCTGAACGGGCGGGTTGGCAACAAGGGCTCGCCACAGGGCCCGCAGTTCTATCGCGCCAGTATCGGCGATATCGATCCGGTCGAATCTGGCAATTATACCTTCACCATAGGTCCCGGCGATTTTGATGGGCTCGAGGTCGCCGGGGTCGATCTGATCCTGCGTCGCGGTGCACGGGCCATCGATTGGCGCATCGTGTCGGGCGGTGTCGCCCTGATCGCGATCGGTGTTTTCGGCCTTATCCGGTCGCGCGGCCGCAAATCCGTTGAAAAAGTGCCGACGCAGCCGAAATGGGGCCGGTGATGGACCGGTCGTTTCCGGTAATTACGACGAAGCGGCTGCGCTTGCGGCAGTTCGAGGCCCGCGACGACCGCGGTCTCCACGCTTGTCTCGGCAATGAACGACTCATGCGCTACTGGGATTTCGTCGCCTGCGAGGATATCGACGAGACGCGGCGCTGGGTGCGCATTCTTGCGAAGACGACATCGCCCTATGACGCGCTTGCCTGGGCTGTCGCCGATGCCAAAACCGATGAATGCATCGGCATGGTCAATTATCATCATCGCGAAGCGCGCAACCATCGCCTGGAGATCGGCTATATCCTCAACGCAAATTGGCATGGGCGCGGACTGATGCGCGAAGCCGTGCAGGGACTGGTGGCGCACTGCATCGAAAACCTCAAGACAAGGCGCATTGCTGCGATCATTCACCCGGATAATGCCCCTTCGATCCGGCTGGTGACCAAGCTCGGTTTTGAATGCGAGGGCGGTCCATTGCGCGACTATTGGCGAACAGGGACTACCTATATGAGCCCGATGCTCTACAGCTTCATCGCCAGCTGACCCTCGCTGGTTGGCCTGATCCGGTAGGCGCAGCGGCGAGCGCCCTTGAGGATGTGCTCGAACCTTTCGACGCTGACATCGGGCCCAAGCGCAGCCTGAAACACCTCGAGCTCCGATCTGCAGAGTTTCTGGCAGGCCTTGGCCGCAACACAGATCGGACAGTGATTCTCGATGAGCATAAAATCGCCATCGGGGTCGCGCCTGGCTTCCGCCATGTAGCCCTCCGCCGAGCGGATTTCGGCGAGCTGCTCGACTTTCCCTTCGATAGAGTGAATTGGGTCAAGTGCCGCGCGGTACTGGCTCAACGTCGCCTGTTCTCGGTGCGAGATCAGCCGGTCAAGGCCCGCTTCGCCGAACACAGATGAAACCGAGGCCAAGAGATCGGCGGTAAGACCGGCATGATTGTCGGGGAATTGCGCATTGCCGGCATCGGTCAGGTGCCAGAAGCGCTTGGGCCGTCCGACGCTTTCGCGGCTGTCTTCAAAGGCGACAAGGCCGCCCTCATGCAATCGCCCAAGCATTTGACGGACAGCGACGGCGGTAATATCCAGTCGTTCGGCCAGGGCGGCGGCGGTCTGCGGACCAGCCACTTTCAGTGAATATAGCATGCGGTTTGTCGTACGGTCCTGCATGTCTCGAGCTTATCGAAAAAAATTAAAAAAGCTATTGCTTGTTTAATTTGAGGGAATATAAAAACATAAAACTTATTAAATGAGGAAATGCCATGTCGGAAGTAAAGGAAAATGTTGGCGACGCCGGCTGGTCGGAATTGCTTGATCCGCGCTACTCGGCCGCAACGACGACGCTCTGCCTCGGCGTTGCGCTCTTTGCCTTCAACGGCTTCCTCGTCTCGACATCGCTGCCGACAGCTGTTCGCGAAATCGGCGGTCTGGAACTGATTTCCTGGGCCTTCACGCTTTATCTGGTGCTTTCCATTGTCGGCGGCGCCAGCGGCGCGCTTCTGAAGGGAAGGTTTGGCGCGCGTACGACACTCGTCGGCTCCGGGCTGATCTTTCTGCTCGGCACGCTCATCGCCGCGTTTGCGTCTTCAATGCCGGAGGTGCTCCTGGGCCGCGCCTTGCAGGGACTGGGCGAGGGCATCATTGCCGCGATCTGCTATGCGCTCATTCCCGAACTCTTCCCGTCGCGGCTGGTCGCCAAGGTTTTTGGTGCCGAAGCACTGGTCTGGGCCACTGCGGCCTTTGGCGGCCCGCTGGCATCCGGGCTTTTGACCGAGCATTTTTCCTGGCGCGCCGCCTTCCTCGTCAACGTTCCGCTTGGGCTGATCTTCATCGCCCTTGTTTTGCGTATCGTGCCGAAATTTTCCGGTGAAGTATCACGCCATTCTGTGCCGATCTTTCGCCTCGCGGCGATCGGTACTGGCATCATGCTCGTTGCTCTTGCCGGCATCGCCAACAATCTCGGTATGGAAGTCGTGTTCGTTGCAGCGGCCGCCCTGGTGCTCATCTGCGTTATCGTCCTCGACCGCCGCAGCCACACGCCGCTCTTCCCTTCGGACGCTTTTGCATTGAATTCGACGGTCGGTATCGGCCTCTGGGTCGTCCTGCTGATGCCGGTGGCACAGGCATCGACATCCGTCTACCTGGTGATGACGCTGCAGGACCTCTGGTCCTACGGTCCGACCAAGGCGGGTGCCTTCAGCGCGACCTTTGCCATCGCCTGGAGCACCTGCGCTATCCTCGTGGCCAATATTCAGAGTCCTTCCCGCCGCGCATTCTTGATCCGGCTTGGGCCGGCCCTGCTGGTTGCTGGCCTCGCCGTCATTGTCGTTGGCTTTTCGCTGGATATTCCGCTCGTCGTGATGCTCGGACAGATGAGCATTGGCACCGGCTTTGGCGTAAGCTGGGGCTTTCTGAGCCAGAATGTCATGGAGGCCGCTCGTAGCGGTGAGCGCGACCGCGCCTCCGCGCTGCTGCCGACCTTGCAGTCGGCGGGCTATGCAATCGGTGCAGCGGTGGCGGGTCTTACCGCCAACGCCGCCGGTTACCCCGAGGCGACCACGCCCGATGGCCTACGCGATGCGACGATCACCATATTCACGGTCTCGGCGATCATTGGCCTCGGCGCCATGATCGCGGGCTTTGCCCTGCCGCTTCGCAAGAAAAATCCGCTGGCGATCGAATTGCACAAGCCGCTATAGATAGCGCATGGCGAATGAAGACGATTTGAAAGCCGATCCGGCGATTGTGGGGATTTGGGCGAAAGGATGGGCGCTGACACGGCAGGTGGCGGCGCCCGTTTTCGAGCATGGCGCTTACCGCATCGAGGTCGGCTTGCCCGACCAGAAGCGGCGGCACTTGTTTCCGGCATATTCCGCCCATGTCCTGGAGCACGCTGAAGCCATCCGCGAGCCTTTCGTCTTCCTGAAGGTTTGCGCGCCCGCGAAAACGGTCGGGTTAAATCTGCCGCGCCGATGGCACATCGGGCCGCCGGGATACATGATGCTGCTTTCCGGAGAAATGGTCGGGCAAGATGCGTCGCTGCCGGACGGCTATTCCTTTTCCCGCCAGGAGCTTGGCGCTGGCGTAACGCTTCTCAATATTCTGGACGGTGGCGGTGAGATCGCTGCCACCGGGCGCATCGCATTTCCCGGCGAACTCGCCGTCTATGACCGCATCCGCACCCATGAAAACCACCGGCGGCGCGGGCTCGGCCGTGCGCTCATGAAGCAGCTGGAGCGTCTGTCGCACGAGAACGGCATTCGCCATGCCGCCCTTGTCGCAACGCCGGATGGACGTGCGCTCTATCAGACCTTAGGCTGGCAATTGCACTCGCCCTATACGACTGTGCTGATCCCGCCCGAAGCTTAGGCAAAGTTTACTGCGCCAGTTCCGCCATCGCTTCCTCATACTCGCCCGACAGCGTCAGCCATTCCTCTTCGGCGCGGGCGAGCGAAGTCCTGGCATAGCCGATCTCCTTGCCGATCTGCGTCGCCTTGGCAGGCTCGCGCGAATAGATGACCGGATCGGCGAGCTGCGCCTGCAGCGTGTCGATCTTCTTCTGGAAGCGCTGAACCTGTGCCTCCGCCTCATGGATCTTCTTCTGCAGGGGCTTCAACGCTTCGCGCCGCTGCGCCGCCAGCTTGCGTTGCTCGGCCTTGGTCAGCTTCTGCCCTTCATCGACGGCCGCCTTGCCGCTACCGGAGCGTTCCGCCTTTGCATCGGCAAGCACGAGTGCGCGATAAGCGTCGAGATCGCCATCATAGGGCGCAACCCCGCCATCACGCACGAGCCAGAGCCTGTCCATCGTCGCCTCGATCAGGTGGCGGTCGTGGGCGATGAGGATGACCGCGCCGTTGAAATCGTTGAGCGCATACATCAGCGCCTCGCGGCTATCGATGTCCAGATGGTTGGTTGGCTCGTCGAGGATGAGCAGGTTCGGACCGTGGAAGGTCGCAAGGCCCATCAGGAGGCGCGCCTTCTCGCCGCCGGAAAGGTCCTTTGCCGCCGTGTTCATCTTGACGGTCGCAAGACCCATCTGCGCAACGCGCGCGCGGACCTTTGCTTCGGGCGCATCCGGCATCAGCTTGCGCACATGCTCGATCGCATTGTCTTCCGGCACCAGATCATCGAGTTGGTGCTGGGCGAAAAACGAGATCTTGAGATTGGGCGCAACGGTCATGCGCCCGCTCTGCAATGGCAGGCGGCCGCCGATGAGCTTTGCCAGCGTCGACTTGCCGTTGCCGTTCGAGCCAAGGAGGGCGATGCGGTCATCGGCGTCGATGCGCAGATTGAGGTGCCGCAATACAGGCTTGCCCGGGGTGTAGCCAACCTCGCCGTTCTCGATTGCGATGATCGGCGATGCCACGACCTTTTCCGGCTCGGGAAAATGGAACGGCCGGACATGGTCCTCGATAACGGCGGCGATGGGCTTCAGCTTTTGCAACGCCTTCAGGCGCGATTGGGCCTGCTTTGCCTTGGATGCCTTGGCACGGAAGCGCTCGACGAAGGATTCCATGTGCTTGCGCTGGGCCTCCTGCTTCGTGCGCTGCTTTTGCTGCAGCTCCAACGCTTCACTGCGCAGGCGCTCGAACTGGTCGTAATTGCCCTGCCACAGCGTCAGCTTGGTTTGGTCGAGATGGATGATCGCGTTGACCGAGGAATTCAAAAGGTCGCGGTCGTGGCTGATGAGGATGACCGTATGCGGATAGCGGCGCACATAATCTTCGAGCCACAGGGTGCCTTCGAGATCGAGATAGTTGGTCGGCTCGTCAAGGAGCAGAAGGTCGGGTTCGGCGAACAGCACTGACGCCAGGGCAACGCGCATGCGCCAGCCGCCCGAAAAAGACGAGGCTGGCCGCTTCTGCGCCTCCGCATCGAAGCCGAGACCCGAAAGGATCGCCCCGGCGCGCGCTTCCGCCGAATGCGCGTCGATATCGGCAAGCCTTATATGAATATCGGCGATGCGATGCGGGTCCGTTGCGCTCTCGGCTTCCGCCAATAAGGCGCTGCGCTCAGTATCGGCGGCCAGCACGATCTCGATCAGCGAGTCTTCGGTACCCGGCGCTTCCTGCGCCACCTGGCCGATGCGCACGTTCTTCGGCAGCGAGAAATCGCCCGTCTCGGCGTGAAGCTCGCCGGTAATCACCTTGAACAGCGTGGACTTGCCGGCGCCGTTGCGGCCGACCAGCCCAGCCTTCGTGCCCGAAGGCAGGTTGAGGCTGGCGTGATCGATCAGCAAGCGGCCGGCCATGCGCACGGATATATTGTCGAGAATAAGCATGGCCGCGCTTTTGCACGGGAAATGCCGATTTCGCAAGCCGCTCCTGTTGCAGATATGTCCCGAACGGACCGAAAAATGCCGTCAGGCGTAGGGGCGACCTTCTTCCGTTCGCTGAAACTGGATCAGATCGAAGGATGGAGCCGTCTTGCCGAGCGCCGTCAGAATGGCATGCGCCTGGCCGCGATGATGCGTCTGGTGGTTGAACAAATGCGCCAGCGCCGGCGCAAGCCTTTGGCTGATCGTGCGCATGTCGCTCACGGTAGTATAGGTGAAGCGCCCGCCGATGGCCGCTGCATTCAGGCTGCTGACCCAGTCAATGATGCGGGCATCTTCCTTTACGCGCGCAATCCTGAGATCCTCGAACGTGTCGAACAGGATCGCATCGAGGGCCTTCGGCGCTTCGCCTTCACCAGTGAACCTGAAAAGCCAGATGCGGTCGGTGACGAGAAGATGGTTGAGCGTCCCATGCATCGACGCAAAGAAAGCGCGCATGTCGCGGCGATACTCCTCGTCATCGAGTTCGGCCGCTATTGTATATAGCCGCTCGTTCGCCCAGCGGTTATAGGCTGCGAACATGCGAAAATGCTGTTCCATGACGTTGACGTTCCGCCGATAAGAGTCAGTCCTGCTGACACATTATCCAAACGATGCCATCTTTCCACGCGATTTTATTCTGCGCCAAGGATGGGCGCGCCCGAGCATGGCAGGTAGCGATGAGTTTTTAGCCTTTCGCCTTTATCGCGGCGAGCCCTTGGCAAAAGCACTGCCTGCCGCTATAGGGTCGCCACCAATTTCCCTCATGACAAGGTTTACTCCCATGGCGATTGAACGCACTTTCTCGATGATCAAGCCCGACGCGACGCGTCGCAATCTCACCGGTGCCATTATCCAGAAGTTCGAAGAGGCCGGCCTTCGTGTCGTTGCTTCGAAGCGCGTTTGGATGAGCCGCCGCGAAGCCGAAGGCTTCTACGCGGTTCACAAGGAACGCCCGTTCTTCGGCGAGCTCGTCGAGTTCATGTCCTCCGGCCCGACGATCGTTCAGGTCCTCGAAGGCGAGAACGCGATTGCCCGCAACCGTGAAATCATGGGCGCGACCAACCCGGCCAATGCCGACGAAGGCACGATCCGCAAGCTGTTCGCCCTGTCGATCGGCGAGAACTCTGTGCACGGCTCGGATGCTCCCGAAACCGCTGCCGAGGAAATCTCCTACTGGTTCTCGGGCACCGAAATCGTCGGTTGATACTTGATAATCGAATTGAAAAAGCCGGGCCAAGTGCCCGGTTTTTTTGTTTCTGGAGGTCTATCGCGACAGGCGGGCGACGATCTTGCCGTCCTTGTCGTAGAGAAAGAGCTTTCCCGTAGCGGCCTCGACCGAATAGGTCCGCGCCTCTTCCAGGACCGCAAAGAATTTCTGCTCCTGGTCCATCACGGCAGGCGCGCACATCATGCGCGTCGCCGCAGCGGGTTTGAAGCTGATCTTCGCACCGTTGATCGTCGCAGTCGTTGCGAAACGATTGCAACCTCCCGAGCCGCTCGCGGCGCCCGACGGCCCGATGAGCAGCGTCGTCTGCGCATAATCGATGACGCCGCCGCCATTGAGATCTTCCGCAACCCAGTTGATGTCGGTCAATTGCCTGGCGGCTTCCGCACTGCGCGCTGTCAGCGACAGTCCAAGAAGTACGACGGCGGCGATGAAGCCGATGACGAGCGATCCGATTGCTATCCGGTTCATTTGGTTTTCTTCTGCCAGCGCCTTAGCGCTTCCTTGTCCGTTGCCTTGGCTTCCACCCAGCTGTTCTCGCCATCCCTGCCCACGAGATGCTGTTTTTTCCAGAAAGGTGCGGCATTTTTTAGGTAATCCATCAGGAACGACGCGGCTTCGAAAGCCGCCTGCCGATGCGCCGAGGCCGCCACCACGAGGACGATGTTTTCGCCGGGCTTGATGAAGCCATAGCGATGGATGACCGTCAGCCCGTCCAGGCTCCAGCGCGCCAGGGCCTCGTCAGCAATGCGGGTGATCTCGGCTTCGGCCATGCCGGGATAATGCTCGATCTCGAGCGCGGCGAGCGTTCCTGCCTCGTCGCGGCAAAGGCCGCTGAATGTTACGACGGCGCCTATGCCGCGGCGGTTTTCGGTCAGGCGGGCAATCTCGGAGGCTGTATCGAAATCCTCACCCTGAATCCGGACGAGGGGCTGGACCGAACCCATTTCATCCCCCGGTCATCGGCGGGAAGAGGGCGATTTCGCGCGCACCCTGGATCGGCGCGTCGTGCTCGACATGCTCCTGGTCGATAGCGACACGGATGACCTCTGGATATTCGAATGCGGCCTCATATTCGTCGCCGCGTTGCTTCAGATGCGCGAGAAGGTCGCCGACGGTCACGATCGATGGAGCGAGTTCGAGCTCTTCCTCGCCTTTGCCGATCCGCTCGCGTACCCATGCGAAATAGACGAGCTTGGTCATATCGAAACCTTTCTAATCGACGACATGCTTCAGGCCGGCGCGGAAATAGTCCCAGCCAGTGTACAGCGTAATGAGCGCGGCAATCCACAATAGAATAATGCCGGTTATTGTCACGATCGGCACGATCTTGTCGCCGGCCGGGCCGGTCAGCAAGAACGCGATCGCGATCATCTGGATCGTCGTCTTCCATTTCGCCAGCCGGCTGACCGGCACGCTGACCTTGAGTTCGGCAAGATATTCGCGCAGGCCCGAAACAAGAATTTCCCGGCAAAGGATGATGATGGCCGCCCAAAGGCTCCAGCCTGCTATGGTCCCGTCTGCAGCGAGAAGGAGGAGGACGGCAGAAACCAGCAATTTATCGGCGATGGGATCGAGCATACGCCCGATCGTAGAAGTCTGTTGCCATATACGGGCGAGATAACCATCGAAAAAGTCGGTAATGCTGGCGATCAGGAAGATGGCCAGCGCGCCCCAGCGCGCAGCGTCGCTCGATTGCAGCCTGCCTTCGAGGAAGAAGCAAATGACGACGAGGGGAACCGCGATGATACGGGCATAGGTCAACAGGTTCGGCAGTGAGTAGGCGTTGTTTCTGGGCATGTTTCCAACCAATCAAATCAGTGCCGATCAAAGTGGCTCGACCGCCAAACGTCAAGCCAATCAATAAGAAGTCAGGCGCATTTATGTCCGAAAATCAGCTATGTACGGAAATGGTCGCGAATTGTAATCGCCATCGCTTCAGATATGCCGTCGACCTTCATCAAATCTTCGACAGCGGCGCGTGAAACTGCCTTTGCCGTGCCGAATTGATGCAGGAGCGCGCGCTTGCGCGACGGACCGATACCGGCGATCTCGTCGAGCGGATTCTTGACCATTTCCTTCTTGCGCTTGGCCCGGTGCGTGCCGATGGCAAAACGGTGCGCTTCGTCGCGCAGGCGTTGCAGGAAATAGAGAACCGGGTCGCGCGGCGGCAACGTGAACGACGGCTTGCCTTCCATGAAGAACCGCTCGCGCCCGGCATCGCGGTCGACGCCCTTGGCAACGCCGATAGCCGTCACCTTGTCGGCGATCCCCATCTCGTTGAGGATGCCGCGCACCGCGCTCATCTGCCCCTGTCCGCCGTCGATCAGGATGATGTCCGGCCAGGCGGGGAAGGCATCGGTATCTTCCTCGAATTCATCGACCTCGAGGTCCTCGGCCGGTGCGTCGCGGTTCTCGGGCGTTCCGTGCTCCTTGACCAGCCGGCTGAATCGCCGCTCGATGACCTCGCGCATCATGCCGAAATCATCGCCCGGGGTAATCTCGGTCGAGCGGATATTGAACTTGCGATACTGGTTCTTGACGAAGCCCTGCGGCCCGGCAACGATCATCGCGCCGATCGCGTTGGTTCCCATGATGTGCGAGTTATCGTAGACCTCGATGCGACGCGGCGTCTTTTCCAGCCCGAACGTATCGGCGACGCCCTTGAGCAGGCGCGATTGCGACGAGGTCTCCGCGAGTTGCCGTCCCAGCGCCTCGCGCGCATTGCTCAAGGCATGTTCGACCAGGTCCCTCTTTTCGCCGCGCTGCGGCACGGTGATCGAGACCTTGCGGTCAGATTTTGCGGTGAGGGCAGCGCAGAGCAGTTCCTGGTCTTCGACTGTCTCCGACAGCATGATCAATGCGGGGCACGGTTTGTCGTCATAGAACTGCGCAAGGAACGCGCCGAGAACCTCGGCGGCGGACAGGGAAGAGTCCGCCTTGGGGTAATAGGCGCGGTTGCCCCAGTTCTGTCCGGTGCGGAAGAAGAACACCTGAATGCAGGTCACGCCGCCATCCTGGTAGATGGCGAAAACGTCGGCTTCCTCGACGGATTGCGGATTAATGCCGGAATGCGATTGCACGTGCGAGAGCGCCGAGAGGCGGTCGCGATAGATGGCGGCGCGTTCGAAGTCGAGTTCGGCCGACGCCTCGC
This sequence comes from Phyllobacterium sp. 01N428, assembly GCF_056399405.1. Classification (NCBI taxonomy): domain Bacteria; kingdom Pseudomonadati; phylum Pseudomonadota; class Alphaproteobacteria; order Hyphomicrobiales; family Phyllobacteriaceae; genus Phyllobacterium; species Phyllobacterium sp. 01N428. Next base: position 1,593,093 of record NZ_JBFTRH010000001.1, read on the forward strand.
GCATCGCGTCGGAAAGGTGGGTCTTGACCGCCTGGCTCTTGCCGGAGAGGAACGCCTTCGTTTCGCGCACGAGTTCGTCGTAGTCGCCTTCGCTGACCTCGCCGGTGCACGGGCCAGAGCACCGCTTGATCTGATAGAGCAGGCACGGCCGGCTGCGGTTCTCGTAGAAGGAATCGGTGCAGGTGCGCAAAAGGAAGGCACGCTGCAGCGCATTGATCGTGCGTCCTACCGCTCCCGCCGAAGCGAAGGGGCCAAAATAGTCGCCCTTGCTGGAGCGCGCACCGCGATGCTTGAAGATGCCGGGCGCCAGCCATTTTTCGCCGCGCTTCGGGGCGGTGAGCAGGATATAGGGGAAGGACTTGTCGTCCCGCATCAGCACGTTAAAACGCGGCCGTAAGCGTTTGATCAGATTCGCTTCAAGGAGAAGCGCCTCCGTTTCGGTGCGTGTGACGACGAACTCCATTTTGACCGTCTCGCGGATCATCCGGGAGATGCGGTTATTGTGGCCCTGTCCGCGCGCATAGTTGGAAACGCGCTTCTTCAGGCTGTGTGCCTTGCCGACATAGAGAACGTCGCCGCTCGCATTGAACATGCGATAGACGCCGGGCTTGTTGGGCAGCCGCTTGACGAGGTCCGCAATCACATCGGGTCCGCTCGAGCCTTCGGAAACGACGCTCGTATCCCATTCGATCGCGCTGATCAGCGCAGCGACGTCGCGGACGGGCTCATTGCTTTCCTCGGCAGGCTCGTCTTCCTCCTCGTCGACGCCAAGAACGATGTCGTCATCGTTGGTATTGTCTGCGTGAAGCTCGTTCTTCTGGTTCTGATTGTCCGGGTCGCTCATTCAATAATTCCTGATACATCGGGCGTTTCCCACGCCAGATGCTGTCCGCCGTCAAGGGCGATCATCTGCCCTGTGATCGAGCGGGTCTCCCAGAGGTAGCGGATTGTGCGGCCAAATTCTGACAGATCGGGGCCGCGTTGCAACAGGAGCGCGTGAACCTGCTTGTCGAACGCGGCGCTATTTTGGCGGGAGCTCGGCAGGGTAGGGCCTGGGCCGATGCCATTGACGCGAATGTGGGGTGCCAGCGCTTGCGCCAGCGTTTGCGTCGCGGCCCACAGTGCCGCCTTCGACAATGTGTAGGATGTAAACGTCGGCATGAGCTTCAGGACGCGCTGGTCGATCATGTTGACAATCAGTCCCTCGGCTTCCGGTGGAAGGGCCGCGGCCATGGCATCGGCGAGCAGCACCGGCGCTTTAACATGCACCGCGAAATGGCCGTCCCAGATCTCGTCATTGCCGAGATCGCCGATGCCGTCCGCGTGGAACACCGAAGCGTTGTTGACGAGGAGTTGAACCGGGCCAAGCGCGGTTCCGACATCACCGATCAGGCGGCGAACTGCGTCACTGTCGCTAAGATCGGCTTTCACAACGCAGCCCTTGCCCTCTTGCGCCTCGATTGAACGAAGCAGGTCGCGCGCTTCATCAAGGCCGTTATGGCCATGAATGGCGACGGCAAAGCCATGCGCCGCCAGGTCCTCGACAATCGCCTTGCCGATCCGTTTCGCGCCGCCGGTTACGAGAGCAACGGTTCGGTCAATCTTCAAGGTCCACTCCATCCATGCTGTGATTCAGGTCCGAATATAGGGTTCGGCGACGAAAAGCGCGAGGGTGAAAGGTCAGCAGTGAACAGAAGCAGTCGAACGGTGTTCTTTCGCTACGGCTTGCCAGCCGAAAGTTGCGTTATTTGGCGGCGGCAATGTCTCTCCGTCGATCTGTGCAAATATTAAGTAAATATTAAGTATTCTAATCGGAATTTAACCATTACCAGCGAGATAGTTTTGTTTATTATCAAATGTTTGTGAGCAGTTCTTTCACAGCTAGACTGACATACTATTGAGTTTGGCCGCAATGCAGAATGTTGCGCAAAAAGCACATCGCATTTCGGCCACGATCTCGTCGGTTTCTTATCACACTGCCGCGCAAGTGCCGCCACAATGCGGCGCGAATGTCCGCCTCGTTAAGCGGACGCAATCCATGGTTTTTCCCCCCGACCAGTGCCCGCTCCGTGTAAAAGAGTTTAAAAAAAAGGAGATTGCCATGCGCACTCTTAAAACAACCTTCCTCGCGTCGGCCGCTGTGCTGATGCTTTCCGCTCCCGTATTTGCCGCCGACGCTGTCATGGAACAGCCGCCAGCACCGGCTCCTGTCGAAGCAGCGCCTGTCGCATCCGACTGGTCAGGCGCTTATCTCGGTGCCTATGGCGGCTACGGCTGGAACAAGCACAAGACCGATGACGGCAAAATCAATGCCGACGGTTTCAAAGGTGGTGCTTATGGTGGTTACAACTTCCAGAACGGCCAGTTCGTATACGGTGGTGAAGCCGATCTCGGCTATTCCGGCGGCGATGAAACCCGCAACGGCATCAAGGCCAAGCAGGGCGTAGAAGGCTCGGTACGTGCCCGTGCCGGTATCGCCCTCGACCCTGTGCTGCTTTATGGCACCGGCGGTCTTGCCGTGACGAACAGCAAGCTTTCGGCCGACACCGGCAGCGATTCCAATACGCTGCTCGGCTGGACGGTTGGTGCGGGCGCCGAAGCCAAGATCACCAACAACATCGTTGGCCGCGTCGAATATCGCTACAACGATTTCGGACGCAAGGACTACGATCTTGGTGGCCTCAGCGACGTTTCGAGCAAGCTGACCACAAACGAAGTCCGGGTTGGCGTTGGTTACAAGTTTTAAGCCAGCCGGATGACGAAAGGGGTCGGACAGGCAACTGTCCGGCCTTTTTTTGTGCTATTTCGGCAGCAGCGCCGCAAGTTCGGGGTGCAACTCCTCGAAGCGCTTCTGCCAGCGCTTCAATTTCGAGCGGCCCTTTTCCCATTTGCCCTCGAAGCGCAGGCTTGCATAGGCGAGGGCCGCCGCGAGCGCGATATGCCCGCCATGGATCTTCTTTCCCAGGCGCGGCGGCGCGGCATTGAGGTGATCCAGCACGCGTACCGCCTTGCCCCATTGGCGATCGAGCCATGGCTGATGAATTTTCTCTTCCGGATGAAACCGTCTTTCATAGACATGCGCGAGCAGTACATCGCAAAGCCCGTCGGCGATCGATTCGAGCTGTTCGGCCTCAAGGCGCTTTTCCGCGTTGCGGGGGAAAAGCTTGTTGCCGGACAGGCGGTTGAGATACTGCGTGATCACCCGGCTGTCGAAAATAGCCTTGCCATTATCGAGGATGAGCGTCGGAATCTTGCCGAGCGGATTGGCGTCGATCAGTTCGGCCGGCTCGGCATTGCTGTCGACGAGTACGCTGTCGATCGGCACGCCGGAATAAAGCGCGGCCATGCGAACCTTGGTGCTATAGGGCGAGGCGGGGGAATAGAGAACTTTCGTCACGATGACGCTCCAGCGTGTTGCGATTCGATGGTGAAACGTAAACGCCGCGAGCGTTTTCGCAAAGCGGTCCCGATTATTGGGCAGCGGGCATTGCGACGGCGCGTTGCCGGCAACTCGAGCGGTCAACCTCAGGGCAGGCCCGGAAATTCAGATCCTTGGTCAGGCAGATGCGCACTTCGCGAAGATAATCACGGTCGCATGTCACGGCGACGCCCGCTTTCGGTATGCCGGGATTGGCGGATATGAATGCCTGTTCGATAACCAGCGGATTAACTTGCGGGCGTGCGGTCGGTTGGCGATATGCTCCGGGGATCGACACCCGATCCACCGCGCGGCGCATCACGGCGAAATAGTCCTGCTGGCTGAGGCCACTGCAAGCGCCATGCTTGCGCCATTCGTACGTGACGAGCCCGACAGAAGGCATGATGTCCGAAAGCTGCTTCGCTAAGGCGTAAGGCACATCGCGTGGCCCGGTAGTGTCGCAATCCTCGGGATAGCCTTGCTCATATTGCGGCCACAGTCCGTGCACCACGAAGCCGTAGGGGCGGCCGGAACTGCATTGCTGCCGGTTGGCCTTCGCGCCCTCCGCCGCGCAGTAGCTCGCCGACCAGGAGAGGGCAAGGACATAGAAATCGAACCCCGAACCTATGGGGACTGACTTTGCATCCGTAGGGGTGGATCGTTGCGCGTCCTCCGAGATTTCGGGGACCGGCGCCGCCCCGGTGATTTCCGGCGCATTCTGTTCGCGCAGATAGGTGAGAACTGAAATCGCGAGCAGTGCCGCAAACAGCGCGTAGCCGGCCCATTTGCCGATCGGCATCACCTAACGAGGTTTCGGCGGCTCAGTACAGCGTGCGGCACTGGCCGTCATAGACGTGCCAGCGATCGAATCCGGCCACGCAGAACTCGACATTGTTGCCGATGCCGACAAAGCCCATGCCGTCCTCGACCACGTACCAGACCGGGCGCTGGACGCCGTCGCTCAGATGCGCGGTGGCCTTGCAATAGTGGCGCTCGACGGCGGCAAGTTCGGGCTCGCGACTCGGCTCAAAGCGCGTCATGCGAACATCGCTGAAATTCTGTATGCCGACCTGCGGCAGGTTGGGCACGTGCCGCACCTGATAGGCGAACCGGTTCACGATGCGGTTCAGCACACTTGCCTGGCCGCATGTATCGTCGTAGCCGCCCTGAACGTAGTCCGCTGCCCTAACCGGGATCCCTGAGGACAATACGACGCTGACCGCAAAGCCAACCGCAAGGAGGGGTGATAGGCGTGCCATGTGTGTACTCTCCACTAATCTTTGCCGCAATTTCGACCAGCAGTTGCTTCCGGTCAAGCGTCAACTTGTTCCCCGCGTACCCAATCGACTGTAAAGCCTGCATTTTTTTCCTCAGTGAGGATTTTTGACAACGCCGGGAAGAGAATGCGCAGTTCCGCTTCCAGCGTGAAAGGCGGGTTGACGATCATCATGCCGGTGCCGTCGAGCCGCGGCTCGGCCGACGGCGCGCGAATCATAAGCTCCGTGCGCAGGATCTTGGGAATGCCGGTATCGCGCAGCGCTTCCGCGAAACGCCTGACTTCCTGGCGGTCCTTGACCGGGTACCACAGGGCAAAGGTTCCACCGGAAAAGCGCTTGTGCGCCTTGGCAAGGCTGTCGACCAGCCGGTCGAACTCGCCCGCAACCTCGAATGGCGGATCGACGAGGACGAGGCCGCGCTTTTCCTTCGGCGGCAGATGCGCGCCCATGGCGAGCCAGCCGTCGAGCTGGGTTACGCGCACCTGCACGTCGCCGGCAAAGAGGTCGCCGAGCTGCTCTGCATCCCGTGGGTGCAGTTCGAGGGCGGAAAGCCGGTCCTGACGCCGCAGCAAGTGGCGCACGATGAGCGGTGAGCCGGGATAGTGCCGCATCGCTCCATCGGCATTTTCGGCCCGGACGATGTCGAGGTAAGGAGACACGAGCGCGGCGACGTCGGGATCGAACTTTGCCTCCAGCAGCCTGCCAATGCCGTTCTGCCATTCATTGGTCTTGCCGGCCTCGACACCCTTAAGGTCGTAGCCGCCGACCCCCGCATGGGTATCGATGACGCGAAACGCCTGTTCCTTGCGCTGCAGGTAAAGCACCAGCCGCGTCAGGATGATGTGCTTGACCACATCCGCGAAGTTGCCGGCGTGATAGGCGTGGCGATAGTTCATGCGCTGCTTGTTTCACGATGTCCTGCCGCTCGCAAGTATCCGGTGTGACCGCTGCCTCATTTTGATGCTGCGCGTGCCTGGGGCAGGGCGCGGATCCACAATCATTGCCGTGCTCCAGCTACCACCGCCGCTTCCACCCATCGCTGCCGTCTTCCCCGGGCTCGTCCCGAGGACCGAGGAAGCGGCCGAAAGCAAGCCTTCAATTTCCCTGAACCTGTGCTTTCAAGCAACCAATTTGCCAAATGTCATAAATCTGTCCTATAGGGCCGCAGGGCACACTCGTATCGCTGGCGTGCTACGGGTTAGCAACATGTCCGGGACTGTCATTCTCATTGTGCTCTTTGCCGCGTTCATGCACGCGAGCTGGAATGCCGTCGTCAAATCCGAAGGCGACAAATTTCTCAACACCGTCGTCGTTGTCACGTCGGCAGGCCTGATCGCGGCAATCTGCCTGCCATTTCTGCCGCCGCCGGCGCGGGAGAGCTGGCCGTTTCTCGCCGCGTCGGGCGTCGCGCAGGTGATCTACCTCATCCTCGTCGCGGCTGCCTATCGCAGCGGCGATATGAGCCAGGCCTATCCGATCATGCGCGGCACGGCGCCGCTTATCGTGGCGATTGCCAGTGGGCCGCTCATCGGCGAGGTGCTTTCGCTGCAGAAATGGGCAGGCATCGCGCTTATTTGCGGCGGCGTCCTCGCTCTGGCGCTGGAGGCGAGGCGGCGGGCTTCCGCCAATCGCGCCGCGACGATGTTTGCGCTCGTGAATGCCTTCGTCATCGCCACCTATACCCTCATCGACGGCATCGGCGTGCGCCATTCCGGCGCGCCCGCCTCCTATACGATGTGGGTTTTCGTCCTCAATGCTGTACCGCTCTTCTTGTGGACCGTGGTGATGCGTCGCGGCGAACTCTGGCCGCATTTCACCAGGCGCATACGCCTTGCCACCATCGGCGGCGTCGGAACGCTTGGCTCCTACGGCCTCGCGCTCTGGGCGATGACGATGGCGCCGGTGGCGACGGTCGCGGCATTGCGCGAGACCTCCATTCTTTTCGCCGTTGCAATTTCCGCGCTGGTTCTCCACGAGCGCGTTGGACCGAAACGTATTGCCGCCGTGGCGTTGATCGCGGCTGGTGCGGCAGTCATGCGGCTCGCCTGACCTATTCGGGCCGCATATCGAAATAAGGCCTTGCTTCCTCCACGGCGCGCGCGAAAGATGGGCGCTGCATCAGCCTGTCGAGATAGGCAGAGACACCCGGATATTCGGCGCCGAACGGCACGGACAGGTTGGCATAGAATAGCGCCGGCGAGGCCGCGCAATCGGCCATTGTATAACGCTCGCCCGTCGCCCAGGTTTTGCCGCCGAGTTCCTTTTCAAGCACGCCGTAGGCTGTGTTGAGCTTCGCTTTTGCCTCCTCGACGCCGAAACTGTCATTCTGGCCCTCGGGGCGAAGCTTGTCCGTCACGGTCTTTTGCATCGGTACCTGCACGTGCAGATCGAAGAACCGGTCAAGTCTGCGCGCCTCGAAAGCTTCCTCGCGATCCTCCGGCAACAGTTGCATTTTGCCGGGATAATGCTGGTCGAGATATTCGATAATCAGGCTCGACTCCGGGACTGTCCTGCCGCTTGCCGTATCGCGAAGCACTGGAAATTGGCGGATCGGCCAAATCTCGGTGAAGCGTGCGTTTTCCGCCGCATCCATGAAATTGACGACGTGCTTCTCGAAGGCGATGTCCTTCTCGTAGAGGGCCGTCAGAACCTTCTGGCAGAAGGATGACAATGGGTGAAAATACAGCGTCAGCGACATTTCTTCCTCCGCTTTGATCATTACTAAAGTAGTTGCTTAACTAACAACGATGATGGGGCGCGGTCAAGCTTGTCACCAAGACAAAAAGCGGCATTTGTGCCGATGTGATTTTGCGCTATGGATCGGACATGAACAAAGCTGTCCTTCTTCGCACCGGCCATTCCGCATGCCCCCACGACTGCCCGTCGACCTGCGCGCTCGATGTGGAGGTTCTCGACACGGGCCATATCGGGCGGGTGCGCGGCGCCAAGGAAAATACCTATACGGCCGGCGTCATCTGCGCCAAGGTCGCCCGCTATGCCGAGCGCATCCACCATCCGGAGCGGCTCTTGAAGCCGATTATCCGCGCTGGCGCCAAAGGCGAGGGGCTGTGGAAGGAGGCAAGCTGGGATGCTGCGCTCGACCTCGTCGCCGAACGGTTCCTCAAGGCTGAGGCAAGGTACGGCTCGGAAACCGTGTGGCCCTATTACTACGCCGGCACGATGGGACTTGTGCAGCGCGACTCGATCCATCGCCTGCGCCACGCCAAGAAATATACCAACCAGTTCGACAGTATTTGCACCAATCTCGCCTGGAGCGGCTTTTATGCCGGCACCGGTAAGCTTGGGGGCGTCGATCCGCGCGAGATGGCAAAGTCGGATTGTGTCGTCATATGGGGCACGAATGCCGCGGCGACACAGGTCAATGTCATGACCCATGCCGTGCGCGCCCGCAAGGATCGCGGCGCAAAGATCGTCGCCATCGACATCTATGAGACGGCGACGGTGCGACAGGCCGATCTCGGCCTCGTGCTCAAGCCCGGCACCGACGGAGCCTTCGCCTGCGCCGTCATGCACGTGCTTTTCCGCGATGGCTTCGCCGATTGGGACTATCTCAATGCCTATACGGACGATCCGAAAGGGCTTGAACGGCATCTCAAGGATAAGACTCCGCAATGGGCCGCGGCGATCACCGGCCTTTCAGTTGCAGAAATCGAAGAATTCGCCCGTCTCGTCGGCACGACCAAGAAGACGTTCTTCCGCCTTGGCTATGGATTTGCCCGCCAGCGCAACGGCGCGGTCAATATGCATGCGGCGCTGTCGATCCCGGCCGTGACCGGCGCCTGGAAATTTGAAGGCGGCGGCGGCTTCCATTCCAATTCCGGCATTTTCCGGATGGACAAGCGCGAGATCGAGGGGCGGGCCTTTGCCGATCCCTCGATCCGCCACATCGACCAGTCCCGCATTGGCCCCGCATTGACGGGCGACGCATCGGCGCTCTATGGCGGACCTCCCGTCACCGCGATGCTGGTGCAGAATACGAACCCCGCCAATGTCGCGCCGGAGCAGCGGCTGGTGAAACAGGGCATGCTGCGCGATGACCTCTTCATGGCCGTGCATGAGCAGTTCATGACCGATACGGCGAAGCTCGCCGATGTCGTGCTGCCAGCGACGATGTTCATGGAACATGACGACATTTATCGTGGCGGCGGCCAGCAGCACATCGTGCTTGGGCCAAAACTGATCGACGGACCCGGCGAGACACGCCCCAATCTTTTCGTCATCAACGAACTCGCCACGCGGCTCGGCGTCGCGCACCTGCCGGGCTTTGATCTCGATGCAAAGACCCTCATCGACAATATGATGGCGGCGAGCAATCTGCCGGGCTTCGACGCGCTCAAGGCCATGCGCTGGCTCGACATCCAGCCCGACTTCGAGACCGCGCATTACGAAAAGGGCTTCGCCTGGCCGGACGGCAAGTTTCGCTTCAGGCCGGATTGGGTGAACGGCCCGTCGCCCAACCGTCCGCCGCAATCCATGGGGCTGCAGGGGCCTTACAGCACGCTGCCGGCATTTCCGGACTATTGGGAAGCGATCGAGGCGGCCGATGAAAAGCATCCGTTCCGGTTGGCGACATCGCCGGCGCACAACTTCCTCAATTCGACTTTTTCCGAAACACCGACCTCGACCGCCAAGGAACAGCGTCCCGAACTTTTGATTCATCCGGAAGACGCTGCGGCGCTCGGCATTATCGACGGCGCGCGCGTCGAGATCGGCAATGAACGTGGCGAAGTCATTCTGCACGCTCGCGTCGAAGCGCGGACGAAGCGCGGCGTCGTTATCTCGGAAGGCATCTTTGCCAATTCCGCCTTCGAACGCGGCGAGGGCATCAATGTGCTGACCGGCGCCGATTCACCGGCTCCCAATGGCGGCGCGGCCTTTCACGACAACAAGATTTGGGTGCGGCTTGCCTGAACCGGCCGCTCCCGCTGCGTATTTTTTGGTTTTGCATAACTAATTTCGTTTGCTCAATTTGACAACTATGGTTTACAGTATTTATGTTGACGGTCCAGAAGACGGATGTGTTTCAGCAGTGGATCGACAGGCTTCGCGATATAAGGGCTAAGGCGATCATCTTAAGGCGGATTGATCGCCTGGTTGCCGGCAATCCGGGTGATGTTAGGCCTGTAGGCCGGGGAGTGAGCGAGCTTCGGATCGACTATGGTCCTGGGTATCGCGTCTATTATGTGGAGCAAGGCGGATCGCTGATTATCCTCCTTTGCGGCGGCGACAAGAGTACACAGGGCCGCGATATCGGGAGGGCGAATATAATGAACAACGTTTTGAGAGAGACGAAATCGTGATCAAACTGAGCCAATATGATCCTGCTGACCATCTCGATTCCGAAGACGTCATCGAAGAATATTTGGCAGCGACCTGTGCGGATGGTGATCCTTCGGAAATCGCAAGAGCGCTGGGCGTCATCGCAAGGGCTCGAGGAATTACGGAACTTTCGCGCACGACCGGCCTCAGTCGTCAAGCGATATATAAGGCCTTGAGCGGCGACGGAAATCCGGAACTTGCAACCATAGCGAAAGTCGCCCAAGCACTAGGGTTCCGTCTATCCTTTGTTCGAACCTCGAACGATGAACAGGACGCCGCCTAAGCGGCTGAGGGGGATCCCTTGCGGAAAAGCGGAGCCTAGTCGCTGAAAACGGTGCGCCCTTCGTGCATCGTGGCCTTGCCGCTGGCAACCAGCGCGAGTGCACGCGCATAGGTTTCGTGCTCGACGGATAGAACGCGCTCCGCCAAGGTCGCCGGCGTGTCGCCGGTCTTTACGGCAACTGCGGTCTGGGCGATGGCCGGACCCTCATCCATGCCTTCGGTGACGAAATGCACGGTGCAGCCATGCACGCGCATACCGGAGGCGAGCACCTGTTCGTGGGTGTGAAGGCCCCTGAACAGCGGGAGCAGGGAAGGGTGGATGTTGAGCATCCGGCCTTCCCACTGCCTGACGAATTCCGGCGAGATCAGCCGCATATAGCCGGCAAGGCAGACAATATCGGCGTTTGCCGCATGGAGCGCGGCGGAGACGGCGGCCTCGTGTTCAGCCTTGGAGGTAAAATCGCGATGCGGGATGGCGATCGCTTCGATCCCTTCGGCGCGCGCTGCTGCAAGCCCGGCGGCATCGGCCTTGTTGGCGATGACGACAACGATTTCCGCCGGATAGTTGGGCACCTTTGCTGCTTCGATAAGCGCGCTCATATTGGAGCCGCGCCCGGAAATCAGGATCGCCACCCGCTTCTTCTGCATTCCGGCGCTCACAGCGCCAGCTTACCATGGTAGACGACGCCCCGATCGGCACCGGCCACCATGGTCCCGAGGCGCACAGCATCTTCGCCCTGCGATTTCAATGCGGTGAGTACCGCGTCGACATTCTCAGGCGCTACGACTGCGATCATGCCGATCCCGCAATTGAAGGTGCGCAGCATTTCATCGCGCTCGACGCCGCCGGTGCTGGCGAGCCAGGAGAATACGGACGGAACCTTGATCGCGGAAAGATCGATGCTGGCGGTCAAGTGCTTTGGCAGCACGCGGGGAATATTGTCCGGAAAGCCGCCGCCGGTGATATGGGCGAGCGCCTTGATCGCCTTTGTTTCGCGAATGGCTGCAAGGAGTGGTTTTACATAAATGCGCGTCGGCGTCAGCAATGCTTCGCCAAGCGGCGTACCGGATTTGAACGGTGCATTGTCATCCCAGCCGAGCCGGGAAAGTTCGACGATGCGGCGCACCAGCGAAAAGCCGTTGGAATGAACGCCCGAAGAGGCAAGTCCGAGAATGACATCGCCTTCGACGATGTCGCCGGACGGCAGCAGTTCATTGCGCTCGGCTGCGCCGACGGCAAATCCAGCGAGGTCATAGTCGCCGTCGCGATACATGCCCGGCATTTCCGCCGTTTCACCGCCGATAAGTGCGCAGCCGGCCTGCAGGCAACCTTCGGCGATGCCGCTTACGATCGCGGCGCCCTGATCGGGGTCGAGCTTGCCGGTGGCGAAGTAGTCAAGAAAGAACAGCGGCTCGGCGCCCTGCACGACGAGATCGTTCACGCACATGGCAACGAGATCGATGCCGACCGTGTCGTGGACACCGGCATCGATGGCAATCTTCAATTTGGTGCCGACGCCGTCATTGGCGGCCACCAGGACCGGATCGGTGAAACCTGCCGCCTTGAGGTCAAAAAGGCCGCCGAAGCCGCCAATTTCGCCATCCGCGCCGGGCCGCCGCGTCGAGCGCACGATCGGCTTGATCTTTTCGACGAGCAGATTGCCGGCATCGATGTCGACGCCTGCCTGCGCATAGGTGAGGCCATTCTTGCCGGCTTGGTTCTTGTCACTCATCGTCAGCTCCGGATTTTGATGGCGAAATGGCACGACTTACGCGTGGCTGCAAGAACTTATGCCGGGAGCGGCGGAGAAAACGCCACTTATTGACACTTTGCCCCGCGCAAGCACTTGAGCGTCAGCGTTCATCGCGCCATGTAGAGCAGAGATGCATGCCTTGAGGAAGACGCGTGACCATTCCCAACTACATCACAATCTTCCGTTTTATTCTGGTTCCGTTCATCGTCATGGCGCTGTTGTCCGGCTACGTCGGAGCGGCTCTTGCAGGATTCATCGTTGCGGGTGTTTCGGACGGTGTCGACGGGTTCATCGCGCGCCGCTACAACCAGAAATCCGACCTAGGAGCCTATCTCGATCCGATTGCCGACAAGGTATTGCTCGTGTCGCTGTATGTAGTCCTTGGCTTCCTCAAGGAGTTGCCGGTCTGGCTCGTCGTCATTGTCGTTTCACGAGATATCTTCATTATTGGAGCCGTGGTGCTCGGCACTGTCATTGACAGGCCGGTCGCAATGCATCCATTACTGGTCTCAAAGGCGAATACCGTATTTCAGATCATACTCGTCGCGGTGACGCTTGCCGATATTACATTTGATTATTCATTTGCCGGCATCCGCGCCGTGCTCACCTGGGGCGTTGCCCTCTTGACCGTAGCTTCCGCGACTGCCTATCTCGTCGCCTGGACAAAACACATGGCTGGATATGACAAAGACTGAAAGCAAGGGCGTAGTCACGACCAAGACACAGGCGATCCCGGTCGAGATCCCCGATCGTGACATCCATGTGGAAGTTGAGGTCAATACGCTTGCCAGCAGCGTTCGCCGTCAGGCGGTGTTCTGGACAGCTGCTCTCCTTTTCCTCGGCCTTTTCCTCTATATGTTCTCCTCGATCCTGCTGCCATTTGTGGCCGGCATGGTGCTGGCCTATTTCCTTGATCCCGTGGCGGACCGGCTGCAGCGGCTCGGCCTGTCGCGACTGCTTGCGACGGTGGTCATCCTTGTCCTGTTCATCGTGACATTCGCGCTGCTCCTTATCATCCTCGTGCCCGTTCTCGCTTCGCAGATGAGCGATTTCATCGCGCGCCTGCCAAGTTACGTGGCACGCCTGCAGGAATTGATCGCCAACCGCGATTCGCAATGGCTGAAGAATTTCATCGGCGTAGACGCCTCGGTCATCCGCAACAGCCTCGATTCGCTGCTGCAGCAGGGCGCGGGTTTCCTGACCACGCTGCTGCAATCGATCTGGAGTTCGGGCAAGACGCTGATCGATGTCTTTGCGCTCTTCGTCGTGACCCCCGTCGTGGCATTCTACATGCTGCTTGATTGGGACCGGATGGTTTCCAAGATCGACAATCTGGTACCGCGCCAGCACGTCTATACGATACGTGCCATTGCCCGCGACATGAACAAGGCGATCGCCGGGTTCGTCCGCGGCCAGGGCACCGTCTGCCTCCTCCTCGGCGTCATCTATGCCGTCGGTCTTACCATTGTCGGATTGAACTTCGGCCTTCTCATTGGCCTCTTTGCCGGTCTGATCAGTTTTATTCCCTATGTCGGATCGCTGGTCGGCCTTGTCGTTGCGCTCGGCGTGGCCATGGTGCAGTTCTGGCCCGAATGGGGCCATATTCTCGGCGTCGCCATCGCCTTTGGCGTCGGCCAGTTCATCGAAGGCAATATTCTTCAGCCGAAACTCGTCGGTTCGTCCGTCGGCCTGCATCCGGTATGGCTCATGTTCGCGCTGTTCGCATTCGGAACGCTCCTTGGCTTTACCGGCATGCTGATCGCCGTACCGACCGCCGCTGCCATCGGCGTTCTCGTGCGGTTCATGATCGGACGCTATAAACAATCCCCGCTCTACACAGGCGACTACCCCAAATCCGATGAGCCCAAACAATTGAGGTGACAGGGCAGGAGAGCTGGCTGTATTTCATCGCCATGACCAGCACGATTTCGCCCCGCCAACTCCCGCTCGATCTCGGCCATGAGCCAGGATATTCCCGCGACGACCTGATCGTGTCCTCATCCAACATGGCGGCCGTGGATATCGTCGATCGCTGGCCGGAATGGATCGCGCCGGTCGTGGTGCTCGCCGGGCCGACCGGTTCGGGCAAGACTCACCTTGCTGCAATCTGGAAGGCCGAGGCCAATGCCCTCGTCGTCGACCCGCGACGCATCGGCGCCGCTGCGGGTGAGGCGGGTCCATTCCTCATCGACGATATCGGCGACGGTAGAATTGATGAAGCCGGTCTCTTCCACCTCATCAACAACGTCCGGCAGAGCGGCTCGAGCCTGTTGATGACATCGCGCAAATGGCCGGCCAACTGGCCGGTGACGCTGCCGGACCTTGCCTCGCGCCTGAAGGCGGCAACGACGGTGGAAATCGGCGAGCCCGACGACATGCTGTTGTCCGGCGTCCTCTACAAGCTTTTCGCCGACAGGCAGATTGCCGTCGAACCCAGCGTAATCGGCTTTCTTGTAAGCCATATCGAGCGATCGCTCTCGACGGCAAATCGGATTGTTGAGCGGCTGGACAGGGCAGCACTTGAGCGCAAATCGAAGATAACGCGCGCGCTCGCCGCCAGCCTGGTGACGGCTATCGACGAAGGGCAGGCCGCTTTCGATCTTTAAAAATGGTCTTACCGAGCCCGGAGACGATCGATAATTGCATTATCTGTTGCCCACAACCCTCAAGCGGTGTCGCGGGAAGGTGCCAAAATAAATGCGAGGCACCAGCCAGCGATCGCAAGGTGGGCGATAGCGACTGGCCAGAGGCCGATGCCGGATAGTCCAGGGCGGAACGCCGCCAGCACCAGAACCGCGGAGACACCAAAATTATAGACAAGCATGGCCGCTACCAGCCCGCGCGCGGCATCGCTCGCCGCGTCGACGCTTGCCCGCCAGCAAGCAATGCCAAGGGCGAGCAGCGCAACACCGGCTACACGCGCAACCGTGGCACCGGTCGCATCAACGCCCGTGCCGAGGAGCAGTTCGACGAGCATTGCAGGCGCAGCCAGCAGCGCCACTCCGGTCGCGCCCTCGGCCGCAGCCATCACGGAGAGAAGCGGCTTGGTATTTACGCGCCCCGGCATTGTGCTTTGCCCCTTTCGCTATTGTCCGAGCTTGAAGGTCACTTTGTCGATCGTTCCCGTAAACTTGAACGGAGAATCGTAGCGGTATTCGAAGAGAGCAACTCCGGTGCGGGTATCGACGCCAACATCAAAACTCTCATCCTCGGGGAAGGTAACCGGAATGGTGTGATCCATCGTGTTCCTGGCAACCTCCTTGCCGTCTACTGAAAGGACGCCGGTCCCGCCCGTGCCGAGACCTTTGCCGTCCGATTTGAAATCAAAGACAATTGTGTGCTTGCCGGGTTCCAGTTCCGGGCCTTCCCACACGGTCCGCTTGAGGTCGAGAAGGTTGTAGAGAAACACGATCTTGCCGCGACCGACGCCGAATTCGCCTTTGCTCAGGAACAGACCGTAGCCGCCGAACCTTCCGCCCTCGGTGACGATCATGCCTTCGGCACCGCCTGCGGGTATCTCCACGTCAGCACTGATGGTGTAGGACTTGTTGAGCGTACCTGGCGCGGCACTCGCCGGAACGCCGCTTAGTTCGCCAGAGTAAGTAAATTCCGTTCGGCCGGCCGTGAGACTTGGCCGCGGCGTATTCCATCGCGAAAGCGTCGAATTGTCGAGCGGCAGGACGTCGTACTTTTTTGCCTCCGCATAGAACAGGTCCTGTAGTTGCTTGAGCTTGTCCGGCATGGCTGCCGCAAGATCGTTGAACTGGGTGGGATCCTCGTCGACATTGTAAAGCTCCCATTTAT
Source organism: Phyllobacterium sp. 01N428 (assembly GCF_056399405.1). Classification (NCBI taxonomy): domain Bacteria; kingdom Pseudomonadati; phylum Pseudomonadota; class Alphaproteobacteria; order Hyphomicrobiales; family Phyllobacteriaceae; genus Phyllobacterium; species Phyllobacterium sp. 01N428. The sequence goes on from NZ_JBFTRH010000001.1 coordinate 1,608,968, forward strand.
AACCGGATATCACATCGGGCGGCGTTGCGGTGCTGAGTTCCCATGGCCGGGTTGCAGGCGTTGTCGCCGCGACCCAGCCATTGTCGTAAATGGCGCGATTGCCGAGCATCTCAAAATACTGCGTCGTGTGCCGGGTCGGCGCGGTGGCGTTTGCCTTGTCCCACGTATACACCATGCTCGTCCCCTCTATGGGGCGCTGCTCGATCCCGTTGACCGTTTCGGGCATCGGAATGCCGGTGGCTTCGAGCAAGGTCGGCACGATATCGATGACATGATGGAACTGGCGGCGGATACCGCCGACGTCCGTAATGTGGCCGGGCCAGGACATGGCGACGCCCTGTGAAGTGCCGCCGAAATGCGATGGTACCTGTTTGACCCATTTGAACGGCGTATCCATCGCCCATGCCCAGGCCGCGGCATAATGCGGAAACGTTCGCTCGGATCCCCAGAACGGATACCAGAGATACTGGTCCTTTACGGGCACGTCGACGCCGTTGAAGGTGGTGAACTCGTTCGGCGTGCCGTCGAGCATGCCCTCGGCACTCGCGCCGTTATCTCCGCCGATATAAATGATCAGCGTGTTGTCCAGTTCGCCAAGGTCTTCGACGGCCTGAATAACCCGGCCAATCTCGTTGTCGGCGTAGGCAAGGTATGCTCCATAGACATCCGCTTGCCTGATGAAGAGCTTCTTCTCCTCCAATCCAAGCGAATCCCATTCGGGCAGTTCCTTCGGCCATGGCGTCAGCCGGGCGTTGTCGGGCATGATCCCCAGGCGCTTCTGGTTGGCGAAGATGGTCTCGCGAAGCTTGTTCCAGCCCTCGTCGAACAGGTGCATGGCGCTGATCTTCTTGATCCATTCCGGCGTCGGGTGGTGCGGGGCATGCGTGGCGCCGGGCACGTAATAGACAAAGAACGGTTTTTCGGGCGCGATTTCCTTCAACTGGTTCATATATTGGATGGCCTCGTCGGCCATTGCCGTTTCTAGGTTCCAGCCGGGATTACCTTCGAAGGGATAGATGGCCGTGGTGTTGCGAAAGAGGTTCGGCTGCCATTGGCTGGCGTCGCCGCCGACGAACCCGTAGAAATAATCAAAGCCCATCCCTGTCGGCCACTGAGTAAATGGACCTGCCTGACTCGACTGGTAGGAGGGCGTGTTATGATTTTTTCCGAACCACGACGTCGCGTAACCATTCTCCTTGAGGATTGTGCCGATCGTCGCCTTCTCGATTGGAATGATCGAATCATAGCCCGGGTATCCGGTGGCTATTTCGCCGACCACCCCCCGCACCGACCGAGTGGTGGTTGCGGCCCGTTATCAATGCCGCCCGTGTCGGCGAACACAGCGACGTCGAGTGGAAATTAGTGAAACGCAGTCCGGCATTGGCGATCCGGTCCATCGCCGGCGTCGGTATGACACCACCAAAGGTGCTTGGAGCGCCAAAGCCCTGGTCGTCCGTCATGATCAGGAGGATGTTGGGCGCGCCTTTCGGGGGTACGACGCGCGGCGCCCACCAGGGTTGCGAGTCCGCAGCCTTTTCCCTGATCACCCCGCCAAACTTTGGCGGTGGTGGGGGAAGTTGCTTGCCGTCGATCGTGGTCGTGGCTCCCGGTAAACCCGCTTGCCCGCTCACCGATTGCGCGAAAGCTGTCGGGTAACCGATTCCTGTCAGGGCCGTAAAGCCAATGGCGGCAATGAAGGCGCGAGAGACGTGCAGATAGCGAGAGTGCATGGAACCCTCCTCTTGGCCACGCGAAGCAAGGTCCTCGTGAGGGGGCAATCACCTGAAGCGATTGCGCCACAGGGCCGCACCCCATTCCGTGATACTTGCAACGCGTGGAGTGTCTGCGGCAGCATCTGGCCTGTAAAGTACATTACTGTAACCTACAGTTCGACGTCGTAGGCCCTGTCAGTTCAGATTCCATTGTCTGATTTTGTGCTTCAGACTGACACCGTGGTAAGGGCTTTTGGCGGCACAACGCGCCACTGCAACCCGTTTATTCCGTTTTAGACCGTTTTCTTGATTTCGGCTCTTGCGTTATCGAAGCTAAGACAATAGGGAACTCAGCGTCCAAGAACGGACGGAGCGTAGCGCAGTCTGGTAGCGCATCTGGTTTGGGACCAGAGGGTCGCAGGTTCGAATCCTGCCGCTCCGACCATTTTCAGTGAAGTTGCTGCTGGAGTTCGGCAAAAGCCTGTAATATATCGGCATTGCAGACAAAGGGATTCTTCGATGGCAGCGCGCATTTATCGTCCAGCAAAAACAGCCATGCAGTCAGGGAAGGCGAAAGCCGACACCTGGACGCTCGAATACGAGCCGGAACAGCCCCGCAAGGTTGAACCGCTGATGGGCTATACCTCGTCGCGCGACATGAAGAGCCAGATTCGCCTGACTTTCGAGACCAAGGAAGAGGCGATTGCCTACGCGCAAAAAAACGGCATCGCTTTCACGGTACTGGAACCCAAGGAAACGCGCCGCCGCGCCGTCTCCTATTCGGAAAACTTTCGCTTCGACCGCAAGCAGCCCTGGACGCATTGATTTACTGAATTTTGCGCCTGTCCGCCGGGATGGGCGCGCCGATACCAAACGGTCCCGTAGCTCAGCTGGATAGAGCACCGGCCTTCTAAGCCGACGGTCGCTGGTTCGAATCCAGCCGGGATCGCCAAAATTAGTGCCCGGGCGAGCACGAGGACGAGGTAGCCAATGAACCGCCTTTTTGGGCCCGAGCGTTCTGGATCTGCTGCCAATCGAGTTGGCCCGGATATTTCAGACAGCGGCCGCGTTACAGATTCCGTGGACACCTCCAAGCTGATCGCCTTCTATCTGCCCCAGTTTCATCGGGTGAAGGAAAATTCCGCTTGGTGGGGTCCCGGCTTTACCGAGTGGACCAATGTCGCGCGTGGCCGGCCCAATTTCGACGGCCATTACCAGCCGCATATCCCGCGCGAGCTCGGCTTCTACGATCTGTCCTACGTGGAACCCCTGGCGGAACAGGCGGCGCTGGCGCGCCAATATGGCATCCACGGTTTCTGCTTTTACCATTACTGGTTCAGCGGGCGACGCATTCTTGAACGTCCCGCAGAAAACTTTCTCAAATCGGATATCGATATTAAGTTTTGCCTCTGCTGGGCCAACGAAAACTGGACCCGGACCTGGGACGGCGACACCAGGAGCGTGCTTCTCGAACAGAAATATGCCGAAGGCGATGATGAGGCCTTCATCGCCAGCCTCATCGATTACTTCAAGGACGATCGCTATATCAAGATCGACGGCAAACCGCTGCTTGTCGTCTATCACGCCAAAGAAATTCCAAACCCGAAGAAGAGTTTTGCCGTCTGGCGCGAATTTGCGAAGCGGCAGGGGTTTCCGGACCTGCACATTGCCGCGGTGGATTTTTATGATATCTCGGCGCCTCAAGAGTGCGGGGCCGATGCACTGGTCGAATTCCCGCCGCACAAATTCATCGGTGCGGAAAGCCGGCCCGACCGGTCGCCGATCACGACCAATCCGGAGTTCTCCGGCCGCTTTGTTGACTACCGCAAGATGGTAGCTCAAAGCGTCAACCGGCCGGTGCCCGCATTTCGGCTTTATCGTGGGATTATTCCAAGCTGGGACAACACCGCGCGCCGCCAGGACACGGCAACGACGATCATAAATTCCAACCCATCACTCTATGGCAGATGGCTGCGCTATTTGCGGGCCTATACGCGAACCGAGTTTGACAAGGGCGAAGACAATTTCATCTTCATCAACGCCTGGAACGAATGGGGCGAGGGCTGTCATCTTGAGCCTGACCAGAAGTGGGGATTGTCCTATCTTGAAGAAACGCGCGACTCGTCCTTCTACAAGCGCGATGACGCAGCAGAACAGTCCATCGAGGCCGCGCGCTCGTCTGTAATCGAGGTCTTGTCCCAGGCGTTCCGCGAGGCCGACCCGGAGAAGGACGCCGCACTCATCGCCAAGGACCTGGCTGAATATCGACCGCCCAGTCAGTTGACGCGAAGACTGTCGGGGCTATTGGCGCGGTGGCCCTGGCTGCACCGCACGGTCAAGACAATATTCCAGAAGATCAATGCGTGATTTCAACACGATAGCAGTGTGTCCCGAGCGTTTCTGAAATTGGCGGGAAGCGGGGCGCGCACCCCGCTTCCCCTCGATTCCCTCAATCCAACTGAATGTTGGCCTCTTTGACAATCGGCGTCCATTTGGCGATTTCTGCCTTCACATGGGCCGCCAGTTCCTCCGGGGTGGAACCAACCACGGTGGCGCCAAGATCCGTCAGTCGCTTGATTACGTCCGGGTCCTGTAGCGCCTTGTTGGCGGCCTCGTTGAGTTTGGCAACCACCTCGGGCGGGGTGCCGGCCGGGGCGAAAAGCGCATTCCACGTATAGGTTTCATAGCCTGGAATGGTCTCGGCAATGGCCGGAATATCAGGCAGAACCCGCACCCTTTCCTTGGTGGTTACGCCTAAAGCGCGCAATGTGCCCGCCTTGATGTGCGGTCCTGCCGAAGGGGGATTATCGAAGAGGATCTGGACCTGACCGGCAAGAACGTCGTTCAACGCCGGGCCCGCGCCCTTATAGGGGACATGTTGCATCGATACGCCGGCCATTTTCTTGAAGAGTTCTCCCGACAGATGCAGCGGCGTTCCGGTGCCTGAGGAGGCGTAGCTGTATTTGTCGGGATTGGCCTTCAGCAGGTCTATCAGTTCCTGAACCGATTTTACCGGCAGTGCCGGGTTGACCACGAGCATGTTAGGAACCATCAATAGCAGCGATACCGGCGCAAAGTCCTTTTCTGGATCATAGGTTTTGGTCTTCAAGATCAAGGGGTTCAGCGCATGCGACGCAACCGTGCCCATGAGAACGGTGTAGCCATCCGGTTCAGCCCGCGCCACAAAGCTCGCGCCAAGGCTGGTGCCGCCGCCGCCCATGTTCTGGACAATAACTTGCTGGCCGAGCAGACCGGACATCTTGGCTGCGATCACGCGGGCGACAACATCCGTCGAACCGCCCGCAGCAAACGGCACGACCAGCGTAACCACATGATCCGGGAAAGTTCCTGCCGTTGCCGGCGCGGAAAAACCGATTGCCGACAAAGCGGCGATGCCGGCAGCGAGGCATGCGCGCCGGGTTAGCTTGTACATTGACACCTGTATTCCTCCCAAATGTATAGATAAAATATAGAACTTTCGGCGTGATAAGTTTGCATATATAGCAATAAATTATACTGCGTTTTACGCATCTACTTGTGTATAAATCACAGCAAGGAAAATAGTGGGTCGTGTATTTTCCCAATTTGGTTGTGCAAAAGATTGCGACCGGAAGGTCAATTAAATATTCTAGTGCAATTCCAGGATGGAAGGTATTAGACTTTAGATTGTCGGTATTCGCCCTGGGGTTATCGAGGTCCGGCTTGTTATCCGACCCTGCGATATACGAGATCGAAGTCGTGCGCCCAGTACGTGCCGTCTTGCGAGCGTTGCCACGAACCTTTGATCGTGTTTCCTCCGGTGTCGAACGTACCGACATAGCGCTGGAAGAAACCCGGAGAATCGCGCCAAAGCTTCCACACTCCGTCACCAACCGTCATGTTGACGATGCGGTGTACGTGCCGTGCATCAGTGTAAAGCATCGTGAAAAGCCCGGTCGCATCATCGAGCCCGATGATTGACGTGATCGGAAACGGGGAATTTTCCGTCCATTCGCGTGGAAGGCTCGGCGCCATCTCCGCGTCGGCCCGCTGGATCACGAACTGCCTGTTGGCCAGCCATTCAAAGCGGGTATGACCGCTGGCCATGGGCTTGCCGCCAATGGTCGCGTCCGTGCGCCACTCGCCAATGAAGGGGATCAGGCGTTCGAGCAAGGCATCGGACATTATCGCTCCCCCAATTACGCCCCCTGCTTTTGGACCAGCCTCCGCCAATTATATCGCAAGATCCGCTTTGTCATCGCTAGCTTATTGGTGCGACCGTCCCGACCCACCCATATAGGCGTCGCCGCCGCGGGGCAGGTAGATCTTCTGGTCCCCGTAACCGCCGTCGTTATTCGAGGACGGGCGGGGATTTGATGGCGGGTTGACGTTCGGTCGGTTGTTGTCACTGTTGCTGTAGTGACGGCGGTCGTCATTGCCATTGCGATCGTAACGGGAGCGATCGTATCTGTAGCGGTCGTACCTATAGCGGTCATTCCGGTAAGGGTTATAGCGGTAGCCATTGTAGCCGGGGCCATCATAAAATCCGCTATAGACGGTCGTCCCGTAATAGCCGCCATATCCGCCATAGCCGCCGTAATAAGGACCTGTCGTCTCGACGCAGCCCGAAAGAAAAACCGCAGAGAGACCCACTGCTGCAGCCAGCGTCAAATATCTGATGGACATAGAAGTCTACCTCCCATACGGACCGTTATTCTATCACTGTTCAACAACTGCGCGCCGGAAAAAGTTCCAGCGCGAAGTGCAACGGCTCGCCGTCCAGTCAAAGAACCTTCGGTCCCATTATTTCTAGTGTGATCTTTGTACGATCGACCTGCTGAACGCAGGCTGAATGGCTTCAACAGTCCCAGTAGGCCGGAGAACCGAAGGCCTTGCGCAGATGGTCGGCAAGGGCCCTCAGCTTGGCTGAAGGCGTGCGGCCTTCGGGGTGGGCGATGTAGATGTGCTCGGCCGCCGCCGCCACGCCGATATCGATAACCTGCAATTGCCCGGCCTTGATCGCTTCGCCGGCGACGAAGCTCGGCAGCATTGCTATCCCGATCCCGGCAACGGCGGCATCGCGCATCGTGTCGCCATTGTTGACCCTGAGCCCGATCCGGCCACGGACGGTCATCACGGTGCCGTTCGTTGGGAAACTCCAATCGGCCACGCCGCGGTTTGCATAAAAAATACCTTTGTGCTGGTCGAGCGCTTCGATGGAATCCGGAGTTCCATAACTATCGATGTAAGCGGGCGATGCGACGAGCACGCGCTGACTGCTCGCCAGGCGCCAGGTGATGAGGCGGGAATCGGCAATCGGACCGTGGCGGATGACGGCATCGTAACCATCGGACGCCACGTCGACGCGGCGGTCGTCGAGATCGAGAAAAAGCTCGATATCGGGATGCGCTTTCAGAAACGGGAAAAGGGCAGGGCCGAGATGCATGCGCCCGAAAGTTACGGGCGCGGAAATGCGCAACGGGCCCACCAGCAGGCCGCGCCGCTCGGCCATGTCGGCTGCCGCATCCTCCACCTCACGCGTAATGCGTGCCGCGCGCTCGAGGAAGGCCGCGCCATCCTCGGTCAGGGCAAGACTGCGTGTCGTGCGATGCAGAAGCACAGCCCCGATCTGACGCTCCAGTTCCGCAAGCCTTTCACTGACGATCGATTTCGATAGCCGCAGCCGGCGGGCGGCCTCGCTGATCGAGCCTGCTTCGGCCACGGCGACAAAGGTTGCAATCCCCTCGAGCTTCATCATTGTTCGACAATATCCGAAAATGCCTTCCTGGATATTCAAGTTAATCCGAACGCTGGGCAAGCGCCATACGTGTCGAAGCGCCGGGCCTGTTTTGCTGGTCCCGGCACGGCTGCCAAACTTGGCCAATCCGACATTCGTCACAACCAACACCTCGATCAATGCGTACATTGGAACGCTTTAAGGCTGAACGCCATTGATTTGCCGCGACATGAGGCGGTAATGAGAAGATCAATTTTCTGAACCTGTGTTCATTCCGGAATTTCAATGGAAACCAAGGCCAACTATTTTCTTGTAGCTATATTCTTGCTCGCGGTGAGTTTCCTCGCATTCGGTTTCTTTTACTGGATCGGGCGTTATGGAGAGACGCGCGAGACTGCCACGCTAGAAATCAGGGTTCCCGGATCCGTGACTGGCCTTGCTGCCAATAGTCCGGTCTATTTCAATGGCTTGAAGGTAGGGCAGGTGCGTCGATTGTATATCGATTCGACCAATCCGGACGCCGTGATCGTCCAGACCGACATCGATGCGACAACGCCGATCACGCGTTCGACGGTCGCGACGCTTGCGTTCGAATTGCTGGCAGGCCGCGCCTATATCGAGTTGAAAGGCGGCAAGGCCTATGAGCCCAAGCTTCTGGAGGAGGCGGAAAAGGAGGACACTGTTGCGCGCGTCGACATTGACCCCACATCGTTGAAAACCCTGGTTCAGACAGCGCAGGACTGGATTGACCGCGTCGACAAGGCAACGACGGCGACCGAGAAATACATTGCCGACACCCGCGGGCCATTTGTCGAAGGCATCAACCAGGCCAAGGCGGCGACAGACAAGTTGGCTGCTAGCACCGATCTGATCAATAAATATGGCGAGCGCGCAAAAAGCCTCAATGAGATCACGCATGATGCGCGTGACGTGATCGCCCGCATCAACGAAGCCTCCGTTAAAATCGACAATGCCCTGGCGAAGGTCGATCGTGAACTGTCAGATGAAAAAGGCAGCGCCGTCAGCGACGCACGTGCCAAGCTTGAAGCCTATCAACAGCAGGCCAAAACCCTGGATGCTCAATTGGCGTCCATCTTGAAGAACATCGGCAGTTTCACCGGCACGAAGCTGCCGGAGGTGCAGAAATTCATTTCGGCGAGCCGGCGTTCCGTCGACAGCATCGACCGGGCGGTCTCGGGTTTTGCAGATGATCCCAAGAAGCTGTTTTTCGGTGAGGACAGCAAGGTTCCGGAATTCGAGGCTCCGCGCTGAGCGCTGGCAAGCTCACGAGGCGTAATACATTCCGGCGAGATAACTGCTCGCAGCGATAGCGATCAGCACGACCGCTAGCGGCCAATAGAGATAGGCTTTTAATTCACCGTCTAAACAGCGTGTGTTGTCATCAAATGTGGCTGGAATATTCGCTGCGGGGGTCTTTGCCCTCTTCTTCAACGCGATGAACGGCACAACTACTCACCTTCCGAACTGACGGCCCAGATACAAGACTACCGGTATGATGATCAGAAAGATGATGAGGTATCCCCAGATTGAAGTGAGGTAGGGCGCGTAATCCTCTCGTTCCTTCCGTTCATCCTCCTCATCCATTGGTGCCTCCCACATCTGCCCGTGACACAGTGATTAAGAGGACTTAGAGCCAACTAATGAATGCGGCTCAGGTCGCATCAAGCCATGGTGGCAGGTTGAAAACAATTCAACAATTCAGGCTACGTCGTTAGATCAAAAGCGGAAATGTGCACTAGTTCGAAAGTGTATCGCCGCCAGGCCAGTCCGGGCGCACGAGCAACGTCAACCGACTGCGTCAAGGCTGCGCCTGTTGAGCCGGGCGACATAACAATCGTGGCGATAATAGCAAGGTCTGGCAGAGCTGCAACTTCAACGGGTCAACGCCGAAGTCATACTACCCTAGGGTTGCAGAGACAAACATGTATTGAAATGATTGGGGTGGCGGGCTTCGAATGCCCCGCGCTCGCCCATCGTAAGCAACCCAGCACGACTTGGCGGGAAGCACGCAATTTTGACCTGCCAGCAAGCCGGCAGGTCAAATATTTTAAATTGTCATTGTCGTCATGCCGTGTGCTGTTTGAACCTGCGATGGGTGAAACCACCCTTGGCGCGCCTCAAAATATCCGAAAGCTTGTTGGGGCTTGCGGGCTTCTTTGGCATTTCTTCGCGGACTTTTTGTAGAATTTGTTGGCTTGCACAACTGGCATTATGGGGCAGATGAAGCGTCACGTCGCCCATTTCGTCACTCCCTGGAGAAGAGCAAATTACCTTCCGTTGGTCGGAAGGCTGAAAGCTTAATTGTCGCCTAAGCCGATATGTGTACGCCTAGTTTCGTGCTTATACAACTAAGATCAATGTCGGCAGCAGTCACATTCTGCGTTTGTTATTCAACATGCCGTGAAAAACAAGAATAGGATTGCCGGTCAAGCAGGCTGGACCGGCTCTTTTAGTGCATTTTTCAAGCTTGCAGCGGATGGAACCGCCGCAGCGAAAGAAACCCGGCGATGATGAAAAGTACAAGCACGATCCCCTGGCTGATTGCGAATGGCGGTTCCGACTGCGTGGGCGCGAGTGCGTTAAGGGCTGGGATCTTCTGAAACGATTGCGCGACAAGCACGAAAACGTTGAGGTAGAGCGACACGATCGCGCATACCACATAGACCCAGCGCCACGATCCCGCGAGGCGGAATGCATAGAGGGCGGCGATTGCCAGAACAAGAAATACCATCGAGATAATCCCGACGCCAATCGCCGGGGTGAAGCCGTTGAATGGGAACAGAAATCCGGTCACGCTCGTGGCGACCGTCGTCAGCAGGAAGATAAAGGTCCAGCCCGGCCAGTTCTCCGACTTGAGCAGGCCCGACAGGACGACCAGTCCTGTCACGATGCCAATAAGGCTCAAGATCACGTGGAACAAGGTAAATGGCGTCATACCCAGAATCATGATGGTCCCCTCAACTCGTGATTGTATGGCGTGGAATCAACTTCACACAACGAAACAATTTTTACAAACAAAAGTAAATCGGACACATCTTCTTCAAAAATATGAGTGTAGTTCTCAATATTTAAGCGTGGATGCTGGCAGGAGACTTGCATTTTCAGTAAGGGGGTAGGTTAACTGGCACATTTCCTGCGGTCGATCGAACGTGTCATCGAATCGACCTGGCCCTGCAGCGGCCCGGCCTGCTTCTGGTTATTGGTGCGATAGTCGGGAAGGAAGGGCCCAAGACCAACAATAATATTCGGGTCCTGGTAGCCGGCGCCATTTGTCAGGCGGCTGACCTCGGCCATCTTCTGGTTGCGCTGAGCGATCAGAGCCGCGCAGTCTGTCGTATCGTAGTTCAGCGACGAAATCTTCTCGTTGTCGAGTTGGCCCTGGATGTTGCCGCAACCGGCAAGAACTACGGTAAGGATGATCACCTGAAGGTGCCGTATCGTCATAAGTCAAATATCCCCGATCGCGAAGCAGCGCGGACATGAATGGGCCAATGGCGATGTTTTGGCAAGATGGGTGTCCAAAATCTCGCGCAACGCAGACGTCATGAAGTGCGCGACATACTGAATGGCGACCGCTCGACCAGCAACCGCCGGGGGTGATGCCGAGGCGGCTGCACCATGATCGGGCTCAGTTGACAATCAGAACGCGCTGGCCGACGCGATTGGTCGGAATATCCATTATCGTGGTTATCCGCGCGCTTTCGTCGTCAAATACAACACAGCGATGGTAATGAGTTGCAAGAAAGCGCAAAAAACTTGCGGTCTGGCCCGGTTGGGCCGGATTTGGTGACATGACCACGTAAATGGGGATGCTCTGCCGCATGACCTGGAGAAGGCCAAGGCACGCCATCGTCTCGTAACCCTCAATGTCGATCCAGACGAGGCCCAACTGGTTTGTGGGGACACGCGCATCGTCCAATATAGTTTGGGCGGTGTTGACGGTGGTCCGCAGCGGCATGTCCGATGCATGTTTTTGCCTGACGCTGCTCTTGAGGCTGTCGGTACGGTTAACATGGAAATTGATCATGCCATCGATCATGCCGGCGGCGGAGGGGACCTTGTGTACAACCTCATCGAGATTTTTGTCGGCAACCCTTCGAGCAAGTGCACGGAAATTTTCGGGCTCCGGCTCAACCGCCAGCACGCGCGTAAATGCGCCGCAAGTGGCGAGTTCGCTTGTGGTGGCGCCGCGGCCGGCGCCGAGTTCCAGCACAGTGGAATTGCGGCGCAACGCGCCAACTCCATCGAGTATCCGGCAAACCATGGCCACGTCGCCCTGGCACCGCACTTCGAGGGCAGCCTGGACTGCGCGTGGTAGTTCATCAATTCCGCGCCGGCCAGAGGACCGAAGAAATTCGGCTGCAAATAACCGCAGGGCCGACAGCGGCCCGAGGCCGGTTTTCTTTGTCTGGAAAGTAAAAATCGATGTGGATGCCAGCTCCACGTACTCATCGAAATACATGATGTTTAAATCCGAAAAAATCTAAAAAGATAAAAAACTATAAACGAATTCTTACTTGAGTTCAGGCACGTCGTCAAATGGTGCTAAATGATCAATTCAGGCAGTGATTCCCGTGCGGACCCGGGTTTTTCACCACTCGATCGATGGATGAGCGCGAGCGGATCGCGAATTTGGCGAAAAGACACAAGTTTTATAAATCAGTTATATAGAAGAATCTTTTGATATTCCGGATAAAAAAAGAAGGTTAAAACTGTCGGGAAATCTGGATTTAATCCGATATGCCTAGTAATTTAGTATGATATCGCAGTTTGCGCTTGCTGAAACCGTCGTTCCGCCCTTATGATTCTACTTCCGGGAGCCCCCGGTCGTGCAACCCAAAGAGTGAGGAGACAGGAATGCCTGGTTTGCTGCACCCACTTCACGACGGCCACGCGCCGATCATATTGCAAAACGCCTTCCAAGACGCGATCGATGCACTTGAGGACTGGGAACTCGGCACTGATGAACCGGTAATTGACGTTAACGAGAAGCGGGTCGCGATCAGTACCGTGTTCCGCCGCCTGTGGACTTGCACGGACATTCTTCCGGCACGCACATTGGACGTCATTGAAGATCTGTTGCCGTTGCGTTCAGCTGAATTCAAGGTGGGCACTTCGACCTATGCCGATGCCGCCTATAGTCTGTGGCAACTATGCTTGCAAAAGCGCGCAGCGAGCTATGAGATGCGTATCTAGTTTCAAGTCAAACAATGTGGTCACCCGCCGGTCTCGCCGGCGGGTGATTTTTTTGGAGCGTCAGCCGCCGTTTTTGGCCAGCCAGCTCTTCATCTGTTTGATTTCCGCTTCCTGGGCCGCGATGATTTCGCTCGCGAGTTTACGGATCTCCGCATCCTTCCCGTATTCGAGTTCAACCTTCGCCATGTCTATGGCACCCTGGTGGTGTGCGATCATGCCCCGCACGAAATCCTCGTCGGCCTTTCCCGTGAACTTGATCGCCATATCCTCGTGCATTTTGGCATTGGCCGCGGCGAAGGCCTTCGATGGGGCACTCTGATCGCCGGCGGGCTTTGCGGACATCTCATGCTGCATCTTCCCGTGTGAACTGTCATCCTGGGCAATAACGGGCGTAGCGAAGGCCATGCCGAGAACCAGCGCTGTCGTATAAACTCTCTTCATTGTTGTAACTTTCCTTGGGCCAGCAGAAATCATGCGCGAGGCTTTGGCCCGGCTCACCTGCGCGTCAATTGCGAAAAGTGTTTACGATCAGAGCTTGGGGGGACGTGGCAGGGGCGCTGGTATGCCGTTGACGAGCGGCAGTTGCCGGTCGCGTGGAATGACGATTCGAGGCTTTGCGGCAACTAAAACCATCAGTGCCGTTGCTGGAACGCCGATACAGGCGGCGCAGGCGGCAAGATGCGGCGCCGGGTCCTGCGCGCAATGATTTTGTCCATCACAGTTGCGCTGGTGATGGATGTGCCGGGCCGCTGGCGTCTCCAAACCGTGGTGCTGCGTCCCGATTTCCGCGGCGAGCCGTCCGGGTGCGGCGAATACCGGCACCCAGCCAATGCAAAGCGCAGTTATCAGCGCGAAGATCGCAGCGAAGCGTTTCATCCGGTCGTTCTAACAAGAACCCCGCATGAACTGAAATCACTTCTCTTCACGTCGTTCACGCCGTTCTTGCTGCCGCAAGCGCATTTTCGATATCTGCAATCAGATCGGAAGGGTCTTCGAGCCCGATCTGGAGGCGGATCAAGGGGCCGGCATAGTTTTTTCCGGTGATGACCCGCCCGCCTAGATTGACGTGGACGGCAAGGCTCTCATAGCCGCCCCAGGAATAGCCGAGACCGAATATCTTCAGCGCATTGAGGAAGGCGTGCGCCTGGTTCACCCCGCCAGCGATGACAATTGAGAATACGCCGCCGGCGCCGCCGAAGTCGCGTTTCCAGAGGGTGTGGCCGGCATGGCTTTCAAGCGCCGGATGGAGGACTTCGACCACACCGTCCTGCCGCTCCAGCCAATTGGCAATTTCGAGCGCACTCTTGGCATGCCGCTCCATGCGCACGCCCATGGTCCTGAGGCCCCGCAGGATCTGGTAGGCATCATCACCGCCGACGCAAAGTCCGAGGGCGGTATAGGCAGCGTCGAGCTTCTTGAAGCATGCCTCGGTGGCGGAAACCGTTCCCATCAATATGTCGGAATGTCCTGATGGATATTTCGTTGCTGCGTGAATCGTTATGTCGACGCCGAAATCGAGCGCCCTGAAATAGAGCGGCGTTGCCCAGGTATTGTCCATCATCACAATGGCGCCGGCAGCATGTGCCTTTTCCACGATAGCCGGAATGTCCTGCACCTCGAACGTGTTGGAACCCGGCGATTCGGTGAAGACGACGCGTGTGTTCGCCTTGATCAGCTTTTCGATTCCCGCACCGATGAGCGGATCGTAATATTCGACCTCGACACCGAACTGCTTCAGCATCGTGTTGCAGAAGTGCCTTGTATTGCCGTAGCAGCAATCGACCATCAGCAGGTGATCGCCAGGGGCAAGAAAAGCGAGGAGGGGGAGCGTTACCGCTACCAGACCTGAAGGGACGAGCAATGTTCCTGCCGAGCCCTCGAGTTCGTCGATTGCGCGGCAAAGCGCATCCGTTGTCGGCGTTCCATGCGTTGCGTATGTATATTTCTGCCTGTGGCCCGCCATGGTTTCAGCGTCGGGGAAAAGCACCGTCGAGGCATGGACGACGGGCGGATTGACAAAGCCATGATAGTCGTGCGGATCGTATCCACCATGCGCCAATCTGGTGTTGATGCCCAGTTTCGCCGGCTTACCCGGTTGCTTGTCCATGAGTTCGTCTCCACATCTTGTCTGTCTGGTGAGAAGTCGATAATCCGGCAGCGCGCCGGTTGCAACAGGGAGCGTCGAAAGGAAATATGACGGATCAGCTTCAGGACCGCCCCTCCGGCTTCGTGCGCGCGGGCCAGTCCGTCATCCGCTTTCTGCGCCGCATGAATGCGCCCGCTTATCCGGCGACCGAACCCGCCTGGACGCAAGGAATGACCATGGCTGCGGTCATGATCGTCTTCGTCATTCTCTTGCTGCATCCCTACGATGAGTGGCTGTCGCGCACACTGTCATCGCACGGACGGTTGCGCGAGGCGCGCCACCTGACCGACATTGGTCTTTCTCAGTGGTATTTGATCCCAGCGTTTGCCGTCGCAGTTTGCCTTATCGGCATCGATTGGTGGGGTCTGGCGCGGACAAGAAGAGTTCAGTTCGGCTTGATCTATTCGCAAGCGACATTCGCTTTCTGGGCGATCGCCCTTTCGGGTATTTTCACCAATATCGCAAAGTTTCTGATCGGACGCGCCCGGCCGAAATTCATCGATACGCTCGGTCCAAACGCCTTCTCGCCCTTTGTGTCGGGATATGATTTCGCAAGTTTTCCGTCGGGCCATTCGACGACCATGGGTGCCGTCGGCGCGGTGCTTGCATTGTGGTTTCCGCGCTGGCGGGTTGCGATCATCCTCGCAACGATGTTCATCGCATTTACCCGCATCCTGGTGCGCGCCCATTATCCGACCGATGTCGTGGCCGGCTACAGCGTCGGCTTTCTACTGACGGTTGCCCTTGCAAGGTTCCTCGCAGGGCGCCGCACTGCCTTTGTTTCTGACGGGCGATTCTGGCCCAAAATCCGCTTTCGCGACAATTTTTGGTGAGCGGATCGCGATTTGCACAGCGAATAATCAGAATAATCGCTTTGAGGGCAGGTTAACGGCCTGTTTTGCAATATTCTCAAGCAAAGATTGTCCCTTGACCAAACAGACAGAATGGCCTTCGATGCAGCGGTGAATGGGAGAGGTATTGGGCCCTTTTTGGGTATGGGGGTTACCTGCCAATATCGTACTTTTCCTCTCTGGGAACTAAGGGCAATACAACCAAAGGGTACACTTGTTATGAAAAATCTTGTTTTGAAGGGCACGCTTGCTGTTTCGGCGCTCGTTCTGTTGGCGACCGCTGCCTCCGCCAGCACACTCGACGACGTCAAGAAGAAGGGCTTCCTCCAGTGCGGCGTCAACACCGGTCTTGCCGGCTTCGGCGCTCCGAATGACAAGGGCGAATGGTCCGGTTTCGACGTCGATTATTGCCGCGCGGTCGCCGCTGCGATCTTTGGCGATGGAACCAAGGTAAAGTTTACGCCTCTCTCGGCGAAGGATCGTCTCCCGGCCCTGCAGTCCGGCGAAATCGACGTTCTGATCCGCAACACCACATGGACGCTCAGCCGCGATACGCAGGGCTTCGATTTCACCGGCGTCAACTATTTTGACGGCCAGGGCTTCATGATCAATTCGAAGAAGCTGTCGGGCATCAACTCGGCTCTGCAGCTATCCGGCGCTTCGGTTTGCGTACAGGCCGGCACCACAACTGAGCTCAACCTTGCTGACTATTTCAAGGCGAACAAGATGGAATACAATCCCGTCGTGTTCGAGAAGCTCGAAGAGGTCAACGCGGCTTATGATTCCGGCCGTTGCGACGTCTACACCACCGACCAGTCCGGCCTTTACTCCATCCGCCTGACGCTCTCGGCGCCGGACGACCATGTCGTTCTTCCTGAAATCATCTCGAAGGAGCCACTTGGTCCGGTCGTACGCCAGGGCGACGATCAGTGGGCGGATATCATTCGCTGGACGCACTTTGCGCTGCTGACCGCCGAAGAACTCGGCATCACCAAGGCAAATGTCGAGGAACTGACGAAGAGCGACAGTCCGGAAATCAAGCGCGTTCTCGGCCAGGAAGCCAATACCAAGCTCGGTACGGACCTTGGCCTGACCAACGATTGGGTGGTCAACATCGTCAAGGCAGTCGGCAATTACGGCGAAGTGTTCGAGACCAACATCGGCTCGGGCAGCAAGCTCAAGATTGCTCGCGGCATCAATGCACAATGGAGCAAGGGCGGCCTGCAATACGCGATGCCGATCCGCTGATTAACTCATGCTCAAATAACATGGGGCGAGGGGGCATTGCCTCCTCGCCCTCGACCATAAAACAATAATAATAAGAATAAAAACGAATGAATCGAGGGGTCAATGGCATCGCAGGACATAACGCCTGTCGGAAGATCGAGCGCCAAGGCGTCGCTTCTTTACGATCCGAAAGTTCGCGGACTGGTTTTTCAGGTACTGACGGTTGTTGTCATCGCGGGTCTTATTTACTGGATTATCAACAATACCATCACCAATCTTCAGCGCGCTAATCTGGCGTCTGGCTTCGGATTTCTGGACGGCCGTTCCGGCTTCGACATCAGCAGCAGCCCGTATCTGGCCTATTCGAGCGATTCCACCTACATCAAGGCGCTTTGGGTCGGCATCCTCAATACGATCACGGTCGCCTTCGTAGGCATCATAACTGCGACGATCATCGGCTTCGTCATCGGTATCGGGCGGTTGTCGCATAACTGGCTGATCCGCAAGATCTGCACGGTTTATGTGGAGATATTCCGCAACATTCCGCCGCTGCTGGTCATCTTCTTCTGGTATCTCGGCGTTCTCTCGGTGCTGCCTCAGGCGCGCCAGAGCATCCATCTGCCGTTCAATACCTACCTCAACAATCGCGGTTTCTTCTTTCCGTCGCCGGTGTTTGGCGAAGGCGCTTGGCTTGCCGGCGTGGGCCTCATCGTCGGTATCGTCGGAGCGCTGCTCGTAAAGCGCTGGGCGCGCAAGCGCCAGATGGTCACCGGGCAGCAGTTTCCGGTTGGACTGACCGCACTTGCTCTGATCGTCGGTCTGCCGCTGCTTGCCTTGCTGGTCAAGGGTTTTCCGCTGTCGTTCGACTATCCCGTCCTAGGCTCGTTCAATCTCAAGGGTGGCGCGCAAATCGGCCCGGAATTCATGTCGCTCTATCTCGCGCTGTCGTTTTATACGGCGTCCTTCATTGCCGAGATCGTCCGCGCCGGTATTCGCGGCGTGGGCAAGGGGCAGTCCGAGGCCTCCCATGCGCTGGGGCTGCGTGCCGGTCCAACGACCCGGCTTGTCATCGTTCCGCAGGCGATGCGCATCATCATTCCGCCGCTGACGAGCCAGTATTTGAATCTCACCAAGAACTCGTCCCTGGCTGTTGCGATCGGTTATCCCGATCTCGTGGCTGTGGGCGGTACGATCCTCAACCAGACGGGGCACTCGATTGAAGTGGTTGCGATCTGGATGGTGGTTTATCTCGGCATCAGCGTTCTGACGTCGATCTTCATGAATTGGTTCAACGCCAGAGTGGCACTGGTGGAGCGCTGATCATGGATAATAATCTAAGCTACGTTCGCACCGAAATGTTGCAGGAGCAGACCCCGCCGCTCGGAGAGCGAGGCATCATCCGCTGGATGAGAATCAATCTCTTCGCGACGCCGATGGATACGGCTCTGACCGTATTTGCGCTGCTGGTGATCGCCTGGTTCCTGCCCGGTATCATCAACTGGCTGTTCGTAAACGCCGTCTGGTCCGGTCCGGACCGGTCGGTCTGCTCCACGGTGGCGCAGGGCGGCATCCAGCCTGAGGGATGGTCGGGCGCCTGCTGGGCCTATGTGAACGCCAACTTCAGCCAGTTCATGTATGGGCCCTATCCGATCGATCAGCACTGGCGCGTCAATATCGTCGCGATCCTGTTTGTGTTGCTGCTCGTGCCGCTGCTCATTCCGAAGGCCCCGTACAAGGTTGCCAACGCCATCGTCTTCTTCTTCATCTTCCCGATTGTCGCCTTCTTCCTGCTTGTCGGCGGCTGGTTTGGCTTGCCTTATGTGGAGACGGCCAATTGGGGCGGACTATTGGTAACGTTGACGCTATCCTTCGTCGGCATTTCAGTATCGCTGCCGCTCGGCATTGCGCTTGCGCTTGGGCGGCGCTCAAAGATGCCGGTAATCAAGATGCTGTGCGTCATCTTCATCGAGACGATCCGCGGCATCCCGCTCATCACCGTGCTCTTCATGGCAAGCTATATGCTGCCGCTGTTCCTGCCGCCGGGTGTATCCTTCGACAAGTATCTGCGTGCTCTGATCGGCGTTGCGCTCTTTGCTTCGGCCTATATGGCGGAAGTGGTGCGCGGTGGTCTGCAGGCAATCCCGAAGGGGCAGTATGAGGGCGCAGATTCGCTGGGGTTGAGCTATTGGCAGAAGACCGGGCTCATCATCCTTCCGCAGGCGCTCAAGCTGGTCATCCCGGGCATCGTCAACACGTTCATTGGCCTCTTCAAGGATACCAGCCTTGTAACGGTCATCAGCATGTTCGACCTGCTGGGAACCGTGAAGCAGCACTTCGCCGATGCCAATTGGGCATCACCGCAGACCCCCATCTCCGGCTTGATTTTTGCCGGTTTCGTATTCTGGATTTTCTGTTTCGGGATGTCGCGCTATTCCATCTTCATGGAAAAGCGGCTCGACAAAGGACATAAACGCTGAGGAGCACCGCATAATGACAACCGAAAACGTTGTTGACCCAAATGAAATCCACGTCGACCGATCGCTCTTGCACGTGTCGAAGACGGACGTGGCTGTCGATATCATCAACATGAACAAGTGGTACGGGGATTTCCACGTCCTCAAGGATATCAACCTCAAGGTCATGCGCGGCGAGCGCATCGTCGTTGCGGGGCCTTCGGGATCGGGCAAGTCGACCATGATCCGCTGCATCAACCGCCTCGAAGAACACCAGAGCGGCAAGATCATCGTCGATGGCATTGAGCTTACGAACGACTTGAAGAAGATCGACGAAGTCCGCCGCGAAGTCGGTATGGTCTTCCAGCACTTCAATCTGTTCCCGCATCTGACAATCCTCGAGAATTGCACGCTTGCGCCGATCTGGGTTCGCAAGATGCCGAAGAAGAAGGCGGACGAGGTCGCGATGCACTATCTCGAGCGCGTCAAGATTCCGGAACAGGCCAACAAGTATCCGGGCCAGTTGTCCGGTGGCCAGCAGCAGCGCGTTGCTATTGCCCGCTCGCTGTGCATGAACCCGCGCATCATGCTGTTCGATGAGCCGACTTCGGCGCTCGATCCGGAAATGATCAAGGAAGTGCTCGACACCATGGTGCAACTTGCCGAAGAGGGCATGACCATGGTGTGCGTTACTCACGAAATGGGATTTGCCCGCCAGGTCGCCAACCGGGTGATCTTTATGGATCAGGGCCAGATCGTCGAACAGAACGCGCCAGCGGAATTCTTCGACAATCCGCAGCACGAGCGCACCAAGCTGTTCCTCAGCCAGATCCTGCACTGATGCGACAAATTTTGAGAGCAGCGGCGGCCTCACGGCCGCTGCTTTAATTTATTTCATCCCTGTTCCGGTTATCCCAGGGGCTTCTCGGCCGTTATCCTCGGGCCCCTCCGCCGTCATCAACTCTGTTGAACGAGGTCGTCTCTCAGTCTCGCATTGAGCACGACAACGATCTTTCGCATGACGGCAGCGAGAGCGACGATCGGCTTTTTGCCACTGGCGACGAGACGTTTGTAGAAGGCGGCGAACTCGCCTTTGC